>NZ_CP092785.1:0-82739 GCF_023539285.1 Enterococcus sp. LX10 | reverse complement strand
AGCTTTACCTCTCTGTTTTTGTTAGTTTATAGTTTAACCTACTTTTATTTCCCTTGCAAATACTGATATATCAGTATTTTCCTACTTTCTTATTATATCACGATATTGCGATATAATACAATTGTAATATTGCAATATCGTGATATTACAATGTTCAAAAGATTATTATTGATACAACAGCGTTTGTAGAAAAAAAACAACAACAATATTATGATATTGTTGTTGTCTAATATTGTAATATTGTGATTCCACAATATTATCAAATTTTATTTTGTTTTTTTGCCATTTCATATCCTTTAATTAAATACTCTTCAGGAATAGATTTCAAAAGCGTTTCTTCGATAACATCAGGTTTGCTTTTTTCTGGTTCGCCAATTGAAGTCCAGTATTTTAAAGCATTTGCAAGGATTGGATTGATCCGAATACTATCAGCATTTCTTTTGCTGTTACCTTGTTGCTTAATCAATTTTTCTATGTTTTTTTTATTCATAACAATGTGTTCATGTGTAGTTTTTAATTCTTTGTCATTGGGAGTAGTTGCTTTAGTTGAATTGGTGTCTTCTTTTCCTGTACCCAGAAGTCGTTCCGCAGCTGATTTTCCTCTATTACTCATTCAAATCTCCTACCTTCTCTAAAAATTCTTTTGTAAACTGGATATAATCGTCTTCAGCGGTCGAAGTCTTATTAAAGCTAATCAAGTCGGAACCTGCTGCTTGGGCTTCATCAACAGTGATAGTTCGTCTAATGTAAGTATCAAATATGTTGACGTGGAGGGCATCAGAAATTTGATTTGCTGTTTTATTCATTTCTTTTGAAATATTAAATCTTTCATTATATTTTGTGAAAAGAACGCCTCGTATGATTA
Source organism: Enterococcus sp. LX10 (assembly GCF_023539285.1). Taxonomy (NCBI): domain Bacteria; kingdom Bacillati; phylum Bacillota; class Bacilli; order Lactobacillales; family Enterococcaceae; genus Enterococcus; species Enterococcus sp. LX10. Next base: position 81,874 of record NZ_CP092785.1, on the reverse strand, counting down.
AGCTCTCATTTGTGTATTCTTTAACAGTCTCGATTGTTTCGTTCAATTTAACTAATCCTTTTAATGAAAAATATGCTGCTTCTACAGGAATAATAATTTCATCTGAGACAGTAAACGCATTTACTGTTAATATACCCAAACTTGGTGGGCAATCAATAATAATATAATCATAGTTTTCTTCAATTGGTTGAAGAACTCTTTTAAGTCGATGTTCACTACCAACTTGTGTAAATTCTCGCTCTGCTGAAGAGAGAGCAATATCAGCAGGAATTACATCGATTCCTTTGTAATTTAAAATAGCTTCAGTAATCGAAGCTTCATCTTTTAATACTTCATAAATTGTTGGAACATTCGTACCATCAATATCAAATCCAAAATTATCAGTAGCATTCCCCTGAGGGTCCATGTCGATTACAAGAACTCTTTTGTTAAAAGTAAAATGCAATGCCGCTCCAAGATTAATGCTAGTTGTTGTCTTTGAAACACCGCCTTTTTGATTTGCAACTGAAATTATTCGTGCCATAATAATGTCCTCCTTGTGATGTTATGTCATTATTATATCACAATATCGCAATATTGCAATATCATAATTTATTGATATTACAATATTGTTCAATCGTGGAGTCATACTATTGCGATTTATTAATATTACGATATTACAATTGCATAGTATTGTTACTTCGCGATATAGTGAAATTGTAGCAACGTGATATTGTAATAATACAATATTATTATAGTTTGACTATACGATGTTACAATAGTGTGATATTACAATATCATTTTTCGTCTATAATTTTTTTAGTTCGTCTGTGGCGTTCTAAGTGCAGCAAATAATCGTCTTGCAGTTTTAAAAGGTCTGAATAAACCTGATCCATAGTTTTGCTGGCAGACAGAGAAAGAGAATAAATAAATGAGATAGGAAGTGTTTCAATTTTTTTGTTGCGAGTAATCCAAGAAGAAACAGTTCCTTGAGAGAAAGCGTGTAATTCACAAAATTCTTCAACAGTAATCCCTAGTTGCTTGATAATGTATGTGTTGATAGGGTGCGGATACACAAAGGTTTTTCTAGACATGGTGGGTAAGTTTCCTTTCTTAGATTATTAATGCGTTTGCAGTAATATTGTACTAAAAAACATGCAATAAGGGAAGGGCGTAGCTGCTTCTTTTTTGTTGACCTTCTTTAATAATGTGTTATACTAATAATGCGGAAGACATAAGTTCGATATGAACAGCACAATAGCCCAAACCTCGTCACAGGTTTGGGCTATTTTTTTCGTCTTGCGGATAGACGTGTGGGTTAGGACAACTTGCATGGTTATCTGCTAATCATCTAACCAATGGTCAACTAGTAAGATTACTAGACCCACAAAAAGTGGGGCAATAACCAAAGACATAAGTTCGTACATAAACAGCACCCCCAATCGGAGGCAAGTTGCCGCAATAATTATAACATAAATTCGAATATACCTATACAGTAGTAAACCTTCAGTGTTTTACTTCAACTTTTATCTCTCTTTTTAGTACGTATACTCGTTTACATAACGAGCATTTGTACTTACCTGAATCACTTGACACTCTGCTCGCAAGACATCCACACGCACACTGTACGTATGCAACGCCACTTATTTTATTGTTGTCTTTAATCACTGCACCCTGGTAGTTAAATTTCTTCATAAAATTCTCCATCATCGTAATAATCTTTCATAAAAGCATCGATTGATTCTTGTTCTTCATCTGATAATTCTGGAAGTACGACGTCTGCGAAAGGATTTTCCAATGTATCTACTGCAGACCACTTCAAAAAGTTATGAATTTTAATATAGCGTATGTCATAAAAATCAATTTGAAAATCTCCAATTAAAACAACATCAAATTCAGCCATGCCACGAAAAACTCCGAAAACATGAGGTTTTACACGACCATATTCGTCTAACGAATTTAATTGAATTTCTAGCACTTTATTTTGTTTAATTGAGCGATCTAATAAGTATTCTATTTGTACTTGAGATTGCTGTGGCAGTCTTTCAATCTCTCGTGCATTAAATTCATCCGTTTCTTTGATTGCTGCTTGCAACTCTCCTAAAGGGAAAGCAGTTGGCCACTTCAAATCAAAAGGGCGGTCTACATAATCGTTATAAGGTGTAAATTCCTTTTTAGTTTTCTTCATTTGTTAACCTCCAAGACCGACGTTGCCACCTGCATGACCACCAACTAAGCCCGAACGATTCACAGCTGTCGCCCCTTCAAGAAGTGAGGACGCATGAATCAATGCTTTAAAACCAAATTTCTGACGGATTTTATCAATTAGAAAGTCTAACTGATTGTTTATTATTTGTTCTTCAGGAGGGGAGAAGAGATCTATTTGAAGTGTAGTATCCCAAACCAGCTTTCCAAAGGAGACTCCTAAATTTCGAATATCCATACCAGGAACATAGTTTTCTCGAAAAAGTTTCAAAACATGCTCGGTTAACACTTTTGTGTTGTTGCTACGAGCGATTTTAAGCTGTTTTCGCCAACCAGACCTGCCCAGTCCATCAACTTGTCCTTTAGAATAACCAACAAAAATTGAAACACATTCAGTTTGACAGTTTGAATTTCTTAACCTGGTTGCTACCTGGTCTGAAAGTTCCTTCAGCACTAATTCAATTTGATCCTTTCGAGCATAGTCTCTAGGTAATACTTGACTATTACCGAATGATTTTTCTTTGGCCACCTGGCTTTTTTCTCCTAAAAAACTACGATCAATGCCCCAAGCATGTGCGAACAGTTGTAATCCCATGACACCAAAGCGGTGTTTTAATAGATAAGGATCTGCTTGTGCTAAATCATAAATCGACTCAATTCCTGACATCTTTAAACGAGCAGCCATACGCTTGCCAATCCCGCAAAATTCAGTGATAGGGGAGATAGACCAAACTTTTTCTTGTACATCTTCATATCTCCATTCTGCAACAAAACCTGTTGTATTTTTTGCTTCGTTATCTAGGGCCAGCTTGGCTAACAATGGGTTATCTCCAATGCCAATCGTGACGTACAGCCCCATATGGTTATAAATGACACGTTGAATAATTTTGGCCAATCGATAAGCAGTATCACAATTAAAATACTTCAGAGAAGCAGTTATATCAATGAAGCTTTCATCCACACTAAAAACAGAATGGTCTTCATCTGCCACAAACCGTTTGAGTAGATTATTAATTTCACTATTTCTCTTCATATATAAATTCATTCTTGGTGGAACAATAAGCAGTTCTGGGTGATCAGGCACTTCATCTTTACGAGTCACATTAGAAATTCCCAGGACTTTTTTTGCCAGTGGCGAAGCAGCAAGCACTAATCCGCCTGCATTATCCGCACCACTCATTACTATAAGCATTGTCTTGAGGGGATCTAAGCCACGTTCTACACATTCTACGCTCGCGTAAAAGGATTTTACATCGATACATAAAACATCTCTCCGGGGTTCTTTGGAATAATCAAATTTCATGCAAAAAACCGTCCTTTCGAGTTACATTATACGAACTAACGTTCTGTTTTGCAACAGCAAAATTTCAGTTTTCCGAATTATCTTGAATTTAAAGTAGCTCAGAAATCTACAGTCATTATTTTTTTAGTTTGTTTTTAACGCGCAAGTAGATATCAGTCAGCCAGTAAATAATTGTAATTAATACTGTTATTTTTAGAAAGTTCACCATGAATACTAGATTGAATGCGTATTTTAACCACAAAAGCCATAATATAATCGCGATAACTACTTTTCCAAAGGTATTCACTTTCCTAATTAATAACCAATGTAAAAAATCTTCTCCTTTGTTTTTAGTAGCTCTATATTCTTCTAGAATATTTTTTTTCATGTTTAAACCTCCTTTATTATTTTAATTTTATAAATTCTTGACTTATAATTAAATATTAATTAACATTTAATTATAGAAAAGGGAGTTAATTATGAAATTTAAAAGTGTTTTATTTTTATTTCTTGCTAGTATCATTCTATTCGGATTTTCCCAACAGACAAATGCAGAATCACAAGAGTCAAATGTTACTCCATCACAAGAATCTTATGCACCCGATGTTTTAAATGAACAATTATCGTCTAGCTTATCTACTACCGACGCTATCCAACAAAGTGCAGCATATGCTCCTAGCACTTGGTATTACACAACTTACCGTTCGTACGTTGGATACCCGCCTGCAACAATTTATGTTTCAGTCGAAAATACAGCAGTTAAGCGTCGATACCACGGATATTTGACACTAATTTCTACAGGCTATGCTCCAGGAAATTGGAGAACCTACGCAGGAACTCTCTATCTTCAAGGAGGACCTTATCCTATTCCATCATCTTTAAAAGCTACAGACTTATTAGTCAAGCAAGAAAATTAATTTAAGTCCAAAAAATAAAGAAAAGAAGATTTTTAACTTCTTTTCTTTATTTTTTAGTCTTCTGAAAATTTATTTTTTTCATCACTTTTAGAAGATAAATTTTTCTGTTGTTGTCCTATATCGTAAACTCTATCAATTGGGTTTTTGTTTATTCCACCTGATCCAGTATCGACCATTGTTCCCCAGCCCTTCTTTACTGGGCTTTTACCTTGACGCTTCATAGCTTCAGCTTTTTTTCTTATTTTATCATGTTTCTTTTTTCTTCTTTCTTCTAAAAAATCAGAAAAATTAGTAAATATACCCATTTTATCATCTCCTCTGTAGAAATAATGCTAATCAACTAATTGTAATTCAGACTAAATTATAAAAAATTATATCATATTTAATATTTTAATCAAATTATAACAATTTGTCGGTTAACGTAATACAGAATCAAACAAGTATTTTTTATGGAGTAGAATTTTTCTCTACTTTATTTTTCCTTCTTTCTCTTTTCTGCAGTAACTCCGTAATGCTGACGATACCTTTTAAGAGTCCGTCTCGTCTGTTAATACCTTTTTTTCTTCAACTTCTTTATCTGGTACACCTTCAAGAAATAGTTAAAATCCCTATTGGAGTCGTGCATCGTTTTCGCTATTATTTCATTTACCTCTTATCTATCTTTTTGTTTTGCCTGTCTGATATCCTTTTGTCTTGTTTCATATTTCCAGCAAAAAAAGCAATTCCTACTGCACCTGAAGAAAAGACAAATTCTAAAGCTGACCAACGAAACAGTACCGTTAAAATTAAGATAATAAATATTGCGATCACTAAAACGGCGTCTTTTGTTCCAAAATTCAAATACCCAAAATTCATTAAACTCTCCACCTTTTTTAAATTATTGAAAGTACACAATCAAACAATCTTTTTTACTTTTTCAATCGTTTTGAGCTACTTCATTTATTTTTTCATCAATTGCGATATAGTTGCCTTGATACAATTTGTAATCTTTATTGCATCTATCACATTTAAACTGATTATACTTTCCTAGTTCTCTTTTAGCTAATTGACCGCAGTCACAATCAATAAAAGTAACTATATTACTTTTGTTCCATGTGCTGATTTCGATCCCCCAATGATCATATATTTTTCGAACTACCATTTGTTATCCTCCTTATAACTATATTCTTTAATCATTTCCTTGAATTCTTGTTTTGTTTTAGGGTTCGTTCGTATGACTTCTTCAGCTAATTCTAAAAATACCTGCTCAACTTTTTCTGTCATGCTCTCAAAAATAATCAACGGGTTCTCTTCTTTCTTTACTCGATTCTTATATCTTTGGAAGTTTGCTGAATAGAGTCGCCCATTTGACATTATCTCTATCCCATAACCTGTTACTAAAGAATTTTTCAACAACTGAATAATCTTTTCTCTATTCTCTATGTTAACCACTCCTGAATTATTTCTCACTAAGTAACTGTTCTTCCTTTGCTTGTTTCTTGATTCGTTTGAGTGTAGATAAAGAAATTCCTGTTTTCTTTTCTACTTCCCGCATACTGTTTGTTTCCATTAACTCTAGTGCATGTTTGTATTTATCATTTAGAACTCTTTTCGGACGTCCTTCTCGATAATTTTTATTGTTCGCTCGATGCCACTGTTTCCCTTCTTGCGTTCTCGTCACGATTAAATCTCTTTCAAATTGCGCAAAGCTACCCAGCATATTCATCATTAACGTTTGCATAGAATCACTTTTATTTGGCTCAAAGGTTAGGGCATTATCTAAGAAGGTGATAGTCACTCCTGAATTGTTTAAAGAAGAGATAATTGAATTTAAATCAACAATACTTCTAGCCAACCGATCAATTTTCGTCACTAAAACTTTATCGCCAGTTTTTACAATAGAAAGTAGTTCTTCTAATTCTTTCCTTCCTTCTTTTTTTGTTCCCGTATATTTTTCACTGAAGATTTTTTCTGATCCGGCTTGTTCTAGTTTTTGAATCTGGGTTTTGTAATCTTGATTACTAGTACTTACTCTTGAATAACCATAAATAGACAAAATTTCTTCACCTTTTCTGAACATAAGTTTTTGACACTTGATAATTCCAAGTATAGCACGAAAAAATAAAGAGGTCAAAAACTTTTAAGTTTCTGAACCTAACAAATTAATTCTAAAATATCTAATTTCGACTATTTAATTAAATCACACTAAGTTAACTAAATGTAGTATATAGTTATTTGAAACTATTTAATTATTTAGTATAATAAAAGACAAGAGGTGATTGTATGTTAACCACAAAATCTAGAAAACAAGGAAGTTCTGTAGTATTGACCTTACCATCTAATAACGGACAGAAACCAAAAGCAGACCAAGAATATATAGTGATGTATTCTGATGATGGGACAATTACATTAGTCCCTAAATTACAAGATCCATTTAGTGGTGGATTAGAAGGGGAGTACTACGAAAAAGATGAATGGCATGACATTGAACCTGGAGGGAGAGAATTATTTTAATGAGTGACGAAAAGAAATATATTCCTAAAAAGGGCGATATTGTATGGATAGATTTCGATCCTTCAGCTGGAAAAGAAATACAGAAAAGACGTCCAGGTCTAGTAGTTTCTAGATATGAGTTTAATAGAAAGACAATGTTTGCAGTAATTTGTCCCATAACTTCTACAATTAAAAACATGCCCACTCGTTATACATTACCTGATGAAATGGAAACTCATGGACAAGTCGTTATTTCCCAATTAAAATCTTTAGATTTTACAGAAAGAAAGTTAAGCCAAATAGAACATTTACCATTAAAGGATATGGCTAAAATAGATCAAATCATTGAATACATTTTTTAATTATAATAGGAAGAAAGAATACATATAATATTTAATGTTCATGAATTCTTTCTTTTTATAACGTCTATTTACTATAACGTATTATAGTAAATAGACAGAAAGGAGGATAAATTGAACCTAAGAAAAATAGAACATGAAATTGAAGAAATATTGTCTAAGGATACTCATTCATGGGTGCGTCTATACGAGCTAATAAGAGAAGTAGAATATAGTAAATTATGGCGTAATGAGTATAGTTCTTTTACACAGTGGATTAAACATTTAGCATATGTAACAGGAGTAACTGAATCTCTAATATGGAAAAGAAAAAAAGCAGGAGAAATATACTTTGACTACCAACAACGAGCAAGAAGTAGGGGAGTTAGTGTTCCTAACATAGAGGACGTAGAAGTCAGTCCAGATAACTTTGAATTAGTAGAAAAAATTAGCCAAGGAAACAGCCAAATAAAAGATGAATTAATGCAACAAGTTTTAGTAAAAGATATTAAGCGATCTGATTTAGTAAACACTTGGTCAACTATTAAAACGATTCAAGCTAAAGAGGGTGGGGGAATCGTTAAAAAGAATAGATACTCTAAAATTGATAGTAGTGACGAACAAATATTTACTATATCTGATTTTTCGTTTGCATTGTCAGAAAGTTCGTGGTTACAAATTGCTAAGAATTCATATCACAAAGGAAAATCAGTTTATAAGCTAATTCCCAATTTTTCCTTTTATTCTTCGTTATTGATGAGATCTGTTACTTTAGATTTTTTATTGCTAGAAAACGTGTCTAGTAAATACACACAAGAATTAAATACACATAGCATCGAAATAGTTTTTTCGGATAACAAACTTAACAATATAATTTTAAATACTAAAACTAATTATAGCTGGGTCGTTGTTCCTGAAGATATCTCACTCATTGCACTTAAACAGCTTCCTAAAGAAATAGGGTTATTAAAAATTTCATCTAAAAGAATAATACAAGTTGTTAGGAATGCAGCACTTACTAATGAAACTAGTAAATTAGATATTTTACAAGCATTCATCGTTAAAACTATATAAATTAATATCTTATATGTAGAAAAAAAGTGTTTATTATACATCATCAATAATCTATCATGACGATGCAGCATATCTCAAAAATGGCATTGAGTTTATTTTTACCATATGAAAAAATGAGAATAGCAAGTGTCTTTATATTTTTGATTGTTATGTAGATTTCGTGCTAAAATACATAGAAAAACTTAGCATGAAAGTTGAAAAAGTTATTGAAAAAAAGGATTAATAATTAATAGGCGGTGAATTCAGTTGTTAGAAAACAAATTAGGTATTATTAACCAACTTGAGTTAAACAGAGTTGAGGAACGTGTCAGTAAAGAAAAGGCAAAACAATTATATGACTCTGGAGATATTGACAGAGTAGAAATTGGAACATTCAAGGGGCTATCATATATTCATAATTATTTGTTTGAAGATATTTATGAATTTGCAGGTAAAGTTAGAAGTCAAAATATTTCTAAAGGAAATTTTCGCTTTGCACCAGTAATGTACCTAGAAATCGCTTTAGAACATATAGATAAAATGCCCCAAAGAAATTTAGATGAAATTGTAGCCAAATATGTTGAAATGAACATTGCACATCCTTTTCGTGAGGGCAATGGTAGAGCAACGAGAATATGGTTAGACTTAATTTTGAAAAAAGAATTAAAGCAGGTTGTAGATTGGAACTTAATTGATAAAGAAGATTATTTATCTGCAATGGAAAGAAGTCCAGTCAAAGATTTGGAAATTAAATATTTAATCTCAAATGCTTTAACTGATAAAATTAATGATAGAGAAATCTTCATGAAGGGTATTGATATTAGCTATTATTATGAAGGATACACCGAATACAATGTTGAGGACTTATAAATTAAAGGCTTCATTTTAAAGAAAAATTCAAGTTGTTACGCATGCAGCACTTACCAATGAGACTAGTAGTTTATATGTCTTACAAGCGTTCATTGTTAAAACCGTTTAACTTAACCTTTTATATGTAATAATAAAAAACATTTATTATTTTTCATTAATGATCTATCCTGTTAATGTACCATACAACAGAAGAAGAAGGGAATGGTTAAATGAAAATTTCAGCTAAATTATTTGTTTTAGGAATAGGCCTAACTTTTGGAGGTCTTATAACAAGTGTTCCAGCAGAAGCAAAAAATATTGTGACGAGTAACTATGAATTAGGAAGTTTTGCTCAAAATGACCCTGTCAATTATTCCTTACTAAGAAGTAAACGCAGCCTCAGTGAAACACCTCCTAGAGTGGATTTTATCGATATTTCCTCTCATAATGGAGAGATTTCTGTAGAACAATTTCAAAAGATGAAAAACATGGGAATTAAAGGCGTAGTAGTCAAATTAACTGAAGGAACAACCTACAAAAACCCGTTAGCCCCTAGTCAAATTACCAATGCCAAAAAAGCAGGTCTAACTGTTTCAACATATCATTTTTCTTGGTTTGAAAATCAACAAGAAGCAATTGATCAAGCCAATTACTATGCGGATTACGCAGAAGAATTAGGGCTATCCCAAAATAGTGTCATGGTTAATGATGCAGAAACAACACCAATGATTAACGCAGATGCCACAAAAGTTTCTGTCTACTTTAGAGATCAATTAGCAAAACGTGGCTTTAAAAATGTTGTCCATTATTCTAGCGCTAGTTGGTTCAATAATAATTGGATGGAATATGACGTTTTAGGTAAAGAAAATAGTTGGGTAGCAGAATGGCCGGCGAACCCAAGTGCTAATAATTTATTGCACACAGATACAGCCGCTTGGCAATGGAGTAGTCAAGGTTCTTTTGATTTCATTCCTGGAATTAGTTTTGACTTCAACGTGGATTACTTAGGACGCTTTACAACTAACTAAATAAAAGAGCGATTCTTTTCAGAATCGCTCTTTTATTCATGTCTAATCGACCACTAAATAGACATACCTAAAATACTTCACCAGATAAATAGACAGTCGTTTTCCGCCGACTGTCTAAGACTAAGATAGATTTGTAAAGAAGTGAATAATATGCTTCCTACAATAAAATTCTAGCATATTTAATTTTATTAAGCTAAAATTTTGCTAATACTATATGCAACATTACTTAATATCAAAAATCGAATACATTATTTATTTTACTCATTTTTTTACAAATTAATAACAGTCGGTTTTCTCACATTGATACATAGCACTGTGAGATTGTTTGAACTCCTATTGTTTTAAAAAGTCAACATTATTTGAAGTTAACTTCAAATAATGTTGAAATAATTTTATAATAGAATTTTACTTCAACAGAAGGATGAAAATGTTTAAAAGGTCTATTTGCTTTAATTAGCTTATTCAATTTAAAGATTCTGACTTTATTAAGGTTATTACCGAGATTCGTCGTGTAGGAAAATCAGTCTTGTTAATGCTTTGTAAAGAATATTTATTAGAAGAAGAGGTGTCTTAAACCACAACATTTACATAAATCTTGTATCCTTTATAAGATAGAACATTTAAATCAAACAAACAAAATACATGTTGTTTTTAACAACATTACATGTTATTATTATTCACATAAAGGAGGGATAGCAGTGGCTACGACAAAAAAGAAACCTATACATGTAAACGTTGATGAAAATTTAAAAGAAGAAGCAGAACAATTATTTGATGATTTAGGTTTAAACATGACAAGTGCAATTACTATTTTTTTAAAACAGTCTATTAATGAGCAAGCAATTCCTTTTATGATTAATAAGGGAAATAAAGAGACTTTACAAGCATTAAAGGACTTAAAAGAAGGAAATGTTCATGGAGGATTTTCTTCCGTTGATGCTCTAATGGAGGATTTAAATGCTTGAAATATTTTACACGAACCAATTCAAAAAAGACTTTAAGAAAGCAAAGAAACAAGGAAAGAATTTAGAGAAGTTAAAAGAAGTACTAGTACTTTTATAAGAACAACAAACATTGCCACCAAAGTATAAAGACCATGCACTAACAGGAAATTATATAGGCACACGAGAATGTCATATTGAACCAGACTGGTTGTTGATTTATAAAATTGATGGTGATAAATTAATTCTAACTTTAGCTAGAATAGGCTCACATAGTGAATTATTCCGATGAAACAGAATTAAAATTAAATTACTAAAATAATGTCAAATACAACTTAATTTCTGAAGACTACATATGATAAATACAGAATAGGTTAGAGCATTTGTGCAAATAAAAGAACGACTTAGTAAAAATACCGCACAATACGTATGGTTTGCTATTAGGTGCAAATTCAAGTCAAATAGGATATATTACTTTGGTTTATGCTTGGAGGACTAGATGTTTCTAGTTCTCTTTTTATTTCTTTAATCAAATTTAATGATAAACATTGCTAAACAAACGATTTAAAACAAAAAATATATGTAAATTACTTAAACGACCCGATTCCAAATATCGAAAGTTTTCTAGAAACCTACAAACAAATTTCACATTGGTTTAAAAAAAATAAAACGAACAACAATATATATAGAAAAATCATAACGTGATATAACAGAGCAAAACACGAACTATTGTTATACTAAAACAATCATATGTTGCACTTAATCCTAACATTCGCCCTTTTCTAACTACTTTTAATAATATATCTTATGTTAACTAAATTATTTTTACAAATTAAAAAAGACAAAGATGATTATCTCCTTGTCTATTTCCATTAATAACGGGCCAAGCAGGATTTGAACCCGCACAATCTCCCATATGAGTTTTGACCCTACTTATAAAGTTAATATTAATTATAATTAATGTTTCTCTCTATTACAAATAATTTAATTCCATACTACTTAAAAATCTCTTTGCACTTTATCTTATAAAAGACTGATCGAAAAAGCATTTAAACATACCACAATTGAGTTAAATACTTTTTCAATCAGTTTCCATTTTATGACAAGAAAGTTATGAAATAAAACGTTGCTAAAGCTGTTTCTTTTGATTGATTATCTTAATTTTTTGTGTAGCATTTCTCTGTAGTATTCTTTGCTAGATTCGTAAAGAACAATTGTCTTTTTCTTACTTTCAGCATAATCTACAATTGGATAAGGATAAGACTCACCCAAATTCACGTTGTATCGATTTTGTAATTCTTTATTCATTAATTCTGGTTGGTGGATATATTTTGTAGGTACTTGTTTTAATTCGATGACATATTTTTTTATAAACAAACCTTCACTATCAAATTTCTTTGACTGAACAGCAGGATTAAAAATTCTAAAATACGGAACAGCATCCGTTCCAGTAGATGCTGCCCACTGCCATCCCCCAATATTACTAGCCGCATCATAATCAATCAACATCTTTTCAAAATACTTTTCACCCCATCGCCAATCTATGTGCAAATTTTTCACCAAAAAAGAAGCAGTAATCATTCTTAAGCGGTTATGCATCCAGCCCGTTTCTTTAAGCTGACGCATTGCAGCGTCTATTATAGGATAACCAGTCTGTCCATTTTGCCATTTAACAAATTTTTCTTGATCGTTTTCCCATTTAATGTAGCGAAATTTTTCTTGATTTGCTACTTCTTTTTGTTGAGGAAATGTACTGTAGATCATATTATAAAAGTCTCGCCAGGCTAATTCCTTCTTATATGTCTCTTTACCAAGACTAGTTACGACTGAGTCTAGCTTATGCCAAACTGTCCGGATTGAAATTTCTCCAGTTCTTAAAAATGTAGATATATGGCTCGTTTTGTCTTTGTAAGGAAAATCACGTGTTTTTTCATATGATTGTAAATCATTAGAAATAAAGGATTCTAGCATGGATTGTGCCGCTTCCTCCCCCCTACAAAAATTCGCAATAGGGATATTATCCATCATCTTATTGAATCTTTTTTCATCTTCAGGAAATAATGACTCAGAAAAAATTTTTTCGGAAGTGTAGGGAACATCAATTGGCGTTTCCTTCATTGCTTCTTTCCAATTATTATAATATGGCGTAAATATTTGGTAACTTCCACCGTCTTTCTTCCTTATTTCATTATATCCGTGTAAATAGGTGTCCTGAAAAATTGAATATTCAATTTTATTTTTTTCAAAAAAACTAATTGCCTGTTGGTCGCGAAACGTACCATAACCACACGTGTCTTCGTTAAAATAAATAGATGTCCATTCTGGAAGTTTTTCTTTTAAACGAATAAATGAGTCCAAAGGGTCTCCAAACATAATTTGCAAATGGGACTCTTTATCAACTTTTCTTTTGAATAAAGCTACGCTTGAAAAAAAAGCATCGTGATTAGGGCTGTCTTTTATAAATTGTTGTGGGTTTACTTGAAATATTAATATCAATTCTTTCGAATCTACATTTTTTAAAGCATGATATAACGCCTTATTATCCTGAAGTCTCAAATCACGCCTGAACCACATTACTGTTTTCATTTTTGAATCCCCCTTAATTAATTATATTAGATACATTGTTATGAATGGTAGCTATATAGATTAAGTTTCCCTGATAAATACTCTCCTAAATAAATATCACTTATTCTGCTATGGCCCTGTTTTACAACTTCATTTTCCAACCATTCTTCATCATGATTAATCAATTCTAGTACGTCAAAGTTTACTTGGCCATCAACAATTATAGGGTATCGGATATTTTCATCCCCAAATTCAATAAGTGTCAATTGACCGTTTTGTTCTAAAACAGCTCTCTTAATATGCTGTACCTCATAAATTCCATTAGATCTTAATTTAAACATCAATTCATTTGCAGATATACCATTTTTTAAACATTCATTCACGTCTACAATACCGTTCTTAATAAGAGTAATAGGCTTTCCATCAACAATGTATTTAACGTATCTGTTATGCTCTTTAGCAAATTTTAATATCAATACCAGTAACGTCCAGATAATTAACACTAATACAAATTGTAAAACCGTAATAGAATCGTTATAAATGACACCACCTATTATCCCGCCTAAAACATAGTTTTGAACCTGATCCATTGCAGAAGAAGGAGCTAAATTTCCTTTTCCCATTAAGTTAATTTGAATAATTAAACAAATAATCCCCAAGGCAAATTTAATAATGATTGGACTGTAAAATTGCATATATTCTCTCCTTTATTTATTTAAGACTATATTTTGATTAATCAAATAGGCTTTCTCAAGAGTGAAAGAGCTTTGATCAGAACTTAGGTTTACTCTAAAATAATTCTTCTTGATTTTGATCATTATTCCATCTACTAATTGTGTCGAGTTAACAAATATATCACTTTCATCTATTTTTTTCTCTTTTGCTAAATTTTGAACTAAGTTTACCATCTGAGATGATTGGGTGTGTTTTGCTTGATTTGATTGATAGTCAGAATATTGGACCCCAGAGGCAAATATTAATAACAGTAAAAAAATAATGCTTAAATCCCTATACTTTGTCTTTATACGATGTCGTAAATAAAGAATAAATACAATTACTAATAAAAAAAGAGAACCAAATATCAAAAAATATCTAAGATAGTCGTTAATATCAGACTGCGATTCTAAATAATTTATCCCATAAAAATTCATTACAGTTCCACTTCCTCTTCTAAATACTACTCAATAATGTATTCTATCGCTTTTACAAGTTTATGATAAAAGTATACTACAGTATTCTTTTTTCAACATCCAACAATCTGCTAACTCATCTATAATTATTTTTTTATCTGACGAAATTATTGACTCCATACTTTTGAGCAGCTCATTTTTATCAGTATCATACTTACATATAACTAATACTGGATTGTATTCTTTATTTTTCTCATTTACCTCAATAACATATTCTAACCCGTCTATCCAATATTTATCAATTAATCCTTCAATACGCCCCATAGATTTTTCTATATCATCACAAACAAATATAACTTTTTCTTCCTGATAACATAGTATTATTGATTCTGGAATAGATTCTTGCAAAATTTTTAAAATTTCAAAATTTTTTATACCCATCGGAAAAGCAATATTTCTATATATATTTTTTTCCAATTTAGTACAAGAAATTTTTACCCTTAATAATTTGTAATTTTCATATCTCAGCATTTATCAATGACCTCCAGTTATTTAGTCTCTATTTGAAAAGTAATAGTTTATTTATGAATTATCACTATACAGGGCTAGATTTTATTTATATATTGTAGATAAAAGTGATAAAGAAAAGAGCGTGTACATATGCAAATTTTTAAAGCAAGAGATTCCGACAAAAATCAATTAGAGAAATTTCTAAAAAAAAATTGGGGAGACTGTGAAATGGTTATTTCTTCTGGTCGCTACAATTATAAAAATTTACAAGCCTATATTTACAAAGATGTTGGCTGCGTTGTTGGATTAATTACATTCATTCAGAGAGCCACAAATTTAGAAATTATATCTGTAGACAGCACCATAAAATCGAAAGGAATAGGGACTGCTTTAATAAATCACTTAGAAAAAACTAGTAGAGATCTGAGCGTAAAAAAAATATCTGTCATAACTACTAATGATAACTTAGAAGCTCTAAGATTTTATCAAAAGAACGGCTATAGAATTGTAGAAGTTTTTCCAAATGCAGTAAAAGAAGCAAGAAAAATAAAACCTTCAATTCCCTTGTTTGCAGCTAATGGAATTCCTATATTAGATGAATTAAGACTAGAAAAAATTTTTAAATATATAAAATACCCCAGAAAGCTCAAGTTTTATGTATGAGTTTCTGGGGCTGTTACATATAATTCACTTATTATAAGCTTTAATATCTTACATAGACTACACCTGATCCTGAATTAGCATGCAGCCACAATTGCAATTGGTCCCCATTTGATGGTTTTTCCTTATAACGTAACGTCAAGTTACTATAATTGTGATTGAAGTTAGTCCAGTCACAAATAACTTTATTTTTAGAAACATTATATATTGCTGCAGACCAATTTAAAGATAGAGGTCCTCCATTAACAACATCAAGCATTAAAAAATAAGGATTATCAGAGATTTTATTCCAATTTCCAATAACGACAGGTTTTGTCCCCATTCCTCCATGCAGTTCTCCACTCCAACTACCGCCTATCTCTTTCAAAGTTAATTTGTTATTTTTTAACATGTTGTCTTCCTTGGTAGAAGTTTCTGCATGTACTGTTGCTGATAGACTAATTGAAAGTAAAAATGCTACAGTAAAATATATTAAATAGTTTTTTTTCATAAAAAACACTCCTCAAATATTTTATTTAATTTTTTATACTAACTTTAAAAAAAATTATATATATTGACATATTATAAACAAACACTTTTCAATTTATTTAAAAATAAAAACCCTTTTTTTATTACTAAGCTGTCAAAGTTATCAATTAATTAATATTGATTTTAAAAAAATATCTGCTGATTAACAAGCTTTAAATAAGCTATGTGCTTCTTTAGGATTCCATGATGCATCACCATAATTGTAATGTGTCACTAAAGAAATATAATTTGTGCCTTCATACGAAACAATTTCTCCTTTTTCGTATAATTCCGGATTAGTAATTGATCCTAATTTAAATTCTCTTCCCCCTCCAGGATTAGGAATAACCGGTACCTTTGTTGATACAGTGATTTCGTTGCTTTCTTCAGAATAAACTCCATCCACACTAACTGCTTTTACAGTATATTTATATTTTGTAGATGCATCTAAGTTCTTGTCTTTGTAATGGGTATTAGATGTCGTAGCAATTAAAATATTATCTCTATATACTAAATATTCTTTAATACCGGATGAATGTGTAGCCTTATTCCACATAAGCGAAATTGTACTATCTGTTTCGCCCATCGAGTGCAATCCGCTAGGTGCAGTTGGTTTCTCTTGGGCGTCTTCGCTAAGGGTTTTAGCAACAATCTGATCACTTTTCTCTGATAATTTTTCTGCTTGACCAATTGCCTGAATTTCATATTTATATTCAGTTGATGCATTTAATTTGCTATCTTCAAATAGATTTTCTTTTACTGTAGCAATTTTAACTCCGTCTCTATAGACATTATATTTTTCTGCTGTAGTTTGAGCATCCCAAGATAATGAAGCAGTACTCTTAGTAACATTTGTTACTTTTACATTTGTCGGTTTAGCCGGTAATACAGGAATTTCAGAATTTTTAACATTTACATCAATCACGTTGTAAAACGCATTAGATGTATCTGCGACGTCCCAAACGGCCAATATAACGTTGTAACCCACTCTATTTTGAGGAACATTAATTGTATGGCTTAGATTGTTTGATGCAGACGAGCCATCATGCTCAATTGTCCCAATAAGTTCAAGTTCATCTCTATTCAATGGAGCATTTTGATTCCAACCAGGTTTAGTCATGTAGTAATGCCACTTTGTTGTCTTGTGAGGTGCTGTATAATGCCAAGTAAATGTATTAGCTCCAGTGTTTATATCTGTTTTCTTCCATCTGTCGCTTGTTTGATTATCTAGTACATAATCTCCGATTTGTCCAAAGCCGCCATTTGCAGATGCAATACGGCCATCTGATGGACCTCCTTGTGGAAATCCCTTAGGTGCTTCTAATGATTGTGGATTAGTAATAACATTTCCATACAGATTAAGTGCAGCAGTCCATCCTACAGTTTGTTTGTCCAACTGACCTTGGTAACCTCTTGCTGGAGGTGTTTCTACATATCCATGTGCAAATGCTGAATCTGTGTTTAGCATTAGAACCATCCCCATTAAAGTTGTTGCTGTAAATAAACTTCCTAATAATTTTCTTTTCATAATATTTCTCCTCCCGGTTTCTTGTATTATTTATAGTAATGGAATATATCCAAGCAAAATAGATATTTTTATTTATTTTCCTTTCTTTTATTTTCTATCTTAAACAGAACTACACACAGAAGAATCACTCCCACAACGCTAATTAAATGATTCTTTTGTTCTCCTGTCCTAGGATATATTCTCTTACTTGATTCCTTATTTTTATAGATGACATATTGGGGAACATTTTTTACATTCACTTTTGCCTTACTTGATATGCCTTCATAGCTATAGGTAATTTCATATACTCCTGCTTTTTGTGTATCCACGTTCCCAGTAATTTCCACTTCCTCAAATTTTACTGGTTTGCCCTCTTTATCCATCGCACTATCGAAGTTTTCTTTTGCTGCCCATTTTTCTCCTACGTATATAGTAGAGTCATGAACATTTAGGGCTGTTTGTTTTTCTTTCACATTCACTTTTGCCTTACTTGTTATACCCTCATAGCTATAGGTAATTTCATATACTCCTGCTTTTTGTGTATCCACGTTCCCAGTAACTTTTACTTCCTCAAATTTTACTGGTTTGCCCTCCTTATCCATCGCACTATCGAAGTTTTCTTTCGCTGTCCATTTTTCTCCTACGTATATAGTAGAGTCATGAACATTTAGGGCCGTTTGTTTTTCTTTTACATCCACTTTCGCCTTACTTGTTATACCTTCATAGCTATAGGTGATTTCATATACTCCTGCTTTTTGTGTATCCACGTTTCCAGTAACTCCTACTTCCTCAAATTTTACTGGATTACCATCTTTGTCGGTAGCTTTTACAAAATTATCTAAAGGATTCCAAATGTCCCCTTCGTAAATAACTGAGTCTTTTGTTTCTAAAGATGTTTTATCCCTAGAATAATAGTAAATTAAATTTTGTTCTAAATCTGTGTATTTACTTATTATGTCAGACCCTTCTTTTTCAACACCATTTAGTTCTGCTTTTAAATATATATATCCTTCAATTTCTTTTGACTTACTTTCAAATATATCACCAAACACAGCGTTCGGATCTAATATATTT
The DNA here is from genome assembly GCF_023539285.1 of Enterococcus sp. LX10. Lineage (NCBI taxonomy): Bacteria > Bacillati > Bacillota > Bacilli > Lactobacillales > Enterococcaceae > Enterococcus > Enterococcus sp. LX10. Next base: position 62,857 of record NZ_CP092785.1, on the reverse strand, counting down.
TCTTGAGGAAGAATATTTTTTTGTGTTTCAATATCCATGTACCTCACATGAATAGGAGCTGCTTTTTTTAGCTTGTACGTGTAAATAACCGTTTGTTCTTTTTCGTCATCATATAATCCGTTACCAGATTTAACTTCTTTTCCATCAATTGTTATATTTTTTACTTCATACCCTTTAAATGACTTAATTTCAGTACTGAAAGAATCATTCCATTTTTTATTAGCTGTATTAAGTTCATATTCTTCAAAAATGTTTCCTTCTTCGTCTTGGTATACGACATGAATTGGTTTTGCTGGTGCACGATCATATTCAAAATAGACATTAACCACTTTGTTAGCGTCTGGATAAACACCTTGTGCATTTTCAGGAATACTGCTAATCTGATAGTGTTGAATGTTCTTAGGATTAAACTGATACGGTTGATTAACGCCACCAGATTTTACATCGTTTGTTGCAATGGGCTTTTGTGTATCTTTATCTAAATAATTAAGTATTACTGTCCCACCTACATCAGGTTCATAAGAATATATAATCTCTGTATCGTCATCTGAAAATTTACCTGTGGTTATTTCTGGAATCTTAGTCAAATGATAATTATTTATAATTTTAGGCTGACTAGTATAGGGGTCATCAAAATTACCTGACAAAATTTCTGGTTCAGAAATTTCTTTATTATTCATACTGTTTATATACCGAACAGTTACTTTACCAGAAGCCTTTTTCTTTCTGAATATATAACTAACTTGGCCCGAATAGGTTTCGGATTCTGTGTCTATAAACTTACCAGATATATTTCCTGTAGTTTTAATTAGTTCGTAATGGTTATTTGTTAATTTTTTCAAAATTGATTCAATTTCTTTGTTTTTATCACTAACATCGAAAGAAGAATTATACTTACCATATAATAAATAACTTTCATGAATTATATTTCCTGTTTGATCTTTGAAATTAGCAATAACAGGTTTTCCATCGTTAATTGTGTAAACAAAAGTGATTTCTTGTTTTTTATCTGTTACTTGACCAGAAATTTCATCTTTTTTTTGATGATAGTGTTCAATTTGTTCTGCTTTCTCATTAAATTTTTGACCAAACTTCAATCCAGTAATTGTTTTATCTTTTTTCAGTTTAGTACCATTTTCATCGATATAATGTACAATTATTGGTCCACCTTCAGATACCTGATAATGATAAACAATCTCTTTGCTTTCTTCATCTAAATATCCTTTTATTGGATCAGTGCTATCTATAAGTGTATAAAAAGGAATTTCTTCTCTTGGAGTAACAACATAATCATCGCCCCATCTACCACTAATAACTTTATTATCAACTCCAGGAATAGGAGCTCCATCTTGATCTACGTATTTCACTGTTAAAGGCTTAGCTGAAGATAATCTATACTCAAATGTTATTGTCTGAGGTTTTTCATTTAGAGTTATTTCTTTGTTTAGCTTCCCATCAATTGTTTCATAGTGTGGAATATTTTTAGCTTCTGCAATTTTTACTTCTCCGTACTTCCCTTTTAAAGTATCCGAGGAGGGTTCTCCAAACGCCTCTTTTTGACGCTCATTTAGATTAGTCTCTTTATTCAAGAAATTGACAGTAGTATCCCCTCCTTGGACTCTTTCAAATTGATATTCAGCTTGGATAGTACCGTCTATATATTTACCAGAAGTATTTTTCTCACCAATATATTTATAGAATTGTTTTTCAATATACTCTTTTTTTGAACTATAATCGGCTTTCACGTCGTTATCATAGTTAGTGCCAATTTTACCAAACACAGTATTATCGTTAATAATTGATGTACCTGAATCGACATCTGTATAACTAACACGAACTGAACCTTCTTCATTGTCCTTCGTTACGTGTACTCGAATTGAAATAGGATTTTCTAATAAATCTTGTGAATATAAGGTTTTCTTTGTACTCCCTGAAAATGTTTCCCATTCTAGTGTATGATAAACTGTGTAAACACTACGCACTTCTAACCAAAAACTTGTATCTATTTTCTTGTTGGTCTTTGCACTGATAGAAATGCTGCTGGGGCTTGTTTCCGTCGTACCATTTCCAGGTCGATTATAATCAATCTTTAATAAGTTAGTATCAACTCCATCTGTAGTGTATATCGGGTTCATGCTGATAACGTATGCTTCTTTCCCCCATGTAATATCTCCTTCGCTATAAGTTCTTGAATTTCCTGTCTTATATGAATAAAGATTATTTAATGGCTGTGAAACTGTACTAATATGTTGATTTGAACTATTAGAAATCATTTTTTTAACTGCGTCTGTTAAAGTTGTTTTTGATTCGTTTTTTGCTTCTGAAACACGTTGTTCTATTGCAGCATATACGTCATTAGAATCGAATACTATAAAAAGACTGGGAGAAATTAAGCATGCTACTATTAAAATTTTTATGAATTTTTTCAAGTTGTATTCACCTTTCCATTGCTAAATGTTTTATGATAAAAATAATATTGTTTCGACTTGATCAGTTAAATATGCATATTTAATACTAAATTCTTCATTTTTACTTACTACAGACATAACCTTGAGCATTTCTTTTCTTATTAATTTATCATTCTCATATATTTTAGACTTATCGATTTCTAGTATGTCAATAATCATCTTTTTTACGGATACTTCCTTACTAGGTATGTCTGATAAGTAATCAATCAAATCTTTTTTGTTCATGTTAGTTTTTTCCTTTCTACATTTTTTTATAAAAAATTGAACTTTCATCATAGCTACTGTAAAGATTACAAACTATTTTAATTCTGCCAATAGCTTATCTTCTTCCGTTATTCGCATATATAGACATATTCCATAAGGCAAGAAAAAAAACATTATAGTAATCCAAGAATGAAAAAACATTGTAAGGCCTATCAGTTCAGGAATAATATTTAAAAAGTAATTTGGATGTTTGATATATTTAAATAGCCAACTTGAATTCAATGATTGTTCATCTACAATAATAAGTTTCACGGTCCAATTTTCTCCTAAAACTTGTATCACTCTTATCAAAATAATGAAAGAAAAAGTTATGATTATTATTCCTATTACACTATAAATATCTAATTCAACTTTCTTATATATCCCTTCAAAAAAAGAACAAAAATAAAATAAAGTGTGTAAAATTGCTAATAATTTAGACACTAATTTCCCATATTCTTTTCCACCTAACAAGATCAACTTTTTTTCATTGTTCTTTGAGATAAGTAATACAGTAACTCTAAATAGTGCTATAAGTCCGAAAACAATGTATAGATACAAGCTCACTTGAAAATTCTCCTTTTACTAAACATCTTTTATTTTTTTAATAAGAGATTATTTAACGCATAAGAAATCAGCTGTTTATTTTGAAATACCTATTTAACATAAGCAATGCAAACACAATAAATAAAATTGAAAGCAGTCCTATAATATATATAAAATACTTCTCAAAGAAGCTTTCTTTTCTATCAACAGAAGTTTTGTTTAAATTCTCTGCTATTTCTGCTTCAATTTTAAATTTTTTGGAAAAAGACCACTTATTTCCTTCTCCATCAGTCAAATTAATGCTATAAGTATAGTCTCCAGGATCAAATTGCTTATCCCACTCTGTCATAAGATTAAATTTAGAATTAGGAGCAAAATTCAACTGATCTTTTGTTTGCGTGAGGAGGGGGTTTTTATTTCCTTTTTTAGTTATTGCTATCTCTGCGTTCACTTTTGAGATAATGGTAGGTGTAATATTTCTTAATTCAAATTTAACATTATTTCTCAAGTTTTCTTGAGAAACTTTTACTTCTCCTCCTTCTAATTTAGGAGAAATTTTTTTGGCTGTTTCCGTAAGTTGAATTGCTAATGTTCGTGTAAATATGTTATTTACACCGTTAGATCCCTTCTCTATAGAAGGCTCTACAGTAATTCCTCCTAAAGCTATCCCTTCAAATGGTGTTTCTGGAACTGATAATTCAAGAGAAACTTCTTTTTCACTATTTGCAGGAACGTCAACAAGCTGTTCTGTTAGTGTTAAACAATCTTTTAAAGATATTTTCAACGATTCATCTTTTTCAAAATTATTGATAGAGTAGTCAATAATTCCGTTTTGATTGGTAGTTGCTGTATTCACATATAGTTTGTATTTTACGCTCTCATTCGAGTTATTCTTAATTTTTATTTTGAGCGTTTGCTTTTGATTTGGTGTGACAGTTAAATCAAAATAACTAGGAACTTCAGGATTCTGATTTTCTGTTAATACAGGTGTAACAGAAAAATCATTGCTGTCAGCTAATACTAGTTGCTGAAAACCTAAAGCTGAGAAAGCAAACATAAGGAATAGCACAGCTTTCTTTATTATTCTCATCATTTTCTCCTCTGTGATAAAAAGCCTCCCGATACGGAGGCTCTTTATGATTAATACTTTATTTAGTTCCTGGACCTTCAGACAAGTTCCATACGATAGTCGTTGTATAAGTAGTGGCCAATTGTTTTTCTGGAACTGTTAACTTAGCGTTTAAACTAACATTTGTATCAAAATCTGTTGTCTTAATGTCAGTATCTGCAACTGTTGCAATCGTCTGTGGCTGTGAATTTAAATCAGCGGATGATCCAGGTTTAGCTACTGTAGCATTTGACTCAATCTTTGGCGTAATATTTAATCCCATGCCTTTAAAGTTTTCATCTTTTAATTTAGCTGTTAATGTCCAGCCTTTACTACTTGAACCACGTAAGTCTTCAATGGTAATACTTGATTTATCTTTTTCTGTCGCTGTTGTTCCACCTTTTTTTACGGTTACATCATTAAAAGTAATGTTTGTGGCTTCAGAAATTTTAATACCGCCTGAGTTAACTTTTACTGTAGCCGTGGTTTCCTCTGCTTGGGCTGACTGACCTAAACCTAATACCCCAATTGTTGCTAAACCTACTACTACTAAACTAATCTTCTTCATTCTTATCTTCTCCATTTCGTTTATTATTTATATATATCCCAACTACTCCTAATAAGAGTACTAGTAATCCTATAATTGAGATAGATAAATTAATACGCTCATTCGTTTGTGGTAATCTGTTTTTTTTATTCAATTTCGTGTTTGATTCTTTATATTTTTGTTTACTTGAATCGTTAGTGCTTTCTTTTGACTTTTCAGGTTCTAACGAATCATCATGTATAATTCTTACAGTCACTTTACTTTGTATTTCTTCAGCAAATACAGATACGTTGATGAAACATAATGGAATACTAACAGTTAGAAATAAAAGTAAACTCAATAATAGTTTTTTTATCATACTATGGTCCCTCCACAAGATTCCAAGTAATTGTTGTGGAATATTCTTGACTAGCTAAATTATTTTTTGAAGGGACTTTTAATAATATACCATCAGTGCTTTTCCATTTATTTGAGACTTCAACTTCTAAAGGTTCGGTAGCACTTACCTGTTTATCTTGTGTATAGACAGGAACTGCCGAGCCATTCAAATAGCTGTCAACTCCTTTTTCATTACGATAAATCAAGTATGGTGCAATACCTTTTAAATCGGATGATGCTTTAGCCGTTAGTGTCCAATTCCCTTGTTTATTTGATCCACGGTTATCTTTTATTAAAAGACCCAGACTACCAGAATATTTTCTTTGGACAATCTGTTCACTTTTTGATTTTGAAAATTCTTTAAATGTTAATGTCTTAGGAACTGTATAGGTCAACGTTCCTGGTTCAACGTTTATCGTTACTTCATATTCATATTGCACTTTTTTACCAGTAGTTAATGTTTCTTCAACAAGTATTTTAGCTCTTTTATCTCCAGATGAGGTAGTATCAGGATATTCTACAAATCCCTTTACATCTATATTTGAATAGCCTTTTAAATCAATATAATCTTTAACATGTTCATCTAAATATATATTTGTGGAATAAATTGGTATTTTTCCTGTTTTAGGAGTTAATTGATTGAAGTGTAAAGGACGGTATCCTGACGTAGTAATCTCATAGTAAACTGCTTTTTTAGCATCATTATAAGCTTGCTTCTGTTCATTTTCGTATAGCCAATTTTTGCCAGTTTCAGTTTGCCACGCTCGAACAATATCACCATAGTTTACAGCTTGATTTTGAGCAGTTCCCCACTCTTTCAATTTATCTTTTTTTAATTCATTTCCACTTGCTTTAATGTATTTATCCCCATTATTCGACTCATCTATTTTCAAAATCTGTTTGTTAGATAAGTCAAACCAATTAAAAGTGTAATACTGTTGATTTGGAAAATTTGAATGAATTGCTAGATTATCATCATTTTGACCTTGAGATGCAACAATAGTTGGAGTTGATTCTGTGTATAACGTAAACGCTGCAGATGTTCTACCGTTGGCTCCATAATCATAACTACCATAAACGACACTATTTCCCCAACCTACTTCAACTGGCACATCTACCTCCACTGTTTTTGAAGCATCAGATTTTAAGGTAATTCTTATTTTCGCGGTTTTTGTTCCTACGGTGTCTGTTGCAAGGCTATTAATCAATTCTACTTTGTACTGGTCAGAAGATAATACCTGATCACCTAATTTAACGTTTTTTACAAATTTAGAGTAGTCAAACTTTGATATATCTATCCCTAGGCTAGTTGTTTGGGATGCTGGCTCAGCTGTCAATTTTTTTTCGTATACATTAACATTTATAGTCATGTTTCCAAAAAAGCCTCTGTCTTCTTTCCCTTTGTAGGATATTACTGGAGTAAGACTATGAACTCCTTCACTTAAGTTATTAGTTTCAACATTAATATCAGTCCCTACGTATTGAGATAACGCATTGTCTATATACCATATTACTTTGCAGTCATTTGTGTTATAGGATAAAAACGACGAATCTCCAATACTGGAAACCTTAATATCGGTACCTTTTTCCACTTCAAAATTTAATTTAGGGGATATAGACTTATAAAATATAGCATTTGTATTTTCATTAAATAATTTTTCTGGATGACTATTTCCTAACTTAATATAGACCGGATTTGTACTTGTTTTACTTCCAACACTATACTTTTCATTTAAGGTTATCAGATTGCTTAAATTGACATAAGTAGGGGAAGTATTATTATTGTTTAGAAAATTCATTGATGTTAAACTTTTTACATTACTCAAGTCCAAACTAGTTAAATTAGGCATTTCAGTAAATAATCCATATCCTGTAAGTTCTTCTAGACCTGATAAGTTAATCTTTTTAACATTAGGCATTTGTTCAAAATTGTTATAATTACTGCTTGTGTTGTGTACACTCTCTTTTATTTGAGGTACTATCAATTCTTCACCTCTAAAACCGTCAAATACCCCAGGATATATTTTTTCTGCAGATGGTGATTCAAAATATATTAATCGATTGGGGTCTTTATAGTTACTAGACGTAGATAAAGAATCCCACATTAGTTCTTTTACAGTCCCGTCATCCTTATATGAAGTTAGTTTACCTGGTTGTCCATTAGCACCAGCACAATAGAACTGTGATGGCAGATAATTCGAGTTTTTAACTTCTAACTCTGAAATATTTGTATAGCTTAATTGTCTAGCCATGCCCGACGCATTATTTTCACCGAATTTACCGTCTATAATAAGTTTGATAACATTTTTTTGATTAATTAAAGTATCATAAATTTTTGATTGAACTGTATAGGAATCTGGCTCACCTGTTAGCTTAGCTGTAGCAACATTTCCTGATATTGTAATTGTGACTGGCTCTGCTCCATGTACTTCTTTAGGAAAGTAAATAAATGGAAGTACACAAAGTAGAACACAAAATATTTTTTTCAAAATATTCACCTCTTTTTTTATTATTCTTATAATATTCCTTTTCGTAAACAAAACAAATGTTTTACTTACATTTAAAATAACAAAAAAAAACACATCAATTTCCTTGGAATTAACGTGTTTTCTTTCTTAATATGTATTAAAATAGGGGTGTAATTAAAACATTTGAATAGATGACATACAATGACTGCTCATAAATTATAACAAATATATTGATCTTCTATTATCTTATTTTGACTTTTTTTTCTATTTTGAGATAATATAGCAGGTGATTATCTACTAATCTAAAATTATCTCTGGAGGAATTTATGAAAACAATCGGTTATGCTCGTGTTAGTACCATCCACCAACAATTAGACTCGCAGCTAAATGCATTATCAAATTATGGATGCACAAAAATATTTACAGAATTCGATAGTGGAAGAAATACGCATCGAAGAGAACTTAAACGTGCACTGGACTCTTTAGAATCTGGTGATACTTTTGTAATTTTTAAACTTGATAGATTATCTCGAGGGACAAAGCATTTGTTGTGCTTGATGGAAGACTTTAATGATCGTGGTATTAACTTTATAAGTATTCAAAACAATATTGACACTAGTACTTCAATAGGCAAATTTTTCTTTACAATCATGAGTGCCTTTGCAGAAATGGAGGCTGACCTCATAAGGGAGCGAGTACTATCTGGGTTAGAGGCTGCAAAAGCGAATGGAAAAACTTTAGGTCGACCATTAGAAAATAAATATATAGACGAAGTTATATATGATTACTTGAACACAACTAACTCTATCGTAGATATTGCAAAAAAATATGATATCTCTAGACCTACAGTTTATAAGTATCTTGAAAGAAAAAAAATTCCATTAAGATAAAACTAAAATTTTTACTCAGAGAATCCTACACTTTTAACAATTTCCTTGTTTATAATTTCATTCAAGTAAGCACCTAGCTTGTTCCAAGCAACTTTATCAAATACGTCTCTAAAATAATAATATTCCTGATTTGTCTTCACAACGTAATTATCAGATATTATGATGTCGGCATCTTTATAATTATTAACCAATTTTAAAGCATTTGCGCTGTAATTATGGGTCAATGCATTCTCAACAACAGATTTATACTCTGGTCTACGTTGAAATTCAACATACACTCCTACTGGAATATCTTTGTTCAACTTGACATATCCCATTATGATTTTCGTAAAATTAAAAACCAATTTGTCAAATGAGGGTTCCTTGTAATACTTACTAAAACTTTTTTTGATAGCTGACTTAATGAACTTTTCTGTCTTCTCGTTTCTTAATTGGAATTTGTCAAACTTCATAAATTTATAAAGTTTTAAATAATGAATGACAATAAAATGATTACAAATAGAATATACAAGAAGAAAATAACTTTCTTCGGTTAAGGTATATTTTTCACAAATCTGATTGATTAATAAAACACAGGGATTGATTATTTTGTTTCTATTATTATTTACTAGCTCTTTTCCTAGTACTATTTTTTCATTTTTCGTTCTTAGTTCTCTAGTAAAATAATTAAGAATGAATGCTAGCTGAATCAATTCATCATGAAGCCCACCTATCTCTCCTAGTTCTCTTTTCTGTAAGTATGTTAAATACATAGGCAACTCTTTTTCTTTATTTAATATACGACCGACAGATTTAACATAATCTGGTAGTTCAGCAGATACATACCCTTTTCTGATTGCTACTTCATACACCGCCATGATGATGTTTACTCTTTTCAGATTGGATGGAGAAAAGGTTTTTATTCTTTTAGAGTATACGAAAGAATGTATAGTTTCTATTTGTAATTCAGATATAGTTTGAAAATACCAACTATTTTTCGATGAAATAATATTTATCATTAGATAGTGAAATAAGCGTATTACCACTTCTTCTCCTGATAAACATAGGATCTTATCACTTTTTTTAAAAATACTTACACCCAGATCCATTATTAAAAAAAAACTTTCAATTTTTTTTAATAATTTATATGTGTAAGACTCGCTGTAGGAAAGGTTATTAGCTAACTCCATTACAGTAAATTTTCTCTGCTCTAAAACAAACAATAAACTGTTATACAAGCTTGAACTAAGTAAATATTTTTCTCGTATATACTGTAACAATTGAACATAGTCTTCATCTTTTACATTTTTTGATAAATGAACAACATTTTTATCTACTATAAGTAATAATTCTTTTTTGTTCTGATCATTGTAATCAGCTATATCTAGCTGAAGACTATTGATAGCTCTCTTCACTTTCTTTTTTGACACTTTTAATTTTCTTTCTAACACCGTTACTTGTATACCATAGTTGTGTAAATCATGAATAATTAGAAATTTTTGAAGCTGTATTTCTGAAAAAAAAAGTCTAAGAACATTTTCAGGTAACAAATTTATCATCCTTTCTACGGAAAAAATACAAAGCTAACTATACAACATATGTAAGTGTCTTTTAAAGTAAAAAAAAAAGCAAGAATTTTTTTCAGCTAAATATTTCCAGTTACAAAAGAATTCTATTATAACTAATTATATTTAGTAATCTATATAAAAAAACGTAAAATTTATAGATCTTAAGCATCTATATACAATTTATTATCAAATCACTCAGTATAAACAGAGCTCTACATGAGGTGTGAAAATTTATATTTAAAATTTTCCATACTTTTACCATATACATTCTCATTAAAATAGAAAAGTAAAACTAGACTTATAACAGATTATAATTAAATATTATTTGATGTATAAAACTTTAATCCTTGTATATCGATTTTTTTACCCAAAATATGCTCAGCAGAGTTTCCATAGATATCTGTTTAATACAAGATTTATTGTGTAAACCTTACATATCTTTACAGTAAAATGATAGAGTATCATTAATAAACAAGATTTATACATATTAACTTTAGTCTATAAATAAATTTTTTAAAAAAAAGTGAACAGAAATAAAAAATTTCTGTTCACTTTACTAATCATCCTGATAAATAAGTTTTAGTATTATTTTTAAAGCGATCATTGGATTATCTTTTAATACAACTATCACTTTTATACAAGTTGCATTTCAGCTATTCTTTAAATTAGTTTCTAATTTATAAATACTTTTCTCGATGAGCACTTAATTTTAATCTTTTTCTTCTACTTTTTCTAGGATATTTCTTAATTGATGTATCCATTTCTCCAAAGATGTATGTGTCGCTTTTTCAAGTACCTCGGCATACAGCGCATGTGAAACGGGATCTTTTTTTTTTCATATAACTTAATGATTTTTTAGGTCCATAATATTTTAATGAACAAATGTCAAAATATATTTCTAGACTGTCAACTAGAACCCAATGTAGTCTATAATATCCTTCAGGATCTTTTCTTAACGATCTAGCTAGCATTTTTTCACACCACTCAATTTGGGCTTTATTTTCTTCGTAATTTTTATACGGAATGGAACTTATTACATCATTCACTCTTTTTTTGAGCCACATTCCTATTTTATCACTGTCATAAACAATTTCTCCGTCAAAAATTTGGACAAAACTTATAAAATCAATCTCTGATTTTTAAAATAAGACTTGGGATACACAAATAAATCCAATTGGATGTCATCTACAAAAGATGTATCATGTATATATTGACAAGTATAGCTTATTACTAATATGTCAAAATCGCTATTATTATTATTTGTTCTGTTTGCATAAGATCCATACAAAATAATAAAGCTTGGATCATATTTTTCAAAAAGCTATAATACATTTTCAAAGTAAAAAAAGCGAGAATTTTTTAATTCTCGCTTTAAGTGTACAATATCTATACTTATTGTACACGAGATTCAGTTAATTCTTTTGCTTTAGAACTACCTTTTGAAGCTAGTTCTTTTGCTTTATCTGTCTGCTCACTGGTAAAGTTAGTTACTGCTTCTGTAGCATCACCCATTTTATCTTGTAATGTTACAGAATCTTCTTCATGCTGCTCTTCAGTTTTTATATCTACAACATTTACATTCACTTCGATTACTTCTAAGCCCGTCATATTTTTAACTTCTCTTGTAATGATTTCTTTCATTTCGTTATAAATTTTATGGATATCTTTTCCATATTCTGCGACAATATCTAAGTCTACCGCCACTTGTTTTTCTCCTACTTCAACATCTACACCAGATGTGACATCATCTGTGTTTACTAGTTTACCAGCCAAATTTGAGAAAAAACCACCGTCTACCGTAAGCAGTCCATCCACTTTCTCCAATGAAATGCCAATAATTTTTTTGATTACTTTGTCTTCATATGTTAATTTTCCTTTAACCACTTCTACTTTTTTTAATTCTTTTGTGTTTTCTTTTGCTTTATCCATTAAAAATCGCTCCTATACGTTTATATTTTTTATTTATTAATGATTTTCCCAAGAAAATCACTTTTGCTAATATAATTCCCTATAAATATACCTAATACAACCATGATAACAACAAGAATTGTTTTAAAAAATCCTACAGTCAAAAATAAAATTGCAAAGACTAATCCCGTTAGTCCGCCAATAATTGGAGACTTATACACTGTTAATATTTCTTTCAAATTCTCCCCTCTTTCTTTATATTACTCGTTTTTTTTCTTTTTTATTATCGTCTGAACGAGCCACATTTTTAAAGATAACTTCTGTTTTTATCGATGTATCTAGTCCAATGAAATTCTTAATATAGGTATCAATTTTTCTAATTGACTGATTCGTCTGATCAATAATATCTATATTACTACTGGTATTTCCAACGATTTTTATTTTTATCTTTTTTTTATACATTTTTACTTTTACTTTCGAATCTTTTAACAAGTTAGACTGGTTTATTTGTGATTGAACTAAACCTATAATCGCACTTTTTTTTATCTCTAATTTGCCTTTATCTTCATTCAACTTGATAGACGTAACTTCTGTAGGGCTTAGAATAGTTACAAAAATAGTTAAAGCAACAGTTATCATTCCTATGACACTCCCCCAATAAAGATAGAAAGGTAGATATCTACCTATCAAAGGATAGTCTTCTGGCCTAATAAAATGAACGCTCAATGAGTAGACAAATTGATAATGAACAAAAATTGTAAATAAAAAAGTGCCAAAAATAAAAGTAATAAAACTAAAAAGTATTTTTTTTCCCTTCGTCATCGATCCCCCCTGCTTTCATATGAAATTTATCACAATAAAATTTTACCAAAAGTATTTATTCTATAAAAATTTTATGCTCAAAATTTTGAGTATTATTAATTAACAATCAACCTAATAGTGGCTTATTAAAACAATATTGTTCTTTTTAATAAAAAAAGCCAGAACATTCCTTTACATAATTTTCAAAGTCTTGAACTTTCTTGGTTACTTAATTCACGAATGTCTCTGCTTTTTAATCATGAATATCAGCAACATACCATTTCGTACATTTTTTAACTTTAAATTAATCATCTAAGCCTTCATCTGCCATTTTACTTCACTATAGTTTTTTTATTGAAATGATACAGAAATCACACTATTTCCTATTATTTGAGGTGGTATAGAACGTGTTGTAGCAAAGTCTTTATGCACTCTTACTACTATTTTATCTCCTACTCTAATCTCTTTATTTTTAGGTAACGTGGTGATCAGTCTTCCACCCTCATTAAATGTATCTAGATTGCTTTGGTCTTCCTCATCGACCACTTTTACGTCATCAAACAAAATGAAATAGTCATCTGTCTGGTCTACTTTCTTCGGTGGTTCGATAAGCGTAGCAGAGAACTCAATCGATGACTGGTCTGATCCACCGGAAATGGATGTAGCTTTTTGTTCATTATTTTTTATAAGCAAAAATATAGCAACAAAGAGTATTATTAGCATCATAAAACTAATTATAAATATTTTTTTCATGAGATACCTCCTTTTTTATACAATCATACCATATTAAATATTTTTTTATTTTTTTAGGAACAAATTTGGCATATTTTATCGTTTAATAAACTTCTTTGTTAACTAGATGTGTGTTGTCAATACATCTATTATTTTAGATTACTTTTACTGATTTCCCCTTTATGTATTATACTTATCAATTATTATCAAATTCTAGAATAGGTTAAAAACAAGTACAAATTAGAAGACCTTCTTAAGGTTAATTTTTGCTACATATTTTTATCAATCCAATCTATAAGGTTGATTAGTAGTGAATAAAAATGTCAGCAGGTCATGACCTACTGACATTAAAATACCTTAAAATATTATTTTACATTCTATAAAAATTTATTTTAAGCGGAATATTTTTAAACATAAATATCTTTCTTTTATTTTTAACTAATACTTAATAATACGTTTTAACGAATTACAACCGCGAAATTCCTCTCCTTGTATACACTCTCAAATGTATTCTTATCGATCCAATATTTACCAGAAATCGGATCCGATACGTGAAGTTTTCCTTTTTTTGAATCATAACCATCTAAAGTTACTGCATGATTATTATTTACTGCTCTACCAAAATTCCACATTCCCCATCGTGCCGGTTGAAATTTTATCGTTACCCAAGCAACAATTGGATTATTATTTTTCACTTCATTTAGTAATTCATCTAAAGAATGACCTGACATATCTTTTACATCACCATATGCTTGTCCCCATTTTACTAAAGGAATAGGATAGATAGCGGAATAAGTCCATGAGTTTTCAACAAAAGGACTACCTACAAATCCATCATAAGGATTTCCACTAGAAGAGATAGGGATTGTCTTCAAAAACTTGATTAAGTCCCAATCTGGAATTTTCCCTTTATACTGTAATCCTTGTAATAGTGAAGCTCCCTCACACCCACTAGGTGCTCCTAATGCATACTGATCATAATTTTTTACTCCAAGTAAATTATAATCTTCAGAAGCAAAAGCATTGGTACTCAGCATAAAGAATACTCCAACAACAGGCAAAATAAATGTTTTTTTCAGTATATTGACTATATCTTTATTTATACTCATTCACCTCTTTAAAATTTATTAAATGCGTAATCGTGCTGTTATTTTTTAAATTTAAAATGGATTAGACTGTGAAATACCAATTTGCAAGTGATCTAACGGTTCTCCAAAAATTCCTGCATAACTATCTAATCCAGGAATAGAACCATTATCTGCACTTACTTTTAACCATCCTGATCGTTTCGTAGTTTGTGAGCGATAGTATGCTTGTGATAATTTTTCTCCCTTAGGAGTTATATAGTTTAACTGAACACCATCAATTGCTTGTCCTTGAATACCTGCTACACCATTCACTGTATCATTTTTATTTCCTTTATTTACCCAAGCTAACCAGCCACTTTGAGCTGTATGAACACGATACTTCATTTCCCCTTTATCTACCTTAATATAAAGCATGTCATGTTGACGATTAGGATAACCTGCAAAACCATCATTAGTATTGTTAAAGTTTGTTACTTCCCCCAACCAAGATCCCCCAAGGACGTGTAAACCATAATGTACATTTGTTGTGAAATTTGTTGGTCCTGGATTTGGAGGTGTAGGCGTAGATCCTCCTTGAAGTATAGGAATTGGGTTAAACCAAGTGCCATCATCTTTATTCCAAGAAGAATGAGCAGCCCGCCATTCTTTCTTTGTCATTCCTAAATGTAAATGACTAGAAGTAAAGTTCCCTATAAGCTGTCCTTTCTTAACAGTTTGTCCCGTGCTAACTTTAATGTCCCCGACATTTCGGCTAAATTCTTGATAGATCACATTTGTATCTCCTGCTTGTAATACAATAAATGCGCCTAATGAACCTCCACCTACAGGATCCCAACCAGCATATAAAATTTTACCATCATGCACAGCATACACACTACCATTTCCATAGATAGCAGAGCCGAAGTCAAATCCATCATGGAAATAAGTGCCTCCTCGATCAAATGCGGTATTCCCAAATTGTTGTCCTTCTTCATATCTTCCCGCATATGGTTTGCCTAGTGGCCAAGACCAATCATTAGAAGCTGCGTTGACAGAATAAGAAGAAAGTACCATAGAAACAACGATAGACAAAACCCCTAGAACAGAAATTAAAATTTTTTTCACAGAAACCCCTCCTAATTAATATTAGTTACAAAACTAATGTACTGCTAGGTACGATATATTTCAAATAATTATGCTAATTTCATATATTTTACTTAATTTATTTGATTTGTTATTACCCACTGATGGGAATAAACCTATTTCATTGAAGTATCTAAATAATCATATCAAAGTGTTAAAGTGGAACGCCTGTGGTTTTCGTAATTTCTATAATTTCAAATTACGGATTTTCGTCCAACAAGGACGATTAATACAACCCAAATTAAAAAGTCCAGAGGATTTTCTCCTCTGGACTTGAATCGATTCTACAATTTCTCTTTACCAACATTATTTGAAAAAAATCCAAATAAATTTGAAATTTTTTAATTATGATTCTTTCTTACTATTTATGATGGCTATTTCTTGACTTTTGAAAACGTAAAACAGAAGTTATAAGAACTAGTACTAAAAATACTGAACCTATTCCAGTACTTATCAACGCCAGCCTTTTATTTTCACCAGTTTTGGGTAAAGTGTGCTGTGATGATGAATATGTTTCTTTATTATTAGTTTTATCTTTATGGTCAAGCTTATTATCCGCTTTTGAGGCAGGATAAATTTTATATTTCATATACACATAAGTTACAGTCTGAGGTTGATCTGTGAACTTACCCGTAGGATTGCCTTGAACTTCTTTGAAAGTATAGCCATCAATCGCTTTTTGTTCAGTGGTGTAGTCATCTCCAACATTACCAGATTTCACTACTTCATCTGAAATCTTATTTCCTTCTGTATCAACATATTTGGCTGTCACTTCTGCTGCTTTTACTGGATTCTTCACGTATACATAAGTAACCGTTTGAGGTTGGTCTGTGAACTTACCCGTAGGATTGCCTCGAACTTCTTTGAAAGTATAGCCATCAATCGCTTTTTGTTCAGTGGTGTAGTCATCTCCAATATTACCCGTTTTCACTACTTCATCTGAAATCTTATTTCCTTCTGTATCAACATATTTAGTTGTCACTTCTGCTGCTTTTACTGGATTCTTCACGTATACATAAGTAACCGTTTGAGGTTGGTCTGTGAACTTACCCGTAGGATTGCCTCGAACTTCTTTGAAAGTATAGCCATCAATCGCTTTTTGTTCAGTGGTGTAGTCATCTCCAATATTACCCGTTTTCACTACTTCATCTGAAATCTTATTTCCTTCTGTATCAACATATTTAGTTGTCACTTCTGCTGCTTTTACTGGATTCTTCACGTATACATAAGTAACCGTTTGAGGTTGATCTGTGAACTTACCCGTAGGATTGCCTCGAACTTCTTTTAGAGTATATCCCTCTATTTCTAGCCTATAATCCGGCGTTGTTGCATCAAAAGATTCACCAATATTGCCACTAATCTTTTGAGAAGGTTTCAATTCATTCCCGTCCGTATCAATATAATTCACCGTAACATCTGCAGCGGCTTCTTGATGATTGATCGAAAATTGGTGCAAGTAGGTTCCTGATGAAATGGCATAAAAACTATAACCATCCGGTTGTGCATATGACCCAGCTGGATTATTATAAAAAGCATTGTATTCCATTGTTTCAATATTTTCAAATTCACTTTGAGTAACCCCAGATACAGTAATCCCATCTTCAGTAATAGTTAATCTTGAAGAAGGTATCTGCACACCATTCAAATCAAAGTATGTCTGACTAGTACTATTTGATGTTGTAAAAGGAGGCTGATACCCATCAAAATTTGTTAATCGATTAGGCATAATGGAAAACGGAACAAAAAATGATTGATTATTGGAATCATAGTTTAACTCTTTTGCAGATAGTGAAGTGACTGCGTCATTTCTTCCTGTATTTTGACCATATGCGGCCAGACTTGATAATTTTGGGAAATCATTTATCACAGTAAAATCTGTCACACCACAAGTCTGAATTCTTAATTCTGTTAAATTTGGCAATGCAGTCAACGGTGCAATAGTCGTAATATTCATATTAGACTCAAAACTTAGCGACTCTAGTCCTTTCATATTAACAATTTTTGAAAACACTACATCGGTTACGCTTGCGGAACTAAGATTTAGTCTAGTTACATTGTCACCAAAGTTTGGTACATTATCATCGGTTACATTTGCTCCCATTAAATATACATAAGCTAACTTATTTAAAGACTTTAAAACTGAAAAGTCAGTAATCTGATTTTGTCCGCTCATATAAAACGATGATAAATTCATGGCAAATTCTAATCCCTTCAAATCAGCAATAGCGGAATCTGCAGCGTATATATAAAGAGTCTGAAGTTTGTTCATCTGTTCCTTCGTGATTTCAGATACCTCTATACCTAGTGATTTAGCAACCACGGATTGTAGAATTGGATCCGGCATCCAAGTTGCAAGGTCTTCTTTACCATTAGCCACAGCGACTTCAGATTGATCTTCAGAAGCTTGTCCTGTTGTTTCATTTTTGACTTGGTTATTTCCATGAGTTTCCCCGTAATATTCTGCGCCGTTAGTAGAGTTTTCCGTAATTGTTTCTTCTGTGGACTCATTTTTATCTTCTGTCGAAGAATCAGAGGATTTCTCTGACGTTCTTGAAGAATCCAACGTTATATTTGCCTTATTCATTTTTTCAGAATCTTCACTAGTTGTTTGCTCTAAACTCTCTTGCTGATCATCTGCTCGAACATTCACAATCGGAGTCAAAAAAGACGTCACTATTAAACTTGCTAAAGATATGTAGGAAAAAGCTTTCTTTTTCATTGTCATCTCCTTCTAGCGATTTTAAAACCACCGAAATGTATTAATTTGTGTACCTGATACATTATAACAATATTTTAATAAATTAACAATTCTTTAATGTACATTAGATGAAAACAATAATTTGGAAGAAAAATATACATGGTGATATATAGCTTACAGAGTGAGAAAAACGAGTAGTAAAAGCAACTGCTCAAAGAGATAGCACTTTAAAGAAGTGATTTGTGCTTCCTACAATTTTTTATGCCATTTCATTATTGAATAGACAATTATTTTAAAGAAATAATAATTTACAACAATATATACTTATTGGTACTTTTGCATCAGTAACTTATAATAGTTATTTTGTATTTTATTATTGGCGAAGCTTTCTAAATTTTTCTTTATACTATCAGCTTTTCTTGTCTGTAAATCTATATATGATAAAGGTAATCCAATATTCTTAATTTTTTCATCAAGATACGATGCATCCACCTCATTATACATAATAATATCTGCATTAGGAATATCATCTTGTGCTATATCATAACTAATTATAGTTAAATCCCATTCAGGTTGTAATTCTTTTTTTAACTTGTCTTGAAATCTCTTAGAACTTATCCACACCATAGCATAACCACTACTTCTAATAACAGTTCCATTAGTATTTATTGTATAAATCCATACTACACTTTTCATGATTTTTTCTCTCCTTATATGTTTATTTTTCCATTAGTATGCTTCTTTGTCTTTTGATAATCTTTTAGCTGTTCCTTTAGACAGTAAAAATCCACCCATTAAACTTCAAAAAAAAGTTAAACTATTAATGAACTAAAAATAATAAATTCTTTTACAAAAGCTTGATGAATGTTTATTAATATAACAAACATAAGTAATTACTCACATATTAATTTACTACTAAAAGTGCTATTAAACAAAAATTTTAAAATAATATGTATACTCAAAATTCAGAAAATTAATTGTTGTTAATATGTCTGAACCATCTATAAACTAGATTTGTTAAAATTTAAATTACACATACTATTCTAAACTTTTCATCTCATAAAATTTTCAGCTTTTAAATAACTGGAATCTTTGGAATGTAAAAATAGGAAATTTAAAAAATTTAATATATCTTTAAAGTTCTTGTTTTACTATTTCTATGATTTGCGGTAATATAAAATAAGTTAATACAAGGAGCGTAATTTATGAAGATTACTTTTAATGATATATTTTCTCATATCCCTTTTTGGAAACAAATTATAGTTTGGCTTATTAGTATTGTTATTAGCGCCAAGGTGATTGATTTATTTACTAAACAAAATGGCATATTGTATACTCTTGTAAAACTTGTTGTGGGATTCTTATTAGGATTGTTAATACTTTATATTATTGCAAAAAGAAAGCACTCCTCTTAAAGAGGAGTGCTTTCTTTTTTAGAATAATGCCCAAGCTATTCCCTGTGCAAATTTTCTTGCTACTCCACCACTGAAGCCTAATGCTTCTAGTCCTACAGTTAGTCCATCTTCCAATGTTCCAGAAAATGTTTCTAATGTCTTGGCCAAACTATTAGCTGCCCCGTAACCAACAACAGCTTTTATCCACCCTGGTAACTTGTTATAATTCTTTAACAGAATTTTAGCTGCCGCAGACCATTTTCCCCGAACTTGTCTATCTGAATTTCCATTCACAACATACCCATTTATCAAATCAACATTAGAAGGAACTTGGCTATTAACTTCATTAATATCAGAATCTGTCAATCCTAAGCTTTTTAAAAAGTTTATCTCATCATTATTTAAAGGATTGGAAGACTGTTTATTGTTCTTGTCATAACTAGGATTTGTTTCATTTTCAATATCCCATAGTGAAGTTTGATTCCCACTATTATATTCTGATGCAAAAGCAGTTGTTCCTGGAACTATCATACCTAAAACTAATACTGACAATAGTGTTATCGAAGAAATTCTTAAGCTGTTTTTCATAATTACACTCCATTCATAAGTTTAATTTCTAAATTGTATAGTTATGTCCCCTTGTTTGTAGCCTTTTTGTCTAGAAGAAATTTAATCAAAAGTATTTTTCATGTATAACTTCCTACTTTCTTTTTTATTTGTTGCAATTATAGCAATACTTAAGGTAGCTTATTATCAAAATCCCTATTTAACGTTTATTCCATCCTAAAAAACCACAATACTGATACCCCGTATACTCAAAGTTTACACAAATCAAGTGTGCCCAACTTGGGAGTCCTACTATATACCTGGTAAAAACTGGAATATAAAAAAGAGCCAACAAGGCATACCCTGTTGGCACTTACTTGATAGTAGAATACTTTTTTAATGTCTTTATATATTATTGAATTTTTGCAGAAGTAACACTATTAATATATACTAAAATAAACAGGCTAGATATAATCTAATTTAGAAAGGACCAGCAATTTATGAAAAACAACGATAATATTTCTAATACCTTAATAGTTTTCTTTGATAAGGTTGTTCGCTTATGGTCACTATTTTTGTTTTTAATTATTTTAATAAAAATATTTTTCATGTCTAATACAGCAATAATCTCAAAAAATATCTTTTACGTCACAGGTATAATTAGTGTAATTTCTGCATTACTACTGATTTGGCAAGAAAAAAGAAGGGCTAAAGTTTAGCCCTTCTTTTTTTATTCAGCTTCTATAGGAGCACAAGTCATCGCTGTGTACACTAATGTCAAAACAGCAGCTACATTTCTCCCGGCAGCAGAAGCTACCTTCCCTGCTAACCATGCTGCTGCCCTAGCAAAACCATAAGTATTCAACACGGATTTAAATGCTGCTACACTAATACCCACTCCAAATGTATTTTTAGCCCAATCTACAGCACATTTAGCTAATGCTCCACCAGCACGAGGTTGTATCGGTATAGCACCTTGTGCTAATGTACTAATATTATTTCTAAATTCAAATCTACCAAGTTCATTGAAGTTGTTATCATCATTAAAAAATTCTATGAAGTCTAAAATAGCTTCATATTCAACTCCACTGCCAAACATATCTTTAATACCATTTTCATTCACAATAAACTTACCGTTTGTAGGATTTACAGAAACAGCTTTTGAAAAGAATTCATCCAATCCTTTGTTTGCATCTGAATAAAATGAATTGACGTCTATGTTGTCTAATATAGCCTTATCTTCTTTGCTAATCTCATTATCTAATTCACTAGCATATACACTTGTACCAGCATTGGCAAATAGACTCAATACCATCAATAACGACATTGCCAGACAGAAGAACTTTGATTTTTTAGAAAAAGTAATTTCCATGTTTAACTCCCTACTTTCTTTTTTTATTTATTATAATAATAACAATATTAAAGAATACATAGTGTCAAAATCCCTATTTAACAGTTATCCTTTCCTAGTTTACTAATAAAAACGATTAATAAAAAAGCAGAAATCCTATTTTAAAGGATTTCTGCTTTTTGACGATAGTTTACTATTATAAATCGGCAATTGTAATACAAGAATAATTCTATTCTTTTAAATACACAGTTTTCTTAAATATAGTAGTATTAAAGCTAGATCTGTATAAATCTCTATTGATAGTATATTCAACTAAAACCCCTATTTTCTGCGCTTTTGATTGAAAATTCACCAAAGGCTTTTTGAATATAATCTTTTATTATTATCTTTGAGCGATCATCAATAGCTTTGCAATCAAAATCGTAGTATAAAAAATTCTCAAGCAATTTTTCCACCTCTGGAAAACTACTTTTTGGATATATAGTTTCAAATTTTTCCTTTAATAATGCTTGCTTTCCTTTATCTTTTTTTATGCGTCCTGCTTCATCGTTCAAGTGTTTTTCCAATGAAACTAAATTCCCAATGTTAGAACTACATTTAGTTCCCTCAGCATCTTCAATTATATGTTCAATACTTACTTTGTAATCAAGCAAAGCATTTTTTTTATCTTCATTTAAGCGTTTCAATATACGCTCAATATAGAATCTATCTGTAACTAAATGATGATTATGTTTAGAGTAAGATAGCAATGACAACATATTAATTAAATTTGTTTCATTCTCAATATTACCCATAAAATCATTTTCTAAATTTTCTAGATTTTCTCTTTCAGATATATCACTGTTATTGAGGTTAAATGTAGCTATTTCTTTAAATATTCTATCAAAAAAATCTTGTATGTTTTCTATGCTTTTAACTTCATCAGGCAATTTCTCTTTCATCAATGTATAAATTAATAGGACATCTGAAATAAATGTTATTCTTTTCTTTAATTCACTAAGGTATTTCTTTTTCTCTTTCTCATCATTGCTTAGTTTATATTTATAATACATGGGTAAAAGCCACAATATATATTTATTAGATTCACCATCTTTAGTGATTAGAGATAGAAATGAAAGTTTTTCAACATAAATAGGCCAATCATTTCCCTTCCATTCTTTCACTTGTTGTGGATACTTAAAATCTTTTACAAATTGACTCAATTTATTTAAATTACAAAAGAATTCTAAAATGTCATCGGATTGGCTTTCACTAGAATATTTTTCTTGAAAGAGTTCGAACAAATTAGTGCCTTCATCAAAATACTCTGAAATATCTTTCGAATGTATTGTAAACCAAGCGTATTTGTAAAAATCATTAAAACTAACAGCAGTATTTTCTCTGATATTTTTATAAATTTCATTCCACAAGTCTAAAGAACTATTTACACCAGGAATCTTTTCATTTTTCCTAGTCTTGTAAAGGAAATCATTTTTTATTAAGTCAGTTGGGGCCAAATGCATACCTTTTGAATTTATATTAGAAAAAATTTTGTAGGCTGCTGCTTCGTCATTAATAGTAATACTAATCACTGTTGTGTTAATAATCTGATTGTAAATTCCTTCTAAAAATTTGTACTCTTTTAAAGAACTTCCCCCATACTTTTCTTCCAAAAAGAAATCGATTCTATCATTTATAACAAGCAAGCACTTATCATACTTATTTAAAATTTCATCTGATTGATTTGGCTTCTCAATACAATATTCCCTTGGCAAAATGTATCTCCAGAAATAATCTTTTTCTACTCCCAAAGGTGTTATTAGCGGCTCTTTTTTTTTACCTCTATTAATATAAACAATAGTTTCAATTGATTTAATCAGACTTTCTGATGACTTACGCGCTTGCTCCTTATTACGTTTATTGGAAACTATTTTATCAAGTCTATTTCTTATACTTATTAACAATACAACTAAAGTAATCAGCCTTTGTTGCCCATCGACAATATCAAAATCATTATCTTGATTTCTTTTAAGAATAATATTTCCAAGAAAGTATTCTTGGAATTGATAAGTGTACTGTCCACCTTCTTTGTTTACACTTAAATTGTCCACTAAATCTTTTACAAGTTCATCTTGTTGCTCTTTTCCCCAAGCGTAGGGTCTCTGAAAATCTGACACATTGTAAAATTTATTGTTAAATAAATCACTTATTTTTATTTGCTTTGTATCAATTATATTATCTTTCATTTTATAATAAATCATATCCTTTTATATTTTCTAAATGTCAAAAAATATTATTAAAAATCCATGTTCCACTACTTTCCAAAGTATCAATTTTGTATAAAGTTTAGAATGTGTAGTCATTTACAATTATATCACAAAATTTACTGCAACTATTCTAAACAACTGATTAATCGTATTTTTAAGATAAAAAACTATTGAAAGAAAGTCTTACAGACTTTCCTATGAATTTGTCAATATACAGTCGTTCGCTCGTACCTTCTTCGATGTCGCTTTCTTCCTTTGACGCTTCGCTATATTGACAAATTCAGCCAGCTGTTATACAGCTGCCCTTTATTGAAAGGGAACGGGGCTTACAGCCCCTTTTCCCCCATCAATCTACGATTGCTGGGTCCCCCTGCGCGTGCTTCGCACACTTCCCGCCCGTTTACAACGGGCTATCGGACTACGTCCTCCCTTTAGCGCTCCGCCGTCGCGCACCGGCCTTTTCGGCCTCCACCTTCTTGTCATTTTATTTTTTTGAAAAAACGGCAATTTCATTGCCTTATATCCCATCTTCCGTTGGATTAACAAGGGTAAATGCACTAACACCTGCATCCAGCTAAAGCTGGTACAGCTGTAAGCCCTTGTTAAACACTTCAGATAGGATCTATTTTTCTTAACAAAAAAATAAAAAAACAACAAGAAGGACATCCCTTCAAAAAAGGAGGAACCCCCATGCCAAAAATCTATTTTGACGATTTTATCAAACTAACAAAGGATAAAATGGCTCAACAAATGGAAAACATGACCTATCAATACAAAGAAACCAAAGTGCCAAAATCGCATTACAAGAAAATGTTAGAGACATCTCAAGAGGAAATCATAGAGCATAGTGTCGAAATTAATCTTATAGATACTTATTATCGGACATTAGAGCAGTTGCTAAAAACGAATCCTAAGTGGCTTTTCCAAGCACTTCTTTGTGTAGATACGGGTATAAAACCTAGCACTATCAAACCTGCAGAATATCAAGCATTAGAACTAACATGGTCTAAATTTATCGAAGATAAAAAAGCAAAAACCGTTGATAAAGTATGGTTGGACTACTTTGCAAACATTAAAGAAAATGGTGCTACTTACTCATTTATCAAGGAGGAACAATACAATGACTTTTAGAAATAAAGAGTATACAGCAGATACGATTACAAGAATTACTACTCACGACTTATACGCTTGTCTTGAAAATAAACAAAACTATGCTGAAGTATTAGATATTGTTAAAAATAACTATTCTATCATGGAACATTTTTCTTACTATGTCTATCAAGTTGAATCTTCATTAGAAAAGAGCTCGATACAATCAAGTAATATCAAAACAACTGATAACTCGGTTTTAAAAGCAAAGTTAAATAATGCACGAACAGAACATAATAAAATAAGTAATGCAATGATTACAAATGATACTCCTTATCTATTATTAAATTATGGCTGTCTTGAAAACGCAAAAGAACGATTACTACAACTCGAATATTTTTTGAACTATAAACAAGAGAAGCCTTTATAAGGTTTCTCTTATAACAAAGGAGAGATTGATAAATGGAAAAGCATACATTACAAGAAGAGGCACTTCGGAGATTATCCAGATTACAAATCACCCCAGAACGAATTGTAGCATTTAAATTAAAAAAACAGGTTTTTTGTTCAGTGAACGGCTTTGGTTATAAATTAGATAATCAAATGAAAGCCATTGTACAAGACTTTGAAAGTGAACATAATTGCTTAGTTTATCATGCTATAATGACAGACACAGAGTTCGGTCGGCTTTTATCATTATTATACGTAAGTCCCAATCAAGAAAATTGGAATCTGGATAGAGAAGATATTACGAGTAGGCAACAATTTGTCTTTGTTTATAATTTAGACTATCCTGAATTATCTGAGTTTGGAACTATTTGCTTTGTTAATAAATACGGCAGTCTAGTAAGGACTGCATAGACTACGTATTCTACCTATCAATGAGATAGGTAGAATTTGTCTACAGATCTTGGTTGGCATTCGCTACACGAATGCCTATGAATTTGTCAATATACAGTCGTTCGCTCGTACCGTCTTCGACGTCGCTCTCTTCCTTTGACGCTTCGCTATATTGACAAATTCAGCCAGCTGTTACACAGCTGCCCTTTATTGAAAGGGAACGGGGCTTGCAGCCCCTTTTCCCCCATCAATCTACGATTGCTGGGTCCCCCTGCGTGTGCTACGCACACTTCCCGCCCGTTTACAACGGGCTATCGGACTACGTCCTCCTTTTTAAAGGGCTTTTCCTTCGGGCACGGCAATTTCATTGCCTGGTATCACACCTTCCATTCAAGTAACAAGGGTAAATACACTAACGCCTGTATCCAGCTAAAGCTGGTACAGCTGTAAGCCCTTGTTACTCATTCCAGGAGTGATCCATTATTATTTACAAAGGAAAAGCCCTCCCTTAAAAAGAAGGTCAATCGGCATCATTGTTTTTTTAACAGATCATTTACTTATTTACAACAAATACATACAATAGATATTAGAAAAGAAAAGGAGTATTTTATTATGAATACACATTATACCTGTAAATACTGCGGTACTACTCTATCAGAACGATTAACATGTAATTTTTGTGAAATTGGTTTTTCACTAGACTCTGTATGCAAAGATAAAGAACGATCATCACAAATTCCTTATGAAATCCCTATCTTAGGCGAAGAAAATGAAGTTCTTAATCGCTCAACGATTGACTTATTATCGGAAAAAACACTTACGCTGTATTACTTGCTGAAGATTGCTCGTAAATCAAAAGATATTGCTTTTCGTGCTCACGAAGAAGAAAAGGTCGCTGTTTTAATCAAAAAAATATACATCATTGAAAATATAATTTTTGAAAGAGAAGGTGTCTTCCCTAAGGCAATGAACGACTCGGTATTAAAAAGAAAAAGAAAAGAAATTATTGAATTTGAAACGTATTTACGAGATAAAAATAAGTATATTATGAAATAAAAAAGCAACCGATCAAAGAACTATCAAGTATTCTTTGATCGGTTGCTTGTTCTTGCTATGCTGCTAATCACCAAATGCTTTCAACAACTCGTGTCTATCTCTAATTAATTTTTCCATTGTATGCGCTGGATAGTATCTCTTGTTTTTTGCAGCTTTTTTCTTTTCATGTGAGACAATTTCTTCCCACATTTTGGCAGCTTCTTTAGATACTTCAAAATAAATCCTTTTCTTTTGCTGTGTACCTGGTTTATTCAGGTGTGTATCTGTCATGTCCTCACCTCTCTTAAAAGCCGTTATTTCAAATTATTTTTGTATAACCATCATGTTACTCCAGTTCCATACTTTTATTTTCAACTTTTCCATTGCATTTTCAGCTCTCTTTTTTGACGTGTAATCTTTCGCATTTCTTATATCGTCCACAAAATTGCCAAATACTTCTCCTTGAACAGTATATGTTGTGCCTGAAAAGTAATACCATTGTTCAATACCACCACCAAAATTTTGAGAAACTTTAATAACAAAATTCTTTTTACATACCATGTTCCTGCCTCCCTTTCTATATCCATTTTCATTTATTTAAAACCCTTTGTCTGTCACATAACCTGGTATGCTCCAGATTCCGAGTGATTCATTTTTAGCCTTTTCTTGTGCTTCCTCTAATTCTAGTAAATACTTAGTGCTAGGCTCTTTGATATAAGCAACACGTGCTAAACCTTCACTCACAAGCGTTTTTTGTAGTAATGTTCCATCTATGAATATGTAACCCAACGCTCGGCCGTAGCGGTCTTTTTTATCGCCTTGATCATATTCAAAAGTAATTTCTGAAGCAGTAGACAAAAGCTCTTTTGTACGGTTGCTAGCTTCTAAGCCATAGGGCTGAACTTTTGTATTTGGTTTTACCGTCTCCGGTGTGTCAATTAATAAAAATCGAACCTTTTGTTCTTTTCCGTCAATCCTCAAAACCGTTGTGTCACCATCTACGTGTCGAACAAATTCAGCTGGAATACGTTGATCGTTTGAAATAGCTTGAAAAAAGCCTGCATTAACATCTTGTGATAGGTCTTGAATAAAATCTTGTGTTTTTTGTTCAAGATTTGCGCAGCCTGATAAGAATAAAGTGGCTGCTGCTGTAAGCAGTAGCCACTTTATTCTGTTTAGTTTTTTCATATAAACACCTTTTTCTTCCCCAATATTTATTTATTCTGTTTTATAGAATAATCAATTTGTTTGTCACTCTCATTGCTTTTCTTGAAAGCAACACCTTCCAAAGCCCGTTCCCACTTGTCTGTCTTCATTTTGCGCATTTTAATACTATCTTGATAGTTTTTCTTTAAGTCCTCTTTTTCCATGTAGATAAAGCTCCTTTTTTTAAAATGTTTTCAAATTAAAATGGTAAATCATCATCCGAAATATCAATAGGACGTCCGTCACTAAAAGGATCTGCTTGAGGACTAAATGATCCATTTGCACTCTCATTAAATGAACTACTAGGAATTTGATTGTTTGATTCTTGCTGCGGTTGTTCTTGTTGTTTCGACTCATTTTTCGATCTTGATTCTAATAATGAAAAACTTGTCACAAATACTTCAGTAACATACACTCGTTGACCATGTTGATTCTCATAGTTACGCGTTTGAATCCTTCCTACTATCCCCACTAGTGTTCCTTTCTTTGTATAAGTAGAAAAGCTTTCTGCAGATTTGCGCCATATGACACAATTAATAAAGTCAGCTTCTCGTTCACCATTTTGATTTGTAAAATTCCGGTTGACTGCTAAGGTAAAGGTCGCAACTGCTGTCCCATTTGCAGTATAGCGTAAATCTGGATCTTTCGTTAATCTCCCAACTAAAGTACTTGAATTCAACATACTGATCACACTCCTATTACTTTTTTTATTTTTTCTGAATTCGTAAGCATTGTTTTTTTAAAGTTAAATAAATGACTGCTGCAGCAGCTACTATAAAAAGAATTTTAGCGACAAATGATATAAGTGGCACAAAAAAGACAAGAAGCGGCACAATATAAGTCCAAATGTAATAAAGTATAGTTAAATAGATAGCAACTAGCATAAACAAAGCACTCAAGAAACATATCCTTTCAAAACCTTGCGTCCTAGAAATACCTTCTAAAACATATAACAACGGAAAACCTAACGCCTGGATAAGCAATGATAATAGATAATCTATTCCTGCACTTACAAAAGAATAGACACCTTTTAAAAAAAGTAAAATATTTTCCATGTTACTCCCTCCTCTTGCACTAAATTACCATTCATCCTCCTGAAATTCTTATTCACTTTATTATACCTTATAAAGTTAACTTTGTAAAGATAATACATTGATTTTTTTACCTTTATAAAGTATACTTTGGATAAGAGTTATCAAGGAGGTATCATTTTGAATAAAGAAGAGTTCAACAAGATACTAGACAATCATCCATTATTTCTTAAAGAATATCTGCAAGAAAATTTACTTACAAAAGACGAAGCACCAAAGTTTACGCAACAAACGCAAGCAAGTTTTGATTCGACGGCAAAGCTAAACTCAGTGATACAGCCATTCTTCTCTAAACAAAAGAACGGCCGCACCACTTTTAAGCTATATTTGAAATCTGAAATGATTGAATACGGTAAAAACAGACGAAGAATACACAAAAAAGAGGACTGATATTTACGTCCTCTTTTTTATGCTCTTGCTAATTGTGCTTTTTTTGCGTATTTCTTTTGGTCTGCTCTATCTACTGCTTGATAGCCATAGTTCTTCAGTAAAAAGGCCATTTCTTGCGCAGAATCTGCTTCATAAAATCCAACGGTCTGATCAAAACGTTTTCTAGTAGCAATCATTTTTTTCTTTCCTTCTTGTTTCTTCACCGATAGTTCTAATTGTTCTCCGTCTTGCCGTTCATATGCTTCTGAGATCATTTTTCTTTCCAAACCTTGTGCCGTTCGTACTTTTAAAATGTCATTCCAATCCTTATATATCACATCTACTGGTTTGTAGCGTTCTTCTTTGTATAGTCCGTAGTATCGCTTTACTTTGTAATCTAAACTACGCAAGACGTCTACGCCAATATCAGGTTGCGGTTTCCACAAAAACTCTTGCACATCAATATACCCTGTATTTGCATTTCTAGACTCATTTAATGCTTTTGCAACTTGAACAGAAACCTGGGCAACATCTATCACATGATCATTCCGTTCTCCAGGTGAAATTGCAGAATAATAACCACGATAATTCCAGCCATTTCCCACTGTTGTTTTATTGGACATATCCGTTAATGCTTTGTGGACCCCTGCAATTAATTCCCACTCTACCGAACCATTTACGGCTGCTGAAGCTGCCTGATAATGTCGGATATTATCTTTTAATACCCAGTGGTCCAACGGAATTAATGAATGAAATTTTTCGTACTTATTCATTTGATCCCAAAACTGATGTCCTGTAGGATCATTATCCAAACCAAAAAACAATCCTTGTTCAGGTTTAGTACCTTTCGTCTCTTTCATATAATTAACAGCTGAAATCACTGTCTCTATATTCATACCATGCCTTCCATCTAAACAAAACAACATACAATCTTTCAGCTTCTCCTTGTTTAAGGACCAATAGGACAAAGCATCAATAGGTGCTTCAAAGAAAAAGATTTTATTTGGATTTTTCCCTAGTGTAATGTTAAATCCAAAATGCTTTTGAGAGTTTTTTGCAATCTTGTTAACAGTGCCTCTAGGTCCATTCTTTTCATAGTCTACTTCTATTCCTTTAACAGTAGCTCCGACCCGTTTACCACCTTGATTCCAAACAAAAATAACTTGGCCGTAAATGTCTTGTTGAATCATCCCTTTGTGAATAAGACTCTTCACTATTTCTTCGTCCAACCCGCGTTTATTGATTAAATAATTTTCGATTTTTTCTGTAGAAGCTGCATGCTTGAAATAGTAGCGAAAAGGTTCCTTTTTTTCTATTTTTATTTCTGCTTTTGGAAATTCTGTATTCGTAAGTATTGCAACACATTCTTTGAATGTGCCTAGTTGCAAATACTCTTGTGCGAATGCAATTGTATCACCGCCACTTGTCTTTCCATCCGCATTAATTACTGAGTTTTGCCACCAGCGATTGGTAAATTTATTAATTCGTAGACTATCATGTTCTGCATCCGTTGCCCACTTGTTTCCTAAGTCGATAATATCTAAACCTTGCGCACGAGCAAAGTCCACAATAGACACCTGCTTTGCTTTAGCCTTTAATTCATTAAACGACAGCTTAGCCCTGTTCTCATTCTCGTTGGAATGAGAACGATCTTCAGACACTTTTTCCTGGGACTGCGAATTAGACTTTCCTTTTTTTTCCGGCATTTATAAACGCCTCCTTCAGTTTTTTCTTGATAACATTTATTTTTTTCCTTCCCATCTAACGACAAAAAAAGACAGATCTATTCGTTCTGTCTTTTTCTTTATCTACTATTTTCTTGTTCTTGTTCACGGATCACTTGCTGGTAAACACGTTGGTTTTTGGCATGTTCTAATTGCTTATCTAAACCACGCTTTATTTTATTCAGTTGTTTTTGACTTACTAGCGGTTTTTGAGCCGTTGTTTTCCTCCACTCCTCCTGGTTTCTTACAAAAGAAAGAGGAGACTTTTGTCTGCGTTCTTTATCCTGTTCCTTCATATCACGTAACAAAGAATTACCTAGTCGTGTATATAACTCATGATACTTATTTCGCCGATAATCAAGTATACGTTTGTACTCAATATCACCTGTCCCGTATGCCCGTTCTCGTATATCCATTTCTTCCTTTAACTGTTGATCCAACTGAGTAATCAAGTAGGGTTGAAACTCAGATAAATAGGTTTCAATGTATTGATCAATAAATGGACGAACCTCTTTTAACGCATTGTTGTTGTACTTCCACAACCGTTTATCATTTGGCAAACGATCATAAATTTTTGTATACAAATTTCTGTAGGGATCCTCCCGCAACGCTACATTCCATGAATAACCAGGGCCAGTAATTTCCTTACGAATAAGCGTTGATATTTTTTCTAATGACTGATCCCTATTTAACATAGAACTCACCATTCGGCTACGAACATGATCGAGTGACTTCTTCTTCCAACTCCCCTTACGCGCTTGATAGGACTCTCCTGTTTTCCTATTAAGGAATGTCCCATAGGGCCGAGTCGGTTCTGGTTCGACAATCGCAAAGTGAACGTGGATATTATCCGTATTGTAATGAATAGAAGCAGCCCACTTTGCCGACTCTGCTAACTGCTCTTCTACTAGCGTTTCTTCTAACGTATATCGAACGGCTTTTCTTAACGCTTCCGCATCGAGGTGTTTTGTTTTTGGTTCCCAAAATCCGTAACGAGCAAGCCACGCGTTATCAAATGAAATCACGCCTTGCCACATGACCGAATCTTGTTCCTGGGCCCGCTGAAAAACTTCCTTCATGGCACGTCGTTCCGGCCGTGATAATTCATCCTTGTGTGCTGTAAAAATCCCTTCACTCTTCTCTGGGTTTTCCATGTATTCTAGGTAACCATCTTTGTCTTGGGTCGCTGCATTAAACTGGTCATAATGTGCTGTACGGATTGCTTCTTCCCGGTCTAAATAATCAACATATTCTTTAAACACTTTTGCGTTACCTGTGACATATTTAAAAGCAAAGACAACACCGGGACGTTTCTTCGCTTCACTCATTCATGACCACCTGGATTTATATTGGTATTCTTTTGTTCACGCTCCACTTTTTTCATGCGATAGGCTGCTATCTCGTCCGTTACCCGTTGAATCGATTGTTTCATTGGCTTGGCTACTAAGTCATTCATTCCACCTAGAGACGAGATTCCTTCCTTGATCAACCGACCATTCTCAATATCCATCAGTACCCTAACATTTTTGTCAACGTATCCCGTACGGATACGGATAGGGTCTAGCTCTTTTTTTATATCTGCAATAATAGATTCACGCAGAAACTGCATCGAGTCTAACTCATTGCGCAGCTCGTTTAGTTCCACACATAAGTCTTGCAAGATATCTGCCTTTGTCTTCCCCTTTTTTTCTTCAAGCTGCTTTGCAAAATACTTCATTGCAACATCATGCTTTCCTGGGACAAACTTTGCTTCAAACCGGACACGTTCTTCCATTAGGACACCTCCCCATAGTCTTGTAAAAATCGTTCAATAATTTTTTGTTGTTCCTTAATCACCTTTAATGCTTCGGACAAAACTAGCTCGTGGTTTTTGATAAGCACCTCCCACTCCAGACGTTCACCAGTGAACTCGACACTGGCCACGTGAGAAGCTAAAACAGACTTTGCGTAAGCTTCGCGGCTTTTCGATTTTTGTTTGGCTAAATCATCGAGACCCGCCACTGTTTTTTGGGAGAGTTTACGTAATAAAATATCTGGCATAACGACAGTCCTTTCTATAAAAATTTGAAGTATCGTACGATGGAATAAGTGGAGCTTATCTCCATCGCGTTACAAGATAGTTGAGGGCTTGTGCCAAGCCCTCAACTATCTTGTAAGAGCATAAGGCAACCCTGATATCAAATATGATATAAACCGCAGTGCGGTTTGGGTTTGAGGTGATAACAGATTTTTGTCAAAAATCGGCTAAAATACATCTTTAGCCGACCTTGAACAGCCGACTAAACAACACTTATTAACGGCTAGCCGACTAGGAATAACCTGTAGCCGTTTGTTTTCCCGTTACTTTTCCCCCGTTTTTTCAGTCAATTTTTGGTATTGTTTAATCATTTCCTTCTGTTCTTTGACTCGTTTTTGTTCTTCTTCTATTGACTGAGTCAAGGTATTTATCTTGGTCTGATTCTGTGATATTTTCGTTTCATCCGAAGTGCGTTGCTCGCTTGTTTTTAATGAAAGGCTCTCTTTTATTTCATTGATTGACTCTTCCAAAACTTTGATATCTTCTTTTGTATTTTGAATAGTTTTTTCTGATTGTTTCACTTTTTTTCTGGCTTCTTCTTCTAAAAATTTATAGAGAATTTTTAAATATTCTTGCTTGGATTTCGGTTCAAACTTCGTCTCTGAATTCGTATATTTTTCTGCTACAGGAAAGAGTTCTGTGGAACTGATAAGGCTCTTCACCTCACTCTTTGTGTAGAGTGCAATATAGATATGATCCCAATTTTTTTTAACAGACTTCACAAAAATTTGATAGTAATCATCCGTGATTTTTTCGACTTCTAGGTCCAAGGAATTAAATGTATTTTTTGTTTTTCGTGCTACAGGTTGAATAGGATCTAAAGGATCAATTTTATTTGTTTGAAAGTAAACACCTAACTGTAAAAGTTCTCGATCTTCATAGTAATTCATGTTAACGATTTGAACAGTATTTTGTCCTTGCTCAACAGCTTCTCCTACTTTTACCCCTTTGTCTTTTTCGCTTCCTTTGTAAAAAAATAGACTGCCTAACATGAAGAGAACGACTGTTAAAAGAACGTATCCTATCCGTTTATACTTTTTTACTCGACCGTCTTTTAATGACAATTCAGGAATCATTTTCTCCCTCCTTCCGCAACTTATTTTTTTCTCACGAGACTAGTCGTAATTGGAAAATCTTTACTCCATTGACGTAAATATTTAGCAACAATTTGTCCCTTCTCTGCGTTTTGTTCATAACTTGAATACTTCCCATCACCGTCTACGCTAGCTACTATCCCAGTATGACCAAATTCACTTATTGCTACGCCACCTTGACCATAATTAATTACGTCTCCTGGACGTATATCTTCATATGAAGGATTTACAATTACTTCCCAACCGTAGGAGGTCCACTCATAGTCAGTCCCTATTTGCGACGCGTACATTTTACCTGATCCCATTAGCTGCGGCCCTCCTAACTGAGTTACGTAATAAGCTGTGAGTCCATAACACTGACCTCCATTGATTGTTTGTCCCAGCAAGCCATCAAGAGAGCTAATTGATCCTCCTGTTCCTTCTTCCTGCTTTGTAGTAATATACTGTTTTACTTTGTCACAATAAAAGAAGTTACCACCGTTTAAATAGAGCCAACCGCCATTGTATAAAACAGCAATAGGATCGTTATATTTATACCGTTGACCAGTGGTATTTCCTAACGACGGTGCGACCACTTTTAATGAATATTGATCCGCTAATTTCGTTGAATGTACTTTCCCATTTTGCGCAACATATACGTTATAGTTACGTCCAAAATTATACGATTGGACAGCTGTCCAACGATCATTTCCTAAGGCTCGTGCCTCTTCCAAACATTTTTTGTAGTGCTTAACCCCTTGACGAATTGACGATTCAGAATCGGATAAAGTAAACTGTGGCAACCCAGCTGATTCACTACTTTGCATCGGGTCCGGCTCTTTTCCGCCTGACTCAACCATCATAATGGCTAATAGGACCGGCACCTCTTCTGGGATCTTTTCTTCACGCGCATATTTTTCTACAATTGACTTTTTCGACAGTACTTCTTGACTCAAATTTTGATTTCCAACCACACCTTCAACTGATCCATTCGAGCCGTTTGAACCATCAGCTTGTACAATAAGAAAAGCGCCTATGGTTACGAGTATCGTTATAAAAAGAGTTGATAGTATGGTGAAGAATCCTCCTGGTATGAGCCAACATAATACCTTATGTTTCAATAGCTTCTTAACCATTTACGCTACTCCTTTTCTTGAAAAGAGACCTCCTCTATTTTCCATTCTTTTTCAGTTTGCTCAAAAAGAATTTTACAGGTCATTGACAGTCCGCGGTTATGCTTATCTACACCCATAAATGAATAAATTAACTGCTCCTTGGAGCCATAATGAATTACCTCTTCTTTCTCAATGTTTTGCACTAATTGAAACGAAGGGTACTGTCCCCCAACTAATTTCTTGTAAACAGAATCATTCACAATTGTTTTAATTGAAGAATCTTTTTTCACATCAGGATCCATTAAAGAAACAATAAATTGTGTGCCTATCGCTTCTAATTTAGTAATCGAATCAAGGTTAGCCTCATTCCAATTTGCTTTATCAATAGAATTCCGTGAAGGTTGTTCTTTATTGACTGAGTTTTTCGTCTTAGACATCACAGTTGAGGAAGACGTTGTTTCTTCTGATTCCGAAGAAACGTCTGTAGTTGAAGAAAGAATATACTCTTCCTTCTCGACGTCTTTCTTATCTGTTGGCCATAGATTTATTGCAAGCCCAAAAATGAAAAACGCACCAAAAAGGCCCGCAGTTAACAGCCAAAATCCTTTAGGCTTTTTCATTACGCACCACCTCCAAAAATATTCAATTCTTCTTTTGTAACTTCAATACTCATTAACAAGTTTTCTGCCCCATCGATGCACAACAATCCTTGCCCTCTTTCAAACTGAGGAATCAAATCATATTGCGTCTCAGTAATACTATCTCCAAACAACTGTCGGATAATGGCCAATGATACTTTGCTGTGTTTTAAAAGAAAACGGTATTGACACAAACCATATAATTGAGAAATATCATTAGCTGCTTTGGCCATTTCTTTATCTGAAATTTGATCCATTTTTGGAAACATTCTCTCAAGCCGTTGTGTTGCTAACCAGATACCACCAAACAGTTTTCGAGCTTCAGACATCATTGTCATAAAGAACTTCGTTACATAAGATTTCGTTGTATTTATCCAGTTATGACATTCGTCTACTGCAATTACAAAATGTCGTGCCAAATCCAATGCTTCTTCTGAATCCATTGTTTTGATTCGTTCATTATACAAATCAAATTCTTTCATTCCTTGTCGCATACACGCCTCGTTGGTTTGATCAATAGCGTTATACATCTGTAAATCTTGAATATCTTCTGAAAGTTGTAACAAAGTATTCGTGTTGTAACAAACTACTTGGACGTCCCCTAGATCTTTAAAGGTTGTTGGACCATTAAACATATTTCCATACTGTTTTCTTAACTGGGTTAAAGATAACAAAATGCTTGAGTACAACGTTTTATAATCAGGTTCGCGCTCTTGTTCTTTTCTCTGTTCAAAATAGGTGATTACATCACTTAAAATAGGGTACTCTTCAACCGGAAGTCCTGTAATTGGGCCCTTTTGATTTTCACCTGTGAAACCAAGTGATTCATAAAAATCGTGCAGCGTATTCGTATACAATTTTATCGTATCTGATCCAGCCTCTTTATCAATCATTCGATACTTAATTCCTGCTTTAGAGATATGTTGCTGAAAGGAACTTTGTTCATCCACTGTGCCGTCTTCTCGAATAGCTGTTGGAAACACCTGGTACATATTTATCATTCCATCAGTTCCATCCAGATTTACTACAGTACCGTTAAACGCACGTACTAGAGAATTTGCTTCCTTAGTGGTTCCAAATATCCGAATTAAATCTCCACGCATTGCACGATCAAATAACATTGCTTTTAACGTGGTAGATTTACCTGCACCCATATCTCCTGAAAGAAAGGCATTATAATACGTTCTTTTACCGGTTTTTTCAAAAAAATCAATATAAACTGTTCCTCCTGTAAAAGTCGTTCCATAATAGCGACCACGTCGATCGTTTAATGCTGTTTGATTATGAGAAAAACCTAGTCCCATTACCTCTCCAGGTAACGGTAAACTTTGTCGTGCATTGGATAAACGTTCTTGTTCGTTAATAGGTAAAAACATTGACCGGTATTCATCGTCATTTTCATCCATAAAAACAGTTCCAGTGTATCCTTCACTTCCAATGGTTTGTAGTATATCGTTGACTCGTTTTTCCAGTCCTTCTTCCGTTGCATCATAAACAAAAATACGCAAATGAACTTGCTTCATTTGTTCCCCTGTTTGACTCAAAGACAAAGACCATTCACGAGAAATTTGTTCTTCAGCTGCCAACTCGTCATACTCAGCTGTCGTTTGTGCTCGTCTTTTTTGAGAAGATATTTCACTAATCGAATCAGCAATTTCCTGCTTGTAATTCCTTTCTTCTGGTGTGTAGTAATCTACAATTAAAGTTGTATTCGGTGAGACTAATTGCTTCACCCAATTATCCGTAAAAATTGTAGGACGATCAATTACGTGAACACAGGTATTATAACTATCACCCATCCGTATAAAGTATTCGTGGGCTGTTGATACCCCTCCTTTAGGTTGTGTATCATAGATAAATTGTAAATCTCTTCTACTTTGTTTGGTATGTTCTGATACTTGTTTTTTACGTTTATTCTTCTTCCACAAGTCGAATCCCTCCTGTATTATTCATTAGCTGTAATACCAATACTTTATCTTGTTCTGATATAGGTTCAAATGAGTATACCTTGTGAATAGCCGCTTTTTTCAAGTTATTTTCCAGTTCTTTCACCGTATTACCAAAAAACCAAGAAAACGAAGTAAACCGCATAACTTCTTTCTCAAGCCATTTCAACTTTTCTAACTCATTTTGGAGTAATCGTAAATGAACGGGATTTGTCGTGTGATCAATCATTTTTTTGTAATAAGTTTGCTGTAATTTGTTCTTTTCTGGAAAATTCATATAAACTTCTTTCACTAGTGATTTGTACTCTCGCATGAACTTCCAAGAGTTTGCTTCAATTACATCCAGTTCTTCATAAGTTAAATAGTCTAAATCATACTTCTTAGGGACAGTAATTTCTGCGTAAATTTCGCGATAACTATTTCTTAACTTTATATATCCTTCAGGTGTTATCCCGGCAACTGGGTAGATTTTGGTAATTTCTAGGATTTTTTTCTGATTCTTTTTGGATTCTCTACTTTGTTTCTTTTTTCGTTCAGCAATCGCATCAATTCCCATCACTATTCTCCTCCTTTGGTGCATGAATTGGGTGATAAACTCCGCGCGTTTTATAAAACGCACGGAATATCACCTGAAAATTCTTTTTTTCATATACTTCAGACGGACTAATTAAAAAATAAACGGTTAGTGGAAATATCACTAAAAATATCCCCTGAAAAATCCCTACAAAAAAAGTAGAAATTAAGTAACCTAAAGGAATTGAAAGGACGCAGATAATCACGTCTTTCATGCTTAATTTTTGATTGTATTTTTCTTTTTCAATTAATCGTTTAGGCACTGCTATTTGTCGTCTCATGGCTTATCTCTCCATTTTTTCCCTGTATTTTTTCCTAGTTCAAAGCTACGAGCACCGCCACGTACTAATTTTGTTTTCGATAGATCCTGACGCGCACCTATATATTTATCCACCAAAGCATCGTTAAGTGTGTCAGTTGACATAGGTACAGATAAATCTTTTTCTAGTTGTGCACGTGCTTCTTTCACTTCACTTGGTAACGACATTGGATTAGCTTTAACCCCTGTAAAACTATTTTCTTTTTCGCCTTTACCAGCTTGATAAGCAGCCAACGCACCTGGTGCTTTAGACGCTTGATTTTGAACACCTTTTTTAGAAAATACATTAGAAGGTGCTGGTACCTTCGCTTTCCTGTTTTGAGTTTCTGAGTTTTTACCTAACCCAGGGTGTGAAGGCGACTCTTCTTTGTTATTCCCATTTATTTTATCTAAAACTTTTGCTGCTTCTTTTGGATCATTAATTGTTGGAGGAGTTGGGCGCCCATTATCTGAAGGTCCTTCTCCCGTATTATTAGAATTCCCGTTATCTTCATTCACTTGAGAACCATTTTTACCGAGTCCTTTTTCTGGATTATTATTTGAGTTGGTAGACGCTTCGTTAGTACCGGAAGAACCTTCATTTTTATAGTTACTTAAAGATCCTCCTTCAGTATTAGGTGAAACATTCCCCTTAAATCCACTTAATAAACCACCAATTGCTGAACCTGTATTTGTAGCACCACGTACAGCTTTTCCACCAACTGATTTCGCCATATGGCCCAACTTGTTGACACTTGCTGCAGTAGCTCTTCCAGCGCTAGACAATGCCATTCCACTTTGACTTAAACCAATTAAGCTTCTTCCTACAGAACTTAATCCTGCATCGATTCCAAACAACTGCTCTACTATATTTGGACCGTCAATTGCAGCCATAGCTCCAGCCAAAATAGCAATCATATCCCATGGTTTATCCAACGATAATTCTCTAACTGCAGACATATAGATAGTAAATAGGTTTAACAGCAATGACAGCAAATACAAGACAATAAACGAATCCCGAATCTTTAGGAACAGTGTCTTGTTTCGTTGGCCACTATCTAAATCAGTCAATACTAAACCGTAACTAAGAATTTTCATTGCGCCTATTTCATAACTGATCTTCGCTGTTTTGAAAATAGTAAAGATTAGTACCAATCCATAGGCCAATAATTCTAAAAGAATATACCAAGGGTGCCAGGTATAACGGTAATACGCCTCGTCAAATTTAAACATACCTTTCATTTTTGCTAGTTGGGGTTCGCCATTGACTTCAATAACCTTTTTACTCAACGTTTCTTTTCCTTGTTTAGACAGTGGCGAATCGTCAAAAAATAATCCACCAGTATCAACAGCTTCTTTTATGTCTAACAAACGTAAATTGTTCACTGTTTTTATGTCGTTAACGCCCAAATCATTATCCGGGTATCTCCATTCTTGTTTATCGATCGCATAAAGATCTGTAATGTTATTCTGAAATATTTGAGTCGTTGCTTCAGACGGACTCTGTAAGTTCTCTCTACCTGCAGTTACAAGTTGTCCAGCTTGTGTCATGAAAAAAGGCAACCCAACAAATAATAAAATAGCAAATAACACGTTATTTACAATTTTTTGTTTGTCTTTTTTAGGATCACCCATTAATCGAAAGGCGATCCACAGCATTGCCAATGTCATAAGAGATATAACGATAGGTCGATAAGGTTCGATAAAACTCTGGATTGTAGGACTTTCCCAAAAATTCATCACTTTGTACATTTGACTTACGCCATCACCTAAGGAGTCTACAAATCCCTTTAGGCCTAACAAAATTGAGTATCCTATCCCTCTCAACGCATTGGTCCAAAAGTCTGCGACTTTTAATAATGGATTAAACTCAAGCAGTCGAGCAATAATTTCCTCATTTGACATTTAATATAGCCCTCCTATCCCTTCAGCACACCATAAAATAACTCTTGTACTTCTGGTATTTGGAAGTTTTCCAACCAATTTTCAACTAATTCTACATGCTGTAATGAAGCGAAATAGTCATACTGATCTTCGTCAACAGAGCGTTGTACAATCGAGCGCATAAGAGCCAACTGATCTTCACTGAAATAATCCGTTAGTAATGTTAAATTTTCATGTACTTCTTCAATACTTTCTAACAGTGTTGATACCTCTTCTAGGCTCATTTTTTCATCACTTAATACTTCTGGATACAAATCCATATCGTCCACCTCCCTAGTTTCTTGAAGTTCTTGAGGGTCCTTCGTGTATTCACCAGTATCCTCTAAGTCAACAGTATCAATCTTAAAATTGATAATTAAATCTTTCATATGCAATTCAGCATGTTCGCTCGTGTTTTGGTGCAGCTCTTCAAACGTCATTGGGTGATCAAAACGAGGCATTAGATACTCGTAACGGTGTAACATTTTAGTACCTTCTGCTTCACTTGCTAAAATTGGCCGTGGATTAACACCGTTTCCTTTTAAATCCCTACGCATTTTGGTACGATAAACAACCCATTCCCCAGGTTTTAACATGCGTAGCTCTTCTTCTTTTAGCAGCTCCCGGCCGTCTTCTGATTCACCATAACTTTTATCCATACTTAGTGGATCCCCGTGGCGACTAGCTGCTATAACGGTTGTTGTTCCTAACATATTACAGAAGTACTTGGCATCGTCTTCGCCGTCTCCCATAATGTAATACTTATTCCCACAAGCATTGATTAACGTACGCGCAGCTTTATCTCCATAACGATCCTCTAGTTGCACAACCGATTGTGTGATCAGATAATAAACCATTCCTCTCTCCAAACCGACGTTCATATGTCTACCTAACCCATGAATCGGTGGAATATTCGCTGCTTCTTCAAATAAATGTTTAACTTTACGTGGTAGGGTAGATTCTTTTGACATGGTCGCACTTTTAGCTAATACATAGCCAGCTTGAGAAATAAAGGTTGAAATCAGCGCATAGTTAGAATCGTCATAGTCTGGATAAACAATAAACAAAGCAACTGGTTTATCACCAAAAACTAAATTTTCAAAATCAAAATCACTTGTTGCTGTTAATCGTCCAATGCTATCAAAGGTAAAGCTTTTCAACTTCGCCATTGTTCCAGTATAAATCCCTGAACGAGTAATCCCTT
This sequence comes from Enterococcus sp. LX10, assembly GCF_023539285.1. NCBI lineage: Bacteria > Bacillati > Bacillota > Bacilli > Lactobacillales > Enterococcaceae > Enterococcus > Enterococcus sp. LX10. The sequence continues at coordinate 20,575 of NZ_CP092785.1, read as the reverse complement.
GTGAGAACTTAATTGTCGCAAACTGTAATTTTGCAGGATTCGTTGGCTCAAGATCGCTAAAGAATGCGTCTAATGAAGTCAATCCATTTTCGTCAGGATCTTGGCCAAGCTCACTTAACATAACAGCAACTGTATACATAGTGACTTTTTCAGGTGTGTCATTTTCCTTACAGATAAAGCAAACAGCTAGAATCAAAGCATTCACTAACGCGATTGATGCTTCTTCCCACATTGGGTCAGCATTTGATTTATCGTTATGGAAAATAGAATACGAAAATGTATTACATAACAACTGGGCAGAATCATAATCGCCTTCCCAATAAGCATTCTTTATTAACTCTAATGGATTATATCCAATAGAATATGAAGGCTGAACTAGATTCAAACAGAACACATCAAAACCAAATTTCTCGAATTCTTCTTTAGTATTTTTTATCATATTTCCTTTTAAGTCAGTTACTATTACAGAGTCTTTGATTCCTGCACGCATAATCAAATCTAATGTTGGATAACTCCACATTTCAGTTTTACCTGACTGTGTTCCTGCGTCTATCCAAGCATTTGTTTTATTTCGATCAATGAACACATAGCCATTCTTGCAATAGGGAAGATTGAACCCTTTTATTTTCCAAAAAAAGTATCGAAAAGGATTTAAATTGAAATGTAGCACAGGAACGCCACTTTCACCTTCGTATTCTTTATGGTCTAAAGCAACAATAGGATATTGTTGGATCATTTCTTTAAAGGTTGTCCACCGTGCAACTCCTTTTGTTCCTTTATTTATATCCCTAAACGCAATACGCATTTGATACAACTTTTTAGGAATCAGTAAAGCCCAGATAATAATCACTAAGTTAGGATAAAACTGGGTGTAGACACCAAAAATTGGTGCAGGTTTAAGAAGAGACGTATCTTGTATATAGCTCTTTATTTTATCTGGGACCTCGCTTATGACGTCTAAATTTGCAGACGAAGCCCCTTGTTTTTTGATGCTGAGCAGCGTTTCACCTAATACAAAAAACATTTTAGAAATCAAAATAAAGAAAAGAAGGAAGAAAACAAACGAAAGTACCCCTACTAATGTAATCACAGCCGGGTGTGCAAGAATCTTTTTCCATTGTTTATACTTTTTATTCACAGTTAATCCCTCACTAACGACTGAATCCTTTTACAACATTTTTCGCATTAGAAGTACTTTTTGTTTTCCTTATTGTTACTACTTCTTGCGATTGCTTATTTTCTTTTGTAGCACTCTGTTCTTTTTCATAATATTGATCTAATTGTTGAATAAAGCCTTTACACGTTTTTTGAATACCTCCCATAATCGCGACTTGTTCTTCTGGCGTTTCCCCATAAAATTCTTGGCCATTATTCGTCCATGCAGCAATGTAAGGAATGGCATGTTCTTTTGTGTCAATACCATAATGACTTGAAACAACGTAAGAGACCATTTCTGCTTGAAGCTCTTTAATACTTACTTGCAACTCAGTTACATCTTTTGTAGACCAGTAACTTCCAGCTTCCTGTACTCTTGTTGTGTCATGTAATTGAGCATGTGCCAATTCATGAATCAACGTCGCGACTTCCTCACTAGGTGTATTTCTCGGATTTAGCACGATTTCTTTATGGCCGTCTTTCCCTACAGCAAAAAGCCCCTTAGCTGCCCCAAGTTCTCGGATACCAAAAATAGAACTAGCAGGAGTATGGACTGGTACACCCATATTTTTAGATACTTTTGTCAATGCACTTTTAAGACTTGATAGGTTGGTTGCATTGCTCATAGTAAATTCAAATCGTTTATTAGGAAACAATTTGGGATAATCCTCTGGTTTTGCATTCGTTTGTGTAATATCAAAGACCGTTGTAGGAGAGAAGGTTTGTATACTGTGTTTTTTTAGCTCTCCAGTCTTCAGTTTTTCTTGTTGCTCTTTCGTTGCTTTGTTTACAGGAATTCGCTTTCCATCGGCATTAATATATTCAAAAACATTTGGTTTTAATATTCGAATGCCTTTTTCGCCTTTTTTTACCGAAAAGCCCATTTTCTTAAAAAAAGCAAAACTACCAACTGCTTTTGCCCCCTCAAATTGCGTTTGTATCAATACTTGATTTCGAAAGGAATATTCATGAAACCGATCCATGAATTGGAAAAATTCCAATTTGTCTTCTAAGGTATTCATGTGTTTTTTTACAAACGTAAGTGTTTGGTCCGTCATCATTTTGACTTCTTGTTCAATTTCTTCTTTTGTCCGTTTTTGATACTTAGCCATTGAAAAACTCCTCTCTGGTCATAAACACCCCTTCACCTTGTAGACTTTTTTCGCGAAAAATACGTTGAAAGTCTTCAGCAACGACTTCGTCTACTTCTGTCACTAGCAACTCTTTTGTATCGATATCTTTTGCATGGAGCCGATTAGGCTCAACCGAGGTAATACGTACAATACTTTGTTTATTCATTGTTCTCCTCCTTCATTCTAAAAAAAGAAGCAGGTAAGAGTACCTTGCTTCTTTTCACACGTTTTATTTATGCTTTGATTAATGAATCTTTAGCCAATTGTAGGTTATTAAATGCGGTATCAACGTTTTGTTGTGTTGCTTGTGTGTCTGATAATACTTGGTTTGCTTCTCCTAAAGCAGTCTGAAGGACTTCCCAGCTACTTGTAGTGTATAAATCAGCTTCCAATTGCATTACTTCAGATACTAATTGTGTTAATGAGGTTTTATCCACTTTGATTTCTAAACCTTCTTTTGCTTGTTTTAAGGCTGTAATCTGTGCTTTCACCTCTTCTTCAGTTACATTTCCATTAGAGACTAAAGCTTTAGCTTTATTAAGTTCATCCATAAAATGAGCAACTGTTTGTTCAGTATATCCAGATAAATCTAGTGTTTCGTATTCAGCGATTAAACGATTTAATTCAATCAGACTCAAATCTGGTTCGCCAACTTTCTGAAGGCTGTCTAAAGCAGTTTGTACTAATTGGACCATTTCATTGACTTGTTCCTGGGTTGCATCGATTAGGGTAAGCAAATGCTGTGCCTGTCCTACTGCTTCGTCTAAAACCTGAAGACTTTCTGCAGTGTATATCTCACGATCGATACTTTTCGCTTGATTTATAACATTCCGTAGCACTTCCTTATCTCCACGTGCTACTAGCTGCATAATCGCTTGGTTTAATTCTTTGAGAACAGAATCAATTGTTTCCTGGGTTGCTTCCCCTTGTTGAACTAGCTCTTTAGCAGAATCATTTGCTTGATCTAGTTGTCTAGCACTATCAGTTGTATAAAGTTCCCGATTAATATTTTTAACCTGTTCTATCAAATTCTCTAGTTCAGTCATGTTTCCTCGCAAAACTAATTGATTAATCGTATTTTGTAACGCTTGTACTTGAGCATTTACTTGCGATTGTGTTGCATTTCTTTCTGCTAACATAACTTTAGCCTGGGTTAATTGGGCTTGCATAGCTTCATAAGATTTTGATAAATACGCTTCTGCTGGTAGGCCTTCAGCATTTGCAACCAAACGTTCTAAAACGCCGTAATCTACAACTACAACTGGTGGTTGAGGATCTGGGTTAACTGGCTTATTATCGTCCGGTTTAGACGGATTTGTTTCTTCTTCCTTAGGCTTACTTGGTACAATTGGTTTCTCCGGAACTTTATCGGGTATCACAATTGCAGGATTTTTAACAATTTGATCAACTATGGTTGGCTGTTGTTCTTTGTCCTGTTCCTTAATTGTTTGTGCTACTGCTAATAGTTCTTTTGGTTGTAACGATTGGACACTATCTTGTTTATTTGTATCCATTTTTTCTGTTTCTGATAGACCAAAACGATCAAAAACATTTTTAGATACGTCCGTATCTTCTTTTTTTGTTTGCTCTTTTTTACTCTTTTTCCTGTTATCTTCCGGAATAATCCATGACGAACTTTCCTTCTCCTTTTTAGGGGCTACTTTTTCTGCAGCTTGTGGTTTTGCTGGTGTGAACGATTGATACGCAGCATAGCCCACTGTTCCTGTACAAACTAAAATTGCGGCCGCTATTCCCATAACTTTCTTATTTTTCAACAAGTCTTTGTCAAAAAAAGAATTATTTGGGTTATTCGTTTTCATTGTAAAACTCCTCTCCTAGTTGAGATAAACGATTTTTCCAAAGAGTCTCATTCTTCGTATCTTTTTTTTCTCGATAGAAATGGACCATTTCCTGACACGTTTTTCCCGTTTCAATTAATTCACCTAATTGATTATTTTTTAGATTTTTGTTGATTTTTTCCGCTTCTGAAAACTCTTCTTTTCTGATCATTCGAATTGCTTTTCTTATCCATGCCTTGTTCAACTCAGTTGTCAGTTGTTTACTTTTTAACGTTTTGTTTAATATTTCCGCTTCTTCTAACTGGTCTAACTGAATGTACGCATAAGCAAGCATTACTTTTCGATCAGCATTCAATTCTGTCCCTTCAGTTTGAACAACTTTCTCCCATTCTTTTTGATAGAATGCTAGATCAAACGTTCCTTCATTCGTTGGGAATTTTTCATTGAACGATTTTAATTCTTGAAATTCTTGTTTCTCTACAAGATACTGCTCGATAGCCTCACGATTATCGGGAAATGCCACTGCTGCTTCTGAGTACTTCCCTTCTTCCAACAATTGTTCATACGTTGGTTTAGAAGGGGCTTCCTCTTTTTTTGAGTAAGAATTAACAAAAAATAAACTGCCACCGATCAAAGAAAAAAGAAGCACCCCCATTAGTATGAAGAAAATGCTTCTTTTCTTTAAAGTTCCACCGGAAAAGTGACGACGTTCTCGGTGAATATTCGTAGATTTTTTCTCTTTTTTCTGTTTCTTTTTGTTTAAATCATTTGCTGGCTCTGTCACTTTTGGATTCTCTAGTTCTTGCTGAATAACTGTGATCAATTCCATACATTCTGTAGAATTTGTATTCCCATAAAGAGTAGTAAACGTATGCTGAACAACGAGAAGAAGGTTTCGTGAAATCCCTTCTCCTATTACACAATCGTCGCGAAAAAGTACGTCTTTATCTTTTACAAGCTTAATGCGTATCGTATCTTTTATTCCTGTATCTTCAGCAAAGGTTTCAAGCCTTTGTAAAAGTATATTCGTTTCTATTAAGCTTAGCTTTTTTCTTGATGGAGGAAGAAGCTTTTTCACCCTCCTCCCTCCGGTTATTTGAACATACATACTCTTTCCTCCATTACGCAGACATTAGCCAATTCACAATTGCTGCACCAGCAACTGCAATTACAATCCCAATTACAATGTGTTCAATATGTTCTTTTGCTTCTTCCACTTTTCGTTGATTTTTGCGCATCATGTTCCAAGCAGCTTGTAACAACTGTAGAGTAGCCCAAGAACCAGTTAACGTGGATATTCCACCGATTAAAAAGATTAAGATTGTTTGAATACGATCCATTATGCCTGACCTCCTTTTGTATGCTGTTGTGTAGAATTATTATTTTGTTTTTCTGGTTGTGAACGCTTTGACATTAACAGTAACGCTTTGGTTAATGTTGCTTGATTTGCTGATATATATTGTTGATAATGCTCTCCCAACCACGTGTCATGATCTTCGTTTTTAGCCTCCATAATGGCTTTTGCTAATTTTTTACGATTATTCAGTTCAGTTTGTGTAATTTTCATAAGTTCCTCCTAATAGCTAACAATTTTCTTTTTGTTACGTTTTAATTGGTTTGCTTGTTTTCTTTTGGCTGTATTCATTTGTTTAGGAAATGTTGGTGTAAATCGTTTCCCAACAAGCCGCAATTCATGTAAGAATTCCATTTCTTCGTTATAAGCCCCAACTGGGACCTTCTTAACCCATTCTTTTTTCCGACCATATCCTTGCCAGATATACCCAGCTTGATAAAGTTGTTGTTTACAATCAAATCCACCAACAACGCCAATATAATAATGCAAACAGAAAAGCGCCTCTATAGGTCGTAAAACTTGGACATCGATACTAGGAAATTGTTTAGTTAGATAATTGGCTTCTTCGTCAGCTTCTTTTTTTGTTGTAAATTCTTTTTCCCAAGCTTTCGCCAATGTAAACCAGCGATACATTCGTTGTTTTAAAACTACACGTGCTTCATAACTATTCGTGACATGGACCGTAAAGGAATTGTTAACTGATTTATTTGATAGATTCCATGTAGAAACTTCTCCAAACTGTTCAATCAATTGATCATACTCTTTGATTGCGTAAATTATTAGTGTGTCTTCAGACAGTAAATCCATTGACATTGCTGTTGTAAGTAGCAAATAGAATCTTTCGTAAAACACATCATTACTTTTTAACTCACCTTCATCCATAAACGTTACATGACGAGCAAGTTCCCTTAAAATAGTTAATATCGTCGCTTCAGGTGGCTGAGTTAGTGTAAATAATTCGATTTTACGAAAATTGGGCAAATATTGACTTTGTTTAGATTTCAATTCCTTTGGTACAATACTCATTTCAAACTTTTTGTAACGATTGATATCTTCAAATGTGTTCGCTAATATTGCACATAGCAAATCGTAAAGTGTCTCCTCTTCTGTAGCCATTCATTTCACCTCCTTTCAGGGTCTCATATTAGATATTTGTATCTAAATAATTGTAATTTAAAGATAATTTCAACCCCTAGTGAGCCTAAAAGAAAAAAAGCCAATATCATAGGTGCTAAAATGTAAAACATTACTGTCTTCATGGATTATTTCCTTCCCTTATTTAGGTTGTACATAGGACAACAAGCTTGTATTTTCAGCTGCAATTGTTCGTGTAGAAACCACGTTTAACCCTTTTACGTTCATTTCTGAAATAAGAATACTACCGTCAGAGTTCACTCGTTCAACAAATGCCACATGACCATAAGTACTGTCTGCGCCTAAAATACCTGCAGGAAATGAAACAGCTGTGCCGGCTTTTGGCGTTCTTGTGACTTCATAGCCACGAGCACGTCCTGTTTCTGCCCAATCTTGGCCATTGCCCATTGTTAGATCGATATGTTTTCCTAATTGAGTGATTCGGTTGTATACATATTGCGTACAATTCCCCCAGGCATAGCTATTTCCTGAATCGTAATTTACACCGTTGTAACCAGGAAAATCTGATTCACTCGGCGTAATTGTTTTCTCCTGGTCAAATTCAGTCAAATGGTACGTTTCAATCAAACCGTTTAATTTTTGATTGTATTGAGTATCGGTCGCATACGTTCCTGTTAACGCCTGTGTGGCATTTTCGTATGTTTTCGCTACACTTTTATGTGTGCCTGTGTAAATCGCTGTGTTCCAGCTCACACCGTCTTTTAAGAGCTTTGCGTAATCCTCGAATGATTCTTTATAACTCGGATATTTTCTAAAGTTTGATTGAATAGAATATAGCTGCCCTGTTCCATTATCTTCAGCTGTCAGAAACGAAACAGATTGGCCGTTAAAATCGCCCTTAATTCCAAACAAATTGTAATTTGGTTCATGGCTTAATTCACTGCTACCACTACCACTTTCTAAAATGGCTTGCGCAATCATGACACTTGCGAACAAATCATTGTCTTTTGCGACCTTCCTTGCCGTTTCACCGATCTGTAAAACAAACTCTTCAGTACTTTTCACTTTTTCAAAATGAATAGTTTCTGTGTTGTAAGAGATTGTTACAACTGGTTCTTGTGCGACTGTTTCATTGGGTGTTTCACTTGAAACGATTTCTTGTTCCATTGAAACACTAGGCGTGGTTTCTGGAACAATTATCGGTGGTTGTGTTTCATCGGTTGTAACAGGTTGTTCTTTGGAACTGTCTGGAAGAGTTTCAGTTGTACTTGTTGATTGTTCTGAACTCTCCGTTGTTTCAACTGTCTTTTCAGTACTACCAGAGGTTTCCGACGTTTCAGTTTGCTGTGTCTCACTTGTTGCTTCCATCGTTTCACTTGGTTTCGTTTCGTCTACTACTTGACTAGATTCCATTGTTTCCGTTTCATTGCTCGTTTCGTCTGCAAAAGCAGTGATTGGAACTGCAGTAGAAAGTAAAAGAATCGTCGAATAAATAGTAATTAGTTTCCTCACTGATTCCCCTCCTAATTTTGTATTTAACTAAACTCAATGCTGTCTATAAATCGTTCTTTCCAATCTGATTCTTTTTTAGCAAAGTAATTTAGTTTTGCCATTGAAAAATGTGATTCGTCTGAAATTTTAAACTTCAATACTGCTTGATTTTTTAATTGTTTGTTTCCTTTTATAGGTAGATTTCTTACAATCTCTCCTGAGCCTTTTTCTAACTTTACAGGAACTTTTTGTTTCCCAAAAGTTAAAATAATACGCGTGTATTCACTTAGATTCTCTTCATTAAAAATTTTATTTCCTTTTAACTCTTGTAGTTTTCCTTTTGGGATAATGATTTCACTTGCACGACCTGTTTGATCAAACAAAAAGTATTCCTTTAGTTCCGGTGTATATAAAAATAAATCCACTGTATCACCTCCTCCTGTTTTTGACGTTCACTTTTTGACACAAAAAAAGACACAAAAGAGAGCTTTTCTGTCTGTGGTTAGTTATTCTGTTTTCTTTTTGTTGTTACAAGATATGCTGCGCCTGCTAATAAAATGAATCCTAGAATAGTAAATAGAATTCCTTTTTGTTCGCCTGTTTTTGGCAAGAATTTAGTTGGTGGTACAATACGAACTGTTTGAGCTAAATCATTAATATCTGCGTGTGTTGTTAATTTTAAATTGTCTCGATATAGGTCTTCAAAAACAACCACATGAACTTCTGAAGTAATACCTTTAGAATCAAACGTAAATGGAACAATTACTTCGCCATTTGCGGTTTTTGGTACAAACGTTTTAACTGCTTGCACTTCTTTACCATTAACGACAAATGGTTTATTCGTCGTTTTATCCATCAACTTACCTTTAACTGTGTAAGTTTTACCTGGTGTTAAATTCGTGTATTTCACTTTATCATTAATGGTCATTTGTCCGCCAGAAACACCTAGCTTGCCATTGTTGATTGTAGCCGTGGTTTTTAATGTCGGTTTGTTAAATTCGATGGTTTGGTCTTTGTCGTGAATGTCGGCATGAACTGCGACTTCAGTTTCATTTCGTGTCAAGGTTTCAAAAACAACCGTTTCTTTTCCTTGCAAGTCTTTCGCGTTTAATTCAAATGAAAGATCCACTGTTCCAGTTACTAACGGTGATTGTTGTTTTTCTACAGTTTTAACTTTTGCTTCAGTGGTGACAATTTCTGCTTTTCCATTACGTGCGATAAATTTCAATGAATTACGAACTTCTTTTCCATTGACTAACAATGGTTTGTTTGTCGCTTTATCCATTAAAACACCTGCTAATTCATAGGTTTTACCTTCAATTAAATCAGTGTAAGAAACAGTATCAGTGATTGTCACTTTTTCCAAGGCATCCGCTTTGTGATCTCCTGAATCTTGATTAATCGCTGTTGTTTTTAGTTTTGGCTCTGTGAATGTAACAGTTTGTCCTTTATCGTCAATGTCGTGGTGGACAGCAATTTCAGTGTTTTCACGTGTTAATGTTTCAAAAATAACAACTGACTTTCCTTTTAACTGTTCAGCATTCATTGTGAATGTCACTTCAACCGTTCCTGAAACACGGTTAATTTGTACAGCAGCAGCTCTCATTGCTGGTTTATCCGTCTCACCTGGTTGTTCAAAATTTGTTGCGTCGTTTTGGTCTTCAATGATTTCTGCTTTTCCATCACGAGCAATGAAATTCACTTCATTTCGCACTTCTTTTCCGTCGATTAATAGCGGAGTGTTTGTTTTCTTATCCATTACCACACCAGAAATGTTGTACACTTTTCCATCTAATAAATCTGAATAAGAAACAGTATCAGTGATTGTTACTTCTTTTAACGCTTCGGCAGAATGACTGTTAGAATCATTGTCCAACGCCGTTGTTTTTAGTTTTGGCTCTGTAAATTCAACGGTTTGTCCTTCGTCTTCAATGTCTGCATGGATCGCAATTTCTGTTTCATTTTTGTACAGATTTTCAAATACAACGACTGTTTTTCCTTGTAAATCTTTCGCATTTACTTTAAATTCAATCGTTTCGCTCCCTTCAGACGTTGTTGGTGTAAAACGTTTGCTAGCAGTCACTTCTTCCCCATCGATTAACAATGGTTTGTTTGTTGCTTTATCCATTAATTTACCTTTTAATTCATAGGTATTTCCTGATATTAAATTTTTGAAAGATACCACGTCAACAATAGTTACTTCAGCTAAAGGATCAGAAACTTTTGAACCGTCTTCCTCAAAATGCGCTTCTGTTTGAATTTGAGGATTATTTACTTTCACAGTTTGGCCCATGTCATTGATATCTGCATGTTTAACTACGTCATACCATTCTTTTGAATCGCTGCGTTGACGGCTTAGATATTCAAAAACAACTAGTTCTTTTCCTTTCAATTCGCGTGCGTCAAATTCAAAAGTAACATCAATTGTTCCTTTAGACTTTGTTGGTTTGAATGTTGCTTCACTGATTACTTCTTCCCCATCGATTAACAGTGGTTTATTTGTTGCTTTATCCATCAATTTACCATTCAATTTGTATAACTTGTTTGGTTGTAAGCCTTCATAAGCCACTGTATCTTTTAATACGACTTTTTCTTCGGGATCAAATTCTTTTCCATTGTTTTCTTCATTGACTGCAGTTGTTGTAATTTTAGGATTGTCAAAGGTGACAGTTTGCGGCACGTCATTAATATCCGCATGAACAACAATTTCTTTGTTGTTTTGATACAGTGTTTCAAATACAACCACTGTTTTACCAGCAAGAGCTGACGCGTCAAAGGTGAAGCATACTTCAACAAAGCCATTTTTAGCTGTTGGTTTGAATTTCTTCTCTGAAGTCACTTCTTTTCCATTTACTAGTAATGGTTTGTTTGTTGCTTTATCCATTAATTTTCCTTTAACAACGTATTCTCGGCCATCAGTGTAAAGGTTTGTGTAATTCACTTTATCTTTAATTGTGACGTTTTTCTCTGGAGAAAGTACTTTGTCACTATCTTCTTTGTCTGTCGCTGTTGTTTTCAAGGTCATTTTAGGATTTGTGAACTTCACTTCTTTAGTTTTTCCAGCTTCAATCTTAACTCGTTTAACTGTGGGATCTAATAGATAACCTACTGGCGCTTCAATTTCGCGCATTTCAACATTCGTATCTGCCGTATATTCTACTGATACAAGCTCTCCGTTTTTGTTTGTAGTAGCTGTTTTTTTAGAGCCGTCCGCTAGATTTTTCAATTCAAATTTAGCCCCAGCCACTGGATTTCCGTTATCATCCACTTTCTTAATTTTAGCTTTACCATTTCTAATTACGTTAAACCTTAAAAAAGCAACGGTAGGGTCAGAAGCCCCTGCTGTTGATACTGATTGAGACCCTGGTTTTACCCAAAAATATTGATTGCCTGAATAGTATGATTTTCTGTCAAAATCCACGCGACCTGACTTTGAACTTGCAGTAGCAGTAACTTCCAGCGTATTTCCATTCTTTTTGATTGTTAAACCAGAATTATTTACGACAACGAAATTTCCTAAAACACCATTTGTATCTGGAATTTTTATAGTTTGTCCTTGCTTAATGTTGTAGTCTTTGTTGTGAAATGATGGTCTTACTTGGAAATTTTTCATATTTTGAATAATCGTATTTTTGTATCCTGCATAATTAGGAAGACTAGTACTCACAGACCATCCTAGTTGCTCCCAAATATACATATTTGTAGCCATAATGTACTCTACGCTATCGCCACTTTTAGCTCCAAAATTCATAATGTCATTGATCTTGATTCTTTCTGCTAATGAAATACCAGCGAATTCTGTCTGTTGTGTAAAGCCTGCACCCGGAACAAATACAACTCCTGGTTGTACACAATAGACTAGTTTTCCATCAATATACATAGGCTGATAAAATTCACCCCATGCTGTCCATGCACCTTTGCTAACATCGTATCTTACATAAATTGGATTGCCTTCAGTACCGATAGAACGTGCAAGACGAGTACGTCGTTCAAAAGGAATTTCAATACTTTCTCCTTTGTCATTTTTAACTGACATACCAAAAGAAGAGTCTTTTTTTGCATAATCACCATATAAATATTTAGCTAATGAGATAATTTCGTTATCTGTCAAGCCTTGTACGTCCGTTGGATTATCTCGATTGGCTAATTCTTCTCCTGTTCTTTCGGCTTTTTCATGTGTTTCTTCCGTTACTTCAGTTGTAGAAGTTGCTTCAGTGTTAGTAGCTTCGCTTGAATTAGTTGTAGAATCAATAGGACTGTCATTACTATTCATGCTTTCACCTATTGTTTTATCTAACTCCGTTTGAGTGTTTTGTGTACGTTCTGCTGTTGTTGATTCATTAACTTTACTAGAAGATTCTGTCGATTCTTCAGGTGTCTTTTTCTCTTCTATCTCACTAGAAGAATCCACTTGTTCAGTATTATCCAAGCTTTCGGCCATAGCGATTGTCGAAGGTACAACATTCGCTCCTGCAATGGTCAGCATAGCTAACAGAACAAGGAACTTATTTTTTACTTTACTTAATTTATCTTTCATTGTTTTCCCACCTCAAAATTTTAATTTTTATATTTGCGCTTCTTCTGAAGGTGGATCTCGCGGAAAGAACATTTCTCATCACTCCTCAAAATCAAAAAAGGCAACGATTGAGTATTCTTCAATCGTTACCTCTTTAATTTAAAATATTTTATCCAAATGGTACTAGTTCACCTGTGAATCCTGCTGATCTTCCATCTGTATATAGGACTTCCCAAGTCTGCACTCTATAAGGTTGGCCAGTAGAGATTTCCAATTCGCGTGCTTTTGCTGTACCCGCAGCTTCAGCAGCAGCTTGTGTTGGAAACAGGCCTAAACTTCCTTGTGGCGTGCCTGGATCAATTGTATTACTTGGTGGAGGGGTCACATTTCCGCCACCGGTATTACCACCACCAGAGTTTCCACCGCCATTGTCAACTGGTGGTGGTGTTGGGTTTGGTTGTTCCGGTGTTACAGCGCCACCACCATTTCCTGCAGGTGGTGCTGGTGTATACCCTCCACCATTATAGACAGGTGCTTGCGGTTGTTCTACTGGCTGTTCTACTGCTGGTGCTTGTGGTCGTTCTGCTTGGCTAGTTGTATTGTTAGCTGGTGTTCCGTTTGCTGCTTCATTTTGAACCTTGTTTTCTTGTGCTGGATTAGTTGCATTTTCTTTGTTGTTCCCAGCTGTAGCCTGTTGTTTTTGTTCTTCAGCCTTTTGTGCTTTTTCTTTTTCAGATTTCTCTTTTGCTTCTTTGTCTTTTTGCTCTTTAATTCCTTGTTTAAGCTTGTCTAAGCGTTTTTGGTGTGCTTCTTTATCTTTCTTCAAGTATTCGTCTTTTTCTTCGTTAATGCTGTTTTGAGCTGCTTTAATGTCACTATCTTTTTTAGATTTTTCTGCAGTCGCTAACAATTGATCTGTTTTCTTAATCAAGTCTAAAAACGAACGAAGTTTTGTCATTTTCGCTTTTGGGTCTTTTTGTTCCTGTTCTTTTAATTTTTTAATAATGGTTTCAGCCATTTCAATGTCCTTAGCATTTCTAGTATCATATGCTTTTTTAATTGAATCATCGACTTGTAACGATAATTTTTTGTAGTCCTCTTTTTCTTTCTTTTCTGCTAACTCGATTTTTTCTGCTTGTGCTTTCTTTTGGCTATTTACTGCATAAACAGAACCGCCACCAATTAAAAGTAGTGCTGCAACTGACACCCCAATAATTTGATTTTTCTTTAACTTAAACCCTTGTTTTTCACTCATTTCTTCTTCCTCCTAAGATTTGTAATTTTAGCGTACCTAAATGTATCTATTATCGCAAGCAATAGCTTGTTCTTTTCGTCACATGCTTTTTATCCGATTAAACTGACACGCATATATAATTCAGGTGTTTCTTTCTCTTCCCTTTTAACAGGACAATAATCTTTGTATAAAGCTTTCGTTTCATGAACTGCTTTATACAACGTTATTTTTCGTTGTGTTGTCCACTGTTTCGCGTTTTGTGTTTCTTTAATGTACTCTTCAACCAATAATTTCTTTTTACCGTTCTTTTTCATGTAGTCAATTAGTTCAACAATCATTTGTTTCGTAATATATGCCATGATTTATTTCTCCTTTTTTCGTTACTAAATTTCATTCATTAGTGAATATCGCTTTCAGGTTAAGCGTACCTTGCTCAACTTCAGGAATGGAGCCTCCTTCTAGTTCATGACCTAAAGCAAAAACCTTTGACACGATAAGTGACACAAGTATCAGTCTATTTCACCCGCAAAGAAAACTGGCTTGCCGAAACAAACGATCAATTTCCACTACTTACTTATCTGGCATGAATGCTAGAAATAGGATAACTTCTCTTGTCAAAAGGCTATCCCACTGTCTTTTTTTAAGTGCAGAGAGCAATCAGCGACAGTTACCAAGTTACTTTTTATCTCTGCGTATGTATTTTTCAAGGAGCAGTAATTCCGAAGTAATGACAAGAACGTTTCACTAATCAATGAAACCTAGTAACAAAGATTTTTAAACATATTGTTTAATTTTAACCGGCTTTTCTAAAAATCTAAGCGGCTCTAATTCGTTTTTGCGTGAAGCAACAATCATTCCGTCTCTTTCTAAATTCTTTGCTAAGAAATATAAGTCCTTAGCCGCTACGGTTTTAATTGGATCATCCCTTGAAATGAAGTCACCATTCCACGCATTTACATAAATCTCATTGTTAAACGTTTTAACAGTGTGAGTTTTGTAAATAAAATCTTTTGAGCAAGTTTTTAAATATTTCTTTCGCAACTTCCATCACCTCCACTCTCTCATTTTTGACAAGTTAACAGATAAAAAAAAGAGGAGATTACGCGTGAACTACGTAATCTCCTCTTTGAAGCACTAAATTACTTAAACTATAAAATAGCATTTATATGAATCTCTTTTGAAACTAATCTAAGAAAATCCATATGAATCACTTAAAATAGACCGAAAGTCGTTTTCTTTTTAAGCAAAAATTGCTATAATACAATTTGTTGTAACATTAGTTGCAACAAGAAGAACCTTACAGTTCATGCCGTCCAAAGCATATGAATTGTTTAGCTTCCAAAGGGTTACCAGCCCAGAGGAAGGGTTCTTTTTTTTTATCTGCTAACTTCTCAAAATAATTTAGTAGTGTGTACTAAACTATTTAATCTAATATGTGCTAATATTTAAAATAATTCAATTTATGGTTAAAGATTAGCACACGTTTAAAAACAATGCAAACATTTTTTAATATAAATGAGCAAAAAAACCAAAAAAAGTGTTAAAAATGACCGAAAATACCATTTTTCAAATTAACTCTAAATTGTCTTTTTGTACATACTAAAAAAAGTTGCTATAATTACCTATAGTAATCAGCGATAAATATTTAACCTGCTAACACTAAAGATAATGATATTACAAAAGGAATAATTTTTAAGATAGATTGTTTGTTAAATTTTCTCATTTTAATTCCTCCTTATGTATTTATAGTACCATATTTAATTTTATAGACAAGTGCATTATCTTCTAACAACATTGATGCACCGGCCTGTTTTCACCTTTTTATTATAAAAAGGTTTTATATAAACCGTTTTTTTGCCTTAAAAATATAATCAGTCAAAAATACAAATTTTTTTGGTTAAAACTTATCCAAACAATTGGAGGTATTTTTTAGTATGAATTATCATAAATTATTAAAAATATTGCGTAAAGAACTAAACATTAAACAAGTTGACTTATACACCGACATAGTTTCAAAATCAAGTTATCGAAAAATCGAGGAAGGAACAAAGTTTGCTGCAATTGAAGAAATTCAAGGATTCACAGACAGACTAGGTATAAGACTTTCAGAATTCCTTTTCAGAGCTGACGTCACTAGAAGAGCATCTTGTTTCTTTGGTAACAAAAAAATTATGTTACCAAGTTTAGCAAATGATCTCTACAAGCTAGAGGAAGAATTTAAAGAAGCCTACCAAAATCGTCATAGTAACTTACAATATTACAGTTTATTCCTAGGTTGTATTGCTGTTGGTAATTCAGTAGGTAAAAATTTACACACATTTGATTCAACTGATATAAAGGAATTAAAAAAAATGTATGAAAAGAGAACATTTTTTTTAGGAATTGATTACGAAATTTTAGCAAATTTGTTTTTAATCACTGATCCTGATAATTTTAGTTTTTTGTTCAAAAAATTATTTCCAGTCACTCAATCTAACGGTGAAACTTTTGATTATATTGTTCAAGTTGCAATAAAGAATGGAATAACTAACTATTTACACAAAAAAGATTTTGAAAATGCTCAATTTTTCCTCAAACAATATGAAAATTTAAGAAAATTACCTACATTTATTTTACATGGAAATACCAATTTGGAAGTTGTATATCTTAACCATCTTTTTAATTTTCTAAAAAATCGAGATATTGAAGAATATCTTAATGCAGTAAAAATTGTAAATCTATTCTTAGAACTAGGACATACTGAACAACATAAATTATTAGTACAAGAAGTTACTGAAATTGCTAAACAAGAAAATTTTGAAGTTCCTTCATCAATCAATGCTTTTATTGAAGAATATGTGCCTATTAGTTCAAGTGTAGCCAAAGATATAGAGTAAAAAAACTTATAATTAAAAAAAAGATGAAACGACTAGATTAATTACTCTAGTCGTTTCATCTTTTTGTAATCATATTTTGCACCTATCGAATGCGTCTCAATATTTTTCAGCGTTGACTTTAATAATTTAGAATTACCTACTTGTAAAAATGGAACTACTCCCGCATCCTCAAGTAGTAATTCTTCTGCTTTTTTTAGAGATTTCCAACGCTTATCTGAGGTATCTTTTAAGTATTCATCATATTTAGTATTGCTATAACCTCCAAAATTTAACACACTGTTACTTTCAAAATTACCTAAAAAACTCATAGGGTCAGGATAATCTGCCTGCCAGCCACTTAGACTAATAGTAAAATCATGTTTCATAACTCGCTCTATTTGTACATTTGCAGGAACTGGTGTTATCGTAATTTTTAAACCTTTTAGATTTTCTTCTAATTGTCCTTGAATGTATTCAGCTGCTTTTTTGGTTGTTTCTTCTTCATTGGTTAAAATGTTTAAAGTTACTTGTTCTTTAATATTTAATTCTTTTTTCGCTTTATTCCAATAGGATTGCGCTTTTTCTGTATCAAAATGCACCAACATTTTGTTAGCAAAATCTTTTTTTGTACTAGGATCAAAAGCAACGTCTTTAGCAACAACACCAACAGCAGAAATAGAACCATTATCTAAAATGTTTTTAGCATAATTACTTCTGTCTATTGCATAACTAATGGCTTTTCTAACGTTTTTATTTTGTAGAATAGAATTTTTTTCCCGTTGATTCAACTCTAAATACATTGTATTAGCCATTAAAGTAGTGGAAAATTCTTTGTTATCTTTGTACTGTTTAGCATATTCCCCTGTAACTGGGGTATCGTCTAACTGGCCATCATTATAAAGATTAATCCCTGTGTTAATTTCCTTAACTACCTGGAAGTTAATTTTCTCCATTGAAACCTCTTTTTGATCCCAGTACTCCTTATTTTTAGAAATCGTCCACTTATCAGAAGTTCCCACTCCCTCTAAACTTGTTAAGTTAAATGCCCCATTTGTTACAATTGATTTTTGTGAAGTGCCATAGTCTTTCCCATACTCTTTAATCGCTTTTTGTTGTACAGGATAGTACGCTGTTAATGCTAATAAATCTGTAAAATATGGTGTGGGTTTTTCTAACTCAATTTCTATCGTTTTATTGCCATTATTTTTTACTGCCAACGTTTCTTTCGATTGTTTTCCTGAAGCAATTTCTTTAGCATTTTTTATAGCAGAGAAAAGCTCAACGCTAGGAGAAGCAGTTTTGGGATCTACCACTCTTTGCCATGCCGTTACAAAATCATCAGCAGTAATATCTGTTCCATCGGCCCATTTTGCACCGTCTCGAATCACAATTGTATATGTTTTACCATTATTGGATATTTTTGGTTGCCCAGCTGCAATTGCTGGTTGTGGTTGATTTTTTTCATCTAATCGGTACAACCCTTCCATTACGTTGGCCAACAATGTAATACTTGTTTGATCCACTGCTGTTGCTGGGTCTAAACTTTGAACAGGTGTCATAGCTGAAAAAGTAGCTACTTGCTCAACTTCTTTTGATTTAGAGTTATTTTTTGTTCCTTCTTTTCCATTACAAGCCCCTAAAATCAAAACTAGCATACTTACACAAAAAATGAAAGCATCGTTCTCTTCTTCATAAATTAAATTCCTCCTAGTTTATTAATTAAATTAAATTCTTAAATAATTCTATTCCCCCGATAATATTACCTATTGCCCCACCTGCACTAGCTAACACAAAGATTAAGCCCACCTTTAACAATCTATTTTTGTAAATCGATTTAATTGATGAAATATCGTCTTGTGCATTCATAAAATCATTGACCGTAGGTTTTTTTATACTAGCTTCCATTAGGGCTGAAAACATTCCTACTGATAATACCGGACTTAGTGCGCCAACTGGAGCCATTATAAAAGAAGTTAAAATTGTTAATGGATTAGCTAAAGCAAAACATGTGAATAATGCTGCTAGTCCCCCATTCCATACTAACCATTTTAGTATTTGTGATACGCCTACTTCGAATCCCGAAACCAAAGAGAGAACTAAAAGAATAATGATAATTGCAGGTAAAGAAAATTCTAATAATTTAGTACTTAATTTTTTTGGTGGAATTTCATTTAAATCATCTAAGGAAAACTCTGTTCTTTTTTCTAATTTCTCTTTAATTCCTTTCATATGAGCTTTCCCAACCACCACAACATTCACTTGACTTGTATTATTTTTCAGTTTAGTAGACATATACTTATCTCTATCCGTTATCATATCTTGATACAGCGAAGGATATTTTTTTGACAACGAAATAAACACTTTGTCAAAACTATCAGACTCTAAATACTCTTCTAATTTGTCTTGTTCAATATCATCAAATTCAGTGAAAAATGTCATAAAAAGTTTTGGCTTTTCCAAAAAGCTTAAATGACGCCACATTCTTTTAAAAGTAACTTGGATATCACGATCGATTAATTGAATGTTTGCTCCTATTTCGTTAGCACTTTTAATTGCCTGAATTAATTCACCAGCTTGAGTAGTTCCTTTAGTATTTGCTAATTTTTTTTGATATGCACTGTAAACAATATTGGAAATTAGAACAACTAATTTTTTTTCTTTAATAATTTTTATAATATCTGTATTTCCCCATTGGTTAGAGTTAGTGTATTTTTCATATCTTTTTTTATCTAGCTCAATACTAACAGTATCTGGTTGAACTCTTTCAATAACCTCTTTAACAAGTTCAACACTATTCTCTGAAATGTGACTTGTCCCAACAAGATAATACGTTTTATTAGACACAACTATTTTCTCTACGTTTTTATTTTCAGATTCAAAAGACATATAATTTTCCTCCATAAATTTAAATTCATACTAAACAGCTACTTTATTGATTTTCAACCCAGTTATGAGTGATTACTCCTGGAGTGTAAGAATTACTTTTCTTGTTCAATTGACTTTTTTTCTCTAGTGCACATTCAACAAATAAATTGTAAAAAGACATGTAAAATAGACCTTTTGGACTTTTTACAGTAGAATCTGTCTTAATTTTGTGCATCACTCGTCGCAAACATTTGTCTATTTCTTCTTGATAATCTTCCCCAATTAAAACAACATTGTATTCTTTTTCAACTTTGGTTTTAGCACGTATAATTGTTCCAACCATTTCATGGGCTTCTTGAATAGTATCAGAAAAGGCTGCAATAAATTTTAAGCTATCTTTGCTTAGGAAAGTGTTCTCTTGAACTTCTGCAAACTGATCGAGCAATAATTGTTGTTGCAATCGTTCTTTTTCAGTATCTATTGTATCTATTGTATCTAAAGAATTAGTTAGATATAGATTGGGTTGGTTTTTCCCGCTTTCGAACAAAGTACTGGTATTATTGGATTCTTCTGGACGTTGGTTTTTCCCACTTTCGAAAGAAACGCTGATTTTATCATGTTTATCCGAAGGTTGGTTTTTCCCACTTTCGGGAAACTCATTTGTATAGCTAGCATTACTGATGGCGTAAACATCTGTTGCTGAAACTTCCAGCTTACCTAAATACAATCTGTTTGGATAGTTTTTGAATTCACCAGTAGAGAGTTTTTTCGGAGGAATACGTTTTTCATAAAGTAAATTTTTGTCTTTTAATTCTTTTTTTATTTTTGCAATTTTATTTTCTTTACACCCTAAAATATCCATCAGTTCATTTCGTGTAAAGATAAAATATATATGCCCATCTTGATCAATCCAATTATTTTGTATTGAATATTCACATCGGTCTTGCAACATTGCGTAAGCTATTTTACTATCATTAGACATAGTCTTATAAAATTCTGATGTAAAAAGTACTTTAGGTAATTGGTAATACAAATTTCTATAGGTTTCATTAGCTGAAATAAATTGAAAATCGTTCAT
>NZ_CP092784.1:2687500-2737931 GCF_023539285.1 Enterococcus sp. LX10 | reverse complement strand
ACAGTGACCTCCTATATGTTTAAATTTTGGTTATCTAAAAAATGTGGATAACTTAAAAGAATGAGCATAGTCGATTTTAGCATTTTTTTAAAACTTTTTCCACAAGCAATTGTTCAATGTGGAAAAAAAGTACACAAGGGTGAAAAAAGTTTTCCACAGGGTGTCGACACTTGCGGAAGGAAGTGGTTGTTGAATGAGTTATCCACAAAAAGTTGAGAATAATTAAGCTTGGCACAATCATGTTTCAAGAACTTATCAACAGATAAAAAAACACCTGTGCAAAACTTTTTAACAGGCTGTTTTTTTGTGTAAAACTAGTGGAAAAATGGCTGTGAACAGAAAAAAATGTGGAAAACTATCCACAAGCTACTCACAGGAAAATTTAATTTGTGGATAATTGAAACGAATCTTTCTCAGGAAATATTTCTTAAATTTTATTGACAAAAGACCCTATTACTCGTTATACTATCAAAGTATGTCTATATATTGATGGATAGTTACAATTTCAGGAGGTGTAATTGCATGAAAAGAACGTATCAACCAAACAAACGTAAACGCCAAAAAGTTCACGGATTCCGTAAACGTATGAGCACTAAAAATGGCCGTCGCGTATTAGCAAGCCGTCGTCGTAAAGGTAGAAAAGTTATTTCTGCTTAATGATGGTCTGGTCTTTTAAACAGTCAATTTCTAAGAACCCTTAGTTATCTCCATAATTTTTTGGAAGATGTGAAGATAACTAAGGGTTCTTTTTCTGTTTTCAATAAAAGAAAGCAGGATTCTATAGAAAAGGCTACTAAAAAAGAGCGGAAATATGCTATTATTATTAAGAAGTAAAAAAATATAGAAACAAAGGGATGCCGATGAAAAAGTCCTACCGTGTCAAGAAAGAAAAAGAATTTCAACAGGTGTTTAATAAAAAACAATCTTGTGCAAATCGTCGTTTCGTGGTGTACGTTTTAGAGAAACCACAACAAGCCCATTTTCGAGTGGGGATTTCTGTTGGGAAGAAAATTGGAAACGCGGTCACAAGAAATGCTGTGAAGCGGAAAATCCGCGCGAGTTTATTTCAATTAAAAGACCGTATCTCTCCAGAAATTGATTTTATCGTGATTGCACGTCCAGGATTGGAAAAGTTATCGTCTGAAGAAGTGAAAGCTAATTTAACACATGTGTTAAATTTAGCTAAAATATTAGATGTAAGAGAGGGAATTGAGTAGTGAAGAAGTATAAGCGCTTATTATTAATGGCTGGGTTAGTGACCTTAGTCTTTGTTTTATCCGCCTGCGGAACCGCGCCCGTAAGTGAAAGTAGTACAGGAATTTGGGATCGATACATTGTTTATTATTTTGCCCAAGCGATTAAGTTCCTATCATTAGGCGGCAGTGTCGGAATTGGGATTATCCTATTTACGTTAGTCATCCGGATTATTTTATTGCCGTTGATGCATTTCCAAACGAAGAGTATGCGTAAAACACAAGAGTTGCAACCGCAATTAAAGGCCTTGCAACAAAAATATTCTTCAAAAGATCCTGAAACACAACGCTTATTCCGAGAAGAACAGCAACGTTTGTATGCAGAGAATAATGTGAATCCTTACATTGGCTGTTTACCATTGTTGGTTCAACTACCAATCATGATGGCTTTGTATCAAGCCATTTCACGCGTGCCTGAGTTAAAAGAAGGAACGTTCTTGTGGTTAAGCCTCGATAAGCCGGATCCGTATTTAATTTTACCGATTTTAGCGGCTGTCTTTACGTTTGCTAGTACGTATCTTTCAAGTATGAGCCAACTAGAAACAAATGCCTCACTGAAAATTATGAATTACGTTATGCCAGCGATGATCTTCTTTATGGGGATTTCATTAGCCAGCAGTTTATCTCTTTACTGGGTGGTCTCAAATGCCTTCCAAACAGGGCAAACATTGTTATTAAACAATCCATTCAAAATCCGTAAAGAGCGGGAGGAAGCAGCACGTCAAGCCAAAGCACGGGAGCGAGCGCTTGAACGAGCAAAAAGTCCTAAGAAAAAAGGGAAGAAAAAATAAAGGAGGTCGTTCAGATGCCGATTTATGAAGGAAATACAATCGAAGAAGCAACGCAGAAAGGCTTACAAGCACTTGGTTTAACCAAAGAGGATGTTACAATTGATGTGTTAGACGAAGGAAAAAAAGGATTTTTAGGTCTAGGAAAAAAACTTGCCCAAATTTCAATGGAACCAACGATTAGTGAGCAAGTCACAGAAGCGGTCGAAGAAACAGTGGAAGATATTGTTGTTGCCGATGAAGCAACAGCAGTGGAAGAAGCAGTTGAGGAATTAACCGAAGCAATTCCTAGTCTCTCAGAGGAATCAACACATTCTTTAGAAAATCTGGAAGACGAAGCTGCTATTACTGAATTAGCGATGTATTTAACGAATATTTCAAATGAACTGAACGCCCCTGCCATGGTTCGCATAGCGCGCGATAATGGCAATATTATCTTCCATTTAGAAACAGAAAAACAAGGTATCTTAATTGGAAAACACGGAAAAGTGTTAAATGCGTTACAGTATTTAGCGCAAGTCTTTATTCACCGCATTGCAAGCAATAAGCTATCGATTGTTGTGAATGTCGGAAATTATCGCGAAAAACGTCATGAAATTTTGGAACGTTTAGCGAAACGCACCGCGGAAAAAGCCAAACGCACTGGGCGGCCAGTCTTCTTGGAACCAATGCCGGCTTTTGAAAGAAAACAAATCCATCACACGCTAAGTAAAGATGAGCAAATCAAAACCCATTCTGAAGGGGATGAACCTTATCGGTATTTAGTGGTTGAACCAGTTAAGAAGTATTTTTAAACAGAGGTCGGGACGGAACCGTTTAGCTCCGAGAAATAAGAAGGAATTTCCGAAAATTGCTTTTTAATTTTTGGAGACCAAGTAGGTATTGTTCATCATCGAATCACTACGTTCTTCGTGATTCTCAACAATTTCGGCTTATTTCCGAAGGACCTTCAACTCTTAGAGCTTTAGCTCTTAGAAGTTGTTGAGATCGGAGCAACGCGTAGTATTGGTTCTGTTCCCGCCGTTTATCAGGTTTTGAGCCTGGGACAAAAATCACTTTGGATTTTTGTCCCAGGCTCTTTCCCAGTTAAATGATTTTTTAGCCGTCTCCGTTTCTTTTTTTATGTTATGATAATCAGTAATTACTCCAGTAGTAAATTCAAATGAAAAAGTTTTGTAAAGAGACGTAGGGGGAACAACAGGTATGCGTACGGAGAAAATACTGGTTGTAGATGATGATGCAGCAGTTCGTCGCTTGATTTGGAAAGCATTACAATCAACAGGTATTCTTATTTACCAAAGTGAATCAATTGAAAAAACAAAAGATATCGTGTCCAGAGTTACCTTTGATTTGTTCATTTTAGATGATAACTTGGAACATGACAGCGATGGTTACTACTTAGTCCAAATGATTAGAGAGAAATATCCACTGGTGCCAATTATCTTTTTTAGTAGCAAAAAAGAAGAAGAGGATATTATTGCAGCCTTGGAAATGGGCGTGGATAGTTATATAACGAAACCTTTTTCCTTGAATGTTTTTAAGGCTCAGGTGATTGCTTCGTTGAATCGAGCTCGAATGATTCGAAAACAATTGAATGTTTATAAAAAAGAAGAGCTACAGGTAGGCGATTTCCGTTTTGATTATGGTCGTTATCAACTATTTAAAAAGGATTTACCTATTTCATTGTCTTCGAAAGAAGTTCAATTAATTCAATTTTTTCTGGAGAATCCCGAGCAAGTATTCTCTAAAGAACAAATTTACAGCAGTGTTTGGGGTACTGGGGATGTCGATGCGAATACGATTATGGTTTTTATTAATCGTTTACGAAGTAAATTAGAAGAAAACCCGAAAGAACCTTGTTACCTGCGGACCGTTTGGGGCATTGGTTATACCTTTACGCCAGATGGTTGCGTACAAAAAAAATGAAAAAAGGCCCGCAGTTGCACGAGCGACTGCGGGCCTTTTTGCTTATTCAATTTGCCGACGTTCCATTTCTTTCAAAATAAATTGAAGCGAACGATTTAGATGTTCATGGGTTAAAAGTGTGATCTGGTCAATATTCTTTGTTTTCATTCCGCGGAAAATTAACCAATGTTCTTCTAGGGCAATACTACGACGTTCTGAGGCACGAATTGCAATATCTCTGAAATAGATTAAGTAAGCATGGAGATCAGTCACAATTTTTTTTAAACGTAGCATCTGACTCTTAGTATAAATAAAGGAATTAAAATCTGAAAAGTTCTGTAGTAAGTCATCTACTTGGTTATTTTTATTGTATTGTTCTCCTTCGAGAAGTAAGGCTTCCAATTCATCAAAATCTTCTGGTGTCATGAGTTCCATGGCTTTAATGGTTGCTAAAGTGTCCAAAGATTTACGAATATCATAAATTTCATAAGCATCTTTCATACTAATCCCTTTAACCACGATACCCACCATAGGTATATGTTCCACCAATTGTTCTTTGACCAATTCTTGTAAAGCAAAGCGAATGGGCGTCCGACTAATGTTTAATTGCTCGGAAAATTCTTTTTCATTAATCCGTTCACCTGCAGGAATATCCCCTAAAATAATGGTTTTCTTAAAGGCTTCATAGGTACAAATTTTTAGAGGTTTACTGCTAGTTAAATCTAAGTTCCGTTTTACTGCTTCAACCGTTGGATTCATATGAGGCACCTCCCTATAGGTTATTTTTATAGATAATAAATATAATATTAAAAATGAAAATATAACGCAAGAAAAGACAAAATGAAAAGAAAACCGAGGAGAAAAGGTACTCCTACGGTTTCAGCGACGACGTTTAATTTTGTGGAATAAATAAAGGCATGTGACCTAAAGCAACAATTGTAACAACGAAAATAACGAAAATTCCTAAGGCATATTTTGCCGATTCTTTTTGCCATTGGCCCATATCTAAACCAGTTAAACGTAATAGCAAGTAAATAAACGCCACTAATGGACTTAATAAGTGGAACGCTTGCCCCATTAAGGAAGCTAAAGCCATAGACATATTGTCAAATCCATAAGAACGTCCAGCTTCTGCTAGGACTGGTAAGACACCGAAATAGAAACCATCGTTTGAAATAAAGAATGTTCCTGGTGCTGAAATGAACGCAATCACTAAGCCCCAAGCGCCGGCTAATTGTTTTGGAATAATATTAACAAAGCTATTTGCTAAGGCATTGGCCATACCAGAACCTTGGAATAAGCCCATGAAGACGCCAGCAGCAAAAACTAAGATAACTACTTGCACAGCATCACCAGCATTTGCACTGATACGGCTGCTTTGATCTTTTAATTTTGGATAGTTGATCATTAAAGCGATACAAGTACCAACTAGGAATAATAATAACGGTGGCATTTCAATCCACGAAGGCAAACCTAATTGACCAACGAATGAACTTAGGACTAACCAACCGATTAAGACAATCGTTAAAATACCATTGAATGCAAAATTCTTTGGACGACGAATTTCTAATAACTCAGGATCGTTAACAATAGTCATTTCTTCCAATTCTTTATCAGTAAGCGTTGTCACGCCTAAGCGAGCACGTTCTTTTTTCCCCATGCGATAAGCAACAAAGAAGATAACATACAATACAGATAAAATCATACCAGGTGCTAAATAAGAAAGAATGTCGGCATCAACTTCTAGTACGGCCATGGCACGAGCTGTTGGACCGCCCCAAGGTAATAAGTTCATAATGGTGTTTTGTAAGATAACAAGCACACCTAAATTCATCAATTTCATATTAAGTTTTTTGTAGATGGGAATAAACGCAGAACAGCAAATCAAGGTCGTAGTTGTTCCATCTCCGTTTAAGGAAACAGCAGCAGCAACTACCGCAGTAGCCATCAAGACTTTCATTGGATCGCCTTTAGCAAAGTAAATCATTTTTTTAGTGATTGGGTCAAACAAACCAGCATCCAACATAATAGAGAAGTAAAGAATTGCAAATAATAACATAATACCAGTTTTTGAAGTAGTTGAAATCCCATCTAAGACGAAATTCCCAATGTTGACTTCAGGGACAACACCGTCAGCACCAGGTGGCGGACTCGCTACTCCAGTTGCAATTGCAATCAAAGTAAAAATAAGAGGAATAATTACTAAAGATGTAAACGGTGACAATTTCTTTTTCATGATTACATACATAAAGATGATAATCATACCATAAGCTAAAATAGTGAGTAACATGTTTTTCTTCCTTTCTTTTTTAGAACTTTTTTGTAAGCGTTAACAACCGGTGCTAATAAAAAAGAATAGCCATGAGAAATGTTTCACAGTATTCTGGTTTACAACAAAAAATATTTTTTGTGTTTGTCTATAGTGTGAGAATATACAAACTTTCGCAGAGAATAAATAGCCTAAAACAAAAAGAACATCAAAAAAACAATTCAACAATCAAATTCTTATTAATAACTTAATATAATATTAATAGAATCTTAACGGTTGATAAATGCTTATATACCAATGTTTACAGAGTTTTTTTCACAAAATAAACAATAAAAGAACAATCTGAGCTAGTGTTTTCACTAGGTTTTTTAATGGTTTTTTCTATAATGAACGTATACCAAGAATTAGTGAAAGGAGAGACAATATGGGCCTATTTAAGTCCTTATTCAAGAAAGAGCAACACACGCAGGATACCGAGATTAATGAAAGCGTTATCCAACGTGAAGCGGATAACTTGGAAAAGCGATGGATAGATATACCAGCATATATTCCTGCTGAGCCAAAAGAATATCAATTGGTAAGTATTGTGGCCACTGCCATCGCAGCAGGAGAGTTTCCAGAAAGTCGTTTTGTTATCAAAAAAATCGCAAAACGAAATCCAGAAGCAAAAGAAGTTGCCATTATTGCAGCCAGTATAGCTGCAGAGCTTTCAGAAGAGTCTCAGCTAGTTGTCAAAAGAATTTCAAAACAAAACCTTGAGGAGGATCATTATGTTACGCAAATTTAAAATTTCAATTGATGGGAAAGAATATTTAGTCGAGATGGAAGAAATCGGTGGCGTCCCACAACCAGCACCTGTTGCGCCACAACCAACAGCGCCAGTTGCTACGACAGAAACACCAGCCCCTGCTGTTGAAGAAGCCCCAGCGCCAGCAGCACAGCCAGCCGCCCCAGCAGGAGCAGATGCAATGCCTGCGCCAATGCCAGGAACTGTGTTAAAAGTATTAGTCAATGTTGGTGATACGGTGTCCGAGAACCAACCATTGTTAATTTTAGAAGCAATGAAGATGGAAAATGAAATCGTTGCAGGAAAAGCAGGTACGGTAACAGGAATTCATGTTACCCAAGGCCAAATTGTGAACCCAGGGGAACCATTAATAACAATTAACTAGAATTAATTTAAGAAGAGGAAGTGATTTGTGTGGAGACACTGATTCAAGGTGTTATAGGAATGGGCCAAGAACCAGGACGCATTGTGATGATGCTGATTGGTGGACTATTAATGTATTTAGGAATAAAAAAAGAGTATGAACCAACACTTTTAGTGCCGATGGGTTTAGGAACGATTTTAGTGAACTTTCCTAATTCCGGCGTATTGAGCGCTGGCGGCGAGCCAGGTCCGTTTAATGTTCTTTTTGATTTTGGAATAAAAACAGAGTTATTCCCGTTATTATTATTTATTGGGATTGGGGCAATGATTGATTTCGGTCCATTGTTACAAAATCCGTTTATGTTGATGTTTGGTGCCGCTGCACAGTTTGGGATTTTCTTTACAGTTATTATGGCTGTTTTATTAGGTTTTGATTTAAACGATGCTGCTTCGATCGGGATTATTGGTGCCGCTGATGGCCCAACGTCTATTTTCGTAGCAAATACCTTACATTCAAAATACATGGGGGCCATAATGGTTGCCGCTTACTCCTACATGGCGTTAGTTCCGATTATTCAACCAGTAGCGATTAAAGCAGTGACGACGAAAGCCGAACGTCGGATCCGTATGACTTATCGGGCCGGTGAAGTTTCTCAAACAGCGAAAATTCTTTTCCCGGTTGTTATTACGATTGTCGCAGGGTTAATTGCGCCGGTGTCATTACCATTAGTTGGTTTCTTAATGTTTGGGAACTTATTAAGAGAATGTGGCGTTTTGGATCGTTTATCCATTACAGCTCAAAATGAATTGGTGAATATTATTAGTATCTTGCTAGGACTATCTATTTCCGTTAGCATGAACTATGCAGAGTTCTTAAAAGTCGATACGTTGATGGTTATTGGCTTAGGGTTAGTCGCCTTTATTATGGACTCAGTCGGCGGCGTGCTTTTTGCTAAATTCTTGAATTTATTTAGAAAAGAAAAAATCAATCCAATGATTGGTGCTGCGGGTATTTCCGCTTTCCCAATGTCTAGTCGGGTCATTCAAAAAATGGCTACAGATGAAGACCCACAAAACTTTATTTTAATGCATGCTGCTGGTGCCAACGTTTCAGGACAAATCGCTTCTGTAATTGCTGGTGGCTTACTATTAGCCTTTTTAACATAGGACGGAAAGGAGAACGAATACATGTCTGTTAACATGGAAGATTTAAAAATTGCTTTTGAACTGTTAGGTTTTGGTTGGGGCGGCGTTTTCGTTGTTTTATTTATCATTTATCTAGCGTCTAAATTACTAACAAAATTATTTCCAATTAAAAAATAAAGGAGGTTATTGCTGTGAGCAGCGTATATACAATGAAAAGAATCTGGTTGCAAAAAGATAAAAAAGCTTATCAAGCTTGGCGCGAATTAATGGAAAAAGCCGAATTGCAAACGACAGAAGCACTTGATTACACCGTTGGCATATATGATGACACAGCATTAATCGCCTCTGGCTCGCTTTCAGGCAAAACGATTAAGTGCGTGGCCGTTTGTAAAAAATATCAATCTGAAAATTTGTTAACCCAATTGGTGGTTCATCTACTTGAAAAACTGAGAGAAGAAAACCAATTACACAGTTTTTTGTATACAAAACCAAAAAATGAACAAATTTTTCAGTCGCTAGGCTTTCAAAAAGTGGTTGCGAATCAAGAGGTGCTATTTATGGAGCAAGGCAAACCAGATTTTGCCGATTATCTTGGTTACCTGACACAGCATAAAAAAGCAGGGCCAGCCAGTAGCATTGTCATGAATGCAAATCCTTTTACGAAAGGCCATCAGTACTTAGTCGAAAAAGCAGCCAAAGAAAGTCCGCACGTTTATGTGTTTGTTTTATCTGAAGATAAATCGCTGTTTTCAAAAGAAGCACGTTTCGCAATGGTGCAAAAAGGGGTAGCCCATTTACCCAATGTGACAGTCCTATCTACAGAAGATTACTTAGTTTCGTCTGCGACTTTTCCTACCTATTTTTTGAAAGAAAAAGCGCCATTAGAGGTAGCTGCAATTCAAGCAACGCTTGATGCAACGTTATTTAAAGAAAGAATTGCGCCAATACTTGAAATTCAACAACGTTATGTGGGAGAAGAGCCTTATTCAGAAGTGACCGATGTCTACAATCAAGCAATGCAACAAGTTTTCGGACAAACGATAACGCTAACCATTGTCCCGCGATTAGCGAGTGATGGAGAGCTGATTAGTGCGACGAAAGTTCGCAAAGCGATGGCTGAAGGCGACAAAGAGACACTCAAGAAGTTTTTACCAGCAACAAGTTATCAATACTTAGTAGAACACAAGAAACTAATGAGGTGAAGAAAGTGAAGATTATCAAAAATGCTACTGCAGGAACAGTAGAATCAAGTGATATTATGATTACCGTCCAACCCATTGAATCAACAGAAAATACCATTGAATTAGAAAGTAGTGTCGAAAAACAATTTGGCAATCAAATTCGTCAGGTGATTACGACAACTTTGGAACATTTAGATGTCCAAGGCGTTGCGGTCAAGGCGATTGATAAAGGGGCATTAGATTGTACAATCAAAGCTCGGATGATTACAGTTTTACATCGAGGCGCTGAAAAAGAAACGTATGATTGGAAGGAGTTGGACTCATGGAACGTTTAAGAAGAACAATGATGTTTGTCCCTGGAGCGAACGCAGCAATGCTAAGAGATGCACCATTGTATGGGGCAGATTCAATCATGTTTGATTTAGAAGATGCAGTTTCATTAAAAGAAAAAGACTCTGCCCGTGTTTTAGTCCATTCTGCTTTGAAAACTTTCGATTATGGCAATATTGAAATTGTTGTTCGGATCAATGCTTTAGATGCCGGTGGCGCAGAAGATATTGAAGCAATGGTCTTAGCTGGTGTCGATGTGATTCGTTTACCAAAAACAGAAACAGCCCAAGATATCATTGATGTCGAGGCAGTCATTACAGAAGTAGAACAGCAAAATGACATTCCCGTAGGAACAACGAAAATGATGGCTGCTATCGAATCGGCCGAAGGTGTTCTAAATGCGCCCGCGATTGCCAAAAGTTCAACTCGATTGATTGGCATCGCGTTAGGCGCCGAAGACTATGTTACCAATATGAAAACACGCCGCCATCCAGATGGCCAAGAACTATTCTTTGCTCGTAGCATGATTTTACATGCCGCTCGAGCAGCTGGGATTGCAGCTATTGATACGGTCTATTCAGATGTAGACAATACGGAAGGCTTTGAAGCCGAAGTTCGTTTGATTAAACAGCTAGGTTTCGATGGGAAATCGGTGATTAACCCTCGTCAAATCCCATTGGTTAATACTATTTATGCGCCGACAGAAAAAGAAATCCAGAATGCTAAGGAAGTAATCTGGGGCATTCGGGAAGCCGAAGCTAAAGGCTCCGGTGTTATCTCCGTAAATGGAAAAATGGTTGATAAACCAATTGTTGAACGAGCTGAACGGGTCATTGCGTTAGCATTGGCGGCTAAATTAATTACCGAGGAGGAAATATAGACATGGTAGTAAATAAAGTAGGCAAAGACATTCCTCAATCTTATGCAGAGCAATACGGCATTTATGAAGGAGAATTAGCACACATTGATGCTTATCAAGAAGCGAGCCGAGCAATTAAACCAGTGAAACCTCGGGAGACAAAACTTTTAGGAAGTATTCGTGAAGCAATTGAAAAAACAGGGTTGAAAGATGGCATGACCATCTCTTTCCATCACCATTTCCGTGAAGGAGACTATGTGATGAATTTAGTTTTAGCCGAGATTGCCGCCATGGGGCTGAAAAACATTTCGATTGCACCTAGTTCAATTGCAAATGTTCATGAACCTCTGATCGAACACATTAAAAATGGAGTAGTCACCAACATTACTTCTTCTGGTTTGAGAGATAAAGTAGGCGCCGCTATTTCAGCAGGTATCATGGAAAATCCTGTGGTGATTCGTTCACATGGTGGCCGGGCACGGGCAGTAGCAGCAGGCGATATCCATATTGATGTAGCTTTCTTAGGTGCACCAAGTTCAGACGCTTATGGAAATGCGAATGGAACCAAAGGAAAAGCTACCTGTGGTTCTCTTGGATATGCGATGGTCGATGCAAAATATGCGGATCAAGTGGTCATCATTACTGACACATTAGTACCATATCCTAATACCCCTATTAGTATTCCACAAACAGATGTTGATTATGTAGTAGAAATTGATGCAATTGGTGATCCAGATGGAATTGCCAAAGGCGCGACACGTTTTACAAAGAATCCCAAAGAATTATTGATTGCTGAATATGCCGCAAAAATAATTACACATTCTCCTTACTACAAAGAAGGCTTCTCATTCCAAACAGGAACAGGTGGCTCTTCACTAGCAGTTACGCGGTTCATGAGAGAACAAATGCTTAAAGATGGTATTAAAGCAAGTTTCGCTTTAGGCGGAATTACGAATGCAATGGTGGAACTTTTGGAAGAAGGCTTAGTAGAAAAAATTATTGACGTCCAAGACTTTGATCATCCATCAGCTATTTCTTTAGGGGAAAATGCCAATCATTATGAAATTGATGCCAATATGTATGCTTCACCGCTTAGCAAAGGGGCGGTTATTAATCAATTAGACACAGCTATTTTATCTGCTTTAGAAGTGGACACAGATTTTAATGTAAATGTCATTACTGGTTCAGATGGTGTTATCCGTGGTGCTTCTGGCGGACATTCCGATACAAGTATGGCTTGTAAAATGAGTCTAGTGATTGCACCACTTGTTCGTGGACGGATTCCAACAATTGTTGAGCAAGTAAATACAGTCGTTACACCAGGTACGAGTGTCGATGTCGTAGTAACAGAAGTCGGCATTGCAATCAATCCAAAAAGAACAGACTTAATTGATTGTTTTAAAACTTTAGATGTTCCTCAGTTTACGTTAGAAGAGTTGAAAGACAAAGCCTACAACATTGTTGGCACCCCGGAACCAATTAAATATGGAGACAAAGTCGTTGCGTTAATTGAATACCGAGATGGTAGTCTAATTGATGTGGTACGCAATGTTTAATGGGGAAAAAGTAACACTTTTAGAGATGTTGGATGCTCGCGAACAAAGAGCTGCTACACAGAAGGAGTTGTTAGAAACAGCACCAGAAGCTAGTCTCTTATCTGCCACAATGAATATTCCTGGAGAAGTAAAAAATTCGCCCACCTTAACGGCTGTTTTTTTAGAAGTAATTGACGAAGTCGAGCAACAATTGCTGGATCAAGTACCGATTGTTAATTTTTACCGGAATGAAAAAACAGGGCCTGAATATTATTTGGCGGTTTCGTTAGCCCCGCAAGAGTTAAAACAAAGAATGGTCAAAATTGAAGAAACACATCCATATGGTCGTTTAGTGGACCTAGATGTTTTATGGGGAAATGAGGAACTAAAAAGCCTTCATCGAGGAGATTTAGGCTTGCCACCACGGCGCTGTTTTGTTTGCCAAGAAGAGGCGAAAGTCTGTGGACGAAATCGACGTCACAGTCTTGAAGCAATGCAAGAAAAAATAACAGAAATAATTTTGACACGAAAGGAGCAGCCAAGTGAGTAAAAAAATTCGTTTTACAGAAACGGTGCTACGGGATGGACAACAAAGTTTAATTGCAACACGGATGCCAACCTCAGATATGCTGCCGATTATTAAAACAATGGACGAGGCAGGATTTCATGCATTAGAAATGTGGGGCGGGGCAACGTTTGATTCCTGTGTCCGCTATTTAAACGAGGATCCTTGGGAACGTCTTCGCCAAATTCGCAAAGAAGTTAAAAATACCAAACTTCAAATGTTATTACGAGGACAAAATTTACTAGGATATCGTCATTACGCTGATGATGTGGTGCGGGCCTTTGTCGAAAAATCAGTTGAAAATGGGATTGATATTATTCGTATTTTCGATGCCTTGAATGATGTCCGTAATTTACAAACAGCAATTCAAACAACAAAAGAAGCTGGCGGACACTGTCAAGCAGCGATCTCTTATACCACGAGTGAAATTCATACCATCGATTACTTTGTAAAATTAGCCAAAGAATTAAGTCAAACAGGAGCGGATTCCATTTGTATTAAGGACATGGCAGGCGTTTTGACGCCACAAACTGGTTTTGAATTAGTGAGCAAAATGAAAGATGCCATTGATTTACCTTTAGAGGTGCATACGCATGCGACTAGTGGTATTTCTGAGATGACCTATTTAAAAGTTGCTGAAGCAGGTGCGGATATCATCGATACAGCTATTTCTTCTTTCGCTGGCGGTACGAGTCAACCAGCCACAGAATCTGTAGCCATTGCGTTAGAAGATTTAGGCTTTGAAACAGGTTTAAATATGGAAAAAGTAACAGAGATTGCTGACTATTTCAATCCGATTCGTGATCGCTTTAGAAGTGAAGGCATTTTAAACCCTAAAGTTAAAGATACGGAACCGAAAACCTTGATTTATCAAGTACCTGGTGGTATGTTATCAAACTTATTAAGTCAATTAACGGAGCAAGGCTTACAAGACAAATATGAAGAAGTTTTAGCTGAAGTACCTAAAGTAAGAGCAGATTTAGGGTATCCACCACTAGTTACGCCGCTTTCACAAATGGTTGGAACACAAGCCTTAATGAATGTGATTTCTGGGGAAAGATATTCCTTAATACCGAATGAAATCAAAGATTATGTGCGCGGAGAATACGGCAAATCACCAGCACCTATCGCAGAAGAGATTAAACAAAAAATCATCGGGGATGAAGAGGTAATCACTTGTCGACCGGCGGATTTATTGAAACCAGAGTTGCATAGTTTAGAAAAGGAAATCCAACAATACGCAAAATCTGAAGAGGATGTCCTATTATATGCGATGTTCCCACAACAAGGAAAAGACTTTTTAGGCCGTCGTGAAGATCCTTTTTACGATGTACCGTTACAGAAAGTGACAGTCAAACTTGACTTGCCAGAATAGAACGAGCAAGTGCTCCGCAAATGTATAAAGAAGCAAGGGTTTGAGCGACGATAACGGTTGTTCAAACCCTTGCTTCATCAAATAGAAAAAAGGCAGCCCGTGAAAGGAAGTGACAATGTGTTAGAAGAAGTTCTAGCAATTCATCAAAAAAATATTGGTGTGCTAAGTCTTGAAGCAACAGAAGCGGTATTAAACCATCATGATTTAGCCAAAATGTATACACCTGGTGTCGCAGAATTGAGTTTAATGATTGCCCAAAATCATGAATTAGCGCGCGAGTGGACCATTAGTGGTAAGTTAATTGCAGTTATTACAGATGGGTCAGCTGTTCTGGGTCTCGGCAATATGGGCACGCAAGCGGGCTTGCCAATTGTTGAAGGCAAAGCTTTACTTTATAAAAATTTGGCGGGGGTCGATGCTATTCCTTTAGCACTGGAACAAAAATCAGTGGACGAGATGGTTCAAACAATTGAAAATTTACAAAATAGTTTTGCAGGAATCCATCTAGAAGATATTTCTGCACCAAAATGTTTTGAAATTGAAGAAAAACTTCAACAACGTTTGAACATTCCTGTGTATCATGATGACCAAGAAGGCACAGCCATTGTCGTTTTAGCTGGACTAATCAACGCAGCTAAAATTAAAGGAAAACCTTTAAATGAATTACGTGTGGTGATTAACGGAGTTG
This sequence comes from Enterococcus sp. LX10, assembly GCF_023539285.1. Classification (NCBI taxonomy): domain Bacteria; kingdom Bacillati; phylum Bacillota; class Bacilli; order Lactobacillales; family Enterococcaceae; genus Enterococcus; species Enterococcus sp. LX10. The sequence goes on along the minus strand of NZ_CP092784.1, from coordinate 2,722,887 downwards.
GTGCTTCTGGTGTAGCGACCGCTAAGTTATGTATTCAAGCGGGGATTACGCATCTCACCTTAGTAGATCGCCAAGGTGTTTTAAGAGAAGAAGACCCGACATTGAATCCTTACCAACGTGCTTTGCTTCGACAGGTAATAAAACCATCAGTAGAAAACAAAGATTTAGCCACCGCTGTCGTCAATCAGGATGTTTTTTTAGGCTTATCAGAAGCGGATGTGCTAACGCCAGCTCTGATTAAATCAATGAACCAAGACCCAATTATCTTTGCTTTAGCAAATCCTAAACCAGAAATTGAACCAGCCCTCGCCCAAGCTAATGGCGTCCGTTTATTAGCAACTGGTTCTTCCAAATATCCGAATCAGGTGAACAACATTTTAGCTTTTCCAGGTCTTTTTAAAGGGTTATTGGCAGCGAAAGGCAGAAAAGTTGATGTCGGTTTGCAAATGACAGTAGCACGAAGCTTGGCCGCTATGATTTCAGAACCCACAGCAGAAAAATTCATACCTAATGTATTTGATGGCGGCGTAGTTGACACGGTTTTTAATGCTGTACTAGACTATATAAAACAAGAAAAGACCATGGCAGAAGAAGGGACGTAAAAGGCAATGACCAAGCAAGCAAGGAGTAAATTAGCGCAGCAAGCACAATTGGCACTACTCTATGAAGTGACCTGTTTAAATAAACCAGGCTTGGTGGATCCAGTCGATGCAGGCGCCCATCAAGATATGGATGTTTTCACTTTTTTAGAAAGTAGTGTGGTTTTGACTCCTTATTTTGAAACCTTCGTTCAAGCTGGGACAGAGCTACGTCATTTGCCGATTGAGGCAACATTTCGCGCGATTCGACAAGTTGGTTTAGAAGCAGAACGAGCGATGTTTGAGGCAACAGAAGGGATCAACACACATAAAGGAGCGATTTTTTCTCTAGGTATTTTTTTAGCTATCTGTGGTCGTCTAATGATTTGGGAGACCCCTTGCACCTTACAATTGTTTCAACAAACGCTTCAAACAATGACGCAAGACTTATTGGCCGACTTTGAAAACCTCGCTACGAATGAGCTAGAAAAACTAACTTGGGGTGAACGACTATTTGTTCAGCATGGCTTGACTGGAATCCGTGGTGAGGCGCAACAAGGGTATCCTGCTGTCTTTGAACAGGGAGTGCCTTATTATCAAAAACATCAAGGCACACAACAACAAAAACTCATTGATACGCTCCTTTATTTATCGCTCTATGTTGAGGATACGAATTTGATTAAACGAAGTCAAAATGTCCAAATTTTTGAAATATATCAACCGTTAATTCAGGAATATTTTGCTTTAGGGGGGACACAAACGTTACGGGGAACCCTTTGTTTAGAAAGATTGAATCACTTATTCAAAGAAAAAAATTGGAGTATTGGTGGCAGTGCAGATGCTTTAATTTTGGTGGTGTTTTTAGATAAACTAATGAAATTAAATTGGCTGACGCCTTAATTAAAAAGATAGTTACAACGCTGATTTGGTCAGTTATTTTGACCTTATATGCTTATGGAAAGGTCTCAAGAGAATTCAAGAAAGCGATTGACAAATACCACGAAACACAGTATATTTTATTACGAAATCATTCTTATCAGAGTATACAAATACGATGATAAACAGTTGAAGCGAATCTTGATTTGCTTTTCCTAAACCTGATTCTTTTAGAATCAGGTTTTTGTTTATCTAAAAGGCGGCATTCGTTCAAAAACGGCTGTCGCCTTTTTTTATGAAATTTTTTTAATATAAAAAAATTCATAAAAAAAATCTTAAAAACAGAAAAAATTGTTATAGATTAGAGTCATTTTTTTGATGTAAAGTTTTTATGACTTACAGCCATAAAATTGATAAAAACAGTCAAAGAAGCAGAAAAAATAATAGTGGAATTTCTCAAAAAAATAAAAAAATTTTCCGTTATTTAATTATCGATTTATCAAACGATAAGTTATAATAAAATAATTTATTTATCTTTAATGATTGGGGAGAAACGTATAAACTTCCTCATTTTCCTCTCATTGTATAATAACTCACTAATGAATTAGTGAGTTTTTTAACATATCTAGGACGCTTGTTATCAAATGAATTTTTATATAAAAATTCACAGCATTATATTTTGAAAAGCTGAGGAAATGTACTAAACTGCAGGTGTTAAATCCATTTAAATCGCTAAAGGGGGAGATGAACAACTAGGGGAAGCTAATGATTTTGGTATTTATCGTTTATTTTAAAGAAAAGAGGGACGATCAGATGAAAAAGAAAATTGTTGAGGATTTTAATCGGAAAAGTCAGCATAAAAAATGGACAAAACGCAAGATGCTTAATTTAGCAATATCAAGTGGTTTATTATTTACGTCATTAGCAATCCCTGTAAGTATAGCTGTTACCTCTGGCACAATCAGTGCATCAGCAGCGGTCTTGGATATCGAACTATTATCAAATGTTACGTCAAATAATGACAGTGGCACTTCAACGAGTAATCGTTGGACAGCCGCAAACCAAAATCAACCAGTTAATTTCACGGTTTCTGGTGGCGCTTTAGCAGATGCTTCCGCTGTGTTTAGTGGACAAAAACAAGCGGTGTTAGTGGTTCCTCCTGAGTTAAGAGGAAATGTAGCTGTAGCAGGCAGCGCAGCAATCAATACCAATGTCACGATTGATCTTTCAAAAGTTACTTTTTTGACTGCCGTTTTGAATGCAGCCAATGATTTAACCAATGTCATTACTCAAATTACCAGTGGGGCGTTAGGGAATTTAACTGGTGTTGATATTGATTTGACGGAAGTGAATCGTCAATTGGAATTAGTTAATAACATTGAAAACTTAGGTGCTGCTTCATTTACAGCTCCGGAAACGTTAGCAGCTGACGGCTCATACATTAGTGCACCGATTAGTGATGGTTTAGGGTTAGTTTTAGCCCAAAATGTTTCAAACATCTTACAAGATTTGAATGCGGCAGTTCAAGCTTTGGAGGCAAAAGGAACCAGTATCCCAAGTAATCTTGTCGCCGCAGCTATAAATGCAGCCTTGCTTCCTGTCAAAGGCACGGTAAACGTGGCTGTTTCAGGTGCTTTGCCTTTATTAGCGGTTGGTGGTTCAGGCGTAAATGAGTTAGTGGATGCTTCTTTACTAGGCACAACCACGATTACTTTACCAACTACCGTTTCAACACCTCAAAATTTATCCAATAATTTAGATGCTCGTTTTGTAGGAACAGTCGTTCAAACAGATCTTTTAGACGTTAATTTATTAGCAACAGCAGACGGTGTATCCAACATTTATTTTGCTGCAGGCACTACTAGTGAAGTAACCGCACCAACAATCACAGGAGTAACAGGTAATTCAACAGCAGGTTACGAAGTTAAAGGAACTGCCGATGCCAATGCCACGGTTGAAATCCGAAATGCAGGAGGCACCGTAATAGGCACAGGTACCGCTGATGGGACAGGAGCGTTTACAGTTACCATTCCCGCAGGTGAAGCAGGCGCCAATGAAACATTAACCGCCGTAGCGAAAAACGCCAGCGGTACAGAAAGTACGCCAACAACGTTCCAAACGCCAGCGGATGAGACAACCGTAACCGCACCAACAATCACAGGAGTGACAGGTAATTCAACGGCAGGTTACGAAGTTAAAGGAACTGCCGATGCCAATGCCACGGTTGAAATCCGAAATGCAGGAGGTGCCGTGATAGGCACAGGGAGCGCCGATGGGACAGGAGCGTTTACAGTTACCATTCCCGCAGGTGAAGCAGGCGCCAATGAAACATTAACTGCCGTAGCGAAAAACGCCAGCGGCACAGAAAGTACGCCAACAACGTTCCAAACACCAGCGGATGAGACAACCGTAACCGCACCAACAATCACAGGAGTAACAGGCAATTCAACGGCAGGTTACGAAGTTAAAGGAACTGCCGATGCCAATGCCACGGTTGAAATCCGAAATGCAGGAGGCACCGTGATAGGCACAGGGACCACCGATGGGACAGGGGCATTTACAGTTACCATTCCCGCAGGTGAAGCAGGTGCCAATGAAACGTTAACCGCCGTAGCGAAAAACGCTAGCGGTACAGAAAGTACGCCAACAACGTTCCAAACGCCAGCGGATCCTAATACACCCGTGGCGCCGCCAATTGTTGAGACTGTAACAGGTAGTACAACAAAAGGCTATGAGGTCACAGGGACTGCTGAAGTTGGCACCACCATTGAGGTTCGCGATGCAGCTGGCACGGTCCTTGGTACTGCAACAACTGGAACTGATGGAAAATATACAGTGACTTTAACTCCAGGAAAAGCAACAGCAAATCAAACGCTGAGCGTTGTAGCGAAAAACGCTAGTGGCACGGAAAGTCAACCAGAAACGGCGACAACACCAGCTGATGTCACTGCACCAACAGTTGATAACATCACAGGCAACTCTGGTTCGGGTTATAAAATTACAGGAACAGCAGACCCTAACACAACAATCGAAGTTCGTGATCCAGCTGGGGCAGTCATTGGTACAGGTACCTCTGATGCGAATGGTGATTTTACTGTAACGCTACCAACGGGAACGACAAATCCTGGGGATACGTTAACAGTGATTGGAAAGGATAACGCAGGAAATGAAAGTCAACCGACTGAAGTCCTTGTTCCTGCTGATGCCACGGTGACAGCACCAACTGTAACAGGAGTAACAGGTAATTCAGTTGCTGGTTATCAGGTGACAGGCACCGCTGATCCGAATGCTACCATCGAAATTCGTGATGCAGATGGGAACGTGATTGCAACAGGGACTGCCGATGGGACTGGTTCCTTTGCTGTGAACCTTCCAGCTGGGACGGCAAATGCGAATGAAACATTGACAGCGTTAGCCAAAGATCCTGCTGGCAATACAAGTACACCGACAACCTTCCAAACACCAGCAGATGAAGTAGTGGCACCGCCAAGTGTCGACAAAGTTACTGGGAATACAACACAAGGATATCAAGTGACAGGTACCGCTGAACTTGGCACCACCATTGAAGTTCGTGCAACAGACGGAACAGTTTTAGGCACCGCAACAACTGGACCGACTGGCCAATATACTGTGACGTTAGCTTCAGGAAAAGCAACAGCTAAACAAACAGTGAATGTAGTTGCTAAAAATGATACTGGACTTGAGAGTCAACCAACTACAGCTATGACACCCGCTGATGTTACCACACCAACAATTGGTGACATTACTGGAGATTCAACAACTGGTTATGAAATCACTGGGACGGCGGACCCTAATACCACCATTGAAGTACGGAACCCAGATGGAACAATTATTGGTACAACGACAACGGATGATCAAGGAAACTTTACTGTGGACCTTCCAGCGGGAGCCGCTAATCCTGGTGATACATTAACAGTTGTTGGAAAAGACGGTGACGGCAATGAAAGTCAACCAACGGAAGTGACGGTCCCTGAAGATGCAACCGTAGCAGCACCAACTGTGACGACTGTTACAGGAACAACTGCCACTGGGTATCAAGTAACCGGCACGGCAGAGCCAAATGTCACCATTGAGATTCACAATGAAGCAGGTTTAGTTATTGCTACGGGAACGACTGATGGTGCTGGCGCCTTTACAATCACTCTTCCGACGGGCACAGCAACAGCTAACGAAGCCTTAACTGCCATTGCGAAAGATGCTGCTGGGAAAGAAAGTAATCCGACTGCTTTCAAAACACCTGCTGATCCAGATGCACCAGTCGCGACACCTACTGTTGACAAAATCACTGGTAGCACGACAAACGGCTATCAAGTAGTAGGAGCAGCAGAAGTTGGTACAACAGTTGAGGTGCGTGACGCCGATGGCACAGTCCTTGGCATGGCAACTACTGGAACTGATGGCAAATACACAGTGACTTTAGAGCCAGGGAAGGCCTCAGCTAACGAAACAATAACTGTCGTAGCGAAAAATGCAACAGGAAAAGAAAGCCAGCCAGCTACAGCAACTACACCAGCCGACTTAGCCACACCAACCATTGATTCTATTACCGGAAATTCTAGTAAAGGTTACGAAATCACTGGAACGGCGGAGCCAAAAACCACTATTGATGTCCGTGACGCAGACGGAACCATCATTGCTGCTACAACTGCTAACGAAACCGGCCAATATACGGTGACTCTACCAGCTGGCGTAGTGACACCAGGAGAAACGATTACGATTATTAGCAAAGATGGCGCTGGTAATGAAAGTCAACCAGCTACAGCCGTTATTCCAGCGGATGTTGTTTTAGCGGCGCCAACTATTACGAAGGTTGAAGGAAACAAAGCCAATGGCTATACAGTCACTGGAACTGCTGATCCAAATGTCACGGTTCAATTTTACAATAGCAGTGAAAAATTATTGGCAAGTGGCAATACAACTACTGGAGGCACCTTCTCCGTTCATATTGCAGCAGGGTTAGCAACAGAAAAAGAAACGTTAACCGCACTAACCACAGATACACAAGGAAATGTGAGTCCTAAAACCACATTTATGACGCCAGCCGATATTACGGGAGAACCAGAGATTAAAATTGCGGCACCAACTGTTTCTTCAGTTTTAGGAACGTCTAAAGCCGGCTACCTTATCAAAGGAACAGCTGAACCAAACCGAATCATTCAAATTAGTAACCGACTATTAAGAAGTGTGATTGCTGTAGGTGCCACCGATGCTGAAGGCAACTTCGCTATCCAATTAACAGCGGGACAAGCGACTGCTCAACAAAGTTTACTTGCGACAGCTACCGATGGCGCAGGACATTACAGTACGGCTACAACCTTCATGACACCAGCCGACCCAACGAATCCTGGAGGAGGCAATGGTAACACTGGTGGAAATAACGGCAATACAGGCGGCAACACAGGAAACAATGGCGCAACTGGTGGGAATAATGGGAATGGTTCAAACACAGGTTCAAATCCAAATGGAGGTTCTGGTTTAGGGACAACAGGTTCTGGCTTAGGTTCACTAGGCAATGGCCTCGGTACAAATGGTAGTGCCTACAATCCGAAACTAAGTACCATCAGTTATGGCACTGGAAATCACGGGAAAACAGGCTACTTACCTAGTACAGGTGAAAAAGAGTCCTCAGCCGTGACAACAAGTTTGTTTGGCGCCTTTGTCGCATTCCTTGCGAGCATGGGAATCGTCAAACGCAAACGTAAAAACTAGCTCTCTCCTTTAATTCCTATAGATGAGAAAACGTATTGTTGAGAATTCCCCACTCAATGATACGTTTTCTCGTTCCATTTAATGAAGAAAAATTGCCAAATAGAATAAAATGTGCTATTCTATTTTCAGAAAATCGAAGGAACAAGCAGTGAAAGTGCTAAATCCAACCTGAATTTTTTAATGCAGGAGGAGTGGGCGCTTTTTTTGTTGTTATGAAGAAAGGAAGCTAATTATGCAATCAGCTACAATGGAATTTGATACAATTGCGGCGATTTCTACGCCGCCAGGTGAAGGTGCGATTAGTATTGTTCGCTTAAGTGGCGAGCAAGCAGTTGCTATTGCAAACAAAGTTTATCGGTCAGGCACTAAAGATTTAGCTAAAGTCCCCACGCACACGATTCATTATGGTCATATTGTTGATCCGCAAAACGATCAATTGATTGATGAAGTCATGCTTTCTGTGATGCGGGCACCGAAAACATTTACACGAGAAGACGTGGTAGAAATTAACTGTCATGGCGGCATTGTCGTGGTGAACCAATTACTGCAATTACTGTTACGTGAAGGCGCACGAATGGCCGAACCTGGGGAATTTACAAAACGTGCTTTTCTAAATGGCCGAATGGATCTTTCACAAGCAGAAGCAGTGATGGACTTAATCCGTGCTAAAACAGATAAAGCGATGAATGTTGCATTGAACCAATTGGATGGTAACTTGTCGGCGTTAATTCGTTCATTAAGACAAGAAATTTTAAATACTTTAGCGCAAGTAGAAGTTAATATTGATTATCCAGAGTATGATGATGTCGAAGAATTAACCACGAAATTACTTTTAGAAAAAGCCGAATTTGTGAAAGCACAGATTCAACAATTATTAACGACCGCTAAACAAGGAAAAATTTTGCGAGAAGGTCTAAGTACAGCAATTATTGGCCGACCAAATGTCGGGAAATCCAGTTTGTTAAACCATCTGTTACGAGAAGAAAAAGCCATCGTTACAGATATTGCTGGGACAACACGTGATGTCATTGAAGAATATGTTAACGTTCGCGGCGTTCCTTTAAAATTAATTGATACAGCGGGGATTCGCGAAACAGAAGACATTGTTGAACGAATTGGTGTCGAACGTAGCCGCAAAGCGTTAGCAGATTCAGATTTAATTTTGTTAGTCTTAAATCAAAGCGAAGAATTGACAGAGGAAGATCGTCAACTGTTGGAAGCAACGAAAGGATTAAAACGCGTTATTCTTTTAAATAAAATGGACTTACCGACAAAACTAGATCCTAACGAATTACAAGAATTAGTCCCTGCAGAAGAAATTTTATCCGTTTCGGTGTTGTCAAACACAGGCTTAGACCAGTTAGAAGCGAAAATTGCTGATCTTTTCTTTGGCGGCCAAACAGGCGAAAAAGATGCTACCTATATTTCTAATACACGTCATATTGCTTTGCTAGATCAAGCAGCGCTTTCGTTACAAGAAGTGATTAACGGCATCGAAGCAGGTATGCCAGTCGATTTAGTTCAAATTGATATGACCCGTTGTTGGGATTATTTAGGTGAAATCGTCGGCGATAGTGTCCAAGATGAATTAATTACACAGTTATTTAGTCAATTTTGTTTAGGAAAATAAGACAAGAGAGGAATTTTTTATGAATCAATATCAAGCAGAATCATATGATGTTATTGTCGTCGGTGCTGGACATGCTGGCTCTGAAGCAGCCTTAGCAGCCGCACGAATGGGCGTTAAAACGTTACTTTTAACGATTAATTTAGATATGGTTGCTTTTATGCCATGTAACCCTTCTGTTGGTGGACCTGCCAAAGGAGTTGTTGTCCGAGAAATCGATGCATTAGGCGGCGAAATGGGTAAAAACATTGATAAAACCTACATCCAAATGCGGATGCTAAATACTGGTAAAGGTCCAGCAGTGCGTGCGTTGCGCGCGCAAGCTGACAAACATGCTTATGCGACAGAAATGAAACATACCATTGAAAAAGAAGAAAATTTAACCCTTCGTCAAGGGATTGTTGAAGAATTAATCGTGGAAGATGGCGTTTGTCGTGGTGTTGTAACTTCAACAGGTGCCGCATACCGTAGTCAAGCAGTGGTGATTACTGCCGGTACTGCCTTGCGTGGCGAAATTATTATTGGTGAATTAAAATATTCATCAGGACCAAACAATTCACAACCTTCCGTTGGTTTAGCCAATCATTTAAAAGAATTAGGTTTAGAAATCGATCGCTTTAAAACAGGAACGCCGCCGCGAGTAAAATCAAGTACGATTGATTATTCTGTGACAGAGGAACAACCAGGCGATAAAGAACCCAACCATTTTAGTTACAGCACGCCAGATAGTGCCTACAATCAAAACCAAGAACCTTGTTGGTTAACTTATACGAATGAAACAACCCATGAAATTATTCAAAAAAATCTACACCGCGCCCCAATGTTTACTGGGATTGTTGAAGGTGTGGGCGCTCGGTATTGCCCATCCATCGAGGACAAAATTGTTCGTTTTGCAGACAAACCAAGACACCAATTGTTCTTGGAACCAGAAGGGTTGAATACCGAAGAAGTTTACGTCCAAGGCTTATCTACTTCTTTACCAGAAGATGTCCAAACAGAAATGCTTCATTCTATTGAAGGATTAGAAAAAGTAGAAATGATGCGTACAGGTTACGCCATTGAATACGATGTGGTAGTCCCTCACCAATTACGCCCAACATTAGAAACAAAGGTCATTGAGAATCTTTATACAGCAGGTCAAACGAACGGAACTAGTGGCTACGAAGAAGCTGCTGGTCAAGGCTTGATGGCAGGAATTAATGCTGCATTGAAAATTCAAGGCAAAGAGCCTCTTGTTTTAAAACGTAGTGACGGCTATATTGGCGTCATGATTGACGATTTAGTTACAAAAGGTACCAACGAACCTTATCGCTTATTAACGTCACGTGCGGAGTATCGTTTGATTTTACGACATGACAATGCGGACTTACGTTTAACAGAAATGGGTCATGAAATTGGCTTAGTCAAAGAAGAACAATATGCCGCCTATCTAGTCAAAAAAGCGGCTGTTGAAGCGGAAATTGCCCGCTTAGGCAAACATCGGATTAAACCAACCAAAGAAGTGCAAGCATTTTTGGAAACCAAAGGCGCTGCTGGCTTAAAAGACGGTATTTTAGCTAGAGATTTTCTGAAACGCCCAGAAATCAGTTATCAAGAAGTCGCTCAATTTATTCCCGCACCTGAAGAGGCGCTTGATCCAAAAGTGATTGAACAAGTAGAAATTCAAATCAAGTACGAAGGCTACATTAAAAAAGCCATGGAAAAAGTTGAGAAACTAAAACGCATGGAAGCAAAACGCATTCCAGAAAACATTGATTACCAAGCGATTAACGGCTTGGCTACAGAAGCAAAACAAAAACTACAAAAAATCCAACCAGAAACGATTGCCCAAGCAAGCCGTATCAGCGGTGTGAATCCCGCTGACATTAGCATTTTGATGGTCTACATCGAACAAGGAAAAATCGCGAAAGTGCAAGGATAATAAAAATTTGAAGCAGTTGCTTCTTCACGGATGATTGATTGTGAAGAAGCAACTGCTTTTTTGTTTTGAATTAGTCTACTTTTTTTTCTAAACTGCAAAAAAAGACTGTCTTAAATAATTTCACAAACTGACCTATACTGAAAGCGCAAACAAATGATAGGAGTGGAACAAATGACAGATTGGTTAGGAATTAAAGGAAAAGTAGTGATTGTTACAGGAGGCTCATCTGGTATTGGTCGCAGCATTGTTGAAAGCTTGTTAGCACAAGAGGTCTATGTCGCTAATTTTGATATTTCAGCATCAGAAACGCAACATGAGCATTTACTCTTTGTGAAAGTCGATGTAACTTCTCGAGCAGAAGTAGAAGCGGGTGTCGCTCAAGTGGTGGAAAAATTTGGAACCGTAGATGGCCTAGTAAATAATGCCGGAATCAATATTCCTCGTCTATTGGTGGATAAAAATCATCCTCATGGGCCTTATGAATTATCGGATGAGGTATTCGACAAAATTGTAGCCATCAATCAAAAAGGGCTCTACCTAATGAGCCAAGCAGTGGGCCGGATTCTTGTACAAAAACAAGCAGGTGTCATTATTAATATGTCTTCAGAAGCTGGATTAGAAGGATCCGAAGGGCAAAGCGCCTACGCTGCAACGAAAGCAGCGGTCAGCAGTTATACACGTTCATGGGCTAAAGAGTTAGGAAAATCAAACGTCCGTATCGTGGGGATTGCGCCAGGCATTATGGAAGAAACGGGCTTGCGCACTTTAGCATACGAAGAAGCATTGGCTTATACACGAAACATTTCTGTGGAGCAATTGCGAGCAGGTTATTCAAAAACAAGTACGATTCCATTAGGTCGTAGCGGAAAACTCCATGAAGTCGCTGACTTAGTATGCTATTATTTATCAGACCGTTCAAGCTATATTACAGGCATCACCACAAACGTAGCTGGAGGTAAAACAAGAGGATAGAGGTGGGAAAACTAAATGACGCTAGTAAATAGATGGTACCAAGTAATAAAATTACTAGTTGATCACAAAGGAATGAGCTTACAGGAATTGCAAGAGAAATTAGCCGCAAGTCCTCAAACAGTTCGTAAAAACATTGATACATTGAATGATGAATTAATCGGTATCGCCCAAATTATTCAGAAGGAAAATCTCTTTCAGTTAGAAATCAATAACTTTGAAGGTTTTGAAGAGGTTTTGTCTGGACGGCTAAAAAGGGAATCTGATTTTAATTCTTCAAGCAAGCGTGTTTCCTACATTATCAAACGATTAATAGAAGAAGATCAATTTATTTCAACTTATGATTTATCCGAAGAACTCGCCGTTAGTCGCGGCACAGTTAATAAAGACATTAAGCGCATGAAAGAGCTGATTGCTCCTTGGCAGGTTGCGGTTGTAGGCACGCCAAACCGTGGCATTCATTTAGAAGGAAAAGAGTTTGATTTACGCTTACTTCATGTGAATTACGTCCAAGAATATTTTGAAGAACAGTTTCTTCATGAAACTACCAAACAAATGATACAAAAAATAATCAAAGAAACAAGACTAGCGAAACAAGATAGTTTTCTTTTACGAAGAGTGGTTTCAATTGTTTTGCAGCGTGTTTTAGCTGGAAAACTCATTACGGAACTACCACCAGAATATGTTGATTATGTTCGTCATAACGAGCAGATTGAAGAACTGATGTATCACTTGGAAATAACCTATAATGTAACGTTAAGCCAATGGGAACGTTCCTTTATCAGCTTTCCTTTTAACATCAACACAAACCATATTCGTAATTCTTTATTGGCTGATGAAGGACTCTTAGCTGACTATTTTCAAAAAATGATGAAAAAAATTCATCATTCAGTTGTTGTTGAATTTGATGAGGACTTCTTGTTTTCAGAAATGAAAGATCATTTAAGAAACGTGATGAATCGACTCGTTTTTCATGTGGAATGTCACGATTTATTTTATGGAGAAATTGAACGTCAATATCCTTTGGCCTATGAATTAGCCAAGATTGGCTTGCAAGAATTGGGCCGTTTGTTAAATCGTTGTGTGCCGACGGTTGAATTTGGGTATCTCGCTTTGTATTTTGAACTAGCATTGAGAGGGAACTATGAAGCGGGAGCCAAAAAAGAAATCGCTGTAATCTGCAGTACAGGTCATGGAACGGCCTTGATCATTCAGCGGCAATTGGAAAAAGTTTTGGGTCCAGACGTCCAGATTGCCCATTTTTCTGAAGAAGAGGCAGAGAGAAGAGAATTGAATCAATATTTTGCTATTTTTACAACCATTCCCTTAAAAAATATTCGACCACAAACACCGATGATCCATTTAACTAATTTATTTAACGATACTTGGCTCAGAAATGAGTGGCAGAGAGCAAAAGAAATTCGTTCCGTGGAATCTCAAAATATTCATATGACCTATCAATTATTAGAGAATACTCAAGGTTACCGAGCGAATATCCAGAAAATGATTGCTGATTTAGAAGCAGAAAAATTAGTAGATCCCCAATTTATCAAACGAATTTTTACTAGAGAAGATCAACAAACAACTATTTTTGAATCGGGGATTGCCTTTCCCCATACAATTAATCAAGCCTTACCAACGATTATTTTATCGATTGGGGTTTTTGAAGAATCACTGGTTACATCAGAAGGTAAAGTTGATGTTATTTTGCTGTTGGGTATTCCAGAAGAGCTGACGGCCACTGTTGAAGCAGAGTTACTACAACTATATGACCGCTTGTTTACAATCGCAGGAGACGAACGTTTACGTAATGAGTTACGGAAGCAACGAGATGTTTTAGCAGTTAAAGAGTGGATGCAAAGGAAGGGGATTATCATATGAGTTTTATCTACGTATTCGGGGCGCTTTTTTTAACAGCTTACTTCGTTCAGATAGCTATGGGAATGAAACAGATTAAACACTTTAATCAAAACTACCAAGAATTACGACAATTAGGGAAAGTCGCGATTGGTCGACGTGCAGGGAAGTTAAAAGCAGGCACGATTATCTTGTTTGCTGTGGATTCACAAGGGAAAATCTTAGCCGCTAGAAAGATGCAAGGTGTCACCGTTCTAGCTAAATTTCATCCCTTACCTCAGTACGTGAACGAGGATATTCATTATATGGATCATTACCATCCACTCGTACAAAAGGAAAATAAATTAACCCAACAAGCGATGGAAAATGCACGAGAAATTTACTTACGTGTTGAGCTTGACAATTATCAAGAAACACAACCATTAACGCCGCTTAATGGAGCCAAAATTCAATGGCAATTATGGAAAAATAAAGTACAAACAAAATTGAAAGGAAGTGTCGAGTAATGTCTTATATTACAAAATTTGCGGAAGGATTTATGCACCTTTTCCAAACAGGAGCAGAAACATTTATTTCTTGGATGACAGGCATCGTACCTGTTGTTTTGATGTTAATGGTAGCTATGAATACTTTAATTGCTTTTCTAGGAGAAGAAAGAGTAACCAAAGTAGCCAAACTTTCTGCCAAAAATCCTGTTACGCGATATTTAGTGTTGCCTTTTTTATCCGCTTTTATGTTAGGCAATCCAATGTCCTTTACGATGGCACGATTTTTACCAGAATACTATAAACCTAGCTATTATGCTGCACAAGCGCAATTTTGTCATACCAGTAATGGAGTTTTCCCTCATATTAATCCTGGTGAATTGTTCGTTTGGTTAGGGATTGCGCAAGGGATTGATACGTTAGGACTAAATTCGATGGACCTAGCGATTCGCTATATGTTTGTAGGGATATTAATGAATTTTATTGGCGGTTGGGTTACCGATTTCACTACCGCCTATGTTTGCAAACAACAAGGAATTACCCTTAGTAAAACAGTAGAGATTGCTGTAGATTAGAAAGGAGCAAGGTGAGATGACGTACAATAGTATTAAGGTAGTTAAAGGAAATGGCGGTTATGGTGGGCCCTTAGTGATTACACCGACAGAAGAAAAACATAAATTTATTTATATTACAGGTGGCGGCGAGAAACCCGCAATCGTTGATAAAATCGTAGAATTGACAGGAATGGAAGCGGTCAATGGTTTTAAGACATCGATTCCAGATGATGAAATCGCATTAGCCATTATTGATTGTGGAGGCACTCTTCGTTGCGGAATTTATCCTAAAAAAGGAATTCCTACTATTAACGTTGTTCCAACTGGCAAAAGTGGTCCCTTAGCACAATACATTAATGAGACAATTTATGTTTCCGCTGTAGGCCCGAAACAGATTACATTGACATCAGAAGAAGCTGCTGCTGATACAGAAAAGCCCACCTCGAAAAAAACAGAATTTAAATATGATACAAGTAAAAAAATTACTGAACAAAAAGCGGAACAACAAAGTTTTGTTGCGAAAATTGGTATGGGTGCAGGAAAAGTTGTAGCGACATTCAACCAATCAGCCCGTGAAGGCGTACAAACGATGATCAACACAGTGATTCCGTTTATGGCATTTGTTTCTTTATTAATTGGTGTGATTCAAGGTTCAGGAATTGGTGAATTTTTTGCCAATATCATGGCGCCATTGGCAGGAAACATTGTGGGGTTAACAATTATTGGTTTTATTTGTTCTCTGCCGTTTCTTTCTCCTTTATTAGGTCCTGGAGCAGTAATCAGCCAAGTAATTGGTACGTTAATTGGTGTGGAAATTGGAAAAGGCAACATTCCGCCACAACTAGCTCTACCAGCATTGTTTGCTATTAATACACAAAACGCGTGCGACTTTATTCCCGTGGGCTTAGGCTTGGAAGAAGCTGAAGCCGAAACCGTTGAAGTCGGGGTCCCTTCTGTTTTATATTCTCGTTTCTTAAATGGTGCCCCTCGAGTACTAGTTGCTTGGTTAGCAAGTTTTGGATTGTATAGTTAAAAAATTTTTTTGGAGGATGGGAAATGTCAGTATTTACAACAAAGGTTCAGTCTATTGGACCAGAAGCCGAATTATTTAAAGAAGAAAAAATGGTCATCTTATTTGGAAAAGATGCACCAGATGCTTTAGCAGATTATTGTTATAACATTGAGGTTCAGCCAGTCACAGAAGCGATTACGGACAAGCAAACGTTAGTGATTGATGAACAAACTTACCAGATTACCGCTGTAGGCGAGGTAGTATTAACTAATTTAGACACATTGGGTCACATTACTATTAAATTTGATGGCGCAACAACACCTGAATTACCAGGTACATTATATGTTGAAGAAAAAGCTATTCCTGAAATAACTGTTGGTACAACAATCACTATTCTATAATTATCGTTTAAGGGAGGAACGTAAAAGATGGAATTTATGCTAGATACAATTAATCTTGAGGCTATTCGAAAGTATCAGAAAATTTTACCACTGGCAGGCGTAACGTCTAATCCTAGTATTGTTAAGCAAGCAGGAAAAATTGACTTCTTTGCGCAGATGAAAGAAATAAAAAAAACGATTGGACAAGCGAGTTTGCACGTCCAAGTGGTCGGTCAAACGACAGAAGAGATGCTAGAAGATGCCCAAACCATTGTACAACAATTAGGCCAAGAAACATTCATTAAAATCCCAGTCAATGAAGCAGGCTTGGCAGCCATCAAACAACTAAAGCAGGCAAATTATCGGATAACAGCAACCGCTATTTATACAGAATTTCAAGGTTATCTAGCGATTGCGGCAGGTGCAGATTATTTAGCGCCTTATTATAATAGGATGGAGAATTTAACAATTGATTCTCAAAAGGTTATTGAGCATTTAGCTGCAGAAATTAAACGGACGAACGCAAAGAGTAAGATCTTAGCTGCTAGTTTTAAAAACGTGGCACAAGTTAATCAAGCCTGTCAAATGGGGGCGCAAGCGGTCACTATCGCACCAGAACTCGTGACACAAGGCTTGGCAATGCCCGCCATTCAAAAAGCAGTAACTGATTTTCAGGAAGATTGGGTTGCTGTTTTTGGAGTAGAAACGGTAAACGAATTAGCATAAAAAGAACGAGAAGAAAAAGCGGTCATTTTTCTTCTCGTTCTTTTTTTGTTTCACATGAAACATCTACGATTATTCACTTGCTTAAAAATTAGACAATTTCCTTTATTTGTCAAAGAATTTCTTAAAAAAAAGGGTTATCTTTTGGGTATTTTTTTTGGTAGCAGTATGATGAGGGTATCAAATGATAGGAGGAAACGAGAATGAGATACACAAATGGAAATTATGAAGCATTTGCTCGACCAAGAAAACCAAAAGGTGTAGATGACAAGAGTGCCTACATCGTTGGTGGTGGCCTAGCAGGTTTAGCAACGGCTGTTTTCTTAATTCGTGACGGTCAAATGAAGGGCGAAAATATTCACATTTTTGAAGAACTCACGCTGTCTGGCGGTTCTTTAGATGGTAAATTTATTCCCCATGATGGCTTTGTCACTCGCGGCGGACGCGAAATGGAAAACCATTTCGAGTGTTTGTGGGATCTATTTCGTTCGGTACCATCATTAGAAGTAGAAGATGCCTCTGTCCTAGATGAGTTTTACCGTTTAGATTTAGATGATCCGAATTCTTCAAATTGCCGCATTATTCATAACCGTGGCGAACGTGTCCCAGATGATGGACAATTTACTTTATCCAAAAAAGCACAAAAAGAAATCGTTGATTTATTTATGACTTCTGAAGATCAATTAATTGGCAAAAAAATTGAAGATGTTTTCGGCGAAGAATTTTTTGAATCCAACTTTTGGATCTATTGGTGTTCAATGTTTGCTTTTGAAAAATGGCACTCTGCCATTGAAATGCGCCGCTACATCATGCGCTTTATCCACCACATCAAAGGTTTGCCTGACTTTACAGCCTTGAAGTTTACCAAATACAATCAATACGAATCGTTAGTGAAACCATTATTAAGCTTTTTAACCAATCAAGGGGTAGACTTTCAATATGAAACAACGATCAATGATATCCAAGTCGACATCAAAGGAGCTACTAAAGTTGCTCGGCGATTATTGCTGACACAAGCGGGCAAAACCAAAGAAATTCCTTTAACTGAAAATGATTTAGTCTTCGTAACGAATGGCTCAATTACTGAAAGTTCGACGCAAGGAGATCATCATACACCAGCACCAATTACTCATGAACTAGGGGGAAGTTGGAATCTCTGGAAAAACTTAGCAAAACAATCCCCAGAATTTGGGCACCCAGAAGTTTTCTGTGAAAATTTACCAGATGAAAGTTGGTTTGTCTCAGCAACGATTACGTGGGAAAATTTCGATATTGAACCGTATCTTTCTCGGTTAACACATCGTAAATTACGCACAGGAAAAATTGTCACAGGTGGTATTATTACTATCAAAGACTCTAATTGGATGATGAGTTTTGCTATGCATAGACAACCGCATTTCAAAGAACAAAATGATCAACAATCTATAACTTGGGTATATGGATTACTTTCTAATAAACCAGGAAATTATATTAAAAAACCAATCGAACAATGTACAGGCCAAGAAATTACGCAAGAGTTACTTTATCATTTAGGGGTCCCAGAAGGGGAAATTGAACGTATTTCAGAAGAATCGGCTACCACTATTCCGGTGTATATGCCGTTTATCACTTCTTACTTTATGTTAAGAGAACCAGGCGATCGACCATTAGTTGTACCAAACGGCTCTAAAAATCTTGCTTTCATTGGGAACTTCGCAGATACTGAACGAGATACGGTGTTTACAACAGAGTATTCTGTACGGACAGCGATGGAAGCTGTTTATCAATTGCTAGAGGTTGAACGCGGAGTACCAGAAGTGTTTGCTTCTGCATACGACTTGCGCGTCTTAGCAAACTCTGTTTATTATTTATCTGACAAGAAAAAATTAACAGAAATGGATATGCCGTTCGTGGAACGCAAAATGGTTGAACACTTTGTGAAGAAATTTGAGGATACGTATATTGGTGATATTTTAAGAGAAAATCATTTAATTTAGTTGAAAAAGCGAGTGTAAATCACTCGCTTTTTTTGTTAGATTATCAATTGTTGAATAAATATTCATTATTATGTATATTTATTTTGTGATTTTATGGATATTAAATATATAATATATCGAATGGAGGTAGAAAGTATACAACTTCGCAAAAAAATCTTAATTTCTGAAGAGACTTTTTCAAAATTTTGTTGAAAAGAAGGCGCATTTTTACCATAGTTTCTTCACATTTAACGGCTATTATTTAAACATACCCGATAAACAAAACCCTAACAAAACACTTTTTCATTTTTTAACTCCTCCGCCCGCCCTTCCCCAAAGGGCGGGTTGTTTTTTTGCGTTAAAGCAGTTGGCATTTTGCGGGGAAAGGATTATCATTATAGAAGAAGTATATAGAAAAAGGCGGCGAGAAGATGGGACGTTGGCAAGAATTACAACAAGCAATGAGTGCTGGTGTAGAGGCGGCGATTGATGCTGGCTGGGACCGCCAAGCTGTTTATGGTTTAGTGGAAAGCGCCATAAAAGACACGCGTTTCTTGCCACTTGAGCAAGCGAAAACAGCAGTCGCGGAACTGTTTTCTGAAGTGGAAGAAGTGGGCTCTTCAGCGTATGAGCGATTATTTCGCTTTTCGGCTTATCGTCCGCAAGAAAAGCTCTCGTTACTGTTATGGCAATTAGGTGCAGTGTTGGATCAGCATGGCATGTTGCAATTAGTAGGACCTTATCGTTTCTCGAAGACGATTGCACCGCATGCGACGTTTTGGGATTTGTTGGCAAAAACAGTTCAAAAAGCCTATCCGTTAGGTCTTCTTGGGAGCTTTAATCAAGAGAAAGCGAAAAAGATACATCAATTAAGAATGTATATTGATCGTCAAAATATCACGTATATCCGCGATTTTTTTAAACAAGAAGGGGACACCGATGAACAGGCATTAAAACGCTATGTTTTTGCGGCCAAGCCGCAAGGGATGGGCGGGCGGAAGCTGAAAAAAAGCTCTGCTCGTTTGCACAACAAATACCCTGAGGGGGCATCTTATTCTTTAATTAATAAGAAACGATTGACGCCTAATTTTCACAGTGAGTTTATTTTGAATGAAGAAGGGACCTTTGTAACCCAGTGGGATGTGTTAGTTGAGGACTGGCGAGGCAGATTAATTAGTAATCCAGCCTATTATCAAGCGGCCAAAAACAGTGAATACCAGGAAAAAGTCTTGAATGGTGAATCGTTTAATTATGCAAATCGGAATAATCGTACCCATGAATTACTAGATAGTTCACCACCAGGGAGATTTGATCATCAATTACGAAAAACAGCCAAAAAAGGTTGGTTAAGTCCCCGTATCCAAGAATACGACTACCGCAGAGAACGACAAATAAAGTGCGATGATTATAGTAAGTAAAACAAGCCAATGTTTCACATGAAACATTGGCTTGTTTTAATCTTAGAGAAAGGCGGTTTTCGTTGCCGCCAATTGAACATTTTGGCCCATGGCTAGAGACTTTTTACCACATAAAAAGGCGGTTTTTTCTTTTATCATTCAGGCAAAAATCTTCCGAAAAGCATTGCAAGAAATTGCTATTTGCGTTAAAGTAGGAAAAGATGATTGTGAAACATTTTTCTGTTTCACAAAAAAGGAAGGAGTCTTTATGCTACCCGAAGAATTTAGACAACTATTAGCCGCAAAAGGCATTGAATTGACAGACCAACAGATGACACAATTTGACCAATATTTCCATTTATTAGTAGAATGGAATGAAAAAATGAATTTAACAGCCATTACAGAAGAAAAAGAAGTTTATTTGAAACATTTCTATGATTCTGTTTCGTTGGCATTCTTTGAAGATTTTGCCAGTGACAAAGCCATTTGTGATGTTGGCGCAGGCGCAGGATTTCCAAGTATTCCTTTGAAAATTGTTTTTCCTTCATTAAATGTCACAATTGTTGACTCTTTAAATAAACGAATTACTTTCCTAACAGAGTTGGTGAATCAACTAGGTTTGGCTAATGTTTCTTTGTATCATGATCGTGCAGAAACATTTGGTCAAAAAGCAGAATTTCGTGGCGCGTTTGATTACGTTACAGCGCGAGCAGTTGCACGGTTGAATGTTTTAAGTGAACTGTGTTTACCATTAGTTAAAAAAGAAGGCTATTTTTTAGCCTTAAAAGCATCGAAAAGTGAAGAAGAAATTAATGAAGCAAAACCTGCAATCGCTACATTAGGCGGTCAATTTCAAAAAGAAGTTGATTTTACTTTGCCGATTACGGCAGACGAACGCCACATTGTCGTGATTCAAAAGAAAAAAGAAACCCCTAAAAAATATCCCAGAAAACCTGGATTACCAAATAAACAACCGATTAAATAAGATGGAGGCACACACATGACACGAATTATTTCTGTAGCGAACCAAAAAGGCGGCGTTGGTAAAACAACGACCACTGTAAATTTAGGCGCATGTTTAGCAAACTTAGGCAAAAAAGTCTTACTGATCGACATTGATGCACAAGGAAATGCTACCAGTGGCATGGGTGTCCCTAAACCAGATGTCGCACACGATGTGTATGATGTCCTTGTAAATGAAGAACCAATCACTAGCGTGGTTCAACATACCAGCCGTGAAAATTTAGATATTGTCCCTGCAACTATTCAATTAGCAGGCGCTGAAATTGAATTAACTTCAATGATGGCTCGAGAATCGCGCTTGAAATTAGCAATTGATGAAGTAAGAGACATGTATGATTTCGTTTTAATTGATTGCCCGCCTTCTCTAGGGCATTTAACAATCAATGCTTTTACAGCAAGTGATTCGATTCTAATTCCTGTTCAATGTGAATATTACGCATTAGAAGGCTTGAGTCAATTGCTAAATACGATTCGCTTGGTTCAAAAACATTTTAACCCTGAATTGAAAATTGAAGGGGTCTTGTTAACCATGTACGATGCTCGGACCAATTTAGGTGCCGAAGTCGTTGAAGAAGTCCGTAAATATTTCCGTGAAAAAGTCTATGACACGATTATTCCAAGAAATGTCCGTTTATCCGAAGCACCAAGTCATGGTTTACCAATCATTGACTATGATATTCGCTCAAAAGGTGCCGAAGTGTATCAAGCACTAGCAAAGGAAGTGTTGGAGAATGAATAAAGGCAAAGGTTTAGGCAGAGGCATCGATGCCTTGTTTCAAGATATCGCAAAGCTAGAAGATGTCGACGTTAAGAACGAACAAGTGACAGAAATTCTATTAAACGAACTTCGTCCCAATCCTTACCAACCGCGGAAAACATTTGATGAAACCTCTTTACAAGAACTTGCAAACTCGATTCTACATTCCGGTGTGTTTCAACCGATTATTGTCCGTAAATCGGCAGTTAAAGGCTATGAAATTATTGCAGGTGAGCGTCGGTTCCGGGCTTCTAAATTAGCCGGCAAAGAAAAAATTCCTGCAATTATTCGCGAATTTGATGAAGAATCCATGATGCAAGTTGCTGTTTTGGAAAACTTACAAAGGGAAGATTTAAATCCGCTAGAAGAAGCAGAAGCCTATGAAATGCTAATGAAAAATTTGAAATTAACACAAGCGGAAGTCGCAGAACGTTTGGGAAAAAGTCGCCCGTATATTGCCAATTATTTACGGTTGCTAACCTTACCAGATGCGGTCAAAGCAATGGTTCAAAAACAAAGCATGTCAATGGGTCAAGCACGGACGTTATTAGGCTTGAAGAACAAAGAACAGCTATTACCATTAGCTAATCGTTGTATTAAAGACAATTTAACGGTTCGACAATTAGAACAACTTGTCGCTGAATTAAACGAAACACAAGGCAAAAAGGGCAAAAAAGCGAAAAAAGCCATCAAAGAAAAACCCATTTATATTCGTGAAAGTGAAGACCGTTTAATGGATAAATTTGGGACAACCGTAGCAATTCAAGAAAAAGAAGGCAAAGGAAAAATTGAAATTGAGTACTTGTCCTCTTCGGATTTGGCTAGAATTTTAGATATTTTAGATATTCATTTTGACGAGGAATAAGAAGCAAGGTGAGAAAGTAAGACAGAAAGTCACAAATCCTTTTGCTAGTTTCGTTAAAAAATGGTATTGTAATCATGGTATTTTTATATAAGTAAGAGAAGAAAGAAGGCTTGGAACATGTATGATTTAGGCGATATTGTCGAAATGAAAAAGCCGCATGCTTGCCAAGCAAATCGTTGGCAAATCATTCGCATGGGCGCTGATATCAAAATCAAGTGCACGAATTGCGGGCATATTGTCATGATGCCGCGTCGTGATTTTACTAAAAAATTAAAAAAAGTAATCGAGAAAAAAGCAGACTAATGCTTTGATGCCTCTAATAGAAAAGAGAATAGACTGAGAGAAAGAGTGGAAAACAAATGGCACTAACAGCTGGAATTGTCGGCTTACCAAACGTTGGTAAATCGACCCTATTTAACGCAATTACAAAAGCAGGAGCAGAAGCTGCAAATTATCCCTTTGCAACGATTGATCCGAACGTCGGCATGGTTGAAGTACCAGATGCCCGTTTACAACGCTTGACAGAACTAGTAAAACCGAAAAAAACAGTTCCCACAACGTTTGAATTTACAGACATCGCCGGAATTGTTAAAGGTGCCAGCAAAGGAGAAGGGCTGGGAAATCAGTTTTTAAGTCACATTCGTCAAGTAGATGCAATCTGTCACGTGGTTCGTTGTTTTGATGACGAAAATATCATGCGTGAACAAAATCGAGATGCGGATTTCGTTGATCCTTTAGCAGACATTGATACAATTAATTTAGAGCTAATTTTAGCAGATTTAGATTCAATCAATAAGCGCTATACTCGCGTGGCTAAAATGGCGAAAGCAAAAGATAAAGAAGCGGTGGAAGAATTAGCTGTTTTAGACAAAATTAAACCAGTTTTAGAAGAAGGTTTATCTGCTCGTACGATTGAATTTACGCCAGAAGAAGAGAAAATTGTTAAATCTCTTTTCTTATTAACCACAAAGCCGGTCCTTTATGTAGCAAATGTTTCAGAAGATGAAGTGGCGGATCCAGACAACAATGAGTATGTACAACAAGTTCGTAATTTTGCAACCAGTGAAAATGCGGAAGTAATCGTGGTTAGTGCGCGAGCAGAAGAAGAAATTGCTGAATTGGATTCTGAAGAAGACAAGGCTGAATTTTTAGAAGCAATGGGTATTGAACAATCTGGCTTAGATCAATTGATTCGTGCGGCTTACGATTTGTTAGGCTTAGCTACCTACTTTACAGCTGGTGAACAAGAAGTTCGTGCGTGGACGTTCCGTAAGGGAATCAAGGCACCTCAAGCAGCTGGGATTATCCACAGTGACTTTGAACGAGGCTTCATTCGTGCGGAAACAGTTTCTTATGAAGACCTAGATAAATATGGCAATATGCAAGCTGCCAAAGAAGCGGGCCGTGTTCGTTTAGAAGGAAAAGACTACGTCGTTCAAGATGGCGATGTTATGTTGTTCCGTTTTAACGTTTAAGAAAAGACCCATGCCCAACAAGCAATTTGTTTTGGGCTAAGCCCACATATTTAAGGCCATTCAGCCGTTTAGAAAGAGGTTCCCTCTACATGAGGGTGAGGAGGATACAACTATGGAAGCAGAAGCATTACGAGCAATCGTGGCTGAGAATCGTCAATTAGAACAGAATTTGACTAAAAGAAATGAACAATACATTTTTGACTTAAAAAAATCATTAAAAGCGGCTAATTTATCTGAAGAAGAGCTAGCATTGGCTCTACACGGTATTTTGCCAGAATTAGTAGCCGGTCAAAAAACAGGCAAAACAGCCCGTCAGTTATTTGGCACTGTTTCAGAACGGACGGAAGCAATTTTAAATAAACCAGCAGAAGTCAAAGAACCAGCGGGCTGGATGATTTGGCTCGACAATACCTTACTATTGCTTGGTTTATTAACAATCATGTTAGCGGCGATGTCTCTATTTTCAAAAGGAACCGCACAGCCTCTCGGATTAACCACATATATCTTAGGTGCGATGGCTGGGGGTTATGTTTTCTATCTAATGCACAAATATGTTTACCGTTTTGATCGTCAAGGTGGCGACAAAAGCAAACGTCCTGGTTGGTTAAAAACGACTGCCATTCTATTTGGCGGAATGTTCTTGTGGATTGCAGTTTTCGCTGGTTCAGCAATGCTGCCACCAGTGATCAATCCCATTTTAGATCCGATGATTGCTTTAGTAATCGGTGCGTTAGCCTTTGTAGCACGCTATTTCTTCAAGAAAAAATACAATATTCAAGGTAGTTTCATGACACGTCAATAAACGGCGCGCGCTCAATTGTGAATGCGCTCGGCTGACGCAGAAACTGCAACAAGCAAAGTCGCTCTCTCAATAGAGCGTTTTAACAGTTAAAGCCTGGGGGATTAGTCGAAAAAACTAGTGTCCCAGGCTTCTGTTTTCAGAAGTTTGCTAAAGAAAGGAGCCTCTTATGGGACAACAAGTGAAGTCTTGGTGCCGTCAACACGAGCGGCTACTCATTTTTATTAGTTTTCTCTTATTAAGTGGACTTTCTCTCTATTTTGTCTATTTTCAAGAGAATTTTTTACGAGCAAGTGATTTCCGCTTTCATCAAAATCGGGTGGAAGGTCTCGCATTAGCAATTAAAAACAACGACTGGTTTCCTAAAATCAATTATTTTTTCTTGGGAGGCTATGGCTATGCCTCTAGTTTGTTTTATCCAGATGCGTATCTTTATTTGCCTGCGCTTTTGCGTGTTCTGGGGCTTTCCTTTGTCGCTAGTATGGCGATTTTTGTGTTTGCGGTAAACTTGGCAACATTTAGTCTTACTTATTATGCAGGCCGATTAATGGCGCTCTCTAAAAAAAGAAGCTATCTCTTTGCCATTTTGTATGGCTTATCTATTTACCGCATGCAAGACTTGTTTAATCGCCAAGCGTTAGGAGAATTTTTGGCGCTAAGTTTTTTTCCGTTGGTCTTAGCGAGCCTGTTTTTATTACGAAAGGGAACCACGAAATGTTGGCCGTTGTTAACGCTGGCGATGACTGGGATTGGGTTGGCTCACTTTATTTCTATTGAAATGGTTTCTATTTGGATTGGGTTATACATTCTGTTTTATTGGCAGCAGTTTTTTAAAAAGGAGGTCCTGTTGGCATTAGCGAAGGCTGCAGGTTTGACGCTGCTTTGGCTGGCCTTTTATCTTTTACCAGTTGCTGAACAAATGAAAAATCAAGTGTTTAAAGTTACATCCAATCCACTCACTTATATTTCCGAAAGAAGTTATCCCATTGATTCTCTTTTCATTAATAGTTTAAAGAGCAGTGTTTTTCACGCGAAAACAGCGAATCTAGGAACCCTTTTGTTTGTGGGGCTTGTTGTAGCAGTGGTTTCGCTTGCCAGCAAAAAAATTCAGAACAAACGGTTTATTGGTTTGACGCTGGTACTCTTATTGATGGTTACCACGCTTTTTCCTTGGCACTGGCTGAACCACACGCCTTTAAATACGATTCAGTTTCCTTGGCGGTTTTTAGGGATTCTTTCCG
The DNA here is from genome assembly GCF_023539285.1 of Enterococcus sp. LX10. Classification (NCBI taxonomy): domain Bacteria; kingdom Bacillati; phylum Bacillota; class Bacilli; order Lactobacillales; family Enterococcaceae; genus Enterococcus; species Enterococcus sp. LX10. The sequence continues at coordinate 2,696,663 of NZ_CP092784.1, read as the reverse complement.
TAATGCTCGCTTTTTTCATTGCACAAGACGAATGGGGCGTTTTCCGTAAATCTTGGACTGTGGCTTTGTTGGTTTTCCTTGCCATCAGCAATTTAGGCATTTATCAATATCAAAGTATTCAGTCACAACAAGGCCGCCTGTTAACAAAAGCTGAGTATGAGCAACCAACGCCTTTTTATATCGGTGCGGGCCATGAATATTTGCCAGATGAAATCAATTATCAGGAATTATTGAAACAGAAAAAACGACAACTTGATTATTCGGCAGAACAAGTAACCATTACAAACGTTAGAATGCCTTATGGGAAAATTTCATTTGACTACCAAGTGGTGAAGCAATCAGCGAAGGTGACCGTTCCTTTTATTTATTACTTAGGCTATCAAGCCACGATTCAAATGAAAAACCAAACGGGCGCTAAAAAAATGAGCCTAACCAATCAAGGAGGCTTAACCGCTCTTTCTTTATCTGGTACAGGACATGTCGACATCCGTTACCAAAGAACAAAAGTGCAAAAAATAGGGACAATGATTACCTTACTTTCTGTTGGTGGTTTTGGATTTAGCCGATTTTTACAACAAAAAAAGAAACACAAGATAAAAGAACAACGATGAAAGTAGGACCTTAATTAGGAAGAGTTGAATAAAGGACAAACCGATTTTGGCGTTTTGTCCTTTATTCCTCATTGATTATTTAAACAAATCTAGTTGACTTCCTTAGTATTATCTGTTATTTTCATATATAAAATTAAGTCGAGGAGTGGACAAAAAAATGTCAAATTGGGAAACAAAATTTGCGAAAAAAGGTCTTACATTTGATGATGTGCTATTAATCCCTGCAGAAAGCCATGTCTTACCAAATGATGTAGACATGAGTGTACAATTAGCTAAAAATATCAAGTTAAATATTCCATTGATGAGTGCCAGTATGGATACTGTTACAGATAGTAATATGGCAATTGCGATGGCTCGTCAAGGTGGACTAGGTGTCGTACATAAAAATATGACTGTCGCCCAACAAGCAGACGAAGTACGTAAAGTCAAACGTTCTGAAAGCGGCGTTATCATTGATCCATTCTTTCTAACACCAACAAACTTAGTAGCGGATGCAGAAGAATTAATGAGTCGTTACCGTATTAGCGGTGTGCCAATTGTAGAAACAATGGAAAACCGTAAATTAGTCGGAATTATTACAAACCGTGATATGCGTTTTGTAACGGACTACCAAATCAAAATCGAAGAAGTCATGACAAAAGATCATTTAGTCACTGCGCCAGTTGGCACATCTTTAAAAGATGCAGAAAAAATCTTACAAAAACATAAAATCGAAAAATTACCAATCGTTGATGAAGCAGGTCGCTTAAGTGGCTTAATTACAATTAAAGACATTGAAAAAGTGATTGAATTCCCAAATGCTGCCAAAGATGAACACGGTCGTTTACTTGTGGCGGCAGCAGTCGGTGTCACTAGTGATACGTTCGAACGTGCGGAAGCATTATTAGAAGCAGGTGCGGATGCGATTGTCATCGATACTGCACATGGCCATAGTGCCGGCGTTATTCGCAAAATTAAAGAAATTCGTGAAACGTTCCCTGAAGCAACATTAATTGCTGGTAATGTTGCCACTGCTGAAGCAACCAAAGCATTGTATGATGTCGGCGTTGACGTTGTCAAAGTTGGTATTGGACCTGGTTCAATTTGTACAACACGTGTCGTTGCTGGTGTTGGTGTTCCTCAATTAACAGCGATTTATGATGCTGCTTCTGTAGCTAGAGAATATGGTAAAGCAATTATCGCTGATGGCGGTATTAAATATTCTGGTGATATCGTGAAAGCCTTAGCTGCTGGTGGACATGCTGTAATGCTAGGAAGTATGTTAGCAGGTACAGATGAATCTCCAGGCGAATTTGAAATTTATCAAGGCCGTCGTTTCAAAACTTACCGTGGCATGGGCTCATTAGGTGCAATGGAAAAAGGATCAAGTGATCGTTACTTCCAAGGAAGTGTCAATGAAGCAAACAAATTAGTGCCAGAAGGAATCGAAGGACGTGTTGCTTACAAAGGAAGCGTTTCTGATATTGTCTTCCAATTAATCGGTGGCTTGAAATCAGGGATGGGTTACGTCGGTGCAGCAGACCTGAAAGCGTTGCGTGAAGAAGCACAATTTGTTCAAATGAGTGGTAACGGATTGAAAGAATCACATCCACATGACGTTCAAATCACAAAAGAAGCACCAAACTATTCTGTTCAATAAAATAAAAGCTGATTTTTTTAAAATTTAAAAGAGGCAGACGTCATTTCGACGTCTGCCTCTTTTTCTGTAGAATGAAGGAGTTGCTTCTGTTTCCGCCGTTTATCAATTTTTAAGCCTGTAACAAAAATCACTTTGGATTTTTGTTACAGGCTCCTTTTCCTATAGAATAAAAGCCGTTATCTGATATCAGACAACGACCTTCATCTTCCCTTTATTTAATAACTGTTAGGTTACCCATGTAAGGAACTAGGACTTCTGGTACAGTCACAGAGCCATCTTCGTTTTGGTAGTTTTCTAAAATAGCAGCGACTGTCCGTCCTACGGCTAAACCAGAACCGTTGAGTGTATGCGCATATTGGACTTTATCATTTTCATCACGGTAACGAATCATCGCACGGCGCGCTTGGAAATCTTCACAGTTTGAGCATGAACTGATTTCACGGTACGTTTCTTGAGCAGGAATCCAAACTTCCAAGTCATAAGTTTTCGCAGCTGAGAAGCCCATGTCACCTGTTGAAAGAGCCATGACACGGTAAGGTAATCCCAGTTTTTGCAGAATTTCTTCGGCATTATTCGTCATTTTTTCTAATTCCTCATAAGAATGCTCTGCATCACTAAATTTAACCATTTCGACTTTATTAAATTGGTGTAAACGAATTAACCCACGTGTGTCACGACCAGCGCTACCAGCTTCAGAACGGAAAGAAGGGCTCAAGGCCGTAAAGTAAATCGGTAAATCCTTGCCATCTAAAATTTCATTGTTGTAGTAATTGGTTAAAGGGACTTCCGCAGTTGGAATTAACGTTAAATCCGTATCTTGTAATTGGAAGACATCTTCTTTAAACTTAGGAAATTGGCCAGTTCCGAACATGGCGGTGTCATTAACGATATAAGGCGTAATCATTTCTGTATAGCCATGTTCATAAACATGTAAATCTAACATGAAGTTGTATAACGCACGTTCTAAGCGAGCACCTAAGCCTTTGTAATAAACAAAACGGCTACCAGCTACTTTGGCACCACGTTCAAAATCTAGAATGCCTAAGTTTTCAGCGACTTCCCAGTGTGGTTTTGGTTCAAAAGCAAAAGTTCTTGGTTCACTCCAACGACGTACTTCTACATTTTCTTCTTCACCAGCACCAACAGGCACAGAAGCATCTGGCAAGTTCGGTAAAGTAGTTGTGATCCCACGTAGCTCTTCGTCAATAGCGTTAATTTCTGCATCTAATGCTTTAATATTGCCGCCGACTTCTTTCATTTCCGCGATTTTGGCCGTTGCATCTTCTTTGTTCCGTTTTAATTGAGCAATTTCAGCAGACACATCATTCCGGTATTTTTTCATTTCTTCGACTTTGACTAATAAATCACGGCGACTTTCATCTAAACGCAGAAATTCCACTAAGATTTCTTCTTTCACGCCACGGGTTTGTAGCTTTGCTTTTACTTCGTCAAAATTTTGACGCATCATTTTTACATCTAACATATTTTTTCCTCCTTAAAATTAGTACATAATCAATAATAACTGTTGTAGAAAACAACAAAAAAGCCATCTCACCCCAAAAATAAATATTCTTGGGACGAAATGACTGGAAATCTCGCGGTACCACCCAAGTTCAGTAATGTTACTGCCCTTGATTTGCAGATAACGGCTGCAGACCGTTCCAACTTATTTCGCTGGACACCTGGAAGAGACGGACTTCTTTATAGATGAATGTTTGCTCGCACCCCCGCAAACTCTCTGGAATTCAGTGCCATAAATACTTTTTCTCTTAGTTTTCTCTTTTCTATAGAATACCGAAAAAGTTCAGGGATGTCAATTAACTCTCTGATTTCTTGTTGGTACGCTGTAAGGGTAGATGAATAATAAAGGAGGTCCACTTTTGATCAGACTTCGCATAAATATATCCACCATGTAAAGCGACAATACTTTGTGCAATAGCCAGACCTAAACCAGTTCCACCCGTTTCTTGTGATCGGGATTCTTCGACACGATAGAAGCGATCAAATAACTGATCTAAAGAATGTTTAGGAATAGCTGGTCCATCATTGCGAACAGCGATAATTGCTTCGGTGCCGACTTTGTCTACTTCCATCACAATATGATGGCCACCTTTGCCATATTTCAAAGCGTTTGAAAGAAGGTTGTTAAAGACTCGGACTAGTTTTTCCGTATCGCCTTCCATCATTAAAGAAGCTGGATTGGCTTTTACTTGGATTTGCATATTAATCTTTTTCGCTTCCAATTCAAAATCGGCAGCAAGCTGTTCAATTAATTGTGCCATATCAAAAGTCGTCGTATGAATCGGTACACTTGGTTGACGGACTTTTGTATATTCAAAAAGATCATCAACTAATAATTTCATTTGTTTCGCTTTGACGTAAGCGGTATGCGTATATTTCAGTAAATCTTCTTGGCTATGAAATTGACGATCTTCAATCAATCCCAGATAACCAATAATAGAAGTTAACGGTGTTCGAATATCATGACTGACATTCGTAATTAATTCATCTTTTGATTTTTCAATTCGCCGTTCATCTTCAATGGCTGCGACAGTACTATCCACTAGACCGTTAATACTCGTCACGACTTTTGCTAAATCACCACTTAATTCAAACGGAATGCGGTGATTGTAATTACCATCAGCGATGTAATGTAACTCACTGATAATATGACGCAATTGCATTTGATGGTAGCGACGAATTAAGCGCCAATAGAGAACGGCTGCATCTACTAAAAAGAAAATGGGTAAGACAAATTTATTCCAGCTCCAAAACAAATCAGTATTTAATTCTTTAGCGACCGCATCCTTAGTGGCCCAGATGACACCAGCTAAGGGCGAGTTTTCACTAAGTAGTTGTCCTAAAAGGAACATAATTGAGACATTTAATAGTAGTAATAAAACAATTGTCACAATTGCTTCTGCTAATAACTCGCTGATTTCTTTAGAAGTTAAGGTAATTCGTTTTTGTTTTTCAATCTTTTTAGGTTTAACGAGCATCGATCTTATATCCAACTCCCCACACTGTTTGAATGACTTTTTCTCCACCAGTTGCTTCTTCAATCTTATCTCTTAAATGACTGACGTGAACCATCACGGTTTTAGCAGAAACAATACTTTCTTGTTGCCACACACGCTCAAAAATTTCATCCGCACTAAACACACGATTTGGATGACTAGCTAATAGATAGAGGATACCAAACTCAAGAGCGGTTAATTGAATTTCTTTTCCTTCTATTGTTTTGACTTCGTGAGAGTCCTTATTAATCATTAATGGGCCGACTTCTAATTCATCGGGTTCTTCTTTGGTTAATTGCATTTGGCTTCTACGTAAAATAGACTTCACCCGAGCCATTACTTCTAAAGGATTAAAAGGCTTGGTGACATAATCGTCTGCACCAGCAACTAAGCCTTTGATTTTATCCATATCGGTTGTTTTTGCTGTTAACATAATAATTGGAATTTGCGATTCTTTTCGAAGTTCTTTCACTACTTCCATTCCATCCATGATTGGCATCATAATGTCCAAGATTAATAAATCGATATCTGGTGTTGTGTGCAATTTGGATAATGCTTCTTTTCCATCATAAGCTTTCACGACTTCGTATCCTTCATTATGAATATAAATACTCAATAGTTCTACAATTTCTTTATCATCATCTGCAACTAAAATTTTCATAAGCGTTCATTTCCTCCATATATAAAAAAATCTCTTTTCCATATTTTAACAAATAATTGCTAAAAAGGACAAAATCCTTGATATATTACGATAAATTTAGAAGATTTTGCTAAAAGTTAATAAACTATAACCAAAAAAGGATGAAAGGGGGTAAAAAACGAACGAAAATACCTAGACCAATCATAATAATCGGTATTGAAAAAAAGTTTAAAAAAAGTGAAAATAATGATTGACCAATGCTTGAAATCTTGGTATATTATTACATGTCGCAAGGCGAGTCACACAGCTGAGCGATTCAGAAATCAATAATTAAATAACAATTCTTGATTTCAAATCTCTCGAAAAAAGTTTGAAAAAACAACAAAAAAGTTGTTGACAAATAACAAACGAGATGATAAGATATAGAAGTTGTCACAACAGACGACAACAACCGAGTAAAACAACTTAAAAAAACTTTTTCAAAAAAGTTCTTGACATTCAAACGAAAGTTTGTTATGATATAAAAGTTGCTGCGAGGTAACGTAGACCTTTGAAAACTGAACAAAGAATAGACGAACCAAATGTGTAGGGCGTCTTGATTCAATTCAAGACAACAAACATTTTTAACAAGCAAGCAATATGCTAGCAAACAAATTGAGCTTAACAATCGCAAGGTTGTTCTAACTTTTATTATGAGAGTTTGATCCTGGCTCAGGACGAACGCTGGCGGCGTGCCTAATACATGCAAGTCGAACGCTTCTTTCCTCCCGAGTGCTTGCACTCAATTGGAAAGAGGAGTGGCGGACGGGTGAGTAACACGTGGGTAACCTACCCATCAGAGGGGGATAACACTTGGAAACAGGTGCTAATACCGCATAACAGTTTATGCCGCATGGCATAAGAGTGAAAGGCGCTTTCGGGTGTCGCTGATGGATGGACCCGCGGTGCATTAGCTAGTTGGTGAGGTAACGGCTCACCAAGGCCACGATGCATAGCCGACCTGAGAGGGTGATCGGCCACACTGGGACTGAGACACGGCCCAGACTCCTACGGGAGGCAGCAGTAGGGAATCTTCGGCAATGGACGAAAGTCTGACCGAGCAACGCCGCGTGAGTGAAGAAGGTTTTCGGATCGTAAAACTCTGTTGTTAGAGAAGAACAAGGACGTTAGTAACTGAACGTCCCCTGACGGTATCTAACCAGAAAGCCACGGCTAACTACGTGCCAGCAGCCGCGGTAATACGTAGGTGGCAAGCGTTGTCCGGATTTATTGGGCGTAAAGCGAGCGCAGGCGGTTTCTTAAGTCTGATGTGAAAGCCCCCGGCTCAACCGGGGAGGGTCATTGGAAACTGGGAGACTTGAGTGCAGAAGAGGAGAGTGGAATTCCATGTGTAGCGGTGAAATGCGTAGATATATGGAGGAACACCAGTGGCGAAGGCGGCTCTCTGGTCTGTAACTGACGCTGAGGCTCGAAAGCGTGGGGAGCAAACAGGATTAGATACCCTGGTAGTCCACGCCGTAAACGATGAGTGCTAAGTGTTGGAGGGTTTCCGCCCTTCAGTGCTGCAGCAAACGCATTAAGCACTCCGCCTGGGGAGTACGACCGCAAGGTTGAAACTCAAAGGAATTGACGGGGGCCCGCACAAGCGGTGGAGCATGTGGTTTAATTCGAAGCAACGCGAAGAACCTTACCAGGTCTTGACATCCTTTGACCACTCTAGAGATAGAGCTTTCCCTTCGGGGACAAAGTGACAGGTGGTGCATGGTTGTCGTCAGCTCGTGTCGTGAGATGTTGGGTTAAGTCCCGCAACGAGCGCAACCCTTATTGTTAGTTGCCATCATTTAGTTGGGCACTCTAGCGAGACTGCCGGTGACAAACCGGAGGAAGGTGGGGATGACGTCAAATCATCATGCCCCTTATGACCTGGGCTACACACGTGCTACAATGGGAAGTACAACGAGTCGCTAGACCGCGAGGTCATGCAAATCTCTTAAAGCTTCTCTCAGTTCGGATTGCAGGCTGCAACTCGCCTGCATGAAGCCGGAATCGCTAGTAATCGCGGATCAGCACGCCGCGGTGAATACGTTCCCGGGCCTTGTACACACCGCCCGTCACACCACGAGAGTTTGTAACACCCGAAGTCGGTGAGGTAACCTTTTTGGAGCCAGCCGCCTAAGGTGGGATAGATGATTGGGGTGAAGTCGTAACAAGGTAGCCGTATCGGAAGGTGCGGCTGGATCACCTCCTTTCTAAGGAATATTACGGAAATACACATTTCGTCTTTACTTTGTTCAGTTTTGAGAGGTCTACTCTCAAAACATTCGTTCATTGAAAACTGGATATTGAAGTAAAAAGAATCAAAACAAACCGAGAACACCGCGTTGAATGAGTTTTTTAATAAGTTCAATTGCTTATTTATTGATTAACCTTCTATCGCTAGAAGAAGTGATCAAGACCCAACCGTAAGGTTGATAAGGTTAAGTGAATAAGGGCGCACGGTGGATGCCTTGGCACTAGGAGCCGATGAAGGACGGGACTAACACCGATATGCTTTGGGGAGCTGTAAGTAAGCTATGATCCAGAGATTTCCGAATGGGGGAACCCAATATCTTTTATAGGATATTACTTTTCAGTGAATACATAGCTGATTAGAGGTAGACGCAGAGAACTGAAACATCTTAGTACCTGCAGGAAGAGAAAGAAAATTCGATTCCCTGAGTAGCGGCGAGCGAAACGGGAAGAGCCCAAACCAACAAGCTTGCTTGTTGGGGTTGTAGGACTCCAATATGGTAGTCTGTTAGTATAGTTGAAGGATTTGGAAAATTCCGCTAAAGAGGGTGAAAGCCCCGTAGACGAAATGCTGACAACACCTAGGAGGATCCTGAGTACGGCGGAACACGAGAAATTCCGTCGGAATCCGCGGGGACCATCCCGCAAGGCTAAATACTCCCTAGTGACCGATAGTGAACCAGTACCGTGAGGGAAAGGTGAAAAGCACCCCGGAAGGGGAGTGAAATAGATCCTGAAACCGTGTGCCTACAACAAGTCAAAGCTCGTTAATGAGTGATGGCGTGCCTTTTGTAGAATGAACCGGCGAGTTACGATTGCATGCGAGGTTAAGTCGAAGAGACGGAGCCGCAGCGAAAGCGAGTCTGAATAGGGCGAATGAGTATGTAGTCGTAGACCCGAAACCATGTGATCTACCCATGTCCAGGTTGAAGGTGCGGTAAAACGCACTGGAGGACCGAACCCACGT
>NZ_CP092784.1:2332500-2685000 GCF_023539285.1 Enterococcus sp. LX10 | reverse complement strand
GTACGGCTCATATTCATATTTCATTTGCGGGTGTGGCGGAATTGGCAGACGCACTAGATTTAGGATCTAGCGCCGCAAGGCGTGGGGGTTCAAGTCCCTTCACCCGCATATTTAGCCGGCTTAGCTCAGTTGGTAGAGCATCTGATTTGTAATCAGAGGGTCGAGGGTTCAAGTCCTTTAGCCGGCACCATTTTGCGGAAATAGCTCAGTGGTAGAGCACCACCTTGCCAAGGTGGGGGTCGCGGGTTCGAACCCCGTTTTCCGCTTAGCCAATTCATTACGCCGGGGTGGCGGAACTGGCAGACGCACAGGACTTAAAATCCTGCGGTGAGTGATCACCGTACCGGTTCGATTCCGGTCCTCGGCATTGTTTTATATTTAGCACCCATAGCTCAACTGGATAGAGTGTTTGACTACGAATCAAAAGGTTAGGGGTTCGACTCCCTTTGGGTGCATAGTTGAGTGATTGACTAAGTTTTAAAAAGGTGCACGTGAGTTTCTTTTTAATTCGATAGTCTTTTTTTATTACTTTAACTTCATAGCCCGGGAAGTAGCTCAGCTTGGTAGAGCACTTGGTTTGGGACCAAGGGGTCGCAGGTTCGAATCCTGTCTTCCCGATTGTGAAAAACAGTACTGATGATCAGTACTGTTTTTTTGTTTTGTTTAAAATTTAAGTATCGAAGTAGGTGTATTTTTTTGTGATGTGTAATTCTTATCGAAATTGCGACTAAAAATACAGGAATAAAGGACATTGAGAATATATTCGATGGCTAGTTGAGAGGAAAAAGTCGAGACTTTGAAATCTGCATGTTCAACGTTAGGAATGGGCAAAATCACTGTAGCGTATTTAGCTAATTGGCTGTTCAAGTCTGAAGTAATGGCAATAATCGGGGTGCCTCCTTCTGCAAAAATCCGTGCTTCATTAACGATTTCTGCAGTGTTACCACTGTAAGAGACGAGGATGGCTACGTCATTTTTGGTGGCATTGATGGCTAAATAAAATTGTTCAGCTTGATAAGGGATTAAATGGATAAATAGCTGAATGCGTAATAACTTTGTTTGAAAATCCGTTAAGCGAATGTAGGAGTTACTGACACCCACAGCTAAAATATTTTCAGCGGTTAAAAGTAAATCAATGCTTTTATTTAACATGGCCTCGGTTAATAACTGTTGAGTGGATTGAACAGTTTCAGTCGTTAACTGCGCAATTTTCTTGGCAATTAGTAAATCAGAATCTTGCGCTAAAAAAGGCATATTCGCATCAACATTCCGGATTGCTTGGTAGTGAATTTCTAAGTCGCGGGACAAGCGGATTTTAAATTCTTTGAAACCGCTAGTTTCTGTTTTTTTACACAAACGAACAATCGTGGAAGTTGAAGAGTTGGTGGCTTCTGCTAGTTCATAAATCGACATATGCAGGACTCGTTCAGTATGAGATAAAATAAAATCAATAATTAGCCCTTCGTTATATGTATAGCGTTCTTTTTGTTCTAAACATTCGATTAGATTCAATGGGTTCACCTCTCTGTGGTACTTTGTTTCGCTTTCAGTATACCTTAAGCGTATGAATTATGAAACATAGTTACAGAATCAGTTAGTTGTATTTACATCAGAAAGCGGTTTCTTTATGATGAGGATATCACGAAGGATTAAGGAGAGAAGTGAAATGGATAAGTTAACAAACTGGGTGGAGCAAACCGTAGTGCCTAAAGTTTCAAGGATTACAAGTTTACGTTATTTTCAAGCCTTAAGAAATGGTTTTTTTGCAATTATGCCGTTAACAATTATTGGATCGATTTTTATGTTGATTACAGATTTTCCAGTAGCAGGGTATGGCGATTTTATGGCTGGAATTTTCGGTGCAGGTTGGGCGGATATGATTTCACCAGCTTATCGAGCAACTTTCAACATGATGGGAATTATTTTTGCCGGGACGATGTCCTATAAATTGGCGGAAAGTTACGAAATGGACCGTTTAACTTCATTAATTTTAGGAATTGTTGCTTACGTAGTCGTTTTACCGAAAACGGTGACCACTGAATCAGGCGAAGTTGTGACGAAAGTTTTATCGTTTGATTGGTTAGGAACGCAAGGGGTGATTACGGCCATTATTATGTCAATTCTTTCGGTTGAGTTGACTCGTTTCTGTATTAAGAAAAAATTAGTCATCAAAATGCCTGACAGCGTGCCTTCTATGGTGAGCCAAGCTTTTAGTGCATTGATTCCTGGGATTTTTGTGGTAGCGGTGGCTTTATTGATTAATGGGATTGGGCTTTCGTTTGCGGATTCCTTCCCGCAATTAATTTATGCGGTGATTCAAGCGCCACTGCAAGGTTTAATCGGAACCCCTTTTGCAATTATTATTGTGGCTGGCTTAAATGGACTGTTCTAGTGGTTTGGAATTCATCCAACTGTCATCAATTCCATGCTATATCCTATTTTATATGCGAATGCAGACAAAAACCAAAGCTTAGCGGAATTAGGACAATTAACTGCTCAAAATGGCAACTTTGGCACGGTCCAAATGCTCGATCAATTTGCCACAATTGGAGGCGCTGGTTGCACGATTGGCTTGGCTATTGCAATGGCCATCGTCGGACATTCGTCTAGAATGAAAGCCATGTCGAAAATTTCGTTTGTTCCAGCATTTTTCAACATTAATGAACCCTTGATTTTTGGACTCCCAGTTATTTTTAACCCTTTATTATTGATTCCGATTGCGGTCGCGCCGATTGTATCTGTCTTGATTGCCTTTCTGTCAATGAAAATTGGGTTCATGCCAATGTTTACAAACATTCAAGCACCATGGGCTACGCCCTTTCTGTTTTCGGGTTTTTTAGTGGGAAAATGGCAAGGTGCAGTGACGCAAGTTTTAGCTGTTGCGGCTAGTGTCGTTATTTATTATCCATTTGTAAAAGCCTTAGATCGACAATATCAAAAAGAAGAAGCCCATGAAGTACCAGAAACATTGTAGAGAAAGAGGAGTGAAGGAAATGCATGTTGAGAATGATGAAAATATTTGCTGTGAAGTGGAAAAAGGAATGGAAAAAATGTATCATCCGATGGTGCCCGAGTTGGTTCAAACCTCTTCCTTTTATTTTCCAACTTACGAAGAATTTATGGCAGCGAGTATGGATGAAAAAAATAATTATGTTTACACACGTGGCACCAACCCCACAACAGAAATTTTAGAGAAAAAAATTGCTCGTTTGGAACGTGGAGAAAAATGTAAAGTTTTTGCCTCAGGAATGGGCGCTATTTCGGCAACGCTGTTTACGTTGCTCCAACAAGGCGATCATGTTTTAATGGTCAATACAATTTATGGAGAATCTGTTTCGTTTGTGCAATATTTAGAGAAATTTGGCGTATCCTTGACCAAAGTAGACGTTACAGAAACAGAAGAACTTTTTCAATTTGTTCAGGAAAACACCAAAGTCATTTACTTTGAAAGTCCGTCCTCACAAAAGTTTGAACTGCTAGATTTAGAAAAAATAACTGCGTTAGCACAAAAAATCGGCGCATACACTGTCATTGATAACACGTGGGCGTCACCGTTATTTCAGCATCCTTTATGCCATAATGTGGACCTGGTGATTCATTCTTGTTCCAAATATATTGGTGGTCATTCGGATATTGTAGCAGGGGCTGTCATTGGCAAAGCAGCGCTTGTAGATCAAATTTTTGAACATGGTCATCAAGCATTAGGCGCAGTCAATAGTCCCTTCAATTCTTGGTTAGCGTTACGAGGTATTCGTACCATGCCCGTTCGGTTGGCGCATCAGTCTCAAGCCATCCAAACGGTGCTGTCGGCTTTGCAAAAGGATTCGCGAATCAGCCGCTTATATCATCCTTTTGTAGGAAATCAACAACAACAAGCGTTAGCAGAAAAATATTTAACAGGTTATGGCTCCTTGTTTGCGATTGATTTAAAAGATACCGATTTTGAACGTTTGAAAACATTTGTGAATGCATTGACGTTGGTCACAATTGGGGTCAGTTGGGGTGGTTTTGAAAGTTTGGCCTTGCCTGTATTCAAAGGCAATAACTTGGCGGCTGTTCAGAAAAGAGGTTTGTCGCCAGCGCACATTCGCATGTACGTTGGTTTGGAAGAGCCAACATCTATTATCGATGATATTCAACAAGCCTTGGATCAAGCCTATGGCGAAGAATCGTTTTTGTGAGACATTAAGATAATCAGCTGAACAAAAGCAACTCCTTCGGAAATAAGCCGAAATTCTCCAAAAATTAAAGAACAATTTTCGGAAATTTCTTCTTATTGCTGAGAAACACTATTTGCAAAGCAAATAGATGTTGAACAGTACCTACTTGGTTCTTGGAGCTAAACACTTTTGTCTCAGCCTCTGTGATTCAATAACATATTTTCAACTTTAGGAGGGGAACTTAAGTCAGTTTGACTGAGGTTGCTCCTCCTGTTTTGCATTTTTTTATTAAAGTCAAAGCGTTCCTCTTTATTTAATAGGCAAAGTTCGATATAATAATGGTCAATATTAGTCAAGAGAGAAGAAGGATGGAAGACTATGAGTAATCAAAATACGTCAGATTTAATCGAGGCTTATTTAAAAAAGATTTTAGAAGAAAGTAATAAAATTGAAATCCGTCGGGCGGAAATGGCTAATTTATTTAATTGCGTTCCTTCACAAATTAACTATGTAATTAATACACGTTTTACCATCCAACGAGGCTACGCAGTTGAAAGTAAACGTGGTGGAGGCGGCTATATTCGCATTGTCAAAGTACAAATTTCAGATAACGATCAATTACTAAAACAAATGGATCAATTGATTGGCGCAACCTTAACAGAAAAAGATGCGCTAACATTTATTCAAACATTGTATGAAGAAGAAGTGATTACGAAAAAGGAAGGCAATTTAATGCTAGCTGCTTTAAGTAAAAGCACATTGAATGGTCTGGGGAATCACGAAGATTTTCTAAGAGCTCAAATAATGCGTTCATTTTTAGAGCGCTTGAGCTATGAGGAGGAATAACTATGGATGAACTATTTACAGAAAGTGCGAAAGCCGTACTGGCGATTGCCCAAGAAGAAGCGAAGTATTTTCGTCATCAATCCGTCGGTTCTGAGCATTTATTATTAGCACTCGTTTTAGAACCAAATGGGATTGCCGGAAAAACATTACGACAATTGAATACTGACACAGAAGACATCCGTGAAGAAATTGAGCATTTAAGTGGCTATGGCACCATGCAAAGTCCAATGGGGAATAACAACTTATACTTACCTTATTCACCAAGAGCCAAACAAATCTTTGCCTATGCGGGAGATGAAGCGAAGCGCTTAGGGGCTCAAAAGATTGGTACCGAGCATTTATTATTAGGCTTGTTAAGAGACGAAGAAATTTTAGCGTCTAGAATTTTAGTGAATTTAGGATTAAGCTTATCCAAAATGCGTCAATTATTATTGAAAAAAATGGGCGTTTCCGAACCCAATGGCGCACAACGTCGTCGGAATGGTCAAAATAAAAATGCGCCACAAGGGACGCCAACATTGGATTCTTTAGCAAGAGATTTAACCAAGTTAGCACGAGAACAAAGCTTGGATCCAGTAGTTGGTCGCGGGACCGAAGTTCGTCGTTTGATCCAAATTTTGAGTCGCCGTACCAAAAACAATCCTGTCCTAGTCGGTGAACCAGGTGTTGGGAAAACAGCGATAGCAGAAGGCTTAGCTCAGAAAATTGTCAACCGGGAAGTCCCTGAAGATATGCAAGGCAAACGTTTAATGATGCTAGACATGGGTGCCTTGGTTGCTGGAACCAAATATCGAGGTGAGTTCGAAGATCGCTTGAAAAAAGTTGTCGATGAAATCTATCAAGATGGACAAGTCATTTTATTTATCGACGAATTGCATACCTTGATCGGTGCTGGCGGTGCAGAAGGGGCGATCGATGCTTCAAATATTTTAAAACCTGCTTTAGCACGTGGTGAGTTGCAAACCATTGGTGCGACAACTCTGGATGAATACCAAAAATATATTGAAAAAGATGCCGCTTTGGAACGTCGTTTTGCCCGTATTCAAGTAGCAGAACCAACGCCAGAAGAAGCAGAAGAAATTCTAAAAGGCTTGCGTTCACGCTATGAAAAACATCATGGCGTAGAAATTACAGATGAAGCTCTACATGCGGCGGTTCAATTATCGATTCGCTATTTAAATGACCGCCAATTACCAGATAAAGCAATTGATTTAATGGACGAATCTGCAGCAAAAGTTCGTTTAGATAAGGCAGATCAGCCTTCAGAAATTAATGAATTGCGTACCGAAATTTCTCAATTAATTACGGAAAAAGAAGAGGCCATTCAAAACCAATCATTTGAAAGTGCTGCTCGGATTCGTCAAAAAGAAAAACAAGTGATGGAAAAACTAGAAGAATTGATTGCAGTGAAAGAAAAAAGTCTGTCTGGTTACAGTACGCAAGTAACAGAAGAAGACGTGGCTGGAGTCGTTTCACAATGGACAGGCGTTCCTTTGCAGCAGCTAGAGAAGAAAGAAAGCGAACGATTGATGGAATTAGAAACCATTTTACATCAACGGGTCGTTGGCCAAAATGAAGCAGTTGAAGCTGTTTCACGCGCTATCCGTCGTGCGCGTAGTGGCTTGAAAGACCCAGCAAGACCGATTGGTTCCTTCATGTTCTTAGGACCAACAGGGGTTGGGAAAACAGAACTTGCCAAAGCCTTAGCCGAAGCGATGTTTGGCAGCGAAGAAGCGTTGATTCGCGTGGATATGTCTGAGTTTATGGAAAAATACAGTACTAGCCGTTTAATCGGTTCTCCTCCAGGTTATGTCGGCTACGAAGAAGGCGGCCAACTAACTGAAAAAATTCGTCAACGTCCTTATTCCGTTATTTTGCTAGATGAAGTAGAAAAAGCCCATCCAGATGTCTTTAATATTTTATTACAAGTCTTAGATGATGGCCATTTAACGGATGCCAAAGGACGAAAAGTCGATTTCCGTAACACGATTTTAATCATGACCTCCAACTTAGGGGCAACAGCGATTCGTGAAGAAAAACATGTCGGCTTCAATGTGAAAGACATTTCTAAAAATCATGAATTAATGCAAAAACGAATCATGGAAGAATTGAAAAAAGCTTTCCGTCCAGAGTTCTTAAACCGAATTGACGAAACGGTTGTCTTCCATTCCTTGAAACAAGAGGAAATTCATGAAATCGTAAAAATTATGAGTCAATCTGTCGTGAAACGGATGGCCGAACAAGAGGTTAAAGTGAAAATCACACCAGCTGCAATTGAAGTTATTGGTAAAGTTGGGTTTGATCCAGAATATGGCGCACGTCCAATTCGTCGGGCCTTACAAAAAGAAGTGGAAGATCGTTTAAGTGAAGCCCTTCTTTCCGGTCAAATTCAGTTAGGGGATAAAGTAACCTTAGGTGCTAGCAAAGGCAAAATTACGTTAAATGTGCGGGCACCAAAAGCACCAAAGACAGAAGCGAAAGAATTACAAACTGTATAGATGAGATGCAAAGGAGGTCGGGACAGAAGTGTTTAACTCCGAGAAATAAGCCGAAGGGGTTGCTTCTGTTCTCGCCGTGTATCAGTTTTTGAGCGTGGAGCAAAAATCCAAAGTGATTTTTGCTCCACGCTCCTTTTTCTATTTTCCAGTGGCGATTTCTTTTTGAGAATTGCCAGATTGATTTTTCTGTGCTACGTTAATAAGGAGGGGTGATGGAATGGAACAATCTTTTTTTCGAGAATTACTACATTATCAACGTCCAAAGGATAATCCTTTTCGACTAGTGTTTGCTGGCTTGGTTATGTTCAGCATTCTTTTTTTGGGCTATATCAATCATCAATTATTGATTTCAAGTTTTGGCTCGTTAGGTATTTTTACTTTTTTATATTATCAGCCGTTACCATTAAAACAGTTAATGACTCGTTTATCTGTGGTCGGTAGTTACCTTTTTTTAGGAAATTTGTTAGGCATGTTATCGACCCATATTGCATGGCTCATTCCCATTGTTGTTGCACTGGTCGGTTTTGGTGGCCGCTTTTTCTTTGAAGTCTACGATATTTCAAAACCAGGGGCCTTCTTTGGTGTGATGGTGACAGCGATGGGTGCCAGTACGAGCATTCCGTTAGCAAAAATTCCGTTCATGAGTGGCTGTATGTTATTAGGCATTGGCTTTTCCATTTTGTTTGCACTAGTGTTGCATTTTACAGAGAAGGAAATCAGTGCCCCGCTAGCTAAGCGATCATTACGGGAACGAATTTATCGGCATCCAGAAGCGCCATTAGATAGCATATATTATAGCTTTGTCTTATTTTTTGCTGTATATATCAGCGAAAGTTTACATTTACAGAATCCGTATTGGTTAGTCGTTTCCTGTGCATCCATTTTACAAGGAGACAATTTACGTGCGATTAAGCAGCGAAATATTCAGCGAATTTTTGGCACAACGATTGGATTGGTTATTTCCGCTTTTCTGCTTAATTTAGCTTTGACAACTTTTGAATCGATTGTCGTGATTACAATCTTATTTGTGACCGTTGAGTATTTTATTCGTCGTAATTATGGATTGGCGCAATTTTTCACAACGCCTATGGCTCTGATGCTGTCATTGCTCGTTCGTCAGCAGTACGTGATAACGTTGATTCAATTCCGCTTTTTGGGGATTGTTTTAGGCAGCTTGTTAGGCTTAGCGGCAGCGTGGTTATTCACCGTTGTAGTAACGTTTTATGAACGAAAATACCACTTGAATGAGTGACCAAAGAACAGATGATCAGTAATTAAAAAAGAACATTTGGTAGGTAAGCGGATGGTGCTTCTCTACCAAAATTTTTTTCGGAAACATTGTGAAAAATGTACGTTTAATACAGATAAGCTCTTTTAAAGTTTGTGAACGTATGATACTATTAAACGGTCATAAAGAAGGAGGCTATATTTATGATTGAACTGATTGCAACTGCAGAATCTGTTGAGCAGGCTGTAGAATTACTCGCAACAGGTGTGGATACATTATATATTGGAGAAGAAACATTCGGGTTGCGTTTGCCCGTATCTTTTACACGAGATGAACAACGCGAGATTGTGAAACGTGCACATGAAATGGGCAAACAAGTGCTAGTTGCAGTAAATGGCATTATGCACCCTGAAAAAATGAAATTAGTCCCAGAGTATCTGACATTTTTAAAAGAAATCAACGTCGATAAAATTACTTTGGGTGATCCAGGTATTGTGTTTATTATGCAACGAGATGGATTAGAAATTCCTTACGTTTATGATGGTGAAACCTTAGTAACGAGCTCACGTCAAATCAATTTTTGGAGTAAACGAGGAGCCATCGGAGCTGTTCTAGCTCGGGAAGTACCTTTTGAAGAAATGGTAGCAATGGAAGAAAACTTAGCAGTTCCAGCTGAAATTCTTGTCTATGGGGCGACGTGTATTCATCAATCGAAACGCCCATTAATTCAAAATTACTACAATTACACAAAGAACGACAAAGGGGTTACGAAAGACGAAGGGCTGTTTATTTCTGAACCCAAAAAACCAGAAACCCACTATTCCATTTATGAAGATAGTCATGGTACGCATATTTTTGCCAATAACGATGTGAACTTGATGAATGAGTTAACAAACTTGTATGACCATCACTATCGCACATGGAAGCTCGATGGCCTTTACACGCCAGGTGAAAATTTTGTCGCGATTGCTCGCTTATTTGCCGAAGCGAAAGCAGCACTTGAAGCGGGAACTTGGTCAGAAGATCAAGCAACTCATGCAACAGCTGAAATTGAAAAATTACATCCAACAGGTCGTGGCTTAGACAATGGTTTCTTTGATTTAAGTGCCGATGCAATAAAATAAATTGATTCATTTAAGGGGAAGAAGAACATGAAAGTAATGACAGAACGAACATTGAAGCGTCCCGAGGTGTTGGCTCCAGCCGGGACGCTAGAAAAACTAAAAGTCGCAATTCGTTACGGTGCTGATGCCGTTTATATCGGAGGGAATGCCTACGGTCTGCGTAGCCGCGCAGGAAATTTCACGCCAGAAGAAATGGCGGAAGGCGTAGCCTTTGCCCGCGAACATAATGCGAAAGTTTATGTCGCTGCCAATATGGTCACTCATGAAGGAAACCAGGAAGGGGCAGGAGCGTTTTTCAGAGAATTGCGAGACATCGGAATTTCAGCTGTGATTGTTTCCGATCCAGCTTTAATCGAAATTTGTGCGACAGAAGCACCAGGTTTACCCATCCATTTATCGACACAAGCTTCAGCAACTAACTATGAAACATTAGAATTTTGGAAAAATGAAGGCTTAGAACGTGTGGTATTAGCGCGCGAAGTTTCAATGGAGGAAGTTGCAGCGATTCGTGAAAATACGGACATTGAAATTGAAGCCTTTATTCATGGAGCAATGTGTATTTCATATTCAGGACGTTGTACTTTATCCAACCATATGTCGATGCGGGATGCCAATCGTGGCGGTTGCTCTCAATCTTGTCGTTGGAAATACGAGTTATTTGATATGCCTTTTGGGACAGAACGTCGGAGCAAAACCAGCGAAGGGGAAGTTGAAGAAGAGTTTTCAATGAGCGCCGTAGATATGTCTATGATTGAACATATTCCAGAATTAATTGAAAATGGTGTCGATAGTTTTAAAATTGAAGGCCGCATGAAATCCATTCACTATGTTTCGACAGTCGCTAATGTGTATAAAAAAGCCGTCGATTCTTACATGGAAGACCCTGAAAACTATGTCTGCCAACAAGAGTGGATTGATGAATTATGGAAAGTAGCACAACGTGAATTAGCAACTGGTTTTTATTACAATACACCAAGTGAAAATGAACAATTATTCGGCGAACGTCGTAAAATTCCACAATATAAATTTGTTGGTGAAGTGATTGCGTACAACGAAAAGACGCAAGTCGCGACGATTCGTCAACGGAACCTTTTCAGTGTCGGCGATGAAATTGAATTTTATGGTCCTGGGTTTACCCATTTCCACCAAACCGTTAAAGAGATGTATAATGAAGACGGTGAAGCGATCGATCGGGCACCTAATCCCATGATGTTATTAACAATGGAAGTGACGCAACCTGTTGCAGTCGGCGATATGATTCGTAAGAAAAAATAAACCAGCCAAAAGGAGGAGTAAATATGAGTGTCCGCGTGAATGATTTATTAAAATTACCGTCTTTGCGAGAAGCAACGGTACTTTCTGGTAAAAACCAATTGGACACATCTGTTGCTTCTCTTTCTTTTTTAGAAGTCTCTGATATGTCTTTGTTTTCGGAAAAACTTCACAAAACAAATGAATACCATGCTGGTGAAATTTTGATTGGTTCATTTTGTGCCATTCGTCATGATGTGGTGAAGCAATGCGAAACGATTCGGCATCTACATGAATTAGGCGAGGTAGGCCTAATCTTGTACTACGTCGGGATTATCGTACCGAAAGTTGCAGAGGAAGTGATTCAATTAGCGGATTCTTTAGGTTTTATTTTAATCCAAATGCCTAAAAACGATCCCACATTACGCTATAACGAAGTCATTTATGAAGTCATGAAATTGTTAGTCAATAAAAATAAAATGACTTCTTTTGCAACGGACCTCTTGGAAAAAGTTTCCCTTTTGCCTGAACAAAACCGCAGTGTGGAAATGACCTTGAAAATCCTATCCGATTTTTTAAAAGTCAATATTGCGTTAACCACCTATACCAATGAAATCATCAGTACCATCAATTGGCCGCGAAGCACGAAATTACCCTTAACCAAGTTACTTTATCAATCACAAGAGAAAGTAGCGTTGGGAGAAACGACCTACTTCATTACCTCGCAAAAACTTCCTCAGAAAGATGGACAAACATTGAAGCTTTACTTCATTCGAGAAGAAGAGCAGTTAACCTCTTTTGAGATGAATCAAGCGGTGGAAGTCGTTCAGATGGCTCTGAATTTATGGGGGAAAAACTATGACGAAGTCAGTGAGTATGCCTTAGTCCAAGCAATCATTAACGATGAAAGTGATAAGATGTACCAATTAGCCAAAAAATTAATGATTGATATTTCTTCTGTCGAAACGATGTGGCTTTTGCCTATTTGGCAACAAGGACAAGAAATCCACGCTATTCAGCAAGATTTGAAAGATTTCCTACGTTACTATTACCAAACAACGATTGTCCAGCAAACAGAAAATTACCTGATTGTTCTCTTAGGTAATTATTTACACAAACAGCCTGAAGCCACGATTAGTAAAGAATACTTGCAAGCCACAGACTATCAGGACTATTTAGGTGAAATCATCCTTTGTCCGAAAGTTCGTAACACGACTGAAGTGCGTGTCAGCTACCAAACTGTTAATCAAGTCGCGCCGTTTTTAAAGCGTGTCTATCCACAAAGAAAAGTGTTATCAATCGCGGAAATTCGTACAGTTCAACAAATGATGACGTGTCTCCAAGCAGGAGAAGAAGCAATCCAACAACGCTTAGCAGTTATCCAACCTCTCTTAAAAGAATCAGAACAGTTAATGACATTAGGGACGTTTTTACTAGATGCAAGTAGTGATTTTAAAGAATGCGGAGAACGCCTATTTGTTCATAAAAATACGGTCAAATATCGTATCAGTAAAATTAATGAAGCGCTCGGCTATGATATGACCAACGCCGCCGAAGCCTATGAAGTCTATTTGGCGATGATCTTATATCGCTTGGTCACGAATGAATGAAAAAAGCAGACAGAGGTCGGGACAGAAGTGTTTAACTCCGAGAACCAAGTAGGTACTGTTCAACATCTATTTACTTTGCAAATAGTGTTTCTCAGCAATAAGAAGGAATTTCCGAAAATTGTCATAAAACACAACGAGGAACGAGTTGATGTTGCATGATACCTACCCGGTGTTCTTTAATTTTTGGAGAATTTCGGCTTATTTCCGAAGGAGTTGCTTCTGTTTCCGCCGTTTATCAATTTTTAAGCCTGGGACAAAAATCCAAAGTGATTTTTGTCCCAGGCTCTTGTCTGCTTTTTATTTTAAGCCAAAACTTCCTTGATATTTTTTTCAATTTGAAAAAGACCTATGACTGATTTTTCGTTATAATTGAAAAAATAATTAAGGAGGAATGAGAATGAAATTAAAAAACGAGCAACAACAATCGTGGCTTAGCTTAGCATTTGTTTGGGCGGGCGCAATGATTAGCGTGCCAGGATTAATTATTGGAGGAACGTTAGTTGCAGGTATGCCTTTATGGGAAGCTTTGTTAACAGGATTTATTGGTTACGGTATTATTGTTATTTTAATGATTTTACAAGGAATTCAAAGTTCCGACTTACAAGAACCTTCTGTCAAAGTCGCTTCTCAAGTGTTTGGCATTCAAGGTTCGCAAAAGATTATTTCCATTATTCTAGCGATTGCTTGCTTAGGTTGGTTTGGTTTGCAAGCCAATGTCAGCGGTGGCGCCTTCACAAACTTTTTAAAAATTTACGGCATTGATTTACCTGTGTCGCTTTCTTCCTTAATCTGGGGAGTTATCATGCTTATTTCGGCTCTTTATGGCATAAAAATATTGAAAATTCTGAATTATTTTGCGGTTCCTGTGTTAGTTCTGGTTTGTCTTTATGGCTTGGTGGCTTCGTTAAGAAACAACGGTTGGGAAGCTGTTAGTCAATATACCCCTCAAACAGCAGGAAGCTTTATGTCAGGTCTTTCAATGACTGTCGGTTCTTTTGCATTAGGTGCAGTAATTGCTGGAGATTACTCTCAATATGTTTCTTCTCGTAAAGATGTGGTTAAAGCGGCCACCTTAGGGATTTTACCGACAGGCTTGTTGATGATTGGCGTTGGTGCGGTCTTGACCATTGCTTCGAACACCGCAGATATCACGGAAGTTTTTATGAATCTCGGTTTTCCAGTTTTAGGAATTATTGCGCTAATTTTAGCAACTTGGACCACGAATGCCGTGAATGCTTTTTCTGGCGGACTGGCCTTGATTAATGTCTTTGATATTCCAAAAGAAAAAGAAAAAGTCGCTGTCGGTGCGGCCGGCGCCATTGGGACCTTATTAGCAGTTGTGGGGATTTTAAATTACTTTACGCCGATTATGTCCGTCCTTTCTGCGATGGTTCCACCAGTGGCTGGTGTAATGATTGCTGCCTATTGGTTGATTAACAAAGGCGATCGAACCAAATGGCAGCCAACGCCTGGCGTGAATAAATTAGGTGTTTTTTCATGGCTAATTGGTGCTGCAGTGGGGGGCATTCCGGTGATTATGAGTTTCTTTCCCAATGCCCCTCAATTGCCTAACCAACCGCTAATTGGCATTGTTTTATCGTTTGTTATTTATTATTTCGGTGCAAAACGTCAACAGACGAACACCGAATCATTAGAAATGGAATGAAGAAGAGGAGTGTCGGAGAATGCGTTATTTAGATGCAGAAGCAATTGAGAATATAGCCACAGGAGCAGCTTTTTTAGGGACAGGAGGTGGCGGTGATCCCTACATTGGTAAAATGATGGCTTTGTCCGCCATCGAAGAAAACGGACCTGTCAAACTGGTTTCTCCAGAAGAAATTGCCGCGGAGGATTTTTTCCTACCCGCCGCAATGATGGGTGCCCCATCTGTCGCAATTGAAAAATTTCCCAAAGGCGACGAATTTGTCCGTGTCTTTGAGAAGTTAGGAAAATATTTAGACCAAGAAACGATTGCGGGGACCTTTCCAATGGAAGCAGGGGGCGTCAATTCAATGATTCCAATTGTTGTTGCAGCGAAGCTAGGCATTCCCTTGGTGGATTGTGATGGTATGGGTCGGGCCTTTCCAGAATTGCCTATGGTAACGTTCCATTTGAATGGGATGTCAGCGACCCCTATGGCAATTACCGATGAAAAAGGAAATATTGGCATTATGGAAACGATTGATAATACTTGGACAGAACGTCTTGCTCGTGTTCAAACGGTTGAAATGGGCGCCAGTGCTTTAGTGAGCATTTATCCCGCGACAGGCAAACAATTACAAGACTATGGTATTCACAACATCGTGACATTATCAGAAGAAATTGGCAAAGTGATTCGAGGTACCTATGCAGATGAACAAGAAAAACGCCAAGCATTAGTAGAAGTTACGGATGGCTTTGAATTGTTCCAAGGAAAAATTCTAGATGTAGAACGAGAAGTAAAAGGTGGCTTCAATTTGGGACGTGTCAAATTGAGTGGCTTAAACAGTGATGCTGGTTCAGAAGCAGTTGTCCATTTTCAAAATGAAAATTTAATTGCCGAGAAAGATGGCCAAGTGATTGCGATGACGCCTGATTTGATTTGTATGGTAGATTTGGAAACTTTAACGCCTGTGACAACAGAAAGCTTGAAATACGGCAAACGTGTCCAAGTAATGGGCTTGAAAGCGAATGCCGCTTGGCGAACGAAAAAAGGTATCGAAACAGTGGGTCCTCGGTATTTCGGCTACGAAATGGATTATCAACCACTAGAAAACTTAGTAGCGAAGGAGGACAAATAAATGTATAAAATCGGTATCGATGTCGGCGGCACAAATACAGATGCTGTTATTTTAGATCATCAATTAAACTTGATTCATTCAGTGAAAGTTCCAACAACCGATGATATTCAAACAGGGATTGCCGGTGCCTTAAATAAAGTCTTGGCAGAATCAGCAGTGGACCCAACCAAAGTCACACATGCAATGTTGGGCACGACCCAATGTACGAATGCCATTGTTGAACGAAAAAAATTAGCAAAAGTTGGGGTCCTTCGTTTGGGCTATCCAGCAACCGCTTCGGTCTTGCCTTACACAGCTTGGCCCAAGGACTTAGTGGCTACTCTTTCAGAAACGTATGCTTTAGCACATGGTGGCTACGAATATGATGGACAACAATTGACTGCACTGGACGAAGAAGAATTACGTGGGATTTTGGCCTCTTGGCGAGGAGAAGTAGAGGCAATCGCAGTAATTGGCGTTTTTTCTTCTTTAAAAAGTGACCAAGAATTGTTTGTTCAAGCGCTTGCGAAGGAAGTGTTAGGGGCAGATGTTCCTGTATCTTGCTCCTCAATGATTGGGTCTGTCGGTTTAATTGAACGGGAAAATGCAACAATTTTGAATGCTGCGTTGCACAAAGTAATTAAAGTGACCAGCGAAGGCTTTGAACAAGCCTTAGAACAAGAAAAAATTCATCACGCCCAAGTGTAATTATGTCAAAATGATGGTACGTTAATGTCGTTAACGTATGCCAAACAGTTTCCTATTTTAACCATTGCTTGTGGACCAACAAATAGTATTCGTGGCGCTTCTTACTTAGCTGGTTTGAAAGATGCGGTTGTTTTAGATGTTGGTGGCACAACGTCAGACATTGGCGTGTTAGTGGATGGCTTTCCAAGAGAATCTTCACTGGCCGTTGATGTTGGCGGAGTACGGACCAATTTTAGAATGCCAGATATCATGTCAATCGGTGTCGGCGGCGGCAGTCTAGTGCGTGAACAACCAGATGGTTCTGTGACAGTTGGCCCCGACAGTGTCGGCTACCGTATTACACAAGAGGCCCTTGTTTTTGGCGGCACACAATTAACGACCACTGATATTGTGGTTCGCTTAGGCCATGCCCAAGTCGGTGATCCTAGCAAAGTAGCTCATTTAGACCAAACGTTTGCGGAAAAAGTGTACCAAAAAATTGGCGAATTGGTCAGTGAAGCGATTGATCGCATGAAAACCAGTTCTGCAGACGTGACGGTCGTTTTAGTTGGTGGTGGAAGTATTATCATCCCCGAAGAATTGACAGGTGTTAAAGCGCTAATTCGCAACGAAAACGGGGCAGTGGCGAATGCCATCGGTGCCTCTATCGCTCAGATTAGCGGACAATACGAACAAATTTATGTCTATTCAAAAATCCAACGAGACGCGGCGTTGGCCGATGCCCAAGAAAAAGCCGTCCAACAAGCTGAACTTGCGGGTGCAGTTCCTGGCACAATCGAGTTAGTCGAGGTGGAAGAAACACCACTCGCCTATCATCCAGAAAATGCAACACGCTTACGAGTAAAAGTGGTTGGGAACATGTACTAAAAGAAAGGAAATCCTCTGGCATATGAGGGTTTCCTTTTTGTGCTATAGTCTCATCTTTACTTTCGAGTCAATTCAGTTTCAATGCGTTTTAAAATCCTCTTGTTCGCAATTATACCAAGTTCTTCTGTTGAGTTAAGCATATAAATCGTTGATTTCCCATTTCCTTTGTTTAACAAAGTACCTTGTTGGACTAAGCTGGTAACGGTTTTTCTAATTTTATAGTCAGAGTACCCACTATTTTTTTGAATATCTTTAATTTTTGCTTGTCCGTGATCCATCAAGTATAAAATAATTAATTGTTCAATATCAGTATAACCTTTTAGGCTATCTTTCATATTAATTTTCCAGATTTTGATAGTGGTTGCATCGAAATAGGTATCAATATCAGGTGCTTTTAAACTATTTTTAGTCGCTGCATCTATTATTCTAGGTCCTCCAGACCCTGCCTTCTCAGCAATTCCTACTCTCCTAAACAAAGTTGAAATAATCGGATTTCTAGTGACTGAATAACTTCCATGAATAAATTCTTCTTTAGACACTTTCATTTCTCCTGGATTGTAGAACTCAATATAATCATCGTAATCTGCAATCTTAATGACATGATCTGAATCATAATACGCATGCATTAAGACATTTACCAAAGCTTCTTTTAGTGATAATAATAGATCTGATTTATAGGAACCGCGAGTCATATCTTGTGATTGTCTAAAAGTATCAGGAATTGCGAGAGCGAATTTTTCAATGACAATAGTGTAAAAAGAGAAAATATTCATCTCTGGATAGTTCATATCACCTGTGGAAACTCTATCTAACCAATCGCTATCTAATGAACTTTTTTTCTTAAAATAATCCAATTGAAACTTTTTAAACCTGTCTGTAATTGAATGATATTTTCCAAAAAATAATAGTCCGCCAGTTGTTAATTTATATACATTATCGCTGTTCATTCTATCCTTTTTCAGGACACCCAAATTTATAAGTAACTCTTCATCTGAATAATCTAAGTATTTTTGCTCCTGAGTATTTTTATAAAGTAATTCTCTATATTCTTGAATTGTTTTTGTGTTTAAATCGTCCAGAGTATAATTATTTAGTAGCTCAGTATCTATATCGTTCTGAGAATCGACAATTAGGTATTTAAATTGATTATCATCTGCTTTTCGATCACCATCATCTGTTCTTATGTAGGTATTCGTTTTATTTCCATTTAGATAAATAGGTCTTCTTTCAAATGAAGCTTTTGGGACTTTAATTTGTATAATTGATTTTCCAGCAACTTTTAATGTAATAACATCTTCATTACTCAATAAATTAGCGCTCACTTTTTTCTTGTCGTGAATAAGATTCCAAAAATCCCTAAGGATCATTTCTGGCTTATCAACGCCAACAACTCTATAGCCATCGGGTATTTCTTCTACACCTAAAATAATTATACCACCCTTAGTATTTGCAAATGCGCTGTATGTACTCCAGATATCTTTGGAAAGAGAAGTCTGTGATTTTTTGTACTCTAATTGCCAACTTTCTTTTGGATGTGAAAAGATTTCGTCTTTTAATTCTATAAATTGATTCATACGTCCCCTCCTTAGTAATAAATTCAAAAGTAAATCAAAAGTAAAAAAACTGAGTGGTATCAAGCTTTTGAGTGATTTTTTCAAAAGAAAAAGTCATTTTTGAAAAGAAAACCAAAAGAATTGACATATAGATAAAATGTGGTATAATTTTAGGTTTCAATAATTAAATTGTATCATTAAAAAACTTTTTTTTCTAGAAGATTTTAGCAAGAAGTAGTTAAATGAACCAAGTAAATCAATCATAACTAGGAATTCCCTTCGACAATGCTACGATTGAATTCCTTTCCCCCAGTTCTTTTACGGAACGAATCAATGAAACAGAAGCAGCAGAAAACTAAACAAAAGTAAGTAATTCGACTGTCTTTTTTTGCTATTTTTTGCGATAATAAGGGAGAAAGTTCAAATTGAAAGGGAGCCAGAATAAATGAAAACCTATGATTATATTGTTATTGGTGGCGGTAGTGGCGGGATTGCTTCTGCTAACCGCGCAGGAATGCACGGAGCCAACGTCCTTTTAATTGAGGGTAATGAAATTGGTGGGACCTGTGTCAACGTTGGTTGTGTGCCTAAAAAAGTCATGTGGCAAGCCAGCAGCATGATGGAAATGATGGAAAGAGACACAGCAGGCTATGGGTTTGATGTTGAAATCAAAAATTTTAGCTTTAAACAATTAGTTGAAAATCGTGAAAAATATATAGACTTCTTACATGGTGCGTATAATCGTGGTTTAGACAGTAACAACATTGAACGTATCCATGGTTACGCTACGTTTACTGGGGAGCAAACAATTGAAGTCAATGGGACAGAATATACGGCGCCGCACATTTTAATTGCGACAGGTGGTCGTCCGAAAAAACTAGGTATTCCAGGAGAAGAATATGCCTTAGATTCAAACGGCTTCTTTGCATTAGAAGAAATGCCAAAACGTGTGGTCTTTGTCGGTGCGGGTTACATCGCAGCCGAATTAGCAGGAACCTTACATGGCTTAGGCGCAGAAACACATTGGGCCTTCCGTCAAGAACGACCATTACGAAGCTTTGATGACATGCTTTCTGAAAAAGTCGTAGAACGCTATCAAGAAATGGGCATGCAAATTCATCCGAATGCAACACCAGCTAAAATTGAAAAAACGGCGCAGAATGAGTATGTTATTACATTTGAAAATGGTGAATCAATTACGACAGATGCCGTGATTTTCGGGACAGGCCGTCAGCCGAACACGGATCAATTAGGCTTAGAAAATACGAAAGTAGCCCTTGATGAAAAAGGCTACGTCAAAGTAGATAAATTCCAAAATACCACGCAAAATGGTATCTACGCAGTCGGTGATGTCATTGGTAAAATCGACTTAACACCAGTCGCGATTGCCGCTGGTCGGCGCCTGTCCGAACGCTTATTTAACGGACAAACCGATTTATATCTGGATTATAACTTGGTACCAACGGTGGTCTTTACCCATCCACCAGTTGCGACAATTGGTTTGACGGAAAAAGCAGCGCTTGAAGAATATGGTGAAGACCAAGTGAAAATCTATCGCTCTAGCTTTACACCAATGTATTTTGCTTTAGGAGAATACCGTCAAAAATGCGACATGAAATTAATTTGTGTCGGCAAAGAAGAAAAAATTGTCGGTTTGCACGGCATCGGCATCGGTGTTGACGAAATGCTACAAGGCTTTGCAGTCGCTATTAAAATGGGCGCGACCAAAGCAGATTTTGATAATACTGTTGCGATTCATCCAACAGGCTCAGAAGAATTTGTAACAATGCGATAAAAGGCGAATAAACCCAAAAAAAAGAGCGTTGCATCAGCAACGCTCTTTTTTGAATACACGAGTTATACTATTTGATTGGTAAAAAGTAATTTTTTATATCATGCCAATAACCACTTTTCCATCTTTTAACTACTGACTTTTCCAAGAAATATGCTATGATTAAAAAAATCAGCAAAACAGAGGGTAGGGAGTTAGAAGATGGATAAAATTAGAATTAACAACTTGAAATTTTTCACAAAAAATGGTGTTTTGGCAGAAGAAAAACGTCTAGGACAGCAAGTAGAAATCGACCTTGAAATGCAGTTGTCGCTAGCCGAGGCAGGGCGAACAGATGATGTCACCCAAACTGTCAATTATGCCGAAGTGAATGAATTGATTGCCCAACGAGTAAACAATCACTCGTACGATTTAATTGAAGGTTTAGCGAGTGCTATTTTAGATGATATTTCCGCAGATTATCAAGAACAATTGGACAAAATTATCATTAAAATTAGAAAATATAGTGTGCCGATGCCCGGCCTTTTTGACAATATTGAAATTGAAATGGAGCGAGAAGTATAGATGATTGGCTATGTAGCATTAGGTAGTAACGTCGGCGATCCGTACACAAATTTAGTGAAAGCCCGCAATTATTTAAACGAAGACCCGCAGATTCAGGTCGTGGCTTCTTCAAAACTTTATGAAACGGATCCTTACGGCTATACAGACCAAGATGATTTTTTGAACGCCGTATTGAAAATTGATACTAGCTATACCGCTGAAGAATTACTGGCTGTTACCCAAGGGATTGAGCAAGCAATGAAACGTAAAAAATTAATTCACTGGGGTCCGCGGATTATTGATATTGATATTTTATTATTAGGGGAACAGTCAGTCACGTTGCCTCACCTACAAGTTCCTCATCAAGAATTAACAAAACGGTCATTTGTTTTGATTCCCTTAAGTGATGTTTACGCAGAGGAACAACTATTGGGCGCGCCAATAGCTACGTGGATTCAGCGCAGTGGCAATCAAGAAGAAGTGCGAGTAAGCGAAAAGGAATGGTAGAGATGGAGCAGGAAAAACAAGCGCAAATTGAGCAGGCAGTTACCACAATCTTAGAAGCAGTGGGGGAAGATACTCAACGGGCAGGACTCATTGATACACCCAAACGCGTAGCTAAAATGTATGCAGAAGTTTTTAGTGGATTAACCGAACCTGAATTTGACGATTATAAATTATTTGATAGCTTAAATGAAGGCGAAATGGTTCTAGTAAAAGATATTGCCTTTTATTCAATGTGTGAACACCATTTATTGCCATTTTATGGAAAAGTACATGTCGCTTATCTGCCAGAAGGTGGCAAAGTATTGGGACTAAGCAAGTTACCAAGATTAGTAGAACATTGTGCCAAACGTCCCACAGTTCAAGAAGATTTA
Organism: Enterococcus sp. LX10; assembly: GCF_023539285.1. Classification (NCBI taxonomy): domain Bacteria; kingdom Bacillati; phylum Bacillota; class Bacilli; order Lactobacillales; family Enterococcaceae; genus Enterococcus; species Enterococcus sp. LX10. Next base: position 2,663,183 of record NZ_CP092784.1, on the reverse strand, counting down.
ACAGTGACAATTGCCCGCAAACTCCAAGAAAATATTCCCGTCAAAGGCATTGCAGTAGCCATTGAAGCGGAACATATGTGTATGACGATGCGCGGCGTGAAAACACCACAAAGTAGCACCAAAACATTTCAATTTACCGGACTATTTAAAGAACAAGAGTGGAAAAATCAATTTTTAATGGAGATACGTTAGAAAATGGAAATCATTGTCGGCACGAATAACCAAGGTAAGTTAAAAGAAATGCAATCAGGACTTAAGGACCCAGCTATTCAACTTGTCTCTTATCGAAAGTATACAACCAGTCAAGAGCAACCGGCAGAAACTGGCACTACGTATGCTGAAAATGCTTATCTAAAAGCACGCTTTTTCCAACAATTAATTGGACGCCCAGTGTTAGGTGATGATGGCGGCTTAACGTTAACTGCTTTTCCTGATTTATTAGGTATTTATACAAGCCGCTTTTTCCATTCAGCTAATCCGGAAGAACAGAACCGCGAACTGTTGCACTTATTTGAAGGGCAACAGTCGACTCGCGAGTTAACCTTATCAGCCACGTTGGTCTATGCACTCGATGACGACAAACTGTTGCAAACGGAAGCCGCTTTGACTGGTGAATTAGTTGAACCGCGCGGTACAGGCGGTTATGGCTTTGATCCGATTATTTATTTACCAGACCGAGGCAAAACCTTAGCGGAGTTGTCCATGAGTGAACGAATGAAGATAAGTCCTAGGATGCAGGCTTTACGAAAGATGATTCAGCAGATAAAGGAGCAATATGACAATGATTGATTTAAAAAAGAATTACCAAATTATGGGGATTGTCAACACGACCCCCGACTCTTTTTCTGATGGCGGTAGCTACACAACGGTCGACGTGGCCTATCAACATGCGCTTCATCTACTAGAAGCGGGGGCCGATATTTTAGACATTGGCGGCCAATCCACACGTCCTGGCTACGAAGAAGTTTCTCCACAAGTTGAGGCAGACCGAGTATTACCGTTAATTAAAAAAATACGTGAGACTTCTCTAGCGCCGATTTCTGTGGACACCTACTATCCCGAAGTAGCAGAAGCCGCGATCCAAGCTGGCGCCACAATGATTAATGACATCAAAGGATTAGACACTCCGGGGATGGCAGAAGTCCTCGCACAATATCCTGAAATCCAAGTTGTGATTATGCATTCTAGAAAACGCCAATCTCTTTCTTTAAAAGAAGAGTTGCACCAATTTTATACAGAAAAAATTGAACAATGCCAAAAATACGGGCTTTCCTTAGAAAAAATTTGTTTCGATCCAGGGATTGGCTTTCATAAAACTGTCGCAGAAAACCTTCAACTGTTAAAAGATCCTAACGCCTTTCGCTACCAAGATTATCCGTTACTGTACGGCGTTTCTCGCAAACGAACCATTGGCGCTTTAACGAATGAACCAGAACCAGCCAACCGTGATTTTGGTTCAGCCGCTGCTTCCTTGTATGCAGCACAACAAGGCGTAGAAATTTTACGTGTTCATAATGTCCAAGGCTTAAAACAAACATTTGATGTCTGGCGAGCATTGTCGGAGAAGGAGTAAAGGTAGACCAATAGACTAAACAGACCGACCATCAAAAAAGATAGTCGGTCTGTTTAGTCTATTGCTAAAATCAGTAATAAAAAATAAACCTGTCATAACTTTTACCGAAGGTTGATTATAATTAAAGATGACGTCTTAAACGTTCGCAACCTAATAAACGGCAGAACCAGAACCAACGCCTTCAGAACTAATTGGTTCTGTCCTGATCTCTTCATGTTTATCGTGTTTATTATGCTAAGTTGAAACGGGAAAGTCGATTGTTAAATAAGCTTTCGTTTTTTAGGTATTTTTAAGAAATATTTTAGAGTAGATACAGCATAGAAATTCTATTACAATTGTCTTTGGATCTTCAAATAATATCAATTGTTATTTAATATTTATTTTATTTTTTACAAGTAAAAGTAAGGAGGTTGTAATCTCAATTGAAAAAACATAACTATTTATTGATTTTATTGTGGATAGTTGGAGGGATTTTTTTAGGAGTTGAAAAAGTAGAGGCTGCTCCTAGACCATTAACAGAACTGGGCTATTTCCATTGGGCAAATCAATCGATTACACCAGCGGCAAACACATTTATTATGCATTACGGCGAAAATACATCCGTCGAACCAATTGAAGGCGAAGTGTATTCAAACTACATGGCAGTTAGTCGAACGACAAATAAAAGTAAAGCATTAGTAAAAAATGTGGGGTTCTATGAAGGAAAAGCAGTTAATTTATTAGTTACATTACAACGGAATAAAAGTAATTTGGATGGAGGATCAATTAGTTTTACTGAAAGCTATTTTTTAGGAATTACGATTAAAGGCGAAATGCTGGTTACCTATGATTTTGTTGATAATGATGGTCAGCCCTTAACGATAAAAACAGCGTTTAATTACTATGGGTTAAATTCAAACAAATATGTTGGCTATAAAAACCCTGGAACGATAATTGATGCCTTATATGCGGAAAATCCTACACATATTCTTTACGATACGTGGGATGGCGGAGACGATGATTATTGGTTATATCTAAAAAACGTTACTGCAGGGGTACCTTGGCGGGACCCTCGCCAGCGTTTTGAAATGACGACCAAAAGTATTTCTACTGTTACGTTTGTAGTCCACAACAATGACACAACGCCGTCATCCATTGTTTACTTTACGGATTTTTTGGCAAAACCAGAATTTCCAACAGCCTACGCAATGGATACTTATTTTGAAAATGCAGAGACGGCTGTTTGTTTAAATGTGCAACAGACCATTCCAAATATTGATCAGTGGACAAAACCTAGTCAAATGGCTATAAACGTTAACCTGAACCAAGTAAATCAAACAAAGCAATATCAATTTGACAAAGTCTTAGTTACAGACTTTAAAGGAGAAGATTTAACGGATTTATTTACTAGCCAAACAGATGGTGAAAATGTCCAAATTATGACAAAAAATCTGTCAGATAGTCGTTTCTACGATACCGTATTACAATATAAAGTTTACTTGAAATGGCAAGGAACTCAAAATCCAGTCGATACGGGGCTCATTTCAAATGGAAAATTAGACTTGCCGTTTAGTGCAAGAACTCTTTTAGATGGAGAAAATTTAGAGGAAACGACTGCTACATCCAGTGTGAATTATGTGGGGAAAGCAACGACTGTGTTTTTAAATGAACAAGATAATGCTATTCATGAACCAGTCACAAAAGAAGGGATTTTAACCACGCCTTTTGACTTGTCTAATCAGTATCCCCAAATAGCTGGCTATGAACCAATTAAGACCCAACAAGATCAAGGAATGTTTCTTCCAGAGGAGCAAACAATTATTCATCGTTATCGTGAAAAGAAGTTATTACAATTCAAATTGATGGATGAAGAAAATCCGCTATTGGTCTCACGTTTTACAAATCAGCGAGAAGTTACTTTTTCATTTTCCCATGATCCATCAACCAATATAACTTTAATAGCGAAGTGTGGCACGGAAGAAAAAGAATTAAAAAAATATGTAGATGCGCCAGAATCGGTTGTTGATAAAGTTACGTATACTTTTCCTGAACATTGGTTGAATCGAGAGGTTTTCTTTTATATAAAAGATGAGAACAATCAAGAGTCAGAAAAAGACAGTCGGACTCTTCAAAAAGAAGCTGGGCCCAAGCTCATTTTACCTGATACGATCAATTTTGGTGTGAATGAAATTCCCGCAACAGAGACAATGATTTCTTCTATTACAAATAAAGAAATCCGCATTGAAGATACAAGCAAACTTGATAAAAGTCGGTGGACAATTAAAGTAAAAGAAGAACAACCGTTAAAGAACGAAAACGGTGAGTTACTCGACAAAAGAATAAGTTATGGTGAGAAGAATCAGCGTGTTCTAATTAATGCAGATAGCCAACCTATTTTGCAAGGAAGCGGCAACGCTACCGCTAATTTGACCAAACAACTTCAGTTGACGATTTTTCCATCTGATCCAATCGGAAGGTATAGTGGAGTGTTGCGGTGGTCTCTGGAAGATGCGCCAGAATAAAACCTTTGTTTAATAAGAAAAAAGTGCCCAAAGATCTATCAATAGATAATTGGACACTTTTTTATAAACCTCTCTGGGGCTCCTACTTTTTTAAAGAGAGCGCCTTCTAACAAAGTGCAAATGTGTTATACTACACAAGTAGGAAGTTTATGACGGTGGCAATTTCTCAAAAAAGGGGGACTGCCAATGTTTTTGCTTGTTCGCTTTTTCCCTAGAAAGGAATAGCAGTGACTGTCTTTGAAGCATTGATGTTTGCGATTGCTTTCGCAACGTTAATTGTCAAAATCAGTAATAAAAACAACAAAAAATAAACCCGTCATAACCTTTAGCTGGGATTGACGGGTTTATTTCCGTATCAAAATCAAGCTACCGTCTTAAACGGTCTACCCGAGAGCGTATGTCTAGTACGCTCTCTTCGTGTTTATTATAGCAAGTTGAAACGGAAAAGTCGAATAGTAAATAAATTGAGATAAGACAGAGCGGGGAAAGTAGGGAGAGTTAAAAATGGCATTTGCACATATAAATATAGAAAATATGGTTGTTTTTGGAGGAATCTCATTAAGTATTTATATATTATACACTGTTCTGAATATTATAGAATTTAAGTATTATGACAAGGTATCTTTTGATGAAGAAGAACTTGACAGAATAGATACACAGGAATATGCAAGGTACTTTTCAGAACTATTAACGGAAAACCAATAATTTAAAGCCACCGTCGTAAATGGTCTACCCGAGAGCGTATGTCTAGTACGCTCTCTTCGTGTTTATTATAGCAAGTTGGAACGGAAAAATTCGAATAGTATCTAGATAAAAAAACAGTGTAGAAACGAAAGCTATGTTGAATGCTGCAGCAGATACTGCTTTTGTGATAATTAATTAAAGACTTCTGTCTCAACTTAAATCAACCAACAAAAGGGAACTTTTTATACAAAGTGTGTACACACTATTGAATAGACTTGAATCAGCGTGATTTTATTTGAATTTTTCAACAGTAGCTACAAAAAAAGTGTTAATTTATGCTTATAAAAGTAACAATTTTATTTTTGGACGACAATCAATAACTGGTTCAAACATTGGCTTTTATTTCATTTAATAATTTACATTATTTTATTATTTCTTTTTTAGGAATAAATAAAATAAAATTTTAAATTTATTTCGTGTATGCTAAATGATATACAGGGGAATAATTTTATATATTCTTGGTTAATTTTTATTTAAAGGAAGGAATTTGTATGAAGAAAATTACTAAGGCTCTTATCATTAGCACGTTAGGAATTCAAGTGTGTCTACCCATCGTGAGTTATGCAACGTCTGAAGAGCAACCGAGCGAAGTCAGTCAGCAACTTAGCGCCAGTCTGAAGGTAGCTGGTGTACCAGAATCTGAAAATTATAAAACACAGTTTTCTGTGAAACCATCTGAAAACTTATACAAAGGTTCTATGACATTTAGGCCAGCGAATCAAAACGAGTTGTTAATTGATGGCTTTGTCAACAATAACAACATACAAATTGCGATTACTGTTGACCGTACCAAACCGCGAACACTCTATATTTATGAACTTAGTCCCAACAATTCCACTCGACAAAAATACACACTAACAGAGGGGAGTACGGTGAATTCAAAAGAGTTTCCAGGACATCGTTATGTCTACCCTGGAGGGAAATATGACAATATTATTTTGGAACGTTACAACACTAGAGCGGCAATTTGGAATTTAAAACGAACGCTTTTACAAAATGATACGAAAACAGTGAATAAAGTAATCGTCCCAATTATTGATCAATTAGAACAAGAAACACATTATATTATCGCTGGTACAACAAAAGAAGAACCTGAAAATCAGCTATTAGAGAGTGTTAAACAATCTGGTTTCAAAGGAGATGCTTATACAACTGGTGCGCCGGAAACGATTGTTAAAGATGGCGTGACCTATGCGTTAACTGACCCATTACCGACCAACGCAAATGGTTACTTATCTAAATATTATAATGGTTGGTCACACTTGTATAATTATGGAAATTACGATCTTCGTCGTACGCAAATTGATGATAGCGGCACACAATTGATTGAGTTACTAAGAAAAAACGGTACAGTTGAGCAGAGCGCCAAGGTAGCTGCGGGCCAAAGCCACACATTTCCTAATAAAGGCACTGCAGGTGGACCTGTGACAGCTGTTAATTTTTACAATGGGATTCCAGAAACGACGTATCATGTGGTTTATCAATATATTGCTGTTGAAACAGAATACCGTGGTCAAATCGTGGATCAAGATGGCAATAAAATTTCTAAAGAGGGGCTCGAACTGCCATCTTTTGAAGGAAAACGTGGTGAAACAATTCAGGTGAACCCAGAGGACCTACCAGAGATTCCTGGGTATATTAAACCGAGTGCACCATTAGAGCTAGTTATTCCAGAAACAGGTTCAGTCATTGAAATTCCTTATGAACGTTATATACCATACGATCCAGACAATGGCTATCAACCTATTGAAATCACAGAAGGCAAAAGTAATAATAAAGATTATAATTGGTATTTCGATCATCAAGATACAGGCGGCCAGCTATTAGTCAATGCGGCAGTGATGGCAGAACATTGGTATCATCCAGGTTCAACAAAAACGGTTGGAGAAGCAGAAAAAAGCCAGCCTGTCAAATGGGATTCCTCGGCATTAGCCTTTTATATGTTTAGAAATAAAGTTCCCTTCCATTATTACCGAGAACCAACACTGGAGTTTATGAAAAATGAAATTGATGAAGGCCGCATTTTTATTACTTACGTAGAAACAAGTGAGTTATTTTATAATCCTACACCTGACTCCACTTGGGGGCGCTTCTATGAAGAAACAGGTCGGAACAATATAATCGTGAAAGGCTACAAATATATTAATAATCGTTTGTATTTTGAAACCTATGATCCATTATCTGGAGGTCGTAAACACAAAAATGGTGAGCCTTTAGGAAAAGATCGCCTATATGATGCAGAAGAGTTTATGCGAGCAATGGAAAAAGGTGTGCCAATTATTCAAGTCATTGGTTAAGTAAACCTAGAAATAAGTTATAACATATTTGTTTTCAAATATATTATATAAATGCTTTAAAAATACTAAGTAGAGGAGTTTTTTAAGATGAAGAAAGCTATCAAAAAAGTTTCAATGTGTTTAGGGGTAACCGCATTTTTAGGGGCAGGAGCGTTGGCTACAACAACTTCAGCTTTTGCAACAGAACAACCAGAAGTGGCATCAGAAGCCATCTCAACCTATGCGGCGACTGGTTTTTATCGTGTTCTTTACGATACAACGTTGTTATTCAGTGATAACGCCGACATTATTCATATACCAGCAGGATTTATGATTTACCATACAGGAAATGAGATGGAGTGGGGGGGCATGAAATTTTATGAAATGAATGTCATGCAAGGAACAGAAGTATACCGTGGTTATGTTCAAGATACAGCGTTAGTTAAAGCGTAAAAAAAGACAGCTCTTCTGCGTTCAGAAGAGCTGTCTTTTTACTAAATAACCAAAAGTTTTTTAATTCTCTCTTGTCAAAATCGTTTGTGTAATTTCATACAATTGTTCTTTCGCCTTAGCCTTTGTTTCAGGAAGTTTGCTGATTTCTTTCAGCGCTTTTTCCGTGTAATGAGTGGCTAATTGTTGGGCCTTTTCTACGCCACCTAGTTCATGGACAAGACGATAAATTTCCTGTGTTTCTTCATCGGTCAAGGCTTCTTTTTTCATTAAAAGTGGCAACAAGACTTCACGATTGGCTTCAAGTGCATAAATCAAGGGCAAAGAATACACGCCTTGACGTACGTCTTCTAAGACGGGTTTGCCGATGGCATCGGCAGTTTGTGTATAGTCCAAAATATCATCAATAATTTGAAAAGCCAGTCCGATGTTTTCGCCGATTTCACCACAACGTTTGGCAAAACGTTGGGAGGTGCCACTTTCATAGGCACCGACAAAACAACTTAGCGCAAACAGTTCCGCAGTTTTTCCGGAAATATTTTTTAAATATTGGTCAATCGTTACCTCGAAATTATAGCGATTGTCCATTTGACCAAGCTCACCAGTTAGGACTTTTTCCATACTGCGCGAATTTAATTGAATGCTTTTTAATGAAGAAGAATAATCAGATAAGAGCTTGAAACAGCAAACAAAAAGATAATCGCCTGTATACACGGCTGTGCTATTCCCAAAGCGCGAACGCAGTGTTGGCAAGCCACGACGCGTATCGGCTTCGTCGACAATATCGTCGTGAACTAACGTGGCGGTATGCAGTAATTCAATGGAAGCCGCTAACGCTGTCGCCTTTTTAGGGTCCCGCTGTTCACCAAAATAAGAGAACAACAGTTGGTAGGCTGGACGTAGCAATTTGCCGCCAGAATGAATCATGTCATGGACAGCAGCTTGAATCTCTTGATTATCGATTTGAACCGCTTGTTCCATCAAGCGAAGAGTAGTTGTTAATTCTTTTGATAACGTAGGATAGGTATTCCACATAGGATGTATATTCATAAGATGACTCCTTTAATTGTGGCGGACAGGTTTTCAATTAGAAAAATTGACTCCACTTATGTTTCGTTGTTTGTTCATAATTCAGTTGGAATTTTCGTAACGTCTGGACATGTTGTAGTAAATAATTAGCGGCAATCCCAATGGCAATCCCTGAAAGTAACCCAAACAGAGATAGAAATGGTAAGTACAGCATCGGCGCCCACGAATGAGCAAAGAAAGAGGTCGTTAGCAACTGACCAACGTTGTGTAAGAAACCACCAACGGCACTAATCCCTATAATGCTGACCCGTTTTGGCCCCAGCTGCTTGACAAGCAACATGCCGAAATAACTTAATAAGGCACCACTGGCACTATAGAAAAAGGTCGAAAGTGTACCGCCCAGTAATGTCGTTAAAATCAAACGTAAACAGACCAGGAAAAAACTATCACGCTTACGCATGGTGAAAATCGCAATAATAGTAATTAGATTTGCTAGACCGAGCTTTGCCCCAGGAGCAAATGCGAAAGGGTAAGGAATCATATTTTCGATTAAACCAATAATGACCCCTTGGGCAACGAGCATAGCAATATAAATATTCTTGTGTAATTTGCTCATAGTTGTCGTGCTTAATAAATTAAGCTACCGTCTTCACTCCCATCAGAAGCTTCCACGGTGATAAACAAATTGTGGGGTAGACAGGCAATCGGGGTTTCACCAGGTTTGGAAATCCAGCCTCGCCGAACATCCACTAAGTCAGCACAGTTGGCTTCCTTCACGCGGATACGATCACCATCTACTTCAATCAGGTTGTAATCACCGTCTTTTGCTTCGTATTTATATGTATAATGCGGGCCGTCCTTTTTTAAGTCAAAGACTTTGATTACTTTGTTGTCTACTTTCAAGACTGCTTGATACGTAGCCGCTTCTTGACCACGGTTTTGCATGGCAAAAACAACAAGGGGCAGAAAAGAACCAAGAACTAAAACAGCAATAATAATAACGTCCCATGTTTTCAAGCGACTTTTCTTAATGAATTCTTTGATCGTCATTTTCTTCTCTCTCCTTTGGTGTTTTTTTCTTGTCTATCATAACATAATGAACGGAAAAGAAGTATTCTTTTCCAGTTGAGCCACCATATTATATAAAAGAAAATATGTGGGACAAAAGTCATGCTTGACTGCTGTCCCACATACTAAATCCTATGATAGTCAGCTGGAGACATGTGTCTCAGCTTTTGCTCGTAGTTGTCAATCGATGATCGATTGCTTACTTACCGCCGTATCTAGCTTTCGGGGTACCATACCACGCTTTACCAAGTTTGCGTTGAATCCATGGAATTACCCAGCGGTCTAAACCGACAGCACGGCCTGAACCGTTCATCAAAGCAAAAGCGACAAAGATAAACCAGATATTTACCCAATAGAACATGCCAGATAAACAGAAGGCAATTGTTAAACCAATTGTAGCAGCACTTGATAACCAAGTGAATAAACCAGCAATCAATGCTAAAGCAATACATACTTCAACGATTGTCATGAATTTTTGCATGAACAAAGCAACTTCTTGGTTTGGCATCATAAATTTCATTACGCTTTCGAACCATTTAGGCATGTGATCAAACACTTGCATTGGTGTTTCGCCGTAAGCGTAGCTTAACCCAAAGTGCGCTGCTTGTGTTGCCGCATCGGCCCCACCGCTTGCCGCAGCATCCGCCGCACCACTTGCAGCAGTTGTTGCTGTTTCAGTTGCTTGAGAAGCACCTGTTGTTACTTGTTCTTGTAACCAAGGGAATGGGAAAACGACTTTATCTGTGAACCAAGAACCGTCACCAAACCAAGTGCTTGGTTTCAAGTAATCGCCGTTGCCGACAATTTTCTTCATTGATTCGACTAACCAAACCATACCATAGAAGACACGTAGCGGAACACTCCACAAGACATTGCCGTAACGAGACGTATGTCCGCGAGCAACAGAACGATCATCTTTAATATGGAAGATTTCGTGCATAATGTATTGGAACATGTAGTAACCAGAACGAATATCAAAGAAGTATTTCAAGTTAACGATATGTTTCATAATGATGGCTAAGAAACCACTCAAATGAATTTTATCGAATAAGTTGGCAACGCCCCATTTCGCGCCGATGGAAACCATGAATCCTTGGTAGTTTCCTTTAAAGGCATGTTTTTCGCCGCCTTTAATATCTGCAACGATGTTGGCAGCTGCAGTATGACCTGTTTGTTCAGCTGCTTGAACGATTTGAGGAGTTGGTGTATTTGGTGTTTCTTCGTAATAAACCAAGTCACCAATGATATAAATGTTTTTGTCTTCGTAACCTTTTGCTTGCATGTATTCATTCGCAACTAAACGACTACCACGTGCTGCTTCTAAACCAAAGTCAGCGGCATCAGAAGTTGCTTTCACACCAGCTGTCCAGATTAACGTATGCGTTGGTACTTCAGAACCATCTTTTAATTTAATATGATCTGCTGCAACTTCAACGATTGGTGAGTTCAATAATAATTGAACATTTTTCTTTTCTAGATAACGTTCTGCTTTGGCAGCATCGTTACGAGATAACATGTTTAAGATGGTTGGCATTGCTTCAACAACCATTAATGTAATTTCGTCTGGATCAATTTTGGCATCTTTCGCTAAACGATCTTTCCAGTCGATTAATTCGCCGACCATTTCGATCCCAGTAAAACCAGAACCACAGACAACGAATGTTAACATTGCTTTGCGTACTTCAGCATCTGGTTCGATGGCTGCTTTAGCAACGGTTGCTTCAATGTGATGACGAATTTTCACTGCATCATCAAATGACCATAAGGTGAAACCATTTTCTTTCACGCCTGGTGTTCCAAAGTCATTTGGTTCGCCACCCATACCCAGAATTAACTGGTCAAATGGATAAGAACCTGCTAAAGTTTTCACAACTTTGTTTTCTTTGTCGATCCCAGTAACAGTATCTGTTACCAATTTTACGTTTTTCTTGCGTGAGAACAAACGTTGTAAGTCGTATTGAATTGCTTCTGGTTCAACACGTCCGCCTGCTACTTCATGCAATTCGGTCATCATAGTGTGGTAAGAATGGCGATCAATCAATGTGATTGTTACGTCCGTATCTTTTTTAAATTTCTTTGCTAGAAATTTAGTAGCTGAAACGCCAGCATACCCAGCACCTACAACGACAATATTTTGCTTTGTCATTGACAATCCGCTCCTTAATATTGTAAGTAGTAAAATAGTGATAATGATTAATAAGTACACAATCGACTAACATTATATAAGTATTTCACGAATTTGTCTAATATAAATTTTAATTGTCAACAAATTTACTCCAACGATGAGTTTTTGATGAAAAAAAGACCGAAATGTAAATATTTTTAGGGGATGGTCTTGACAACGTTTTTAAAACCATTATAATGTGTAATGTATCACAAACTTTTAATGTTTGTGAAAATCATGAAAGAAAAGGTGACTATCAATGAAAGTGAATAAATTTGTTAAAGGTTTTGCGGCAATTGCATTATTTAGTTTAGTATTAGCAGGCTGTGGCGCAGACAAGAAAGACAACACAACGAACTCTTCTAGCGCAGCATCTTCAGAAACGAAAAAATCAACTGAATCATCAGCACCAGCGAAAAAAGTTGCCGGTGGCGATTTAAAAGATGGTACGTATAAATTAGAAGAAAAAAATGAAAAAAATGGTTACCGTGCAGTCTTTGAAATGACTGTAAAAGACGGCAAAATCACTGAATCTAAATATGACAACATCAATGCTGACGGCAAATCTAAAACAGAAGACACTAAGTATGAAGAAAGCATGAAAGCAAAATCTGGTGTTGGACCAAAAGAATACATCAAACAATTAAACGATTCTTTTGTTAAAGCACAAAGCGCAAGCGGTGTGGAAGTAGTAACCGGTGCGACTCATTCATCTGAATCATTCCAAAACTACGCACAACAATTAATCCAAGCAGCACAAGCTGGTAACACAGACACAATCGAAATCGACAATGGGGCAACATTGAAAGATGGTACGTACTCATTGAAGGAAAAAAATGACTCAAACGGCTACCACACAACATTCTCAATGACTGTGAAAGATGGTAAAGTGACTGAATCTAACTACGATAACGTGAACGCTGACGGCAAATCTAAAAAAGATGACACTGAATACGAAAGCAAAATGAAAGACGTTACTGGCGTTGGACCAAAAGAATATATCGAAACATTAAACAAAGAATTTGTTAAAGCAATGGGCGAAGAAGACGGCTCACCTGCAGGTGTTGAAGTGGTAACTGGTGCAACACACAGCACACATTCATTCATCAACTACGCACAACAATTAGTGAACGCTGCTGAAAAAGGCGACACAACTGAAATCGTTGTTGACAACATCGTAACAAAATAATTAGAAATAAATGAATCGTGAAGTAGTTCCTGAAATGCTTTTCAGCAATTACTTAGCACCATTGAGGGGTTGGGAAAAAGTCGGTTAGCTGACTTTCCCGCCCCTTTTTCTTCGCTAGTTCTGTCCATCATTTCACAAATTTTTTTCACAGAAATTTGTGAATTTCCAAGAGAAAGACTTTTCATTTTTTCCAAAAAAGGCTACTATGCAAGAGAACTTATTTTTTAATTAAAGAAGGAAAGAAGAGGGAATCCTATGAAAAAGAAACTTCTGCTCATGGTGAGTGTTCTAGCAGTGCTGTTTGTGGCAGCTGCTTGTTCCTCAAAACCAGAAGCGAAAATTAATACAGAACCATACTCTGACCGTCAAACAATGCTTGGTACCTACGTTCAAATTCGCATCTACGATGATGGCAAAGAAGACGTCTTACCGAAAGCTTTTGCCCGTGTCAAAGAACTAGGCGATAAAATCACCGTCAACCAACCAGGTTCAGAAATTGATGAAATCAACCAAGAAGCAGGCGTGAAACCAGTCAAAGTCTCAGATGACCTGTATCCTTTGTTGAAAAAAGCCTATGAATATAGCAAAGACTCCCGCGGCGGCTTCGACATGGCAATTGGCCCAATCACTTCTATGTGGCACATTGGCTTCGATGATGCCCGCAAACCAAGCCAAGCTGAAATTGATCAAGCCTTGAAACTTGTCGATTACACGAAAGTCAAATTCAACGACAAAGAGCAAACCGTTTACCTTGAAGAAAAAGGCATGCAATTGGATTTAGGCGCAATTGCCAAAGGCTTCATCACCGACGAAGTCGTGAAAGTTCTGAAAGACAACGGCGTTACCACCGCTATCGTCGATTTAGGCGGGAATGTTTACGTCTTAGGACACAGCCCACGTGGCAAAGACATGGACTGGACAGTTGGGATTCAAGATCCGAATAAAGCCCGCAACACTGTTTTAGGTCAAGTCAAAGAAAGCAACAAAACCTTAGTCACATCAGGAATTTATGAACGCTACTTAAAAGTCGATGGTAAAACGTACCACCATCTCTTCGATCGTGAAACTGGCTATCCGTTTGATAACGACATCGCGGGTGTCACCATTATCACCGACAAATCCATCGATGGTGATGGTCTCTCAACAGCCGTCTTCTCAATGGGCGTCAAAAAAGGACTAGAATATGTCGAAAGTCTGAAAGGAACCGATGCCATTTTCGTCACAAAAGACGACAAAGTCTACATTAGCAAAGATATCGAAGGCAACTTTGAAATCGGCAAAGACTCTGGCTATACGATGGGGAATCGGGCCGATTTGAAATAAGGAGCGACCAAAAATGTCTTTAAATGTGTTTTTAAAAGTAGTGGAAATTCAGACGAAGCTTGCCAGTCTCTTTCCTTTTATCATCGGGGTCTTGTTTTCAATGACCTATTTTGGGGAAGTCCAGTGGGGCAACACGCTGGTTTTCTTCATTGGCATGGTGGTCTTTGATATGGCCACCACCGCCATTAATAATTACATGGACTTCAAAAAAGCCAAATCGGATGTCTATAAATATGAAGAAAATATTATCGGACAATCAGGCGTTTCACCACAACTGGTCCGCAACATGATTTTCGCCATGATTGCCTTCACTGCCGTTGTGGGTGCGTACTTAACGGTTCAAACCGGTTGGCTCTTCCTTGTGTTAGGGGGAATTTGCTGCTTCATCGGTATTTTCTACACGTATGGACCGATTCCGTTATCCCGCATGCCCTTGGGAGAAATTTTCAGTGGCTTCACGATGGGCTTAGGTATCTTCGTCTTAACGGTTTACTTGAACGTGGTCACCCAGCCGCCGTTTTACTTAACGGTTGATTTCGCCAGTGGCGCCTTTCGCTTAGACGGCAATCTCTGGGCGGTGCTTGCGATTGTCGTGGCTTCCTTGCCCTTGGTCTGTTCGATTGCTAACATCATGCTCGCCAACAATTTACGGGACTTAGATACGGATATTGAGAACCACCGTTATACGTTAGTCTATTATATCGGACGCCCAGCGGGGATTGTGCTGTTTCAAGTGTTAGCGCTAGCTGGGTATCTGGTGATTTTATTCGGCTTCATTAGTGGTATTTATCAATGGCCAGTGTTAATTACGTTTGCCACTCTGCCTGTCATTTGGAAAAATATTCAAACGTTTAAACAAGAATTGCCGCAGCCGAAAAGTTTCCGTCATTCCATTAAAAACTTACTGGTTTTCAATGGTACCTATGCCTTAGGGCTATTAATTAGCGCTTTGATTGGTTGAAACCTAAAAAAGTGTGAAGAATGCGAAAAAAATCTTGTTTTTTTTCAAGAAGTTTCTTCAAAATAGTTAAGAAAAGCTCAAAACGTTAGTGGTCAACACTAACATTTTGAGCTTTTCTCGTTAAAGAGAACAAAAAATTAAACTTTAAAGGCGTGATTTCAGGGAAAAACAGGTGGGAAACAACATTCCTATTGGTTGATAATTAAATAACATGTCTTTAAACGCTGTTCTATCGCTATAATTCAAAAAATTCACATGGAGTGCGTAAAAATCGTCAATTTCTCAAGGGGGGTTCTTTGTTATTATAGAGGTATGAAAAAAGGTTGTTTGAGCATTCGATAAACACAAGTTCAAATCTGTTGTTGATTTAAAAGGAGGTTTTAAAATGAAAAAAAAGCGTTATTTAATGATTGTGTGTCTACTATTTTCCCCTAGTTTTTTTATAAATGTTGAAGCGTCTGATGGTGGTTCTAGTTCGGTGGGGATTGAATTTTACCAAAATCCGACAACACCCGCTCCTAAAGATGCCCCGCCGAAAACAGATGCGCCAGCTACTGATCCCAAGGAACCAGCTGGTCCTCCGCAAGGAGATCAACGAAGTGGTGGTTCGACACAGACCACCACAACTGGCTCAACGCTCCCTCGTACAGGGAGCAAGAGTCAGGCAAATCTTAGCATTCTCGGCTTGGTCTTAATTGGCCTTGTCGGAATGGTACATAGAAAGAGGGGACGACATGAAGCGAAATAAATGGCAACGTCTTGCAGCTATTGGCTTATGTAGTTCTTTGCTAGTGAATGCCTTTTCGGGCGTGACGGCAGTTGCGGAAACCGTGACGATTGAAAGTAGTCCGACCGCTGAAAGTAGCGTCAAGGAAGAAACGCAAGCAAGTAGTGAAACGCAAGAAACAACGACTGAAACAAGTCGAGAAGAAGTAACACAGAAAACAGAGAAACAAGCAGAAGTGGAGGTAGAAAAGAAGGAAGACACGCCAGTGAAAGCGGAGCAAAAAGAAGTGGAAGCTCAGCAGGAGGCGCAACCTACGCCACAACCACCAGTAGAAATACAAAATCGAGCCGTTGGCGTTAAGGCAGGAAATTTGCCCGAGCTTCATCAGCAGTTAGTTGATTTGTTATATGCGAGATATGGAAGTCTAGGGCAATTACTTGGTTATCAAACTGACCCTATTCCCTTTCCTGAAGGCGTAATCGGCTTCAACCTTAAGAATACTGAAAATGTTACCTTGAATATGGCTGATTTTGATTTAACTGCGACAACACGTTTTACAATTAACGAAAACAGTCCTTATAAGCCGATTAGTTCAGTCGTTGGACCTACAACTGTTAATAAATCTGCAACTGGGTTTGACCTTGTTGTCCCAGCGAAAACAATTACAGCAACTTCCAATCTCAATCAATTCTATCATGTAGAAGCTGTGAGTTTACAAGTGCCAGCTTATATCAAACAAGTATCGATTGCAGGGAGTATAGTGAATATAGGTTATGGAACTTTGGAACCACGACTAACAAATGTGGCACTGATAATAGCACCTACTGATTCATCGCATTATGATATCTCAAGTAATTTTGCTTTAGGAAAATACATCTATCAAATTAGAGATACGTCTGGAAAAGCTGAATCGCCCACTAGTTATTATGCTACACATGGAGAGGCTTATGTTCCAGCAAACGATATTGATCTAAATGTTACCTTTCGTAAAGTCACCGAAAACTTCGTTGACGCCACTGGTGCCAAAATCACACCACCAACCGGTTTCACCCAAGGGCAACAAACAAGTATTACGAGCAATGACTTCACGTACACCAGTGCCAAAGCCTTGCCGGATACGTACAAGGCAGGCGGCAAAACTTACAAGTTCAAAGGCTGGTACAAAGGCAAAACCAAACCAGCGACTTTAAAAACGACGAAGACACCTAGTTACGCAGTTACTTACGATGACAATGACGATTTAAATGTGGTCTATGAGGAAATAGAAGCATTTGATTTTCCAGCCATTACCTATCAATTCGGGTTCGTAGATGAATCAGGTAAGCAAGTCGATGCTTCCAAAGTTAGCTTGACCTATGACAATTGGTATGGGGAAGTATTCTCAAATAATGCAGCGGATACAAATATTTCTGCTAACTGGAAAACAGTCAGTCTTGAAAAAGGTCAAGTTGCGCCAACCAAAAACAACTTGAAAGAAATTGTTTATCCTGCACAGTCTCTTGAGATACTGAGTGGGCGAACTTCACAATACAGTGTGGCTAATTTAACATTTGCACTGCCAAAATACTATGAAAAAATGAGCGTTTATAACAAGAACGGTACTTTTGATGCGGCATACCCGTTTCCTAGTGTTCAAAATAATAATTCCACAATTCCAATTGTTGAAGGTTCAGATAAATATGTTTCTAAATGGTTTGAATTAAAGAAAAGTGGGAGTCAATCGTTTGTTTTTAATCAAACAACTCCGGCAGCCCCAACAGATGTTCAAGTACCTGCTTATTTGCGAGAGATTGTCCATAATCCGGCTATTGTAGCAAACAAAGGAACTTATTATACATTAGATAAACCCGTCTACTACTATCTAACCAATCGCAAGGTCACCGAAAACTTCGTTGATACCACGGGCACCAAAATCACAGCGCCAACAGGGTTCACGCAAGGTAACCAGATTCCGATGACTAGCGACACCTTCAAGTATACAGCGGCGAAAGCCTTGCCAGCTAGTTATTCAGCTGGCGGCAAAACCTATACTTTCCAAGGTTGGTACAAAGGTAAAACCAAACCGAATACGTTGACAACCAGCACTACGCCAACATATAACACAACCTTTGATGGCAATGACGATATGACGGCGGTGTATAAAGAGGAAGTGCCAAAAGCGAGTGTTACTTTAACACGCACTTCAGCTGAAACAGTAACTAGCGGCGGCAACGTCACATGGCGCGCTACGATTACCAATACAAGCCAAGCCCCGTTAACCACGGCGACCATCAAGAAATCAACGGCTTGGACAACTGGCTTAGCAGCACCAACTGCCATGATCGTGACACCAGTTGGCGGCACGGCGAAAACCGTTCCAGTCACAGCGACTACTTGGACTAATGGCGTTAGCTTAGGGACTGACATCCCAGTAGGGAAATCTGCCACGGTTCAGTTCACTACCAAAGCGACGGGCATAGCGGGGCAAGTCTTGCGTGCAGGGATTACCACCAGTGGGAATTACAGTGGCATTTCTGCTTCAGCAACTGTTCGTGTGAAAGACAATGATCAGGCGATTGTTACACCAACGGCAGAGGGATTCATCAGTGTGCCAACTTTCAATTTTGGTCAGATAGGGATTGCGGGAAACACACAACAGCATGGCCTGAAGAAAACCGCTGATTACTACGGCAACGGCACACGCAATCCCTATCTGCGAATTAAGAAAACCCAACCGAATTGGAGCTTAACGGCGCAACTGTCTCAACCAAAATCAGCTACAGACAGCTTGCCAACAGCGACCCGCCTATTACTAGGTGCAGCTCCTGTTTCAAGTTTCTCCAATTACAATCAACCAACGGAGTTGAAAAACACGATTGGCACCACCAAGGTTATTAACTTAACGGCAAATAACACGGCTACGAACATCGTTGCCAACCAACAATTTACTGGCAGTAATGTCTATCAGCTAGATTTCGTATTTGATAATATCAAACTAGAAGTACCAGCTAGTCAAGGCATGACTGGTCAACAATACCAAGCCGCAGTCACATGGAATTTAGTGACTGGACCGTAAAAATAAAAAATGCTCGAGCTTCAGAAAAATAGGAGGCTCGGGTATTTTTTATTGATGGTCTTTTTAGGGTTGTTGTGCTATAACAGCAATGAAAAGAGAGATATGCGACAACATACCTCTCTGGTGTAGAGCCGTTTAAGACGGTAGCGATTTTTAGTGATTTATAAAAAATAACCGTACTCGCTAAAGCTTCTGCGATAGACAAAGTGAGCAGCGCCCCTTTCATTAAGGGGCGCTGCTTTTTAGTCGTTATTGCGATTGTTCAGTGTCTTTCGTAGAGAGGTTCATTTGTTCTTTGATGGCATTTTCGACACGTTGGCGTTCGCTTTCTTCAACTAGTTGATAAGAAATACCTTCAATTCCTGTCACGCCATCGCCAGTATAATCGTAGCCTTTCAATTGATCGGTTTCGATTGTTTTTAGTGCGGGGGTGTATTTTTTTAGCATTGCCATCATTTGGTCAAAGGACAAGTCGGTTTCACCATGTTCGCCGATTACGTCCAGAATTTCTTGATATTTTAGCAAGCTGTTAAAAGAAAGTAACTTGTTGGTTAATTCGATTAAAACTTCTCGCTGGCGGCGTTGACGACCATAGTCGCCTTCGGGGTCTTCGTAACGCATGCGCGCGTATTGTAAAGCTTCCCAGCCACCTAAATGTTGTTTGCCTTTCGGATAATGAATCCCTTCAGCGTCAAAAGCAAAGGCATTGTCAACAGTGACGCCGCCCACCGCATCGCCAAGGTCCTTCATAGCATCCATATCAATTGAAAAGTAATGATTGATTGGGATGTGTAAGACATTTTCAACCGTTTTGATTTGCATATCGGCACCACCGAAAACGTGGGCCGCATTGATTTTATTGTATTCGCCATTGGTGCCAGCCATTTCCACATAGTAGTCACGCGGGATGCTGGTGATGGTAGTTTTTTGTAATTGATTATTCACTGTAACCACCATTAAGGCATTGGAGCGGTAATCGGTTTTGCGTTTTGAGTCATTCGCAATCCCCATAATTAAGAAACTAACCGGTTCACCTTTGGCTAAATCGGGACTCTTCGTGGAAGATTTTCTTGGTTTATACATGGTATTCGCTGTTTTTTGCAAATTGCGATACATGCTGACCCCGTAAGCGGAAACAGAAAGTGTGCCTAAAAATAAAAGGGTTAAACTAAAGACCACGAATAAACTTTTTCTTTTACGAGAATGGCGGCGCCGGCGTTGTGTCGGTACTTCTGCTTCCTCTGGTTCAGGTGCTGGCAAATAACGTTGAACAATTTGAAATGAAAAGTTGACCCAGCTATAACTTA
This sequence comes from Enterococcus sp. LX10, assembly GCF_023539285.1. NCBI lineage: Bacteria > Bacillati > Bacillota > Bacilli > Lactobacillales > Enterococcaceae > Enterococcus > Enterococcus sp. LX10. The sequence goes on along the minus strand of NZ_CP092784.1, from coordinate 2,642,816 downwards.
GGAGCATCCCAGCGATGACATCACTAGGATAATGAACGCGTAAGATTAAACGACCTAACACAATCAAAACTAAATAAGTAAGTAAGAAAATTTTGATGCCTTTGGTTTTTTCGACATGAAGATAGGCCAAAACGATCAAAATCGTACAGACCAGCGCCATTGCTAATAATGAATGTCCGCTGGGAAAGCTAGCAGAGCTTCGATCAGCTAAAGCACCTAGGTTTGGTCGAGCCCGACCCACCACATGTTTAAAAACGCTCCCTAAAAAGCCGACAGCTAATAGGTTACTGACAGCCCAAAAGGCTAGAATTTTTTCTTTTTTGCGTAAAAGGTAAACCATCAATAATAAGAAGAATAGCAGCATTGGTCCAATCGTGGCAGTTTTTGCTAACAGATTGACCGCTGTTAAAAGTGGGGCATTTAATTGCCATTTGATGTGATAAATAGCTTCGTCCATTTGTTGAAACCAATTTGGACTAGCCGCCACTAACAAAGTGAGGAAAGTAAAACCAAGCGTTGTTAGGGCATAAAGTGGAAATTTTTTATTCGATGTTTGCATGAGAATCCCTTTCTTTTTCCCTTGAAAGAGTAGACTAAGCCAGCATCGATCGTAAATAAGCGCTTGCGACTAAACAGGACACAGCAAGCCAATCGGTTCTCATCGTCTGAGCTTTAGCACTATCCAACGTAAAGATTTCTCTTAGCTATTTTTAGAAGAGCCTTAATTCGACCATTCCTGTTTTACACATTGGTGTCTTTCGACATTTCTGCGCAATAGCCTATGTTTGGATAGGAGCCTCACCTAACAAGGTTATTTTATCTAACGCTAGAAGTATAGAATTTATGCAGCGGTTCTCACAATGAAGTTTAAGAAAATTTATTGTTTTTTAAATAAATTTAAAGGTGTGGGGAAGTGAAGCAGTTAAAAAAACAGTACTTGAGCATCCTAAAAAAAAGTGTACAAGGCTGTTCTCGGTTAACCGCTATAAATAGTTGGTGTTCAATAATGATAAATTAAAAAACAAACATTTTTTATAAGAGTGCTATAAGTTTTTCTCAGTAAAAAAGGCGGACAGTTGCTATTGAATTGCTAGTTCATTTAAAATAAATATGTCGACAATAATTGTGCACAAAGTTGATGGTCGCTATCGAAAAAGTAAAAATGATGTTGTGGAGATTTTACGTTTCAGTTGATTAAGATTACATGTTTTTTGAAGGGTTTTGCTTATAAGGGAGCGATATACATGAAAAAAATGATGTTATTCATAATTGCAGTAGGCGCAACGATGATCAGTGTTTTTGCTTTAGGAGATGCACAGCAGAGTTATGCACACGGCTATGTTGATAGCCCAGTCAGTCGAGTCAAAAATGCGGAAGCAAACGGATTTGGATGGGGACCTGGTCAAGACAGCTCACAGCCAGAAATTATCACGACACCCCAAGGAATTGAAGCACCAACTAAATTATTAGACACGGGTCAATTAAATGGAAGGTTGCCTTCAGCTGGATTAGCAAGCTATTCCAAACTAGATGAACAAACAGCCACTCGTTGGGTAAAAAGTAATATAACAACAGGTGAGAATAATTTTAAATGGGTGATGACGGCAAAACATAAGACCAATCGTTTTAGATACTATATGACGAAACCTGGATGGAATCCTAATGCACCATTAACGATGGACGAAATGGAACTGATTGGCATAGTAGGGCAACCAATCGGTCAAGATTTACCTCCTGGTCAAGGATTTATGGTCAATGATACAGAAACACACAGAATAGATATTCCCGCTGATAGGAAAGGATACCATGTTATTTATGCCGTTTGGGATATCAATGACACGATTAATTCATTTTATCAAGCGATAGATGTTAATGTTCAATAATCAGGTATCAAGATAATGCGGCTGAAACAAAAGTGCTTAGCGCCAAGAAATAAGAAGAAATTTCCGAAGGGGCTGCTTTTGTTCAGCTGATTATCTTCAGAAGTAGAAAGTGGGACATCAGTCAAAACGACTGATGTCCCACTTTCTTTTTTCTAAACTTCCCCACTTATCCTCGACGCCATTCACCAATCTGGTCCAAACTAATTTCCCCAGAAGACAACGTTTTGGACGTACCATCAGGCAACTGGACAATCAATTCCCCGTTTCCATTAATGGTTGTCGCAACGCCGCGGAAGTCTTGCCCGTTTTGGGTAAAAGCGACGTCTTTGCCAATCACAAAGGAGCGTTGTCGGTATTCTTCTAAAAAGTCTTTCGTTGAACGTTCGTCTAAAATTTGATAAAAATGATTCCAAATGTTGGCGACTAGTTCATTTCGCGACGCCGTCGGTTCACCATCTGGGAAAAGGGAAGTCACTTTCTGCCGAATGTCCTCAGGAAATTCGGTTTCTGTAATTGAAAAATTAATCCCCATGCCGATGATAACATTGGAAATTTGCCCTGTTTCCACATTGCTCATGGCTTCCGACAAAATCCCGCAAACTTTTTTGCCGTTTAAATAAAGATCGTTGACCCATTTAATTTCTGTTTGAACGCCTGCCAGAGTATCCATTGCTCGAGCGACCGCTACGGCCATAATCACAGTATATTGGGCGATTTCTTCAAAATTTTGGTTCGGTTGAAGCACCATGCTCATGTAAATCCCTTTACCTGGCGTAGCGAAAAACGGCCGGCCGAACCTGCCCCGCGGCATTTCTTGCATGTCAGCAACAATCAATGTATTGTCTGGCGTCTGGTCTAAAATCGCCCGCTTAGCATCGGTCATGGTAGATTCAGATGTTTCTAGGACGGTAATTGTTAAAGGCGGTGTTTGTGGCCATAATGCCAACTGAATGCCTTCTGCAGAAAGGACATCTGATTTTTCAAGGCGATACCCCTTGTTTTGCACGCTAGTAATTTGATAGCCATCTTTTTTCAATTCATTAATCGCTTTCCAAATAGCTGTGCGAGATAAGGATAGACGTTGTGCCATCTCTTCGCCCGAAAGGAATGCGGGCGTTTGTTTCATCAATAAAGTTAGGACTTGGCTTTTTGTCGACATATTTTTTCCTCCGATTCGTTATGCTTATTGTAGCGGAAAGGAAAAGGCTTGGTCAACTAGTGAAAAAATCCATCTTAGGATGGAGGAAAATGAAGCAGGCGTTTGCTATACTTGTTTTATTGAGAAGGAGTGAGGGGAATGGAAAAGCAACAATATGTTTGTGAGAAATGTGGCAACATGCACTATGTGTCGGACCAATTTCAAGCAACAGGTGGGAACTTTGCGAAAATTTTTGATGTTCAAAATAAAAAATTTATTACAATTAGCTGTACCCAATGCGGCTACACCGAACTTTACCGCAGCCAAACAAGCGGCGGCATGAATGTCCTAGACTTTTTATTAGGTGGCGGTTAGTCAAAAACGAATGCATCTTTGCATTCGTTTTTTTGTGTGCGAATAGGAAGATAGGGGAAAATGCGTAATTATTTATTACGCCTTTTTTCATTTAAACCCTTTACAAAAAAACTCCTTTTTATGAAAAAGAAAACCTTAAAGAAACCCTTGACTTTTCTAGACAAAGGTAGTAGAATCTATAGAGCAAAAACTATCTGAAAGTGACGAAGCAGGAGCGAAATATTGTCCGTTCCGGTTTTTTATAGGAAAACAAAAGTAGAAACGCCAGAAAATTTTTCGGAAGCATGTTCTATTTTTGGTTTTTTTTTGCTTAAAAACTGCAAAAAATGCTTTTTGTTACATATATTTAATATACGTAACGTAAATGTAATTTTTCGGATCGGTGTTTTGATAGACTTATAACTAGAGGGGTGAAGAGCTTGGCTGGACACGTAGTAAAATACGGAAAGCATCGCGAACGTAGAAGTTTCGCACGTATCAGTGAAGTATTGGAATTACCAAATTTAATTGAAATCCAAACAGACTCTTATCAATGGTTTTTAGATGAGGGACTTCGTGAAATGTTTGAAGACATTTTACCAATTGATGATTTCCAAGGAAACTTATCCTTAGAATTTGTTGACTATGAATTAAAAGAACCAAAGTACACAGTAGAAGAAGCCCGCGCACATGATGCCAACTATTCTGCGCCATTACATGTAACATTACGTTTAACCAACCGTGAAACAGGTGAAATTAAATCCCAAGAAGTATTCTTCGGCGATTTCCCATTAATGACAGAAATGGGTACCTTCATCATCAACGGGGCAGAACGTGTTATCGTTTCCCAATTAGTTCGTTCTCCAGGTGTTTATTTCCATGGAAAAGTGGACAAAAACGGCAAAGAAGGTTTTGGCTCAACAGTCATTCCTAACCGTGGTGCATGGTTAGAAATGGAAACAGATGCGAAAGACATTTCTTATGTTCGGATTGACCGCACACGTAAAATTCCTTTAACTGTGTTAGTTCGTGCTTTAGGTTTCGGTTCAGATGATACCATCTTCGAAATTTTCGGCGACAGCGAAAGCTTACGCAACACAATTGAAAAAGATTTACACAAAAATGCAAGTGATTCTCGTACAGAAGAAGGCTTGAAAGACATTTATGAACGTCTTCGCCCGGGCGAACCAAAAACAGCAGATAGCTCACGTAGCTTGTTAACTGCACGTTTCTTTGATCCAAAACGTTATGATTTGGCAAACGTTGGTCGCTACAAAGTTAACAAAAAATTAGACTTAAAAACACGTCTATTAAACTTAACCTTAGCTGAAACGCTAGTTGATCCAGAAACTGGCGAAATCATTGTCGAAAAAGGCACGGTTTTAACACACCAAATCATGGAAACATTAGGCGAATACATTGACAATGGCTTAAACAGTGTAACTTACTATCCAAGTGAAGATGCGGTAGTAACTGAACCAATGACGATTCAAGTGATTCAAGTTCTTTCACCAAAAGATCCTGAACGTATCGTAAATGTGATTGGTAACGGCTATCCAGACGACAGCGTCAAAACAGTTCGTCCAGCAGATATCGTTGCTTCAATGAGCTACTTCTTCAACTTAATGGAAGATATCGGCAATGTCGATGACATCGACCACTTAGGTAATCGTCGTATCCGTTCAGTAGGCGAATTATTACAAAACCAATTCCGTATTGGTTTAGCCCGTATGGAACGTGTGGTTCGTGAAAGAATGTCTATTCAAGACACAGAAACATTGACACCACAACAATTAATTAACATCCGTCCAGTGGTAGCAAGTATCAAAGAATTCTTTGGTTCTTCACAGTTATCACAGTTCATGGACCAAACAAACCCATTAGGTGAGTTAACCCATAAACGTCGTCTATCAGCCTTAGGGCCTGGTGGTTTGACTCGTGACCGTGCCGGTTATGAAGTTCGTGACGTTCACTACTCTCACTATGGTCGTATGTGTCCAATTGAAACGCCTGAGGGACCGAATATCGGGTTGATCAATAGTTTATCTAGTTACGCAAAAGTGAATAAATTTGGTTTCATCGAAACGCCTTATCGCCGTGTTGATCGTGTGACAGGCCGTGTTACTGATCAAGTAGATTACTTAACCGCAGACATCGAAGACCATTATATCGTAGCGCAAGCGAACTCAGTTTTAAATGAAGATGGCACATTTGCCAATGATGTTGTTATGGCGCGTCTACAAAGTGAAAACTTAGAAGTTGCCGTAGACAAAGTTGACTACATGGACGTTTCACCAAAACAAGTAGTCGCAGTCGCAACAGCATGTATTCCTTTCTTAGAAAACGATGACTCCAACCGTGCCTTGATGGGTGCCAACATGCAGCGTCAAGCGGTGCCGTTAATTCAACCACGCTCTCCGTGGGTAGGTACAGGTATGGAATATAAATCAGCCCATGACTCAGGTGCTGCTTTACTATGTAAACATGACGGTGTCGTAGAATTCGTCGATGCAAAAGAAATTCGCGTTCGTCGCGACAATGGCGCATTAGACAAATATATGGTTACTAAATTCCGTCGTTCTAACTCAGGAACAAGCTACAACCAACGCCCAATTGTTCACTTAGGTGAAAAAGTTGAAAAAGGCGATACTTTAGCGGATGGACCTTCTATGGAAGAAGGCGAAATGGCTTTAGGGCAAAACGTCTTAGTTGCCTTCATGACATGGGAAGGTTACAACTACGAGGATGCCATTATCATGAGCCGTCGTTTAGTTAAAGACGATGTCTACACTTCTGTGCATATTGAAGAATATGAATCAGAAGCACGTGATACAAAATTAGGACCTGAAGAAATTACCCGTGAAATTCCAAACGTTGGGGAAGACGCGTTGAAAGACTTAGACGAAATGGGGATTATCCGCATTGGTGCTGAAGTTCAAGATGGCGACTTACTAGTTGGGAAAGTCACACCTAAAGGGGTTACAGAATTATCTGCAGAAGAACGTTTATTACACGCAATCTTCGGGGAAAAAGCTCGCGAAGTTCGTGATACGTCTCTCCGTGTACCTCACGGTGGCGGCGGTATCGTTCATGATGTGAAAATCTTTACTCGTGAAGCTGGCGATGAATTATCACCAGGTGTCAACATGTTAGTTCGTGTCTATATCGTTCAAAAACGTAAAATTCACGAAGGAGATAAAATGGCGGGACGTCACGGAAATAAAGGGGTTGTTTCCCGTATTATGCCGGAAGAAGATATGCCATTCTTACCTGACGGAACACCTGTTGATATCATGTTGAACCCATTAGGGGTACCTTCTCGTATGAATATCGGACAAGTACTTGAATTACACTTAGGTATGGCTGCTCGCCAATTAGGTATTCACGTCGCAACACCTGTTTTCGATGGGGCAACCGATGAAGACGTTTGGGAAACTGTTCGTGAAGCTGGTATGGCTAGCGATGCTAAAACAGTTCTTTACGATGGACGTACAGGTGAACCATTTGATAACCGTATTTCCGTTGGTGTCATGTATATGATTAAATTAGCCCACATGGTTGATGACAAATTGCATGCTCGTTCAATCGGACCTTACTCTCTTGTTACGCAACAACCGTTGGGTGGTAAAGCTCAATTCGGTGGACAACGTTTCGGGGAAATGGAAGTTTGGGCACTGGAAGCTTACGGTGCTGCTTACACATTACAAGAAATCTTAACTTACAAATCTGATGACGTTGTCGGACGTGTGAAAACATACGAAGCCATCGTTAAAGGTGAACCAATTCCAAAACCAGGTGTGCCTGAATCATTCCGAGTATTAGTGAAAGAATTACAATCACTTGGTTTAGACATGCGTGTCTTGGACATTGAGGAAGCTGAGATTGAGTTACGCGATATGGACGATGACGATGATGATTTAATCACCGTTGACGCACTAACCAAATTTGCGGAACAACAATCAGCGAAACAGCTGGAAAAAGAAGCAGAATCAGTCGTGAAAGAAGAAGCACAAGACGTTGTTCAAGAAATTGAAACAGCCGAAGACAGAGACTAATTTGTCGCTACCACTCTGATGAGTTGATTCAACTGCGACTTTGTTGCAACTGCGCAAGCCATTACTTGTTCCAAGTGTCGTCAGACCTTCTTTCAAGTGATGCTTGCCATTTGCTAACAAGTTGCTGACTCAGCTTCTCTAAATAAGGAAATGGAGGGAATTCCTTTTGATCGATGTAAATAAATTCGAAAGTATGCAAATAGGGCTTGCTTCACCAGAAAAGATCAGAAGTTGGTCTTATGGGGAAGTTAAAAAACCCGAAACAATTAACTACCGTACATTAAAACCCGAACGTGAAGGGTTATTCTGTGAACGCATTTTTGGTCCAACCAAAGACTGGGAATGTGCTTGTGGTAAATATAAACGTATCCGTTATAAAGGTATTGTCTGTGACCGTTGTGGCGTTGAAGTCACTCGTTCAAAAGTACGTCGTGAACGTATGGGACATATTGAATTAGCCGCACCAGTTTCACATATCTGGTACTTTAAAGGAATTCCATCTCGGATGGGTCTTGTTTTAGACATGAGCCCTCGTGCATTGGAAGAAGTCATTTATTTTGCTTCATACGTTGTCATCGAACCAGGTGACACAACATTAGAGAAAAAACAATTGTTAACGGAACGTGAATATCGTGAAAAACGTGAACAATATGGCCAAGCCTTCAAAGCTGCTATGGGTGCCGAAGCCGTGAAACAATTATTAGATAACGTCGATTTAGATGGCGAAGTTGCGCAATTAAAAGAAGAATTGAAAACAGCTTCTGGTCAAAAACGGACACGTGCCATCCGTCGTTTAGACATCTTAGAAGCCTTCCGTGCCTCTGGTAACCAACCAAGCTGGATGGTAATGGATGTTATCCCAGTTATTCCACCAGATTTACGTCCGATGGTTCAATTGGAAGGTGGTCGTTTTGCAACAAGTGACTTAAACGACTTATACCGCCGTGTTATCAACCGTAACAACCGTCTAAAACGTTTATTAGACTTAAATGCGCCAAGCATCATTGTTCAAAACGAAAAACGGATGTTACAAGAAGCGGTGGATGCTTTAATCGATAATGGTCGTCGTGGCCGTCCAGTTACTGGACCAGGTAACCGTCCATTGAAATCTCTTTCTCACATGTTGAAAGGGAAACAAGGTCGTTTCCGTCAAAACTTACTAGGTAAACGTGTTGACTATTCTGGTCGTTCCGTAATCGTCGTTGGTCCGTTCTTAAAAATGTACCAATGTGGTTTACCAAAAGAAATGGCGATTGAATTATTCAAACCATTTGTAATGCGTGAATTAGTACAACGTGAAATTGCGACAAACATTAAAAATGCGAAACGTAAAATCGAACGTGGCGAAGATGAAGTTTGGGATATCTTAGAAGAAGTTATCCAAGAACACCCAGTTTTACTTAACCGGGCACCTACGTTGCATAGATTAGGGATCCAAGCTTTCGAACCTGTTCTTGTTGAAGGTCGTGCCATCCGTCTTCACCCATTAGTTTGTGAAGCCTACAATGCCGATTTCGATGGAGACCAAATGGCGGTTCACGTGCCTCTAAACGAAGAAGCACAAGCAGAAGCTCGTATGTTAATGCTTGCTGCTCAAAATATCTTGAACCCGAAAGATGGTAAACCAGTTGTTACACCATCTCAAGATATGGTCTTAGGTAACTACTACCTAACAATGGAAGAAGAAGGCCGTGAAGGGGAAGGTATGATCTTCCGCGACATGAACGAAGCTGTTTTAGCATGGCAAAATGGCTACGTGCATTTACACTCACGGATTGGGGTTCAAACAACACTTTTAGGTGACAAACCATTTACTGATTGGCAAAAAGAACGAATCTTAATCACCACAGTTGGTAAGATCATCTTTAACGAAATCATGCCTGTTGAGTTCCCTTACTTGAACGAACCAACAGACTATAACTTAACTGTTCAAACACCAGATAAATACTTCGTAGAAGCTGGTACAGACATTCCTGCACACATTAAAGAGCAAGAATTAGTTTTACCATTCAAGAAGAAAAATCTTGGAAATATCATTGCTGAAGTCTTCAAGAGATTCCACATTACGGAAACCTCTAAAATGCTTGACCGCATGAAAGACTTAGGTTACAAACACTCAACTTATGCTGGGATGACAGTAGGGATTGCCGATATCATGGTTCTTCATGAAAAACAAGCAATCATTGATGCTGCCCACAAACAAGTTGAAACAATTACTAAACAATTCCGTCGTGGTTTAATTACTGATGACGAACGTTATGAACGTGTAATCGGCGTTTGGAACGGTGCCAAAGACGAAATCCAACAAAAACTGATCGAAAGTATGGAAGCTCGTAACCCAATCTTCATGATGTCTGACTCTGGAGCCCGTGGTAACATCTCCAACTTTACACAGTTAGCTGGTATGCGTGGTTTGATGGCCGCTCCGAATGGACGAATCATGGAATTACCAATCATCTCAAACTTCCGTGAAGGACTTTCTGTCTTAGAAATGTTTATCTCAACTCACGGGGCTCGTAAAGGGATGACCGATACTGCCTTGAAGACAGCCGATTCAGGTTACTTAACACGTCGTTTAGTTGACGTTGCCCAAGACGTAATCATTCGTGAAGACGACTGTGGCACTGACCGTGGTCTTGAAATCGAAGCAATTCGTGAAGGTAATGAAATTATCGAACCATTAGACGAACGTCTATTAGGTCGTTATACACGTAAATCAGTTGTTCATCCAGAAACTGGTGCAATCATCATTGGTGCGGATCAACTAATCACTGAAGATCTTGCAAGAGAAATCGTGGACGCTGGTATTGAAAAAGTAACTATCCGTTCTGTCTTTACATGTAACACAAAACATGGTGTATGTAAGCACTGTTACGGACGTAACCTAGCAACTGGTTCTGACGTTGAAGTCGGAGAAGCAGTTGGTACAATCGCCGCTCAATCAATCGGGGAACCTGGTACACAGTTAACCATGCGTACGTTCCATACCGGTGGGGTTGCCGGTGACGATATCACTCAAGGTTTACCTCGTATCCAAGAAATCTTTGAAGCACGTAATCCGAAAGGGCAAGCAGTGATTACAGAAGTAACCGGTGAAGTTATCGATATTTCTGAAGATCCTGCCACACGTCAAAAAGAAGTAACCATCAAAGGAAAAACAGATACACGTACCTATACTGTCCCTTACACTGCACGTATGAAAGTTGCTGAAGGCGACATCATCCACCGTGGTGCACCGTTGACAGAAGGTTCAATTGATCCAAAACAATTATTACAAGTTCGTGATGTTTTATCTGTTGAAAACTACCTATTACGTGAAGTACAACGTGTTTACCGTATGCAAGGGGTAGAAATCGGCGACAAACATATCGAAGTAATGGTTCGTCAAATGTTACGTAAAATCCGCGTAATGGATCCGGGTGACACTGAAATCCTTCCAGGAACATTAATGGACATCGCAGAATTTAAAGACCGTAACTACGACACATTAGTTGCTGGTGGCGTCCCTGCTACTAGTCGTCCAGTTTTACTTGGTATTACCAAAGCGTCATTGGAAACAAACAGCTTCTTATCTGCTGCATCCTTCCAAGAAACAACACGCGTGTTAACAGATGCTGCTATCCGTGGCAAAAAAGATCCATTACTTGGATTGAAAGAAAATGTTATCATTGGTAAAATCATCCCAGCTGGTACTGGTATGGCTCGTTACCGTAACATGGAACCAAAAGAAGTTGGCGTAGCTAGCGAAAACGTTTATAGTATTTCAGACATTGAAGCACAAATGGCTGCTGAAGATGCGATGAAAAACATCAATAAATAAACCCTAAAAAGCCGTAAGGAGCATGCTCCTTGCGGCTTTTTTTATTTGCTATAACCAACTGATTGTGAGTAAGCCCAAACTTAAAAAGGGGACAAAAGGAAGTTTCTGTTCAACTGGATACCCCAAAAATTTACAACTGTAGCCATAGATTAGGCCATAACTACTGGCAAAAAATAGTAGCATCAGCAACTGAGGTACCTGTAAAAAACAGCCCCACAAAACCAGTAACAAAAGATCCCCTCGCCCCATGGCTTCGGGAAAATAATGTAAGACGGCTCGGAAAAAACAAAAACAAAAAAGAATAGTCAGTAAGTAAAACGAATGCTGACCCGCCGCTTTCAGCAAACAAAGCACAAAAAAACTAGGATAAAGAATCTTCGGTTCAACCACTAAATACCAGCAATCAATCAAGGATAATGTGAAAGCACTCGTCAGCCACCACCAGAAAATCAAAGCATCAATCGTCAGGCCAGCTGAAAAACAGCTTGCGGTTAAGCCGCCCATGACAAGTTCTGCTAAAAGATAACTCTTAGCTACTGGCTGTTGACACTTTCGACAACGAAAGCGCTGCAGCAAAATCGAAACAACTGGAATTAATTCATAGAGTTGTAGAGGCTGATGGCAACCTTGACAGTGGGAAGGGGGCCACCACAGAGAACGCCCTACTGGTAAGCGCTCCGCCACTAAGCATAAAAAAGAACCGAAACAGGTACCAATCAAAAAGAGACTCAAGAAAAACATAGGTTACCTCCTTAAAAATAAACTACGCTTTTTTTAAACTTTTTCGTTTGACTAGACAAATCTTTTTTTGTTAGGAATAATAAAAGAAACAAGAAATGAGGGAATCAAATGGAAAAATTAGCGATTGGTGTCGACGTTGGCACCACGCAAGCCAAAGCAGTGGCTTTTCAAGCAAATGGCACAGTCGTAGCTTCTAGCTATGTGCGTTATCCATTAATTCAAGAGACTGAAGGAATGGCGGAGCAAGTCCCAGAAACGCTGTTCCAAGCTGTGGTGAACTGTATTCGAACCGTCACACAGCAAGTGAAGAATCAACCAATTGGGCTCATTTCTTTTGCTTCAGCGATGCATGGCTTAATTGCCATGGATGCGCAAGGACGCCCATTGACCCAAGTGATTACTTGGGCTGACACACGAGCATCTGATTATGCGGAAGCGTTAAAAGAAACGCCAGCTGCCCAATTATTTTATCAATTGACAGGCATGCCAATTCATCCAATGGCGCCTTTGTACAAGATTCGCTGGCTGCAGGAAAATCAGCCAGCCGTTGCGCAGAGCGCGGCCAAGTTTATTGGGATTAAGGATTACATTTTTTACCGTTTCTTTGGCGAATACTGGACAGATTATAGTAGTGCTTCGGGGATGGGTTTATTTAATATTCACACGCGGCAATGGGAATCGTCGATTTTAGCGTATTTATCTATTGAGGAGGAACAGTTGCCAAAAGTTGCCCCGTCAACGTTCATTTTTCCAGCATTAGCGCCTTCTTGGCAAGAGATGCTTGGTGTTGAAGAAGAAACGGTTTTAGTTCTTGGTGGCGCGGATGGTCCATTGTCTAATTTAGGTTTGGGAGCGCTAGGAATGGGTGTAGCGACTTTGACCGTTGGTACGAGCGGCGCACTTCGGTATATTGTCGAAGAACCTTTTTTGCATCCGCAAGGTGAAACGTTTTGTTTTGCTCTAGATGAACAGCACTGGGTGATTGGTGGTGCAAGTAGTAATGGTGCAGTTGCGTTAGATTGGGCGAGCCAAACGATTTTTGCAGAAGAACGTCAGCAAGCTATCCAAAACGGGACCAATCTCTATGACCCAATTATGGCCCAAATTGCAACCGTGCCAGCCGGGGCAAATGGCTTACTGTTTCATCCTTATTTGCTTGGTGAACGAGCACCGCTGTGGAATGCAGAGGCGAGCGCAAGTTTTATTGGCTTGCGCAAAAATCACCATGCCGGACATTTAGCTCGAGCGGTGGTGGAAGGAATCTGTTTCAATTTAAAAACTATTTTAGAGGATTTGAAACAACTCGGTGGACCCGTTCAGGAGATTCGGGCGACAGGCGGCTTTGCTGATTCCCCTGTGTTCCGTCAAATCATGGCTGATGTGCTGGGAGAAACGTTATCGTTCACTGATAGTACCGAAGCTTCGGCATTAGGCGCTGTTTTGCTAGGTTGGCAAGGCTTAGGGCAGTTACCAAATTTACAAGCAGCGGCGCAACAGGTGCTGATTCATGAAACGGTCACGCCACGGGCGGATCAATTGCTAGTTTATCAAGAACTGTATCCTGTTTTTCAAGAAACCCAACAAGTTTTAGCACAAAGTTATCAAAAATTAGCAGAATTCCGCAAATAATTGATAGTAAATAGCTTTGACAAATTACTGAGAAGTTGCTTAACTAGAAGAGAGACAAAGACTTGAGGAAATGAGGATGAGGAATGAAGAAACAGCTACTACCACTATTTCTGTTATTCATTGGGGCGTTAGCAAGCTGCAGTGCACCGTCTCGTTCCGGCGAAAAAGCAGCGCAACAGTTGGTAGATTACTTTATTTATCAAGAAAAGACAGCGACATTCTCTCAAACTTTTCGTGAACCGAAAGTCTTAGCGGAGCATTTGCAGACGAGCCGTCAACAGTTCCAGAAGCAGTTTTTCAATAGCTTAAAAGAAATGAACGCTGAAGTCACCGAGACTGAAGCCCAGAAGCTTAGCACAGAATTACTGGCTCAAGTGAAGAAAAAAGCGTCATATCAACTAGTAGCCACAAAAGAATTGAATGGGCAAGCGACAATCACTTTTCAGATTAAGGGCTTAGATTTTGTGACGGCGATTGAAGATACAACCACTGCTCTTCTTCAGCAAACGCAACAGGCAACACAAGCGCTAGACATGCAGCACACGTTAGCCGTTTTAAAAAAAGAAATCCAACAAATCAATGTCAGCCATGAGCCAGTTGAACTGCCATTAACGGTTAAGCAAGTAGAAGGACAATGGTACTTGCCGGCAGCGGAGCAACTGAGACTGAATCAGTTTTTTTTAGCTTTCGTCACAGGAAAAGAAGATACTGACCAGTTGACAGAGGCACTCGACACGATCCTCACTCAAGCGGAACAAAAAGTCGTCACTGCGGATGAAAAAACAGCGATTTCAGGAAATTAATTAAATTCTTAATTGTAATTATTATAATTTGATAATAATTTTAAAAAAGAAAGGTTTTCAGTGTACTTTTTTCACAATTCATATTACACTAAGAGTGTAGAAATAATATTTAGGAGGATGACAAAGAATGAAATTTGAAAAAACAAAAGAAATTTTGAACCAACTCGTTGCAGATTTAAGCCAATTTTCCGTGGTAATTCATCAAACACATTGGTATATGCGTGGACCTGAATTTTTAACACTTCACCCACAAATGGATGAATACATGGATCAAATCAATGAGCAATTAGATGTTGTTTCAGAACGTTTAATCACATTGGACGGCTCTCCATTCTCAACATTGCGTGAATTCGCAGAAAATACAAAAATTGAAGATGAAATTGGTAACTGGGACCGCACCATTCCAGAACGTATGGAAAAATTAGTAGCAGGCTACCGTTACTTAGCAGACCTTTACGCAAAAGGAATCGAAGTTTCTGGTGAAGAAGGCGACGACTGCACACAAGACATTTTCATCGCAAACAAAACAGACATCGAAAAAAATATTTGGATGTTACAAGCCAAACTTGGCAAAGCGCCTGGTATTGACGCATAATTTAAAACAACTCCCAAAGCCGCTGACGTTGACGTTGGCGGCT
This sequence comes from Enterococcus sp. LX10, assembly GCF_023539285.1. Classification (NCBI taxonomy): domain Bacteria; kingdom Bacillati; phylum Bacillota; class Bacilli; order Lactobacillales; family Enterococcaceae; genus Enterococcus; species Enterococcus sp. LX10. The sequence continues at coordinate 2,627,755 of NZ_CP092784.1, read as the reverse complement.
TTTTTCTGTTTAAAAGGCACAAAAAAATAAGTGAAAATCTATTTTCTGAAAGCGCAGAAAAACATTGACTTTATCAGTGATTGAAGGTAAAATATTAAATGGTATTGTTTGCCCCACAATGAGCCCCGGAAACTCAAGTGTATGTCAAACATCGAAAACAAAATTGGAGGAAAGAAACGTGCGTACAACATATATGGCCAAAGCTGGCGAAGTAGAACGTAAATGGTACGTAGTAGATGCAACAGATGTTCCTTTAGGACGTCTATCAGCAGTTGTTGCTTCTGTACTACGTGGTAAAAATAAACCAACATTCACACCACATGTGGATACTGGAGATTTCGTAATCGTAATTAACGCTGATAAAGTAAAATTAACAGGTAAAAAAGCTACAGACAAAATTTACTACCGTCACTCAATGTATCCTGGAGGATTAAAATCAGTGACAGCTGGTGAATTACGCGACAAAAACTCTCGCCGTCTTATCGAAACTTCTGTAAAAGGTATGCTACCTAAAAACACTTTAGGACGTAAACAATTTACTAAATTGAACGTATACGGTGGAGCTGAGCATCCACATGCTGCACAACAACCAGAAGTATTAGATATCACGAACTTAATTTAAGGAGGGAAATTCATTGGCACAAGTACAATATAGCGGCACAGGCCGTCGTAAAAATGCAGTTGCCCGCGTACGCTTAGTACCAGGTACTGGTAAAATTACTGTAAACAAAAAAGACGTAGAAGAATATATTCCACATGCTGACTTGCGTGAAGTTATCAACCAACCATTTGGCGTAACTGAAACAAAAGGCGCTTACGATGTAATCGTAAACGTAAACGGTGGTGGCTATGCTGGACAATCAGGAGCTATCCGTCACGGAATCGCTCGTGCATTGTTACAAGTAGATCCTGACTTCCGTTCTGCTTTAAAACGCGCTGGGTTACTTACTCGTGACGCACGTATGGTTGAACGTAAAAAACCAGGTCTTAAGAAAGCCCGTAAAGCTTCACAGTTCTCAAAACGTTAATTATTTGGAGTCGTTGCGAACGTGTTCGCTTACGAAGACAATCTGGGACGAAGATTTCCTTGGGAATCGAGTGCCACTCAATTATCATTTTGAAAGACACTTTCCAATTTGGAAAGTGTCTTTTTTTGTTGTAGTAATTACAGTGTTATTTCTGCTATACAAGTCTTATAGGCTGATTACACGCTTATCTTTATTACCAATAGAATGACGGAGCCTGATTTCAAAATTATACGCCTCCTAAAAATACACTTATGCAGAGGATAAATTTCTTTTTAATTAATTTTCTAATTTTGTTCACCTACATATTTTTCTGTTTAACTTTCCTTAACAACGAATATATCCTCAATCCTCACATGGAAAAATTTAGCAATCCTAAAAGCTAATAATAAAGAAGGATTATAGCGATTTTTTTCTAATTGAAGAATGGTTTGTCTCGAAACACCGACCTTTTCTGCAAGTTCTTGTTGAGTCATGCGATGAATTGCTCTGTATACATGGATAGAACTGACGAAATTTTCTTTTTCTACTTTACTCATAAATACACTCCTTTTATATAAAATGCATGTCTATACGAACAACACTATAAAAATAGTTTACTATACGATGTTTATATAGACAACAGTTAGAAAGGAGAAAATGACTATGAGTCAAGAAAAAACATCGGTTAAAGTAGAAGTATTGATCAATGACTTACTAGCTGAAAGAAATATGTCTCTGAGAGAATTAGCGAGATTATCAGGTATTGAACCATCTAATCTCAGTAATCTTGCGAATGGCAAGCGAAAAAGAATCTATTTGGAACACATTGAACGTATTGCAGATGCTTTGGAGATTGAAGATATATCCAAGGTTATGAAATTACGAAGACTTGACTAAAAAATATAGATTATATTAATATATTTACTTATAGCTTTGTATTAAATGAGAAGAGTAGCAAGCTGTTTTTCTTACTTTCAAAGTATATTAAAGAAGACGGTAAAATATTATTGAAACGTTTAATGAAATAGGATTGTTGCTTTTTCACTCTATTTTTGGTACTATGATGGTGCGAAACGATAGTCGCTTTATCAATATTACACAAAAACCACTCTACGGCGAATAGAGTGGTTTTTCTTTACATTCGTTGCGACGACGAATGTGTGGGTTAGAAGGCAACCTGCTTTTAGTCATTGTCGTTCTCATCTAACCAGTGAGAAAAAAGTTTAATAACAATACCTACAAATATAGGCGCAATGACTAACGATAGAAGCTCATCCAATATTACACACCCCCCTTGGGGGCAAGTTGCCGAGATTAGTATAGCATAGAGAAAGATGAAAGAAAACGAGAACATCACCACCCCCATCGTCTTTTGACATCCTTTTCGAGCTTTTCTTTGGGGATAATTTCTGTATTTAGTTGTTTGATAAATTTTTTTGTATCGTGGTTGGAATATATATTTCCTTCTGAAAACATAGAAATACGTTTTTGTTCTTTTTCAAAAAAGGTTAACTGGTTTAGGCAGTCTACATAATTGTTTATCCTCTCTTTTTCAGCTTTTATTTTTTGATAGGAATTATTGCTGCTATGTTCTATGTAACCTCGATTCTTAATGATTGATGTTTTAATTAATTCATTTTCTCTATTAGAATATTTGTAATTATTTACTAAAAATTGTAAATCTTTTAAATTTACTGCTCTAGGCTCTAAGTATGTTTGTAAATCTTTGTCCGTATAAGAGTTGATATTTATAACTATTTGAGTAAATCCTAATATTAAAGCATAGTTCTCTAGTTGAATAATGAATTTTTTATATAAATTATAGAAATCATCAAAGTGAAAATTTTCACTTTTTTTATATAAATCAAAATCTGTTATCTCAAATGTTAATCCATATAAAGTAGTATTGATTCGCATATTTCCTGAAAAAGAAAACTTTTTGAAATATCCTTTGGAATAAATATTCAAGCATTGTTTTGACGAATAAGGATGATACTTGCATGAAATATGAAGGTTTTTAGAAAGTAAAGATTCTAATAGATCCAAATTTTCATGATTAAAACCTTTATTAGGTAGGAATGCTTGTAAGCACTCTTCACGGGTATATATTGTTCCGAATTCATCAAAAGATACGTCAAAATATTCTAACAACTCAGTTAATACGTTAACGGAAATATCATGAAATTCATTGTTTTTAATCTTACTAATAGCTTGCCGAGATATTGCAGTTTCTTTTGCTAGTTTGTGATTACTAATATTTCTTTCTAGCATTAAATCTTTAAGTCTATTTTTATACATATTTATCACCTCAAAATGAGTTTAGCAAAAGAAGAAAAAAATTAAAACTGTAACTTAAGTAGGCAAACTGTAAAATGAATCAATTTTTTAGTTGATGTTATAAGGTTTCTGTTCAATGAAAATATGATAAACTATATTTTATAGGGAAAGTACACAATAAAATATATAATGATATAGAAATTTGTTACAAACGAAGTACTATGAGCTATTCCAGTAGCAGTTTTGATGTAGATAGATTAGGAGGGGGAAAATGTCAAGGTTGAATAGAATTCAAAATGAAATCAAACAACTAGAGGGAGGAAAATTTCAAAAATTATGTGATAGTTATCTTTATCGTAAAAGAAGTTGGGAAAATATCGTATCTCTAGGTTCTATGGAGGGGACTGATAAGACAACAAAAGGAATACCTGATACATACTTCTTTGATAATCAAATTAATAGATACGTTTTAGTTATGTATGGTACGAGAGCAGACTCTACAGCTAAGTTAGAGATAGATATTAAAGAAGCAATTGAAAAAACAAAAATTAGCAAAAAAGATATTCAAGAAATAATTTGTTGTCACACCTCTTCTAATTTAACTGTAGCAAAAGATAAAGAGCTCAGAGAGTTGGCTGGTTCAATAGAGCTAACTCTCATTGGTATAGATACATTATCCCACGACCTTCTTCAGTTTAAATATCAAGATATTACAAAGGAATTTCTTGGAATAATAGAATCAACGGAGCAAGTTTGGAATATAGAACAATTTATTTCCATTCATGATAAAAGCAAAACTAATGCTCCTCTAAATACACCATATATTAATGAAGCAGATACAATTGAAGAATTAATAGAAGAAATCAATGATCATCAAATTCTTTTATTATCTGGTGTACCAGGGACAGGGAAAACTAGGCTAGCTATTGAAGTATGTAAAAAATTACCTATAGATAGTAATATAATTTGTGTTAAAAGTAATAGTATGCCTGTTTACCAAGACATTAAGGACGCATTAGATAATAATAGAGTAAATTACTTACTTTTAGATGATGCTAACACAATAACTAATTTTGATGCCATCGTTAGCCTATTAAGTTTGGAGGAGTATGAACAAAGATTAAAACTAATTATTACAGTTAGAGACTATGCACTTTCAGGAATCATTAATCAACTGGAACCATTTAAGACAAAAATACAAAAAGTAACTTTAATGAGTGATAAACAGATTGAGTCACTAATCAACAGCATAAATAAAGTTTCTGCTAGTAATTTAAGAAAAATAATGAAATTATCACATAATAATCCTAGAATAGCGGTAATTGCAGCTATTATGACGAAAGAAAAAAATTATGAATTTATTGATAATGGAAAAGAGGTATTAGGTAGTTACTATAATCAAATTATCAAAGAAAATTCTCTTTCTCCAAATGAGAAAATCAGTCTATTTATTTTGAGTTTTAAAAACAAATTGAATTTGACTGATAAAGAATCTTTGGAAGAATTGCTGAAATTTTTTAAAATAGATTTGGATAGCTTTTTACTCGCAATAAGGCAATTACACGATAAAGAGTTATGTGATATATTTCAAGATAAAGCAGCTAAAGTTAGCGATCAAAGCTTATCTGATTTTGTGATAATAGATTTTATTGCAAATGATAAAGTTTTTAAAGTAAGAGATTTTTTCATTAATTTATTCCCAAAAATTGAGAAAGAAATTGTTGAGATGCTTGTCCGTATTAATAATTTTAAAGTATCCAATGACTGGATGGAATATTTAATAGATGAAATAAAGTATGTCTATCATGAAGTCATTACCGATATTGATAGAGAATGTTTTTTAATACAATATGGAGTATTAATACCTATTGAAACGCTTGCCTATACTAATGAAAAGATACGATCTGCTAGTAGTAATGATTATCAGGTATCACAAAAGGAATTTGAAGAGAAGAAAAGAAGTAATAGGGTTGATGACCCAATTATTGAGATTCTTTGTTCGTTGTCAAATAGTGAAAAATTTAAAGATGCAGGGTTGCTTCTTATAGAATACTTTAAAAAAAGGCAGGATAGAGTTTACGAGGTCTTTTCAGCGATTAAATCGAATTTTGATATTGAAGAAGAATGGAATTATTATTTAGAAAAAAGATTTAGTATTTTTGAAATATTTTCAAAGCAAGAAAATATTAATGAACTAATGGCTTTGCTAATTGTTAACATTTCTGAGGAATTTTTAAAGTTTTCTGGGGAAAAAATTGTTCCCAATGGTCGAAATGTAGTAATCAACCGCTATAAATTAGTTGATGGAGATTATTTAATTAAACTTCACAGAAAAATATTTGAACTGCTTTTTGAAGTTTACAATTTGAATTATGAAGAAGCAAATAACCATATAGATAAGCTATTATTTAATTACCCAGTATATGAAGTAAAGAACGGTTTTTTAAAAACTGTTAGTTCGGATTTAAAATGTATACAAAAACTATTTTTCAAAGATTTAAGTAAATTGAATATTAGGGAAGAAGCGATAGTATTTGAATTGGACTCAGAATCAAAGAACTTAGAATTAGAACCTCAGCTGTTTGTTGAATATAAACCATCACAAAGACAAGAAATTTACAAGATTTTTTCATCTAACGGGATTTATTATGAAAAAGAAGGATTCAACTATGAGGAATCTCAAATGTTAAGAGCGAAAAAATTAAAAGAAGTTTTTGATGAACACTCTGATGAATTATTGCAATTATTTAATGTACTTGCAGAATATCAATTAGATGAACTATTAAATAAACATGAAATGGAAGGATCCATATCTGTCTTGTATTCAAACTTAGGTATAGAAGACAAGGCCAAAATGTTAATGACTTTATTGAATAGTAATTTTACTTTTGCTTACCATAATTTTGACTATTACATGGAAAAATTACCATTTGAAAAAGGCCAAAATGTTTTAAATAGTGTTGAAAAAGAACTCGATGAAAGATGGTACCTTTCAAATCTGTTAACATGTAAAAGTATTAACAAAGATAGGATACAAGAGCTTATCTCATTTTTAAAGGAACTTAAAAATTATGAGAAAATAAATACTTTCAATATTTTATCATTTGAAAACTATATTGAAAAAGATAGAGCTATTTTAGATATTTTAAGGAATAAGTATGAAGAAGGAAAAATATTGGGACGGTTTTTCATACCTGTTTATGTTTTCAAAGATATTGCCAAAAGAATTATAAATATAGTGGGCTACAAAGAATTAAAAGAAATATATTTAGATGTTTTAGGTAGTGAAGAGGTGGATAATTCAGGAGAAATTTTCAAGAGTTTATTAGAAGAACAAGATGCTAATTTTATTTATTTATTCCTTGTGAAACTAAATACTTTAAGAAGAAGTTTAAGTTTTGCAAAATATGACATTCCATTAGAGCATATATGGACATCAGAAGCTGCAGAGGATGGGATTAGAAAATATCTAGACTTTTTAATTCGAGAAAATTGTGTGATTTATGTTGGGGTAGATCCATATTTGGAAGATATATTGAAAGCAAATACTGAACGTGCATCGGAGTTTATAAAAGCAGAAGTACTTGATACTGAAGATGAGAATAGATTAGTTAACTTGTACAATCTGTCTCTTGAAATATTTGATGATGAAATATTACTACATCTATTCGAATTGCTCAAAGATAAAGCTATTGATGCTCCTTTTTTTGAAAAATTGAATTTAACGATACGTACTAATAGTTGGTCAGGTAGTTTAGTTCCTTTATTGGATAAAGAAATTAATTTTTTGAATAGCTTGCTTGATATTTTTGAAGATATAAAATATATTTCTCATGCTTTAGTTATTACAACAAGGATAGATTCCCTTAAAAAGCGAAAAGAAAAAGAGCTTCTGTCAGACTATTTGGAATAAATATGTAGGTATGATACACTTTAAATCACTATTTTAGTTACTAAAAATGAACGATAAAAGCGTGAAATATATCTTCTGATTTTTATTTTATTATTGTTCTGATTTACGCATATTTTTGGGTACGTCTTGAGGTACAATGGTCTTAAAATGTGCTGAAATTCATTAAAATCGTACCTGTTGAAAAATTGTTCAATCTATTGCTGTTAAAGGATTCTCCAACTATTTCAAAATCTCTGTCACAGAACCAGGTCTTAAAAAAGCTCGTAAAGCTTCACAGTTCTCAAAACGTTAATTATTTGGAGTCGTTGCGAACGTGTTCGCTTACGAATCAATTACAATGTTTCAAGACACTTTCCATTTTTTGGAAGGTGTCTTTTTTTATGGTAGCGACAGTGTGTGTTCTGTCATAAACCAGTATATAAAAATTCACATACTGACAATATGTTTATCTTTCTTACCAAGAGAATAATTGATTCCGATTTCAGCAAGTATACTCATTACGAATAACGCACTTACGCAGATGATACATTTCTTTTTAGTTGATTTCCTCATTTTGATCGCCGCTATTTCTTTTTTCTTTGAATTCATCATACGTTTTTGGGAGATATTTCTTTATTAACTTTTTCTCTCTTGCGTTTTGGAGGGAGTAAGTTGCGGTTTTTTGAGAGATTAGTATGTTTAAACTGAAGAGTTATTAAATAATTAAAGTATAGTAAATCAAAAAACAAATATAATAAATGAAATTTACGCCACTAATATTGCAACCATAGCTTATTTATGCGATCCTAAATATAATAAAACTAACAAAATCAATTAGATTAGAGGGTTAAAATATATGAAAAAAGAAATTCACGTAGTAGGAGCAATCATAGTGGAGAACGGGAAAGTTTTGTGTTGTCAAAGAGGACCTGAACGTGCATTAGCAAATCTTTGGGAATTTCCTGGTGGAAAAATCGAGAATGGTGAGACGAAAGTTCAAGCGCTTGAACGTGAATTGCAAGAAGAATTAAAAATAGAAGTAACGATCGTCAAGGAAGAGTATGCTTTTTGTCGATATGAGTATGATTTTGGTTTCGTTAATCTAACTACATTTATCTGTTATTTAGAATCAGGTGAACCTCAGTTGACAGAACATCTACAAATTAAATGGCTAACGCCAAATGAATTAAACCAACTTGAGTGGGCGCCTGCTGATATTCCTACTGTGGAAAAATTAGTAGAAAAAGGTGTGGGAACTGAACAAAATGGATAATTTAGAATTGGCGTTACAAAAGGCATTTATTAATAAAGAAGCTCTAGGTGACGATCTTACACCTAAATTTATTGTGAACAATCCCAAAAAACATGATTATTTATTGAATACATTGAGTAAAGATTTGAAAAGCTGTAAGACTTTTTTTATAGCCGTTGCATTTATAACACCTAGTGGTTTAAATGCAATAAAAACACAACTGGCTGATCTGGCTTTGCGTGGAATCTCTGGAAAAATCTTAACATCAACATACTTAAATTTTAATGATCCACACGTATTTCGAGCATTGTTGAATATTCCAAATGTAGAAGTACGAGTTTCTAAAAAAGAAGGTTTTCATTCAAAAGGATATTTGTTTGAGATGGAGGATTATCAAAGCTTTGTTATTGGTAGTTCGAACCTAACAATGTCTGCTTTGAAACTTAACTATGAGTGGAATGTTAGATTAACTTCAAGAGAGAATGGCGAGATGGTTTCTTCTATTCAAAAGCATCTCATTCAAGAATGGCATGAGGCACAGTCGCTAACCCTAGAATGGGTAGAAGCATTTAAAAAAAATTATCATCCTATTGTTAATAGAAAGATGTTAGTACAAGATGTTTCTGAAAACGAGTGTTTAGATACGCAATATATTTTGCCGAACTCTATGCAGAAAGAAGCGCTTAGAAGTTTAAAATCGCTTAGAGAAACGGGCGCAACTAAGGGAATGATTGTTTCGGCGACTGGTACAGGGAAAACGTATTTAGCAGCATTTGATGTGCAGCAATTCAATCCTAAACGTGTATTATTTATTGTTCATAGTGAGCTAATTTTAATGAAAGCATTAGAATCATTCAAATTGATTTTAGGTGGAAAAGATGATGATTATGGTGTTTTATCAGGGAATTCTAAGAATTTTGATGCAAAATATCTATTTGGAACAATTCAAACAGTATCTAAAAGTGAATATCAAGAGCGTTTAGGAAAAGAAGCGTTTGACTATATTTTGATTGATGAAGTCCATAAAGCTGGAGCGAAATCTTATATTAAAGCCATTGAATTTTTCAATCCCAAGTTTTTATTGGGAATGACGGCTACACCTGAAAGAACAGATAATTTTAATATCTTTGAGCTATTTGATTATAATGTAGCGTATGAAATACGTTTGCAAGCCGCTTTAGAAGTAGAACTGCTTTGTCCATTTTATTATTTTGGCATAACTGATTATGAAAAAGATGGTGAAATAATTGATGAAACAACCGATTTAAAACGTTTGCTACAGGAAGAACGAGTTGATTTTTTAATAAAAAAAATTAACTATTATGGTTATTCGGGAGATAGTCCTCGAGGCTTGGTGTTTTGTAGTCGTAAAGACGAAGCAAGGCAGTTAGCAGAGATGTTTAACGATCGTGGAATTCCGAGTGCTTATTTATCTGGTGACCATAATTTTGATAAAAGAGAAAAGGAAATTAAGCGTTTAGATACTGGAGAGATTCATTATATCTTCACGGTTGATATTTTTAATGAAGGCATTGATATCCCTAAAGTAAATCAAGTAATTATGCTGCGAAATACGCAATCTAGTATTATTTTTATTCAGCAATTAGGTCGGGGGCTAAGAAAAGACCCATCAAAAGAATTTGTTACGGTAATTGATTTTATTGGTAATTATAAAAATAACTATATGATTCCTATGGCTTTATCTGGAGATAGTTCTCAAACTAAGAATAGTTTACGTCGCGATACAATTGATGTGACGTATATCAGTGGTTTATCTTCAATTAATTTTGAAAAAGTTGCTCGTGAACGTATCTTTAAATCAATTGATCAAGCTAAATTAGATGCGATGTCAGAACTAAAAGCTAGTTATTTTAAGTTGAAAAATCGGTTGAATAGGGTTCCTTACCTGAATGATTTTCAAGTGTTAGATGGCGTGGATCCATTGTTGATTATAGGTAAAGAAAAAACATACTATAATTTCTTGGAGAGAATTGGGGAAACAGAAGCTAAATTAAGTGAAGAAGAAAACGGTGCACTAAAATTTGTTTCTGTAGAATTGCTATCAGGAATTCGCCCGCATGAACTTTATGTTATTGAAGAATTTTTAATGACAGATAAAGAACAGTTATCTTTAGAGGAAATCACAGCGCTGTTTGATACGTTTAACCTGACGTATACGACAGATACTCTAGCATCTGTTGTTAAAGTCTTAGATTTATCTTTTTACGAGTCAACAATTAGAAAACGTTATTTGTTATCACAAATGTTTAAGATGAAAGAGAATTGTTTACAAATAACAGAAAAATTCAGAGAGTTTAAAAAGAATTCTTATTTTATCAATTTGATGTTAGATGTAATCCATACAGGGATTAACAAATCTATGGAGTATGATTTATCACAACCGTTAAATTTATACAAAAAATATCGTCGTAAAGATGTTTTACGATTATTAAATATGAATTTTAATCAAAATGAACAAAGTATTGGTGGATATACAAACAGTAACAATCATTTTGCTATTTTTGTAACTTTGGATAAAGGCAAAGATTTTAAAGCTGCACGTATTGCTTATGAGGATGAATTTATTGATGAACGAACATTCCATTGGTATACAAAAGCGCCTAGAAATCTACACTCACCAGAAGTTCAACTTTTGCGAAATCCTGGGGAATATAAATTTCATTTATTTGTGAAACGGAAATATAATCAAAAAGAGAATGAAACAGATTTCTATTATCTAGGCGAAGTAGTCCCTCTTCAAGAAACTATCCAACAAGTCGAAAAACAAGACAAAGAGGGTAAGAAAAAAAGCGTCGTTAAACTAGACTTTACCTTAGAAACACCTGTAGAACCTAATATGTATGAATTTTTAACGCAGAACACAAACTAAAAAAAGCCACTTTCCAGAGGAAAGTGGCTTTTCCCATCCCATCTCACCGAGAAGACAAAATTTCATAAATCACATAGAGTTCCCAGTTGGAAATCTCTATTCGATAAAACTGTTCTAGGGTATAGAAAATGTTTTTAGCATTTTGGAAAAATGGTTTTTGGTTAATGGTTAGTTCCTCTAGGTTAGCAGGGACTTCATAGTCTTCAACGCCGAGCATGGTTCGCTCTACCATGAGCGCGTTGTGCATCATTAAGTTAAATTTCATTTTGCCGCTGAGTGTGAGGTCGAAACGTTTTTCAATGTTTTTTGTAACGTTTTCGACTTGTTTAATAATAACGTCAGGATTTAGAAATTCTAGTTTTTCTGACAAGCCTTCTTTCGAGAAGAAGTGAACAAATTCGTTAATCATGCTATCAATGTTATTGGGATGCATCAAGTTTTGGAAAGGTTCCATCAACTGGGTTCCTGCATCTTGGTCTAACATGTCTAAGAGATTCACGCTAGCAACATTCGTATGATTGTCTAAGTAGGACGTCGTCAAAATGAGCGAGGTTTCTTTTAAATAATTTTCTTCGGCGTTGGCAATGTCTAACGTGTTTACCAAATCTTTGTATTTTAGAGTAATGACTTTAATATCAGTATACAGGTATTTTTGACAGATTTGTTTGATTTGCTTGGCAATATCCAGACCTGAAATACTAGAGACAATGATATTTTTTTCCACTGAAAAGCCTTCAAAGTACTGTACATCGGTTTTAAATTTTTTTTCAACGGTTTTAGCAATACCATAGAAAAGTTGTTCGTTCATTAATTGATGACCAATTTCCAACGCATAGGCAGTGGTCAGGTTATTGATCACCAAAAGTTCTCCAAGAATTTGCGGTTTCAAACTTTTATAAAGTTGTGTCAGGGAACCCATATCGACGAGCATAATGACGCCTTGTGAAGTGTCCCGCTGAGAAAGCCAGTCTTTAACTTCGGCGACGATATCTCGGACGGAGGAGGTTAAGGGCATGTTAATCGCATCGAAAATATAGGTACCACATAATTTGTTGGCAACGGCTTGAATACTTGTGGCAGTCGATTCACCATGCGCCACGAGGAGCGCTTGGTAAGGAATCGTTTCAGAAATTTCTCCGCTGAGTAATACAGATAAGAGTACCTCTGTCAAGAAACGGTATTCTTCTGGCAGCGGACTGACTAAGTTTTTCACGAGGGAAACCGTTCGCGGATAGTGTTCTTTTAACTGTGCTTGGACTGGAAGGAGCATTGTTTCGTTAAATGTTGGCGGTAAAATTTTCAGCAATTTGGCAACATCTTTCATCGGTTTTTCAGTTTGCTCAGGTTGGTTAATAATTAGTTTGTTTTTGGTTTGGACTTCCGTGACTAGGTTTTGTAAAAAATAATCATTTTCCAAGGTTATTTCATCGTCTAAACAATATTTAATGAATTGTGTCAGTTCAGTTTTTAAGTGGGCCAGTGTTTTTTCTTTTGTAAATAAGGCTTCAAATGTTGCGAAAATATCGGAAGAAAGTGTGTCTTCTTCTAACACTTCTTTGTCTAAAGGAATCGTAATCATTGGTTGAGTCGCATCGCCAATGACGACAGGTTGATTGGGCAAAGTTTTTCGTAATTGTGACGCGCAAAGGAGCTGCACTTTGTTGGATAAACTTCCCACGTTGCCAGGTTCGTCATTTTCTAATAATGCCGTAAAGATTTCTTCGTCCACGTTGATGTCTTTGGTCATTCGTTTCGCTTCTCGGTGGAATAAGTTTTTCAAAATCGCAATCCGTTCTCGAATGGGGCGCTCTTTGAAGTTCGGAAGTGAGACGATTACGGAAATTCGGCGATAAAAGGTTGGTAATAAGACTTTTTTCGGGTTTTCGGTGGTTGCAAATAGTAGCCGGACCTTGGAATGCACCATTCTTCCTTCTTCACCAATGGGGCGGAAGGTTCCTGTATCCATAAATTGAAAGAGTTTTTCTTGGTTTTCATTGGATAATCGATGTACTTCATCTAAAAAGAGTACGGAATTATTAGCTTGGGCCAAGAGTCCTTGTTTTTCTGATTCAGCCCCAGTAAATGCGCCTTTGGTATGGCCGAAGAGAATGGATGACAGTAATTCGGGATTGTTGGCATAATCGGCACAGTTAAAGGTGTAGAATTTTTCCAGGCCAATGATTTGTTCATTTTTCAGATACTCATAAATCAGCTTTGCCAAAAAGCTTTTGCCGACGCCACTGGCTCCATGGATTAATAAAGGCATACCCAATGGGGGATACAACATAGCGGCTTTGCATTGTTCAATGGCTTTTTTGGCGCTGCCTTGGCTACCGATGTATTGTCGAAACACATCGGTCGTGGGGGTTGTTGCACGGGTTAATTGCCAATAAACGGGTTTTTTTCCCGTTTGTTGGACTTCACCTTTTTCCAATAATTTATTTAAGTATAAGCTGGTTACCGAGCGGCTTAATTGAATTTTTGTGGCAATTTCTTGTGTGCTCATCGGGGTGTTGCTGGTTTCTAAAATATCAACTAAGTGTTGGTAGGTCTCCAAGCGCATGATTCATCGTCCTTCCAAAAGAGAGGTCGGGACAGGGGTTGCTTCTGTTCCCGCCGTTTATCAGCTTTTAAGCCTGAGATAAAAATCACTTTGGATTTTTGTCTCAGGCTCTAAGTGTTTAATGATTAAATGTTTATTGTTTCAATTTTAACAGATGCCTAGTAATCCTAGCAAGATGCCTAAGAACATGATACCAAACATCACCACGTTAACATTGACTTTTTTGCGTAATAGCCAGAAAGCAAGTAACGTCACGGCTAATGGTACGATACCGACGAATAGTTGATCCAAATAGTCTTGGATTTTAACTACGTCTTCGCTTCCTTTAACGGAAACTTCAAGAATCGTTTTGAATTTTACATTTGAAGCAGTCATACTGCCCATCATCATTAAGCCTAGCATACTTGATACTTTTGTGAGTATCTTCATTCCGCCTGATTCGTACATTTTTTGGATAAAACTTTCACCGATTGAGTAGCCGCTATACAACGCATAATAGTGAATCAGGAACGCAGGGACGTTGTATAAAAGTAAGAAGACAATCGCCCCTAATGGCGAACCAGTGCTGGCTAATGAAATCCCAATACCGGCAGCAATGACACGCAAGATTCCCCAGAAGAAGGAATCACCGATGCCTGAAAGTGGCCCCATTAGTGAGGCTTTAACTGCTGTAATAGAGCTAGCATCAAAGTTTTCGTCTTCACTGTTTTGTTTTTCCATCGAAGCAACGAGCCCCATGATGAAGTTATTGATATGCATGGTTGCATTGAACCAAGTGGTGTGACGCACTAATGCCTCGGCCCGTTCTTCTTTGGTTTTATAAAAACGATTGATAACTGGGAGTAAAGTGTACATGACACCCACTGCGTGGTATTGTGTAGCTCCTGTCCGGCTAGCATTCATCGTCCAAGACCGCCAGAAAACAGAGCGCATCATTTTTTTCTCTTCTTTAGATAAATTCTCTTTTAACTTCATGCGAAAAAGTCCTCCTCTTCGATTTCTTTCGCGCTGCCTTCAACCGCAGAAGACGCCGCAGGTTTTCTTTTTAGAATGTCGCGAAATTCTACATCCCGTTGGGCACTCACGACACAAATTACTGTCCCGATGACCGCCACCGCAACGGCTGGTAATTGTAGGTACGCGGTTAAAACAAAGCCTAAAATGTAAAAGACGGCTAATTTATTATCCCATAATAGTTTCATTAACATGGCAAACCCAACGGCAGGTAAAAGTCCGCCAGCTGCGCTTAAGCCGTTCATCAAATTTTGTGGAATACTTTCAACAAACAGATTTACTGGCCCGCTTCCTGCTAAAATTCCGATAAATGAAATCGAAGCGATGATTAAATAATAAATGATCCACGTTCCGTAATGCAGTGTCACAACCATTTTTTGGTTGCCTTCACGTGCTGCTTTGTCAAGAGAAGGAGCAAAGATATTCATAAAGACATTTTTTAAAAACATCACCACGAAAGCGGCTAACATCCCAATTGGTACGGCTAACGTCATGGCGGCTTTTTGTTCGACATTTGAAATAATTGCAAACGTTGTGGCTAAAGTAGTCGCAGTTACAGGTTCCGCTGCGATAACACCACCGATATTAACATTTCCTAAGAAAATTGCTTCTAAAGAGGCCCCCATTAAGACCCCTGTTTTCATGTCGCCCATTAAAATTCCTGTGACTAATCCAACGACTAAGGGACGTTCCATCATACTTTGACCAGTTAAATAATTCCCAGCAAAACAGATAAATACAGCTAAGGCTGCCATTGTTGCATGCATAAGCATTGTTCATTTCCTCCTTTTAATTGACGGCTTGTTTTAGACTTAATTTTGAGTTGGTTGGCAGTACTTGGTTATAGCTTTCCACGTGAGTCAAACTGGCTAATTCTTTGGCAGCTTCTAACTCTTCAGGGTTTAATTGGACACTCGGGAAAACCATTGTTTTGGTGGCTGGATCTGATTTATCAAAGCGGCCAGCGTTGGCAACATTCACACTTTCAATATCTGTCACGTTTTTCGCAATTTTAGTAGCATCCGCTACACTGTTCACAATTACAAAAATTCGTTTGTCTTTACCACGAGGATCATTGAAGACATCAATCGCATCATCAACTGAGCGAATTAATAGTTTCATGCCATTAGGGACAGCCATTTTTAATGTCATTTGCATTACTTCGTTTTTGGCTGCTTCATCATTCGCTACAACTAATAAGGGGGCATTCAATTCTTTGGTCCAAACTACGGCTACTTGGCCGTGAATTAATCTGTCGTCTACTCGTACTTGTGTAATCATTTTAATTTCCTCCTAAAAAAAGTTTTCTTCTTCATTTGATGGGTTTAATTCAACGAATTGAATTTGTGCTTCAGCAATTGCTGCTTGAATATCTTCTTTGGTTAGCTTTTCGCCTTCTTTTAAGAAAATCAGCGACAAGGCAATGGCTAAGTTGGCATTGGAAATGATAAAAACATTGTCTGGTTTTGTCGTCATGACTTCTTGAACAATTTTTTGATTGACACTACCACCATATAAATCTGTTAAAATAATAGCTTGTTCTTCTGCGCCAAGGGACTGAAGAAACGTTTGAATAATTGGCGTGTAGTCCTCAGGAGTCACATAGGCATTGATGACCGCCAGCTCTTTTCCTTTGTCTGCGAGAATATCCAAGGAACTTTGGAAGCCTTTCGCTAAGTTTCCGTGACTAGCAATTAAAAATTTTCTTTTCATTCTTTTCACCTCACTTTTATATAAAGCAAGTTCTGTGCCAAAAAAAAAGAACTCTAAATCCTTGATTTGAAAGGGCTTTAACGCTCTTGGAACTGTTTAAACAGTTTCGAGTCAAAATAAACACGTTATTCGTTGGCTAGTTTGTTGTCGAAAAATAGCTAAGCAAAACTGTGAAATTTAATCAAAATAACCCCCGTTTTTATCGAGAAGTGTTACAATAATACTCATGAATATTTATACATTAAGGAGAGTTACGAATGACTGATGCTCTTGTGATACAAGATTTACGCAAAGTGTACGCTTCAGGTGTTGAAGCGTTGCGGGGGATTGATTTAACAGTCGAAGAAGGCGATTTTTATGCTCTTTTGGGACCGAATGGCGCAGGAAAATCAACGACGATTGGGATTGTGACCTCGTTAGTTAATAAGACTTCGGGGAAAGTCAAAATTTTTGGGTATGATTTAGATACGGAAATGGTGCGGGCGAAGCAACAGATTGGGTTAGTGCCGCAGGAGTTTAACTTCAATCCGTTTGAAACGGTCCAACAGATTGTGGTCAATCAAGCGGGCTATTATGGGGTGTCTCGTAAAGAAGCCATGAAACGGAGTGAAAAATATTTAAAACAATCCAACTTATGGGAAAAACGGAACGAGCGGGCTCGGATGCTTTCTGGCGGAATGAAACGTCGCTTAATGATTGCTCGCGCGTTGATGCATGAGCCGAAGTTATTGATTTTAGATGAACCAACTGCAGGTGTCGATATTGAATTGCGCCGTGAAATGTGGGCCTTTTTACAAGAGTTAAATGCGCAGGGAACCACGATTATTTTGACGACCCATTACTTAGAAGAAGCTGAGATGTTGTGTCGCAACATTGGGATTATTCAGTCTGGTGAATTGATTGAAAACACCAGCATGAAGCACTTGTTAGCAAAATTACAATTTGAAACGTTTATTTTTGATTTAGCACCTTATACGCAGGCGCCTGTTATTGAAGGCTATCAAAGCGTATTTGAGGACGAGTTAACGTTAGCGGTGGAAGTGGAACGAAACCAAGGAGTCAATCACTTGTTTGAACAGCTAAGTCAACAAGGAATCAAAGTTTTGTCAATGCGGAATAAGTCCAACCGTTTGGAAGAGCTCTTCTTGAAGATTACTGAGGATACGTACCAAAGGGAGGATCAACATGTTTAGTCTGTATTTTACTGCTTTAAAAAGTTTAGCTGTGAAGGAAACCAACCGTTATTTACGGATTTGGGTCCAAACACTGGTACCGCCAGTGATTACGACGTCCTTATACTTTGTGATTTTTGGGAAAATGATTGGCGGGCGAATTGGCGACATGGGCGGTTTTTCTTATATGGAATTTATCGTGCCAGGTTTAATTATGATGTCAGCCATTACAAGCTCGTACGCCAATGTTTCGTCTTCCTTTTTCTCACAAAAATTCCAGAAAAATATCGAAGAAATTCTCGTGGCGCCAGTTCCAACTCATGTGATTATTTGGGGATTTGTGATTGGTGGCGTTGGTCGTAGTATTTTGGTCGGTGCGTTAGTCACCATCATTTCTCTATTTTTTGTGCCGTTGCACGTTGTTTCTTGGCTGATGGTCATCATGACTTTATTGATGACAGCGATTCTTTTTTCTTTAGCTGGTTTGTTAAATGGTATTTTTGCGCAATCCTATGATGATGTATCGATTGTGCCGACCTTTGTGTTACAGCCTTTAACCTATTTGGGTGGGGTTTTCTATGCCATTTCCATGTTGCCGCCATTTTGGCAAGCTGTCTCAAAAGTTAATCCGATTGTTTACATGATTTCTGGGTTCCGCTACGGTTTCCTAGGGGTTCAAGATGTGCCAATTGGTATTTCTATGACCATTTTAATCTTATTTATTGTCGTTTTATATGGCATTTGTTGGTACCTTGTAGAAACAGGGCGTGGCTTACGTAGTTAAGCCGTAAAAAGATTAAACTGTCTGAATCACTCATTCTAGCGAGCAGATTCAGACAGTTTTCTTGTTTCTAAGTATGCCTTTTTTGATTCTTCGTGCATTTCCCTGTATAATAGCAATGTTTCGCACCAGAATATGTCGACAAGTTGTCGTTGAAAATAAAGAAAAAATCAGAAACGGAGTATATGAAGATGAGCAAGAATTTTTGGGCAACATTGCCAAAGCCCTTTTTTGTTTTAGCACCGATGGAAGACGTCACTGATGTGGTCTTTCGTCATGTCGTGAAAGAAGCTGGAGCACCAGATGTGTTTTTTACAGAGTTTACTAATTCAGATAGTTATTGTCATCCTGAAGGAAAAGACAGTGTGCGCGGGCGCCTCGTTTTTACAGAAGATGAACAGCCAATGGTGGCACATATTTGGGGGGATAAACCGGAATTTTTCCGTGAAATGAGTATCGGTGTAGCGGAGATGGGCTTTCAAGGATTAGACATAAATATGGGCTGTCCTGTGCCCAACGTGGCTGAGCGTGGAAAAGGTAGCGGATTAATTTTGCGCCCAGAAGTCGCGGCTGAATTGATTGACGCCGCCAAAGCAGGTGGCTTACCTGTTAGTGTCAAAACACGCATTGGGTTTACTGAAATGGCGGAAATGGAGGCGTGGATCACGCATTTATTAGAGCAAGACATTGCGAATCTATCCATTCATTTGCGAACACGAAAAGAGATGAGTAAAGTGGATGCCCATTGGGAGGTCATTCCGCAAATTATGGCTATTCGGGACCGTGTCGCACCGCAAACGACAATTACGATTAATGGGGATATTCCCGATCGTCAAAAGGGCCTAGAATTAGCAGAACAATATGGTGTAGATGGCATCATGATTGGTCGGGGGATTTTTAAAAATCCTTATGCCTTTGAAAAAGAACCCAAAACACATACGCCACAAGAATTACTGGGCTTGTTACGTTTACAATTGGATTTGCAAGACAAGTATGCAGAATTGGTGCCTCGCTCCATCGTTGGGCTGCATCGCTTCTTCAAAATTTATGTCAAAGGCTTTCCAGGTGCCAGTGATTTAAGAGCACAATTAATGAATACAAAATCAACGGATGAAGTGCGCCAGTTGTTAGCGACGTTTGAAGCAGAACATGGTGTGCTTGACTAAATAAAAAAAGAGAGGAGGTAGCATTTTAGCTAATGCTACCTCCTCTCTTTTGAATGCTTAATGCGCAATCATTTCTTGGGCAATTTCTTGTTTGCTTAAGTCGCTTGGATAATACGTTGGCCAGTTGTCCATTTCATTGAACAGACTTTCTTGGCTATCGCCGCCGAAGAAGATGTGGAAATGAGCGGCTTTCGTTGGTGCGATGTTGTGGTCACTAAATTGGACGTATTTAAACCGCCCAGCATTGGCATCGTCTGTTTCAAAAAGGAAACGGACGCCACGGTTGCCTTTTGCATAGTTTAAAATTTTATAACCGGCTGCTTTATAGGTGAATTTTTGTGGTTTGCCATCGACCAGAAACTCGATGGTGGAATCAGTGATGTTGATGTGGTCGACATCGGTTTGATAGCCGGCATCATAGTAGGTTTTGTATTCGGCTGGTGTTTTATCTTTTTTCAGTTTCGCTTTGTAATCGAAGACTTGGTCTAATGTGCCATCTTTTAATAAAGGATAGACGGATTGCCAATTTCCAGCGTAATCTGCCAGTGTTCTCTCAGCCACCTCACTGTCTTTGAAATAGCCGTTAGCCACGGTTTTTTCTGTTTTTTCAGAGGTTTCTGGCTGAACCTCTTTCCCGGCTGTATCTGTTGTTTTTTTCAAAGCAGTTAAGTTTTCTTTCATTACAGAAAGATAATCTTCGCCATTGTCCATTTGTTTTTGTGTCAAACTTTCTAGCGGGTTTAGGACTTCCAATTGAACATTCGCTTCGTCAGCTAACGTTTTAGCAATTTTATCGTTGGCATTTTTTTCAAAATAAATATAGCGAATTTGGTTGTCTGTGACATATTTTTTCAACTCTGCCAAGCGCCCTGCTGTTGGCTCTTGTTCAGGTGTTAAACCAGCTATTGGCACTTGTTTTAAGCCGTAATCTAAGGCAAGATAACCAAATGCAGCATGTTGGGTAACAAAACTTTTTTGCTTAGCGTCTTTCAAAGCTGTTTGGAACTCTTTGTCTAAGGCTGTTAATTTTGTTAAGTATTTTTCTGCGTTTGTTTCAAATGTTTTGGCTTTTTTAGGGTAAAGTTTGACTAATTGTTCTTTGATGTTTGTAACTTCTTGGATGGCACGATGGGGCGAAACCCAAGTATGCGGATCTAATTCATGGTGGTGGCCTTCTTCGCCATGTTCGTGGTCATGGTCGTGTCCGTCTTCGTCACTGCCAGGAAGTAAGACCATGTTTTCGGTACCTTTAATGACGTTCGGGGCTCCTTTTTTCCAGCCTTTAGCAGCTTTTGGTACCCAAGATTCCATATTTTCATTGTGGTAAACGAAAACATCCGCATCATGGATGGTAGCCATATCTTTGGCGGATGGTTCATAATCGTGGGGTTCAGAACCAGCAGGGATTAACAATTTGACGTCTCCTTCATCGCCTACAATATTTTTAGTGAAATCGTACATAGGATAAAAAGTCGTGACAATGGATAGTTTTTCTTTACCGTCAGCTGTTTTATCAGAAGTGTTTGTTCTGCCGCAAGCGCCGAAAAGAATTAGCGATAAGGCGGCTAACAGGGGAAGAGTAAATTTTTTCATAGGTGTGCTCCTTTAGTGAATTACGCAATTTTCTTTTGTTTATTGCGCTTATGTTCTTTAATGATTTTAAGTGCGCGTTTTCGTGTTTTGATGTTGGGACTTTTCAGTCGACGATAAGCACTAGATAAGTCAGTTTTTTCCATTATATATAGGACCTCCATTTCGTAAAAAAATAATTTACGGAGTAGCTATTTTGTTGAGGGTTTGAAAGGTTTCTTGAATTTTTTTTGTCTCTAATTCTTTGCCAATCAGAACAATTGTCGTTTCTTGAGGGGGTTGATTCGTCATTTGAAAGGCCACTTGCTGGTTGACGCCTTGCATGGCAATGGCCAAGTCATGCTCCTGTAAGGCGAGAATCCCTTTGAAACGGTATAACTTTTCTTGATGCGTATACATTAACCAATCAAGCCAACGAGTGAAAAGAGGTTCGTTGAGGGCTGAGGACGCCGTTAGCGTGAGGGAGTGAAAGGTATGGTGATGACGCTCGTGGGCGTGCTCATGCGGGGAATGAGTCATTTCGTGTTCTGTAAGTGTTGCCGTAAACTTATTTAATTGAAAAAAGTCACTAGCCAAAAGGGGCTCGTTGGCTTGAAAGGATAAAATATCAGCAAAAGGATTAATGGTACGAAGGGTTTCTTGGAACGTTGGTAGCTGAGTGATGTCTGCTGGTTCCTTGACAGAAAAAAAGAGACGATCTGCTAAGGCCAGTTGTTTGATGGCTTCGGTTTCTTGAAGTTGCTGTTGCCAATGATGCCCATCAACGACCGTTAAGAGACTGTCTATATAGAAATGATTTTTGATGTGCGGGGTCGTTAAAATTGTTTGAATGATTGGTTGCGGATCAGCAATGCCCGTTGTTTCTAAAATGACTTGGGCAACGGTTTGTTGTTCTTCTTGGTACACTTCTAAGATTGCTGATAAAGAGGCAAGAAGATCTCCTCGTAAGCTGCAACACATGCAACCATTATTTAATTGAATAATTCGTTCCGTGGTTTGTAAAAGTAATGCGTGGTCAACGCCTGTTTGACCAAATTCATTTTCAATAATAATAATTTCTTCTTTAGGAAACGGTGACTGCGCAAGCGCATGGTTAATTAAGGTTGTTTTTCCTGCGCCTAAAAAGCCAGAAACAATGGTGATTGGAATGCCCATCAAGTTTCCCTCCTGTTATTTGACTTCAGTGAAAAGTGCACGGCGCCGTAATTTTGGTGAATATTTTTTCAGCTGTAATTTTTCTGGTGTATTTCGTTTGTTTTTACTTGTTAAGTAAAGGCGCTCGCCAGTTTCAGCGCAAGCTAACGTAATGGTTTGGCGCATAGTACCGTCCTCCAATTTGATTTTTTTAATTGCGTATAAAAGATAAAGGGGGCTGCGAGGTCAGCCCAAAGGCGACTGTCCTCGCTAGTTGTCTTTATCGAAATAATGAGTTACCAGCTTGCTTTTTTGACGCCAGGAATCAAGCCTTGGTGAGCCAATTCACGGAAACGAATCCGAGACATGCCAAATTTACGCATGTAGCCACGTGGGCGCCCATCTGTTTGATCGCGGAGTTTTAAGCGACTTGGATGAGCATCTTTTGGCAATTTGCTAAGACCTTCATAATCGCCAGCTTCTTTTAAGGCTTGGCGAATAGGCGCATATTTTGCAATCATTGCTTGTTGTTTTTTTGCTTTAGCAATTTTTGATTTTTTAGCCATAAGGCACTTCCTTTCTTTTTGGATTTATAAAATATAAATCGTAATGGTTACGATTTGAACGGAAGTATATTATCAGGTGTTGCGTTGTTTGTCAAGTGAAAATTTCGTTTTTTTTAGGACTTGCTAAGTTGAGAAGTTAGAAATGTTTGTTTTAGCGCTGTTTTGTAGTATCTTTTAAGAAAGAGTAAAAAGGAGTGAAGATGGCAATGGTAGAACGTTTGACGATTATTCGTGGTGTGGAAAAATTTGAATTACAAACGAAAACAGCGCGCTGGGTGTTAGCAAAAGAAGAGGGATACTCGCCAGTTCAAATGCTCGTTTCGGCAATTGGCGCTTGTGGGGGGTACGTGTATCAATCCGTTTTGGAAAATTCGCACATTCCCTTTGAGTTTGAAAAAATAGAAGTCACGTATTCAAGAGAAATAGAGAGACGCGCACAACCATTAAAACAGGTGACGATTCTCTTTTATGTGTCTGTTCCAGAAGCCTTTCAAGCACGGGCGACACGGTGTTTGAAGCTTGTCTCCCCAAACTGTCCAGTGATTCAATCATTGGTTGAAAGAATTACTGTCGAAGAAACAGTTGTCTTTAAAAAGTAAACCATTAGAGACATTATCGTTACGAGCGCTTTTCCCATTTTGGATGCCTCGTTTCTGAGAATGTCTTTTTTTAGAGGAGCGTAGGGAAATAGCTGTAGAAACAGGAAATTTTTAATTCATTTGTACAAAATAATACAGACAAAAAACAGATAGTGTTTTTTTCACAAATAAAAAGGTTGCTTTTTTTTCTGTTTTAGTAGATGATGTAAGTAGTTACATCTCTGATATAACGCTGTTTTTCAAAACGTGTGTTATTTTTTAATTCGTAATAGTTTTTTTAAATCGTTTCACAGAATTACTTTAATTGTTATACAGTTTTTTTAGTTGTTATAGTTTGTTTGTCGGCCTTTAGGAGGTAATCATGATTGAGTTAGTGAATGTGTCGAAAGTCTATCAAGAGACACACGCGTTAAAAAATATTCACTTTTCTGTCCAACCAGGAGAAATCGTTGGGATTGTTGGGAAAAGTGGCTCTGGCAAGTCCACGTTGTTACGTTTGTTGAATTTAATGGAACAACCGAGTGAAGGGGAGATTCGCATTGATGGCAGAAATGTTCAAACCTTCTCTAAAAAAGAAGTTCGCCAGCAGCAACAACAAATGGGGATGGTGTTTCAGCATTACAATTTGTTAGAAAATTTGAAAATTTATGATAATGTTGCGTTGCCTTTGAAACTTTTAAAAGAGAAACAGCCTGAAAAAATTGAGCGTTTATTAACGTTTGTTGATATGGCCCATAAGGCAGAAGCGTATCCTGCTCAGCTTTCTGGTGGGGAAAAACAGCGTGTCTCTATTGCTCGAGCGTTGAGCCGTAATCCAAAATGGTTATTATGTGACGAGGCAACGAGTTCATTAGATGAAGAAAATACAGAAAGTGTCGTTCGACTATTACATAAGACGCATCAGGAATTCCGACCGACTATTTTCTTTGTCAGTCACGAATTAGAAACCGTGAAGCGCTTATGTAATCGTATCTTAGTGATGGAAAAAGGTCAGTTAATTGGCGAATTTCTGAATAATCCTCAACAATATGAAGAAGAACCGCTTTCCTATTTAGAAAAAGTGGAAAGGAGTTTGCGCCCATGACTTTTTCAGAAACCTTTGCCGAATATTGGCCATCTATGCTGGTGGGTTTAAAAGAAACAGGGATTATGATGTCGATTTCGATGGCTATCTGTTTGCTTGTCGGCTTGCCTTTAGGCTTAGGACTATTTTTGGCTAATCCGAAAGTCAAAGGGCATCAACCTTGGCTATACTGGGTTTTAAATTTCATTGTAACTGTTATTCGCTCGTTTCCTTATTTATTATTTGTGATTGCGTTGATTCCAGTTACTCGTTCTGTTTTAGGAAAGGCGTTTGGCCCAATTCCTTCCTCTGTGCCATTGAGTATTGTTGCGATCGCGATTTTTGCTCGCTTGGTTGAACAAGTGCTGTTGGATGTTCCAGAAGAAATTTATTTTTTAGCTAATTCGTTAGGTACCTCGAAAGTCCAATACATTTGGCACTTTTTATTGGTGGAAGCACGTAGCGGATTAGTCCTTGCTTACACAACCACGACAGTGAGTATGGTTTCATATTCCACGGTGATGGGTGTTGTTGGTGGCGGCGGGATTGGCGATTTTGCAGTTCGTGTCGGGTATCAACGGTATGAATACGGTATTATGTATGTTGCCATTGTAATTATGATTGCACTGGTCTTCATTTTACAAATGCTTGGGAACTTCATTGCCCAAAAACTAGACAAAAGAAAGTAGGAGGACAAAAGAATGAAGAAGTTTTATTTAGCAACATTCGCTGTTATTGCAACAGTCATTTTAGCTGCCTGTGGGGGAAATAAACAAGCAGACCAGAAAGAAGACAAGGAGATTACCGTTGCCGTGCAATTGGAATCTTCAAAAGATATTTTGGAAATTGCCAAGAAAGAAGCTGAGAAAAAAGGGTACAAAATTAACATTATGGAAGTGAGCGACAATGTTGCCTACAATGATGCCGTGCAACATGACGAAGCGGATGCCAATTTTGCCCAACATGAACCATTTATGGAAATGTTTAACAAAGAGAAAAAAGCTGATTTAGTGGCTGTGCAACCGATTTATTATTTTGCTGGTGGTTTCTATTCAAAAGAATACCAAGATGCGAAAGATTTACCTGAAAATGCCAAAGTGGGGATTCCTAGCGATCCAACCAATGAAGGTCGTGCTTTAGCAATTTTAAATGCAAACGGCGTGATTAAATTAAAAGAAGGTGTCGGCTTTAACGGTACGGTGGCAGATGTCGTGGAAAATCCTAAAAACATCACTTTTGAAAGCATTGATTTACTGAATTTAGCTAAAGCCTATGATGAAAAAGACATCGCTATGGTGTTCTGCTACCCAGCCTACTTAGAACCTGCTGGTTTAACAACGAAAGATGCGATCTTGTTAGAAGATGAAGAAGCAAGTAAACATTACGCATTACAAGTTGTGACACGTAAAGGCGAAAAAGATAGCGAAAAGATCAAGGTTTTAAAAGAAGCGATGACAACAAAAGAAGTTGCTGAATACATCAAGAAAAATTCTAAAGGCGCCAATATCCCTGCGTTTTAATGAATAGAAAAAATGAAGCCTCTTTTTTGAGAAGCTTCATTTTTTTCTTTTCCTTGATTTATAGTATAGTTAATAGGAAGGAGGTGCCGGTGTGGTCGAATTATTTATTTTAATGATGGAACGGGTGGGCTTAATTATTTTACTGGCCTTTCTTTTAGTGAATGTGCCTTATTTTAAGCGTGTTTTATTAAGTCGTGAAAAAATGTCTTCAAAAGTTCAGTTGATTTTGATTTTTGGTTTATTTGCTATTATTTCTAATTTTACAGGTATCGAAATCGCTAAGAATCAGATTGTTCCCAATAATTTACTAACCTATTTAAGCAGCAATGCTTCCATTGCGAATACGCGTACGTTAGTAATTGGCGTTTCTGGATTAGTAGGTGGTCCGATTGTCGGCAGTACGGTTGGTTTAATTGCTGGTTTTCATCGGGTTATTCAAGGCGGGGGGCATAGTTTCTTTTATGTGCCTGCTTCTTTAATTGTTGGTTTAATTGCTGGTTTTTTAGGGAGCCGTATGGCAAAGCAAACTGTTTTTCCGTCTGCCGGCTTTTCTGCCATTGTCGGAGCGTGCATGGAAATGATTCAGATGTTTTTTATTTTCTTTTTCAGCGGTGATCTAGCGGATGGGGCCACGTTGGTTCGTTTTATTGCGCTGCCGATGATTTTGTTAAATAGCGTAGGGACGTTTATTTTTATGTCGATTCTAACGACGACATTGAAACAAGAAGAGCAGGCCAAAGCGGTTCAGACGCACGATGTTTTGGAATTAGCAGCGGAAACACTGCCATATTTTCGAGAAGGCCTCAATAAAAATTCCAGCAAAAAAGTTGCGGAGATTATTAAGCATTATACAAAAGTCAGTGCGATTAGCATGACAAACAGTCATCAAATTTTAGCTCATGTTGGCGCAGGAAGCGATCATCATATTCCAGAGCTAGAAGTCATCACGGAGCTTTCTCGGGAAGTGTTACGGACGGGCCAAATGACCATCGCGCATGCCAAAGAAGAAGTTGGTTGTTCGGACCCTAATTGTCCGTTGCAAGCGGCGATTGTGATTCCATTATTTTCCCATCAGCAAATTGTTGGCACCTTAAAAATGTACTTTACGGATCCAGCGCAGTTAACGCATGTCGAGGAGCAGCTAGCAGAAGGTCTTGGGACAATTTTTTCTTCACAAATTGAATTAGGTGAAGCGGAAGTACAATCAAAATTACTTAAAGAAGCTGAAATTAAATCCTTGCAAGCGCAAGTGAACCCGCATTTCTTCTTTAATGCCATCAATACTATTTCCGCATTAATGCGGAAAGACAGTGAAAAAGCGCGGAAACTATTGCTCCAATTAAGTAAATACTTTCGAGGCAACTTGCAAGGAGCCGTGCAAACTACAATCCCAGTTTCACAAGAACTAGAACAAGTAAAAGCCTATTTGTCATTAGAACAAGCACGGTTTCCGAATCGTTATCAAGTAACATTTGACGTGGAAGAAGCGGTTGCTTCAGAAAAAGTACCGCCGTATGCGATTCAGGTGTTAGTGGAAAATACCATCAAGCATGCATTCGGCAGCCGGAAGGAGAACAATCAAGTTCGGGTAGTGGTCAAAGTAAAACAACATAAATTACATGTGGATGTGTATGACAATGGGCAAGGGATTCCTGAAGAACGCCGCTTGTTATTAGGAAAGACGACAGTGACTTCGGAAAAAGGCACCGGCACGGCACTGGAAAACTTGTCCCGCAGAATGGCGAACCTTTATGGATCAGAAGGTTGTTTTTTAATAGAAAATTTAGAGACAGGCGGGAGCCATGTTCATTTAGAAATCCCGATGGAACAGGAGGAATTAGATGCACGTATTAATCGTTGATGATGAGCCCTTAGCACGAGAAGAATTGAGCTATCTTGTTTCCCAACATCCGCAAGTGACGAGCGTTGCAGAAGCGGATTCTGTGGCGGAGGCAATGGAAGAGATGATGGATCAAAAGCCAGATTTGTTATTTTTAGATATTCATTTGACCGATGAAAGCGGGTTTGATTTAGCGGAAAAATTAACCCATCTTAAAAAAGCGCCCTACTTGGTCTTTGCAACCGCCTATGATCAATATGCGTTAAAGGCCTTTCAAGTGAATGCAAAAGATTATATTTTGAAACCTTTTGAAGAAGAAAAAATAACACAAGTCATTGAAAAAGCATCGAAAGAAATGGCTCAAGCTGTCCCAGAAAACACTGCTGAAAAAGGACCGAAATCTGAAGCAATACCTATTCAAGGGGAAGACCGCATTTATCTTGTGGCGCCAGAAGATATTTACCTCGTTTCTGTCGAAGAACGGCAACTGAGCATTTTTGTAGATCAACAGGTCTACAAGATGACAGGGACCCTCAACAGTATTGAACAAAAATTACCTGCCGCGCTCTTTATTAAAACGCACCGAAGTTTCATCTTGAATCGAACAAAAATTCAAGAAATCCAGCCGTGGTTTAATAACACGTTGCAAGTAATTTTAACCAACGGCTCAAAAGTACCTGTTAGCCGTTCATACGTCAAAGAATTTAAAGAAAAACTTGGCTTAAGTTAAAAAATCACCACTTGAAATGTCGAATGCATTTCAAGTGGTGATTTTTGCATTTGGTGAAGAAATTCTGGCATTTCATGAAAAAAAGCCCTTAAAAAAACGTTTTCTTTATATACTTAACCCATAGAAAACAGACAAAAGGGAGCGAAGAAGCATGGAAAAGAAAGTATATTCATTTTTACAACAAGCAGCAGTTTTTGCCATTATTATGTTAATCGCCAACGGCTTGGCGTTCATTTCTCCAATACCAATGCCTGCTTCAGTAATTGGCATGGTGTTATTGTTCATTGGTTTATGTACAAAAGTTGTTAAATTGGAGCAAGTGGAAGGGCTAGGTAATAGCTTATCAACGGTTATTACATTTTTATTTGTTCCTTCAGGGATTTCCTTAGTTAATTCTTTAGGGATTATGCAACAATTTGGCGTTCAAATTGTTTTTGTTATTTTAGTAGCGACACTAGCGTTACTAGCAATGACTGGTTGGACGGGCGCCTTTTTATTGCATATGAAAGATGCTCGAAAAGAAAAAGAACCCGCAGCAACGAAGAAAGCGAAAGGAGAGGTTCGCGCATGAATCCGTATGTTGGCATTATTATTTCATTAGCTGTATTTGGCATAGGTACTTGGTTGTTTAAAAAAAGTAAAGGTTTCTTCTTATTTACGCCATTATTCGTTGCGATGATTTTAGGCGTTGTCGTTTTAAAAGTAACAGGAATTAGTTACGAGCAATACAATGAAGGTGGCAAATATATCAGCTTCTTTCTAGAGCCTGCGACAGTAGCGTTTGCGATTCCTTTATATAAAAAGAGAGACGTGTTGAAAAAATATTGGTTAGAAATTTTAACGGCGTTAACAATTGGTTCTTTTGGTTCGCTAGTGGCTGTTTATTTTGCAGGAAAAGTGATTGGCATGGATAATCATTTAGTGGCCTCAATCTTACCACAAGCAGCTACAACAGCGATTGCCGTACCTATTTCTCAAACTGTTGGCGGCATTGCTTCTATTACGGCGTTTACCGTAATCTTCAATGGTGTACTAACCTATGCCTTGGGTCGAATTGCATTGAAATGGTTTAAGATTAACAATCCAATCGCCAAAGGTTTAGCTTTAGGTGCGGCCGGACATGCCCTAGGTGTGGCAGTTGGCATGGAAATGGGTGAAACAGAGGCTGCTATGGCTAGTATTTCTGTCGTAGTGGTTGGTGTAGTTACTGTTTTAGTGGTTCCTTTCTTTGCAACGGTCATTGGTCTATAAAAAGTGGGCTTCCCCACTTTTTATGAGTAGCTAATTTCTATCAACTAACAGTCTCTGCTTATTCTGTGAATGCTAGTTATCACTAATCCGCAGGCTCGGAGTTAAAATGAGTGTAAAAAAGCCAACCTTATCCATAGTAAGGTTGGCTTTTGTGTTGTTTACAGGATTTTTTGAATATAGATAGGGCGCACGGAAGGATTGACTAGTCTTTTTATAGAATGGTTGCTCCTAAAGTTTGTTTAAAGTGGCGTAACGCCCATTCGTGTCCTTGTTCATCAAAACTAGCAACGGCGCGTTCAGGAATCATTAATTGATAGCCTAAATTATAGGCATCGACAGCCGTATGCAACACGCAAATATCTGTACAAACACCAGTTAAACAAAGCTCTGTAATTCCTCGTTCTCGTAACCGAATGTCCAAATCCGTGCCACTAAAAGCAGAATAGTGCCGTTTGTCCATCCAATAAACGGTTGCCTCATTTTTGTGAGCTTGATAAAAATCAGCTAGCGAGCCAAACAGATTACGCCCGTCAGTTCCTAAGACATTGTGGGGCGGGAAAAGTTTGTTTTCAGGATGATAGTGATCTAGGGGATCATGCCCATCAATGGCAAAAACCACAAAATCGCCATTGTCAAAATAGTGCTTTGTTTGTTGAACAAGGGCCGTTTCAATGGCTTGTCCAGCGGCACCAGTGGTTAGTTTTCCGTCTGTGGCGACAAAATCATTCGTATAATCAATGGAAATCAGAGCTTTCATTTGGCAACCTCCTAAAGGTTAAAGTCATTTTGTTCATTTTACAGCTTTTAAGAAAGCATTTCAAATGATAAAAGTACATCAAATTCTAAAAAAGCTGTTTCAAAATAAACGCTTTGGCTGAAAAACATGCTATAATTTTGCTACAAATTAAAGCAGGTGAATAGAGTGAAAAGAAAAATCGTACGTTTTATCCTTTGGTTGTTAGGAATCATTGTGGTTATTTGCTTAGGCGTGTTTCTCGCCTTTCAATTATCCCCTAAGCCAGGCGCTTGGGTCATCAACCAGTTATTCGCAGGCGAAGTTGAAATAAAAGATTCAGCTTCCTATGATAAAGCATTACCCAATGTCCAATTGCAAGAAAATCAAACATACCCTTCTTCAAGAAAAAAGAATACCTTTGATTTGTATTATCCCCAAGCGTCAAAACAAGCGGTACCAGTCGTTTTATGGGTCCATGGTGGTGGCTATGTGGGAGGAGATAAGTCTGGGATGAAAGAGTTTGCGACACGTTTAGTGGCTGATTCCTCAGTTGCCTTTATTTCAATGAATTATGAATTAGCACCAGACGCACCTTATCCAAGCCAGCTCCAGCAGGTCGATGAACTTGTTCAATTTTTATTAGAAAAGAAACAAGCATATCCCATGTTAGATTTATCTAAGCTTTTTATTGGCGGGGACAGTGCGGGTGCACAGATTGCTCTACAATATGCAACAGTTCAAACCAATGCCAACTATGCCAAAGAATTAGGTATGACTGCAGCGTTGCCAGCTAACCATTTAAAAGGTACACTCTCGTATTGTGGTCCGGTGGATTTGAAACAAATGGCCAACCAACAAAGTGATAATCGTTTTATGAAATTTTTCGTTAAAACAGTGGCTTGGTCCTTGCTCGGCACTAAAGATTGGCAGACGAGTGCAGAACTGCAAGAAGTGAGTTTAGTGGATAAAGTCACCAAAGAATTTCCCCCGACGTATCTAACAGATGGCAATAGTTTTTCATTCCAAGAGCAAGGACTAGCCTTGGTTCAGAGGTTAAAAACTTTAAATGTTCCAGTTTCAACTCTCTTTTTCAAAGATAAGAAAGCAACAATCACCCATGAATATCAATTCGACTATCAAACAAAAGAAGCTAAACAATGTTACCAAGAAACAGTCCAGTTTGTGAATACGTATAAATAAACAGAGGCCTTAGAAATATTTCTAAGGCCTCTGTTTATTTATTTTTGTCATTTTTTTAGTTGGGAAATATGTATAAATTAAACAAAAATGTTTATTTAATGATGTTTACATGAGAAAAAATCCGTGCTATACTACGAACTCGTTTGTTAATTTTAATGTTAAAAAACAACGTTTTTGTTATTTTTGTGAACAAATTAACATTTTATCTTACAGAAAATAGCAAAAAATTCGTTTAGTTAACAAAAAGAAAATTAAAAAATAAATTTTTTTTTTGAAATTAAGAAAATATCTTTAAAAAAAACAGAAGAAAACTTCGTATACTTGAGCCATAGGTTGGTTGTGGAAAGTTTACTTCGAGGGAGGAGTGATGAAGTTAATGAAAAAGAAAATCGCTGTTTTATTGGCAACTTGTTTACTTGTACAACCGTTTTTATCTGTTTCAGCGTGGGCAATTGAAGAGGAGCAACAAACGGAACGTACGCAGACACAGCCAAAAACAGCAGAAACCAGTACAAGTGAAGCAACAAAAGAAAGCAGCGCACATTCTACAGAACAGTCATCAATGACGGAATCTAGTGCTATCACAGAAAAAGTAACCACCTCTTCCACAGAAACAAAACCAAGCGAAGAGCAGAAGCAAATCACCTTGACCTTTGAAACAACGGATCAAGCTTTGTTTCTAAATGATGCCAAAAGTTATCAAGTGGTAAAAGAAAAAAATCAGCCACTTCGGACAGAAGAATTACCAAAATGGGCGAATAGTGAGGAAAATGCGACTTTCGTTGGCTGGTCTTATCAAGGAAAAACATATACAAATGAAGAACTTCTTCAATTAGAGTTTTCAGAAGATACACAACTTACGGCTGTCTTTAAACAGAAACGGACACGCATGGCCAGAGCTGTTTCAGTTGATCAGTCAATTGCGGACACAATTGCTCCTGCAGATAAAACAAAAGTGATTGTTGTACCAAGTCCAGCAGGAGATGGAGCAGCGTACAAAGAATATGCATCGACAGAGGCTGGCTTGAAAGAAGCCTTGTTTGATTTGTATCAACAGGGGAACAATGGCGATTTCACTCTTTATATAGGAAACAATATTACGACGAGTGCGGCGACCACCGCTAAAGTGATTCCTGACACCGTTACGGCAAGTAATATGACTTTTTACGCCTTGCAAGGCAAGGTCAATCATTTAGTGATTACTGGAAACAGTGCAGATCCGATTAGTATGGATCAAACGGCGCCAACGGGTTCTAAGACGTTAGGATTTAATCAAAATATCTTTTTTGGCTCAAACATCACTTTGAGAAATCTAAACTATACAGGTACGAATATGTATTTAAATGGTTACAGTTTGAACTTGAATGGCGGCTCTAGTGGAAACGGTCTGACCGTATACGGTGGAACGGATACAGGAGATGTTTCAGGAAACCCAACTTTAACAGTAAATAGTACAGGTACAGGGACATGGAATTTCTATGGCGGAAACCAAAATGGTGGTAATTTAGCTGGAAATCCTACGATTGTTATTAACAATACACGGAGCGGACTAAATACATTAAGTGGGGGCGCCAATATTGGGACAGTGACTGGGAATACTTCATTGGTTGTCAATGATTCTGGTGGCAGAATTGCTTCAATTTATGGGGGCGGTTATGGAACCAACGCAACCAACACAGCGAATGTTACTGGTAACGTCTCAACAAAGGTTGCAATTACGAATGCTACTACAGGTTTCCAACTAAGTACGTATTATGGCGGTGTTCAATACGGAAATATTGGTGGAAAAGTAACAAACGATATTTCTGGATATGGCCGTTGGTATACAGCGGGACAACGTTTTATTGGTGGCTCTTCCCGCGGCGATATAGGAACGAATCGTGCGACTGATGGAATTACTACAAATTTAAATACACAGTTGTATAGTGCGGGTCGTGCAGATTTTGAAGGAGGCAACCAATATTCTGGAACGATCATCGGAAATATTACGAATGTGGTTACAGCAGGAACGAATACCGCTGGTGGTATTAATGATTTTAACGGCGGTGCTGGTAACAATGTTTCAAAATTTAACAAGAGTCAAATTGGGGCCTCAAATGAAGCAACGTATGATGCTTATACACCACAGCAAAGAGCAGAATTAGCCAAATCGGCAGCAGCTTTTAAAGTTTTCGGAAATATTTCTTCTAAATTAGTCAGCGGTTCGTTTAATAATGGTGCAATTTATTCAACTGCAGCTGGCCGCGGCGGCTATATTGAAGGAAATACAACAATTGAAGTGGGAACAGCGAATGGTGATGGGTCTTTAGGTGGCGATGGTATGGCTTATTCAGGCGCAAAACCGACAAGCTTAGATTATTCAACGACCAATAAAAGTCGTGGGTATAATTCAGGTTGGGATATTGTTGGTGGCGGCGGCTATCCTGCTAGTAATGATACTTGGGATATCTATATAAAAGGAGATACTAAGACTGTTTTAAATAATACCATTGCTCGCTGGACATATGGTGGCTCTTTTTCAGGTGTTGTTGAAGGCAATACTTCTAACACATTGAATGGCGGGATTGCTGACACATTAGAAGGAACAGGCTATCAAGCAGCTCGAGTTTATGGAAACGGTCAAACAATTGTTAATAATGGCCAAGTCGATTGGTTTCTTTCAGGCGGTGGCTGGAATGATGCCAAAAATGTTGGGAATGTCGGCGTAACGGTTTATGAAGGAGTAATTAATGCTTCGATGGGCGCTTCTTATGGAGCAAGCGGTGGCCATACAATTACTGGTAATTCAGACAATCGCATCTACGGAGGAAATTTCTCAGGAACTCCTCGGACAGGCGCGAACGGTTTTTCAGGTGGTATTACCAATGCGGGCTCACTTCTTGGAAATGCCAAACTCTTAATTGATTTAAGAAACTACAACGGAGAGTTTAAGTTGCCTGGTAATACCTACATTACTGGTGGTCGGCCCTATGGTCAAAATACGACACTAGGAACGGATGAATCAAACACAATTACTTTAAATATTTTCACTAAAACAGGTGTGGAATCTCTAAATGGGGCCAGCATTTACGGTGATGGTGGAACCAATGCTGCGTATACCAAGAACGGCAAGATTACAATGAATATTCAAGCAGCGGGTTCTAGTATTGGAAATTTATATGCAACACAGTATTCCAATATCAGTGGCGGAAAAATTTTACGTGATGTTACCGCAAATGTTCAAGGTGCAGTTAGTATTAACGGTTTATCCGGTGGTTCATCAACAGATAATTTTACTAATGCAATTGTGAATGCTAGTTCAAATAAAGTGGCCTTTAACTTTGGGACTAACGTTGACGGCACCAATAACTATCAAACAGAACCACTAAATGCGACAGGCTTAGGCGTTGTCAACTTTACGGAATTGAATGTCACCAATGGCATTAAATTAATGGCTAATGGTGGGAACATCAAAAATGGCGTTTCTGCTACTGCCGCGAACCACAGTACGACTTACAATGAATTCGGATCAATTCATCTATCTAAAAACGCTGGAATTGGGATCACCAACACAGCCAATTTAATTTCAGCTAGCAAACTAACGGTTCAGGATCATGCAACATTAGAAACAATTCCTGGTACAGGTAAGGTAAACATTGCGGATTTTGAAGCCGTCGATCCAACAAAAGATGAACTTTTATGGATTAAACCAACGACAGATACAACTGCTTTGGTGGATAGCACAGGGACTTGGTTTGGAAATGTCAAAGCCTATCAGGTCTTAACGATTAATCCAACGGTCAATAATGCTACAAAACTTACGCCAACAACGTTTCATGGGATTGAAAAAGCGACTGGAAAAACATTTATTGGCGATAACGATGTGACCAAGGGTGCCAATGGCTATGGGATAGCAATTCCTGGCTCTATCATCGATTATGAAGTGGAAAACCCTGGAATTGTGGCAGGTGCAGGTACTATTTCTCATGATGTAAAAGAGGTCAAAGCTGGCAATGCGCCGTTAACCTTACAAGCGTGGGGCACCGAAGTAGCTGGACAAAAAGTTCAAAAAGGACGTTTGATGATTCCGACCTCAAGTACTTTAACACCAACCCTAAGCTTCCTTCCTGACGAAGTAACAGGTTCTTGGTTGCACCAAGGAACGGTTAAATCTAGTGAAGTTGGGAGCACGATAGAGCAAATTCCAGAGCAGAAAGATACCACCCCGCTTTCATGGAAAGCAACGAATACGAACTACAGTTATCAGGTAAAAGTTCAATTTTCAAATAAAGTGGAACTTTCAGGGCAATCGGTGATTGTCACAGAAGATGAGGCAGCGCAACTAACGACTGTCGATAAAGTAATAGAAATGCTTGGCGCAAAAGGTCGGCCGTTTTTCAAAACCTCATTAAAAGAGACGGATTTACCACAAATCCAAGCGCCGTTAGCAGAAAAAACTGTATCGCGGACACATGATATTCAATTAGAAGCAGGGACGTCAGGAGATAATTTGCAAAACAAAACGGTTCATTTAGTTGTTGTGAAAAATGAAAGTGTCCTTGCCAAAGATCGTTCGTTTGCCTTGTATGCGACAAGTGCGCATTTGAAATTAAAAGAAGCAAATGGCTTAACGAATTCAGACGAGTTGGCACAATGGACACAAGCAACGGTGATTTTCGCAGATGGTCGGGCCAATCAAACACCAAGTCTTGATGCCGCAACCTTCCAAGCCATTCAGCAAGCGAAACCAGAAGAATTAGCCAAAACAGTGCCAGCCAATTATCAATTTACAGAAGCTGGTGAAACGTTAAATAAAAAAATCAATGTGTCTATTTCAGGTGAATTAACGTTAGAAAAAGTACCTAAAACAATTGATTTTGGCAAACAAAAAATTTCTGCCAAGCCAGAAGTTTACTGGCCAACTCTTTCAGATGATTTAGTCGTTCAAGACACACGCGGGACAGAAAGTACGCCTTGGAAACTGAATGTTCAGGTAACGAATCCTTTAACGAACGGCACAGATCAATTGGAAGATTTGTCATTGGTTACAGACAAAGGAGAATTTTTACTCAATAAAGGAGATACGGTTGTTACAGAAAATGAAGGCTCCGGTTCAGGTAGTTATACAATTAACCAAGGTTGGGGTGCGGCAAACCAACGGGGACTTAAACTATCTGTGCCAGTCGAGAAACAAAAAGTTGGCGAATTCAAAGGGACATTGTCATGGTCATTAGTCATGGCACCATAACAAGGAGGAGAGAAGTGAGATGAAAAAATACCTTTTGCTTAGTTGTTTTTTAGGTCTTTTCAGCTTCTGTCATTCAGACACTGCGTTTGGGGAAGCAGCTTATGAAAATAGTGGTGTTGTCTCCTTTTATGGAACGTATGAATATCCCACAGAAGAGTCGACAACAGCGACTAGTAATTCTTCCACAACGACCGAACCCACCAAACCAGCTGACGGAGGCGCTTCATCCGTCCTTTCTTCTGGCGTATATGGGTCGCGACAAGGAAGATTACCAGCGACAGGTACCACCAATCAAGGACCATTTATTTATTTGGGAATCAGCCTTATCACTATAGGCATATTATTTATTAAAAGGAGAAGAGAAGATGAAAAAAACAGTATTAGCAGTAGTAGGGATTGTAGGATTTAGCGGTGTCCTAGCGACACAACAAGCATTTGCGGAAGATATTAACGTGAACTATACAAGTAATGGTGCCATTACATTTGAACCAGATACAGATCCAACGAAGCCAGTTAATCCAACCAATCCAGATGAAAAAGTTGAACCAGAAGATCCAACTGACCCAACTGGACCAAAACCAGGGACTGCAGGCCCCTTATCAATTGACTATGCTTCAAGCTTTCAATTTGGCGCCCAAAAAATCACTTCCGACACGAAAGATTATTACGCACAAATTCAAACATTTAAAGATGGGACAACAGGTCCCAACTATGTTCAGGTAACGGATAAACGTGGGACACAAGAAGGCTGGACGTTAAGCGCTGTACAAAATGCGCAATTCAAAACAGCCCAAAATGAAGAATTAGTGGGGGCCGCTTTATCGATTGCCAATGCAGGTGTGACATCGATTGTTGATGCCGCATACGCACCAACACCAACAGCAGCACATACCTTTGTTCCTGGAACAGAAGTAGAATTAGTCAAAGCAGAAGATGGCAAAGGAATGGGGACTTGGGTCTATCGTTTTGGGAAAGATGCGACAGAAGGTGCTACTGCCGTGAAATTAAATGTCCCAGGTAAAGCGATTAAATTAGCAAAAGAATATCGTACGACCTTAACATGGACATTGAAATCTGTACCAACGAATGTTGGAGGCTAAGTAAATGAAAAAAACAGTCGTCTACTCCTTGTTATTCGGAACAATGTTGCTTGGCGCCACTGTTCCTGCTGAAGCGGCGACGGTCGTTTTTGATAGCGAACAGTCGATTGTTTTTACCCCAAGCACAGATGGGACGGATCCAGTAAATCCAGAAAATCCTGATCCAGAAAAACCAGTTCGACCAGTCGATCCAACGAATCCTGATGGACCTAATCCAGGTACCCCTGGGCCGCTTTCCATCGATTATGCCTCAAGTTTGGATTTTGGGAGTAATGAGATATCGAATAAGGATCAAACGTATTTTGCCAGAGCGCAAACCTATAAAAATCCAGATGGTTCAGCAAGTGAATTGGCAACTGCTAATTATGTGCAAGTAAGTGATTTACGGGGAACCAATGCTGGCTGGGTTTTAAAAGTGAAACAAAATGGTCAATTTCGTAATGCAGAAACATTACACAAAGAATTAACAGGCGCCACCGTCGCCTTTGCTGAGCCCAGTGTGCGCTCAAATGCGACGGACGTATTGCCGCCAACTGCTACCGCAAACATTCAATTGGATGCTGCAGGCGCAGAAACTGTTGTCATGCAAGCCCCAGAAAAGACCGGCGCCGGAACGTGGATCACGCTGTGGGGGCAAGCAGAAAAAGTGACCGAAAAAAATCAACAAGGACAGCAAGTAAATGCCACAATCACACGGGCAATCTCACTAACTGTTCCCGGGAAAACCCCTAAGGATGCAGTACAATATAAAACAACATTGACTTGGCTACTTTCAGATGTACCAGTAAATAATGGAGGGAAATAAATGAAAAAGACAAAAGTAATGACATTGATGGCAACCACAACTTTAGGCGCACTAGCACTTGTACCAATGAGTGCATTAGCAGTCGACGGTGGTGAATACCAAACAAACGGAGCGATTCAATTTGCACCAAATACGAACCCAACGAATCCAGTTGATCCGACGAATCCAGATCCGGATAAACCAATTACGCCAGTTGATCCAACTGATCCGACAGGGCCTAAGCCAGGGACAGCAGGTCCGTTATCCATTGACTATGCATCTAGTTTATCTTTTGGGGAACAAACGATTACCTCAAAAAATATGACCTACTATGCAGAAACACAAAAATACAAAGATAACGCTGGTGCCGACCAAGAAGGCCCAAACTTTGTTCAAGTCTCAGATAATCGTGGGACTGAGACAGGTTGGACGTTAAAAGTAAAACAAAATGGTCAATTCAAAACTGAAGCCAACCAAGAACTAACAGCGGCTAAAGTAACTTTAAGCAACGGACGCGTGGTTTCAGCTTCACAATCTGCAAAACCAACGACAGCGCCAGCTACGATTGAATTAAACCCAACTGGGGCTGAATCAGTGGTCATGGCTGCTGGCGATAAAGAAGGTGCGGGTACGTACTTAATGAGCTGGGGCGATAGTGTAGATGCCGCTAAAACAAGTATTTCATTAGAAGTACCTGGTTCAACCACAAAAT
The DNA here is from genome assembly GCF_023539285.1 of Enterococcus sp. LX10. Classification (NCBI taxonomy): domain Bacteria; kingdom Bacillati; phylum Bacillota; class Bacilli; order Lactobacillales; family Enterococcaceae; genus Enterococcus; species Enterococcus sp. LX10. The sequence goes on along the minus strand of NZ_CP092784.1, from coordinate 2,587,976 downwards.
ATGCGAAAAAATACACGACAACTTTTACTTGGACTTTGACAGATACACCTGCTAACACAGGAAACTAAGAACGACAGCATACACGCAAGATCGGGATATAAGTCAAAAATTTTTTGGCTTATCTTTCGGTCTTTTGGTGCTTATAATACAACAAAGAATGACAGACATAGGAGAATGAATATGAACAGATGGAAAGTATATGCAACGGTAATCGCTTGTATGTTATTTGGCTGGATTGGCGTGGAGGCGCACGCTTCTGAATTTAATTTTGCGGTCACACCAACAATTCCCGAGAATCAAGTGGATAAATCAAAAACCTACTTTGACTTAAAAATGGCGCCTGGTGCCAAACAAACCGTAGAAATACAGTTACGTAATGATACAGATGAAGACATTACCATTGAAAATACAGTGAACTCAGCGACAACGAATTTAAATGGCGTAGTAGAATATGGCCAAAACGGGATCAAACCTGACAAAACTTTACGCTTTAACTTAAAAGATTATGTGGAAGCACCGAAAGAAATCATCTTGCCGAAACATTCCCAAAAGACCTTACCTTTAACCATCACGATGCCTAAAGATTCTTTTGATGGCGTGATGGCTGGCGGCATAACACTCAAAGAGAAAAAGAAAGAAACCACGACTTCTGCGGATCAATCAAAAGGGTTAGCTATTAATAATGAATACTCCTATGTTGTGGCCATTATTCTTCAGCAAAATGAGACAAAGGTTCAACCAGATTTAAAATTACTGGGGGTTAAACCAGGCCAAGTCAACGCGCGAAACGTCATCAATGTTTCTTTACAAAACCCACAAGCGGCCTATTTAAACCAATTACATTTAATCAACACTGTTTCAAAAGGAGGCGAAACGCTTTACCAATCCGATACTGAGGATATGCAAGTGGCGCCAAACTCTAACTTTAGTTACCCAATTTCTTTAAAAGGGGAACGATTAACGCCAGGGAAATATGTCTTGAAATCAACGGCCTATGGTGTAAAAGATGAAAAGGGCACCTATCAAGTCAAAGGTGCCAATGGTGAAGAACGGTACCTGTACAAATGGGAATTTACAAAAGAATTTACTATTTCTGGGGACGTTGCTAAAGAATTAAATGAAAAAGACGTAACCATTAAAGGAACCAATTGGTGGTTGTATCTACTGATTGCATTCATCATTCTAGCGCTGCTCTTATTGATTTTCTTCTTGTATCGTAAAAAGAAAAAAGAGGAAGAACAACAATCTGAGCAATAAAAAGAGCTATCTATTGACAAAAAGGGTTTTCCTTGTAAAAGTAAAGGTACTTTTACAAGGAATTGCTTCCCATAAAGTAGAGGTAGAGAGAGTGAGAAGCCATGAGAAAAAAGTATCTTTTTTTATTTAGTTCTTTGCTAATTTTTACGGCTGTCGAAATAGAACCAATTCAAACATTGGCGACACCTATTTATAATCCCTTAGAACCAACGGAAGAAATTCAACCAAAACCAGAATCAATCACCCCTCAGGAAAAGTCAGAACCGGAACAACCTGCGCCAACCCCTCCGGAAGATCAAAAAACAACGGTTCCTTCTGAAGAAAAAAAGCCTTCACCCAAGAAAAAAGACAAACCTGTGGAGAAACCGGCAATGTCAAAAGAAAAAAAGAAACAAACAAAAGAAACAACGGCTCATCCCCTACAAGTGAATAAAGATTTTGTCTTTCCTAACGGACTTGGTGCAGGCGGCGATGAAGAATCTGAAAGCTATTTAGCAGCGGTTGGGTACTTTCTTTCAGGAAATGGATTGTATGGGAAAAAAATGGATGTGAGAGAAGTCTATGATATTGATGATGTTTTTAAATAAAGTGGATAAAAGAAAAATCGCCTTATTTCAGTTACTGGAAAATGCACCGATGTTAACAGAGTCAAAAGAAACCGTAATGCAGGAGTTAGAATTATCTGAATTTATCGTGAACAAAACGGTCGCTGAATTAAATGCCGATTTTATTGAATTTGGTTTATCAGAGGATTTTCAAATTGTGAGCGATGGTATTTTCTTAACTCTTAATGAATCAGGAACAGAAACTTCCGCTACTTTGATTGATTGCTATATTAAAGAGTCGTTACGTTTTGCTATGTTTCAAGATTTCTTTTTTCAGCGTTTTGATTCTGTGAATGAGTTTGCTTTAGAACACTTTGTTAGTCACACATTGGCTTATAAGGAGTTCAAGGAATTAAAGAAAATGCTGGAAAATTACCAAATTACAATTAATAAAGAATTTCACTTAGTGGGAAATGAAACCAATTTACGCGAAGTAACAACACTGGTTTTTTTACAATTATACCAACGTGATTTTTCATTGTACGGTAAAAAAGTTTTAGAGCAGATTCGGAACTTTGAGCTATTTTTTTCTGAGAAGGTTCATCTTAATCAGCGTGCGGGCTATGCACAAGCTAAATGTTTTCATTTTTTGGCGGTTTCTTTGGTACGAACGCAGCAACAATTTTATGTAGAGAAAAAAGTAGATTCGCAGGTGTTAAAACAATTAGCGGGTGACAATCAGCAGAATGTTTTCAATTGGTTAGAGAGTTTTCAAATCCCAGAACCACAACGAACAAACGAAGGCAATTATTTACTCTTATTTTTAATTGCTGAAGAGTGGCTTCAAGTAGCTTCAGCAGCACTTTGCCAAAGATTTGCAGAAATTCAACAATTGAATCGTGACTTGTTAAGTTATTTAAAATTACAATTTCAGCTTTCCGAGGAAGTCCTGCGAGGTTTTGAACAAAAAGTAACAATCGTTCATTTTAAATTGTTCCATTTTCCAATAGAAGCAAACTATAGTTATCGCAAAATGGATATAACCTACTTTGCAGAAACGTATACAGAGTATTTTTCTGCTAGTCGACAATTTATTCAAGAACAAAAAACGAATCCCGTTGTTTGGGATGCCAGACAGTTTTTATTTTATCGGTATCTGTTGTTAATGGTGGATGCGTTACCATTGAAAAAAGTTTTGGCTCCGATTACATTGTGTGTCGACTTTTCCTTTGGTGAAGCCTATAATCGTATGATACAAAAAAATATTGAAAAAATTACGGAATGGAATATCATTTTCAAAGCACATGTAGATGAAAGTGTACAATTAATTTTATCGGATATTCATTTTGTCGATTGGCCTGAGATTACCCAAATTATTTGGCTAGCACCACCACGTCCTGTTGATTGGTCGCATTTTATTAAAACGCTGAGTGCACTAAGACCGCACTCGGGAGAAGAAAACAAGGTCGGGACAGCACCGCTTAGCTCCGAGAAATAAGAAGAAATTTCCGGAAATTGTTCTTTAATTTTTGGAGACCAAGTAGGTATTGTTCATCATCGAATCACTACGTTCTTCGTGATTCTCAACAATTTCGGCTTATTTCCGAAGGAGCTGGTTCTGTTCCCGCCGTTTATCAGATTTTGAGCGTGAAGCAAAAATCCAAAGTGATTTTTGTACCACGCTTTTTCTTTTAGAATATAAAAATTAAAAATAATAAAAAAGTTGAAACTTTTTATGCTTGTGATTCGTCTATATAAGTGTACAGGAAAGGAGGTTCCAGAAATCGATGGTTTTCGATGGTTGGAAAAGAAAAAAACAAATTCGCGCGTTAGAAACGCTTGTAGATACCAAGTATGAAAAAATGTATCGCATTGCCTTTAACTATACACATTCGAAAGAAGATGCCTTGGATGTGATTCAAGAAAGCTTTGAAAAGGCACTGAAGGCCATCCAAAAAGGACCCGATATTAAGGATTTTGAAGCGTGGTTCTTTCGAATTCTGCTTTCTGTAGCGACAGATTATTGGCGTAAAAAGAAACGAGAAGCTGTTCATATTGAAAAAGATGAACATGTGTTAGCCCTTTTAAATAATCCCCAACGCAGTTTTTTAGAAATTGAAGAAATTATTAATCAATTAGATAGTCCCAATCGTGAAATTATTCTATTAAAATTTTTTGAAGGATTTACGCTAAAAGAAATCGCCTTGATCCTGGATATTAACGAAAATACGATTAAAACGAAGATGTACCGCAGTTTGAATGAACTCCGAAGTCTATTGAATTAGTAAAAGAAAGGAAGCGAAAAAATAATGGAAGATTTTGTAAAAAGCGTTGTTAAAAACTTTTCAAAAGAATACCGCCAACAACCGTTACCAACGGATCTACAAGCGGAAGTCAAAGCGCGTTTTCATAAAGAGAAAAAGCGGTACACCTGGCTTCGTTTTAGAAACCGCTCACTGCAAAGTAGTCTAGTAGTAGCTTGTGGCTTTGTCTTATCAGTCAATTTGTTTCCAGGTTTTAGTGAAGCAGCCCGCAACATCCCTGTGTTAGATAAAATTGTTCAATTAGTCACCATCAAAACGTTGACAGCGAAAAAACAGGAAAGTGAAGTAAACATCGATGTCCCTAAAATCCAAACATCCCAAGAATCTTCAGTAGCTGACACGCTCAACAAAAAATACTTGAAAGAAGCCCAAACAGAATTTCAACAAGTCAAAGGGCAATTGTTTGATGGTTCTCGTGTTTCAGTCACTGGAGATTATGAAAAAGTCGTGGACGACCGTCGCTTCCTAGTGGTCAAACGAACCTTCACAGAAATTAAAGGCAGCTCTGCGACGACAACGAAATATGACACCATCGACAAACGAGCCAATGTTGTCGTTTCACTCCCCTTAATTTTTAAAAATGATTTTTACATTGATGTCATTAGTAGTGAAATTAAACAACAAATAGCAGACCAAATGAAGAACGATAGCAATAAAATATACTGGTCCGAAAAAGAGGATGCCCCCAGTGATGTTCAACCCTTCAAAAAAATTAAAAAGGACCAACCTTTCTATATCAATGAAAAACACCAATTAGTGATTGTGTTTCCTCAAGGAGAAATTGCGCCTTACTATATGGGCACCCCTGAATTTGTGATCCCTAATCAAGTCATTGAGAATGAATTGGCAGCGCCTAATTATTTAAAATAAACTCAGCAAAAAACACGCGACATTTCTTAAAACTGTCGCGTGTTTTTTGCTGACCTAACCAAGTCAGTTGCGGTTTTACTGAGAGAAGCGTACACTAGAAATAAGCATAACAAGAAAGGGCGAATGGCAATGGAAAAATCAGAAAAAATTAGTATTTTACAAGATGTGGTTAAAATTAAATCTGTAAATGGAAACGAAGAAGAAGTGGCAATCTATTTACAAAATCTTTTGAAAAAATATGAAATCCCTTCTGAACTTGTTTCTTATGCACCAAATCGTAGTAGTTTGGTTGCTTATTTAGGTGAAAACCGAGAAAAAGTCTTAGGGTTTAGTGGCCACATGGACGTGGTTTCTGAAGGGGACGAAAGTCAATGGACTTTCCCGCCATTTGCGGCCCATATTGAAGGAAATAAATTGTATGGACGTGGCGCAACAGACATGAAAAGCGGCTTAGTCGCAATGGTTTTAGCAATGATTGAATTAAAAGAAAAGAAAGTCCCATTAAATGGAGCGGTTAAATTTTTAGGTACAGTTGGTGAAGAAGTAGGCGAACTAGGAGCCGAACAATTAACTGAAAAAGGCTATGCGGATGATTTAAGTGCCTTAGTCATTGGAGAACCAACCAATTATAACTTGATGTATGCGCACATGGGTTCAATTAACTATTCTGTTGTGTCACACGGAAAAGAAGCCCACAGTTCCATGCCAGAAGAAGGCATTAATGCGATTAATAATTTGAACGAATTTATTACAGAAGCAAACCAACAAATGGCGGAAGTCACAGCAAACTATGAAAATCCTGAATTGGGTCGAACGATTCACAATGTAACCGTCATTAAAGGTGGTACACAAGTGAACAGTATTCCAGGTCAAGCTGCCTTGCAAGGGAATATCCGTTCAATTCCAGAATTCAGCAACGACCAAGTTATTGCGTTATTACAAAAAATTGTTGATGAATTGAACAAAAAAGAAAAACATCAGTTAGAATTAACGATTGATTACAATAAAATTCCTGTAAAAGCTGAGAAAGATTCTGCGTTAATTCAAGCCATTCAAGCCCAATTTGACCAACCGTTGCCATTGATAACAGCAGCAGGAACCACAGATTTAGCTGAATTCACTAAATCAAAAAATAAATTTGATTGCGTTGTCTTTGGACCGGGCGTTCCAACTTTGCCACACCAAATCGACGAATATGTCGAAATTGATAATTATTTAGATATGATTGATAAGTATCAAGCGATAGCAAAAAGTTATTTAAATTAAAAAAATGTCACGTCTGAATCGTAAAGTTCAGGCGTGACATTTTTTATAAGGGTTATTCCACCACAGTCCATTCATTTAAGGTTTTGCCGTTCTCATCAACTAGCTCTAACCAGCTGTTTGTTCCAGCAAAATAGAGAAACAAGCCGACTTCATTAACGCTTTTTAAGACGATATCTTCCGTTGTGACAAAGTCTTTAAATTGGCCCTTGCGTTCATCACGAAGTTTTTCACCAAATCTGGCGGAGAAACCGACAGAGCCGTCTTTATTTAAAGGGGCTTCTGGCATCATTGTCGCGCCAGCTTTAATAAGCATTTCATTGCGCTTTTGCCAAAAAACAGTTGCTTTGCTTTGTCGAGTATCAATATAAAAAGGAATTTGGCTAACTTCTTTTGTCCATTTGTGGCGTGCTTTGGCTGGTCTGGCTTTTTTCGGCGCCGGTTTTTTAAACAGAGAGTAGCCAAAACGTTCCAAGATAAAGGTGACCGTTTCTTTATAGTTAGTCACTGTCGCTACCGCACTTTTCGGAATTTTGACTGTCGTTGGGGTTGCTTCCAATGTTAAACCACTTTCTTTCGCATCATCTAGGAAAGCTTGCGCTAAATAGGCAAGTTCTGTGTCCCAAGTCGGTTTCAACAAAATCGAGTGATCAAAAGAAACTTCTTTATATGTAGCTTTTTCTTCAGCAAGTCCTAAAGCAACTAGTTGGTTATCTCTTAGCAAGAAAAGAATCGCTGCCTCTTTTTTCGGTAATTTAGTTGTTTGTTCAATGATTAAGTGGGCCTGATCGGCTAAGTCAATGAGTGTCTTTGTTTTTTTTAGATCAACGGTTAAATGTAAGTCCATGAAGTCTGCTCCTTTATCGTTAGTTTCTTCATTGTATCATGAAACAGTGTCTTCGTCTTTTAACGAGTCAGCAACCTTACAATATTGTTTGAAACAAAAAGAAGCTTTCATGATATACTTACTCACATGCATAATTTTTAATGAGGAAAGTAGAGGAACAAGAATGAAAACACTTGGCAATATTTTATGGTTTATCTTTGGCGGCTTTTTTGGTGGCTTATCTTGGCTATTCGCAGGCGTGATTTGGTGTATTACAATTATCGGTATTCCGATTGGTTTACAATGCTTCAAATTAGCGGGGTTGAGCTTTTGGCCGTTTAAAAAGCGAGTCGTGTATAGTGATAGCGGCGTATCTTTGGTGGTAAACATTATTTGGCTGATTATCAGTGGACTACCATTAGCAATTGGGCATTGTATTAGTGGCTTGTTGCTTTGTCTGACAATCATCGGTATTCCGTTTGGGCAACAGTCCTTTAAATTGGCGAAATTAGCATTAATGCCGTTTGGGGCCCGTGTGGTTTCAACAAATGATTTTTATTTTGAATAGTCAGAGGTTTCTCATTGACAAATAAAACGAAACAGCGTATTCTGTAAATGTAACAAATAACGTTACATTTAGTTTGGAGTGATTAGACATGGCCATGTCAACGAAATTAAGTGTTGCGATTCATATTTTAAGTTTGATTGAAACAGGTCCTCAAGAACAAGTGACTTCTGAATACATTGCTTCGAGCGTGAATACGAATCCAGTCGTTGTTCGACGACTAATGAGTCAGTTAAAAAAAGCCGGCTTGATTCATTCCATGCGTGGAGCCAATAAAAATACCTTATTAAAGAAACCAGAAGAGATCTCACTGTATGAAATTTATACAGCGGTTGAATTGGAACGAGAGATTTTCAATATTCATCAAAATCCTAATCCAAACTGTTCCGTTGGGGCAAATATCCAATCGGTACTAGAAACTGAATTTACTAAAGTGCAACAAAAAATGGAAGAAGAATTGAAAAGCATCACCTTAGCAGATGTGATTCATGAAATAGAAGTTAAGAGAGATAAGTAATCTCTCTACTTTTAAAGTGTCAAATGTAACTATTTTAGTTCTATTTAAAAATGAAAGGATGATTTACATGAAAGTAGCAGTATTAGGAGCAACAGGAAAAGAAGGACAATTACTTTTAGCAGAAGCTAAACGTCGCGGGATGGACGTGACAGCCATCGTTCGTAATGCCTCAAAAATAACAGATGGCACACCGACCATTGAAAAAGATGTTTATCAATTAACAACAGAAGATATTCAAGCGTTTGATGTATTAATTAGTGCCTTAGGATTCCCTAATGTGCAAGATTTCCCCAAATCTACCCAGCATTTGATTGAGATTTTAACCAATCAAAAAACGCGCTTGTTTGTCGTTGGGGGCGCTGGAACCTTATATGTGGACCCAGAACACACAACTCAATTAAAAGATACCCCATCATTCCCAGCAGAGATTCAGCCATTAGCTTCGGCGATGGGCGAAGCTTTAAATTTATTGAAAGAAGCTCAAAACATCCACTGGACCTATATTAGTCCTGCAGCCATGTTTGATGCTGAAGGTCCTGCGACAGGTCATTATGAAGTCGCTGGCGAAGAATTAACAACCAATAGCCAAGGTGACAGCTACATTAGTTACGCAGATTACGCCGTTGCCATGTTAGATGAAGTGGAAAGTAATGCACACCCAAATCAACGAATCAGTGTGTATCAATAAAAGAAACAAGAAAATGGGGCATCCGTTGTTTTAACGGAGGCCCCATTTTTCTTGTTTGATTAATTATTGCTAATGTATTTACTGTTTGGGTGCTCGGTATCCTGCTGCTTCTGCTTCTTCAACAGTAGAGAACCAAGCTACTGGATTCGTAGTTTTATTATAATATCTACTTCCAGGCACATGATAAATTCCATTACGTGACCCTTTAATTAAGGCGTTGCCGCTTGGCGCTTCTGCAGCAGCCGTCTCGACTTCCGCCGGCGCCTGTGCGGCTTGTTGCGTCTCTGCTTCAGCTTGCGCTTTTGCTGCCGCTTCGGCTTGTTCTTTTTGCGCTTTTTCAGCGGCTAGTTTCTGAGCTTCTGCTTCTTTTCGTTGTTTTTCTTTGTGGGTATCTAACTGAGTTTTAACAACGGCTACTCGTTTGGTTAAAGCTTGATTTGGGGAGTTTAAAGCGTCAATTTGTTTGATCGCTTCATTATAGTAAGCTTCATTAGTTGGTTCTTGTTCAGCTTTTTCAACAGCGGCTGTCGCACTGGCGACTAATTGTTCATTTTTTTCTTTTTCAGCGATAGCAGTTTGAACAGTCGCTAAACGTTGTTGAAAGCCTTCTTTGCCAACTGGGGCAGCAGCTACTAATTTTTCAGCTGCTTGATAATCGCTTTTACTTTTAGATTTTTCAGCAGTTGTAACTGCTTCATCAACAGGTACTGCTTCTTTGATTTTTTCAAGGCGATCATTGTATTCCTCGTATTCTTGACTTAATGAAGATACTAAGGTTGCGGCTTCATCATAGTTTTTCTGAGAAGGTTGTTTTTCAGCGTAAGCTAAGGCTTTTTCTGTTTTGGCCAATTCTTGCTCAGAATCTGTGATGCTCGCAATAAATTCTTTTGACGGTGTGACTTCGACTGATTTTTCAACTTTGGTATCTTTCTTCTCAGCCACAAAGGTGATTTTTTGCGTTTTTTCATCGGACAGTTTTACTTTGTAAGCAAACGTTTTGTCTTTCGTTTTTACTTCCTTGCCATTGGCCGTTAATTTGCTGTTGCCGTCGTATTCGCCTTTGATGGTGGCTGAGCCATTGGCATCGGTTTCAACACTCTCTGCATCAAGTGAAAGCGTTGGGGAAGAATCTGTCGTGGCAACCCCACCAATAAATAGAGCGGCACTTGCTAATGCGGCATAGCCATATTGTTTTTTCGGTTGTTTCTTAATTAATGCTTTGATAGTCAGTCCCCCGCTGACAAGTAACCCTAATAGACCCAAAAGTACTAATACTACACTCATTCATTTCTCTCCTTTCGATATAACGTTATTATACAATGTATTGTGAGAAAATGAACATTTTTTTCGTAATAATTAATAAATTTCCTGATAAAAAAATTATTTCTTGAAGCTCAAATTCTTTTGTAAAAATTTTGTTGTGCTAAAATGGAAAGTGAGTTTAACTACGTATGTTATTAGAGAAGGGGAAATCAATGAAAGCAGAAATCATTGCAGTCGGAACAGAGTTATTACTGGGACAAGTAGTGAATACCAACGCCACCTTTTTATCAGAAGAGTTAGCTGCGCTAGGCATCGATGTTTACTATCAGACCGTTGTTGGCGATAACGGCGGCCGCTTAGAAACGTTACTAACAGAAGCAGAACAAAGAAGTGATTTAATTGTCCTTTGTGGAGGACTAGGACCTACAGAAGACGATTTAACCAAGCAAGTTGTTGCACAACATCTCCATAAATCATTAGTAGAAGATCAAGAAGGATTGAACCGCTTGCACCAGTTTTTCCAACAGTCTAAGCGACCAATGACGGAAAATAATCTACGACAAGTGTTAGCCATTGAAGGTGGACAAGTTCTTCAAAACCCGACAGGATTAGCGGTTGGTTCTTTCGTAACAGAAGGCGCAACAAGCTATTTGCTCTTACCAGGGCCGCCCAATGAATTAATTCCGATGTTCCAACAAGCGGCACGACCTTTATTGATTGATGCGTTTCCACAAGAAGAACAATTGATTTCAAGAGTCTTGCGTTTTTATGGCATTGGTGAATCACAGCTGGTGACCGAGATTCAATCGTTGATTGCGCACCAAACGAATCCAACCATTGCGCCTTATGCTAAGCCTAATGAAGTGACACTTCGTTTAACAGTTAAAATAAAAGACTTAGTAGCTGGCGAAGAATTATTAACAGCGACGGAAGAAAAGATTTTAGCTAAAGTGGGGGACTATTTTTATGGGTATGGGGATGACAATAGTTTAGCCAAGGTAACAGTGGATTTGTTATTACAAAACGGACAAACCGTCACGGCTGCTGAGAGCCTCACCGCTGGCCTATTCCAAAGTACACTGGGGGAAATTGCGGGTGCTTCGAAGATTTTTAAGGGAGGCTTCGTGACGTATTCGCAAGAAACAAAAGAGAACTTTTTAGGAATTTCTCATGAACTTTTAGAAGAGCATGGCACGGTAAGTGAAGCGTGTGCCAAAGAAATGGCAGAGAAAGCGCGTCAGTTAGCTAAATCTAACTATGGTTTATCATTTACTGGGGTCGCTGGTGACCCACTCGAAGGTCAACCGACAGGCACTGTTTGGATTGGGCTGGCGGAAGAAGGCCAACCAACCGTTGCAGAATGTTTCCATTTTAACCGTGACCGAAATTATATTAGACAGAGCGCGGTTATGCGAGGGTTAGATCTTTTGCGACGCCGAATCATTAATAAAAAATAAATATGCGAATGTTTGTTCGGTTTTTTCTTGCTTTTTTGGTACAAAAGAGATATGATAGACCTACTAACAGGAAATGAAAAATAAGTTTATATAAATTAAAGGAGGATTATCCATTGGCAGATGATCGTAAAGTGGCTTTAGATGCCGCACTGAAAAAAATTGAAAAGAACTTTGGGAAAGGTTCTATTATGAAATTAGGCGAAAAAGCTGATCAAAAAATTTCAACTATCCCTAGTGGTTCTTTAGCGTTAGATGTTGCATTGGGCGTAGGTGGGTATCCACGTGGCCGAATTATTGAAGTATATGGTCCTGAGAGTTCAGGTAAAACAACTGTTTCTTTACACGCAATTGCAGAAGTGCAACGAAATGGTGGAACAGCCGCTTTTATCGATGCTGAGCATGCATTGGATCCTCAATATGCGGAGAAACTAGGCGTTAACATTGATGAATTACTTTTATCTCAACCAGATACGGGTGAGCAAGGCTTAGAGATTGCCGATGCCTTAGTTTCAAGTGGTGCGATTGACATCGTTGTCATCGACTCGGTTGCTGCGTTAGTTCCTCGTGCAGAGATTGATGGTGAGATGGGAGCGAGCCATGTCGGCTTACAAGCTCGACTAATGTCTCAAGCACTACGTAAATTATCAGGCTCAATTAATAAGACAAAAACAATTGCTATTTTCATTAACCAAATTCGTGAAAAAGTTGGCGTGATGTTCGGAAATCCTGAAACAACTCCTGGTGGACGTGCATTGAAATTCTACGCAACGGTTCGTCTAGAAGTCCGTCGTGCAGAACAGTTAAAACAAGGAACAGACATCGTCGGTAACCGCACAAAAATTAAAGTCGTTAAAAACAAAGTGGCGCCACCATTTAAAGTGGCAGAAGTTGATATCATGTATGGCCAAGGGATTTCCCAAGAAGGCGAATTACTAGATATGGCTGTGGAAAAAGACCTTATCAGTAAAAGTGGTGCTTGGTATGGCTACAAAGAAGAACGAATTGGCCAAGGCCGTGAAAATGCCAAACAATACATGGCGGATCATCCTGAAATGATGGCAGAAGTGTCTAAATTGGTCCGTGATGCATATGGCATCGGTGACGGTTCAACCATTACAGAAGAAGCAGAAGGTCAAGAAGAACTACCTTTAGATGAATAAATAACGAGTGAATACGACTCGTTAAGAAGAAAGACAACACTTACTGAACAGGACAGGTGTTGTCTTTTTTTGTTTCCTAAGGATAGGAAAAATATTTATTTGTAAGCGAATACAAGTTTTTTCTATAATTAAGACACAAAAAAGAAAGTGGTGGAGAAAATGAAAAATATTTTACTAATTTGTGGTTCGGGTGCATCAAGTGGATTCATGGCTGCAGCGATTAGAAAAGCTGCTAAAAAAAGACAGATTGAAGTGACAGTTAAAGCGACAAGTGAATCTCAACTGGATGAACGTATAAATGAAATTGATTGTTTGTTAATTGGACCACATTTAGCTTATATGTTAAATGATATTCAAGAGCAAATGGCTGAGAAAAAAGTGAAGGCTATGATTATTCCACAAGCTATTTATGGAACCTTAGATGGAGAAAAAGCCTTAGACCTAATAATGACAATGGAGGAATGAGTGAATGAAAAAAATTATGGATTTTATGACGAACTCTTTCGCGCCGAAAGTGAATAAAGTAGTTAAAAATCCTTGGATTTCTGCTATACAGGATGCAATTATGGCGGCTCTTCCATTGGTTTTTGTAGGTTCGTTAGTTACAGTGGTCTCTTTGTTAAAAAATCTCTTTCCAAGCATGCCAGATTTTTCAATGATTAGTAATTTTTCTTTTGGAATGTTTGGGTTAATCGTTTCGTTTATGATTCCTTATTATTTGATGGAGAAGAAAGGTCATAGCGGACAAAAATTAATAGCAGGTGCTACTAGCATTGTTTTGTTTATGATGTTGCTCTTTCCAACGTTATCTGAGAAAGGTGAAATTACCTTTATTCTTTCAAGGTTTGGTGCAACAGGGATGTTTTTAGCGATGATTACAGGCCTTTTTGTTAGTCTTGTGATGCATTTGGCTGCCAAAAAATCTTTTTTTGATGAAGATACACCAATTCCCGATTTTGTGGTTGGTTGGTTTAATAGTCTGCTGCCAATTACCTTTATCTTGTTTGTCGGTTGGTTGATCACTATTCAATTTAGGATTGATTTTTTTGATATCGTTATTCTAATTTTCAGTCCATTAGCAAATATTGTGCAATCATATCCGGGGTTTGTTTTATCTGTGTTTATTCCAGTCTTTCTTTATACATTTGGAATCTCTGGTTGGGTGATGATGCCTGTAATCTATCCTGTTTATATGGCTGGTTTAGCTGCAAATGCGGAAGCTGTAGCGAATGGTGGTCATGCAGTGAATATTGCGACACAAGAAACGTGTTACGCTTTTTCATCGATGGGCGGGATTGGTGCAACATTGTCCTTGTCTGTCATGATGGTTTTACTTAGCAAATCTGCACAACTAAAAGCAATTGGCAAAGCCGTGTTGATTCCTTCAATTTTTAATATCAACGAGCCACTAGTTTTCGGTGCGCCAATTGCCTTTAATCCATACTTGATGATTCCTATGTGGATTAATGCACTCGTTGTTCCATCAATTGCCTACGCTACGATGTATTGGGGATTCGTCAATATTCCTACGCAAAGCTTTTTATTATGGTATATGCCATATCCATTTACCTCTTATTTAGCGACACAAGATATTCGAGCGGTTGTTGTTTGCGTGCTTATTTTTGTCATTACATGGCTGGTATTCTTGCCATTTTTCAAAGCATATGATCAATCACTGCTTAAGCAAGAAAAAGAAGTGCAAAAAGAAGTAATTATTTAAGGTTAAAGGAGAGGTTATTATGGAAGAAAATGAGCAGTTAAATCAGTTATCAATGAATATTTTAATTCATGCAGGAAATGCGAGAGACCATCTAGTTCAAGCGTTAGAAAAATTAGAAGAGACTTCGTATGAGCAGGCACAAAAGGAGTTAATAGAGGCACGGAAAGAAGTCGTTTTAGCACATGGCATACAGACAGATACGTTACAATTAGAAGCTTCAGGAGAACAAATTCGTTACTCGACGCTGTTTTGTCATGCACAAGATACCTTAATGACGGCTCAAAGTGAAATTTTAATTGGTGAGCATTTAGTGAAGCTTTTTAAAAGGTTTAGTCAACAATTATGTCAGGAGGAAAAATAATGTTTAAAGATTATCAGATGCCAAAGGATTTTTTATGGGGTGGCGCAATTGCCGCAAATCAAGCAGAAGGAGCGTTTCAAGTAGATGGTAAAGGCATCAGTTTAGCGGATGTACACAAATACTATCCAGATAAAACAAATGCAGAAATCAGCCAAGAACAAATAAAAGGCATGTCTGTAGCAGACATTCAAGCGAATCTAGCAGATACTGATGGCTACTATCCTAAACGTCATGGGATTGATTTTTATCATACTTATCCAGAAGATTTAGCATTACTTAAAGAATTAGGTTTCAAAACATTCCGAACTTCTATTGATTGGACGCGGATTTTTCCAACAGGGGAAGAAGAAACACCAAACGAAGCGGGCTTGGCTTATTATGATCGATTAATCGACAAAATCATTGAATTAGGGATGGAACCAATCATCACTATTCTACATTATGAAACTCCGATTGAAATTTCATTGAAATATGGTGGTTGGAACAATCGAAAAGTTATTGATTTATTTGTAAAATATGGCAAAGTCCTTTTGGAACGTTACAAAGAAAAAGTAAAATATTGGATTGTCATTAATCAAATTAATCTGATTCAATTTGAACCGTTTAACTCAACAGCAATTCCTTATGATACAGTGGATAATTATGAAGAAGCAAGTTTTCAAGCGATTCACCATCAGTTTATCGCAAGTGCACAATTAGTTGCGTACGCTAAAAAAATTAATCCTCAAATGCAAATGGGAACAATGGTTGCCGACTGTACTGTCTACCCTTTTTCGTGTAAGCCAGATGACGTCATTTTAGCCATGAAGCGAAATCGAATGGAATACTTTTATACAGATGTTCAATTTCGTGGTGAGTACCCGCAATATGCGTTGAACTATTTTGAAGAACACGGAATTGAGATAGATATTACACTTGAAGATCAACAAATGCTAAAAGAAAATACGATGGATTATTTAGCAATTTCTTATTATTATTCACAGATGGTTGATTCAGAAAAAAATTCAATGAATCCAGCATCTGTCACGCCAAATCCAACACTGAAAGTCAATCCTTGGGGCTGGGCAGTAGACCCTCAGGGATTATACAACTCACTTTCTCAATATTGGGATCGTTATGGGAAACCGATAATTATAGCGGAAAATGGGTTTGGTATGTATGATAAAGTGACAGATGGTCAAATCCATGATGATTATCGAATTTCTTATTTATCTGAACACATCCAACAAATGAAAAAAGCCATGTATGATGGCGTAGATGTGATTGCTTATTGTGCTTGGGGACCGATTGATATCATTAGTTGTTCTTCAGCGCAAATGGAAAAACGATATGGGTTTGTTTATGTTGATTTAGATAATGAAGGGAAGGGAACAGGAAAACGTATGAAAAAAGATAGCTTTACTTGGTATCAAAAAGTGATTGCAACCAATGGTGAAGAAATCTAGATTAATTGAAGAAGTTGATTATTGTTTTAATAAAAAGCAATCGTCTTCTTCTTTTCTTTTAAAGGGATGTGGGAAGGTTGGAAAGTAAGCAAAGAGAGATAATACTTTTTTTAGAAAGTCAGCAACATCATTGGGTGACAGCCAAAGAGTTAGCAGAATTTTGTGGTTGTACAACAAGAACGATTCGCAACCGTGTCGCAAAAATCAATGAAGCCTACCCAGAAGCTATTTTGTCTAGTCAACGGGGCTATCGTAGAAATGATCAAATTTCGATTTTACAGGAAACGCCCAGTAAGGAACGAAAAGCTAGAATTTTTCTTGAACTATTAAAACATTCCTCTGAAGGAGTGAACCTGTACGATTTAGCTGATTGTTTATACATTTCTGAATCAACCGCCAAAAATGACCTTCAACAATTAAAAGAAGAGTTAGCAAATCAACAAACAACGATTTGTTTTAAAGGAGCGAATATTTGGTTAACAGGAACAGAACGCGCTAAACGGCAATACATGGTTTCATTATTATATGCAGAAAGTGATTTTCAAGAAAAATTGACCCGTAGTGTACGGGAAATGATTGGCTATATTTCGTTAGAAGAGTTAGAGGAAATGATTCAACAAACTTTTTTTAATTATGAAAGAAGGTTAAACCAGTATGTCTTGAACAATATTGTTTTACATTATGCGATTAGCATTGAGCGTATCCGACAAGGCCACACCTTGTTAACGAAACCAAAATTAGCAGAAAATCACTCAGAAGAATATCAAATGGCCAAAGAAATTGCCCTACGTTTAGAAGAAACTTACGACATTCTATTCTCGAAAGAAGAGTTAGCGCAACTTTCGTTATTATTTGTAGGAATTCAAAAAGAACACACAGTGAATAGTGAAAAAACACAATTACAACAGATTGTGAATCCGAAAATTATTGAAGTGTTAGAAGAAGTTTTACAAAAGGTTGAGCAAATCTATTTTATTCAATTGAAAAACAAAGAGTTTTTCAATAAATTAGCAATTCATTTACAGGGACTATATGATCGTTCAAATGTTGAAGCTTTTACAAGGAATAGTCGTTTATGGGACTTAAAGACAGGCTATCCTTTGATTTATGACATTTCTGTTTACATTTCCTCCTTTATTCAAGAACGTTTAAATATTTGGTTTACAGAAGATGAGATTTCTTTTATCGCTTTACATCTTGGCTCATTTTTGGAAAGTCAGCGAACAGAACAGCAACCATTTCTCCTTTTACTAGTGGTGGAAGATTATCATAATATGCGTGAAGTGCTTCAGAAAAAACTTCAAGAACATTTTGGGAACCAAATAAATATAAAAGTCATTCGTCAGACCAATATTGATCAGAAAAAATTTGATTTGCTAGTCACTACTAATCGTAGGTTAGCCACAAAATATGAAGGAGCAATCTTTATTCATCCCTTTATTACAACAAAAGAACTGCGGAAAATTGAAAATCGAATGTATCTTTTAAAAGGACAAAAGCGAAAGCGGCAGATGGAGATAAGAACAGATCAGTTCATTGCTAAGGAGTTATATTTTAGCCAGATTGATCCAGCAGATTTAACCCCTGAAATGTTACTTGATCAAATGATTCAACGAATGAGAATACAAAAATATTGTTCGAGTGATTTTAAAAAAAGTGTGAAAAAACGAGAACAGCTTTCTCCAACAAGTTTTCCATCAGGTATCGCTGTCCCCCATGCTATTGATCGGACAGCAGAGAAAAGTGGTATTTCAATCATGACCTTACAAGAGCCGATTCGGTGGGCCAATTATGAGGTGAAGTTGGTGGCTTTAGTAGCAATTCGTCAAGAAGACGCACCAATCTTTGATGACTTTTTTGAAAAATTTATTGAAATCATGTCCGAACCCATCCACATCAAGCAGCTTAGTCAAACAGCAGACTATGCGGCGTTTGTTCTAAAATTTAAACAATTCGTGACGGCGGAAACCTAAAAATGTGACGTTGTCTAATATTTGCTGCCCTTTCCAAAAGAAAGGGCTTTTTTAAGTTGACACCTTTCGCGACAAACATTAGAATAAAATTGTGTGTATGCACAAATATGCAAGTAGGCATATTGATAATTGATTTTAGTTTATCAAAAAACTACAAGATATGAATTAACAAAAAGATAGTATGGAGGTGGAAATATGGTTTTAAATATTCTCCTCGCTATCGTCGGTTTGATTGTCGGTCTTGGTTTAGGATTTGTTATTGCAAAGTCACGTCATGATAAAGCAATAAATGGTGCAAAAATTTCAGCGTCGAGTATTCTCGAGAACGCTCGGAAAGAATCAGAAACACTGAAAAAAGAAGCATTGCTAGAAGCTAAGGAAGAGAACCAGAAGTATCGTTCAGAAATTGAAAGTGAGTTGAAAGAAAGCAGATTAGAACTTAAATCTCAAGAAAATCGTTTAATTCAACGGGAACAAACGTTGGATCGTAAAGATGACTCTCTTGAAAAACGTGAAGGCTCACTGGAAGAAAAAGAAGAGAAACTTGGTGCTAGACAGCAATTAATTGATGAGCGAGAAAAAGAAGTAGAAAACTTAATTAATCAGCAACATCAAGAATTAGAACGAATTGCTTCCCTTTCAAAAGAAGAAGCAAAATCGATTATTATGAAGTCAACAGAAGAAGAGTTGAATCATGAACTAACCTTGATGGTCAAGGAGTCAGAACAACGTGCCAAAGAAGAATCTGATCGCAAAGCGAAGAACTTGCTTTCCCTAGCAATTCAACGTTGCGCCGCTGATTCTGTTTCTGAAACAACTGTTTCCGTGGTCACTTTACCAAATGATGAGATGAAAGGTCGCATTATTGGTCGTGAAGGACGTAATATTCGTACATTGGAAACATTAACAGGGATTGACTTAATCATTGATGATACGCCAGAAGCGGTTGTGTTATCCGGATTTGATCCAATCAGACGAGAAATCGCTCGAATGACCTTGGAAAAATTAATCCAAGATGGTCGGATTCATCCCGCTCGTATCGAAGAAATGGTAGAAAAATCACGTAAAGAAATGGATGAACGGATTCGTGAATACGGAGAACAAGCAGCCTTTGAAGTAGGTGCTCATACGTTACATCCTGATTTAATTAAAATTTTAGGCCGTTTACGTTTCAGAACAAGTTATGGTCAAAATGTCTTGAACCATTCAATCGAAGTAGCAAAACTGGCTGGCGTTTTAGCCGCCGAATTAGGCGAAGATGTTCAATTAGCCAAACGTGCAGGTTTACTACATGATATTGGGAAAGCATTAGATCATGAAATTGAAGGTTCTCACGTTGAGATTGGCGCAGAATTAGCTGCGAAATATAAAGAAAATTCAGTAGTTATTAATGCCATTGCCTCGCATCATGGTGATGTGGAAGCAACCTCAGTTATTTCTGTTTTAGTGGCAGCCGCAGATGCGTTATCTGCAGCCCGTCCAGGTGCACGTAGTGAATCGTTAGAAAACTACATTCGCCGCTTAGAAAACTTAGAAAATATTTCTAATAGTTTTGAAGGCGTGGATTCAAGTTTTGCTGTTCAAGCAGGACGTGAAGTTCGTGTCATGGTGAAACCAGAAGAAATTTCTGATTTAGAATCTGTTCGTTTAGTTCGAGACATTCGGAAGAAAATTGAAGATGACTTGGATTATCCAGGACATATCAAAGTAACGGTTATCCGTGAAACACGTGCCGTTGACTATGCGAAATAAAATAAAAAGCGAATAAGTATCGCGTGTAGTGTCTCAACGAACAATTGCAAGGATTGTTCGTTGAGACACTTTTTTTAATCTTTTAAAACCAAAACTTTCTTTTCAAAGCGAAAACAACTATAATAAACAAGAGATGTTAAAAAGAGAAGAGGAACCTTTTTGCGTATATTATTTATAGGAGATGTTGTCGGTTCTTTAGGAAGAGAAGCCTTAGCAACGTATGTCCCTAAATTAAAGAAGAAATATCGTCCACAAGTGACCATTGCCAATGGTGAAAATGCGGCATCTGGTCGGGGAATTACTGGCAAGATTTATAAGAAATTTTTGCAAGATGGTGTCGATGTTGTTACGATGGGTAACCATACGTGGGACAACAAGGATATCTTTGAATTCATTGATGATGCGAAGAAAATGGTTCGTCCAGCGAACTTTCCAGAAGATGTGCCTGGTCAAGGAATGGTTTTTGTGAAAGTCAATCAATTGGAACTAGCGGTGATTAATTTACAGGCCCGCACATTTATGGTGCCATTGGAAGATCCTTTCAAGAAAGCCGCCGAGCTAGTGGCTATCGCTCGCAAACGGACACCGCTCATTTTTGTGGATTTTCATGGCGAAACGACGAGCGAAAAACAAGCCATGAGCTGGTTTTTAGATGGCCAAGTTTCAGCCGTTGTTGGAACACATACGCATGTTCAAACAAATGACGCTCGGATTTTACCGAAAGGGACAGCCTTCTTAAGTGATGTCGGTATGACCGGTCCTTATGATGGGATTCTAGGAATGAAGCGTGAACCGATTATTGAGAAGTTTATGACAGCATTGCCGAAACGCTTTGAGGTAGTCGAAACAGGGCGGACGATTTTATCTGCCTGTATTTTAGAGATTGATGACCAAACGGGCCAAGCGAAGATGATTGAGCCGATTCAGATTAGCGAAGATCGCCCGTTTCAAGAATAATAGAAGAAAAGTTAATCTCGGATCATTAAGAGGTTAACTTTTTCTGCTCTTATAGAAAAAGTGCCGGTGAAAGATGAAGGTGAAAAAAATGGAGCCGTTGAATTTAGATGCACAAAGTAATAAAGAATTAGAAAAATTGTTACATTTAATTGGACAAGATGAAGTCATTCAGCGCTACCAAGCGATTGAAGAAAAGGTAAAGAAAAACAAAAAGCTGACAGAATTAGTGGAAGAAATTAAAGCTGCGCAAAAAGATGCGGTTCAATTTGCTCACTATGGCAAACCAACTGCTGAAAAAGAAGCCATTCAACGAGCCGATGCGAAAACAAAAGAATTTGATGAGCACCCACTCGTTGTAGCCTACCGCGAACAACTGATCGAAGCCAATGACTTAGTCCAACATGTCACGGCGCTCATTCAATACCGCGTGAACGAAGAGCTAGAGAAGGAAGGGAATTAAATGCCACAAAAGACAAAAAATACACCCATGATGGAACAATATTTATCCATTAAGGCCCAATACAAGGATGCGTTTTTATTTTATCGCTTAGGTGATTTTTATGAGTTATTTTATGAAGATGCTATCAATGCAGCGCAAATCTTAGAATTGACGTTAACCAGTCGTAACCGCAATGCGGATGATCCGATTCCTATGTGTGGCGTTCCTTATCATGCCGCGCAAGGTTACATTGATACGTTGATTGAGCAAGGCTATAAAGTAGCGATTTGTGAGCAAGTGGAAGATCCAAAGACTACCAAGGGTATGGTCAAACGAGAAGTGGTCCAGTTGGTAACGCCAGGAACGGTGATGAATAGTAAAGGCTTGGAAGCCAAAGACAATAATTACTTAACCGCTGTGCTAACAGATGGTAATCAGTTCGGTTTTGCCTATGTAGATTTGAGTACAGGCGAATTAAAAACAGCAGTCTTGGCTGATGAAGAGGGCGTTTTAAACGAAGCTTCTGCGTTGCAAACAAAAGAAATGGTCCTAGGTTCAGGGATCCCTGAATCGTTAAAAGAGAACTTAAGTTTACGTTTAAATATTATCTTTTCGACACAAGAAACGGTGGAAGAAAATGACGAGTTTAGTTTTTTAACCAATGAACTGATTAATCCATTAGAAATTGAAATTACAGGCAAGTTATTATCTTATTTATCTGTTACCCAAAAGCGGAGCTTGTCCCATATTCAGAAAGCTGTGGAATATCAGCCAGATCATTTCTTGAAAATGGATCATTATTCTAAATTCAATTTAGAATTGAGTCAGTCGATTCGAACAGGACAGAAAAAAGGGACTCTTTTGTGGCTATTAGATGAAACGAAAACAGCTATGGGCGGCCGTTTGTTGAAACAATGGTTGGATCGTCCGCTAATTCAGGAACGTCAAATTAAGGCGCGTCAAGAAATGGTGCAATCCTTATTAAATGCCTATTTTGAACGCTTAGATTTGCAAGCAGCATTGACGAACGTTTATGATTTAGAGCGGTTAGCAGGACGCGTGGCATTCGGCAGTGTGAATGGGCGTGATTTAATTCAATTACGGACCTCTTTAGAACAAGTACCAACGATTCGACAGTTAATTGTCGGGATCAATCAAGGGGAATGGGATGATTTATTAGTCGACTTAAACCCTGTTGAAGATTTAGTGGCATTGATTGCGACGGCGATTAATGAAGAAGCCCCTTTACAAATTACTGAAGGAAATGTTATTAAAGACGGCTATAACGACCAATTAGATGAATACCGTGATGCCATGCGTAATGGTAAGCAATGGTTAGCGGAGTTAGAAGCGAAAGAACGCCAAGAAACAGGCATTAAAAACTTGAAGATTGGCTACAATCGTGTCTTTGGTTATTTCATTGAAATCACTAAGTCAAATTTAGCGAATTTAGAAGAAGGAAAATACGAGCGTAAGCAAACATTAGCTAATGCGGAGCGCTTTATTACGCCAGAACTAAAAGAACTAGAGCGTTTAATCTTAGAAGCCGAAGAAAAATCAGTTGAACTAGAATATCAATTATTCTTGGCCGTGAGAGAACAAGTGAAAACGAATATTGATCGATTGCAAACACTGGCTAAAACCATTAGTGCGGTTGATGTTTTACAATCTTTTGCAACAATTAGTGAACGGTATCAATACGTTCGACCAACGTTAAGAAGTAACACGAAAAATTTGGCGATTGTCGAAGGACGACACCCAGTCGTGGAAAAAGTTTTAGGGCATCAAGAATACATTCCAAACAGTATCCGCATGAACCCAGAAACAGATATTCTCTTGATTACTGGACCAAACATGTCAGGGAAAAGTACCTACATGCGTCAATTGGCTTTGACGGTGGTCATGGCGCAAATTGGCTGTTTTGTACCAGCGGAAAGTGCTGAAATGCCAATTTTCGATCAAATTTTTACACGGATTGGGGCCTCTGATGATCTAATTGCAGGGCAAAGTACCTTTATGGTAGAAATGATGGAAGCCAACCAAGCACTGCGGCACGCCACGCCTAACAGCCTAATTTTATTTGATGAATTAGGACGCGGCACGGCAACCTATGATGGAATGGCGCTAGCGCAAGCCATCATTGAATATATCCATCGTGAAGTACAAGCTAAAACGCTATTCTCTACACATTATCATGAACTAACTGTTCTAGATGAAACCTTAAAAGGCTTGAAGAATATTCACGTGGGCGCTGTCGAAAAAGATGGCGAAGTGGTCTTTCTTCATAAAATGATGGAAGGACCTGCTGATAAGAGCTATGGGATACATGTTGCTAAAATCGCTGGTTTACCAAGCCCGCTTTTAGAACGAGCAGCCACCATTTTATCCGCTTTAGAAGCAGAAGAAACAACGATTCCAAGTTCAGTTCATCATGAAGAAGTTTCAGAAGTCCATGAAGAAACCGAGCAACTTTCATTATTTAAAGAAGTTTCAACAGAAGAATTAAGTGTCATTGACACATTGAAGAAAATGAATCTATTAGAAATGACACCACTAGATGCGTTAAACATACTTCATCAATTGCAAAAACGTATCTAATTAGGAACCGAACCGGTTAGGAGGTCGTGAAATGGGGAAAATTCAAGAACTATCCGAACAACTAGCCAACCAGATTGCTGCTGGTGAAGTTGTTGAACGTCCCGCTTCTGTCGTCAAAGAATTGGTGGAAAATGCACTGGATGCAGGAAGCACCCAAATTGATATTTTTATTGAAGAAGCTGGCTTGAAAACCATTCAAATTATTGATAATGGTGAAGGAATTGCCAAAGAAGATGTACTGAATGCCTTCAAACGCCATGCCACAAGCAAAATTCATACAAGAGATGATTTGTTTCGAATTCGCAGCTTGGGGTTCCGAGGCGAAGCCTTACCAAGTATTGCCTCAGTTTCTGAAATGATTGTCGAAACTGCCACAGCTGAGGAAGAAGAAGGCAGCTATGTGATTCTAAAAGGGGGCAAGGTCGAAGAAAACCGACCAGCAGCCCTCCGTAAAGGCACAAAAATGACCGTTTCTAATTTATTTTATAATACGCCTGCTCGTTTGAAATACGTCAAAACGATCCAAACGGAATTGGCCAATATCGGTGACATTGTCAATCGTCTGGCGTTAAGTCACCCTAAAGTCGCTTTTCGCTTAGTTCATGACGGCCACAAAATGATGAGTACAACAGGCAATGGTGATTTAAAACAAACGATTGCGGGGATTTATGGCATTAGCACCGCAAAGAAAATGTTGAAAATTGAAGGAAAAGACCTTGATTTTACTTTGACAGGGTATGTCTCATTGCCAGAAGTCACACGGGCCAGCCGCAACTATTTATCAACGATTATCAATGGTCGCTATATTAAAAATTTCGCGTTAAATAAAGCAATTGTAGCCGGCTATGGTTCGAAACTAATGGTGGGGCGTTTTCCAATTGCTGTGTTAGAAATTGAAATGGATCCGC
The DNA here is from genome assembly GCF_023539285.1 of Enterococcus sp. LX10. Lineage (NCBI taxonomy): Bacteria > Bacillati > Bacillota > Bacilli > Lactobacillales > Enterococcaceae > Enterococcus > Enterococcus sp. LX10. Next base: position 2,563,088 of record NZ_CP092784.1, on the reverse strand, counting down.
TGTTAGTCGATGTCAATGTCCATCCTACTAAGCAAGAAGTTCGTTTAAGTAAAGAAAAAGATTTAATGGCATTAATTGAACAGGCGATTCAAGAAGTGTTGAGCCAAGAACAGTTGATTCCCAATGCGGCAGACAATTTGCGGTTTAAAAAGAAACTACCGCCAGAACCCAAAGCCGAACAAATGGAAATTCCTTTATCGACTGAACAACCTGCGGTAAAACAACGACCGGGCAGCTTAAGCTATAATCCCGCAACAGGTCGCTTCTATGCGGAACATGCGACAGACGAAACACCAGTCTCAAGCGCCCCTGAAGCTGTCAACCAGACAGAAAGAGCAGTGGACCCAATGGACGATCCATTTGCGCCGCCAGTACCAGAATCAACGAGTGTAGCGGAAGAAACGTCAGCTTACGAAATCTCTTCGGCAGCTGTTGATTCCGCAAATCATTGGGAAACAGCTAGTAATGAGCAACAGATAATAGCCGAAGAAACGAAAATAACTGAAGTGCCTGATTCAGAACCTTCTCTGCGTTCATCAGAGGCTGCTGACGAGGTTTTCCAAGAAGAAATGAAACTTCACCCAGAATTTGATGCCAATAGCGCTGCGAGTCAAAGAGAACTGAAACAAGCCCTGAATAAGTTGGAAGAAGAACGACCGACAGAACGTTTTCCTGAGCTAGAATACTTCGGTCAAATGCACGGAACTTATTTATTCGCACAAAGCAAAGATGGCCTGTTTATTATCGACCAACACGCTGCCCAAGAACGAATTAAATACGAGTACTTCCGTGAAAAAATTGGCGAAGTCAGTGATGATTTACAAGAATTATTGGTACCAATCGTTATTGATTATCCAAATAGTGATGCCTTGAAAATTAAAGAGCAGAAAGAAACCCTTGCAGAAGTCGGCATCCATTTGGAAGACTTTGGACAAAATAGTTTCATTGTGCGGGCGCACCCAACTTGGTATCCTGCAGGCGAAGAGGAAAGCATTGTTCGCGAGATGATTGACATGTTGCTAACAACTGGCTCGGTCAGCGTGAAAAAATTCCGTGAAGCAACTGCCATTATGATGAGCTGTAAGCGATCCATCAAAGCCAATCATTACCTCAACGAGCAACAAGCACGCGTGCTATTAAAAGATTTAGCCTTGTGCGAAAATCCGTTTAATTGTCCGCATGGACGTCCGGTGCTGATTCATTTTACGAATTCAGATATGGAACGAATGTTTAAACGCATTCAAGACCCCCATTAAAAAGAAACGAGGCGTCATCAATTTATGCAAATTATTTTAGCATCCCAATCTCCTCGCCGTCAGGAGTTATTAAAGCGTGTGGTCCCAAATTTTACGATTGCACCAGCCGATATCGATGAAACTGTTGGCAAAGACGGCTTACCAGCAGAATATGTGGCGCAAATGGCTGCCCAAAAAGCAGCGGCTATAGCAGAACAAACCCCCGAAGCACTAGTCATTGGCTGCGATACAATTGTGGCATTGGCGGGAGAAATCCTCGGCAAACCCACTTCTCGGGAAGACGGTTATCGCATGTTGCGCCTCCTAAGTGGCAAAACACATGACGTGTATACAAGTGTGACGTTGAAACAAGGGGAAAAAGAGCGCTCCGCGACAGTTCATTCAACCGTGACGTTTTATCCACTGACAGACACGGAAATCCATGCGTACTTAGATACCGCAGAATATGCCGACAAAGCAGGCGCTTATGGTATCCAAGGACAAGGAGCATTATTAATTGAAGCAATCGCTGGCGATTATTACGCCATTATGGGCTTACCAATTGCCAAAGTAGCCCGACTACTAAAAGAATTCAACTAATAAAAGACAGTCCTTTTCATTCGTCAAAAAGAGAAAGGACTGTCTTTTACTATGCAAACTATTAGGTGCCTGTTTGGCAAACGTGGTATCATTGAACCCAATAAATTGAACAGAAGAAAAGGAGTGGACAGAATGACAAAACCAACAGAAGAAGAATTAAAACAAACCTTGACGGATCTTCAATATGCCGTCACACAAGAAAACGCAACAGAACGCCCTTTTTCAGGAGAATATGATGACTTTTACCAAGACGGAATCTATGTAGACGTTGTTAGTGGCGAACCGTTGTTTAGCTCCCTGGACAAATACGATGCTGGTTGCGGCTGGCCATCCTTTACCAAACCAATTGAAAAACGTGGCGTCAAAGAAAAAGCTGATTTTAGTCATGGCATGCACCGAGTAGAAGTTCGCAGTCAAGAAGCGGATTCACATTTAGGGCATGTTTTCACTGATGGCCCACTCCAAGAAGGCGGCTTACGTTATTGCATTAATGCGGCAGCTTTGAGATTTGTGCCAGTGGCAGATTTAGAAAAAGAAGGCTATGGCGAGTACCTTTCTTTATTCAAATAATCCTCATTTTTTAGACAAATACGATAAAATAGTTAGAAGAAAGCGACTTTTGATGAATATCTTGTATGAAATACAGAAAATCTCTTGATTTATTTGGCTAGGACTACTATTATTTTAGAAGGAAAGTATTGTTCAGTTTTAACGAATTGGCTGAAATAGAAAGTGGAGGTTCTAATGTCGAAACATTATTTTGATCCAAGATTGAAAATCTTTTCTTTGAACTCTAATCGTCCCTTAGCAGAAAAAATTGCGGATGCTGTGGGTGTGGAGCTAGGAAAGTGCTCTGTAACACAATTTAGTGATGGCGAAATTCAAGTGAATATTGAAGAAAGTATTCGTGGTGCACATGTTTACGTCATTCAATCAACAAGTAGCCCTGTTAACGATAACTTAATGGAACTATTAATCATGATTGATGCGTTAAAACGTGCGAGTGCTAAAACAATTAACGTGGTTATGCCTTATTATGGGTATGCACGTCAAGACCGTAAAGCACGTGCCCGGGAACCAATCACTGCTAAACTTGTTGCAAACATGATTGAAAAAGCTGGCGCAACAAGAATGTTGACATTGGACTTACATGCGGTCCAAATTCAAGGATTCTTTGATATTCCAGTGGATCATTTGATGGGTGCACCATTAATTGCCGATTACTTCATCGAACACGGCATTCAAGGCGATGACGTCGTTGTTGTTTCCCCTGACCATGGTGGTGTAACGCGTGCGCGTAAATTGGCAGAATTCTTAAAAGCACCAATTGCGATCATTGACAAACGTCGTCCAAAAGCGAACGTAGCAGAAGTAATGAACATCATTGGTCATGTGGAAGGCAAAACATGTGTCTTAATTGATGACATGATTGACACAGCGGGGACAATTTCTCTTGCTGCAAACGCATTGAAAGAAGCCGGAGCAAAAGACGTTTACGCTTCTTGTACACATCCCGTTTTATCAGGACCAGCCTTACAACGTATTGAAGATTCAGCAATTGAACGCTTAGTTGTAACAGACTCTATTTACCTATCTGATGATCGTAAAATTGCTAAAATTGACGAAGTCAGCGTTGGTGAATTAATCGGAGATGCGATTAAACGTATCCACGAAAACAAACCAGTTAGTCCGTTATTTGAAACAAAAAATAAATAATTACAAAAAAACCGCCCACATCATTTTTCTGATGTGGGCGGTTTTTTTTGTGTACTATAAATTATTTAATAGCAAATGAATCGCAAGAGGATACGTGAGATTGTTATTACAGAAATAATAGGTAGAGGCTAAAACCCAGCCCATTCCACAATAAAAAAGCATGGAAATTGATGGTAATAGTCCATGGCTAAGACCAAAAAAAAAGACCAGAAAAAAATATTTTACATAAGACACTTCGAGAGGTGTTTTTTATAAAAAATAAGTTCATAAAAATGCCACGAGTCAGGAGTTCTTCTATTATAGGTGAAAAGAGTCTAGTATGAAGGGCCATTAAAACAGGTGCTACATTTCGGACTTCATTAATATAATGTTGATTTTCTGGAGTAGGAATGCGTGAGAAAAGTAAATTTAGAATAATAGAAAATAAGAACATGCCAATAGCTAGTAATAGATTTTTAAAGATTGCTTGCTTTTTTTCTTTACTATTTTTTTATAGCTATTAAGCTCATTCCAGTTAATGCTTCTATGCTGGGTAGGGCTGTCAAAAAAGTGGACAGGAGATAAAGAAGTGTTTTTTTCTTTGTAGATAATTTTGTTTCGATACTATAACAACCCCCTTTTCTATTTTGTCAGAATGATATGTTTACAAATTGAACTACTAATCAAGGAATAAAAAGGAAATGAAAAAATGATGCTTCCTCTATTGTGACTTTTATTATAATTAGATAAAATATAGATGTCAAAAAGATTAAAAAGGTTGAAGCTTTAAAAATATTGGAAAGGAGTATACAAATGAAAAAGATAACTGAACGACCAATTGTCAAAATCTTAATTAAGATTTTGATGTTTGCCTTATGTTTTTATGCGGGGATAAAATTCGTTGATTTCATTTTTCCGTTAGTAGGATTTAAATAATAAGCAAAAGAAATGAACGTGGAGACAAGCACAAAGGACCGTGAACTTCGTTGCTAATAGTAAAGTATTGATCCTTGGAAACTAAAAAGCTGTTAAAAATGACAATAAAAAATAACCGTCAACTTTGATCGGTACGGTTATTTTTTGTAACAAAATCGGTCACCGTCTTAAACGGCTCTGCATCAGAGAGGTATGTTGAAGCATATCTCTCTTTTCGTTTTCATTATAGCACATTTTCCTAAAAAAATATATTTGAAACTAATTATTTTTTAGTTTTACATGGTATAATCTAAGTGTAGAGAAGTTATGGCGGTGGCCATCTAATCTGAAAGTGAGGTGGTGCGTATGAGCGTACTTCCAAAATTTACGGAAAGGAGAGGCCTGTTGTCAGCATATGAAACAATTCAGACGATCCTAGGGTTTGGTATGTTTACCATTGCTTTGATTGCGCTGATTGTGAAATTGCTTAAAAATGACAATAAAAAATAACCGTCAACTTTGACCAAGCACGGTTATTTTTAAATAATTAACATGGTCACCGTCTTAAACGGCTCTACATCAGAGAGGTATGTTGAAGCATATCTCTCTTTTCATTTTCATTATAGCACATTTTCCCGAAAAGCACGAATAAATTTATCGTTAATCCGTGAAATCCTAAAAGCTGTTAAAAATGACAATAAAAAATAACCGTCAACTTTGACCAAGCACGGTTATTTTTGTAACTAAAAAGGTCACCGTCTTAACCGGCTCTACACTAAAGAGGTGCCTGCTGCTAAAGGTTCTTGTCCTTCTTTAGCGATTGAGCAGTACATCAACGCTTAGTTCAGTCATTTCAGAGACTTGTATGTCGGCTCCGAGTAAGGGTTGGCTGGCCGACAAGCCGACGGCATAGATGCCCGCGGCTTTCAAGCCGTCAATGCCTGATTGTGCATCTTCAAAGCCAATGGCGTTTTGCGGTAGCACGCCAATACTGTCAGCGGCGGCTAAAAAGATTTCAGGATCAGGTTTGCCTTTGCTTAACGAGTCGGGATCGACAATTGTGGCGAAGTACGCGCGCACGCCTAATTTTTCCAAAATCAGGGGCGCGTTTTTTGAAGCTGAAGCCACGGCACAGGGAATGTGACGTGCTTGGGCTTGCTGTAGCAATGGCACGACACCAGGTAAAACATCTTCTGTCGTTAAATGTTCTAATAATTGAACGTAGTGGTCATTTTTTTGCTGAGCTAAGGCTTCTTTTTCTGCTGGAGTAAACGCATTTTCACGGTGGCCATGGGCTAAAATGCGGTCCAAGGAATCCATCCGACTAATGCCTTTTAATGTTTCGTTGAAGGTTTCGTCAATGGGAATACCTAGCGAATCGGCCAACGCTTTCCAAGCTTGATAATGAAATTTGGCGGTGTCAGTAATGACACCATCCAAATCAAAAATAAATCCAATCGTCATTGTGGTTCGCTCCTTTATTGATAATGTACTTCTTTTGGTCGTTCGGCGGTTAACGGAATCAACGCGCCCTGAACCAATAATTGTGTGTCTTTATCTGCTGTAATCGTGACACTGGTTTGTGTTAATGAAAATTGATACGTCACACCTTGATGAATAAACTGGAAGGCCAGCGATTGCCAATGTTCAGGTAAGTTTGGACAAATTGATAACTCGTTTTGGCGCGTGTCAACGCCTGCATACGTCGCTAAAGTAACGTGAATCGTCGCAGCCATGACCCCTGTATGAATCCCTTCAGCGGTCGTGCCACCTTGAATGTCACGATAATCGGAATACAACGCTTCTTGATAAAGTTGCCAAGACAGCTCATGGAATTGCGCCATTTCTGCCAATTGAGCATGAACAATTCGTGACAAAGTCGAACCATGAGACGTCCGTTTTAGATAATACAAAAGATTTTTTTCCAAATAATCCGCAGGCAATTGATACCCTAAATCTTCTAAAATTTGATCCACCCGAGTTTTGTCTAAGTTGTAGAACAACATTAACGTGTCGGCTTGTTTCGCCACTTTGTAATCATCGGGAGATTCTCCTTCGGCTTTTAAAATTCGATCCATGCGGTAAATATTGCCGTATTTCTCTTTCATCGCTGCCCAGTCAATCTCTTTTAAGCCGAAATACCCTTCATATTGCGCAATAATGCCGTCAGAATTAACTTCAATTTCCAGTGAATTTTGAATTTGCTGCATGCGGGCTAGATCACCCGAAGTGGTCTGAGTTTTGGCAAAAAGTTGTGCCTGTTCTTCCTCAGAGAAAAGTGCCAAAATGTTGGTTAATTCTTCGAATAGCCAAACCACCATCAAATTCGTATAGGCGTTGTTTTTCAAGCCGCTTTCCGCTTGGTCTGGATAGCCCTCGTGAAATTCATCAGGTCCCATCACTTTATCAATAAAGAACCGTCCTGTTGCGTCATCTAACGTCGCAGCGCTGTTCCAAAATTGAGCGATTTCTAACAACATTTCGCCGCCATATTGTTTCATAAATTCATGATCCTGTGTACTATGCCAATACAACCAAGCATTGTAAGCAATCGCCAAGGACACATGCCGTTGCAAAATACTATGATCCTCGCCCCAATGTCCATTCAACGGATTTAAGTGAAGTTTTTGCGTGGTTTCCCGCCCATCACGTCCTGATTGCCACGGATACATTGCGCCACGATACTGGCTGGCCGCCGCATTTTCCTTCGCCTTCTCTAATCGATGGTAGCGATACAGCAACAATTGTTTCGCCGTGTCAGGATAATGTTGAATATAAAAAGGTAAAATAAAAATTTCATCCCAGAAAATATGTCCACGATACGCTTCACCATGCAAGCCTCGGGCGGTAATCGAGACGTCCAATGCTTGGGCTTGGTTACTAAAAGGCGAAGCCGAAGCCAGCAAGTGATAACTGTGAATCCGTAAAAGTTTTTGAGACATCAAATCGCCTGTCACAGTAATGTTGGCTTGTTGCCAAAGGGTTTGCCAAGCGCGGGCGCTTTCCTGAGCGGCGGCCGCAAAAGAGTCCTTCGGCGTAAATGGTACCTGCCAACTTTGTTCGGCGTGGCTGGCTTGCACATAGACTTGTTTTTCTAGCGTATAGCGCGTGCCTTGGTGCGCCATCACGGTCACCACTTGGGCGATTTTTTCCGCTTCTTCTTGAATCGTAATGGCTTCTTTTTCAAAAAAATCACCGGTTATCAAGGCCGTTTCTCGGACGCTCAAGTTGGATTGATTGGTACAAACCTCAATCACGGTTTTGTTTTCCTGCGCGCTTAATGCTGTCACCTGAAAATGTTTGGCTGTTAAGTTACGATACCGCGCCACGTTATAGTTGTAGACACTGCCATCAGTGACGGTTTTCAAAGTAATCGGGGCTGAAAAGTTTAACGGCTCAAATGTATATTGCAGATGATAGTCATTCGGCTGTGCCATATTGGCAATTTTTTTCGTCGTTAATTTAATTTGCTGATTGTCCGCATCTTTCAAAATCATTTCTGCGACAAACAACCCCGTTTTCAAGTTCAATTGACGATGTAATTGTTGTAGCGTGTCTGGAGAAATCGTTAACCAGTCAGTGGCATCGCCAATTTTTAAAGCGATGTGTTGGTTGTCAGGAGCATTGACGAAATCTTCATTTTCCACTACTTGACCCGCAACTTCCGAAGACGCTGTATTATAAAGCCCCGCAATGTAGGTCGCTGGATAATGATCATCAGAAATCGTCATCTCAGGGGTTGTGCCGCGCAAGCCTAAAAAGCCATTGCCGACAGTTAACAGGGACTCCACCGCATATTCATTTTTCCCAGGCACGTAGCCATAATAGTCCAAATGCCAAGCCAGATACTGCCGTTTTTCTTCAAATGCTTCCAGCAAATTCGGTGTCGCCGCTTGTTCGGCTGCCGTTAAAAGTGGCGTGTTTAACTGTTCTGCGAACGCTTGAATCACCGCTTGCGGAACTAGCGCCAACGTTTCCTCTGGCGAAAAGAAGTCCGCTGGGAAATCAGCCACAATCCCCCCCAGAATCGGCGCCGCCTCTGCCAAAATCAATTGGCACAGTTCAGGAACCGTTTCTTCGATAGTCAAGGCTTCGAAAGGGAACGTTTTTTGGTGAAGCGGTTCCAATTTATGGTTAAAAAAAGTCGTCGTTAGTTGGTTCGTTGCGAATGTTAATTCTAAAATAGTCATGTTTGGCGCCTCCTTGTAAACTTGTATAGACATGTTGTGTTTGACTACAGTATAGTATGAACGAATCAGAATTACAAGGATTTTCCCTAGATTCTTGGGAAAAGTTTTCCAGAAGGGGGCTGTAACAGACTGCACTGGTTCCGAAAAAAAGGCGGTCAAGCAGTGGTTTAGCTGGGGGAGTCAGTGCGTAAGCAAGGCAGAAAGTGCGGGGGATTTTTCTGACCAGCTCTAGGTTTTTCGGAGGGAATATGCTATGCTTTTAGAAAAGAAATTGTTGGTAGAGGAGGATCGGCATGAACAAGTTTCATGACATATTTTTAGAATTAGAACAACAAATTGTCCAAGGCGACTATCAGCCAGGCGATTTATTACCTAGTGAAAATCAATTAGTGGAAACCTACAATGTTTCCCGTGAAACAATTCGGAAAGCCTTGAATTTACTGATTAACGCTGGCTATATTCAGAAAAAACAAGGCAAAGGCTCGATTGTCTTAAACTTTAAAAAATTTAATTTCCCTATTTCAGGAGTGACCAGTTACAAGGAGTTACAACAAACGCAACATATTGAAAGTCATACTCATGTAGTTTCCTTAGAAGAAATTCCTGTGGAGCGCAACTTGGCTCAATTAACTGGTTGGACAGAAGGCGCCCCTGTTTGGCGCTTAGTCCGGCAACGGGAGATTGAAGGGGAAGTCGATATTTTAGATATTGACTACTTGATTAAAGAGATTGTCCCAGAACTGCCGAAGCACCGTGCCGAAGATTCGATTTTCGATTATCTGGAAAACGACCTTGGCTTGGCGATTAGTTATGCTCAGAAAGAAATTACCGTGGAACCGCTCACAGAGATGGACAAGCAGCTGATTGGTGAAGTCGAAGGCAATCATGTCGTGGTGGTCCGCAGTATCATGAACTTGGAAGATACGCGCTGTTTTGGCTATACGGAATCCCGTCACCGCTTAAACAAATTTAAGTTTGTGGAATTCGCCCGTCGTCGCAAGTTGTAAGTCTTGGCGACTAGCAAATGCAAAAATGGCTGTCATTAAATGGAAATTGACGATTTTTTCGCCGAAATCGCGGATAAATTTATAAGATTTTAAAAGAAAACGTCAAAAAGTAAGAGTCGAACCCTTACTTTTTGACGTTTTCTTGCTGTTTATTAATCGATTTTGCCGTGAAAATCATTAAATAACACTTTCGAATGTCGAAAAGTGTTGAAATTTATGTTTAAAACCAAGGGATATCGTTGATATCAAAAGAATTGTTGATTTTTTCTATGCACGGTTAAATATTTAAAATCACAGACACAGGGGAATCTTGTATAATTAAGACCATAGCTTCAGAAAGGCATTCTGGAAATTCTTGAACAAAGGAGGCATACATAGATGAAAAAGAAATTATTTGCAAGCTTACTCGTTGGTAGTGCAGTCGTTGGGGCAAACTTGGTGCCTCTTTCGGCACAGGCTGTCACAACAGGAAATACACCAGTCCAAGTAGAATTTGATGGGGGGAAATTAGCAGATCAGGGAGATAATACTGGCGCAATCGTAGATCCCGATCCGACGAAACCGAATACGAATTTTGACTTATTAGCCATTCCGAAAATTTTTGACTTTTCTCCAGTAAAAATTGGCGAAGACTTAACCGCCATTAAGCCCATTTCAACTAAGCCAAAATCGATCATGGTGGGTGATGTCCGCGGAACCAAAGAAGGTTGGCATGTCACTGGCGAAGTAGTGAGCATGAGCAATGGCACAGATACATTAGATGGACAGATTACTTTTGGGATGACACCATACTATGCCATATTCAATGAAAGTACGAGTTCTTACGGGGGCTTCAACACTCTGAATGGCATGAATATCGCCAATGATCCAACGGCCCCTAGCTTTAACGGTGCGAGCCTTAAGATTGGTGGCGGCGCTACGGCTTTAATTAACGCCCCTCTAGGAAAAGGACAAGGGACTTGGTCAGGTCGTTTAGATAACTTAACGTTAAATGTAACAACCCCAATGCAACAACTGAAAAAAGGCGCGTATACAGGAAATGTCACTTGGAATCTTGTGGCAGGACCAGCAATTTAAACGTAAACAGGTAAACAATAGCGGACGGAAGAGCTGTTTAAATGGTCTTCCGTCCGTTATCAAACAATCAATAAAAAAAAAGAGAGGTATGTAAAATGAAAAAGAAATTACTCGCAAGTTTGTTGGTAAGTAGCGCAGTGGTTGGTGCTAGTTTGGCACCGCTCTCAGCACAGGCCGTGACGACTGGGAATACGCCAGTGCAGGTGGAGTTTGGTGGTGGAACGTTGCCAGATGGGGACTCCGATGGGGAAAATACAGTAAGACCTGACCCGGGTGCTACAAATACTGATTTTGATTTGCTTTATATTCCTGAAAAGATTTCATTTGCTAAAACGGCTATCTCTGATGACCTATCTGCCATTTCTTCTGAAGACATTACCCGCTATGGAGTAGGTGATTTAAGAGGGACGAAAGAGGGCTGGCATGTTACTGCCACAATTCCTGAAATGACTAACGGTGAAGAGACCTTGACAGGCACATTCTCTTTTACTCAAACAGGCTATGCTTTAACTTATAATGAAGTATCAAATAAATTTTCTGTATTAAAAGAGGAAATTTTCACGAATGATCCTTCTGCTCCTGAATTTCTAGCTGCCAGTAGTATTACGATTGGCGGTGGTGCCGCATTAGTGGGGAATGCAGTGAGTGGAAAAGGCCAAGGAATGTGGAATTCTTATTTGACCGAAAAATATTTAAACATCACGACCCCTTATCAACAAATTAAAGCAGGTACCTATACAGGTAACATCACTTGGAACCTCGTGGCAGGACCATCAATTTAAACATAAACAGTTAAACAATAGCGGACGGAAGAGCTGTTTAAATGGTCTTCCGTCCGTTCTTAAACAATTAATTTAAAAAAGAGAGGTATGTAAAATGAAAAAGAAATTACTCGCAAGTTTGTTGGTAAGTAGCGCAGTGGTTGGTGCTAGTTTGGCACCGCTTTCGGCACAGGCCGTGACCACTGGGAATACGCCGGTGCAGGTGGAGTTTGGTGGGGGAACGTTGCCAGATAGTAATGGTGATCCGAACACAGTAAGACCTGACCCAGGTGCTACAAATAGTGATTTTGATTTACTGTTTATTCCTAGAGAATTTGATTTTGGGAAACTGTCAATTTCCGATGATTTAACACAGCCTATTCCTAATAAAGAAGATGAAGGGGAAGGGCTTAATGGGCACGTAGAAGCTGTTGGTGTAGGTGACTTGCGAGGTACGAAAGAAGGCTGGCACTTAACTGCCCAATCAAATGGTTTGAAGTTAGGTAGTGAAAGTTTACAAGGAAATATCAGTACTAGTTCGATAGGTAGATATGACTTGAAATTCGATGAAACTACTAATAGTTATACGAATTTAAATGTGGAAGCTTCTAATCCTGAAGTTCGGCCAGACGTAGCTATTCCAAAAGGTTGGACACTGGCCTTAGGTGGAGAAGCAACGCTGATGGCTAACGCTGCTACAGGAAAAGGCCAAGGGTTATGGAAGTTTTCAATGTTTAGTAGTTCTTTAAATATTACGACACCAGCATACAATATCAAAGCAGGGAACTACACAGGAACTATTACCTGGAACCTCGTCGCAGGACCATCTATCTAAGACCAAACAAAAAAGTCATCCCCTCAGGATGACTTTTTGCTTATTTCTCTGTGAAGGTGCTATCTGTTTTGACAGTTTCAGCAGGCGGTGTTTGCGCCGCTAATAAGTCGCGAATTTCTTTTAAGTAATCTTCACTCGTTGGTACCACTTCTTCTTCTGCCGCTTCTTCTTTTTTGCCACGGTTTTTCATTTTGTTAGCTGCTTTGACAATCAAGAAGAGGACGAAGGCCGTAATTAAAAATGTAATAAGTGCACTAATCACGCTACCAATATTGAATTCAACGCCTTCGACTTTATAAACAAGGGCACCCAATGCATCATCGGCACTCTTTTTCCCAGTCGTCAAGACAAAAATCAGACTAATTAACGGGGTAATCAAGCCTTCCACCACTTGTGTCACAATCGCTGTAAACGCGCTACCAATGACAACACCAACGGCTAGGTCTAAGACACTCCCGCGCATGATAAACTCTTTAAATTCTTTAATCATTCTTTTTTCCCTCCTCACTTTAAAAACAGTATACCGAATCTTCTTGAAAATTTGAACTGAAAAACTCTTATCATTCAGAAAGCACCTGAAGCTGTGTTATAATGGAGCTATTGGAAAAAACATTAAAAAATGCTTTAGAATTTACACGATACATATATTTCACAGCATTCTTTAGGTAAGATGAAGCAAATGAAGGAGCGATGCGGCAATGTCTGTTCAATTAGTTAAAGGCGTGAATTTACACGTCATTCCTACAGAAAAATATAAAACGGTGCGTCTTTTAGTCCGCTTTAATACACGATTAAATCATGAAACCATTACAAAAAGAACGCTGTTGTCCAGTTTAATGGAAACCAACAGCTTGAATTACCCGAATCAAGTCAAGTTAAGTGAGCGTTTGGCGGAACTTTACGGCGCCAGCTTTGGGATTGGCGTTTCCAAAAAAGGCAATCAACACTGGTTTAATATTTCTATGAACATTGTCAATGATCATTATTTACAGGATAGTCAGGTGCTTGCCGAAGCAGTGGACTTTTTGAAGGAAATTATTTTTGCCCCCAATATTCAAGCGGGCCAATTCGAGGCAGAAACCTTCCAACGGGAGAAAGAGAACTTGAAAGCGTACTTGGAAAGTATTGTGGAGGATAAGCAAACCTATGCTTCTTTGGCGCTTCAAAGTGTCTATTTTAATCAATCGGAGGATCAAAAAATCCCTAGTTTCGGGACCGTTGCGGCGTTAGCTGAGGAAACAGCGGCGTCATTAGCAGCGTATTATCAAAAAATGCTGGCGGAAGATCAAGTGGATATTTTTGTCTTAGGCGATGTCAATGAGGCGGAGTTAGTGCCATTATTCAAGCAATTACCGTTTACGCCTCGTGAAGAAGGCAAAGCCGCGATTTTCTACAATCAACCAATTCGCAATGTGATTGAAGAGCGGACCGAGCGTGAGGTGCTAGCCCAATCGAAATTAAACTTGGCTTACAACACGGATATTTATTATGGCGATAGCTATTATTTTGCGTTGCAAGTGTTTAATGGAATTTTTGGCGGTTTCCCGCATTCTAAATTATTTATGAATGTCCGTGAAAAAGAGCATTTAGCGTATTATGCTTCTAGTAGTATCGACACCTTCCGTGGCTTCATGACGGTTCAAACAGGGATCGATGGCAAAAATCGGAATCAGGTCTTGCGTTTGATTTCGACAGAATTGGAAAATATTCGCTTAGGTAAGATTAGCGAATTAGAAATTGAACAAACGAAAGCAATGCTAAAAAATCAGTATATCTTAGCGTTAGATAATGCAGGCGCGTGGCTGGAAAAAGAATACTTGAACGAATTAATGCCGCAGACGATGCTGACGGCGGAGGAATGGATTGCGCGGATCAATGCCGTGACCATTTCAGAAATCCAAGAAGTGGCCAAACGCTTGGAACTTCAAGCGATCTTCTTTTTGGAAGGAGAAACGGAAAATGATTAAAAAAGACTATGCACAAATTAAAGAAACATTGTATACAGAAACACTGGAAAATGGTTTAAAGGTTTACCTATTACCGAAAAATGATTTCCAAAAAACGTATGGCTTGTTTACGACCGATTATGGTTCCATTGACAACACGTTCGTGCCAATTGGTCAAGAGGAAATGATTGAAGTACCTGACGGAATCGCCCACTTTTTAGAACATAAAATGTTTGAAAAAGAAGATGGCGATGTCTTCCAAAAATTTGGGCAACAAGGGGCTTCAGCGAATGCCTTTACCAGTTTTACGAAAACGAGTTATTTGTTTTCAACGACGGATCAAGTGACACAAAATCTAGAAACGTTGCTTGATTTTGTGCAATCGCCGTATTTCACGAAGGAAACGGTCGAAAAAGAAAAAGGCATCATCGGACAAGAAATTCAAATGTATTTAGATGATCCTAACTGGCGCTTGTTCTTTGGGATTTTAGGCAACCTTTATCCGAAACATCCATTGCACATTGATATTGCCGGTACAGTGGCAAGTATTGCGGAGATTACCGCAGAGGATTTGTATACATGCTACAATACGTTTTATCATCCAAGTAATATGACCTTATTCGTGGTAGGGAAAATGGACCCCGAAGCGTTAATGGCGTTCATTCGTGAAAACCAAGCGGCGAAAGAGTTTTCTGCCGCCCAACCTATTCGTCGGCATTTTCCTGAAGAAACAGCTGCTGACATTGTCAAAGAGAGCGCCATTGAAATGGCGGTCACACGGGCAAAAGTGCTTGTTGGCTTGAAAGGCTTAGATGAAGTGCCAACAACGGGTCGTGACTTAATGAAATATCAAGTCACCGTGAATTTGTTGTTACAATTATTGTTTGGTAATACCTCTCAAAACTATTTGGCTCTTTATGATGAAGGCTTGTTAGATGATAGTTTTAGTTATGACTTTAATTTAGATCGCAGTTTCCATTTTGCGGATATTGGCGGCGATAGTGAGCAACCAGAAGTCTTAGCAGAACGAATTGAAGCTATTTTATTATCTGCCACAACAAGTCCAGAATTAACGGAAGAAAATTTGTCCTTATTGAAGAAAAAAATGATTGGTAAATATTTCCAATCCTTAAACTCTTTAGAGTATATCGCCAACCAATTTTCACAATCATTGTTTGGGGAAACCACGCTGTTTGATAAGATTGAAGTCATTGAAAGCATTCAATTAGCCGACGTCCGCCAAGTAGCAGAGACCTTTATTCGTGAAGAAGGATTGAGCCGTTTCTACATGTATCCTAAAGGAGAAACCGAGCAATAAACCAACTGTTTAAGAAAAAGAAAAATCTTTGAAATCTTTCAATTTTGTTATCCTCAGTTGGCTTCTTTTGTGGTATTCTTAAAGGACGGGAATGTTTTCCTTGGCAATTGAAAAAGACTGATGAGACAATCGATAAATTAACAAAATAGACTGGAGAAGATGGACGAGTGGCCAGCGTAAATATTGGAGAAACACTAAAAGAAGCAAGATTGCAGAAGAACATCTCAATTGATGAACTGCAACAAATGACAAAAATTCAAAAAAGATATTTAGAAATTATTGAACAAAACGATTTTGAGTCCTTACCAGGCACCTTTTATGTGCGGGCGTTTATCCGCCAATATGCAAGTGCGGTCGGCTTAGATGGCAATCAATTGGTAGATATCTATGATGGCAAAGAGCCAGCAATTGTCGAAGAACCCAAGCCAGTGTATGAAGAGCTTGAAGGGTCACGTAAGCAATTGCATGACGAAGAAAAGCAATCCAGTTGGTTACTGCGGAACTTACCAGCCATTGCCTTTTCGTTAATTGGTTTAGCCATTGCGGTCGTGGTGCTGTATATTATGTGGCAAGATCAAAAAGCCGAACCGATTATTCAAACACCGGCAACTAGTGCCAGTGTGGAAAAACCCAAAGAATCAAGTCAAGCCCCAGAAAGTAGCACACAAAGTAGTACACCGCCGTCTTCTTCAAGCGAACCAGAGAAGAAAACAGCTGTGGCTGTGGTGAGTGATGCCAACAATCAAGTAACTGCAACGGTTAAAGATGCGAATAGTCCAATCAACATTACCTTTAAAGGGACTGAAGGCTCTTGCTGGATTGGCGTGATGGTCGATGGCAACTATACGTACCAACACACCCTGCAAGCAGGAGAGACCCAAACAACAGCTTTACCTGCAAATGCCGCCAATGCAACACTGATTCTAGGCGCCTCAAATAACGTCGCCATCCAAGTCGATGGCGCCGATTTAACACTGGAAAAAACGCCAGTTTTAATTCGTAAGGATGTTACATTAGGGATTACGTATCGTTAGAAATGATGTAAGAAGAATCTGGAAAAACCGTCAAACGGCAATTACTCCAGATTCTTTTCTTTTATAATTAACAGCGAATGGTTAAAAAAGACGACAATAATAATTCAAGAGAGAAGGGGATATCAATGCTTAAAATAGTTAATAAAAAATTTAATCTTATCACCATATTTTCAATCGCTCTGTTGGTCATGGGCTCCTTGATTGTTGGCTTACAACTGTATTTCTACTTTATCTATGGTTCTAAATTTTTAGACAGTATCACATTGATTGGAATGATTAATTTCGGTTTAGGCTATTACCAGCTCTTTTTAAAAAAAGGCAAGAATATTTCTGAATAAACGGTCAAACGGCAATTATTCCAGATTCTTTTCTTTTTTTCGTGACACTGCCAGCAAGATAACGTAAAATAGAACAGGAGAAGGAAGGGGCAATTGAAGTGAATTTACCAAATAAATTAACAGTTTTAAGAATATTTATGATTCCGATTTTTATTATTATTGTGTCGGTGCCGATGGACTGGGGAACGATTAGTTTTGGCGACACAACGTTAGCCGTTACCCAATTAGTGGGCGCGATTATTTTTGCAGTTGCTAGTTTTACAGACTGGTTGGATGGCAAAATTGCCCGTGCGCAAGGCTTGGTGACGAACTTCGGAAAATTTGCGGACCCATTAGCGGACAAAATGCTAGTGATGACCGCTTTTATCGTCTTAGTTGGTCAAGGCAAAGTACCCGCTTGGATTGTAGCAATTATTGTTTGTCGTGAATTGGCAGTAACTGGTTTACGGTTGTTATTAGTCGAACATGGCGAAGTAATGGCAGCAGCTTGGCCGGGAAAAGTAAAAACAGCTACCCAAATGGTTGCAATTATTTTACTATTCATTAACAACATTCCATTTTCAGCACTTCATCTACCACTAGATCAAATCATGCTATATGCCTGCTTGATTTTCACCATTTACTCTGGTGTTGATTATTTTGCTAAGAATAAAGATGTTTTTAAAGGTTCGATGTAAAGAGAGAATCAAAACGCTTGGCTTGTGCCAAGCGTTTTTTTAGTATTCATGATTGAATGGACAAATAAACTGTGCTTGTTTAAAGGGAACAAGGAAGGGTACACTGCTTTAATGACCGATAGCTTTTCAGCGCTATGGAATGGAACAGGAGGAGATAATTATGAAAAAAATCGGGTATCTTTGTTGTATTATTTTGTTCATATTTTTAACGGGGTGTAGTCATAATGAAAAAGAAAGCGGACATCTTTTAGATAACAATTCGTTTCCATTGATACTTACCACGATCACTGAACAGGAAGAAGACCTAACAAAAGGTTCAATTTTTTTAATAAGGATAAAACCATGACGTTTGAAAAAGAATATTTGGTTAATCCAAATAATGAAGACACACTAAAAACAAGTAGAGCAGAAAAAGAGGTGTATCAAAATATTAAAATAAAAGAAAATAGAGATAGTTATGAAATTACTGGTCAGTTGGACAAGAAAACGAACACAATAACGTTTAAAAAAGTTGATAAAGGAAAACGTCTATCTGATGCAGAAGGAAATGTGTATGGCGATTTCGGTGGTAAATAGAAAAATGGTCAGAAGTTTTAAAGGGCAAATATAATACAATTCCGTTTTAATTGAAACTAGATATTTTAACAATTGGCTGCCGCTTAATTAGTATTTCAATGTGAGATACTAGTTAAGCGGCAGCCAATTTTTGTCACCGACTTTCCTTTACGACAAATAATGCGGATCGGTCTTAGTCGTGCTAATGTTATCACGGATTTTTTTCAAGGAATCGGCATTTTGATCAAAATTGTGATACATCGTATTTGTATATAAAATATCCATTACCGTTAAGTAACTAATCCGTGAAGCCAAGGATTCCGCACGAAACAAGCCTTCTTCGGTGACGACAATAATTGCTTCGTCGGACAAGCCTGCCAACTCTGAACCGCTGTTACCAGTTAACGTAATCATTTTTGCGTTGGTTTTTTTAACTTGTCGTGCTAGGTTGATTGATTCTTTAGTTTTGCCTGAATGGGAAAAAATAAACACACAATCTTCACTGGTTAATTTTGTGACAAAACTTAACTGCATGTGGTAATCAAAAATGTAGTTGCACCGATAGTTAGTCCGAATGAATTTATGGAAACTATCAAAAGCCACAATCGAGGAGCCGCCTTGCCCAAAAAAATGAAGCGTTTTGGCAGAGTACATCAAAGCCAACACGTTATCTAACAGCTCTTTTGTTAAGAACTGTGTGGCGTTACTGAGGGAATAAATATTGGCTTGTAAGACTTTTTTAGCAATCGTAATACTATCATCATCTGGTGAAATATCATCGGCGCCATTCACGCTATTGACGTTTTGAAAAGTCGGCTGATAATTAGAATTTCTGGCGATATCAATTTTAAATTCTTGGAACCCAGAATAGCCAATCTTTTTTACAAATTGATACACGGAAGATTGGGAGACGCCAATTTCGTTGGCCAGACTTTCTAACGTCATTTGTGTCAATAGTGATTCAGAATGAACAAAGTAATCGGAAATTTTCTTTTCTGTGAGGCTCAAATTCGGTTTTTTGATCCGAATCCGTTGATCCAAATAGTGGTTTTTCATTAACACGTTCCTCCAATCTTATTTTTTAAAAATAGAATGAATGCCTTTTCATTGTTGGTATAGACTGATTATAGTGGAAAAAGAGGACAAATACAATTTCTCTTTTTCTCCACAAAAAAGAAATTCTTTAAAAAAAGCCAAAAAAAATAAATAATCTTTTTTCTGAAAAATGAAGGGGTCTTGAAAAGACTTCTCACAACTAAAGAAAGTAGCCAGTAAAAAGAACGTGATACCAAGAGATTTACTTGTGTTTTTTGTATGAAAGCTCCTTAAAAATAAAAACGTTTTACCTTTTGAGTAGGCAAGATTTTTGCTAAAAAATAAAAAATATTTTTTAATTAGTGTAATCGTTTACATTATTTTTTTTATCCTTTATGATTGAAGTATCAAAAGAGGCAGGTGAAAGAAAAATGGACATTGGCTTTATTGGACTTGGGAAAATGGGTTTGAACATGGCATTAAATGTTCACGAACAAGGCTGGCCCATTATTGGCTTTGATGTGACAAAGGAAGCAAGAGCGACTGCTAGAGAACAGGGGCTTTCCGTTGTAGATTCGTTGTCAGAATTATTGAAAGCGCTTAACAAAAGGAAGGTGATTTTTTTAAGTACCCCCGCTGGTCAGATTACCAATCAATTAGTGGCAGAATTGGTAGAGCAATTAGCACCAGAGGATATCATTGTGGATAGTGGCAATTCAAATTTTCATGATAGTGTCGCGAATGCTCAGCTTGCTAAGGAAAAAGGAATTTATTTTATTGATTGTGGTACTTCTGGTGGCATCAAAGGAGCGCGGGAAGGAGCGTGTTTAATGGTTGGCGGTGCGCCTGAAGCTGTCAAAGTGTTAACCCCATTTTTTGAAGATTTAGCTTGTGAACAAGGATATCTTTATGCTGGGAAATCAGGAGCTGGTCACTATTTGAAAATGGTGCATAACGGGATTGAGTACGTCATGATGCAAGCCATGGGCGAAGGATTCAATTTATTAGAAGCCGCCGAATATGATTTTGCGTTGGAGAAAGTAGCCGATGTGTGGAATCACGGCTCGATTATTGAAGCTCGCTTGATGGGCTTAGCGAAAGAGGTTTTTGCAGAAAATCCTACGTTAGCCAATTTAGAAGGGAAAGTTGCAGCAAATGGCGAAGCCAAATGGATGATTGAAGAAGCATTGCGTTTGGAGATGCCCGTCCCAACGACAGCGTTGTCCTTATTTACTCGAAATGAAAGTATGCTAGCAAATCATTTTTCAAACAAAGTGGTCGCTTCTTTGCGACAAGGATTTGGCGGGCATGAAGTCGTAAAAAGTCAGTAAAGGAGTTTAGTCATGTTAAAAAAACAAAAAATTGCCATAGTGAATTCCAGTAGTTTTGGTCAAATTTTTCCTGAACACTTGACGCGCTTAGAAAAAATAGGCACCGTGAAGCATTTTACAGTCGACAGTGAAATTGGTGGCAAAGAGTTAGCGGAATGTTTACAAGGATATACGATTATTATTGCTAGCGTGACGCCATTTTTCACGAAAGAATTTTTTGAACATAAAGATGAATTATTGCTGATTTCTCGCCATGGCATTGGGTATAACAACATCGATTTAGACGCTGCAAAACAGCATGACACAATTGTTTCCATCATCCCAGCTTTAGTAGAACGAGATGCCGTGGCGGAAAACAATGTCACAAATTTACTAGCTGTTTTACGGCAAACCGTGGCTGCAGATGCCAGCGTTAAAGCAGATCAATGGGAAAAACGAGCGAATTTTGTCGGTCGGACATTATTTAACAAAACTGTGGGTGTCATTGGTGTTGGGAACACAGGAAGTTGTGTCGTTGAGACGTTACGAAACGGATTTCGCTGTGACGTGTTAGCGTATGATCCCTATAAATCCGCCACTTATCTGCAAAGTTATGGAGCCAAAAAAGTAGACTTAGATACGTTGCTAGCTTCAGCAGACATCATTTGTTTATGTGCCAATTTAACTGAAGAAAGTTATCACATGATTGGCTCGGCGGAAATTGCCAAGATGAAAGACGGCGTCTATCTTTCCAATAGCGCACGAGGCGCCTTGATTGATGAAGAAGCCATGATTGCCGGCTTAGAATCGGGCAAAATTGCTGGGCTTGGGACAGATGTTTTAGAAGAGGAACCAGGTCGGAAAAATCATCCTTATCTTGCGTTTGAAAATGTAGTAATGACGCCGCACACCTCCGCTTATACCAGGGAATGCCTGCAAGCGATGGGAGAAAAATGTGTACAAGATGTGGAAGACGTGGTGCAAGGTATTTTACCTCAACGGGCAGTGCAAGAAGTCAGTCGTTACGTTAGTTAAGAAGGAGGAGGAGCATGTTAACTGATTTAAAAGTGAAAGTTGGACCGCAATTTTATCGTTACCACGAAGGCGCCTTAGCTTCGGTGCCGTCACTTTTCAAGGAATATCACGCCCAACGAATTTTGGTGGTGCATGGCACCGTATCCTTTGAAAAAGCTCAGCCATTTTTGCCCTTCTTGGCAGATTCAGAGTATCAATTCTTCTATCACACTTACACAGGAGAATGTAGTTATTTTGGCGCCGAACAAATTTCACAGCAAATAAAGGAACACCAGATTGACTTTCTTCTGGGAGTCGGCGGCGGTAAGTTAGCCGATTTAGTGGGCTACAGCGCCCATTTAAACAATCTGAATTTTGGCTTGGTCCCTACTTTAGCTAGTAACTGTGCGCCATGGACACCGTTAGCTGTGATGTATCAAGAAAATGGCGCGGCCGAAGGCAAAACGGAACATTTCTTTCGCCAAGCTGCGTTTTTAATCACTGATCCTAAGTTGCTTCTTGATGCGCCCCGTGATTATTTTGTCGCTGGTTTAGCTGATACGTTAGCGAAATGGTATGAATCAGAGACCATTTTACGCCAAGCCCATTTGCAAGGGGAACCCTTTTTACAATTAGCGGGAGCGACCGCCAAGCTTTCGCAAGAAGCGATTATGCGGGACTCAAAAGCAGCCTTAGCAGCGATGGACGAGGGCAAACTCACGCCTGAATTTGTCCATCTTTCAGAAATTGTTTTCGCCGTTTCCGGATTAGTCGGCGGCTTCGGCGACAAATACGCCCGCAATGCAGCAGCACACGCCATGCATGATGCTATGAGTAAATTTTTACCAAAAAGTCATGACTATTTACATGGCGAAAAAGTAGCTTACGGCATCTTCTATCAATTAGCATTGGAAAAAAGGTGGGCCATCATAGACGCATTAATCCCTTTTTATCAAGAGCTAAACTTGCCCATGTCGTTACGACAAATGGGCCTTTACCCAGAAGAAGAAGCAGTACTCGATGCAATGGTTCAATTTATTGATTCAAAAGAAAAGGTTCATTTAATTCCTATTGAGATTTCGGAAGAACGTTTACGTCAAGGGATTGAAGAGCTAGAAAAGTATATCCAAAACCAAGGATAAGAAGGAGGAACTATGGAAACGTTAAGTGTTTTACAAAGTTTGATAATGGCGCTTTGGGTGGCAGCAATTATGTCCAGATGGCTTGGAGGAGGAGCAACGTTAACGTTGCGTTTCTCGCCCTTAATGACAGGGTTAGTAGCAGGTTTAGTGATGGGCGATGTCCCGAAAGCGATGATTGTCACCGCAGCATTACAAATGATTTACATGGGTGTTTTTTCACCAGGTGGCTCTATGCCAGCAGAACCATCAATTGCGGCAGCGATTGCTGTGCCAGTTGCGTTGCTAGGGAATTTGAAGCCGGAAGCGGCTATTGCCGTAGCGGTTCCTGTCGGTCTTTTAGGAAGTTATTTATATCAATTCCGTTTCTTTATTAACACGTTTTTAGGGAAGTATACCGATCGTGCGGTGGCTGAACTAAATTCTAAAAAAATTGCCCGCTCAATTATCTGGTATCCAACGATTGCCTCATTTATTTTATTCGTTCCATTAGTCTTTTTTGCTCTTTATTTAGGGGCACCAGTCATTGCCGATATTATTAAAGCATTAGAAGGAACCGTTGTGATTCACGTGTTAGAAGTAGTCGGTGGTGGTTTAGCCGCAATTGGGATTGCGACAACGGTCTATGTCATTGGTCGAAAAGATTTCTTGGTTTTCTTTTTCCTTGCATACTTCATGAGTATCGTCTTTAAGTCATTGGAAATTACCATGGTAACGTATGCCATCTTTGGCGTAATTATTGCGTTAATTTTTGTGCAAGTCCAAAAAGGCAAACCTGTAGCAGAAAGTGCTAGTTCCGCCAGTGCCACCACTGATTTTGATGATGATGACGATTACGATGACGGGTTTTAAAAGAAAAAGGAGGAACTGAAATGACGGAAACAACAGAAAAAGTCGTGCCGAAAACAACGAATTTAGCACCAGAAGAAATTACCAATAAAGATGTTACAAAAGCCTATCTCCGTTGGCATTTTGCCAATGAAATTCCCCATTCCTTTGAACGTTACTTGGCGCCTTCGTTACTGTACGCAATGATGCCACTTTTAAAGAAATTATATAAAGACGATGAACAATTAAAAGCCGCTTATATGCGTCAACTGCTGTTTTTCAATACGCAATTAAGTTGGGGCGGCGGGGTCATTACTGGATTGATGGCTTCTATGGAACAAGAGCGGGCCAAAGAAGAACATGAAGGCCGCGAAATCATGATGCAAGATGATTTAATGTATAACACCAAAGCTGGCTTGATGGGCGCGTTAGCTGGAATTGGTGATGCGATTGACTCAGGTACGGTTCAATATATTTTTATTGCGATTGCGGTGCCGTGGGCGCAACAAGGTAGCGCATTAGGTGCGATTTTCCCCTTTGTCGCGTTTGCCCTTTATCAAGTACTGTTAGGTGTGTTCTTTGCGAGACAATCCTTTAAAATGGGGCGGAATGCCACAGGCTTAATGCAAAGTGCTGGGATTCAAAAAGCTATTGAAATGTTATCTGTTTTAGGGTTGTTCATGATGGGAATTTTAGCTGGTAATTATGTCAAAGTTTCTTCAACCCTTCAATTTAAACTTTCTGGCCGTGAGTTTGTGGTCCAAGATATCCTTGATCAGATTGTCCCAGGACTCTTGCCGCTAGCTGTCGTAATGGGCGTGTATTGGTTCTATACGAAAAAAGGCTTGAAAGTTACGCAAGCATTATTGTGGTTAACAGGTATCTTAATTGTCTTAGCAACAGTCGGTATTTTATAAAAAGAAAAGGACGTGAATCAGATGGGCGTAGTAAATTTAGCAAGAGTAGATGAACGATTAATTCATGGACAAGTGATGGTGACCTTGTCCCAAAAAAGTGGCGTTAATTCCATTTTCGTTGTCGATGAAGTGGTGGCAAAGGATAAATTTATGCGTGATTTATACAAAAGTGCAGGCAGTCGGACAGGACAAAAAACCATTGTCATTACGCCGGAAAAAGCCAAATTTTATTGGGATGAATACCAATTCAAAGAGTACAACTGTATTTTAATCGCTAAAACCGTCTCTGTAATTTATGACTTAGTAAAACACGGAGTCCCTATGAAGGAGTTAAACATCGGCGGTATTGCACAGAAAAATCCAGAAAAAGATTTATTAGTAACCAAATCAGTTTATTTAAACAAAGAAGATGCTGAAAAATTAAAAGAACTACATGAGGTGTATGGCGTAGAAGATATTTATTTCCAAGCAACGCCTTCTGCACCAAAAACTAGTTTAAAAGAGGTTTTAGGCAAATTTAATTTATAAAAAGGCCAGTCGCTTGAGTCATTGCATGACTGTTTGAAGTAATGACTCAAGCCACTGAATTGAAGGAGGAACTTTTATGTTAGGGATTGTGATTGCTACACACGGTGCACTAAGTGACGGTGCGAAAGACGCAGCTACTGTGATTATGGGCGCAACCGAAAATATCGAAACTGTTAATCTAAATAGTGGAGACGATGTCCAAGCACTAGGCGGACAAATTAAAACAGCGATTGAGAACGTCCAACAAGGGGATGGCGTGTTGGTCATGGTTGACTTATTAAGTGCGAGTCCTTACAATCAGGCAGTTTTGGTGATTAACGAACTCGAACCAGCACTACAAAAGAAAATCTTTGTGGTGAGTGGTACCAACCTACCAATGGTCTTAGAAGCGATAAACCATCAATTATTAGGCACACCGATTGCTGAAGCGGCGCAAGCGATTGTTGCGCAAGGCAAAGAAAGTGTGCAAGCATGGGATATTTCTATGACTTCCTTTGAGGACGAAGAGGATGAGGACGATGATTTTTAAGAATGTAGTAAAGGGTGAAAGCAATGAAATGGGGATTTAGATGGTACGGAGCGGCAGGCGATGCCATTCCGTTAAAACACATTCGACAGATTCCAGGAATTACTGGCGTTGTCGGTACCTTGTTAAATAAACTACCAGGTGATGTTTGGACAGTAGCCGAAATTCAGGCACTTAAACAATCGGTGGAACAAGAAGGATTAGCACTTTTAGGAATTGAAAGTGTCGCTATTCATGATGCCATTAAAGCGGGAACGGATCAACGAGACCACTATATTGATAATTATCGCCAAACGTTACGTAACTTGGGGAAATGTGGAATTTCCTTAGTGTGCTACAGTTTCAAGCCTATTTTTGGTTGGGCTAAAACGGACTTGGCGTATGAGAATGAAGATGGCAGCTTATCGTTGTTATTTGATCAAGCTGTGGTAGAGAACATGCAGCCAGAAGACATGTATCAATTAATTCACAGTCAGTCAAAAGGATTCCGGTTACCAGGTTGGGAAGAGGAGCGTTTGCAACAATTTCAAGAATTGAAAGCCATGTATGCCGGCGTAACGGAAGAAGATTTGGTCGAAAATTTGCGCTACTTTTTAGAACGTGTGATTCCTGTCTGCGAAGAAGAAAATATCAAAATGGGGATTCACCCCGATGATCCACCTTGGGAAATTTTTGGTTTGCCAAGAATCACTAAAAATTTAGCGGATTTAAAACGGATCCTTTCCTTGGTGGACTCACCAGCAAATGGGATTACATTTTGTACAGGTTCCCTTGGTGCGGATCCGACGAATGATTTGCCTGCTATGATTCGTGAAATAGGTCACAGAATTAATTTTGTTCATTTCCGCAATGTGAAGTATTTAGGCGAGCATCGTTTTGAAGAAACGGCGCATCCGAGTGTCGCTGGTTCGTTAGATATGGCGGAATTAATGCAAGCACTGGTAGATGTAGGGTATGAAGGTGTTATTCGTCCTGACCATGGGCGGGCAATTTGGGATGAAAAAGCGATGCCTGGTTATGGTTTATATGATCGAGCAATGGGGTTGACCTATATTCAAGGACTGTACGAAGCAACCAAAGCCAAACAAAATAGGAAGTGACAGAATGGAAACAAAAGTTGAAAAAAATCAACTGTATCAACAATTAGCGACATGTAAACTTTTACCACTATACACTGCAACAGATTTACGCTATTTGCCACAAGTAGAATCAGTCTTAGTAGAAAACGAATTACCGTTTATTGAAGTCACTTTTCGGAGTCAGCTGGCCTTGCCTGCCATCAAACAACTTGCTGCTTCAGGGAATTTAATTGTGGGCGCAGGAACTGTTAGAACCTTGAAAGAAGCCCAAGAGGCAGTAGCGAACGGTGCACAGTTCATTGTTTCCCCAGCGATTGTTCCAGAAGTCATTGATTTTTGTCTGGCAAACGAGGTGCCTATTTTTCCAGGAACAGCTACGCCTGGGGAGATTCAGCGAGCGCTGGCGTATGGCTTACGAGTGGTTAAATTTTTCCCAGCCGATATTTATGGCGGGTTAAAAGCCATTAAAAGTTTAAGCGGTCCGTTTTATGATGTTCAATTTTTACCAACTGGCGGGATTGATGAAACAAACTTTATAGAGTATGTGGAAGCCAAAGAAGTATTAGCAGTGGGCGGCTCCTTTATTTTATCGGAAAAGATGCTTCAAGAAGATGAAGCTTCGGCACGCCAGCATGTTCAATCTTTACTCACGAAAATCAAAGAACGACAAGCAAAATAAAAAGATGGGCTAAGTTTTGTTACTTAGTCCTTTTTTTTCTGTCCAAATGTTACTGACATTATTTTAGTTTTCATTTTGTAAAAATAGTATAGGAGAAAAGCAATCAGTTATGTATAATTAGTGAAAGAAGGTTGCGTGAATGAAGTAAAAATAAAAAGGAGAGCAAAGGATGTTAAAAAATGTAGAAGTGTTTTGGCAAAACTTTTTAGATAAACATGAATTAGATATGTTGATGCCCGATGTGTGGATGTTTGGTGATGGCTCTTCTGAGATGGGTAATCGTTTGGGTCAATTGGTTGTTTCTGGTCGTAAGACTGCGACATGTTCTTCTTTAGATATTTATAAAATGGAAGAAGAACAACTCCCTAAAGCAGGTCAATACGACATAATTTTAGATGGTCAGTCTCAACCGCTGGCTATTATTCGAACAACCAAAGTTGAAATTATGCCCATGAATAAGGTCTCAGAATCTTTTGCGCAAGCGGAAGGTGAAGGAGATTTGACGTTGGATTATTGGTATGAAGAGCATGCGCGGTTCTTTAAAGAAGAAATGGCCCCCTATCAGTTACAATTTTATCCCGATATGCTGTTAGTTTGCCAAAGTTTTGAAGTAGTGGATCTTTATACAGAAAAAGAATAGACAGAGAAGCGGTGACTGACACGATTGAAACGAGCAGTTGTCGCTTTTTTTACTGATTTTTTGAAAAAGTTGCGTATGTTTATATAGACAGGGTGATAGAAAAGAGATGTGTATTTTAAGTGTCGAGGAAAAGATGGTACAATAACCTAAGGAATACTAACAAGGAGTGAATGTTATGAAAGAAGAATTTTCATATGAAATTTTAGAAGAAGTCGCTGTGTTATCTGAGAATGCTCGTGGCTGGCGTAAAGAATTGAATCTAATTAGTTGGAATGGTCGTCCACCAAAATTTGATTTGCGTGAGTGGGCCCCTGATCACGAAAAAATGGGTAAAGGCATCACCTTAACCAACGAAGAATTTGCTGAATTAAGCAAAACAATTAAATCCATGTAAAAGGAGCACCCTGTCAATGAAAAGTATGACTGGATTTGGAAAAAAGACCATTCAAAATGAAAATTATCAATTGGATATCGAAGTCAAAAGTGTTAATCAGCGGTTTTTAGATATTCAATTGCGTATGCCCAAGGAACTGAATGCCTATGAACTGGTGATTCGGCAAGTAATCAAACGCACGTTAAAACGTGGACGTGTGGAAGTCTATGTAAATCTCCAAAAAATCGGCAACAATCAAAAAGAAGTACTCGTGCAGTGGGACTTAATTGATCAATTATTAACTTCGGTAGATAAACATTTAAAGGAAAACTATCCGGAAGCAACGTTTGATGCAGGGAGCACGGTCAACCATTTATTAAAGCAAAATGATTTTGTCGAAATAGTGGAAGCAGAAATCGTTGATCAGACATTTGAACCATTTCTTGTTCAAGCATTTGAAGCAGCCATCGCTAGTCTTGACCAAAGCCGTGTGCAAGAAGGAACGCAAATTAAACAAGTCCTGCTTGACTATGTAGCAGTGTTGACCCAATCAATTCAAGAGCTGCAAGCGTTTGTGGGTGTTTTTGAACAAGAATACCGTCAACGTTTTGAAGCGAAATTAAACGAATGGTTAGGGAGCCAAGTGGATGAAACACGCTTATTAACAGAAATGGCCATTTTATTGGAAAAAGGCGATATTCATGAAGAATTGGATCGTTTGGATATCCATATTGATAAGTTGCATCAGTTGCTTGATGAAACAGAACCAGTGGGCCGAGAACTAGATTTCTTAATTCAAGAAATGAACCGTGAAGTCAATACGATTGGTTCGAAATCAAGTCCAATTGAAATAAAAAATAGTGTCGTTCAAATGAAAACAACCTTAGAAAAGATTCGTGAACAAATTCAAAATGTCGAATAGAGAAAATGGTTTCGTGTTTTTCCAGAAAACGCTATAATATAGAAGTAACGAATAAATGACAGAGGTGAAAGCAATGACTAAATTTTATGATGTAACCTTTCAAGAATTAAGTGGTCGTTCTGTGGTAAAAACAGAAGTCGCTTCAGACAGAGAACCATTTGACGTCTGGCAAGATGCTTGTGCAAGCTATTCTGAAACAGAATTAAATATCCAAATTAACGAAGACACGTTTGTAACTTTAAATCGTCACTTTGTTGTTCGGATTGACGTAAAAGAAGTCGACGGCCCTGTCGACAAACAAGTTCGTCGTCGCGATGAATTGATGAACGTGGTCAATACGCTTTCTAATATGGGCTTATAAAAAAATGAGCGTGGGACAAAAATCCAAGGTGATTTTTGTCCCACGCTCAAAAAATGATAAACGTTGGGAATAGAAGCAACTCATTTTCAATATTCTTATCTTCTTTTATGTGTATTACTTTAATAAAGTTGAGTGGAAAGCTCATTACATAGTAATAATTGCATTATTTATTTTGTTACAATTCATTAATTAGAATAATTTATTTTTCGTAGGATGATAGTCGTAAATAAATATTCAATTATGGTAAGATATATATAATTACAAAATAATATAAGGAGGCTATGAAATTGAGCAACAAGTCAACAATTCACACTCCCAATCATGAACAAAGTCTTCATATTTTTCATATTGACTATGATATAGATGATTCTGGTAGTATGAACCAAATGGAAAATAAGTTTTATAACGAACTTTTTAACGATATCCCTAATTTTGCTTTTGGAAAGTATCAAGTGGAGAAACGACTAAAAGATGGAGATAGTATAATCCCTATAGTCAGAGAAGCTATGGAGAAAATCTATAGTATACCTGAAATCCGAGAAGCTAGAGAATATTATACAGGTAATCTTGATGTAGAGGATAAATACATAAAAAGAGGAGAATTTGGAGAATTAATATTATATCACCTACTCCATGAATATTTTAACGCAGATGCTTTAATATCAAAAATTTATTTTAAAGATAGCTTAAGCCTAGCTCCTCACGGATTTGATGCAGTACATGTGGATTCTGAAAAAAGAAGCCTCTGGCTTGGGGAATCTAAACTCTATAAAGATGGTAATAAAGCAATATATGAGTTAATCAAAGACCTCGAAGGTCATTTTCAAACAGATTTTTTTCATTCTGAATTTACAATTATTTCTAATCGAGTTCAAGATGACGATGGAGAAGATGATGAATTCATAAAAGAACTAATATCACCTGAAACAAAGTGCTTGGATAAACTTGCAAATATTAAAATCGCATTATTTGCTGGCTACTCTAGTGATTGTATAAATCAAGTTAATCCATCAGAAGACACATTTCTAGAGAAATTAAAAATTGAAGGACAAAAAATGATGGATATTCTAAATACTGGGAAAGAAAAACATCCTTGGAAAAATCATTTAGATGTTTATCTATTTTTATTGCCAATAAAGAATAAAACTGAATTTGTAAAATCTTTGCACTTAAAATTATTAGGAGGACAACAGATATAGATGGAAATTGAAGTTCAAAAAATTTTGAAAATTAAAAAGCTAGAATCCATTGAGGATAGTTTCAAATTAGCAAAATATGTATCTTCTAGAGTAGATGATGAAGAAGCTCGAAGAATCATTATTCATGTCCTTGAAATATGGGATAATGTCAATGCTCAAAGTAAATCGATTTGGATGGATTTAATTGAGCGTGCTGGCTTTTATTCCTATCTTAATGATAAAGATGAGACCTCACTTGGTATACAGGCAAAAATACGGAAACAGTGGTATAAATCTGAGCACCTAGAAGGAGTATTCTTTCATGCTAAACAAAAAATTATTGAGCAAAAAATATATCAAGGGAAAAATGTAGCTGTTAGTGCTCCCACAAGTTTCGGAAAAAGTCTATTGATTGAGGAAATAGTTGCTAGGAATAAATTTAATAATATACTAATTATCCAACCAACACTTGCTTTAATAGACGAGACAAGAAGAAAAATGAGTAAATACAATAATTACAACCTTGTAGTAAATACATTACAAGAGCCAAGAGAACGAAATATATTTATTCTAACCGCAGAACGAGTTCTTGAATATGAAAGTCTGCCTGTAGTCGATTTCTTCATAGTTGATGAATTCTATAAAGTAAGTAACAGGCGAGGCGATGAACGAATTGACGTTCTAAATATTGCGATACACAACATACTTTCTAATGGACCTCAAGCCTTGTTCTTAACCCCTTCAATTGATGCACTTTCAGATGATTTTATAAATAAGTACGACATTGATTTTTTAAGAACAGACTATTCACTGGTTAATACAAATGTTCAAGAGGTAAGATTTAAAAATAGTAAAGAGAAGAAAAATATACTATTTCAAATGCTTGCTGAAAGGAAAGAACCGTCACTCGTCTACATGTCCTCACCGTATAAAGCATATTCTTTAGCAAACGAGTATAAAGAATTCCTTTGCAAAAATAACTTCGTAAGAAAACAAGTTGATCTCCCTCTCACAGAGTGGATTGATAAAAACATCTCTGAGGACTGGGATTTGAAAAGGCTTCTCAACTTTAGAATAGGAGTTCACAATGGTGAACTTCCAAGGCATGTAGTCACAAGTCAATTAGCATATTTTGAAGAAAAGATTTTAGATGTACTATTTGTAACAACTTCACTAATAGAAGGGGTCAACACTTCTGCTAAAACAATGTTTATTTTTGAAACAAAGAAAGCAAAAACAAAAATTGACTTTTTTGATTACTCTAACATTAAAGGTCGAGCAGGAAGAATGAATAAATTTTTTACTGGGGATGTATTTATTTTCGGTGATATTCCGACTGAAGAAGATTTTAAAATAGATGTACCTTTTGTAGAACAAAAAGAAATTTCAGATGAAGTTTTAGTAAATCTAGACGATGATATAAAAGAAGAGCACAATAATCGAGTAGATAATATAAAAAAAAATATTCCTGAAGATTTAATGGAATTGATTAAGAAGAATGTTATCAATATAGCTGGTCAAAAAAATTTATATAGATATATTGAAGACAATTATCAAATTTTGATGCCAACACTGATTTGGAGTGGTATTCCAGACTATTTGCAATTGTCAAAATCATTATATTTAGTATATAGATTTTTAGAGTCGGAAAATATAAATGTAAAATACACAAATATGTTAGCTAGCAGATCTCTAAGTATGGTAAATTCTGTATCATTAAAAAAAGTAATTAATGAGCATGGAAATTATTTGTTTAGCGAAGAAAGAAAGAAAAAAAATATAACTTCAGATAATATTTCTACAATAGAAAAAAATGCTAAAGAAAAAGCAATCAGAGAAATACTACGTTTCGCTAGAAAAGATGCCGGATATAAGATTCCTAAATTACTTAATGTTCTTAGAACGATTCAAGAATATGTTTATAGTAAGCATCAGCTACCTTTTGGGGATTATTCTTATTTTTCTGCTAGACTTGAAAATGAACAGGTTGATGAGAGGCTCAGAATGTTCATAGATTTTGGCGTTCCAACGAGTGCTATCAGGAGTATTTCAAAAGTGATCCCAGGGCACCTTGAAAGTGAAACGGATATAATTAATTATATAAAAATAAATTTTCAAAGTATATCTCAGAACCTAATTGAGTATGAGAAGAAATTACTTTTTCAAGCTATTAATAATGGAGTATAGTCAGATTTATCAGTGACAAAAGACCTTCTATGATGAAGGTCTTTTTGGCTATGGTGAATCCATATTCTATTTGCACTTATGAACGTTAACACTTCTGTTTCGACCTCAATTAGAATAAAAGAAACAAGCCAACGGCGCATAGGAAAGAAAGAACTGCGGCACTTAAAAAGATTGTCCGCATGGCTGCAGTTTTACTGCTTTCTTTGCCGTGCTTTTTCTGACGTTCTAAACGTTTTTGAAGCTGACGGGTAATTACTGAGAAAATCAGCCCGAAAAGGACTAAAACACTTGTGGCAATCGATTTGGGAATAAAATGATTCGGTTCTGCAACGGTGGTTTCCCCAGAATGTTCGTTTGATTCTGACGCAGCTTCCGCTGTTGTTTGTTTTGGCTTAACTTCTTGGTAAGCCACTTTTGGCGCTTGAACCGTACTATTTAACAAGGTCAAGGGCGTGTCGACTTGCACTTGCCCTGCTACTAATTTAAAAGTAGGTTGACTGCCTTTGGGAACGACACCGTATAAATCGTTAGCCAAAGTGACTTTTTTGTGATCAATGGTTTGTGGTCCTTTGTCTAAAAGTTTTTTGCGTTCGTATGTCGTATAGGCATAGTCCAGCAAAGCATTCCCAGCCACATGACGTTCGTATTCACCATCTTGGTTTTGCCAATTACCAACGCCTAAAATGACTTCAATTAAACGGAAATCCCCTTGTTTGACAGTCGCAATATAGTTAAAGCCACCTGTTGGACTAGAGCCTGTTTTTAAACCATCCACGCCTTGGTAGCCATACTTAGCGCCTGGCAAAGAATAATTGTACGCTTCAAAAGTTTCCTCGTAAGGCGTGCCGACCATTGTTTTCACCACTGGTTTATTGGTGATTTCTAAAATTTCTGGATAATTTTTCAGAAAATGATAGGTTAGTGAAGCTAAATCTCTAGCTGTAGAGACGTTATCGCCATTTGGGTCAATTCCTTGCATTTGATACAGGCCGTTAAAGGCACTTGCTTGCGCCCCACTGCAGTTGTAATAGGTAGTATTTGTCATCCCTAGTTCAGCCGCTTTTTGATTCATTAAATGAACAAAGTCAGTAGGTTGGTTCCCTGAAATTAAGTTTGCCAACATGAGAGTCGCCACATTAGAAGAGGGGACAGCAATCATTTTTAACAGTTCACGGACTGGATAAGCAACACCTAACGTAATTTTGTTATTACTAATGGCGTATATTTTAGAAATATCGACATCTTTTTGCGTAGCAGTCACAGTCGTATCCATTGTAAATTTTCCTTGCTCCATTGCTTCAAAGGCCAAGTACATGGTCATCACTTTGGCAATACTGGCAGGATTCCACGCTAAATCTGGTTGCTGCGACCAGAGAATTTCTCCTGAATCAGCATCAACAACGATGGCTGCTTTGGGAATGCCATCCGCTTTCAGAGTCGTCCCCATTTTTTTAGCAATCGCGGTAATATCTTCTTCTGCGTGAGTCACAGTAGGTTGGGCAAAAAAGGCCCCATAACTGACAACTAAGCCTAGCAGAAACAATGTAAATGGTTTAATTCGTGCGATGTTTCTCAGTCCTTTCTTATTCACGTTTTTTCATCCTAAAGGAGTCATCACTTCATTTTACTTAAAAAATGGCTGCCTGTATAGGAATTCTAGGTAATTTGTTTAAAAAAAGAACAAGTTATGAAAGCCAAATTAAAGAAGAAATGTTATTTTTTCAGTGAATCTCCAAGAAAGTCTTGAAAATTGCAGAAAAAAAGTGCAAAATAG
The DNA here is from genome assembly GCF_023539285.1 of Enterococcus sp. LX10. Taxonomy (NCBI): domain Bacteria; kingdom Bacillati; phylum Bacillota; class Bacilli; order Lactobacillales; family Enterococcaceae; genus Enterococcus; species Enterococcus sp. LX10. The sequence goes on along the minus strand of NZ_CP092784.1, from coordinate 2,528,415 downwards.
AACTAATACTGTGAAATTATGTTTTGAAAGGAAGTCGTTATGTCAGAGCGCGGGTTATTAATCGTATTGTCAGGTCCTTCAGGAGTGGGGAAAGGGACTGTAAGAAAGGCTATTTTCGACAGTGAAGAAAATGATTTTCAATATTCAATCTCAATGACCACTCGGAAACAGCGAGAAGGCGAAGTGGATGGAGTAGATTACTATTTCCGTTCAAGAGAAGAATTTGAAGCGATGATTGAAGCTGGAGAAATGTTGGAATATGCGGAATATGTTGGTAACTATTATGGGACACCATTAACGTATGTTAACCAGACGCTAGATGAAGGTAAAGACGTCTTTTTAGAAATCGAAGTCCAAGGGGCTAAACAAGTCAAAGACAAAGTGCCTGATGGCGTATTTATCTTTTTGACACCCCCCGATTTAGCGGAATTAAAATCAAGAATTATTGGCCGCGGAACAGACGAAATGTCTGTGATTGAAGAACGAATGGCTGTGGCCAGAGAAGAAATCGAAATGATGGCGCTGTATGATTATGCGGTAGTGAATGATGAAGTTCCTTTAGCCGTGCAACGAATTAAAGACATTATCGCGAGTGAGCACTTCCGTGTTGACCGTGTAATTGGAAAATATATTAAAATGTTAGAGGAGATGTAGCCTTATGATGTTAAAACCGTCAATTGACTCATTGTTAAAAGAAGTCCCTTCAAAATATTCTTTGGTTATTTTAGCAAGCAAACGTGCGCATGAATTAGATGAAGGCGTTCAACCAACCGTTGAATCCTTTGATTCTGTAAAAAGTGTGGGTCGTGCGTTAGAAGAAATCGAAGCAGGAACAGTGATCAGTGATCCAAATCCTGAAGAAAAACGCGAACGTCTACGCATTGAACGTGAAGAACGCAAACGCCAACGTGAACAAGAGCAAAAAGAATTAGAAAACCGTTTACGTGACGAAAAAAATTAATTGAATGATTGTCAACGAATGGAGAAAGCCGTCTGTCTATTTCAGAGGCTTTCTCTTCGTTTATTCTGAAAGGTGCCAACGAGACACACAAGACAAATCAGTCAATCTTTAGTACAATAGGCAAAGAGAATTTACATAAAAAGGAGGATGCACCATGCAAAAAGTAGCCAAAGTTATTGTGGATGTACCAACGATGCAAACCGATCAACCATTCACTTATTTAGTTCCTGAAAATTTAAATGAGCAATTGGCTGTCGGCATGCGTGTAGAAGTGCCTTTTGGTAACGGTAATCGGCATGTTCAAGGGTTTGTTCTAGCCATTGAACCAATGGCTGCAACGGTTCTTGACGAAGCCAACGTTCAGTTGAAAGAACTAGTGGCGGTGTTGGATTTAAAACCTGTCTTAAATACAGAAATGTTGACTTTAGCTGATTATATGAAGGAAAAAACGTTTGCCTTTAAAATCACTTGTTTGCAAACCATGTTGCCTAGCGTAATGCGTGCCGATTACCAAAAATATATTTATTTAACGGATGAGCTTTCTGAAGAATTACAAGATCAGTTATTTTATGGTTTAGAGGAAATTTCGTGGGACCAAGCGCAAGAACGTGGGATTTTGCCTCAACTAATGGCGTTGCGTAAACAGCAAAAAGTCGATATTCGCTACGAAGTTACGACGAGAAATAAAGTCAAAATGGTCCGCTTCATTCAAGCCGCTAAGGAATTTGAACAACTAGAGGAAATTCGTTTGGGTTTACGCAAGGGAGCTAAGAAGAAAGAGCAACTTCTTTACTATTTACAACGCTTGGGCACTGAAAAAATCACCGCTGTGAAGGAAATGAAAGAATTAGGTTTCAGTACCGCGCTTTTAAATGAAGCGGCCAAAAACGGCTGGTTAACGTTCATTGAAAAAGAAGCGTATCGTGATCCGTTTGCTAATCAGACGTTTGAAAAAACGACTGCGTTATCTTTGAACGCAGAACAACAGGTGGCTGTGGAAACAATCTTACAATCGGTCCAAGAACAGCAAAGTCAAACCTATTTATTGGAAGGTATTACAGGAAGCGGGAAAACAGAAGTTTATCTACAGGTCATTGCAGAAGTTCTTAACCAAGGCAAAACAGCCATTATGCTTGTTCCTGAAATTTCTTTAACTCCACAAATGGTGCAACGCTTTAAAAGTCGCTTTGGCGAACATGTTGCTGTAATGCATAGTGGCTTATCGCAAGGTGAAAAATACGATGAGTGGCGGAAGATTGAACGAGGAGAAGCGGAAGTGGTGGTTGGCGCGCGTTCTGCCATTTTTGCGCCAATCGAAAACATCGGTGTGATCATTATTGATGAAGAACACGAGGCAAGTTATAAACAAGAAGAAACCCCCCGCTACCACGCGAGAGATTTAGCGATTTGGCGTTCGGAGTATCATCATTGCCCTGTTGTTTTAGGCAGTGCCACGCCATCCTTGGAATCACGCGCTCGTGCGCAAAAAAATGTTTATCAGCGGTTACGATTAACACAGCGTGCCAATCAAGCGGCAACCTTGCCCACGATTGATGTAGTGGATATGCGTCAAGAAGTAGAAAATGGCAATGTCTCTTCTTTTTCCATGTCGTTGCAAGAAAAACTCCAAGAACGCTTAGAGAAAAACGAACAAAGTGTTCTCCTGCTTAATCGCCGTGGCTATTCGTCATTTGTGATGTGTCGCGATTGTGGCTATGTGTTGCCGTGTCCGAATTGTGATATTTCCTTAACTTTGCATATGGATAGCAAAACAATGAAATGTCATTATTGTGGGCATGAAGAGCGGATTCCTTATCGCTGTCCTAACTGTGGCCAAGATAAAATTCGTTACTACGGAACAGGCACACAAAAAGTAGAAGAAGAATTACAAACGTTGTTACCAGACAGTCGTATTCTCCGAATGGATGTTGATACGACCCGTCGCAAAGGTGCGCATGAAAAGATTTTGCGAACATTTGGTGAAGGACAAGCGGATATCTTATTAGGCACACAAATGATTGCCAAAGGACTGGACTTTCCAAATGTGACGTTAGTCGGTGTCTTAAATGCTGATACCGCCTTGAATTTACCCGATTTTCGTTCCAGTGAACGGACCTTCCAATTATTGACACAGGTCAGCGGCCGCGCTGGTCGCGCTGAAAAACCGGGAGAAGTCATCATTCAATCTTTTAACCCCGAGCATTATGCGATACAATTGGCAAAAGCCCAAGATTATGAAGATTTTTATACAAAAGAAATGTATATTCGTCATCGTGGGGATTATCCGCCGTACTATTTTACGGTCCAAATTACGGCCAGCCATCCTGAAGAAAATGAAGCAGCGAAACAAATGTTTCAAATTGCGACGAAATTAAAACAAGGCTTATCGCCGCAAGCTATTTTGTTGGGACCAACGCCCAACGCAATTATGCGTGTCAATAATCGGTACTTTTATCAAGTGATTATCAAGTATAAACAAGAACCAATGCTTCAACCATTATTGAAAGAAATTTTAACCGATACACAACGAGCAACGGCTCGTGGTTTAAAACTTTCCATTGATGCAGAACCCATGAATTTTATTTAAAAAATACAGCTTTGAAAGGAGCACTTATGCGCTATCCAGTTGTGATTCACCCGAACGAACACTTAAAAATGAAGGCTCAACCTGTGACGATTATTACCGATGAAATTGTGCAGTTACTAGAGGATATGTATGAAACAATGCTGGCCCATGATGGGATTGGCTTAGCAGCCCCGCAAATTGGGAAAAATTTGCAAATGGCAGTGATTGAAATCGATGAAGAATCTGGTCGTTTTGAACTAATTAATCCTGTGATTATTGAAAAAAAAGGAACCAGTATTGATGTGGAAGGCTGTTTAAGTATTCCAGAAACATATGGAACCGTTGAACGAGCAGATGAAGTGACTGTCCGTTATTTTGACCGTGAAGGTGAAGAAATGGAAGTTACGGCTTACGGCTATTTAGCTCGAGCTTTTCAACACGAAATTGATCATTTGAATGGCGAGTTATTTATCGACAAAATGATTGAGAAAATTGCACCAGAAGATTTAGAAGCGTATATGGAGGAACATTTTGATGACTAAAATTGTATTTATGGGCACACCAGCCTTTTCTGTTCCGATTTTAGAAAGTTTAATCGAGGCAGGCTATGACGTTCAAGCGGTTGTCACGCAACCAGATCGACCAGTTGGCCGAAAAAAAGTGATTACCCCAACGCCTGTCAAAGAAGCAGCTTTAAAACATAACTTATTAGTCTTACAACCAGAGAAAATTTCAGGTTCTCCTGAAATGGAAAAAGTGATTGACTTAGCACCAGATGTAATTGTGACAGCAGCCTTTGGGCAATTTTTACCAGAGAAAATTTTAAAAGCGCCCAAACTAGGTGCGATTAATGTCCATGCCTCACTTTTACCAAAATATCGTGGCGGCGCACCTGTACATTACTCGATTATTGAAGGAGAAAAAGAAACAGGCGTCACGATTATGGAAATGGTGAAAAAAATGGATGCTGGCGCGATTTTATCGCAACGTGCAATTCCGATTACGAAACAAGATGATGTAGGCACCATGTTTGAAAAATTAAGCATTCTAGGAAAAGAACTTTTATTAGAGACGTTACCTAAGCTAATTGCTGGCGAAATTACGCCTATTCCACAAGTGGAAGAAGAGGCTACTTTTTCACCAAATATTACTCGAGAACAAGAACGAATTGACTGGCAAAAAACCGCTGAGGCAATTGATAACCAAGTGCGTGGTATGCGTCCTTGGCCAACAGCGTTCACAACCTACCAAGGGACCAACTGGAAAATTTGGGCAGTGACACCACTGACTGAAACAACAACCAGCGCCCCAGGAACGATTATCCAACGTAGTAAAAAAGCGCTGTGGATTGCTTGTGGTGAAGGGACAGTCCTTCAAATTGATCGCCTGCAACCAGCAGGTAAAGGTCAATTAACGATTCAAGAATTTTTAAATGGCGTTGGTCAAAATGTCGCAGAAAAAGATAAGGTGGACTAACAAAAATGGCTGAAAAAATCCCCAAGAAATTAAAACGTTCTGTTCGATACGTTGCTTTAGAAACCATCGAACGTGTGGATAAAGGTGGGGCGTACTCCAATCTTTTACTTAATGAAATGATGACAAAATCAGAACTAAGCGAGAAAGATGGCCGCTTGTTTACAGAACTTGTCTACGGCACAATTAGTCGCAAATTATTGTTGGAATACTACTTAACACCATTTGTTAAGAAACCGCAAAAAGTCGATAATTGGGTGAAAAATTTATTGATTTTATCGTTATATCAATTACTTTATTTAGATAAAGTGCCCGATCATGCAGTCATTAATGAAGCGGTTGAAATTGGCAAACGTCGTGGCAATCCTGGGATTGGTAAATTCGTGAATGGCGTGCTGCGGGCGTTCCAACGAAATGGAGCACCTAGTTTGGCAGCAATTAGCGATCCAGTTGATCGTTTAGCCACGGAAATTAGCATGCCACGTTGGTTAACAGAAAAATTACTTGCCCAATTAGGCGAAGAAGAAACACGGCAGTTAGGTTTGTCATTATTTGAAAAAAGTCATGCGAGTGGTCGAGTAAACACGCGGTTTATTTCACGAGAAGAAGCGCTGGAAGAATTACAAGAAACAGGGATTGCCGCGAAGGAAAGTCAACTTTCCCCTTATGGTGTTGTCGCTGAAAAAGGCTACTTAGCTGGCAGTGAACTGTTTATTAACGGTTGTTTAACCATTCAAGATGAAAGCTCTATGCTCGTGGCTCCAGCGATGCAAATTGAACCGCATCATCGTGTCTTGGATGCTTGTGCGGCTCCTGGTGGCAAAACGACTCATATCGCAACTTTTTTAGAGGCTGAAGCAGGTGGTCGTGTGACTTCTTTAGATATTCATGCGCACAAAATTAAGCTAATTAATGAAAATGCGCAACGCCTCCATGTGGCGGATGTCGTCCAAGCAGAAAAGCTTGATGCGCGACAAGTGGCCGAAGAATTTCCCGCAGAAACCTTTGATCGGATTTTAGTTGATGCACCATGTTCAGGCTTAGGGCTAATGCGCCGTAAACCAGACATTAAATACCATAAAACGGCCAATGATTTTCAAAATTTACCTAAAATTCAGTTAGAAATCTTAGAAAGTGTTGCCCCAACACTAAAACAATGGGGTATAATGGTCTATAGCACTTGTACTATTACGCCAGAAGAAAATCAGGAAGTAGTGGCAGCCTTTTTAGCCAAACACCCTGAATTTGAAAAAATTGAAATTGTTGCAAATGAAAACGTCCAAGCAGTAGTAAAAGAGCAAGAACTGGTTCTGTATCCCCATCAATACATGACAGATGGCTTCTTTATTTGCTGTATGCGGAAAGTTAGTTCAAATGAGGTGAAATAATTTGGAAATCAACGTTCAATCAGATGTCGGTCGCAAAAGAAATACGAACCAAGATTATGCCAACGTTTTTGAGAACCAACAACACATAACCTTTGCTGTTTTAGCAGATGGCATGGGTGGCCACCAAGCAGGTGATGTCGCTAGCCAAATGGCAGTCAATAATTTAGGTGAGAGTTGGTCCAATGCGTCTGTCGACTCAGCTGAAAAATCTGCACAGTGGTTAATTCAAGCAATTCAAAAGGAAAATGAAAAAATTTATGAACGCGGACAATCGAAACCAGAGTATTTAGGAATGGGGACAACCGTGGTTGGTGCCATTCTTTTACCGGATTCATTTGTCTTAGCAAATGTGGGGGATAGTCGTGCTTATTTAGTTCGTGACCAACACATGTTACAATTAACAGAAGATCATTCTTTAGTGAATGAACTAGTAAAATCAGGGGAGATTACTCGTGAGATGGCTGCAAATCATCCACGAAAAAATGTCCTAACACGTTCTTTGGGAATGCCTGGCACTGTCGAAGTCGATGTAACCAATCATGAATGGCTGCCTAATGACTATTTACTGTTATGTTCGGACGGTTTAACCAATATGGTTCCTGAGACAAAAATTTTAGAAATTTTAGAGACGTCAGATCCCTTAGAATCCAAATTAAGCCAACTCGTTGCTCAAGCAAATGAAGCGGGTGGTTTAGATAACATTACCGTGTTAGTGATACACTTTGACGAACAGAAGGAGGAAAACCAATGATAGAAATCGGCAAGAAGCTGAATGGTCGATATCACATTATTGGCAGCATCGGAAGTGGCGGCATGGCCAACGTCTATTTAGCACACGATTTAATTTTAGACCGAGACGTTGCAGTAAAAGTCTTGCGCTTTGACTTCCAAAATGATCAAGCCGCCATCCGACGTTTTCAGCGTGAAGCACTAGCCGCAACTGAGCTGGTTCACCCGAATATCGTCAGTGTGTACGATGTAGGCGAAGAAGATGGACTACAATATTTAGTCATGGAATATGTGAAAGGAATGGACTTAAAACGTTACATCCAAACGCATTTCCCAATTCCTTATTCCACAGTTGTGGACATTACGCAACAAATTTTATCTGCTGTCGCAATGGCACATGAACATAGAATTATTCACCGGGATTTAAAACCGCAAAACATTCTGATTGACGAACACGGCACAGTCAAAATTACTGACTTTGGGATTGCGATTGCCTTGTCAGAAACGTCAATTACGCAAACGAACACAATGTTAGGTTCGGTGCATTACTTATCGCCAGAACAAGCGCGCGGAAGCATGGCGACCAACCAATCAGATATTTACGCTGTGGGAATTATTCTCTATGAAATGCTAACGGGGAATGTACCGTTTGATGGTGAATCAGCCGTAACGATTGCCTTAAAACATTTTCAAGAAGAAATTCCTTCTGTCAAAATGTTTGATCCAGGGATTCCTCAATCATTGGAAAATGTGGTTCGTCACGCAACCGCAAAAGACCCAAGCGATCGCTACAAAACAGCGAATGAGATGGCAGAAGACTTATACACGTCCTTGTCAGCCAGTCGTTTAAACGAACCTGCGTGGGAACCAACGGCTTTATTAGGAGAAACGAAAGTATTAACTCCGATTCCCGAAGACATCGCTGAACCGGAAGAGACAACGCCTGTCGAAGTTCCAGAAGATACCGCAGATGACATTTTAGCTGAACAACCACCGAAGAAAAACCGCAAAAAATTGTGGATTGGCTTAGCAATTGCGGCATTAATTGCTTTAGCAATAGGTGGCTTAGCCTTTGCAATGTCGGGCGGTAAAGACGTTGAAGTTCCTGATGTTACAAATGAAACGAAAGCGGCCGCTTCACAAGCGCTACAAAGTGCCGGGCTGAAAGTCGATAGTGAAACCAAAAAAATTCCCGACGATAAGATTGAAGAAGGCAAGGTGGTCAAAACAGACCCCGAAGCAAAATCATCTGTGAAAAAAGGCCGATCTGTTACTTTATATATCAGCTCTGGAACAGAAAAAATTGAGATGGCCGATTATACAAAGGAATCGTATGAATCTGCTGTCGAAGCCTTGAAAAAACTAGGGTTTTCAGAAGACCAAATTACAACGAAAAAAGAATACAGTGATTCTGTGTCTACAGATAACATTATTAAACAAAAACCAGCTGCAGGTAAAAAAGTTGATCCGAAAAAAGACAACGTCACTTTAACGGTCAGTGAAGGACCAGAAGCGGTTACTTTGCCTAGTTACGCCGGTTATTCTTACACAAATGCAGTAAATGCACTGGCACAATTAGGTATTTCTGAATCTCAAATTACGCGTGTCGACCAAGCAAGCGATACGGTAGAACCAGGTTTAGTCATTACGCAAGACCCCGCACCAGGGGGCACCGTAGTACCTAAAAATGGTCAAGTGACATTATATGTAAGTAAAGGTAGCGACAAAGTGACACTTTCTGATTATAGCGGAATTTCTTATGATAATGCGGTAAGTCGCTTAATTGCTTTAGGTATCCCAGAATCTCAAATTAAACGAGTGGACGAAGAAAGCGACAAAGTTGAAAAAGATACCGTGATTAGTCAAGAACCAGCTTCTGGTACCGCTGTTGATCCGAAAAATGACACGATTACTTTACATGTCAGCAAAGGCAGCGACTCAGTAACTGTTCCCGATATTTCAGGCTATTCGCCAAAAGCTGCAGAAGACAGCATCAATAACGCTGGTCTTAAAATCAATGAACAAGGGTTATCTGGCTCTGGCGACGGGCAAGTCGTTGAACGAACCAGTCCATCCGCTGGCAGCAAAGTCAAAAAAGGCGACGCTGTTACGGTTTATTATTCAAAAGCAAATGATTCAAAAAGCACCACTAGTGAAAGTAGTACGAGTAATTAAGACAAGAGGTTGGGACAGGAGTGTTTAGCTTCAAGAAATAAGAAGAAATTTCCGAAAGATGCTTTTCGTCTTTCGAGGAATTTCGGCTTATTTCTGAAGAAGCTGCTCCTGTCCCGCCGTTTATCTTAAGATTTAAGTCTAGGAAGGTAAGTCATTTCGACTTATGTCCTAGGCTCTTTTTAATTAATAGAATCGAGAGGCTCTATTGATTTCTCTGCCACTATCCTGTATATTCGAAAGTAGTTAGGAGTGGTTTATCTGAAAGGTCAAATCAGAAAAGCGTTAAGCGGTTTTTATTATGTATACGCAGATGGAGAAACATATCAAACAAGAGCGCGAGGGAATTTTCGTAATCGAAAAATTACGCCACTCGTGGGAGATGAAGTACTTTTTGAAAGCGATAATTTAACAGATGGTTATGTGTTGGAAATTTTACCAAGACGAAATGAATTAGTGCGCCCGCCTGTTGCAAATGTGGATCTAGGTGTGGTTGTCATGAGTATGGTTTCGCCAAATTTTTCGTTTAATTTGTTGGATCGTTTCTTAGTCAGCTTAGAGTATAAGGATATAGAACCAGTTATTTATTTAACGAAAGTTGATCTATTAGATGAGCCGCAACGTCAAGAAGTCACTGAAATTAAACAGATTTATGAAGCGTTAGGTTATGCGGTGATCGCTTCGGAAGACGTAGAAGCCACCAAAGAATTAGAACGCTTTTTCCCAGAACGGTTGACTGTTTTTATGGGACAATCAGGCGCTGGAAAATCAACATTGTTGAATCAAATTTCACCAGAATTACAACTAGCAACTGCGGAAATTTCCCAATCTTTAGGACGGGGCAAACATACGACCCGTCACGTGGAATTGATTCCGTTATACGACGGTTTGGTTGCTGATACACCAGGATTTAGTGCCATCGATTTCTTGGAGATGGAAGCAGTGGAATTACCAAAGCAATTTCCTGAATTTGTTGCCGCGGCCTCTCACTGTAAGTTTCGTGAATGTATGCACCACAAAGAACCTGGTTGTGAAGTGAAACGCCAAGTGGAAGCGGGAACCATTGCGACGAGTCGTTACGAAAATTATTTACAGTTTTTAATGGAAATCGAGAATCGACGACCTGTTTATAAGAAAAAATCATAGCAAATATAAAGGGAGCGAGCCAAATGAAACTAGCACCATCCATTTTAAGTGCCGATTTTGCCAATTTAGAAAGAGATATCCGTTTAGTAGAAGAATTAGGAGCAGATTATATTCATGTTGATGTCATGGACGGTCAATTTGTGCCCAACATTACCTTAGGGCCGAATATCGTTTCAGCGATTCGTCCAGTGACAAAACTACCATTGGATGTTCATTTGATGATTGTACAACCTGAAAATTATATCAATGCCTTTGCGGAAGCCGGTGCGGATATTATTACTGTCCATCAAGAAGCAACACCCCATATTCATCGTGCCTTACAAATGATTAAAAATGCGGGTGTGAAAGCTGGCGTAACCATCAATCCTGGGACACCACTTTCGATGATCGAAAATGTATTAGACTTGGCAGATCAAGTCTTGGTAATGACTGTCAATCCAGGCTTTGGCGGACAATCATTTATTGAAAACTCACTAGAAAAAATTGCTCAATTAAAAGAATGGAAAGAAACAAAAGGATACACCTATGAAATTGAAGTCGATGGCGGGATTGTTCCTGAAACTGCCGCACGCTGCAAAGAAGCTGGTGCGGAAGTGTTTGTTGCAGGCTCCTACATTTATAATGCTGAAAATCCTCAAGAACGAATCGATGCACTGAGAGCAGTGCTAGACAAATGAGTCGTGTCTTACTGGTAGCTGGCGGTGAGCCAAGTGATTGGCCAACCATTGAACCAGCTACGTATGATTATTTTGTAGGTATTGATCGCGGCTGTCTCCATTTATTAGAGGCCGATTTACCGTTACAATTAGCGGTGGGCGATTTTGATTCATTATCACGAGAAGAATACCATTTTGTCCAAGAAACTGCCGAAACACTTATCCAAGCACCTGCTGAAAAAGATGATACAGACACACAATTAGCACTTCAAGAAGCTTTACAACGATTTCCACAAGCAGAGATGACGATTATCGGTGCAACAGGGGGCAGAATTGACCACCTGTTAGCCAATCTTTGGTTACCCTTTGAACCACGATTTCAAGGTGTACTTCGCCAAATTCGTCTATGCGATCGTCAAAATAGCATCCAGTATTACGCCCCTGGTTCGTATATCGTACAGAAAGAGCCAGATAAAGAATATCTGGCCTACTGCTGTTTGACGCCTGTAGAAAACTTGACGCTACGACGCAGTAAATATTTATTAACCAATCAAGATGTTCCTTACCCAACATCGTATGCAAGTAATGAATTTATCGAAGAAGCCGCTGCTTTTTCCTTCGATGCAGGGATGATTGCGGTTATTCAAAGTAAAGACAAGTAAAAAGAAGTTGAACCTTCAGCAAAGTGCTGAAGGTCCAACTTCTTTTTTATGCAATAAAAAAAGCCGAACAACGAACGTCCAGCTTTGCTTATTTAAGTTTATTAAACACGTTCGATTTTACCAGATTTCAAAGCACGAGTTGACACCCAAACTTTTTTAGGTTTACCATCGATTAATACGCGAACTTTTTGTAAGTTAGGTTTCACAGTGCGTTTTGTTGAGTTCATCGCATGTGAACGGTTATTACCACTTGAAGTCTTACGACCAGTGAAGTAACATACTTTTGCCATTTTAAGTTTCCTCCTTTGCCTTGATCTTGGAGCGATAATATTCAGCTCATACTAACTTAATTTATCATATTAGGCACTGATTTGCAAGAAGATTTTTTTCTATGATTTGACTTTAGCAATCAAAAAGAGTAAATTGAAATCTTGCTAGAATGTTCACTTAGAAGTGGAAGAATGAAAATATCTGACGAACTTCCTTTTAATTAAAGGCTGGATATGATAAAATGTTATGGAAGAAAATAGGGCGAATGTGCTCTTATAAGGAGGCTTTCATCAATGGCTGTAAAAATTCAAACACCCGCAGGTACCATTGAGATTACCAATGATGTGATCGCTACAGTAGTTGGCGGAGCTGCGACAGATATTTACGGAATTGTCGGAATGGCAAGCAAAAATCAAATTAAAGATAACTTAAACGATATTTTACGTCGTGAGAATTACTCACGTGGTGTCGTTGTTCGTCAAGAAGACAACGGAATCGCAGTGGATGTCTACACGATTGTTAGTTATGGTACAAAAATTTCTGAAGTTTCTCGTAACGTCCAAGAAAAAGTAAAATATAATCTTGAAACATTATTAGGTGTCACTGCGAATTCAGTTAACGTTTTTGTTCAAGGAGTTCGTGTATTACCGGATTAGAGGTAGTGTACTGTCAACGATGCAATTGCACAAGGAAGTCGTGTGTTGCCGTTAGCGGTAAATCTGAAGGAGGATTTTTTAGGTGAATGTAACAGAAATCAGCGCAGGTCAGTTCCAGGAAATGGTCCAGGCAGGTGCGACTCGTCTGCACACAAATGCAGAATATGTCAACTCATTAAACGTTTTCCCTGTACCCGATGGTGATACAGGAACAAATATGAACTTATCAATGACCAGTGGTGCAAAGGCTGTGGCCGATTCTCGCTCTGAAAAAGTAGGAGAATTAGCAGGTGCGTTATCCAAAGGGTTATTAATGGGTGCTCGTGGAAACTCTGGGGTTATTTTATCTCAATTATTCCGCGGCTTCTCAAAACAAATTCCTGAGGTTACAACATTAAATGCCAAAGACTTGGCCGCTGCCTTTACACATGGTGTAGAAACAGCGTATAAAGCAGTGATGAAACCCGTTGAAGGAACAATCTTAACAGTTTCTCGTGAAGCGGCGCGTTCTGGTGAACGTAAAGCGAAAGAAACAGATGACTGTATCGAAGTTATGACAGCTGTTGTAGCAGGCGCTAAACGTGCCTTAGCGAAAACACCTGATTTATTACCTGTCCTAAAAGAAGTCGGCGTTGTAGATAGTGGGGGTCAAGGACTACTATTTATCTATGAAGGATTTTTAGAAGCGCTTAGTGGCGAATTTTTACCAACTGAAACGTATGAACCAAGTCCTGCCGAAATGGACGAAATGGTTAATGCTGAACATCACCGTGGTGTTAGTGGCCACGTTGCGACAGAAGACATTAAATTTGGCTATTGTACAGAAATTATGGTTCGTATCGGCGAAGGCCCAACCGTGGACAGCGCTTTTGATTATGAAACATTCAGAAACTACTTAAATGAACTAGGCGATTCTCTATTAGTCGTTAACGATGACGAAATTATCAAAGTTCACGTACACACTGAGCATCCAGGTGAAGTGATGAACTACGGCCAAAAATTTGGTTCGTTAGTAAAAATAAAAGTAGACAATATGCGTTTACAACATGAAACGTTAGTTGAACGCGATGCTCAGCAAAAAGCGTTGACTGAAAAAGTTCGCGTACCGTTTGCTGTGATTGCTATTGCAGCCGGTGAAGGCGTTCAAGAATTATTCCGAAGTTTAGGTGCAAGCTACATTATTAGTGGTGGCCAAACAATGAACCCAAGTACGGAAGATATTTTAAAAGCAGTTAAAGAAGTGAATGCAGAGCAAGTCATTATTTTACCAAACAACAAAAACATCTTTATGGCGGCTGATCAAGCAGCAGAAGTTGCCGATGTACCAGTAGCGGTTGTTCCATCTAAAACCATTTCTCAAGGAATGACAGCAATGTTAGCTTTCAATGATCAACAATCATTAGAAGAAAACAAAGCAAGTATGACGGAAATGTTAGACAGCGTTGTGAGTGGTCAAGTAACCACAGCTGTTCGTGACACAACCATTGATGACGTTGAAATTAAAAAAGATGACTTCTTAGGAATGATTGATGGTAAAATCGTCGTTTCTGAAGCAGATCGTTTTAATGCATCATTAGACACGTTGAACCGCATGATTGATGAAGACACTGAAATCGTGACAATTATTGTCGGCGAAGATGGTTCAGTTGAAGAAGCTGAAAAGCTAATCGCTATTTTAGTTTCTGAAAACGATGAACTAGAAACAGAACTTCATGAAGGTGGACAACCTGTGTATCCATACTTATTCTCAGCAGAATAGGTTTTCGTGATGAAAAAATAAAAACGAATAGGCTGGTTCATTAGTTAGGGCTAATGAACCAGCCTATTTAATGAATGATCCATTTTTTTGCGTATATTAATGAGGAGGGGATTTTATGGACATCACAGATTTAGTCAGCGTATTGCCCGGTGTTGGCCCAAAACGTGCTGAAAATTTACAAGAACTGGGGATTGTTACAATTGAAGACTTATTGACGTATTATCCCTTCCGCTACGATGATATCCAAGAAAAGGATTTAAGCGAGATTCAGGATCAGGAAAAAGTTACGCTAAAAGGGCTAGTGGTTTCGGAAGCAGTCGTTAGTCGGTACGGTTATAAGAAGAGCCGGTTAACGTTTCGAATGATGCAAGAACATGCGGTCATTAATGTTTCCTTCTTCAATCAACCTTTTTTAAAAGACAAAGTAGTTCTTTCCGAAGAAATTGCTGTTTATGGCAAATGGGATGCCAAGAGAAAATCATTAAATGGCATGAAAATCTTAGCTTCTAAAGGAGACAATGAAGATTTCGCCCCCATTTATCATGTGAATAAAAAAGTCCGCCAAAGCACGTTGGTTCAGTTAATCCGCACTGCTTTTGAAGAGTATGGTTCGCTGATTGAAGAGATTTTACCGAATGATTTATTAGAAAAGTACCGCTTGATGCCTAGAAAAGAAGCAATGTGGGCGATGCATTTTCCCAGTAATCCAGAAGAAAGCCATCAAGCCAAACGGCGAGTAGTCTTTGAAGAGTTTTTCCTTTTCCAACTTAAAATGCAAGGATTGAAGAAACAAGAAAAAGCGGAAAAAAATGGCTTAGCCATTCAATATGACGTGGATCGCTTAAAAACGTTTACCCAAGGACTGCCGTTTGAATTGACAGGCGCCCAAAAAAAAGTGACCAATGAAATTTGTCGAGACTTGCGAAGTCCGAAGCATATGCAACGATTGCTTCAAGGTGACGTGGGGAGTGGGAAAACGGTAGTGGCTGCGATTGCGCTATACGCCACCATGACCGCTGGCTTTCAAGGAGCGTTGATGGTTCCAACTGAAATTTTAGCGCAACAACACATGGAAAGCTTACAGCAGTTGTTTGATCCATTAGAAGTGCGAACGGCCTTATTAACAGGTTCCACCAAAACGAAAGAACGTCGTCTAATTCTCGAAGAACTGGCCAATGGCGAGATTGACATTGTGGTAGGGACCCATGCTTTGATACAACAAGATGTCAGTTTCCATCAATTAGGTTTGGTAATCACCGATGAGCAACATCGTTTTGGTGTGAATCAGAGAAAAATATTAAGAGAAAAAGGCTTAAAACCAGATGTTTTATTTATGACGGCCACTCCGATTCCTCGAACGCTGGCCATTACAGCCTATGGCGAAATGGATGTATCAATCATTGATGAAATGCCAGCTGGACGGATTCCAATCGAAACACGTTGGATTCGGCCGCCGCAGTTAGATACTGTTTTAGAATGGATGGAAAAAGAGTTGGCTCGAGGACATCAAGCCTATATTATTTGTCCCTTGATTGAAGAATCGGAAGCCTTAGATGTGAAAAATGCAACAGAAATTTTTGAACATATGCAAAGCTTTTATTCCCCAAGATATCAAGTGGGATTACTACATGGTAAAATGAAAAACCAAGAAAAAGATGACATTATGCAGGAGTTCAAAGACAATCAGCTACAATTACTGGTTTCTACCACCGTTATTGAAGTTGGCGTGAATGTACCAAATGCCACGGTGATGTTAATTATGGATGCGGACCGGTTTGGGTTAGCACAGTTACATCAGTTACGGGGCCGTGTGGGGCGTGGCTCCAGTGCATCTTATTGTATTTTAGTGGCCAATCCGAAAAATGAAATGGGCGTTGAGCGTATGAAAATCATGACAGAAACCACCAATGGTTTTGTCTTGAGTGAGCGTGATTTGGAACTTCGCGGACCTGGGGAAGTGTTCGGTGCACGGCAATCAGGGGTGCCTCAATTTGCGGTAGGAGATATCGTGACGGACTTTAATATTTTAGAAGTTGCGCGCCAAGAAGCAAGTGCCCTATGGCAAGTGAAAGAGTGGTGGCAATATCCTGCTTATCAAGCCTTAGCCAATCGAGTGAAACCCCAAGGTGAGGCGGCCCAATTTTTCGATTAGAAGAGGTAATTTTTGAAGCCAGAAAGTAAAAGCCAATGCGTATTTCTTTGAAAAAAATATGTTATACTTGTTAGGAAACAAAAAAGTAGGAGGGAATCACTCATGAAAATTGCTGTAGATGCAATGGGTGGAGATAACGCCCCACAAGCGATTGTTGAAGGGGTTATGCTAGCCAAACAAGACTTCCCAGACATTGAATTTCAATTATATGGAAAAGAAGCCGAAATAAAAAAATACATCACCGATGAAAAAAACATTACGATTATTCATACCGATGAAAAAATTGCTAGTGACGATGAGCCAGTGAAGGCAATCCGTCGTAAGAAAACTGCTTCCATGGTTTTAGCAGCGCAAGCAGTTAAAAATGGGGAAGCCGATGCGATTTTTTCTGCCGGTAACACCGGAGCGCTATTAGCAGCGGGTCTGTTCATTGTCGGCCGCATCAAAAATGTGGAACGTCCCGGTTTGATGTCAACTTTACCTGTCATGGGAGAACCAGACAAAGGGTTTGACATGTTAGATTTAGGAGCCAATGCAGACAATAAACCAGAACATTTGGTTCAGTATGCCGTTTTAGGTTCATTCTATGCTGAAAAAGTTCGGAACGTTCAGAATCCTCGTGTTGGTCTATTAAATAACGGAACTGAGGAAACAAAAGGCAGTGAATTAACGAAAAAAGCCTTCGAATTGTTAGCAGCAGATGAAACGATTAATTTTGTCGGAAACGTTGAAGCACGAGAATTATTAAATGGCGTAGCTGACGTGGTGGTGACAGATGGCTTCACAGGGAATGCCGTTTTAAAATCTATCGAAGGCACAGCTATGAACATGATGAGCTTGCTGAAAACAGCGATTCTTTCTGAAGGTGTCAAAGGAAAAATGGGTGCCTTATTATTAAAGAATGCGTTGCGTGGCATGAAAGACGAAATGGACTACTCAAAACATGGGGGAGCGGTTTTATTTGGCTTAAAAGCGCCAGTCATTAAAACGCATGGGGCCACGGGTCCTGATGCCGTCCGCTACACCATTCGTCAAATTCATACAATGTTAGAAACCCAAGTTGTCCCACAATTAGTGGAATATTATGAAGGCAAAGCAGAGTAATTTGCAATTGTCTTGACATCAGTTTGTTACTCAAATGAAAAAAAGATGGACAAATACCCAAATTGTGAGTACAATGTATCTTAGCGTTTTAGTAAAAGAAAGAACCTTTTTTCAAAAGCAGTGGAGGTGAATACAGTTGACTCGTGAAGAAGTACTTCAAAAAGTAGCGAAGATTATCTCAAACCACTTTGATATTGAAGCGGATCAAGTAACAGATCAATTAAACATTAAAGATGATTTGAACGCTGACTCAATTAGCGTAATGGAGTTTGTTTTAGAACTTGAAGATGAATTTGGAACAGAGATTTCAGATGAAGATGCAGAAAAAATTGAAACAGTTGGTGCCGCTGTAGATTATATTGTGAGTAATTCATAAAAAATAATAAGACAAAGTCGATTGACATTCGTGTTGATCGACTTTTTTTGCGTACATAATGGTTATTTTATTAAGCAATAAGGCTATTTTTACACATATTTTTGTAAAAAAAAATCATACATGTAAAAAAATAACTGCGAAAAAAGTTATTTTATCTTGCTTTTTATGGAATAATTCTATAAAATTATGAAAAAACAATGAGCTGTAAATTAACATTGATAAAAATTAGAAAGTGCTATCATTAAATATTAGTTAATTTATATAATGTTTTTGAAAGGACGTAAGGGGTGCGTATGGATGCAAGGAAATGAACAATTACTAGAGGTTTCAGGATTAGAAACAGCATTTAGAATCAAAGATGATTATTATAATGCCGTCGATGATATTTCATTTGAATTGAAGAAAAATGAGATTCTAGCAATCGTCGGAGAATCTGGTTGTGGAAAAAGTACCTTAGCAACAACGATTATGGGCTTACATGATCCCAATCATACCAAAATTACTGGGGAAATTTTATACAACAATTTAAACTTAACTACGTTTAATGAAACATTGTACAATAAAGTCAGAGGAAACGATATTGGGATGATTTTCCAAGATCCGTTGTCTGCACTGAATCCGCTCATGCGAATTGAAGACCAAATTAAAGAAAGTCTCACGTATCATACCAAAATGACCGCACAACAAAAACAAGCACGGGCCATTGAACTGTTAGATCAAGTGGGGATTCCCAACCCAGAGCGTGTCGGGAAACAGTATCCTCATGAATTGTCTGGCGGCATGCGCCAACGGGTGATTATTGCCATTGCAATCGCGTGTAAACCACCGATTTTAATTGCAGATGAACCAACAACGGCCTTAGACGTTACCATTCAGGCACAAATTCTCGATTTGTTAAAAGATTTGCAAGAAGAAACAGGGAGCGGCATTATTTTAATTACCCATGACTTAGGTGTAGTTGCGGAAATGGCTGATCGTGTAGCGGTTATGTATGCGGGTCAGTTTGTAGAAGTAGCCACTGCTGAAGAATTGTTTAGTCATCCGAAACATCCATATACACGTTCCTTACTTCAGTCCATTCCCCAAGAGAATTCCGATGAAGAAGAACTTCATGTGATTGAAGGGATTGTTCCTTCGTTAACCAAATTACCTAGAAAAGGTTGTCGGTTTGCCCCACGAATTCCTTGGATTGATGCATCGGAACATGAAGAAAATCCAACATTACATGAAGTTGCACCGAATCATTTTGTTCGTTGTACATGTTATAAACATTTTCATTTTAGAGACGGGGAAGGGGAAGCGTAATGACAGAAATTATTCAAATTAAAGATTTAAAAGTTCATTATCCAATTCGCAGCGGCTTCTTCAATCGAATCACTGATCATGTTTTGGCGGTTGATGGTGTGGATTTCATGATTGAACAAGGTAAAACGTATGGGTTAGTTGGTGAATCGGGTTCTGGAAAATCAACGACAGGAAAAGCAATTATTGGTTTAGAAAAAATTACAAATGGTGAAATTATTTATCAAGGACAAGATGTAACCAAGCCGCGAAGTCGAAAAGCGATCGGATACAACAAAGATGTCCAAATGATTTTCCAAGATTCGATGTCAAGTTTAAACCCTAAAAAACGAGTACTAGATATTATCGCCGAACCAATTCGAAATTTTGAACGGTTAAGTGACCAAGAAGAAAAGAAAAAAGTCAAAAGTTTGTTGGACATTGTGGGGATGCCAGAAGATGCGTTGTACAAATATCCTCATGAATTTTCTGGTGGACAACGCCAACGTTTAGGCGTCGCCCGAGCGGTGGCTACCAGCCCCAAATTAATTATTGCAGATGAACCTGTTTCAGCACTGGACTTATCTGTGCAAGCACAGGTATTGAATTTTATGAAGAACATTCAACAGGAATATGGGTTAAGTTACTTATTTATTTCCCATGATTTGGGCGTAGTTAAACATATGTGTGACAACATTGCCATTATGTACAAAGGCCGTTTTGTAGAAATCGGTACACGCCAAGATATTTACACTAATCCACAACACATTTATACCAAACGCTTACTTTCAGCAATTCCTAAAATTGACGTAGCGAACCGAGAAGCTCATAAAGAAGAACGAAGAAGAGTTGAGCAAGAGTATCGGGAAAATCATAAAGACTATTATGATGAAAATGGGCGGGTTTATAACTTACATTCGATTAGTCCAACCCACCAAGTAGCGTTAAAAAATGGAGGTGCTGAATAATGTGGAAAACAATTTTACGCCGTTTGTTATTGATGATTCCGCAAGTGATTATTTTAAGTGTCTTGATTTTCCTGTTGGCTAAAATGATGCCTGGTGATCCGTTTACAGGATTGATTAATCCGAACCAAGACCCGAAAGTGATTGAAGCCATGCGCGAAGCTGCCGGGTTAAATGATCCTTGGTACGAACAATATTTCCGTTGGATTGGCAATGCCTTACATGGAGATTTTGGTCATAGTTTTATCTTTAAATTACCTGTGTCCACGCTCATTGCTGGTCGGGTGGGGAATACGATTGCATTGGCCGCTGTGTCAGTTATAATCACGTATTTAATCGCCATTCCTTTCGGTTTAATTGCTGGCCGTTACCAAAATTCATGGTTTGACAAAATGGTGGTTATCTACAACTTCTTCAGTTTTGCCGTACCATTATTCATCTTTGCCTTGATTATGCTCTTTATTTTTGGGTATCGCTTAGACTGGTTCCCAACGAGTGGAACCGTGACTGTTGGTTTGGCTGAGGGAACGTGGCCGTATTATTTAGATAAACTGAAGCATTTAATTTTACCAGGGGTCACTCAAGCGTTGCTAGGGACAGCGGTCACTATTCAATATTTGCGCAGTGAAGTGATTGATGTTAAAAACATGGACTTTGTTCGTACTGCTCGTTCAAAAGGAGTGCCAACGAATAAAATTTTTAATCGACACATTTTTAGAAATGCAGCATTACCAATTGCCTCTCAATTAGGTTATGAAATTACTGCTTTGATTGCCGGATCAGTCGTTATTGAAAAGATTTTTGCTTTCCCAGGAATTGGAAAATTATTTATTGATAGTATCATTCAACGTGACTATTCCGTTATTACCGCTCTCGTGTTGATTTTGGGATTGGCAACCCTTATCGGAACCTTAATTTCTGATATTGTAATGAGTATTGTTGATCCAAGAATTCGAATTCAGTAGAAAAAACACGAAGAAAGGGTGATAAAAATGGAATTGACAGAAGAAAAAAGAGAAGAAGTCTTACAAGAAAGTATTCCACCAATGGGCTTTCGGATGATTGCGCGAGAATTCGTCAAAGAAAAAATGGCGATGTTTTCTTTAATCCTTTTGGTCATTATCTTATTAGCCGTTTTTATCGGTTCGTTAGTGTTAGACCAAAGTGCCGTTATGCATGTAAGTATTTTAGATAAATATGCGGAACCAGGTACCGTTACAATGAATGGCACCAAGTTCATTTTAGGTGCCGATGAAGGGGGTCGTGATGTTTTAGGACAATTGATTATCGGGGCTAGAAACTCGATTTTAATCGGTTTTGCCATTACGATTATTACGTCTATTATCGGGGTCGGTTTAGGGATTATTTCCGGTTATTATGGAGGCATGATTGATAATATTTTGATGCGTATCGTGGATTTTATTATGATTTTGCCAATTATGTTAATTATTATTGTGTTCGTTTCCGTGATTCCTAAATATAGTATCTGGTCCTTTATTTGGATTATGTGTGCGTTTTATTGGGTTGGAAAAGCGCGGTTGTTCCGCAGTAAAACGTTATCTGAAGGGCGCCGAGATTACGTTAGTGCCTCTAAGACAATGGGAACAAGCGATTTTAAAATTATGTTTCGAGAAATTATGCCGAATTTAAGTTCATTAATTATTACGAACTTAACGATTAATTTCGCGGCCAATATCGGGATCGAAACAACGTTAACTTTCTTAGGCTTCGGGTTACCACAAAGTGTCCCAAGTTTAGGAACCTTAATTGGCTACGCCAGCAGTGGGGATGTATTAGTCAATAAACAATGGGTTTGGTTACCTGCATCAATTCTAATTTTAGTCTTGATGTTAAGTATAAACTATGTTGGACAAGCATTTAAGCGCTCAGCAGATGCACGACAACGATTAGGCTAATTAGCCAAAAAATGAGGGAGGAAAAGAGATGAACAAGAAACGGATTTTAGGTGCAATCACGTTAGCTTCTGTGTTAGTATTCGGGTTAGCTGCATGTGGTGGCGGTAATAAAGGCGGGGGCAATAAAGCAACGGAAACAGAAGACATTTCAAAAATGCCAATCGCTGTTAAAAATGATAAAAAAGCAATTGATGGCGGGACATTAGATGTCGCTGTAGTTATGGATACACAATTCCAAGGACTTTTCCAGCAAGAATTTTATCAAGACAACTATGATGCACAATACATGCTTCCAACGGTACAGCCATTATTTAACAATGATGCAGACTTTAAGATTGTCGATGGGGGTCCTGCAGATCTGAAATTAGATGAAGATGCCAATACAGCAACCATTAAATTACGTGACAATTTGAAATGGTCTGACGGTAAAGATGTGACGGCAGATGACGTGATTTTCTCTTATGAAGTCATTGGTCATAAAGACTATACAGGGATTCGTTATGATGATAACTTTACGAATATTGTTGGTATGGAAGACTACCATGATGGTAAATCGCCAACCATTTCTGGCATAGAAAAAGTCAATGATAAAGAAGTTAAAATCACTTACAAAGAAGTTCACCCAGGAATGCAACAATTAGGTGGCGGTGTTTGGGGTTCAGTTTTACCAAAACATGCCTTTGAAGGAATTGCTGTTAAAGACATGGAATCAAGCGATGCAGTTCGTAAAAACCCTGTGACTATTGGACCATACTACATGAGTAATATTGTGACAGGTGAATCTGTTGAATACCTACCAAATGAGTATTACTACGGTGGCAAACCTAAATTAGATAAATTAGTGTTCAAATCTGTTCCTTCTGCGAGCATTGTAGAAGCGATGAAAGCGAAACAATACGATATTGCATTATCAATGCCAACAGATACGTATCCAACCTACAAAGATACTGAAGGGTATCAAATCTTAGGACGTCCCGAACAAGCCTACACGTATATTGGCTTTAAAATGGGTACGTTTGACAAAGAAACAAATACAGTGAAATACAATCCAAAAGCTAAAATGGCAGATAAAAGCTTACGTCAAGCCATGGGCTATGCAATTGACAATGATGCAGTCGGCCAAAAATTCTACAACGGCTTACGAACAGGGGCAACAACGTTAATTCCACCAGTCTTCAAGAGCTTGCATGATAGCGAAGCGAAAGGCTATACGCTTGATTTAGACAAAGCGAAAAAATTATTAGATGATGCTGGTTATAAAGACGTAGACGGCGATGGCATTCGCGAAGACAAAGAAGGCAAACCACTAGAAATCAAGTTTGCTTCAATGTCAGGCGGCGAAACTGCACAACCACTTGCTGATTACTATGTCCAACAATGGAAAGAAATTGGCTTAAACGTAACGTATACAACAGGACGCTTAATTGATTTCCAAGCATTCTATGATAAATTGAAAAATGATGATCCAGAAGTAGATATCTATCAAGGCGCGTGGGGCACAGGTTCAGATCCTTCACCAACCGGCTTATATGGTCCAAACTCAGCCTTTAACTACACACGTTTTGAGTCAGAAGAAAATACTAAATTACTTGATGCGATCGATTCAAAAGCATCATTTGATGAAGAAAAACGTAAAAAAGCCTTCTACGATTGGCAAGAGTATGCCATTGATGAAGCGTTTGTAATCCCAACGCTTTACAGAAATGAAGTCTTGCCTGTCAACGACCGTGTAGTTGACTTTACTTGGGCAGTTGATACGAAAGATAATCCATGGGCAACGGTGGGTGTCACTGCGGAAAAACGTTAAACAACGTTCCGCTGATTTAATAGAGATAGAACGAGGTCGGGACAGAAGTGTTTAACTCCGAGAAATAAGGAGGAGTTGCTTCTGTTCCCGCCGTTTATCAGTTTTTGAGCGTGGCGCAAAAATCCAAAGTGATTTTTGTCCCACGCTCTTTCTATCTCTTACGTAAACAAACGCTTTTATCTCAGTCATAGCCCTATTTATTTATTTTTTTCTAAAAAATAATGAGAACACAGTGAATAACAGGCTTTTTCTGAATAGAACCATTTAAAAAAAGTGAAAAAAAAAGTATAATGAAACAAGGTGTAAATAAATGTAAAGGAATGTGGAGAATGGACAATCAGTTAACAACAGAGTTAAAAGAACGTTACGGCATTGTTTTCCATGATGTCAATCTATTAGAGCAAGCTTTTACTCATTCATCCTATGTGAATGAGCATCGCTATTTAAAATTATCCGATAATGAACGTCTTGAATTTTTAGGAGATGCAGTTTTAGAATTAATTGTTTCACAATATTTGTATTTAAAATTCCCAGAACTTCCAGAAGGGAAATTAACGAAGATGCGCGCAGCCATCGTTCGGGAAGATAGTTTAGCCAAATTTGCGAAAGAATGTCACTTCGACAACTACATTTTATTAGGTAAAGGAGAAGAAGCATCGGGCGGACGAACACGTGCATCATTATTATGTGACTTATTTGAAGCCTTCTTAGGTGCCCTCTACTTAGACCAAAAAGTTGGCGCAGCCAAGAAATTTATTGAAGACGTTATTTTTCCGAAAATTGATGCCGGTGCTTTTTCACATGAGATGGATCACAAAACACAATTACAAGAAGTTTTACAACGCAAAGGCGATGTTTCAATTGAATATCGCTTAATTAAAGAAGAAGGCCCTGCTCATGACCGCACCTTTTTCACTGAAGTTTACATGAATGGTGAACTCATTGGGTTAGGCCAAGGAAAATCGAAGAAGTTAGCTGAACAGGATGCCGCTGAGCGGGCACTGAAAAGTATTCCTCAGTAAGGCTGGAAGGAGCAATATTCGTGTATTTAAAACGAATTGAAATTACAGGATTTAAATCATTTGCAGATAAAACCATTATTGAATTTGAAGATGATGTGACAGCAGTGGTTGGTCCGAATGGAAGTGGGAAAAGTAATATCACGGAAGCCGTTCGCTGGGTATTAGGTGAACAATCTGCGAAAAACCTTCGCGGTGGCAAAATGAACGACATTATCTTTGCCGGTTCGGAAGGTCGTAAGCCGCTAAATATTGCGGAAGTTACCGTGACGTTAGACAACAGCGACCATTATTTAGCATTGGATTATAGTGAGATTAGTGTCACCCGTCGTTTAAAACGAACGGGCGAAAGTGACTTTTTTATTAATAAACAAGCGTGCCGTTTAAAAGACATTCAAGATTTATTTATGGATTCAGGGT
This sequence comes from Enterococcus sp. LX10, assembly GCF_023539285.1. Classification (NCBI taxonomy): domain Bacteria; kingdom Bacillati; phylum Bacillota; class Bacilli; order Lactobacillales; family Enterococcaceae; genus Enterococcus; species Enterococcus sp. LX10. Next base: position 2,502,937 of record NZ_CP092784.1, on the reverse strand, counting down.
TAGGCAAAGAATCTTTTTCAATTATTTCACAAGGGAAAGTTGAAGCGATTTTTAATAGTAAACCTGAAGACCGTCGAGGGATTTTTGAAGAAGCAGCGGGCGTTTTAAAATACAAACAACGAAAGAAAAAGGCTGAACAAAAGCTTTTCGAAACCGAGGACAACTTAAGCCGTGTCCAAGATATCATTTACGAGTTGGAAGACCAATTAGTTCCTCTAGCCGCCCAAGCAGATACGGCTAAAAAGTATTTAGCTTTGAAAGAAGAACTTACCGAAATTGATGTCAATTTAACTGTGACCGAAATTCAAGAAGCAAAAGCTATTTGGGAAACGAAAACGCAAGAATTAACAGCCATTGAAGAAAAGTTAGCTGACGCAAGTAAGCAAGTCCATGACCTAGAAGGCAAATTGGTACGTTTACGCAGCAAGCGCAATCGTTTAGATGAACAAATTGAAACGGAACAACAACAATTATTACAAGTGACAGAAGCGTTGAAACAAGCAGAAGGACAAAAAAATGTTTTAATTGAACGTTCCAAACACACCTCCCAAACGGCAAGCGAATACGAAGAGACATTGGCAGAAACAGCCGAAAAAATTGTTCGTTATCGAGAAGAATTGCAGACGCTGGAAACAGCAATCGCAGAAAAAACGGTACAACGTCAGACGTTAAAAGAAGCATTGGCTTTGGCAACGAAAGATGTGGAAAAATATAGTAAGTCTTCTAAAGAATTGATGGAGGAATTGCGCAGTCAGTATGTGGAAGTCATGCAAGAACAAGCCAATACAGCCAATGACTTAAAATATTTAGAACGACAATATCAACAAGAAACAGCTAAAAATCAACAATCGCTAGCAAAACACGAAGCGCTAGAAGAACAGATGGTTGAAGCTCTCGCAATGAAAGAAACGCTAGAAAAAGAGCAAAAAGTCGCAAAACAAGGCTTACAAGAACAACTGGAAGAATACACCGCGTTGAAAGCAACGCTTGAAGCCAAACGTGAACGATTAGCACGGCGTCAAAACGATATGTACCAAGCGATGAATCAAGTGCAACAAGCGAAGGCACGCCAAAAAAGTTTGCAAGAAATTCAAGAAAATTACGCTGGCTTCTATCAAGGTGTGAAAGCTGTATTGCGTCACAAAAACCAATTAACTGGGATTGTTGGCGCAGTGGCTGAGTTAATTGAAGTGCCTAAAGAATATACGTTGGCGATTGAAACGGCCCTAGGTGGTGCGGCGCAACATATTGTTGTGGAAAATGAGAAAGATGGTCGAGCAGGCATTACCTTCCTAAAACAACAACACAGTGGCCGGGCAACCTTTTTACCATTGACTACCATTAAGCCGCGCTCTGTATCGGCGATGGTTCAGAATCGTTTGGCTGGTGCACCGGGCTTCGTGGGGATTGCCAGTGAATTAGTTCGTTATCCAGAACAAGTACAAACCGTTATTCAAAATCTCTTAGGCGTCACGATTTTAGCGGCAGATTTAACGAGTGCCAACCAGTTAGCAAAATTAGTCAATTACCAATATCGCGTTGTCTCATTGGAAGGCGATGTGATGAATCCTGGCGGTTCGATGACTGGGGGAGCCAATAAACGTGGCAACCAAGGAAGCCTATTTTCACAAGCGCAAGAACTTCAAACAATTACTGAACAAATGACTCAATTAGAGACACAACTAAGAAGTGTGGAACAAGAAGTCCAAGCGCTCTCGCAAGAAGTGAAAACAGCCACGGAACGTGCAGAAATGTTGCGCTCTGCTGGTGAACAAAATCGCTTAAAACAACAAGAAATTGACAATAAATTAGCCAATCAAACAGAAACGATTACTCGTTTAACAAAAGAAAAACGTCTGTTTGAATATGAATCACGGGAATTGCATCAATTCTTAACCGAATATCAAACGAAAAAAGCCACATTGACAGAGCAACAAGCAAACTTAATGGCAACGAAAGAACGTTTAGATGCTGAAATGAAACAAGTGGAACAAGAAGCTAGCCAAATGGAAACCTTTAAAACCCAAGCGCAAGAACGCTTGACGACAGTTCAAGCAGAACAAGCAGTAGCGGCGGAACAATGTGCCCATTTTGCTCGTCAAAAGCAAGACAAACAAGAACAATTGGACGAATTGTTGATTCGAGAAACGGCCATCCGTCAACAGCTACAACAACTAAGTAGCCATTCTAGCGATCACCAGTTAACCGAAGAAGGCTTAGCGGCACAAGTCGCGCAATTAGCGGAGAAACAAACAGCGTTGCAAACGTCTTTACAAACGGCACGCAGTCAACGACAAGCGTTGCAAGAAGAAGTAGACGAGTTAGATACAAAATTAGCGGAAGAAAACAAACGCCAACAACAGTATTTAGCAGATAAAACACAAATTGAAGTCCTAAAAAATCGTGCAGAAATGCAATTAGATAGCTCGTTAAGTTACTTACAGGAAGAATACAGCTTAACCTTTGAAGCTGCCTATGAAGCGTATTTCCCAATCGATGATTTAGCGCAAGCGCAGCAAACAGTGAAACGCCTAAAACAAGAAATTGAGCGGTTAGGACCTGTTAACTTAAGCGCCATCGAGCAATTTGAACAAGTCGATGAACGCCATCAATTTTTAGTCAGTCAACGAGATGATTTATTAAATGCGAAAGAACAATTATTTGAAACCATGGATGAAATGGACCAAGAAGTGAAAGAACGGTTTAAAGAAGTCTTTGAAGCAATTCGTGGCCAGTTTAAAGTGGTATTTCCTAATATGTTTGGTGGCGGCCGGGCAGAACTGGTGCTAACTAACCCAGAGGATCTCTTGAATACAGGGATTGAGATTGAGGCGCAACCACCAGGGAAAAAATTACAACATTTAAGCTTGTTGTCTGGAGGCGAACGGGCATTAACAGCGATTGCGTTACTCTTTTCAATTATTCGTGTTCGACCCGTTCCGTTCTGTATTTTAGATGAAGTAGAAGCAGCTTTAGATGAAGCCAACGTTGCTCGTTTTGGCCATTATTTAAGCGAATTTGAAGATGGTACACAGTTTATCGTGGTGACACATCGTAAAGGGACAATGGAAGCCGCAGATGTTTTATATGGCGTGACTATGCAAGAATCTGGGGTTTCAAAAATCGTTTCAGTTCGCTTGGAAGAGGTCAAAGAAGGTGGCGCAATTGAAAAAAGCAATTAGCCAGAAGCAAGGAGGAGCGAACGTTTGATAAAATTAGTTGCTATTGATTTAGATGGAACATTATTAAATAGCCAAAAAGAGATTTCTTTACGGAATAAACAAGCACTGATGGCTGCGAAACAAGCAGGCGTGAAAGTTGTTATCTGCACAGGTCGACCTTTGGCAGCTATTGGTCCTTACTTAGAAGAATTAGGTTTACAAGATGAAGGCGATTATAGCATTACTTTTAACGGCGGGTTGGTTCAAAAAAATGATACAGGGGCCATTATTGAGAAAACATTGATGCCCTTGGAAGCGATTCATGAGCTGTACCAATTAGCAACCACACTCAATATGCCGTTTGATGTCTTATCCGATGAGGTCGTGATGCAACTGCCTTCTGCCCCAAATTATCCTTCAATTTATAGTTCTCTAAACAAATTATTAACCTTTGAGTCCTACAAATTAGAAGAGTTAACCCCGAATCGAATTTATAATAAAGTTGTTGTTGCGATTGATGAAGCGTATTTAAATGAACGCATCAAGGAAATTCCAGCCTCTTTTTATGAGCGTTTTGAAATTATTAAAACGCGAAATAACTTATTAGAATTTATGCCAAAAGGGATTACGAAAGCCTATGGTATTTCCTTGTTAGCCAAAGATTTAGGAATCCGTGCAGAAGAAATCATGACCCTAGGGGACGAAGAAAATGATTTACCGATGATTGAATACGCTGGCTTAGGTGTCGCCATGGCAAATGCGATTCCATTAGTTAAAGAAGCCGCAGATGTCGTTACAGACACGAATGACCAAGATGGCGTTGCCAAAGCGGTCGAAAAATATATTTTAACGCCGTTGGAAGGAGGCCAATAAGAATGGGATTTTTTGATAAAATTAAAAAAGCTTTTTCCGCTGAAAAAAAGGAAGAAGAAAAACAAGAGATTGTTGAAGAAACAGTAGACGAAACACCAAGTGATGAATCAGCGCCTGCTGAATCAAAAGAAACCGCAGCAGAAGAGGCGCAAACAACGCCAGAAACGGCAGCGGAAGAAGTTGCAGAAACAGCCGATTTAACAGATAACGCTGAAATGGAAAAATTAGCTGATGTAGAAGAAGCATTAGAAGAAGAGCCAGAAGAAATCTTGACAGAGGAAACACAAGAAGTTGTTGTGGAAGTGCCTGAGGAAGAAAGTAGTGTCGTGACTCCGTTGGCAGAACCAACAGACACGCAGGTTTCAGAAGAAATTGAAGAGTCGAAAGAAGAGCAAGTCCAAGAAAAATATGAAAAAGGCTTGGAAAAAACACGTAAAACATTTGGTCAACGGTTGAACGAATTGTTTGCTAATTTCCGGAGCGTCGATGAAGATTTCTTTGAAGAATTAGAAGAAACGTTGATTGGTGCAGACGTAGGCTTTGATACATCCTTAAAAATTACAGAAGCCTTGCGACAAGAAGTGAAACTGCGAAACGTGAAAAAACCAGCTCAAGTTCAAAATACCATCATTGAAAAAATGGTTGATTTGTATGAAGAAGCAGGAATTAATGAAAATAACGCGATTAACTTACAGCCAAATGGCTTAACCGTGATTTTATTTGTCGGTGTTAATGGAGTGGGTAAAACAACCAGCATTGGTAAATTAGCCCATCAATACAAGTTGGAAGGAAAGAAAGTTTTAATGGCAGCTGCCGATACGTTCCGAGCGGGCGCCATCGATCAATTAGTTGTTTGGGGCGAACGGGCTGGCGTTGAAGTTGTGCGTGGGAATGCTGGCGGCGACCCAGCAGCGGTCGTTTTCGATGCAGTGGAACGTGCCAAAGCAGAACAGGCCGATGTTTTGCTAGTGGATACAGCAGGTCGTTTACAAAATAAAGTCAACTTAATGAAGGAATTAGAAAAAATCAAACGAGTCATCCAACGAGAAATTCCAGATGCGCCTCACGAAGTTCTCTTAGTCGTGGACGCAACTACTGGTCAAAATGCGATGACACAAGCTAAACAGTTCAAAGAAACAACCGATGTCACTGGCTTAGTTTTAACCAAACTAGACGGAACAGCCAAAGGTGGTATTGTCATTGCTATTCGGAATGAATTACACTTGCCAGTGAAATTAGTTGGTCTAGGTGAAGGCATTAACGATTTAGAACCATTCAATGCCAACGATTTCGCAATGGGCTTATTTAAAGGCTTATTAAAAGATGTTTAGTTGTAGAAAATAAACAGGTTTGGGAAGAACGTGGGACAGGAGCCTGGGACAAAAATCACTTTGGATTTTTGTCCCAGGCTCAAAACCTGATAAACGGCGGGAACAGAACCAACTCCTTCGGAAATAAGTCGAAATTCTCCAAAAATTAAAGAGCAATTTTCGGAAATTTCTTCTTATTTCTCGGAGCTAAACGGTTCTGTCCCGACCTCCTGTCCCGCCGTTTATTTTAGGATTAGGACGGATGTTCTAAGTTCTTCCTAAATTGTTTCTGAAAAAAATGAAGGAGTGAGGGAGAAGATGACAGAACAAATGTGGATTGAGAAGTTAGGATTAGAAGCGCATCCTGAGGGCGGTTATTTTAAACAAACCAATAAAAGTGAACAATTGATTCCGACCAAACGAGGCGAACGGGCGTTGCATACAGCGATTTTGTTTCTATTAAATACAGAAAGTCCGTCACATTTTCATCGTTTAAAAGCGGATGAATTATGGTTTTTTCACGATGGTCAGCCGTTAACCGTTCACTGTATTTTTCCTGATGGAACGTATCAAGCTGTTCAGTTAGGGAAAGACTTAGTTCAAGGACAACAGCTTTCGTTCTCAGTTCCTGCCGGCACAATCTTTGGCTCTACAGTAGCGACAGGATTTGCGTTAGTCAGTTGTGTGGTTACACCAGGCTTTGAGTTTGAAGACTTCGAGTTATTTACTCAAGCGGAATTGTTAAACGATTATCCACAACATAGTGAAATCATTCAGCACTTGGCTTATCGAGAATTACCTTAAGAAAACGTTTTAGTAACATTTCTTTTATGAATATGCTAGTATAAATCAAACAAGCTTGTTGATTTTGTCGCAACGCACACTTAGCTGTCGTAGATGATTAAAAGAAAGGGATGAATCACATGGGCACAATGGTTTTTGTTAACTTCCCAGTAGCGGATGTCCAACGTTCTACAGCATTTTATGAAAAACTTGGATTCAAAAAGAACGAGGAATTTTCAACAGAGGAAGCTAGTTCGATGATGTGGGATGATCAATTTTGGATTATGTTGTTGAACCATGACTTTTATGGAAAATTTATCCAAGAAAAGCAAATTATTGATGCGAAAACAACCAGTGGAGCATTAATTTCCTTTAGTTTAGAGAGTGCCGAAGCCGTAAAACAGTTTGGCGAAATCGCCAAAGCTAACGGAGGCAACTGTTACCGAGTTGATATGGGAATACCAGAAGAGCAAATGTATGGCTTAGAAGTGCAAGATTTGGATGGCAATAGCTTAGAACCTGTCTGGATGAAGATGTAAAAAGAGCCGCAAAATTTCTACAGATTTTGCGGCTCTTCTCCTACAAAAAACTATTGTAAATTATTGGCATTAGTAGCTTCAACACCATAAGAATCAGCTACTTTTTTCAAGCTAAATCCTTTTCCGTAAACTTCACTTGCACTCATTGAAATCAAAAAGGCTTCTTCATCAATCTCAAGAATGGCTTCTTTTAAGCGGGGAAAATCTTTTTCACGAATGACGGTCATTAAGAGCATGCCTTTCGCGCTTCGATAACCGCCTTCGATTGGCACCAAGGTCACACCTTTATCTAGTTCACGTAATAAGCGTTCTTGAATAGCGACATATTTTGGTGAAATAATCATCACATTCTTCGAGCGAACCAGACCAACTTGAATCATGTCAACGACACGACCAATTGTAAATAAACAAATTAAAGAGAATAACACAATATCTGCATTAAAAGCGTACATTGCTGATAAAATGACTAAACCATCGACGAATAAAATAGCAATACCTAAGGAAACTTTGAAGTATTTATTGACAATTTGTGAAATGATTGCTGTACCACCAGTTGAGGCATTGCCACGGAAAACCAAGCCTAGGCCAGCACCTGTAATAATACCGCCAAATAATGCTGCTAGAAAAATATTATGTGTTAAAACAGGCATCCCTGAAGTAATTCCTACAAAAAATGGATAAATAAGACTGCCATAAATGGTTTTGACACCGACCTCTTTCCCAAGAAGTAAGAAACAAAGCACTAAAAGAGGAATATTGATGGCGTAAAGAACAATGGCGGGACTAATCCCGAAAACATAATTAATAACAATACTAATGCCATTGGCTCCGCCTGCCACAAGTTTATTTGGCAATAAGACCGCATTGATTGAAATGGCCAAAATGAATGCACCGACTGTTACATAGGCGGTGTCTTTTAAACGTTGGGCTGTAAAAAATTTGTTCATAAAATACCTCCAATTATTTATTAGTTTAGTGAATGATGACATAAAAAAAGACAGAACATGAGAGACAAGCCTAATCGACTTATGTCCCACACTCTAAATCTTCAACTAATCAACTGAACACTTTTTCCTTATACTAACATGAAATACGACAAGAAAACATAGTGAACAAACAATTTTTTGGAAAAGCTCTCAATTTATTGAAGGCAAAAAAGTCAAAAAGCGGCCAGCCCAAATAGCTTCATGATGTTGGATAATTTGTGCCGCGGTTAAATGCCCATTATCCAAGGTGGAAGTGGTTTTCGGTGTCATCAAACACGTATAGCCTAAACCATGAGCCATCCGAATTGTAGTGTCCACACAAAACTCGGTTTGGACACCAGCAATTTCTAACGTTTGAATGGCTTGTTCCGTCAATAAATCATTTAAATTTGTTTGGTAAAAGGCATTCGCATGTGTTTTGCGGATGAAAAAATCTGTAGGTTGTGCATCCAGTTTTTCAAAAAGTTGCCAAGAGTCTGAGCCAAAAGGTAGTTCAGTTTCTTCATGTTGAACAAAAATAATGGGCGCATGGTGTTGGCGGTAGACAGCAATACGCTGATTGACTTTATCCAACACTGCTGGTAGACGGTACAATTGCTGCGTCGGACTTTCGATGCCTTTTTGAAAGTCAATTAAAAGTAATGCACGATTTTTCATGAGCAATCCCCACTTTCTATAAACTAGTTGTTTTCAGTATAACGGAAAAAGGCGCTCTCTAAAAGTGTCTCGAAAATTCCCAAGCGAACGTTCAAAAAAACAGCATATTTACTCGTTTTCCTATATAATAGTAAGAGAAACAGATAGTTTGTAGAAAGAAAGGCGACAAGATGAATTATAGAGAATTAATGCAAAAGAAAAATGTTCGTCCTTACGTATTGATGGCTCGTTTTGGTTTAGAAAAAGAAAACCAACGTAGTACACGAGAAGGGCTTTTAGCGACAACTGATCATCCCACGGTTTTTGGTAACCGTTCTTATCATCCATATATTCAAACAGATTTTAGTGAAACACAATTAGAACTAATCACGCCTGTAGCAAATAGCGGCACAGAAATGCTTCGTTTTTTAGATGCCATTCACGATGTGGCTCGTCGTTCGATTCCAGAAGATGAAATGCTGTGGCCATTAAGTATGCCCCCACAATTACCAACAAAAGATGAAGAGATTAAAATTGCTAAATTAGATCAATATGATGCAGTGTTATATCGTCGTTATTTGGCAAAAGAGTATGGCAAACGAAAACAAATGGTCAGCGGAATTCATTTTAATTTTGAATATGACCAAGCCCTGATTCAGCAATTATATGATGAACAATCCGAAGTGACAGATTGCAAACAATTTAAAACGAAAGTGTACATGAAAGTTGCCCGTAACTTTTTACGTTATCGTTGGTTAATTACGTATCTTTTTGGGGCTTCGCCAGTTAGTGAAGACGGCTACTTTAGGGTCTACGACGACCAACCGCAAGAACCCATTCGCAGTATTCGGAATAGTACGTATGGCTACAGAAATCATGACAATGTGAAAGTATCGTATGCTTCATTGGAACGCTATTTAGAAGATATTCATCGCATGGTGGAAAATGGTTTACTTTCTGAAGAAAAAGAATTTTATGCGCCTGTGCGCTTACGTGGCGGGAAACAAATGTCTGATCTGCCTAAAACAGGTATTCGCTATATCGAGTTGCGTAATTTAGACTTAAATCCTTTTTCACGTTTAGGCATTGTGGAAGATACCGTGGATTTCTTACATTATTTCATGTTGTATTTATTGTGGACAGATGAAAAAGAAGAAGCGGATGAATGGGTGAAAACTGGGGATATTTTTAATGAACAAGTGGCTCTTGGTCATCCTCATGAAACGATTAAGTTAATTGCAGAAGGCGATCGGATTTTTTCAGAAATGATTGATATGTTAGATGCTCTAGGCATTCGCAAAGGCAAAGAAGTTGTCGGTAAGTATTATCAACAACTGCGGAATCCACAAGACACCGTTTCTGGCAAAATGTGGACGATTATTCAAGAAAACTCCAACAGTGAATTGGGTAATATTTTTGGAAACCAATATCAAAGTATGGCCTTTGAACGCCCTTATCAATTAGCTGGTTTCCGTGAGATGGAATTATCCACACAAATTTTCTTATTTGATGCGATTCAAAAAGGTCTGGAAATCGAAATTTTAGATGAACAAGAGCAATTTTTGAAACTGCAACATGGCGAGCACATTGAATACGTCAAAAATGCCAACATGACTAGCAAAGATAACTACGTGGTACCATTGATTATGGAAAACAAAACCGTGACAAAGAAAATTTTGTCTGCAGCAGGTTTCCATGTGCCTGGCGGTGAAGAATTTTCATCTTTTATTGAGGCACAAGAAGCACATTTGCGCTATGCCAATAAAGCGTTTGTCGTGAAACCAAAATCAACGAATTACGGTTTAGGAATTACCATTTTTAAAGAAGGCGCTTCGTTGGAAGACTTTACGGAAGCGTTACGGATTGCTTTTAAAGAGGACACAGCGGTTTTAATTGAAGAATTTTTACCTGGAACAGAATATCGGTTCTTTGTGTTAGATAATGATGTAAAAGCCATCATGTTGCGCGTGCCAGCCAATGTTACCGGAGATGGCAAACATACTGTAGAAGAATTGGTGGCCGCTAAAAATAGTGATCCATTGCGGGGAACCAATCACCGTGCACCACTAGAATTAATCCAGTTAAATGATTTAGAAAAACTAATGTTGAAAGAACAAGGTTTAACTATCTATTCTGTGCCAGAAAAAGAGCAAATCGTGTACTTGCGAGAAAATTCTAATGTTAGCACGGGCGGGGATTCGATTGATATGACCGATGTCATTGATGATAGTTATAAACAAATCGCCATTGAGGCCGTAGCTGCTTTAGGAGCCAAAATTTGTGGCATTGATTTAATCATTCCTGACAAAGACGTAAAAGGCACACGTGATAGCTTAACGTACGGGATTATTGAAGCAAACTTTAATCCAGCCATGCACATGCATGTGTATCCTTACGCTGGAAAAGGACGCCGTTTAACAATGGACGTTTTAAAACTTTTATACCCAGAAGTGGTTCAATAAAAAAAGAATACCGCCAAAAAATTCATAATAGATTTTTTGGCGGTATTTTTTATAAAAACGTTTTCTTGGTGCACCCAATAGGTTATACTAAAGCTATTACCAATGAAAGTTGTATGACGGTGGCTCTGAGTTAGAGAGGCAGGTGATGCCTATGTGTATCCGATGTACTTTAACGAAAGGAGCATTTTTTTGTCAATCGAAGCGGCATTGGAATTGATGATTAGTTTTGCTCTGAGGCTAAGGCGAAAGCGTTTAGCTCCGAGAACCAAGTAGGTACTGTTTAACATCTATTTGCTTTGCAAATAGTGTTTCTCAGCAATAAGAAGGAATTTCCGAAAATAGTTCTTCAATTTTTGGAGACCAAGTAGGTATTATTCATCATCGAATCACTACGTTCTTCGTGATTCTCAACAATTTCGGCTTATTTCCGAAGGACCTTCAACTCTTAGAGCTTTAGCTCTTAGAAGTTGTTGAGATCGAAGCAACGCGTAGTGTTGCTTTTGTTCAGCTGATTAGCGTTTGTTGCGTTACTGATTTTCGGTATCCTTGAAGCAACGAAAAACAATAAAAAATAACCGTTCATAAGCTTGACAGGCCGAACGGTTAAATAGTAACAAAAATTTAACTCAGTAAGCCACCAGTTCTTATAACTGGCGCTGGTATAAAGGAGAGGTATGTACCCGCATACCTCTCTTTTTCATCTTTATAATAGCACAATTCTATTATAAATGGAAGCGCTCATAACTTATGTTTAAACAATTCAATGACTCGTAACTTTCCTCGAGCTTTTTTATGAGTGAAATAGTTTTTGCCAGAAGCCTTTTTTAGCTTTTGGCTCTTCTTTTGGCGTTTCGGTTGCTTGAGGATATTTTTCTGTAACGTCAATCACAGGTTCATCGACTGCATGTTTTTCAGCTAACAGTAAGCCGAGAGAGTCAGGGTTGTTCTCCACAAAATTGTTAACAATCTTAAAGGTTGCGCCATGCTGATTTAATAATTTAATATAGGTACTTTGCAGGTCAGAAGAGATTTCGCCGTTTAAAAGTACTGTAACTTCAGGATGCTTCGCTAATTCTTCTAATAAATGTTGTTGGTTCTGTGCATCTTTCATTTCAGCGACGGTCATGGAGAGACGGCAGCGTTCACGAAATGTGCCCATGTATTTGTGTTGTTCTTCAGGATTGACGAGGGGCGTACCGTACATTCCTTTATCCAGACGTTGTTGTAAGTCATCATTCGCCATTCAGTAACACTCCTTTCCTAACGTTTCCCTCCATTATAGCATATCTTAGATAAGTCGTTGGTCAGTCGGCTTGAGAAGAAGTTTTTAAGAAAGGAAAAAAAGTGGTTGCATTTGTGATGGTTTTCTCATACACTGTAATTAAGAATGAGAATCATTCTCAATTAAATAAAAATGGAGTTTTCTCATGAAAAAGATTGGTTTGTTTGTTCTACTATTACTTTTCAGCTTATTGTCATTAGTGATAGGGGTGAAGGACATTGCACTTTCTCAGTTGTTTCAATTAGATGCGCAGCAACAATTTGTTTTATTTACCACCCGTGTTCCCCGCACGTTGAGTTTAATCATTGCTGGTAGTACGATGAGTATTTCTGGATTGATTATGCAGCAACTCACACAAAATAAATTTGTCGCTCCTAGTGTCGCTGGAACAACCGATAGTGCAAGGTTGGGTATTTTAGTTGCAATGTTATTTTTCCCAACAGCTCCGTTTCTCTATCGAACGGCAATTGCTTTTATTTTTGCGCTAAGCGGGACCTTATTATTCTTAGCGCTCATTCGATTATTACCAAGTAAGAATCAAGTGATGGTCCCTTTGGTGGGCGTGATGTTTGGTAACATTCTAGGCTCAATTGCCACATTTTTTGCCTATCAATACCAATTGGTTCAAAATATGTCTGCTTGGTTACAAGGAAATTTTTCCACAGTTATGAAAGGGAATTATGAATGGTTATTTTTAATGATTCCTTTGTGGTTTGTTATTTATTTATTTGCTTATCATTTCACTGTCGTTGGTATGGGTGAAGCATTTGCAAATAGTCTTGGCGTCCATTACCAGCGAATTCAGTTTTTAGGTTTGACGCTGGTTGCTTTAGCAAGTGCCATCGTTTTATTGATGGTGGGGAATATTCCGTTTTTAGGGGTTGTGATTCCCAATCTCGTGTCTTTACGTTATGGCGATCATATGAAAAATACCTTGTGGTTAACTGGGAGTTGTGGGAGTTTGTTCTTGTTAATCTGTGATATTTTAGCACGAGTATTGATTGCCCCTTATGAAATTCCTGTCAGCGTGGTTGTCGGAACATTAGGGAGCATTTTGTTCATTTTATTATTACTAAGGGGGCGCAAACGATGAAACGGCCTTTAAAAAAATGGCTTTCATTACTTTTGCTTTTAGCTGCCGTAGTAATTGTGAGTCTTTGTTATTTAACTTATAACACGTATGGCAATTGGTCCTTTGCTTTGGCGTTACGAGGCAAAAAGTTATTGGCTTTTATTTTTGTCGGAATCGCTGCGGCTTTTTCAACCATTAGTTTTCAAACAGTCACGCAAAATCATTTCCTAACGCCAAACATTTTAGGGATGGATTCCTTGTATGTCTTTGTGCAGACGGTGTTATTTTTTCTTTTAGGAGGCGCACAAGCGTTAGGTCAAGTAAGTCTTGGCTCGTTTTTGATGAACGTCTTTTTAATGGTGTTTTTAAGTACTAGTTTATCGTATTTTCTATTACGCAAAAATCAATCCGATTTATTTTTATTATTGATGATTGGCATGATTTTAGGTACTTTTTTCAGTAGTATCAGTACGTTTTTACAAGTGATTATGGATCCTAACGAATACGACTTACTCCAAGGAAAGTTGTTTGCCAGTTTCGGTAACGTCAATAGTCAGTATCTCGTTTTCGTTGGTGTGGCGGTACTCATGATTTGTGGGATACTTTGGCGGGAAAGTTACCGTTTAGACGTTTTACATTTAGGGAACCATCAAGCCCAGAATTTGGGGATTGCTGTGAATCAGTTTCAATTAGTGTTGTTGTGTTTGATCAGTAGTCTGGTCGGCTTATCAACAGCATTAGTGGGACCGATTACATTTTTAGGTTTTATCGTGGCCAATATGAGTTATCAATTCATGAAAACCTATCGCCACCGAGAACTGTTTGTGGCAGGGAGTTTAATAGCAGTCTTTTTACTGGTGTTTGGTCAATTGATGGTTGAACAGGTCTTTCATTTGAATACCCCGCTCAGTGTGGTGATTCAATTTGTTGGGGGCGTTTATTTTATATGGAAAATTATTGCAGAAAGGAAGCAACGCACATGATCCAGATGAGTGATGTATCAAAAAAATATGGCGATAAATTTGTCGTTTCAGACATTGATTTACCTATTTCTGAAGGCAAATTAACGGCCTTTATTGGGCCGAATGGCGCTGGGAAAAGCACGCTGCTAGCCATGATGAGTCGCTTAATTCCCAAAGATACCGGGGAAATTTATCTGGACAAGCAAGAAGTAAAAACCTGGAAGCAATCGGCTTTTTCACAAAAAATTGCCCTTTTAAAACAAGCCAACGGTGTACAACTTAAATTAACTGTGCGAGAACTGGTCAATTTTGGCCGCTTTCCTTATTCCAAAGGTCGCTTAAAAAGCGCTGACCATGAAAAAGTAACAGAAGCACTGGAACAATTGGGCTTAACTGAAATGGCAGAAGAATACATTGATACCCTTTCTGGGGGCCAATTACAACGGGCGTATATTGCCATGATTTTAGCCCAAGATACCGATTATATTTTATTGGATGAGCCCTTAAATAACCTCGACATGAATTATGCGGTTCAAATGATGCAGATTCTTAAACGCTTAGTGGATGAACTAGGAAAAACAATTCTGATTGTTCTACATGATATTAATTTTGCCGCAAGCTATGCAGATGAAATTGTCGCCATGAAAGGCGGAAAGCTCTATGCGCATGGCGCAACAGAGGAAGTTATTCAAACAAGTATTTTAAATGATCTTTATGAAATGAATATCCGGATTTGTGAAATTGAAGGAAAACGCTTTTGTCTTTATCACTAAATCGAGCAATTTAAAAATAACGTTTTTGGAGGAAAAGAATGAAAAAGAAATTTTTAGCAATGATGGCAGTTTCAATGATGGGACTGTTAATGTTAAGTGCTTGTCAAACAAATAAAAAAACAGCAGATTCTGCAACAACAGAAACAGCAGCTAAAACGGAAGTCACAGTCAAAGACACCAATGGTCAATTAACCGTTCCCAAAAATCCTAAGAAAGTCGTTGTTTTTGATAATGGTTCCTTGGATACAATGGATGCACTAGGTGTTGGTGACCGCGTGGTAGGTGCGCCAACCAAAAATATCCCTGCGTATTTGGAAAAATACCAAAAAGTTGAATCAGCAGGCGGTATTAAAGAACCAGATTTAGAAAAAATCAATCAACTAAAACCAGACTTAATTATTATCTCTGGTCGTCAACAAGATTATCAAGAACAATTAAAAGCCATTGCGCCAACCATTTACTTAGCTGTAGATGCCAAAAATCCTTGGGCATCAACGAAACAAAATATTGAAACATTAGGCACTATTTTTGGTAAAGAAGAGGTAGCCAAAGAAAAAATAACCGGCTTAGAAAAAGAAATTGCTGACGTGAAAAAACAAGCAGAAGCTAGCGCGAATAATGCGCTTGTTGTGTTAGTTAACGAAGGACAACTTTCCGCTTACGGAAAAGGCTCTCGTTTCGGTTTAATTCATGATACATTTGGCTTCAAAGCAGCAGACGATAAGATTGAAGCTTCCACTCATGGGCAAAGTGTTTCTTACGAATATGTTTTAGAAAAAAATCCTGGGATTCTCTTTGTGGTAGATCGTACCAAAGCAATTGGTGGCGACGATTCAAAAGATAACGTCGCTGCAAACGAATTGATTCAAAAAACCGATGCTGGTAAAAATGATAAAGTCATTATGCTTCAACCAGATGTTTGGTATCTAAGTGGTGGTGGATTAGAATCAATGCATTTGATGATAGAAGATGTTAAAAAAGGATTAGAGTAAAATTGTTTTAGAAAAGAGGAATTGAAACCTCTTTTCTTTTTTTGATGAAAAACAAAAAAGTTTTAAATTAAAAATGTGGTTGACGGCCTCGAAAATGTTTGCTAAACTATCCGTAAATCAGTATGATTGATGAAACAAATAAAAGAACAAAATGTGATGAGAAGGAAAGTACTTTTTAAAATAGCTTGCAGAGAGCCTCGTTTGGTGAGAAGAGGTAGTGACGTTAAAGAGGAAAATGGCCTTTGAACAGGTTGGTTGAAGCCGTTCGCTTAAACCAATTCAGGTGCGCCTGTTATAGCGCTACAGTATGATTGTACTGGAAACGAGCGGATCTTTTTTAGCGAAGAGATCAACAAAGGTGGTACCGCGATTGCATAAGCATTCGTCCTTTTTAGGACGAATGCTTTTTTTATTTGTTTAAAAAATATGAGGGGGCAACAACATGAAATTGGGGAAAAAAGTAGTAGGTTTGATTGCAACAGGGTTTCTTTTAGCCGCATGTGGCGGAACCAAAGAAGCAGCAGAGAAAGTAGATTCGGGAAATTTAGCAGCTGAACAAAAAATCAGTATTAGTTCACCTGCACCAATCTCAACATTGGATACAACACAAACAACAGATAAAAATACCTTTACAATGGCACAACATTTATTTGAAGGCCTGTATCGGTTTGATGATGATAGTGCCACGGTGCCAGCTCTAGCTAAAGATGTCAAGATTAGTGACGATGGGCGCAAGTACCACTTTACCTTGCGGGAGGGGATTAAGTGGAGCAACGGCGAGCCAATCACGGCCCAAGATTTTGTTTATTCTTGGAAAAAACTGGTGACACCAGCGACGATTGGACCGAATGCCTATTTACTAGATAGTGTTAAAAATAGTTTTGAAATACGCAACGGTGAAAAGTCAGTCGATGAATTAGGGATTTCAGCCCCTAATGACAAAGAATTCATTGTTGAATTAAAACAGGCCCAACCTTCCTTCTTAGCAGTCGTTTCGATTGCTTGGTTAGCGCCACAAAATCAAAAATTTGTCGAAGCGCAAGGTAAAGATTACGCCTTGGATAGTGAACATTTACTTTATAGCGGGCCATTTACGCTAGCCAATTGGGATGCGACTTCAGATACTTGGACATTGAAAAAAAATCCAGAATACTATGATGCGGATCAAGTGAAACTGGAAGAAGTTGCGGTTAGTACAATCAAAGAAGATAATACTGGGATTAACTTATATCAAGCGAATGAACTAGACTTAGTTCGCATTAACGGACAATATGTTCAACAATATCAAGAGGATCCAGGCTATGTCAGTCATCCAGATGTGGCCAACTACTTCTTAGATTTCAACAAAAAAGAAGGAACGCCATTAGCGAATGTTCATTTACGAAAAGCGATTGGCCAAGCAATTGATAAAGAAGCCTTAACACAAAGTGTCTTAAACGATGGGTCAAAACCCCTCAACGGATTGATTCCAAGTAAACTTTATGCGAACCCAGAAACAGATGAAGATTTCCGAGCTTACAGTGGCGAATATTTGAAAAATGACATCAAAAAAGCTCAAGCTGAATGGACGAAAGCCCAGGCGGATGTCGGTAAAAAAGTGAAACTTTCCTTGCTAGCGGCAGATACAGATCAAGGAAAACGAATTGCGGAATATGTTCAAAGTCAGTTACAAGAAAATCTGCCAGGTTTAGAAATTACCATTTCATCGCAACCAAGTAATAATGTGAACCAATCGCGACGTGAAAAAAATTACGAGTTGTCTCTTTCAGGTTGGATTGCCGGCAGTAGTGAATTAGACTCTTACTTTAACTTATATGCAGGAGAATCAAGTTACAATTATGGCAATTATCATAATGCCAAATACGACCAACTGGTAGAAGATGCACGAACGATTAATGCCAATAATCCAGAGAAACAGTTTGCAGAATACAAAGAAGCGGAAGACATCTTGTTGAACCAAGATGCTGCCCAAGTACCGCTGTATCAAAGTGCCTCAAATTATCTAATCAATCCTAAATTGAAAGGCATTAGTTATCACTTGTATGGGGATTATTTCCACTTGCGCAATGCTTATTTAACAGAATGATTCAGGAAGAAGGAGTAAGAAATGGAAAAATTAGTCGAACGATTTTTAACTTACGTGAAAGTTAACACCCGTTCAGATGCCAACAGTCAAACCACACCGACGACGGTCGGGCAAGTGGTTTTAGCAAGAATGATTGAAACAGAACTGCATGAATTAGGTTTGGCCGATGTGCATTATAACGAACAAAACGGTTTTTTAACGGCACGGTTGCCTGGTAACCAACCTGCAGCGAAGAGCATCGGCTTGATTGCACATCTGGATACGGCGGATTTTTCAGCAGAAAACATCCGTCCACAAGTCATCACTAATTATGATGGCCAAGATGTCCTCTTGAATCAAGAACAAGGCATCGTTTTATCGGTTGCTGAATTTCCCAATTTAAAAGAGTATCAAGGGGAAACGTTGATTACTACAGACGGAACCACACTTTTAGGAGCAGATGACAAAGCGGGAATTGTCGAGATTTTAGCTGCTGTTGAGTATTTTTTGGCACATCCAGAAGTAGCGCGGGGGGATGTTTGGCTCGCTTTCGGTCCAGATGAAGAGATTGGACGCGGGGCCGATCAATTTGATGCGCCGAACTTCCCAGTCGCTTTTGCGTATACAATCGACAGTGGCCGCGTGGGGCATTTCGAGTATGAAACGTTTAACGCTGCTCAAGCTGTGATAACAATTGAGGGAACCAGTGTCCATCCGGGAACGGCCTATGGTTCGTTAGTAAATGCCATTAAATTAGGCGAACAACTTGATCAATCACTGCCGCAAAAGGAAGTACCAGAACAAACACGTGGAAATGAAGGATTTTATTTACTCAATAAATTTACAGGAAGTATTGAAAAAGCAGAACTTGTCTATATCATTCGGGATCATGATCAAGAAAACTTTCAAGCGAGAAAGCAATTTTTGGAAAAACAAGTTCAACGTTTAAATGCGCTGGCGGATAAACCCAGACTAACAATTACTTTCCAAGACCAATATTATAATATGAAGGAAATCATCGAAAAAGATTGGACCCCTGTGGAATTAGCCGTCCAAGCAATGGAAAGTTGTGACATTGAACCAATTATCACACCTTTTCGTGGCGGGACAGATGGTTCTAAGATTTCTTTCATGGGCATTCCCACGCCTAATCTATTTACAGGAGGCGAAAATTTTCACGGGCAATATGAATTTATTACCGTTGAATCAATGGCCAAAGCTGTTCAAACAATCATTGCCATCATTCGCCTAAACGCTAATTAAAGAAACACGCGAGGGAAATGCCGATTTTCCTTGCGTGTTTCGCTGTTTTTCGGTAAAGTATTTAGAAAAGTAGGGAGTTTTGCTCATGAATTATCCATTGATTTTTGCAGAAAACCAACAATTGGAAACGGAACGATTGCATTTACGACCAGTGACATTAGCAGATACAGATGATTTATTTGAATATGCTTCAGATGAAGAAACGACGCGTTTTGTGTTTCCTAAAAATGAAACCAAAGAAGAAACAAGAGCCAGTATTGCGAAATATTTTATGGGGGAACCTTTAGGAAAATATGGGATTGAAGTGAAAGAAACGGGCAAAATGATTGGCACGATTGATTTGCGGGTCAATGAAACCAATAATATTGGAGAATTAGGCTATGTCTTGAACCGTGCCTTTTGGGGCAAAGGCTACATGCCTGAAGCCGCGACAGCGTTAGTTGAACTGGGTTTTGCAAAAATGAAACTCATGAGAATCTTTGCTTTACATGATCAAGACAATCCAGCTTCTGGTCGTGTCATGGAGAAAATTGGTTTTACCTACGAAGGAACACTGCCCAATGCCCGAATTAGTAAAGGGAAAATTGTCACAGATGTTTATCGTGGGATGACGCTGGAAACATGGCAAAATCGACAAAAATAGAAGTGTAAGACAAGTTGAGAGAGGAATTAGAGAAATGTTGATGTTTACAGAAAAAGAATTCGCAGCCTTTGAAGTTGCTGGATTAGATGAACGAATGGCGGTTATCCGTGCGCAAATTCAACCGATTTTTCAAGAATTAGACACTTATTTTGCCGAACAACTAGCGCCTGAACTAGGAACGGAGTTGTTTGTCCATATTGCGCAACATCGCCGTCGCACCGTGTATCCACCAGAAAATACTTGGTCCGCACTCAGTCCGAATAAGCGTGGCTATAAAATGCAGCCGCATTTTCAATTAGGCATTTGGGGCGACTATGTGTTTATGTGGTTGTCATTCATTGATAATCCTAAAAATGAAAAGCAGATTGCGCAAGCCTTTTTAGAGAATCAGCCATTATTCCAAGCTTTACCAGAAGATACGTATGTTTCCTTGGATCATACGGTTCCTCAAATTACTCCGCTGCCAGACACGGATTTAGAAAAAGCCTTAACTCGTTTTAGAGATGTAAAAAAAGGGGAATTTGAAATCGGGCGCATCATTCCCAAAGATAGTGCTTTATGGCAAAGCCCTGAAAAAGCACGCGCTTATATGTTGGCAACCTACCAACAACTCCTGCCATTGTACCAATTGGCTGTTGCCCAATAAGAGAAACAGACAGTTATTTTTTGCTTTGGTGTTATTTTATTTAATTGTACAAGCGTCAAAAATTAGAAAAGCTCACAATGTTAGTGTTCAACACTAACATTGTGAGCTTTTCTAAAGTTTTACTAGTAAAACTTTAAGAAATTAAAGGCGTTTTCTAAAGAATGGACGTGTTTTGACAATCATTTTCAAAGGATATCTTTAAATAACGAAGCGGGAAAGGCTTGCTATATAAGAGACTTGTGAAAAATAGGATTGTCAAATGGAAAATAATGGTGTTTTGAAAAGCTGTTTCTTTGTTATCATGGAGGTATAAAAAAAGGTTCTTTGAGCAGCAGGAAGTAAAAGCTCAAAGCGATTGTTGATTTAAAGGAGGTTTTTAAATGAAAAAAAAGCGTTATTTAGTACTTGCGTGCCTACTATTTTCCCCTAGTCTTTTTATAAATGCTGAAGCGTCTGAACGTGGTTCTAGTTCGGTGGGGATTGAATTTTACAAAAAAGCACCCCCGAAAGTAGCTCCGAAAGAAAAGCCCTCACCGAAAACAGACGCGCCAAGTCCTAAGGGGCAAGTATCGGGACAGACGAGAACTAATCAAGCCGGTGTGGTAGGCGGTCAAGGTACCCCTACCACTGGCGACAAACAACTACCGAGTACAGGAAGTAAGAGCCAGGCCAATCTTAGCATACTTGGCTTCGTCGTACTTGGCCTTGTAGCAATAGTACATAGAAAGAGGGGACGACATGAAGCAAAATAAATGGCAACGTCTTGCAGCTATTGGCTTATGTGGTTCTTTGCTAGTAAATGCCTTTTCGGGCGTGACGGCAGTTGCGGAAACCGTGACGATTGAAAGTAGTCCGACCGCCGAAAGTAGTGTGAAAGAAGAAACACAAGCAAGTAGTGAAACGCAAGAAACAACGACTGAAACAAGTCGGGAAGTGGCAGAGAAGACAGAGCAACCAGTAGAGGTGCAGAATCAAGAAACTGTTGATACATCACAAGATGCCTTCGCAGAAAATAATCAATCAAAAGGTGTGCCACCATCCGAGACTACACCGATATCATCAGAGGCAAATCCATCCCAAATTAAACCGAGATGGGTTCCTTTAAAAACGGTTGTTTATCCTAATGTTCAATATGATTTTGTAGATGAAACAGGTACGCCTTTTACAGAACAATTAGTCTTCTCTGGAAACTATCAAGCGTTTAAAGGTGGTGATTTTAATTCAACACCAGTTCCTTTGCCGGCACCATATAATAAACTATCAGCTCAGAACAATGGTTCGGGTTCTTATATTTTAAGTGTTAGTAATGGTTCAGCAATGCCATTTACTGAGCAAACAATTGCAAATTATGGCGGTGGTGGAACAAACCCCGTTGTTAAGTATCGAACAATGTTTATTTTAGATAAATTGAATATTGCAACACCATTGAAATTTGTGGACAGTATTGAATATGATTTTGTAAACAGTAATTGGGCTCTGTACCTGTACACCGGATTTAATGCAACGACAGGTATCTTTGATAACAGTGTTGAGGAAGCAAAAACATTTCCAATGTCGGAAACATCAAAAGATGCGAAGTTCCAAAAAAATGCGCAAGGATATTTTGAAATTATTCAGCCCAGTACCTTTGCGATTTCAAGTGGGGATTTTACTGGTTGGACGATTCCTGGATACAGTAATATTAGATTATTTGGATTTGATGGTACAAATACAATTAAATCAAAAATGATTTACAAAGTTACTCGAAAACAAGTCACAGAAAAATTTGTTGATGGAACAGGTGTGGCAATTACACCACCGACTGGTTTTACGCAAAATAAGAAAACACCGATGACAAGTAACAATTTTACTTATACAAGTGCCAAAGCCTTGCCAGATACGTACAAGGCAGGCGGCAAAACTTACAAGTTCAAAGGCTGGTACAAAGGCAAAACAAAACCAGCGACTTTAAAAACGACGAAGACACCAAGTTACGCTGTGACTTACGATGACAATGACGACATGACAGCGGTCTATGAGGAAGTTGTACCTAAAACAGTAACGGTACCAGCAGTTGATTATTTATTTGGCTTTATCAATGAGAAAGGTGTGTACGTCTATGATGCGAAACTAACTGCAACTATCACAGAGGTCAGTGGTGGAACAGTCAAAAACGGTAGTGCAATCACTAGTGTACCCGAAGGTGTTTTCCAAAAATTAACAATTCCTAGTAAAGCATTAACATATACGGAAACGTCACCCGTGTTTTATGGCGTTACTAAAGCTAACGTGCAAGTACCAAAATACTATAAACAACCAACCGTTAAACCAGGTAGTTATTTTACTGGACCTCTTGGCGGCTACCCGATGGCTACCATCGCTCTGCAAAACATTGCCAACGGTCAAAAAAGTAACGCTTCTGTAGACGGTTCACGCTTTGATGTTGTCCCAAATGAGTCAGCTAAGCCTAACAATTATTTGCTAGTAAGCAATTTTTGGGCAAGTGATACAACTAAGACAGCTTTTTCAAAAGCCTTAAGCATGACTACAACCGTAAACGCGCCGTCCTTCTTTACAACAGAGGATAAAATGTTTTATTTCTTAGAAAACCGACGTATCACCGAAAACTTCGTCGATAGTAATGGAACGAAAATTACACCGCCAACTGGTTTCACGCAAGGCAAACAAACCGTGATTGATAGTGATTCTTATACCTTCAAACAAGCTGGTACTTTGCCTGACACCTATAAAGCTGGCACAAAAACCTACAAATTCAAAGGCTGGTACAAAGGCAAAACCAAACCAGCAACATTAGAAACCAGCAAAACACCAAGTTATGCTGTTACTTACGATGATAATGACGATTTAACAGTTGTCTATGAAGACCAAACATCAATTACTTTGCCAGGTGCAAGCTATCAATTTGGTTTTATTGATGATTCAGGAAAGATAGTGGATCCATCAAAAGTTGGTTTAACCTATGACTTATGGCTGTTAGATAAAAAAGTAAGTACCGTTACTAACAAAAATCTAAGTGGAGTCAATATTGGCAATGTTAAGTCAATGAGTATTCCTGATAAAGAAATTCCATTGCCTGTTTATGGAGATGGGAATAGTCTGTTTAGTCCCATCAACATGACGTTCTCCTTGCCAAAATATTATTCAAATATGACTATCAATACTGGCTTAAATAGCAGTTATCCGCTTCCTGTAGTTACTGAACATCGAAGCAATGAAGCGCCAAAAGAAGTACCAACAACCGATGCTAGTTTTGCTTTACAAAAGGTAGCAGATCAATCTTATACCACAGCATATACGAATAGTAATCCAGTAGCGCCTAATGTTAAGTTTCCAATCCTTTATCGTCGATATGCAGTCCCACCAATGGGGCTTGATCCTTATACTAATTACTCAACCTTTAGTGGGCCAGTATATTATACGTTAACTCAACGGCGAGTAACGGAACATTTTGTTGATAATAACGGCAATGAAATTCCAGCGCCAACAGGCTTCACGCAGGGCAAACAAACCGTGATTGATAGTGAAAACTTTACGTATACGAGTGCCAACGCCTTGCCAGATACGTATACCGCAGGAGACAAATCTTATAAGTTCAAAGGTTGGTACAAAGGTATTGATAAAACTGCGCTGGAAACCACGAAAACACCAAGTTACGCCGTCACTTACGATAACAAAGACGACATGACAGCGGTCTATGAAGAAGTGCAAGAAACCACTGTTCACCCTGGTTTCTACGCGGAGTTTGTCGATGAACAAGGCAAAGCATTCACGAATCCACTTACGCTTTCTGGAAACTATACAGAATTTCTCAGAAAAAATGCTACTAGTCCCTTTGAAGCGACGGGTTCGCTTTACCCAATGGCGGGAAGTAAAGAGGCAACTGTTGCTAATCGCTATAAGATAGAAACCAAGCAAAACGTCTTGATTCCTAATAATTATGAGCTTTTACCTGATCCAGCAACAGGTGTTTTAAATAGAGGATTTGCGTTGAATAACTTTGGTATTACGAATGAATTGAAGTACGTGGACAAAGTGGAAGCAACAACGAAAACCATTACGTTGTACGACTATGATACGATTAGTGACATTGGCACCAACCTTCTGTCAGATGCAGCAACGACTAGTTTAAATAGCTTTGAAACAACGCTTAACAAGGAAACGAACAATACTTTTTCTGTTAAGGCCAAGTGGGGCCAATCAGGATTATCAAGAGATATCCTACCTAATCTGTTATTTTTAACCAGTGCAAATTCCAAACCAAGACTATTTGGTTTTGATGGAACTAGTGACTACAAGCAAACGATAAACTATAAAATTACACGAAAACAAGTCACTGAAAATTTTGTCGATGCAACGGGGGCCAAAATTACACCACCAACAGGTTTTACGCAAGGTAAACAAATACCAATGACAAGCAATAGCTTCACCTACACGAGTGCCAATGCCTTGCCAGATACGTATACCGCAGGAGACAAATCTTATAAGTTCAAAGGTTGGTACAAAGGTATTGATAAAACTGCGTTGGAAACCACGAAAACGCCAAGTTATGCCGTGACTTACGATGACAAGGATGACATGACAGCAGTCTATGAGGAAGTCCAACCAACGGCAGAAATGACTGTTAGTCGGTTACTAGAAGTGATTCCCAACGGATCTTCTATGGTTTGGACAGTTAGACTAAAAAACACCAGTGAAGTTCCGTTGACCAATATTAAACTAGCACCAACGGCCAAATGGGCGGCAGGTATTTCGGCGCCGACTCAATTAGCTGTTCGCATTGGTAGTACATCAAAAATTATCCCAGTGACGGCAGAACAATGGCGCACAGGAGTTAACTTGGGTGTGGAAATTCCGGTGAATGGTGAAGCTTTAGTGACAGTGAACACAGCGAAAATCACTGGAGAACCAAGGCAACTTTTAACCGCAGAAATGACAGCTAGCGGGAACTTTTCTGCAGTGACAGCTAGTAACTTTGTGCGTATTCAAGGCGAAGATCAAACGATTACGCCTGCGCCAGTAGAAGAAGGTTTCATTAGTACACCAACGTTTGATTTTGGGAAAATTACGATTAGCAGTAGTGCCAAACAGTACGGTCTGAAAAAAGCAGCCGATTATTATGGGAATGGTACGCGTAATCCATACTTGCGGATCAAGAAAAGCCAACCCAATTGGCAGTTGACAGCACAATTATCACAGCTCAAAGCATCTACCGATAGTTTGCCAACAAGTACGCGCTTATTATTAGGCAATGCGGATGTTGCAGCAATCGAAAACTATAACCAAGTCACAGAATCAACGAATAAAGTGGGGGTTACGAAAGCCTTAACTTTGACGAGTGACGGTACATCTACACCAGTAATTCTTAATAACCAATTTACAGGTAATGATGTCTACCAATTAGATTTTGATTTTGCTAGCGTGAAATTAGACGTCCCAGCTAATCAAGGGAAAATAAATGAGAAATATCAAGGGACGGTGACGTGGAACTTAGTCACTGGACCATAACAAAAATACGTGAATAAAAGCTGAACCGCCCTCAAAAAGTCTAACTTTTTGAGGGCGGTTTAGTATTTTTATGGAAAGCCAATTTTATCTAACGGATAATAACGAAAAGTCAAAACACCTTCCACGCTCTCTTGTTTTACAAAGCCAAAGTAACGACTGTCATCTGAGCGCGGGCGATTATCGCCTAAGACAAAATACATGCCTTCTGGAACGGTCAGGGATTGGGTGGCTTCTAAGGTCTCTAAGGTAAAATCTTGGGTATAATTTTCATTTTTAGAGACATTTCTTTTAGCACTTGCTAAGTAATCTTCACTGAGTGATACACCATTAATATAAAGGGTATCATCGCGATACTCGACTGTTTCGCCAGGTAAACCAATTAAACGTTTGGCTACTCGTTGGCCGTTGCGAGGACTAGGAAAAGCGATAATATCAAAGCGTTGTGGCTTTTTAATCGAAGTCACCCATAAACGGTCGTTGTTATGAAGTGTTGGTTCCATTGAAGAGCCATTCACCGCAGCAGGGGAGAAAACATAGTGTCGAATCAGCAAGACAGCGCCGACTAACAAAACCAACTGAACCAATCGTTTTAATAATGAGGACATGGACTTCACTCCTTTGTCCTTTTAGTGTACTACAGACAAGGAAAAGAAAAAAGTTTTCCCCTTAAGAAAGGTGTGCTAAAAAACGTTTCATAAAGCGTTGGCGAATTAAAATACCAACATAAGCAGCTGCGACAGCCTTGATGATACCAGGAATAATAAACGGAGCAAACCCGCCCGCGAAAGCATTTGGCCACGGCAGATTTGCGGAATATTTCAACCAAATCATACCGAAAACTAAGGTAACTAAGGCGCCAGCAATATTTGCGATAATGGCCCAAGTATAGTTAAAGGTTGTTTTTTCTAAAATATAACCAGTTAATAAGCCGTTAAAGATAAAGCCGATTAAATAGCCGCCAGTGGGTCCAAAGAGTACACCGAACCCGCTGGACATCCCAGCGTAAACGGGTAAACCAATTAATCCTAATAAGAAGTAAATTAAAATAGCGTAGGTCCCCGTTCGCTTGCCCAAAACGGTAGCGGTTAAGCCGATGGCAAACGTTTGTCCAGTTAAGGGGACAATCCCCAATGGAATTGTAAATTGTGAAAGTACAGCAATAATCACAGCGAATTCTGCTGCTAAAATTAAGGAGCGTAACGATGCTTTATTCATAAGAAGCCTCACTTTCTATTGTTAACCAATTATTTTTATTTGGTTAACAATAGTTTAGCGGAAGTGAACCATTTTGTAAAGAGGGCAAAGAAAAAAACCTTGCCAAGAAAGGCAAGGTTTTGAAAGAAGGTAAGAACCGTAGTTCGACCTTTTGAAATCTTAAAGTTTTTGGTTGTAGTATTCAACGACAAGTGCTTCGTCGATTTCTGGGTAAAGTTCATCACGTTCTGGTAAACGAGTGAAGCTACCTTCTAATTTTTCAGTGTCAAAGCTTACGAATGCTGGACGTCCAACAGTTGCTTCAACTGCTTCTTTAATTGTTGAGATGTTTTGAGATTTTTCACGAACACCGATCACTTGACCAACTTCAACGTGGTATGATGGAATATCAACACGTTTGCCGTCTACAGTGATGTGGCCATGGTTAACTAATTGACGTGCTTGACGACGAGTAGTTGCAAGACCTAAACGGTAAACAACGTTATCTAAGCGTTGTTCTAGTAAAACCATGAAGTTAACACCGTGTTTACCTTCTTTGATTTTGCTTGCTTTAATGAACAACGTACGGAATTGACGTTCGTTCATGCCATACATATGACGTAATTTTTGTTTTTCAGTTAATTGCATTCCGTATTCAGAAACTTTACCACGGCTGTTAGGTCCGTGTTGTCCTGGTTTGTAAGGGCGACGAGCTAGTTCTTTACCAGTACCTGATAAAGAGATACCTAGACGACGAGATACTTTCCATGATGGTCCAGTATAACGAGACATTAAAAATTCCTCCAATAAATAAATGTTTTTTTGGAGTAAAATAATTAGATGAAAAATTCATATTCGTTCAGTTCATTCTTCAACCTTCGCCTTTGCAGCCGCGGTTACGCAGTTGAACCAAGTTTGGCAATGAACTGTTGACGAGTTATTATTCTTCTGCTGCAATTATTTTACACAAAATCTAGTATACTTAATAGGATAGGAAACGTCAAGGTTTTAAAGTGAAATCTGAAAAAAAAGGTAGACAAAAACACTTTTCCTCATTAGAATAAGAGGAGATGTTTTGAAAATATAAGTTGAAAACGGAATGAAAGGGAGTTTACAATGAAGTCTGGTTCACCATTGTTTGAACAAATTGATAAATCCATCGACAAGAAAGTGAATTTATTCTCAAACAGCTTTTCCCGCTACGCTGTTCGTGCAATGCTTGCTTGTCTATTTTTAACGTTGGGAACAGCCGTTGCTTTTGCAATCGCAATTAAAGGAGAAGGAATTTCTCATGGTTTAGGGAAAATGCTTTACGCCTTCATGTTCAGTTGGTCACTTGTGATGATTTTATATATGAATGCCGAACTTGGTACCTCGAATATGTTGTACATGACTGTTGGCGTCTATCGTAAAAAAGTCAACTTTTCCTTAGCTGCAAAAATTTTATTTACCTGTATCTTATTCAATTTAATTGGTGGTGTCTTATTTGGTTTCTTGGTATCACTTACGGTGCCGTTCCAAGATTTACCAAAAGATAGTTTCTTCTTTACGTCGATTGCTGGAAAATTAGAAAAAACCACCCTGCAAATTTTAGTTGAAGCTATGTTCGCCAATATTGTGGTTAATACAGCCGTATTAGTGAGTATGCGAATGAAAGATGACGCCGGCAAAGTCGCGGCCATTATTTTCATTATCTTTATCTTTGCTTTCCTTGGTTTTGAACACGTGATTGCCAACTTCCCAGCGTTCAGTTTAGCTTACTTTGCTTCAAACGGCGCAATTGAAGCTTTCACAGCTGGTAATGTTATTCATAATCTTTTCTGGGCCTTTATCGGTAACTTTATCGGTGGTGGCTTAATTATGGGTCTCGGCTATGCTTGGTTAGATAAAGACAACAAAAACTTAACGTATTTTGATTAATTGACCAACCAACTATACTAAAACATGGTACACTGTTTTAGTATAGTTTTTTTATTATGAGGAGCGAAGGAATGGACACACTTCAATTTCAGAAGAACCCAGAAACAGCAGCAAAAATGTCTGCTTATATGAAACACCAATTTGTTTTTGCAGGCATCCCCGCCCCAGAACGTCAAGCGTTAAGTAAACAACTTTTAAAAGAAAGTCATACGTGGCCAAAGGAAAAATTATGCCAAGAGATTGAGGCTTACTATCAAAAAACAGAACGAGAATATCAGTATGTCGCTATTGATTTAGCTCTTCAAAATGTTCGGAGATTTTCATTAGAAGAGGTCGTAGCGTTTAAAGCCTATGTTCCACAAAAAGCGTGGTGGGATAGTGTGGATGCTTGGCGAAAATTTTTTGGGTCGTGGGTGGCGTTGCATCTGACTGAATTGCCAACGATTTTTGCCCTTTTTTATGGCGCTGAAAATTTATGGAATCGGCGAGTTGCGCTGAATTTACAGTTGATGTTGAAAGAAAAGACCAATCAGGACCTGTTGAAAAAGGCGATTATTTATGATAGAACTACAGAGGAGTTCTTCATTCAAAAAGCGATTGGCTGGTCATTACGCCAATATAGTAAAACGAATCCGCAATGGGTCGAGGAATTGATGAATGAATTAGTGTTGAGTCCTTTAGCACAACGAGAAGGCAGTAAATATTTAGCGAAAGCGAGCGAATAAGGAGAAATGATGGAAAGAAAACTTTTTGCATTTGATATTGATGGGACGTTGTTAAATTCGGAGAAGAAAGCATTGGATAGCACGAGAGAAGCGCTAGCAAAATTGCGGGAGCAAGGACACTTAGTTACGCTGGCAACTGGCAGAAGTCGTTACATGGCGCAAGAGGTGATTTGGGATTTAGATTTTACCAATTACGTATTATGTAATGGCGCCGCAGCTTTTGTGGATCATGAGCAATATTATCAAAATTTATTGCACGCTGAAGCGTTGGAACGTTTGGCACAAGACAGTGATCAACGCGGCTTAGGATTTGCTTGTGTGGGCTTAGATGATATTAAGAAGAGCAACCAGCACCGTGCTGAAAAAATGGAAATTGCGATGAACTCTTTTCATTTTCATTCACCTGCTTATGATGAACACTTTTACCGTCAAAATGATATTTACCAAGCGTTGGCATTTTATGACGCAGAAGATCAGTGTACGTTTGAAGAAGAATACCCAGAATTTCGCTTTATTCGCTGGCATCAACATAGCGTAGATGTTGTGCCTAAAGATGGCTCAAAATCAGCTACGTTAACGTATTTAGCCAAACGTGTGGGCATTGATGCAAAAAATATCATTGCCTTTGGGGACGGCGAAAATGACCGAGAAATGCTAAGCCATGCAGGGATTGGCGTCGCAATGGGCAACGCGAGTCCTTCCATTCAAGAAGTGGCCACAATGGTCACAGATACCAATGATAATGATGGCATTTGGAAAGCCTTAAAAGAAATGAAGGCCATTTAAAAAAACTGCGCCGTTTGTTTTCAGACAAACGGCGCAGTTTTTTTCTTTATTCGATGACTAAAACGCCCTCTTTTAAAGCAAATGGATTTTCTTTGTTAATATGATCGTAGAACATGATGCCATTAATATGATCAATTTCATGTTGAACCACAATCGCTTCGTAGTTTTTTAAACGAACTTTGTGTTTTTCGCCAGCCATGTCAAAATAACTGACGGTAATTTTGTTATGGCGAACGACATACCCAGGCACATCCCGATCGACAGATAAACAGCCTTCCCCTTCACCTAAACATACATCTTGCACAGAATGGCTCAAAATTTTAGGGTTGTACATCACCGTACTTAATGAAGGCTTTTCGTTTTCTGGGTCGTTACTAGGAACATGGACAGCAATAATTCGTTTAGAAATATCTAATTGTGGTGCAGCTAAACCAACGCCACCACGTAATTGTAATTCTTCGGCTTTGACTGGATCTTGACTATTTTTTAAGAAAGTCAACATGTCCTCACCTAATTGTCGGTCTTCCTCAGTGATAGGGACAGGCACTTCTTCTGCCACAGCACGAAGTGTGGGATTCCCTTCACGAATAATATCTTTCATTGTAATCATTCAATGGTTCCTCCTTTGAAACATAAAAAAATTCTTCTTTTATTTATTCATGCGCTGAAATAATCAGTTGTTTACCACCATTTAGTGTATCACAAAATCACCAAAAAAGGGGCTAGATTGTTTAAAAAAACTATCGAATAATAGAGATTAAGCTTGCATTTTAGCGGTGTTTCCTGTAAAGTAAGCTTGTGTGGAAACACACCATCTATCACTTGGTTTAGCGAGTCACCAACGCTTCACTCAGTGATCAGACGAATAATAGAGAAAGAGGTGGAACAAATGGCAATTTCACAAGAAAGAAAAAACGAAATCATTAAAGAATACGCACGTCATGAAGGAGATACTGGTTCTCCAGAAGTACAAATTGCTGTCTTAACTGAAGACATTAACCAATTGAACGAACATGCGCGTACACACAAAAAAGATCACCATTCTTACCGTGGTTTAATGAAAAAAATCGGTCACCGTCGTAACTTGTTAGCTTACTTACGTAAAACTGACATCCAACGTTACCGCGAATTGATCCAACGTTTAGGATTACGTCGTTAATCATTACGTATAAAGCGAGGTTCAATCAGAATCTCGCTTTTTATCTTATTGTCACTATTGAAGGTCCTCTTTGGAAAGTTTTTAGGAACTACTAACCAAATGAAAGAGCAACAACGACTTGTTACTTTTTCATTTGTTTAGTAGCCGTCTGACTTTTCCAAAGAGCAAGAGTAAAGGAGAAGAATTATGACAGAAAAACAAGTCTTTAAAACAACTTGGGGCGGCCGCCCACTAGAAGTAGAAATCGGCCAATTAGCCAAACAAGCCAATGGAGCTGTCTTAGTACGTTACGGCGATACGGTCGTTTTAAGTGCTGCTGTTGCCTCTAAAGAAGCGAAAGATGTAGACTTTTTCCCATTAACTGTAAACTATGAAGAAAAAATGTATGCGGTAGGAAAAATTCCTGGTGGCTTCATTAAACGTGAAGGTCGTCCAAGTGAACGTGCGACATTAACCGCTCGTTTAATCGACCGTCCTATTCGTCCAATGTTCTCAGAAGGCTTCCGTAACGAAGTCCAAATCACAAACATCGTTATGAGTGTGGATCAAGATTGTACACCAGAAATGGCTGCAATGTTTGGGTCTTCCTTAGCGTTAGCAATTTCAGATATTCCGTTTGATGGACCAATTGCTGGTGTTGACGTTGGTCGTATTAATGGCGAATATGTTTTAAACCCAACGGTAGAACAAGCGGAACAAACAGATATTGAATTAACTGTTGCTGGAACAAAAGAAGCCATCAACATGGTTGAAAGTGGTGCTAAAGAAGTATCAGAAGAAGATATGTTAGGTGCCTTACTTTTCGGTTTTGATGCCATTAAAGAACTAGTGGCGTTCCAAGAAGAAATCGTTGCCGCTGTAGGTAAACCAAAAATGGACGTGGACTTATTACAAGTGGACGCTGATCTTAAAAAAGAAATTTTTGATGCGTACTACAATACAATGAAAACAGCCGTAATGACGGAAGAAAAATTAGCACGTGAAGTTGAAATTGACAAAGTAAAAGATACAGTCAAAGAAGTTTACGCTGAAAAATTTGCGGAACACGAAGAAGAAGCGCAATTACTAAAAGAAGTGAAACAAATTGCGGAAGATCTTGAAAAAGATGTCGTACGTGAGTTAATCACGATCGATAAGATTCGCCCGGATGGCCGTAAATTAGACGAAATTCGTCATTTATCATCAGAAGTAAGTATTTTACCACGTGTGCATGGTTCTGGCTTATTTACTCGGGGTCAAACACAAGCTTTATCCGTTTGTACATTAGCGCCTTTAGGGGAACATCAAATCATCGATGGGTTGGGTGTCCAAGATAGCAAACGTTTCATCCATCATTATAACTTCCCACAATTTTCTGTTGGTTCAACAGGACGCGCGGGCTCACCAGGTCGTCGTGAAATCGGTCACGGTGCGCTGGGTGAACGTGCCTTAGCACAAATTATTCCATCAGAAGAAGACTTCCCTTACACAATCCGCTTAGTAGCAGAAGTGTTAGAATCAAATGGTTCTTCTTCACAAGCAAGTATTTGCGCGGGAACATTAGCATTAATGGATGCGGGTGTGCCAATTAAAGCGCCAGTTGCAGGTATTGCAATGGGTCTTGTTAGTGATGGCGAAAACTATACAATCTTAACAGATATTCAAGGTTTAGAAGACCACCTTGGCGATATGGACTTTAAAGTAGCAGGAACGAAAGACGGAATCACTGCTTTACAAATGGACATCAAAATCCAAGGAATTACAGAACAAATTTTAACGGAAGCATTAGACCAAGCGAAGAAAGCACGGATGGAAATTCTAGAAGAATTAACAACAACGATTGCTGCTCCTCGTGAAGAATTAAGTCAATATGCACCGAAAATTGAAATGATTCAAATTAAACCAGCGAAAATTAAAGATGTCATTGGTAAAGGTGGCGAAACAATCAACAGCATCATTGATGAAACTGGTGTTAAGATTGATATCGATCAAGACGGTAACGTAAGTATTGCTTCATCAGATGCTGAAATGATTAAAAAAGCCATCAAGATTATTGAAGAATTAACCAAAGAAGTCGAAGTCGGCCAAGTTTACTTAGCAAAAGTTGTCCGCATTGAAAAATTTGGTGCGTTTGTTAACCTAATTAAAGGCAAAGATGGCTTGATCCATATTTCTCAATTAGCAAACGAACGTGTGAACAACGTTGAAGATGTCGTGAAATTAGGCGACGAAGTCCTTGTCAAAGTAACTGAAATTGACAAACAAGGCCGTGTCAACGTGTCAAGAAAAGCATTATTAAACGAAGAAAACAAAGAAAAATAATTTCTTTTTAAACCAACGAAAACCAAGGAAGTTTCCTTTCTTTTCGTTGGTTTTTTCGTTGAAAATAAGCCCTAAAAAAGAAATGATAAAAAAAGCTAAAGACGATCGCCAACTCTTTTGTTTATAGTCAATTAGTGGTAAAATTAATACTATCAGTCTGAAGAATATCTGGGGTGTCTTTGTGAAAAAATTTAATCCAAATAAAAATATAATCATTACCTTAATTTTAGTCATTATTTTAGTAACCATTATTAGTTTAACTGCTGCGCAACGTTCTGAAAAAGGCAAAACCAATGTCGTTCAAGGTGGCGTCAACAATAGCGTTAGTATGGTGGATCGTGTGATTTCTTTTCCAGCTCGTGTGGTGGAAAACGGCTTGTCTTCAATGGGCAATTTAATTAACACGTTTAAAGAAAATGAACGTCTAAAAGAAAAAATTGATAGCTATAATGAATTAGCTGTCCAAAACAATAACTATAAACGCGAAATTGATAGTTTAAAACAAGAATTGAATCTGAACGAAACGTTAGCTAACTATGAAAAAGTAACTGCGAATGTCATTACGCGTTCGCCGGATACTTGGCAAGACTTATTAATTATCGATAAAGGAACCAATGACGGCATTGAAGCGGGCATGGCGGTCATGGCGCAAAAAGGGTTAGTGGGGCGTGTTATTGAAGTCAATGCAACGACTGCAAAAGTGGAACTACTAACGTCTAAAAATGTTAACTCGAACCATTTCCCTGTGCGAGTAACTTCCGCAAATGGCGAATCGTTTGGTTTACTTAAAAATTACGACAATAAGACAAATGCATTAATTGTGTCACAATTAACTGGCGATGCCACTCTGAAAGAAGGCGATGTCGTTCAGACTTCTGGCTTAGGGGGTAATTCACCAGCCGATTTAGCGGTAGGAACAGTTATTAAAGTGAAACCAGATAGTTTTGGTTTAGATCGTGAAGTCTATGTGAAACCTTATGCGGATGTCTATGGTATCTCCGTTGTGACGGTCGTGAAAAGATCGGCAGGGGAAAGCGAATGATTCGGAAAGAGTATTTAAAATACATCACACCTATTCTCTTGTTTTTCTTAATGTTAATTGATGCTCATTTAACAAAGTCTTTTGAAACGTGGACAAGTAATGTTTACTTCGCCAGTTCTCATCTGCTGTTACTTGCGTTTATGTTCGTCGTTCCTAATTTTTCTAAACGTTATTTATTAATTACTTCGTTAATTTTAGGCTTTATTTGCGATAGCTACTACATTGGCATTATCGGGATTTATACAGTCGCACTGACGATTTCGGTTATGTTGATGTATACATTTAAAGAAGTAATTCAAACAAATTTACTAACTGGTTTTTTTGGGATCGTTATTTTTACCACGTTGTATGAACTGATTGCGGTACTGATTCAAGTGGCCTTTCATTTAGCGGATGTCAGCCCGATTTTATTTATTACGCGTGTTTTGGGCCCTACATTGCTATTGAACATGGTGTGGTATGTTATTTTATCTTATCCGCTGAAAAAACTGTTTTCCGTAAAATAAAAATTGAAAATTTTGTTCGTTTGCGAAAAATGCTCATTTGTTAGCATTTTTCGCTTTTTTTATTTTCTTTAAATAACAAAACAATGAGAAGATTACCCTGGAGCCTTGAAGAAAGTTGTGAAAAAAGTGAAGCTTTTTTTTGTCATTTACAAGAAGAAAATTGAAATATTACTGTAACATCCATATTATCTCAGTGACATACAGCTATGCTACAATTGCTCTATCGTTGAAAAAGAGAAATTTATTCAAATTTTAATAAATAATAAAAAAGCTTAACAAAAAAGGATTTTCGGAGGACAACAGATTGAAGAAAAGTGTATTATCGGCTCTAATGGTATGTTCCATTACATTAACAAGCGTAGCGTTGCCATCCGCAGCATTTGCAGATGAATACGATACAAAGATTCAACAACAAGATCAAAAAATTAATGCGTTAACAAGCCAAATGTCAGATGCAGAAGCAAAAGTTGCCGCGATTGAAAATGATATGGTTGAAACGGCCAAACAAATCGATACATTAACAGCTAAAAAGAACAAGCTATCATCAGAAGTATCTAAATTATATAGTGAAATTTCTGATTTGAATGTCCGTATTCAAAAACGTGAAGTACAAATGACAAAACAAGCACGCGATGTCCAAGTGAATGGTCAAAGTGATTCAATTATTGATGCTGTCTTAGATGCAGATTCAGTAGCAGATGCAATTGGTCGCGTTCAAGCGGTCTCAACAATGATGAGCGCCAACAATGAATTACTAGAACAACAAAAAGAAGACAAAGCGACTGTTGAAAAGAAAACAAAGAATGTTGAAAAACAAATTGCTGAATTAGAAGCAGCAACAAAAGAATTAAATGACAAAACAGAATCATTAAAAACATTGAAGATCCAACAAGAAGTGGCTAAAAATGATTTAGAAGCACAACGTTCTGAAGAACAAGGGAAAAAAGACGGCTTCATTAAACAGAAAAAAGAAGCAGAAAAACGTTTAGCAGAAGAACAAGCACGCCAACGTGCAGCTGCTAAAAAAGCAGAAGAACAAGCGGCAGCGCAAGCACAAGCCGCAGCACAAAAAGCGGCAGCAGAGCAAGCGAAAGCAACAAAAGCAGCCAATGAGGCAGCAGCATCCGCCGCTGAAGAAAAAGCCGCAACACCAGTAGTAGAATCATCAACAACTACCGAAAGTACCACAACGCAAGAAACAACAACTTCAAGTACTGAAACAGAAAGTGTTGTAACAACACCTGCAGCAGCACCTGAAAAAGAAAAAGAAGTTCCTGTAACTAACCCAACGACTCCTGAAAAAGGTAATGAAGCAAAACCAGGGAATGGTGGCGTGACTTCAGGAAAACAAGCCGCAATTAATGCAGCTTTAGCAGATGTTGGTAATTCTTATGCAACAGGTTGGAATCAACCAGGCGAATGTTTAGTATCTGTTCGTCGCTGGCTAGCGGCAGGCGGTATTAACTTCGGTTATGGTGGTCCAAACAGTGGCTATGTTGCTTCTGGCGCAACACAAGTTAGCTGGAGTAACGTGCAACCAGGCGATGTTGTTCAATATGAAAGTGCCTATAGTCCAGATAGCTGGATTGGTGGCGTGCATACTGTCTTAGTTACAGGTGTAAGTGGTGGAAGTGTTCAAATCGTTGAAGCGAACAACCCAGGAGGTTCTGGTTATGTTTCTTCTAACTCTAACTGGTCACCAGCACCACCAGCAGGATTCCGCGCTGTTGTATGGCGTTTTCCAGGCTAAATAGTCATCTATTAATAATTGATAACAAGGAGTGGTAACTAACAAAAATCGTTAGTTGCCGCTTTTTTTATTCATTTAATTTTAAATATATGCATAAAATGTATCTGAAAATATTGTAATCTGGCCGTTTTTTTGCAATTATAGAGGTATATACATATTAGGAGCGGAGGAATCAGCATGAGCGGAACGCACGATACAAAACAAGCAATCGCTTCAGCTTTAATAGAATTATGTGAACAAAAGGATTTTCGTAAAATAAGTGTCCAAGATATTACCAGAAAAGTGGGCTTGAATCGTCAAACATTTTATTATCACTTTACAGATAAATATGATTTATTACGTTGGATTTATCGTCACGATGCATTGATTTACTTAGAAACAGATATTTGTTTGGAAAACTGGGAGGAACAAGCCCTGAAGTTATTAAAAGCGATTAAAGAGAAGAGTTATTTTTACTATACAACGGTGACCTCAGATTCAGAAGTTCTTCTTAATGTTTTTTCCGCTTCGACCAATCGCTTATTTATTTCATTATTTGAACAAGTCGATGTTGAGAACCATTTAACAGATAAAGACAAACAATTTTATGCGAATTTCTTTTCCTATGGATGTAGTGGCGTCTTAACGAAATGGATTCTTGAGGAATATCCTCAGACTCCTTTGGAAATGGCGACGCAATTATTCCGTTTAGCGAAAGATACAGAATTTATGGCTTATCATTTGTATGAACAAGAAGCCAATGAGTAATGTGTGAAGGATAAAAAGTTTTATGAAGGAGTGAAACGTTGTGGTAACTGTGTTATTTGTTTGTTTAGGCAATATTTGTCGCTCGCCAATGGCAGAAGCGATTTTTCGTCAGAAAGTCCAACAAGCTGGTTTAGAATCGACTATTCAAGTGTTTTCAGCAGCTACTAGCCACTGGGAAGTTGGCAGTCAGCCACATAAGGGAACCAGAAAAATTTTGGAGCAACAAGGAATTTCCTATCAAGGAATGCGGGCAACACAAATCCAGCCAAGTGATTTTAAAAAATATGACTATATCATTGGGATGGATGCGAATAATGTGGCAGATTTAAAAGCATTAGCTCCTCAAGAAGAGCAACGGCGGATTCATTTATTTATGGAAGTTGTGGCTGGTAAAGAAACCATGGACGTACCTGATCCTTATTATACTGGTGATTTTGAGGAAACTTACCGCTTAGTGGAAGCAGGTACCTCAGAATGGTTGAAAAAAATAAAAGCACAGCTGAAAGATTAGGACTATAGTCCGATAGTACTTTCTGTTTCCCCTTGGTACAATAGTGTTAACAAATTGTTCAGGGAAAAAGAGACAGGAGGGAAGTAAGATGAACAGTAGTTATTTATCCTATGTTTTTGAATTGAGTTTGTATTATTTATTGTTGATAATGAGTCTGCCGCTAGTGTATGCTGTCACGTATCATTTATCTTTTAGTAGTATGTATACAAGTGAATGGTTAATGATCTCTGTTTTCTTATCTCCGTTAGTTTTATTATTTGCAGGTATTCGTTATGGTTTTGCTCGTTTGAAACAGCAAGAACGCCAAGTGATGAAATAAAGCAAAAAATCCTTGAAAAGTTTTGAAACTTTTCAAGGATTTTTTTATTAAGCCACCCAATCGGCTAAGGTTTTTTGCTCCAATTGGAAAGCCTTCAACATATCGTCGTTGGCGTCTTTAATAGGCGTCGTTGCTGCCAATGTTCCTTGAACAGCAATTCGCGTCGTTGCTTGTAAATCGCCACAGGTAATTAAGGTAATCATATTTTGACCAGGAACGTCATCAATTAACTCAACACGGGTTGGTTCGATTTTTTCTACAGAAGTTATTTTGTATGTATAAACAGTAGATAAATCAGTGATATAAATGAGTTCGTCTTTTTTGGTTCTTTCTAAAGGTGAAAATAAGGAAACGCCATCTTCCGTTCGATGACTAGCCAAGGCATAATTGTTTTTCCCCATGACTTGATCTTCTTTCATGGTCCCGGCACCAGTTAATAAAGCGACATTTGACAATCCTTTAAAAATAGGCAAATTAATTTCGACACTTGGTATCGCAATGGCACCAATCACAGGTAAGTTTTTGTTTTCAAATTGGGCTTTCATCACCGCTTCTGTGCTCAAGGACTCAACTGAATCAAAGTCAAACGTTGTTTCACGAGCCATATTTTTCTTCACATCAGCTGGTTTCAACTTGCTAACGGCGTACGAGCGGCTATTTTGTTGAACCACCCAACTGCGTATCTGATTGTTAAAAATTAAGGCCAAGCCAATGATAAATAGTAAAACTAATAAACTATTGATTAACCAATTTTTTCCTCTTTTTTTCTCTTTTGGGCGCATATTCTCCCTCCTTTTAATGTATCAAGTTTACCACAATTTATTTGAAAAACCTATTTATTTTCTTCGGGAAATAGGTAAGCAGACCGGACCTTGATTTAATAAAAAACAACTGAATCGATTGATTTTTCAAAAAAATCCTCATTTTGTAATGGAATTTTAAAGTAAAAGAAACAAGCTTTTCTTTTGAAAATATTGTAAAATGGTAAGGAGGCTAGTAGAGGGGAGATGGGAATTTGCTTGATTTAATTTATGTACATATAGATGTAACCAGCAACGCGGTTTTATCTAAAGGAATTACCCATTCCGATTTTGTTCGTTCAATTGTGCATCATCCACAGAACTTACTATTATTAGATCCTTCTGCCGAAGCTGGCGAATACGATATGCATTCAGGCTTGAAAATTATTCGTGGAGAAGAAAGCGTCAATCGCTATTTTCAATCGCTACAACGGCGTTGGATGACTGAAGAGATTAAATGGATTGACTTTTCCGATGTGACGATGCTAAAAGAGCTAACGCCATTAGAAATTTCGGAACTTCTTTATTTTGGACACATGAAGAATAGTTTGCATTCGCCTTTCTTTTATAAGCTACAAAATGATTTTGTCTTTTTTGAATTTGCAGATCAGATGACGCGTGTCTATTATCGTTATATTGATGAATTTTATCGAATCTTTGCTGATAAAATTACACGTGTTGTTTTAGAGAAAGTGAACCAGAAAAAGGCCTTCTTTAAACGAAATACGCCTGTCGAAAAATTAAGTCCTGAATTACTTAAAAATATGAAAGGTATCTTGCAAGAAGGTGTTATTTTTTGCTTCCAACAAACGGAAGTGGATAAAGAAGAATATCGGATTCCTATTTACTTGGTGGAAGATTCACTTAGCAAGATGAAAAATACCTCTTACCAAAAAGAAGAAATTTTGGCAACGCTTGTCTATAATAGTGAAAAACGCATTTGGCACATTGAACAAGAGAATGATTTCGGTGAAATTTTTATGTTGGCCCATGAAGGCTGAGAGAGCTCTAACTTTATCAACTAAAGTAGGGCTCTTTTTGTAGCTATGATTTGAATGAGAAATCAAGTATAATAAAATGATAAAAAGGAAAGAAGGTTGTTTAATGAAAAAAATACTCTATGGCGCTCTGACTGGCTTGGCCCTCTTTTTGGTAGCTGGCTGTACACCCAAAACGCCTACTGCTGTTTCATCAACAAATGAGCAAAAAGAAACAGCAATATCAACTAGTGAAACAAGTACAACCGTACAACAAGAAGCAACGACGACATCAGAGAAGGCAACTGCGGTAGCTGTCTCTTTAGAAAAAGTAACGACAGCATTTGAGAAAAAATATCCAGAAGCTAAAATAACAAGTCTGCAGTTAGATACAGATTTTGGCCGTTATTTTTATGAAATAGAAGGCGTGGATCAGCAAAAAGAATATCAAGTTGAAGTGAACGCAGAGACAGGCGAATTCACAAAAGAAAAAGTCGAAACTTTGGATGCCGATGAACAAAATGGCGTTAAAATGCAAGAAGAGGCACTTGATTTAACAAAGATCATTTCCAGAGAACAAGCCACAACCTTGGCTGAAAAAGCAGCGAAAGTCGGCCAGGCAACAGATTGGAAGTTAGAGAAAGAATTAGGAATCACCTATTGGGAAGTGAAAGTGAAAGAGGGCCAACAAAAAATAGAGGTAAAAATCGATGCTCATTCTGGTAAAATTTTGACAACTGAGCGGGATGATTAATGGATAAACAGTAGCTGGCATGCGTTTGAGTAGGAGTTGATTCCCTTAAACGTTGGTCCAGCTATTTTTTTGCTTGTTCGACAAACGTGTTTTTCTAAAGTCCCTATGGTAAAATAACGATGTATTAGTGGTTGAGAGCGTCAGAACATAGGAGGAAATTTGTTTGGCTAGAAAAATGGATTTACGTATTTGGGTAGAAGGAACAGTCGTCGCAGCAATGGCAATGGCCCTCTCTTTTTTACCGATTGAATTTGCCAATAGTGGCTTGGACCTATCGTTGGGAATGGTCCCATTAGTTCTTTATTCGTTTCGTCGTGGGTTGCTTCCTGGAGTTGCAGCAGGCTTTGTTTGGGGCATGTTAAATATTATTCTCGGCACAGCCATGAAAAATTTCTTGTCCGTTCCACAGATTATTTTTGAATATCCCTTTGCTTTTGCGTTTGGAGGAATGGGTGGCGTATTTGCTAGAAAAATTCAACTGTATTTTCAAGCGAATCGCTTAAAATCAGCCATTCGTACAATTATTTTAGGAAGTGTTGTCGCAGTCTTCGCCCGCTGGTTTTGGCATTTTTGGGCGGGTGTATTGGTTTGGGGCATGTATGCACCAGAAGGAATGAGCCCATATCTCTATTCCTTTGTTCTAAACGGTACAAGTACCGTCGTCAATTGTTTGTATGTAAGTCTAGTTCTAGGCTTATTGGCAAAAGTAGCACCGCAATTATTTGTTCCTAAGAAATAAGTTGAGTCCTAAGTCAGAAGTTTCCTTTACTTCTGACTTAGGACTTTTTTCTTTTTAAAGCAACTAGCTATTTCATTGTCGAGTACTGTATAATATGAATAAAAAAAGAAAAAAGGCGGTGGTTTCACTGAGTGAATTGTTAGAAGTCTCTTTTTATCCGAAGGCTTTGCTACATGTGGCAAAAAGAGTAACCATTTTCGGTCCGTTAAGTGAACAGGAGCTAGTTGAGCAATGGCAACAAAAACAGTCATTTGCTAGACAGGACGAAAGAACAATAATGCCAGAAAAGCTGTTACAGCAATCAGCTAGCAAAAGTTATTTAAGCATCCGTTGTTTAGGACTGGCCTTAGACCCGAAGATTTTGCTAGAAAAGTTGCAACACCTCTTTCCTCTCTTTATCTGGACAAAGGGACAAGCCGAAACAAGCGACACAGAAAATTGTTATTTTTGTGAATTTATACCAATCTGTTCCAATGCGGCACAACCTTGCAACCTCGAAGCAAGCTTACAACAAATGAATTATCCAACCACGCAATCATTGGTAGAAATTGTTAACGAGTGGCTAAATAACGAACGACAAATAGAACAAGCATCCGTAACGGGTACATATTATCAACAGGCAAGTTTACCCCAACAAGTGGGCAGCCAATCTGAAATAAAAACAAAAGAAGAGCAGCAAATTCGATTTCTACAAGAAAGCTTACGACAAGAAAAAGCAGCTAAAGCGCGCATGAAAGTAGCGAAAGAAAAAGCAGAACAAGAGCTATTAAGATTAGAAAAAGGGTTGTTCGCAAGTAGTTGGGCACACTTCGAGGAGCAACAAACTAAGGAATTAGAGGAAGAGGAATGGTACGATCTCGTTAAAATTGATTTGTTTTACTACGATGAGTTATCAAAAAAAGCTAAATTCCTGAAAGAAGCTTGGGAGATTAATCAACAATTATTAAAGGCGTTCCCTCAAAAAGAAGGAACTACTTTTTTACCAGAATTAGCTCACCATGGTCGCGTGGCCTCTTTGACAGACCAAGTTTCTGAATTAGAGATAAAAACGCTCTATGAGCAAGGCGTGTTAATCAAGGAACGAATGAAGTTTACACAAGGCTCCTGGCTAACCAAACCAAGAGTGAAACTTTATCAAATAGACTTGGAACAATTAGAAAGAATTGGCACACTGTTTGATCTTTTACAAACAGAAAATCGTTTAATTGAGGTCGCTTTGGCGCATCCCTAAAATAAAAGAAACCACCAACCTGCAATCGCCAGGGTTGGTGGTTTCCATTATTTTATAAAGACTTCAA
This sequence comes from Enterococcus sp. LX10, assembly GCF_023539285.1. NCBI lineage: Bacteria > Bacillati > Bacillota > Bacilli > Lactobacillales > Enterococcaceae > Enterococcus > Enterococcus sp. LX10. The sequence continues at coordinate 2,459,456 of NZ_CP092784.1, read as the reverse complement.
TATTCTAGTGAATTTGACGTTGGTGACGATTGGCTAACGTGCTGACTTTCATGACAGAAGCAACAGGAATCATGCGCAACTGTTGTTCATCCGTTTGTAAACGAACGACGATATTGTCCGAAATATTTTTTGAGACAATCCAGCCGATCACCGTTTCGAATTTATGCGCTGTAGGGACTTCTTTCAATTGTAAGACCACTAAGGATTTTTGGGCGGCAGCGACTTGGAGCTCTTGTAAAAGCGCACTGCGTTCCTTTTCTTTATTCTTTTGATCTTGAGAATCTTCTAAAAATGCCGAAAAGAAATGTTGGGAAGAGAGCGTAATCAGTTTAGAAATGCTCTTGATGGTAGCTTTATGTTGATCCATTCTTCTGCCTCCTTTACGAATAAAATAGAATAAAACTCAAATGACTAATTACCTGTATTTTACCTAATTTTGTGATAAAATTCAAGAAAATATGTTCGCCTTCAATAATTATGAGAATTTACCAACGTTTCTGTTTTTCGAAAAAGAAAGTAGTATAATGTGTGAGCATATAAGAAATACATAAGATTATCGGATGTAGTCAATAGATAGAAAAGGATGAATAGTATGTCAAAAAAACCATCAGGTTACCAAAAAAAAGTTCTCACGGTGTTGTTGGTATCGTTTGGCTTTGGCGGGTTGTTAGCGCAGTTTTCGCCGATGAAATCAGGTGGGTTTTCAAGTTGGTTTGATGATTCATATGTTAAAGCTAGTGCTGAATCAAGTAAAACAAAAGAACCAGCACCAGTTAAAATTGAGAAAAAAGTCAAACCTTTAAGCTATGGACAACAGGTCAATCAAGAAATTGAAAAGAAGCAATATGATGGACATCTGGATTTGCCGTTAGAATTGCAGACAGATGCTAAATGGAAAGACACCGCGTACGGATTTGGCAATGTAGATAAGCCGAATACAATCGAAATTAATGGCTGTGCGATTGTGTCGCTTGCAATGGTTGGTTCATACATGGATCACCAAGAAGTTACTCCTCTAGATGTGTTAGCTTGGGCAAAAAATGACTTCTTTATGGAAGGACAAGGGACGGCGTGGTCTATTTTTAGTGCATATGCTGAAATGAAAGGCTATAACTGTCAAGAAATTGGGGATATTGAAACAGTGGCAGCTTTCTTGAAGGAAGGTCATCCAGTCATTATTTCTGTAAAACCAGGCTATTTCACTACAACTGGTCACATTATGGTGATGAGTGGTGTGGATGAAAAAGGCGATTTCTGGATTAATGATCCAAACGATTCAGAAGAAAAGGGCCATTCAAAACGGACATTTACAGCCGAAGAAGTGATGAATGAAGCGTTAAACTTCTGGGCATTTTATTAGGAATAAGAAAAGGTGTGGAACAAAAGGCAGTACCCTTTGTTCGCATCTTTTTTAGCAAATAAAAGGAGGCAGTACAATGGAGCGATGTACTTGGGCAACGAATACAACGGAAGAGATGCAAGCCTATCATGATGATGAATGGGGACGTCCAGTTCATGAAGAGCAACAGTTATTTGAGTTATTGACCTTGGAAAGTATGCAAGCGGGCTTAAGCTGGGCGATTATTTTGAATAAACGAGAAACGCTCAGGGCAGCTTATGATGCGTTTGATTATCGGAAAATTGCGCGATATGATGAGAAAAAAATTTTAGCTTTACTAGCAAATCCTGGTGTGATTCGTCATCGTTTAAAAATTCAAGCGACCATTACGAATGCGCAAGTTTTTCAAGAAGTTCAGGCAGAATTTGGCTCCTTTGATCGCTACCTCTGGAACTTTGTCGATCAGCAACCAATCGTTAATCACTGGCAGCACCCAGAAGAGGTTCCAGCCTCCACGGAATTATCGCAACAGATTAGTCGAGCGTTAAAAAAAAGAGGATTTAAATTTTTAGGTGCCACGACAGTCTATTCCTTTTTACAGGCGGCGGGATTGGTGAATGATCATTTAGAAACGTGTCAGTATAAATAATAAAGGTCTCCTTCTAAAATTGAAGGAGACCTTTACTTTATTCTTTATACGCCCACTTGAAGTCGTATTTAGCACCTGTTGGATGATAAATAATTTCTTTCACGTTTGGTGCACGTAAGTGTGATTCTGCTTTTTGGTAAATTGGCACAACACCCATATCAGCAATTACTGTTTTTTCAGCATTGATTAGATCTTCCCAGCGTTTTTCAGGATCGTTAACATCTGTGGTTTTGGACGCAGCAATGAATTTATCGTATTCAGGATTGCTGTAACGTCCACGGTTATTAGAAGTTGAGCTTTCTAATAAATCTAAGAAGTTAATTGGGTCTGAATAGTCGGCACTCCAACCACGAATAGCGATTTGGAAATCCCCTTTTAAGGTACGATCTAAGCGAACAGCCATAGGGACAGGCGTCACAGTTACTTTTAAGCCTTCCAAAGTATCAGACAATGATCCTTGAAGATATTCGCCCATTTTTTTAGCGCCTTCAGAGTCGTCTACCATTAAATCAACCGTTAAGTTGGAAACACCAAGTTCTTGTTTCGCTTTGTTCCAGTATTCCACAGCTTTTTTCTTGTCGTATTTGACTAATTTGTCGCTACCAGCTTCTTTAACAAAGTCTTCACCCGTTTTTGGTGATTTCGCGACATCCACAGGAACGAAGCCTTGTGAAGGAAGAGAGCCATTGGCTAAAATGTTTTTAGCTAATGAATCGCGATCGATGGCATAAGACATAGCACGACGTAAGTTTGCGTTGGTCAATGGTGATTTTTCATCTGCTTGATTCATTTCTAAATAGAAAGAAGAAGCGGCTTTTAATTGGACCAAGTCAGGCGAGTTTTGCATTTGTTGGGCCAGTTCGCCAGATAAATACGTATCATCCACTTCACCAGTTTCATAAAGATTTAAGGCAGTTGGGGCTTCTTTTACCACGTTGATAGCGACTTTATCTAACTTGACAGTCTCTTTGTCCCAATATTCTTCATTTTTAGTTAGAGACCATTTAGTATCTGTTCCGGGACCATCAAACTCAGTTAGTGTAAATGGACCATTGTAGACTGCTTTATCGCTACTCTTTGTATAATCTTTACCAAAACGTTCAACGATATCTTGACGTTGCGGCAAGAAAGAAGGGAAAGCCAATAAATCGTCAAAATATGGTGTTGCTGTTTCTAAAGTGATTTCCAATTCATGATCATTGATTGCTTTAATGCCCAATTCTTCTTTAGGTAGTTCCCCTTTAGAAATTTTTTCAGCATTTTTTACTGGTTCAAACATGTAGGCATATTCTGAAGCAGTGGCAGGGTCCACTGTTCGTTGCCAACCATAAACGTAATCTGCAGCAGTAACTGGTTTGCCATCAGACCATTTTGATTCTTCACGTAATTTAACTTTGTAAACTAAACCGTCTTCTGAAACAGTTGCTTTTTCGGCTGCACCAGCAGGCGCGGGTTTATTGTCTTTATCTAAACGATAGATTCCTTCGTAGATATTATTTAAAGTGGTAAAACTCACTTCATCTGTCGCAAGGGACGGATCGGCACTAGGCATTTCTTGGGATTCAACCATTGTGTATACTTGGTTGTTGCTACCGCCGTTGCTTGCTCCTTTATCGTCACTGCCACCGCCGCAGGCCGCTAAAGCTAAGCTTGATAATACAAGTAATGAAGTAAATAAAACAGATTTCTTCATTTGACACGCTCCTTTTCATTTTTAGCAATACTCTCAGTATAATGTAAAAATGAAAAGGAGAAATTAAAAAATCGTTAGAAATGATTATTCTTTTATCAATTTTTAAAAAATGTCTAATCTTTTTTATGAAAAAAGTGGACAAACGTTGATAAGTAAAGATTTAAGCTGATTTCCATGCAGAAAGCATTCGATTTTAGAGTATTTATTCATCATTGATTTGATTTTTTTGACATAAAATAAACATCCCTTTTACAAAAAACAAATGAGAAGAAAAAAAGATTGTTACAAAAGCAAATAAGTGCTTTTGTAACAATCTTTTTAATCTTTTAATCGTTGGATGTCAATGACAGTTCCTGTGTAGGCATCTGCAGTGAATTCGTATTGAACAATGCCGTCGTCTTCAATGCGGCAAATTCCTCCAGTATACGTTTTGGAGTGGATGGCGAATTTCCGCAAGGGCTTTTTCTCAAACTCAATCCACGAACCTTCAATCGGTCCTTCTTTTAAAAAAGCAGCTTTTACATTTTCTAAGACGAGATCAGCGGAGATTGTTTTTTTCTTATGGTAGAACAAGGTTGAGGCAATGCCGCCTACTAAACCAAGACCAACGCCTAGCGCTAAGCCGCCTTTAAAGTATGTCAACTCATTTTCTTCGTTCATTTGTATGACCTCCCTTGGTCGGTTTCTGCTTACTATTACTTTTGTCAGTATCACTCTTATTTTACCATAGAGAAGGGGCCGCTGAGAAATAAAAAAAGTTTTTCAATCATTCTTTTAGGGCATTCTCATTGTCACGTTTAAAAAGAGAAAGCGATGTGCATTTTCTAGTATTTGCGTTATAATAAGAGTGAAATCATATGAAAGGAGTACCTATTTTTATCGACAGGATAAAGTGACTTTTTAGAGAAAAAGTGACGCTTGGTTGGCGTAATTTCCAACAAATCAAAAGCAATAGGACATACATCTATGGAAGAAAAAACATTTCAACGAATCAAGGAATTAACTGAATTACAAGGAACCAGCGGATTTGAAGACGACATTCGCGCGTACATGAAAGAACATATCACCCCGTTAGTGGACGATGTTCAATATGATGGTTTAGGTGGTATTTTTGGGATTAAACGTTCAAAAGTGGAAGCAGCGCCACGCGTAATGGTAGCAGCCCACATGGATGAAGTTGGCTTCATGTTAACTCAAATTAACGATAATGGTTTATTCCAAGTGGTTCCTTTAGGTGGCTGGAATCCTTATGTTGTTTCAGCACAACGTTTTACGTTAAAAACAAGTAAAGGGAACTATCCATGTATTTCTTCATCTATTCCGCCACACTTGTTGCGTGGTACGAGTGGTCAAAAACAATTAGAAGTCTCTGATGTGTTATTTGATGCAGGATTCTCTTCAAAAGAAGAAGCTGAAAGCTTTGGCGTTCGTCCAGGGGATTCCATTGTTCCACAAACAGAAACGATTAAAACAGCCAATGGCAAAAATATTATCAGTAAATCATGGGATAACCGTTATGGTTGTACGTTGGTATTAGATGCATTGGAAACGTTACAAAATGAAGAATTAGGCCACACATTAATTGCTGGGGCAAACGTACAAGAAGAAGTCGGGTTACGTGGTTCTAAACCATCTGTTCATAAATTTAATCCAGATATCTTCTTTGCGGTGGATTGTTCAGCGGCAGATGATATTCACACGAAAAAAGGGACATATGGTCATTTAGGTGAAGGAACGTTATTACGGATTTTCGACCCAGGTTTGATCACATTGCCTCGCTTACGTGAATACTTATTAGATACAGCAGCGACACACAATATTCCGTATCAATATTTTGTTTCTAAAGGCGGAACGGATGCTGGGGCTGCGCACACAACTAATAATGGTGTACCAAGTACAGTCATCGGCGTTTGTGGTCGTTACATCCATACGCATCAAACAATGTTTAGTATTGCGGATTATGAAGCAGCGCGGGAAATGTTGTTACAAGCATTACGTGGCTTGGATAAATCAACAGTTAATACAATTGTTTACGGAAAGTAGAGGATGTTTAAATGATTTATCCCAATTCATTAGAAGAACTAGCAACTTATGTTGAAAAAGGTAAAAATGTTTTCTTCTTTACTGCTGATTGGTGCGGAGACTGTCGTTTCATTAAACCAGTCATGCCTGAAATTGAAGAAGCATTTCCAGCGTTTCAATTTATCGAAGTTGACCGTGATCAGTTTATTGACGTGGCTGCCGAGTGGAATATTTTTGGTATTCCGAGTTTTGTCGTAATTGAAAACGGTCAAGAATTAGGACGCTTAGTAAACAAAGACCGAAAAACAAAAGAAGAAATCAGTGCATTTTTAACTAGCTTAGGCTAATTTTCATGAACCAGAGGAACCATTAAATTAAGAGAGAATCAGCTGGACAAAAGGGCGTTCTGCGCAAGGGTCCTAAATTCATTTTTGACTCTAATTTCTTAGTCAAAGAAGCCTTTTAGATCAGCCTCCATCGGGAAGGTGACGAAAATGGAAGAACAAATGTATAAAAATATTCTTGTCGGCGTAGACGGTAGTGATCAAGCTAATTTAGCTTATGAACGTGCAATTGAGGTTGCTCGTCGAAACGGAAGCCGAGTCATTGTTGCAAATATTTTAGAAAATCAAGTGTATACAATGATGGGGTATTCGACGTTAAATGATCAATTAATTGATCAAGAAACAGCCGCTGCGGAAGAATTAATGGCCGATTGTAAAAAGTATGCTGAAAGCGTTGATTTTCATAATGTTGAAACAGTTACCATGTTTGGTTCACCCAAAGAAGTCATGAGTCATGAATTACCTGAAAAATACAATGTTGATTTAATTATGGTGGGACAATCAGGATTAAACGCAGTCGAACGTGTGGTCATGGGAAGCGTCAGTAGCTACATTATTCGCCAAGCCCCTTGCGATGTCTTAATTGTTCACTCTGAAGAAAAATAAGTAAAAAAAGTTATTGATTGAATAGAGAGTTGACCCTACGTTTCTTTTGTTTTTTCAAAGGATCAGCGGCTTGTCACTCAAAATTGAGGACTTGGAGAATAAGTCGTAGCGACATATTTTCCAAGTCTTTTAGTTTTTCGACAAAAAAGTATGCACAATGGGTCAATTTTTGATAAGATAAGACAGGAAAACGACAGAGGAGGAACAAAAATGATTTTTGCATATAACAAAGAACACGTTGGCGATGTCTTACTTGTCATCGTTGCGGACGATCAAGGGGCGGAAAACCAAGTGAAACGTGTCGGCGATGTGGCACGTGTAAGTTTAGTTGAGGCGCCAGAAACAGTGGTAGCTTGGAATATTTTCAATGCTTCAGCGCTTCTAGGCGACATTAATGGCACCGGCCAAGTAACTTTAACAGATGAGCAAATCGAAAAAGTCAATACAGCGATTAAAGATGCGGGATTTTCAGAAACCCTTGAAAAAGACGACACCCCTAAAATTGTGGTCGGCTTTGTCAAATCATGTAAAAAACACCCAGATTCAGATCATTTATCTATCACACAAACAGAAGTAGACAACGGCGAAATCTTACAAATTGTTTGTGGCGCACCGAATATCAAAGCAGGACAAAAAGTAGTTGTGGCCAAACCAGGCGCAATGATGCCTGATGGTTTAATGATTTGGCCAGGGGTTTTACGTGGGGAAGAAAGTTTTGGAATGATTTGTTCAGCAAAAGAATTACGTTTACCAAATGCACCTGCTAAAAAAGGAATCTTAGAATTGCCTTTTGATGCAGAAGTTGGTTCTGCATTTGCGGTAGGAGAATAAAAGAAAGAAACGACCTGTTGTTCAGACAACAGGTCGTTTCTTTCTTTTATTGATTGCTACGATTATTTTGTTGTGTTAAAGCTGATTTATCAATGGTTAAATCGATGGTTGCTTTCATTTCTTTAGAACCACGATAATAAGTCACTTCCATTTTGTCGCCAACTTTTTTCTTGTAAAGCGCGCTTTGTAAATCTGTAGTAGAGCTTACGTCTTGGCCGTCAACTTTCGTGATAACATCGTATTTTTCCAATCCAGCCTTTTCAGCAGGGGTCGCTGCTTCAACACCACGAACCACTACGCCAGTTTTTACAGAAGCTGGAATTTTTAAAATTTGTTCTTGTTGTTGTGAAGAGATACCTGTTAAATCAGACATCGTAATCCCTAGAGCTGGCCGCGTCACTTTACCATCTTTTTCTAATTGGTTGATAATGTTGACTACGTCATTACTTGGAATGGCAAAGCCCATCCCTTCAACGCTCACTTGACTAGTTGATTGCACAATTTTTACTGAGTTAATGCCAATGACTTGCCCTTCAATATTGATTAGTGGACCACCGGAGTTTCCTGGATTGATGGCAGCATCGGTTTGAATGGCATTAATATTGATGGTTTCACCGGATTCGTTTTTATTGGTAATATTTCTATTCACAGAAGAGATGATTCCTTGTGTGACAGAGTTAGCATAATCAGAGCCTAGCGGGGAACCAATTGCAATAGCAGGCTCACCGACTGTGATTTTACTAGAATTCCCAAACTCAGCGACTTGATCAACTTTGTCGGAAGAAATTTTAATCACGGCTAAATCCGTGTAAGCATCGGTTCCGACTAACTCGCCTTTCACTTTGGTACCATCAGATAAAACAACTTCCAATCCTTGTGCTTTATCCACGACGTGGTTATTTGTCACGACATAAGCCGTTTTACCATCTTTCTTATAAATAACCCCACTACCTTCACTGGCTGCTTCTAAATCGTTACCATTGTTGCCGGAAGAGTCTTGAGTACCTTCATTCCCACCGAACAATCCCCCAAAAGGATCATCTGCCGAAGAATTGTTGCTAGCACTTTGCATATTAATGACAGAAACCACAGAATTTTGAACTTTTTTCACGGCTTTTGTGACATCGCTAGACACATTGTAACTCACATTGCTGACTTTTGTGTCGCCGTGGTTAGTGGACGTCGTCGTCGCCGCATTATTTCCGCCGTTGGGTGTGGGAATAATCCCAGAATAAGCGCCTCCTAAAATAAGAGCGCCACCAAGTAAGCCGCCAGCTAAACCAATCCCAAATTTTTGCAATAAACTTTTTTTATCTGAATTAGGTGTAACATCTTTTCGTTGCATAAAATAACCTCCCAATAAGTGCATCTGAATTTTCTATATTAAGTATATCTGTTTCCTACTCCTTTAGTCTATCGAATAGCTTTGAATTTTTTATGAACAACTTAGGGAAAAATTACAGAAAAAATACGAATGAAAAAGTTATACACAGAAAAATGTGAACAAATCGGGAATAACTCTGTGTACAGTTTTCAGGAAAGTTATCCACAGAATGTGGATAATGTGGACAAATCAGTGGCGAATATGTGTTTGTATTGAAAAAGCTGTTAAATAAAGTAATTTTTTAGTTTCTTCTGTGGATAACTCTGTGTATATGTGTATAAGTATGTGGAAACGTTGTGGAAAGTAGCCAAACTTCGTGCTAAAATAAGAAAGAAGAGAAAACGAGAAAGTAGTGGAATAGGTGAAAATTAAACTAGTAACAGTCGGAAAACTGAAAGAAAAATACCTGATTCAAGGCATTAATGAATATCTAAAACGTTTAAATAGCTATGCCAAGATGGAAATCATTGAAGTCCCAGATGAAAAAGCCCCGGAAAAACTCAGTGACGCTGAAATGCTTCAAGTCAAAGAAAAAGAAGGCCAACGTATTTTGGGAAAAATTAATGACAACGAATACGTCTTTGTTTTAGCCATTAATGGCAAACAATTATCTAGTGAAGAATTTTCAAAAGAAATTGAACAATTAGGGATTAGTGGCAAAAGTAACCTAACGTTTGTCATTGGTGGCTCCTTAGGTCTCAGTGATTCAGTCCTTCAGCGAAGTAACCAACAAATTTCTTTTGGCCGCTTGACTTATCCACATCAGTTAATGCGTTTGGTATTAGTGGAACAAATTTATCGCGGTTTTCGGATTATGAAAGGGGAACCTTATCATAAGTAGGGGCGGTGTTTAAGAAGCGGAAATTTAGAAAGAAGGAGTCAAAATAGATGTTAGATAAGTTTTCTGCCCCAACACTAAATAAGTTACAAAAAGATAATCAGCATATTTATTATGTATACTGTTTGGTTGATCCAAGAAACAACCAACCTTTTTATATTGGTAAAGGGAAAGATAATCGTGTTTTTGCTCATCGACAAGCTGCGCTAAATTTGTTGCGACAATCAAATTTATTAAAAAACGATGAAACAGCGGGAACATTAAAAATAAAAACAATTCAAGAGATAAATGCATTGGGGATGCAAGTACTAAGCTATATACTTAGTTATGGATTATCTGAAGCTGAGGCTTTTGCAAGTGAAAATGCGTTGATTAATTATGCACGGCTTATTCAAAGGCTACCGTTGACAAACTTAGTAAAAGGGCATGGTTCTAAAGCTATGTTAGTGGAAGACATTGAAGAATGTTTTGGTTTTCAACCTATGTCAATAAGTGAAATAGCAACAGATGAGTTGATTCTAGCGGTGAAAGTAAGAGATGCTTTTCGCCTTAGTAAGGATGAAACGAAAGAGTATCCATTAGATGATACATTACGTGATGTTAATAACTTGAAATCGCGGACCTTGGGTAACTGGGTAATTGGTCGTGATAAAATACACCGTATTCGCTATATTATTGCCGTTAACACTGGAGCGGACAATGCTGTTGTTGCTGCATACAAAGTTTCTTCAAAGTATTCAGAATCAAAAATATTTGAGAATGGATTGACTCGTTATGCATTCCAAGCTTTATCAAGTAGAAAAGACACATTAAAAGAGCTCAATTTGTATAAAAAATGTTTGCCAGGAATTAAGTTTGGTAGCGGTAGTGCTGTTGCGTATATTAATAACTAGAATTTTTATTTAAAAAAGTTATTTTTTAATGAATATATTCAAAATAACAATAACGAAAAAAGCAGACTTCCATACAAGAAGTCTGCTTTTTCATTAATTACTCCGCTTCCGCATTTTGCAAGTCAGCGACATCAGTCAGATAAGTGGCTTCATCCAACAAATCTTCCGAATGTGCAACATAAATCGCAGTGGCGCTATCACCCACCACGTTTAGGCTAGTAACGAGCATTTCGATTGGACGATTAATGGCTAAAATTAATGAATACGTCGCAATCGCAATCTCATTGTTATAGTTTAAACCAGTTAAAATAGTGAAAAGGATAATCCCGCCAGCGCCAGGTGCCGCCGGTGTACCAATGGATGACATTAAAGCTAAAATGGCAATCAAGGCAATATTAGCTGGTGTCACTTCATAACCAGCTACGCCCGCCACAAAAATAGCCGCAATTACTTGCATAATCGCTGTGCCGTTCATATTAATAGTCATTCCTAACGGCAAGACAAAGGCGGCAACATCGCTGTCGACACCTAACTCTTCAACCGTTGTTTTTGTATTTAACGGTAAAGTGGCTGCCGAAGAAGAAGTAGAAAATCCAAAGACCACAACTTTCATAATCTTTTTAATAAAAGGAACAGGATTTAATTTTGTCGCAAATAAGATAAATAATGGGTAACCGATCATCAAAAAGGCTAAGAGCGTCGCTGTCGTTGTTACGACGTAGACTAACGCTGGTTTTAAATAATCAATCCCGTAAGAAGCAAACGTCCGAACTAACAACATAAAGACGGCGATAGGAGCAAATTTAGTAATTACAAAGGTTAAAAATAACGTGACCATCGCATTGACTTCTTCAATTAATTTTTTGAAAACACGAATTTTATCTCCTAATGCATTAATACATAAACCAGTAATCACTGCCAACACAACAACGGCTAAAATAGCACCATTGTCGCTAAATGCAGAACCGATATTTTTCGTGACAGCATTGACAATCACCATTAATGGGTTGCCGCTCGTACTTACTTCGACAGGAGCTAGCGTTTCAGATAACGACACATTAAAAGCGCCAGTTAAATATACGCTATAGCCCACAATTCCAGCCGTTAATAGAGCAATCAGTGACATCGATAAAAAGCCAAAAATCGTTTTATAGGAAATTCGTCCTAATTTTTGCGTATCGGTAATATGACAAATGGCTAAAGTAATTGAAGTAAAGACCATCGGCACAATCACTAATTGTAGGCCGTTGATAAATAGTTGACCAATAATATAGAAAAGCCCAATCGCAGATTGTCCTTTTTCAGGATCTGAAATATCTTGGAAAAGAATCTGATTGATTGTCTGCCACACAGCGCCTTGATTGCTGCGAATAAGGTGCTCTCTTAAAAATAAAAAGCCGAGCCCAACGATTAATCCTCCCACCAATGAAATCACCATTTTTTTGGTAAATGAGATACCTTTCACTTCACGTTTTTTCTTTTCCACTTTGTTGCCTCCCAAATAAATTGATTAAGCACCGCGCAAAAAAAGCCTTGCACACAAAAAAAGGGCAAGACATCTCGTATCATTCACTATACAAAAATACAGAATTTTACAGAACTTTGCCTTGTTAGCCTCTCGGACTATCTTAAAGGTACTTTTCCACATACTAAGGGAAACTAAGAGAATTGTCAATTCTTTTTTACTTAGGGAAGTGTTATTTTTGAAGAAAGTGATCTTTACCCTTTCCGCAGATACCGCAGCCAAAAAAGAACTACAACGGATTCTTTTGCAGTATAATAGAAAATAGAAACGAAAGAACAGGCACCAACACAAAGGAGGTATTTTTATGAAAGTCACTCAACTTTCTAGTGAAACCCTTGACCGAGCACATGAACGTTTTGAAGAAACACTTGCGCAAATGACCGTTGCCGAAGCAAACACGATGCCCGCACCATTAATCAAGTCTGTTACTTGGCTGATGTGGCACACAGCCAGAGAATTAGACCTACAAATTTCCGCACTTAATCATAGTGAACCGTTATGGCTTAGCCAACACTGGACAGAAAAATTTGCCTTGGATTTGCCAGATGAGACAGAAGACTGGCATCACACACCAGAAGAAGCGGCGAAAGTCGTGGTGGCAGAAAAGCAATTGCTTAGTGACTATTTAGCTGCCAGTGTGGCACTTACCAAAAGCTATTTAGATCAAGTCAAAGAAGAACAATTGTCAGACGTGATTGATAAAAATTGGACCCCGCCGGTGACTAGACAAGTGCGTTTAGTTTCAGCGATTGATGATGCAGTGATGCATTCTGGGCAAGCCGTTTATACACGAAGATTAGTCATTGGAAAATGATAAATAAGCAAAAACAAAAATGCTTCTGCTTAAGCAGGAGCCTTTTTTATTGAAAGAAAAAATACATAAAAATAATGAGCGAAGGACTGTCCACTTTTTCCCTAGTTGAAACGTTGTATAAGTGAAAGGAGCAATCAGATGAAAAAGGAGGCAAATTTTGACGAAGTACTATTTTCTTTGGGGCAAGAAGTCATCCAAGTCTTGATTCGCCGAGGAGCAAGTCTTGAAGATGCACAAGATGCAGTGTCGCAAACATATACAACGATTTTTTCAATATTACCTGAAATTACATCAGAAAATCTACGCCCGTGGTTTTTCCGAGTAACATTTAATTACTACATTACGATGTATCGAAAAAAGAAACGAGAACGCACTTTTGTGGCAAACAGCCATCCTGTACAATCAATAGAAAAAATGGAAGGGCAAGAGTTATTATTATTGATCGATTCCTTAAAAGATGAGGAACAAGAACTATTACTTTTGAAATATTATTATCAATTATCGTATGCCGAGATTGCGTTGATTTTAGAATTATCTGTTGAAAATGTTCGCAAAAAATTGTATCGCACACGTCAAAAATTAAAAAAAGAACTGGAGGAATAGAAGTGGATTTAAAAAAAAGTATTCGTAAAGCGAAAAGAAAACAATTTATCGTGATTGGTGCCATAACCGTTGTTAGTTTTGCTGTATTGTTTGTCGGTTTTTTTGTGGGAATGGATAAACTTTCGACGAAAAACTATCATACCCTACTAGAAGTAATTAATGATCAAGAAATGATTGCTTCACCAAACACTCAATTAGATTCCCAGGTAATTGCTAATAGTTCGCCTTTTGGGGGCGAAGTTGTAACTAATCGTTCAAAAAATATTGATGGTTACACGGTGGAGTGGAGTAATTTACGTAGCAGATATAGCTTTTTCAGAAATTCGATTGACTGGAATGAAGTCTATCCTGGTAGCTATTATTCTTCTAAGAATTTTTATGAATACAACCGACAAACCAAGCAGAAAGTAGCATCTTTTTATAACCCAGCGATTACCAATTACTATGGTGGTATCAAAAACGAGTTAAGTGAATTAGATAAAATGGAAAACCAAGTAGCGGAAGTGGCGATTTCTTTTGATAAACCTTATCCATATGAAGAAGTCCGCAAAATGTTACCGAGCAATGTCAACTTAGTTTGGCTCTATGTATACTCCGAAACGGTTAATGAAAAAGAAGGTCCTTCTGGTACGCTGCCTTATGGTTTTCAATTAAGCATGGACGATCACAACGAAATATTTGATCCTGAAAACGACAAGCAACACTTTTTTGAAACCTTAGAAAAATCCCCGTTGTTTGCTGACAACCAAGAAGGCCAAAAGTTTATCCAACAAAATAAAAATAAAAAAGTCGAAAAATTACCTATTTGGGGAGTCATGCTCACCGGACAAACCAAAAATTTCAAAGCCTTACAAAATGAACCTTTTGTTCGTGGTGCTTCAATTGGCGTGACCGTACCTATCGTTCCTTATATTCAGCCAGAGAAATAAACGTTCTTCAGAACTCTAAGCCTTCCGACTGATTTTGCTTCAACGATATTGTCAGTAAAAATAGAAAACGTTATAATAGAATGGATCACAGGAAGTGCTTCTACAATGCGTGGGAGCACTTTTTTTACTTATCTATGAGGAGGGCAAGTGAATGTTTTTTAATTTTATTGGGTTAACGTTATTTTTTGGTATCGGGATCTTAGTTGCGAATGGCGCCAAAATTGTAGCGAATAAAGGGAAAAAGAGTAAGGGGACCATTCTATTAATGGCGATTGAATTGCTCTTGTTAGGTATCTTTTTATTTGTGACTTTGCCAAGTAAAAATCTTTCAACCGTGTTATGGATTAATCTGATTGGCGCAGTGATTGCTAGTGGGGTGTTATTAAGTACACGCTTAGCTAGTAAAGTCGAAGTTCCTGGTATCCAAAAGGGCCGCAAAGAAGTAGGCAAGAATACCAACAAAACGGCTAACAAAGACTGGTCTGGCAAAATTTTGGGTGTTGCCGTTTTGGCAATGATTTTGTTGACCATTGTCAGTAGTATTACCAGAATTTCTTCTATTGATGAAATTTATCAAACGATTCCTTTAAAAACGGAAGAAAAAGCTGAAGTTTTAACTTCGGCGAAAGAAACACCCATTGCGATTGCACCACAAACGGCGAAACGAAAAATGTTACAGAAATTTTCTGTCATTCCCAATTCCAATATGTTTACTTTGGATGGTATAACGGCACAAGTTGTCAATGGCGAGTATGTTTATGTAACAACAGTCGAATTTAATGGCTTCTTTAAATGGCTAAAACTGGGGGAAGTACCTGGCTATTTCATCATTAGTGCAACAGATATCAACGCACAGCCAGAATTTGTAGAAAAACCAATTGTTTATACTCCTTCAGCTTACTTTGGCAAAGATGCCGCACGAAAAATTTATTCCGCTTATCCAGGTTATGCAGCAACTGGCACAATCAATTTAGAGCTGGATGACCAAGGGAATCCTTACTATATTCAAACGCTTTACAAAGAGTATGGGGTTTCTGGTCGCATGCACTATAATGAATTTAAAACGGCAGTATTGAATGCTACAACAGGAGAAGTTAACGTTTATGACAGTCAAAAAGCCCCAAGTTTCGTTGATGCGCCGATTACTAGCTCAGCGGCGAATAGCTTAAATGAATTCTTTGGTCGTTACAGTCAAGGCTGGTGGAACCAGACAATGTTTGGTGCCAAAAAAGATGTTAAAATTCCAACTGAAAATGGTATTTATGCATCAGGACAAATTACGCCGATGATGAACAAGGAAGGGAACCAGTTGCTTTATTTTACGGACTTTACAAGTAGTGAAAAAGACCAAGATTCCGCTTTAGGTTACTCCTTAATCAATGCCCGAACAGGTCAAGTTACGTATTATCGTGATACTAAAGTCGGCATTATGGATAGTGATGGCGCCATTTCTATCGCCTCAAAAATTTATCCAGAAAAGAAATGGAAAGCTAGTATGCCAGTCCTTTATAACATTGATGGCGTGCCAACGTGGATTGTTTCGTTAATGGACAGTAAAGGGATTTTCAAAAAATATGTCTATATAAACGCCGTAGATAATGATATTGTGATTGATGCAGACACGGCACAAGGCGCATTAGACGCTTATCGAATTGAGTTAGTAACCAAAGGAAGTAACAATGAAAATACAGACAAAGCCAACTTGAAAACGATGCAAGGTAAAGTAGCTCGTGTCTCAGTAGTAGCTGGGGAAGCGCAAACGGTAGTTTCATTTTTACTAGAAGATGAAAAAACCATTTTTAGCGTAACGACTAATAACAGTCCGCTGGCGCTATTCTTAAAAGAGGGCGACCAAGTGACATTTAAAGCCGTAGTGACTGAAAATGCTAAAGCAGCGAATGTTGAAGAATTGAAAATTGCAGGATTAAACTAAATAAAACACCTCTTTTCTATGGAAAAGAGGTGTTTTATTCTTGGAAAAGAAGAAAAATCCACCTATTTCTGCTATGATAAGAGAGAAAAAGAATACGAAGGAGCTTCGCCCATGCGCAACATAAAATTAACCATTGAATATGATGGTAAAAGATACTCAGGTTGGCAACGACTAGGCAATTCAGAGAAAACGATTCAAGGGAAAATTGAAAGTATTTTAACACAAATGACAGGTGAACCGATTGAAATTATTGGCTCAGGCAGAACGGATGCCGGCACACATGCACGTGGTCAAGTAGCGAATTTTAAAACGACTAGTTCACTAACAACAACCGAAATGTTATCCTTTTTAAATCGATATTTACCTGGCGATATTGTTGTTAAAGAAGTTACAGAAATGCCTGAACGTTTTCATGCACGGTATAACGCCACAGGCAAACAATACAGCTACTATGTTTGGAATAGCCCAATTCCTAATGCCTTTGAACGGTATCATAGTTTTCACTTTCCCAAAGCGTTGGATCAAGAAAAAATGGAACAAGCTTGCCAAAAATTAATAGGGACCCATGATTTTATTGGCTTTTCAGCATTGAAAAAAACCAAAAAATCGACTACTCGAACGATTGAAAAGATTACGATTGAAAGAGACGGCGAAATGTTACAGTTCACTTTTGTGGGCAATGGTTTCTTGCATAAAATGGTCCGCATCCTCGTTGGGACACTTTTAGAAATTGGTGCAGGCACCAAAGAATTAGCGATAATTGACGAATTATTCGCAACAAAAGTCCGAGAAGGCGCAGGTGAAACGGCTCCGGCACAAGGGTTATTTTTAGATGAAGTGTATTATAAATAAACAACTTTAGAGGTGGGGGAAAAGTGAATAAAGATTGGAAAAAACTAAAAGCGTCTAATGAAGGTATTCCAACATTTGAATCATTAATGCCATATACTTTAGAAGTTTTGAAAGATGGAGATATACTGAACAGAAAGATCATTTTAAAGCGTATTATTCAGTTCTTAGATATTCCGGATGAAATTGCCTCAATGATGTATCCAAACTACCCTCAAGGAGATGGGATTTTAGCAAATCGTTTCAGCTTTGCTATCAGCGATTTGTATAAAGCTGGAGCTGTTGAACGGATTAAACGAGGTATGTATCAAATAACAGAACTAGGTTTGGATTTATTAAATAATTATGGTGAAAAAATCAATAGAAAACTTTTGGAACAACAACCTGCATATCAAAAATATATGCAAGAATTAGTCGAACGGAATAATCGTGTTGGAACGACTACTATCGAAGCAAGCGCACCAATTGAAAGTGCTAAAATAGACATTGAGGATATGATCAACAATCAAAATAATCAAATTGCGATTGAACTATTAAATAAAGTTCGACAAGTGGAGCCAGTATTTTTTGAAAAGCTAGTTATACATTTATTGGAGACAATGGGATATAGTGGAAAACACGGAACGGCAGTTGTTACATCCAAATCAAATGATGGTGGAATAGATGGTATCATCAATCAGGATCCATTAGGAACTAGTACTGTTTATGTTCAAGCAAAGCGATATCACGAAACTAATACCATTGGTCGCCCTGCTATACAAGGATTTTATGGCGCTTTAGCTGCTGTAAATGCAGATAGAGGAGTTTTTATAACAACTTCTAGTTTTAGTGCTAATGCGCACGAATTTGCCAAAAATCAAGGGATAGTTTTAATAGATGGTATAAAATTAACAGAGCTCATGTTAGAGTTTGGTGTTGGTGTAGAAATAGCCAAGACGTACAAGCTATTTAGAATTGATAATGATTACTTTGAAGATGAGCTTTAGCTTATTATAAATAACAAAAAAATAAATTTTCTTTAACCATACCAATTAAAAAGTTGAACTTTTTTTGAAAAGTGCTAACGTTAAGAAGAGATTAACAATAGAAAGAGGTCATTTTGTTGCTATCTTTACTTATTTCTGTCAAAAAACTATTTTCATCTTTTTTAGGTATCTTAAAAAAAGAAGACACTCGTGCCTTGTTCTTTTTATTGGCAACCACGTTGTTGAGTGGGACTATTTTTTATTCAACAGTGGAAAAATTGTCGCCATTAGATTCGTTATATTTAAGTTTCATGACGTTAACCACGATTGGTTATGGAGATGTTCATCCAGTTACTGACTTGGGAAAAATTTTCACCATGGTTTATGCTACAGTGGGCTTGGGGATTATGGCTATGTTTATTTCGGTCGTAGCAAAATCCTACTTGTATTCTAAACAAAGTCATCACCACCATCACCATAAAAACAAAGAACATTCAGCGGAAAAGTCTTCAGAAAAATAGACGAAATTGATGAGTTGACCAAGTGTTTCTCGAAAAATGAAAGTTTTTTGAGAAACACTCTTTTTTTATCTTAATAATTATGGTAGTATGTCCCAAACTGTATTTTATTTTAAAGGAGCGTGAAGTGAATGGTCAAAGCGATTCGGAAATTATCGTTAATTCAAAAAATCATGATAGGGATTGTGATTGGAACCACCTTGGGTTTCTTGGTGCCAGAATGGACCTTCATCAGCGTTCTTGGTGAATTGTTTGTGGGCGCCTTAAAAGCAATTGCGCCGATTTTAGTTTTTGTCTTAATTATTGCGTCGCTAGCCCAACAAAAGGCTGGGGCGAAAACATATGTTGGATCAATTTTAGTTGTTTATCTGTTAGCGACATTTTTGGCAGCTGTTGTTGCCGTGACAGCAAGCTATCTGTTTCCCGTTAAGATTGTCTTGGAGGCGGCGCAGGAATCGCAAGCAGCCCCAACGCAACTTAGTGATGTTTTAAGTAATGTGTTAACAAGTGTTGTCCAAAATCCGATTCAAGCGATGATTGAAGGCAATTATTTATCTGTTTTATTTTGGTCCTCATTAATAGGTATTGGGTTACGTCAAAGTTCGGTCGCTACCAAGGATGTGATTGCCAATCTTTCAACAGGGATTACCACGGTCGTTCAAATGATTATCGGCATTGCGCCAATTGGAATTCTAGGTTTGGTGTTTCATTCGGTGGCAACAACAGGCATTGCAGGGTTAGCCAAGTATGGTCAGTTACTATTATTGTTAATTGGTACGATGGCCGTGGTTGCTTTAGTCGTTTATCCAGCGATTGTTTTTTGGAATATTCGGCAAAATCCGTATCCGTTAGTCTTTTTTGTATTAAAGGAAAGTGCGATTCCCGCATTCTTTACACGCAGTTCTGCGGCCAATATTCCCATTAATATGGAATTGGCGAAAGCAATGGATTTAAATGAAGAATCTTATGCGGTCTCTATTCCGCTAGGCGCAACGATTAATATGGGCGGCGCAGCCATTACGATTACTATTATGACATTGGCGGCAGTCCACACATTAGGCATGTCCGTACCAATCTATTTAGCATTATTGTTGAGCATCATCGCCGCTGTTTCTGCTTGTGGGGCTTCAGGAATTGCTGGTGGCTCCTTGTTGTTAATTCCGCTTGCATGTAGTTTGTTTGGCATTTCCAATGACATTGCCATGCAAGTCGTCGGCGTTGGCTTTATCGTCGGCGTAGTCCAAGATTCCATTGAAACAGCGTTGAACTCTTCTAGTGACTTGTTGTTTACCACCTCAGTTGAGTTAGCAGACCGACGTAAAAATGGTGAAATTATTGATGTTAAAGCGTTAATTGGCAAAAGTCAATTGGTGGTCGAACAAGAAAATATTTAAAAGAAAGGAACAACCCGCTAAAATGCTGGTTGTTCTTTTCTTTAATAATCTCGGCCCCATTTTTTTCAGGGGCCACTGAAATTATCGACCATTTTGTGAAGAAAATCCTCTCTATAATAAAGGTATCAAGTAAATAGGAGGTACACGAAATGAAATGGTATCAACTTTCCTCAACAAAAGTAATCGAGCAGACTAAGACGAAGCAAACGGGTCTTTCTAGCGAAGAACGTCAGCAACGTTTACAAACGAATGGTCCAAATAAAATTGAAGAAAAACAACAACTGAAAACGTGGCAAAAGCTAGCCAAACATTTTACAGATTTACTAATGGTGGTCTTACTCGCTGCCGCAATTCTAAAATTTGCCACAGGCGAAGTGGTCGAAGGAAGTATCATTTTTCTAGTGGTACTTGTCAATGGCTTTGTCGGTTATTGGCAAGAGCGTAAAGCAGAAGAATCATTAGACGGCCTGAAACAGATGATGGGCCAAGAGGCAGTCGTTCTAATTGATGGACAAAAAACAACCGTTTCTTCTGAAACATTGGTTCTGGGAGATGTAGTCACGTTACAAGCTGGCGATGTAGTCCCAGCAGATTTGCGCTTATTTGATGTTCACAATCTGATGATTGAAGAATCAATTTTGACAGGCGAATCAGAAGCCGTGGAGAAAATTACTGGTTCCTTGAATGAAGAATTGCCAACAGGCGATCAAAAGAATTTGGCTTTTTCAGGAACTCTTGTCCAAGCGGGCTCAGCCTTAGGCGTTGTAGTAGAAACAGGAGATTCCACTGAAGTTGGAAAAATTAATCACGCGTTGCAGTCAGTAGATCAAAAAACAACGCCGCTCGTACGGAAAATGCACCAATTAAACAAGCAAATTTTCCAAGGGATTATGGTCTTGATCTTGTTTCTGATTTTTTTTACCACTTTTCGTCATGGCATGGAATGGAGCCTCTTATTTTCTGCGATGATTGCATTAATTGTAGCAATGATTCCAGAAGGCTTACCTGCTGTGTTAACGATGATTTTATCGATGGGTGTTCATGAGATGGCTAGAGAAAATGCGATTATTAAAGGCATGCCTTCCGTTGAAACATTAGGTTCAATGACAGTTATCTGTTCAGACAAAACAGGAACGCTAACTAAAAATGAAATGACGGTAATGGATGTAGTGACTGAAGAAATGGCCATTGTCAAAGAGATTATGGCCAACTGTCAAGAATTGAAATTACAAGACCAACAAAAAATCGCCGACTTACAAGGGAATCCTACCGAGTTAGCTTTACTACAATATGTTGATCAGGATCAACTGTCTTTACGCCCTGTAGAAAAGAAAATTCCGTTTAGTTCAAGTTATAAATACATGGCCACTCGCCATCCGCAAGCAGAAGGTTCAATTATTTATGTCAAAGGTGCGCCAGAAGTATTGTTACAACTTTCTACGTTATCTGATAATCAAAAAGGTGCTTGGCAAGCACAAGCTGCGCAATTAGCGCAAAAAGGACAACGGGTATTAGGTTTCGCTTATAAGACAGTTACGTCACAACAGGAACTGACACATGAAACATTGTCAGGATTGACGTTTGCTGGACTGGCAGGCATCATCGATCCGCCAAAAGAAAGTGCCATTCAAGCCGTCAAAGAATCTCAAGAAGCAGGTATTTCCGTCAAAATGATTACCGGAGACCATAAAGATACAGCGCAAGCCATTGGCGAGCAAGTTGGTTTAAAGCATACGAAAAAAGTTCTTGAAGGATTAGAAATTGATACTATGTCAGATGAAGAATTAGCCCAGCACGTTCAAAAAGTCGATGTATTTGCACGAACAACGCCAGAACATAAATTACGAATTGTCACGGCGTTACAAAACAATGGTGAAATTGTCGGGATGACCGGTGATGGCGTGAACGATGCGCCAGCACTAAAGAAAGCTGATGTCGGAATTGCCATGGGAATTAAAGGAAGTGAAGTAACCAAACAAGCCGCAGATATGGTTTTGGCAGATGATAATTTCCATACGATTGCTAAAGCTGTGAAAGAAGGACGCCGCATTTTTGATAACTTGAAAAAGACGATTACCTTCTTCTTGCCAACCTCTTTAGCACAAGGCTTAATTGTTGTCTGGGCGCTTTTAATGAATCATCCTCTCCCGTTGACACCTGTCCAGATATTATGGGTAAACATGGTAACTACGATTACTTTGTCTTATGCATTAGGTTTTGAAAAAGCGAGTGCTGATACCATGAAACGACCACCAAGAGATGTCAACGAAGGCATTTTAACAAAGTACAGTATTTTTAGAATCATCTATGTGTCGGTACTCATTATGGTACCAGGTTACCTCATGGCGTTACAATTTGAGGGCCAAGCCTTACAGCAAACGTTCCTCTTACAAAGTATCGTCTTAGCGCAAGCAGCGTATATGATCAACTGTCGTAAGTTGGTTGATCCGTCGTTAAGCACAGGATTTTTCCAAAATAAAGTGTTGTTTGCTTCATTAGGAATCCTCTTTTTACTACAAGCGCTAGTAGTTTACTGGCCAGTAGCGCAGCAATTAATTGGCACAACTTCTTTAAATGGCCTTCAATTAGCAATGATTTTCGTCCATGTTGTGAGTCTGTTTTTCCTTGTTGAAGGGGAAAAATATATAACCAAACGATTCATGACGAAAGAAAGCCAAAAAACTAGCGAATGTCCTCGCTAGTTCCTTTAAAAATAAGAATGAAGAGTGAGCTCTGCTAGTCGGCGGAGTTCATTTTTTGTTGGAATTAAAGAGAGATAAAAGACAGGAAGATCAAGATGATCCAAGGGGAAATTGGAAATAATTATGTCGGCTTCATTTAACGTCAACTGGCTTAGTTCCACATATTCAATAGCTTGTAATTTCACACGAGTACCTAAATAAGCAGCTAATTCTTGTTGTAAAAAAGCTTTCCAAGCAGGTTCCCCTTGAAAGAGGAAATAGGCAGTCATCGTTTGCGCCTGAATGGAATAAATGGCTTGTTTTTCTAACAAAGAAGCCAAACTAAGAAAATAAGTTGGTTCTTCAATCGTGGTGTAGCGAGATAAAATCTCCAAAAGTTCTTGGTTGCTCTTTGATAACGCAAGGTCCTCTGCGGCTTGTTCGGTCATTAATTCTTGATATTCCAATTGAAATTGCTCAGAAAGTGTTGGGGACTCGGTATATTTAATGAATAACAATAACAGATTATCCAATAAATTTGTTTGGATTAAATCAGGCCGGGCTTCTTCAGTGGACAAATTAGTGACAAACTGCTGTAACGACTTTCGCAGCTGACTGTAATGAGTGTGGAGCGCAGAAGCCAACGTTTCGCCATAGACATTATCGTAATTCCAGCTTTCTAAGAAACAAAAGAAGGCAAAAAAACTTTCTTCTCCTTGCAAATAGATGCCTTCAGAAACATAAAGTTTTGCTAAGGACGGTTGATAAAGTTGAAACAAGACATCTTTTGAGTCAAAAGAAAATTGACTCACTCGGCAATTGGCTTTGTTGCGAATCGTGTTAATGAAAAACCAACAAGCACCAAAAATTTCTTCCGTTTCCACCGTCAACTCACTACTGTAAACTTGTTTCAAAAATTGAAAATAATGCTCCTCATGAATCGAATAATCGTCAAAAAAATAATTATTATGAGTAAAAGGCACCAACAAACGATGATAAAAAATCCGAATATTGCTTTCTGCCCCGATTAGCTGAATGGTCGTCGTGGTTAGTTGAATCGTTAAATGAAAATCACGTAAGGCCTGATTCATTTTTTTGATATGTCGCTTCAAAGTTTCATAAGAAACACCACTAGTGCTCAAAAAAGAAGTTGTCACTAACTCTTTCGTAAATAGTAGTTCTTTTAATAGCTGAATACTAATGGATTGAGGTAAAAATAATGACCAAAGCTCATTGGTTTGCGCATTCCCCTGATTGCGTAACCGAATACCACTGCTATCGGTTTCAATGGACCAGTCGGCGGGTAATTGACTGCGAATATATTGTAAATCCGAAAAAACGGTTCGCTCTGTCGTCTGGATTTGCGTGGCTAAACGCTTGGCTGTCAGCTGAGGAACATTTAATAACTGTTCCAACAAACGAATTTGCCGAAGCAAATCTTTTTCCGTTATCACACGTTTTAACATGGAGTACATGGCAAAACCTCCTTTTGCTTAAGAATACGGATAAAAAGGGGATTGGTCAATTAAAAAAAGAAGCGAATCGTCATTCGCTTCTTTTTATTCACTATACAAAAATATCAAATGTATGCAAAACGGCTGACAATAAAATAGTTACAACAGCCATTCCTGACACAAAGCCGACAGCACCAGGAACAAACGGAGGTAATCGTTTAGCAATATAGTTACCGACAGGGGCCGCACTGATTCCTGCTAAAACGGCGATGGTCAGGGAAAGCCAAAAACCACCACCCATCATTAAAATCACACCAGGAACAATGCTGACCAGTGGCATAAACGTTGGATACCAACCTTCTTCAGCGAAATGTTTTCGATAAAGAAAAACACCAACAGCCGAAGCAATCATTTGTCCCATTAAAATGTCAGGAACCAAGCCAGAACCATTTGTAATATGATTAATGTTGACAAACCAATCTGTTAAAACGCCTAGAATTACCAAACCTCCAACTAACTCATTTCCATAAAACCAAGCTTCGGAGAAGTCAGCAAAAGTGCGTCGTATTGACCATTGAAAGGTTTGCGTATTTTCAATTTTAGGTTGTTTTTGCCGCTTCTGAGCGATTGGTGCAACAGAAGGAACCATCCAAGGAAGTTGATGACAGATGGCTGAAACAATCCAGCCAACAAAAGCCATTGTGGTAACGTTGGAAACTGTCCCAGGTACATTTAAAAGGGGCATCAATTGCGCATTCAGCCAATTGGCAAACGGAAAGGTGAAAAGCGCACTCAACAGAGAAATCGTTCCTAATTTTTTCCAGCCAGGACCATAAACGAGCGTTAAAGCTGGCGGCGTGCCGACCACCACAATAAACGTTGGTAACCACAACACTTCTTTTGTAAAAAAGCGTGTAAAATCAAAAACATAAATAGTTAAAAAGAGGGAAAGTAGCTGAGAAGCAAGTACCCAAGGCCAAGCACCAGAACCACCAGCAATTGCAAATCCCTGCCATTTTGAATTTTTCCGATAAAGTTGCCAAGCAATCAGACCGCCGATTAGTAAGAAAAGCGTTGTAAAAAGTCCACCGTAAAATTCCCCTTCCGTGAAGTTCATAACAAAATAGATAAATTTGTAAAATCCCTGCTGATTCACTTTGGTAACTACGTCATTGTAAGGAAAAAAGTTAGACACATGTCGAAAGCCATTCATGATCCAATACAGGAACATTCCCAAAAAAATTTTTACAACAAGAGCTAAAACGGCTTCGTAATTGATCGATTTATTTTTCATATGATCGCTCCAAAAAAAATGACATTTTACTAAGTTTTTGAAATTAGTTTATTTTAGCTACTAAAGCTTTTAGTGCCTCGTTAAAGACATTTGCTGGCGGATTAGTCAATCCAGCGCCAATCATACCAATCCCCGGTTCTTTATGAGCAATAGCAGTATTAATGACAGGCAGCATCCCTGTTTCTAAGACTTTTAAGATATCAATGCCTGAAGGAATCCCCATAAAATCTAAAACAGGAATCGTGACATTGGGATTTTCTTTCGTAGTAATTTCCAGCATTTCTTTTGAATAATTCAATGCTTCTGCCACTGTTCCGCCAACTAATGGGACAATTGCTGGTGCAGCTGCCATGGCAAATCCGCCAACACCATACGTTTCTGTAATAGCACTATCGCCCATATCCAAACCAGCATCTTCTTGTGTGTAACCAGCAAACATCGGACCAATCACCCGTTGGGCAGGCCCCGTAAACCAGTGATTTCCACCAATCCCACTGACACGAATTCCAAATTCGACCCCGTTTCGACACATGGTGGTGACAATTGTACTATTCTCCACATTATGCCCAGCATCTAACGCACATTTAGCGGCGCCCATCCAAGTCGGACCAGAAAAATAGTCAGAACTGCCAAGAAATTCAAATACTTCTTTTAATTGTTCACGAGAAAAATCAGTTTGAACCATGTAAGGTGTTAATGCTTGGACTAACAACGTACTTCCGGCTACATTGCGATTATGGCACTCATCGCCCATATGCAAGGCTTGCGAAAGCATTAAGCGTAAATCAATGCCTTCTGGACAAAAAGTCATGGCATCATGAAGTAATGGACCTAAAACATCGCGCATCCAAATCAGGCGATCCACGACGGATTGATCATTTGCACCAAATCGTAAAACTTTCGCCAATTGTTCACTTAAATTAGTAAAAGCTGTGTTGCCGTACGTTTCATTTTTGATAATATGAACGTACATATTCGGAGAAGTCACGCCAGCCATAGAACCAACGGCATCATGTTCATGACAAGGAGAAAACGTAATCGCGCCAGAACGAGCAACCCGATCGGCATCAGCTAGATCTTTTGCTAATCCTTCAAAAACAAGCGCTCCTTGAACGGCACCTTTCATCGGTCCGCACATATTTTCATAAGTAATGGGTGGTCCAGCATGTAAAATGGTCGTTTCAGTCATATTGGGCATGACATTAATTGCTTTATCAAATCCCACTAAAATAGGTTTTGATTGAATAATGCGGGTAACCGCTTCTTCGTTGGCTTGTTGGAATTTTTCATAAAGTGTTGGATTTTTTAATTGATCCAATAATTTCAATAGCTCTGGGTCACCATTGGCTGGCGGTGCCCAATTTACTTGATGTGAAGGAATCCCTTGTTTTTTCATATCTTCATGAATAAAGTCAATGCCTACATTGATCGTATCTAAAGGCTGTTTAAAAAGATCATTTCTGCTCATGTTCGTTCGCTCCTTTTACAAAAGTTTTGGTGGCTTCGCAAAGTTGATGACTGCTGTCGACAACGAGAACCTCTAAATCTTCTAAAATTTTCCGCTGTTCATGAATATCTTGTGGATCTTCTTCGGTCCCTAAAACATAGCCAATAATGGCTAGCTCACGACCATCTGATTTCGCTATTGCTTTGGCTTCCTTTAACGCCTCCGCTAACACGCCAACAGGATTTTCGTGAGAACCATAACCTAATTCAAAATCTAACGCTAAAACTGCCACTTCAGGATCTTTGGCTTCTTGAAGAATGCGAGTAATCCGAGAAGTCGGATCGATCATTGGATGTGGGCGGCCTTCTGTGAAACGATCATCACCGAAATCAATCAATGTATGTGCTTGGCTGTGGTCAGGATTTGCTAATTGCCGTTCAGGAATTTTATGAATATTACTATAAACATCATCAGAGACTTCTGTTAAAGCATATAAAAGTTCATCACAAAGAGTGCCACCACAGAACAACCCACGAACAAATTTTTGAGAAGGGGCTTGTTTCTGTTGGATGGTTGTTAACGTTGCGCCTGTCGGATTTTGATAGAGGCTGGTTTCCGCTTCCTGTGTTTGACTAAATTGAATCACCTTTTGAACTGCATCCAGAGAAGAAGTAGCAAAAGTGACGTTGTCTATTTTTCGTTCCGTTTGTTCACTGCCGATAAAATAAATAACAACTGGTTTAGTTGAAACAGCTAATTTTTTTAAAATTTTCTCTATTACTTCTGGAGCAGGCGGTTTAGAAATAAGCAAAATTGCCTTAGTTTGTTCGTCAGCCATTAAAGCATCCAGCCCGTCAAGCATCATCAGCCCACCAATTTCAGCAGACAAATCACGGCCACCAGTACCAATTAATTGTGAAATCCCATAACCATATTTATGGATTTGGACACTAACTTCTTGGCTGCCTGTACCAGAAGCGCCGACAATTCCAATATCTCCTGAACGTACCTCGTTAGCAAAACATAACCCAACGCCATTAATAATCGCTGTTCCACAATCAGGACCCATCATAAACAGTTCTTTTTCGTGTGCTTTTTGTTTTAACGCTAATTCCTCGTCAACCGTCACGTTATCACTAAAGAGCATGACGTGTTTTTGCTGATCTAAAGCTTTATGCGCTTCTCGTGCAGCAAATTTTCCATTGACAGAAATTACAACTAAGTTGGCATCAGGCTCTTCATGAAGGGCTGAATCTAACGTCTTATAGGTTACTTCAGAAGAAGCGGTTTTCTTTTTCTTCGTAAATAACTCGTCGACTTGCTGTAAAATTTCTTCTGAGTTCGCTTGGTCATCAAGATCTAAAACAATTAATAAATCACCCGTTGTAACATGATCCAAGGCGGGTGTATATAAACCAACATTCCGAATCACTTCAAGATTCATGTCGGTTCCCATCCCAATCATTGCAGTTTTAACTCCAGCCAGTTCATTGGCTCGTGTTGAAATGGTCATTAAAGTAACTGAATCAAAATAGGCGTTCTCTTTAATTACTGTTTGAATTGTCATGATTATTCTCCTCACAAAATAGTTTTAAACCAAAAATAATGCCGCAAAGTATGTCGCTTCCTGAAGTTGAGCCCACCTCCTCTAAAGCTGAAACTGCTTGAGCCATTTCGTTTGTATTTCCGCTTTCAATTGATAAAAAAACACGCTGAACTAGTTGAGAAAACCGCTCGTTCACTGCTTCATGGATTTCCGCATAACTGACCGCATTCGTTCGTTCCTTGGCTAGCACAGCCAGCTGTTGGAAATTCGAGGGAAGCTGCTGTAATGCAGAAAAACTAGCAAGTAATCCTGTGATAAAATCATCGCCAGTGGGGGTTAAACCAATCCCCAATCCCAAAATCTTCGTTAAACAATCAAGAGCTATTTTAAAAGATTTTTGCTCCCAAGCCTGTTGAAAATGAACCATTTCTTTTTGAATCTGGGTCCGACTATAAGAATCAAAAAGAAAGGTTGACGACGAAGCAGGAAAAAGCGCTTGCCAAGGATTGAAACGAGTTTGCTGAATATACGTTAAAAAAATAGCTATCTTTGTTTTACTGGGTGTTAAATAAAGTGGCGTTGGTTGCCAAATTTGGGCATCGGCTAGGGTTAATTGTCGTCGGCCTAACCGGATAAACAGGGGCTCAATTTGGACAGGTAAATCAGCGAAATGGCTAAGTTTTTTTTCATCGAGTATAATCGTGTTAGGTGCTATATGTTCGGGATGCGTTGAAATGGTCAAGAGAATTTCTTGGGTGTCTACATGACCATAATTAATAGCGTGCGTAAAACATTGCAAACTAGTCAATGTTTGATGAGGGAGTTTCGATAAAATCGTTTGGTCATAAGCTAAAATTTTTGTCATTCCAACGACCTCCTTTTTAATAGCGCTTTCACGACTTTATAATAAAAGAATCCTGCACGCTAAACAATTGCTAAAAATGACATTGATTTACAAGTTTGAATGGACAATTTGTACATTGGGAGGATAAATGATGTTAAAAGTGAGTGATTTATTAACGTTAGAAGAATTGCCTGGCATTACCTTAGTGGCAGGACATAAAAATCAGGACCAACCGATTTTAAAAGTCAATATTTTAGAAAATCCTGATATTTTAGATTGGCTAACAGCAGGTGAGCTGCTGTTAACGACAGGGTACATATTTAAAGATGATCGGAAATTACAGAAAAATTTTTTGAAAGAACTAGCCAAACACCATTGTGCTGCCTTGGGATTTAAAACCCAACGTTATTTTGAAGAAGTTCCACCAGACCTAATCAAATTAGCAGATGAAATGAACGTTCCTATTTTAGCAATTCCTTACAATTACACCTTTTCGCAAATTGCTGATGTGTTGAAAAGTCGTGTCACGTTAGAACAATTTGACATGAATGCGCAAGAAACCGCATTGCATAATAAAATTTATCAAATCTTAGAAACGGGAAGTAGCAGTTTTCATTTGCTGCAGGATCTAGCAGAAACCATTCAAAATCCTGTCTTGTTATTGAATGACCACTTTGAAGGAGTTAATTTTTTTGACTTGCCTAAAAATCCAATTCGTATTTCTAGCATTTTAGAAGATAGACAAGAAACCTCAGAGTTCCAAAAACAATTACTGGAACAAAGTCATCCATTATTACGCTTTTATCAAGAACCGATTCATTTACAGTTGAAACTCCAGAACCAAGTGGTGCCAATTGAAATTTATCCAATTAAAAAGAAAAATGTTATTTTATATTATTTACTCGTCTGGAACACCTTGGCCCCATTACGACCAGTCGACGTGGCTCATTTTAAAATCACAGCTCATTACTTACTTTTACAATTGCAATTGGAATACTCACGGAAATTTGAAGAATACCAACAACGAAACGAATTATTTTTTAAGCTGATTGCGTATGAAAAGAGGGATCAAGCTGTTTTCCAACAATTTCAACAATATTATCGCTTGGCAATAGATAAGCCCTATGCGATTTTGCTAATTTCATTAACCTTAAATGAACGCCAAAGGCAAGAAAGAATGTCTATTTTAGGTAACCAGCTAAACCAAGTTATCTTAGGGGACAAACAAAAAATTGTTTGTATTGAAATTGATAGTTCCTTTATTTTATTAGTTGAAGATCCACCTGAAAAAGAAGGCGATTATCTGAAAATGATGCAACGCCTAGCAAAAAGCAGCATAAATCAGTTAATGAAAGTACAAGAAGATGTGGAACTTTTCCTAACAATAGGACCTAAGATTCAAGGTCTGACCCAGATTCATGAATCTTATCAACAAGCGATTGACGTTTTAGCCTTTCAACGCCAATTCATTGCAGAAAAACCTGAAATGAGGATTGCTTCCTACGCGAATTTTCATTTTAGACAGACATTGCAACGTTATTTTTTAGAAGAAGGACAAGCAACCCTCAGAAACAAATATCTCCAACCATTGCAGAAAAGTGATCAACAGCAACATACCGACTTTGTCCATACACTGAATGTCTATTTTCAATCAAAACGAAACTTGTCTCAAACAGCCAAAAAGCTCTTTATTCATCGCAATACTTTGTTACAACGATTGGAGAAAATTGAACAGCTAGTGCTGTTGGATTTTGATAAGGAAGTGGATTTGTTGGCGCTGGAAGTGGCGTTGTTTGTGGGAACTTAAGAAGCAATATAAGTGGCGGTTTTTAATTTAATGGAATATATATAGCTAAAAGAAACGATTATACAAGAAGGATAATTTAATCAATAAAAAATTGGGGTAATTCATTACACTTACACTGTTCCCAATCGTCTCTATACACTATCTGTTTTATATATCATCAAAAATTACATCATGATATAATAAATAATTTTAACAAAATACACCCTAGAAAGAAGCCCAAAAATGAACCTAACCCATCAAGACTTCAATCTATTCAACCGAGAAATCTTCACATTCAAACAACTCAAAGAACAACAAACACCAGCAGAAATCGATGCCTTAAAGCAAACCTACAAGCAACATTGGGAAAAGTGGAAAGCCTTAAACCTCGCCATCGCCCAAAGTTTACCAGCTGAACTCGGCATCACTAAGCCGAAAATTGAAAGCTGGACCAACGGCTGGAATTTACGCAGTCATTTCTGGGCTGCATATCTCAGTGAGCAACGCCAAGCGGAAAATGCTTGTCTGGCGTTGTTATTAAATAAAAAGCAATTTCAAGTATATTTGATGTTTCAACATTACAAAAGTGAGGAGCGGGCAGGCTCAGTCGTCGCTTACAATCAATTGCTTAATCGTTTAGAAGCTTGGAGTCAAACCATCGACTGCGAAGGCTATTATATTTGGCCGCAGGAGGAGCATGAACTAGTGGACCATTTGCCTTTAAAAGATTATTTAGCAGATGAAAAACAATGGAAAATTCTAGAAGAGCGGATAGGCAATCACTCTTTTCAGATCGGTAAGTTGTGGTTTGCGACAGAAAAGCTTGAAACGATTGAAGAAAAAAGTTGTCAGGCGCTTCAAGAATTAGCGCCTCTGTACGTGGCATTACATGAAGAAAAAAACTTCTTTGATTGATTTATTGATCAGAGAAGTTTTTTGAGTTACAGCTATCAACAATTAACTCATTAATAATGGAGAGAAGACGAAAAAATTGCGATTTCCTTCACAAAACACCTTATTATCTTTCCGAAAATATGATATCTTTAGAATGGAAATTTCATGAAAAGAGGATGCGAATGTTTAAAAAGTACACACAAATGATAAGGGATGAATTTAAAGGGTATAATCAAAAAAAATTGAAAAAAGATTTCTTGGCAGGTTTGACTGTCGCAGCCGTCGCGTTGCCGTTAGCGTTAGCGTTTGGGGTCTCTAGCGGCGCGACTGCAGCAGCTGGCATGATCACGGCGATTATCGCTGGAATTGTGATTGGGAGCCTTTCGGGTGGGTTTTATCAAATTTCAGGACCAACAGGTGCGATGGCAGCTATTCTAATGTCAATTGCGGCAGTGCATGGCATGCAAGGGATTTTGTTGGCCACCTTTTTGGCGGGAATTTTCTTGCTTTTGGCAGGGATTTTGCGTTTAGGGAGCTTGACTTCTTTTATTCCGTCACCGGTCATTACCGGGTTTACTTCAGGAATTGCTATTATTATTGCGTTGGGACAGCTTGATAATTTCTTTGGGGTTCGTTCAGAAGGCCACAATTTAATTGAGAAAATCAGCAGTTATCGTTCATTGGGCTTTGATTTAAGTATACCAACGACGGTTATGTCGATTTTAGTGGTGCTTGGATTAGTGTTCTTTCCGAAAAAGTGGAATGCGATGATACCAGCTTCATTGGTGATGATTATTTTAGCTACGTTAGCAACAGTGGTTTTTCAACTGCCAGTGGCCACTGTAGGGAAAATTCCGACAAGTATTTTTAGTGATACACGTTTGGAACTTGGTTCGCTTCAATTAAGTGCGTTTCAGGATATTTTGGTGCCTTCAATTAGCATTGCTATGTTAGGTATGATTGAAAGTTTGCTTTGTGGCGCTTCGGCTGGTCGCATGACAGGGAAACCATTAGACAGTAATCAGGAACTAGTGGCACAAGGAATTGGCAACTTAATTTTGCCATTTTTCGGTGGCGTGCCTGCGACGGCAGCGATTGCCCGCACGAGCGTAGTGATTAAATCTGGTGCGCAAACACGTTTAGCGGGTATTTTTCATGCGGTCTTTTTATTGTTATCGATGTTGCTTTTATCGCCAGTCATGTCTAAAATTCCCATGCCTGCGTTAGCTGGTGTTTTAGTGGTGACAGCGTGGCGAATGAATGAATGGTCGGTGATTAAAGAATTCTTCCAGAAACGTTTCCACACAGCCTTGTGTTTATTCTTCTTAACGATGGTAGCGACCGTTATTTTTGACTTGAGTTTAGCGATTATTTTAGGGGTCTTAGCTGGTTGCCTGTTTTTCATTGCGAAAAGTGCCGTGATTACGATTAATGTCGAGGAAGTTGATTGGTCAAGAATGGGGCTAGTACCAACCGATTGTACGGAAAATTGGGTGGTGGTTTATTTGAGTGGCCCGTTATTTTTCATGTCTTCTGAACGATTGAAACAAACGTTACTGCAATTGGAAACAAAAAGTGGTGTAGTATTTTCAATGCGAGGAGTTCCTAGCATTGATAGTACGGCGTTAGATATTTTAGAAGAATTTTGTCTTGCAGCAGAAGGTCGTGGACAACAAGTTCAATTTGCCGCTCTGCAACCAGAAGTTGAAAAAATGATTCGAACCATTCAAGGAAATCAAGAGAAAGAATACCATTTCTCAGTCGCAGAATTTTTACAAACGGTGCATGTTGCAGAGCCATAATTCATTTTCAAATAAAATGTTCTATTTTCTATCGCGGGCTTAATGGGTGAAGAAATAAGAAAAATAAGTGGGGACTAAAACGAGTTTCTAGAGGAGTTCCTAAAAAATAATAAAGAGAAAACTTCATACTTAGAAGTTTTCTCTTTATTATTTTTTTAGGTTATTTATTGAATTACTTCTAGCATAACGTCTTTTTGATCATCCGTAACATTGCCAGCGTAGTTAGGAGTGATTAAAGATATCGAACCATTTTTATTGTTGAATAAGTATAAAGTGCCCGATCTATTTTGTTCATCGTTTGAAGAAATATTAGTTCCTAAAATTAACTCTGTATTTACTTTAACGGTGCGAATACTGTTATCGCCCGCCGAAAATATTCTAATCTCTTTTGTAGGAATTGTATTTATAGATAGCTCATATTTATTAATGGCTTCTTTCACTTGACCATTTTCAGCCCCAAACAATTTAGTTCGGAAGGTAGCAGTTGGTGTTGAATTTAAGTTTTCTAACGTAATTGAAGTTGGCACATTCATTCCTTTAAAATTAAATACGAGTGGATTGTTTAAACTACTAAGGTCGACAGCATAAGGTGTTGCTTCTAAAGAATTTGTTTCTTCGACATTTGTGGATACTTCATTTTTAGACTTTGACGAAGCCTGAGTGGTACTGGCACTTTCTGAAGTTTCTTTTAGTTTATTATTAGAGCTTGTTTCTGTGCTAGAACTGTAATGATTAGTACTGCTTTTTATTGATGTTGTATGATTGGTAGAATTTTCTTGTTTTTTAGGTTCATTCGCTTTTTGAGAACTACAACCTGTTAAAAAAATAACTAAAATAACACAAACTAATTTTTTCATACTATTCCTCCTATAGACGCTATAACTAATTTTATCTTACTTGTTAATATAACAAAAGAAATAATTATTTTATTTTTACGAATGCTCAAATTGTTTAAATCTATAGTTTTTATACTTATTTTTGTTGCATTTGCAACAAAAATAAGTTAAAGTAATGACAATCATAAAATATTAGCGAAAGGAAGTGTCCTAGTGACAGATATTTTAAGAGAAATTGGCATGATTGCGCGGGCCTTAGATTCAATCAGTAATATCGAATTTAAGGAATTATCTTTAACACGAGGACAATATCTTTATTTGGTCAGGGTCTGTGAAAATCCTGGAATTATCCAAGAAAAGATCGCCGAACTGATTAAAGTTGATCGAACCACAGCGGCGCGGGCGATTAAGCGTTTGGAAGAACAAGGCTTTATTTATCGTCAAGAAGATGCAAGCAACAAAAAAATTAAGCGGATTTATGCCACAGAAAAAGGGGAAAACGTTTATCCAATCATTGTGCGCGAAAATCAACACTCGAATCAAGTTGCTTTGCAAGGTATGTCAGAAGTGGAAATTTCACAATTGGCAGATTACTTAGTCCGGATGCGTAAAAATGTCAGCGAAGATTGGGAATTTGTCAAAAAAGGGAACACTCGAAATTATTAAGGAAAGGACGACTGATTGATGGGAGAAATAAAACAATTAACAATAGAAGATGCACCAGCGTTACAAGAAATCAGCATTGAAACTTATACAGATACTTTCGGACCATATAATACCCCAGAAAATATGCAAGCCTATTTAGTAGAAGCTTACAATTTAGAAAAATTACAAAAGGAATTGGCTAATCCCCACTCTGACTTTTATTTTATCTTTGTCGATAATCAATTAGCTGGCTACATGAAATTAAATCGTGAGAAGGCACAAACGGAACCAATGGGGCCAGAAAAGCTTGAGGTTGAGCGATTGTATATTTTACCTGCATTTAAAGGAAAGAAGCTGGGGACACAATTGTTAGAACTGGCGGAAGAGAAAGCTCGTGAATTTGGTAAAAACGCACTGTGGCTAGGTGTCTGGGAACACAATGATGCGGCGCGGGCATTTTATAAAACGATTGGCTACCGCTATTACAGTCAACATTCATTTTTTATGGGAGACGATGAACAGACGGATTTTATTTTGTTAAAGGAATTATAGCAAGAAAATTTAGAAACAAAGATTTCTGATAAAATCAGAAATCTTTGTTTATTTTTTTGATTAAAATTAAGCAATTTTTTATTTTCAAAATGTTATTTTTTAAAACGTAAAAATTGAAAAAGAAGATTTTAAATCTGTGAAAAGTTGTCGATCTTGTGAGAAAACTCTTTTGTCAGTGTCTTTTTTCAGGATGGGTCTCTTCCTGAAAATCCACTTCAGTTTATCTGTTTTGTGTGTTTTTGATTAAAAAATGTTGTGTTGTATTTCATTTAACTGTATAATTTATTTATGTCATTTTTAATAATAAGCGTATTTTAGCATTGAAAAAGAGAAGTTGTACATAATATGTGAATAAAAAGATTTGTTTCTTATTTTCTAGAGTGAGAGGGCGATATAAAAAAGGTTGCTATTTTTTCGTTCAAAGTGAACAAAGAATCGTTTGTTATTTAGTTGGGGTAACTAATGATTCTTGTTATAAAAAGCGCTTACAATTCGTGTGATGAGCGTAGTACGCATGTTTGTGCAAAAGTGACAAAAAAGAGAAGGCAGGGTGTTTTAATAGAAAAAATTTTTAATAAAAAGGAGAGTTTGTCGTGGAGAAAAATGTGTCTCAAGTAACAGCTCAAGAAGAAACAGCGCTGAAAGCACGTGGCTACAATGAGGATTTGTTGCCAAGTAGCCCGAAACAACGGACAATGGGCGCGCGCAATTTTTTTACATTATGGATGGGTTCGATTCATAATATCCCGAATTATGCAGCAGTTGGCGGCTTTATTTTCTTAGGCTTATCGCCGCTGCAAGTTATGCTGGCAGTTGTGTTAAGCTCATTCATTGTAGCAGCCTTCATGAATTTGAATGGCGTGGCTGGCTCTAAATATGGGATTCCTTTTGCGATGCACTTACAGTCTACTTACGGAAGTCTCGGAGCAAAACTGCCAGGGTTCTTAAGAGGTTGTGTGGCCGCGATTGCTTGGTTTGGTCTGCAAACATTTACAGGATCGCTCGCTTTATTAATTATTCTCGGGAAATTTTGGCCGAACTTTTTACAAATTGGTGGGTCATTCCAGTTTTTTGGTCTCAGGCTACCTGAATTAATGGCGTTTACTCTTTTCTGGCTCTTAAATGTGGCAATAGGTTTCGGTGGTAGCAAAATTTTGAACCGGTTTACCGCCATTTTAAGTCCGTTGATTTATGTCGTTATTATTGGATTAACGATTTGGGCCATTCGAGCTGGGGGCGGTTTAACACCGATTTTGTCCTATCAAGTTTCTGGTGCGATTCGTTCAGTCAATCCACTGGTGGCGTATCTGATTATTTTTAACTCGGTTGTGGCCGTTTGGTCAGCGCCTGGTGCGAGTGTGGCGGATTTTACTAAGAATGCGCGCTCGACACGTGCTCAGGTTGTGGGGCAAACAGCAGGTTTAGTTGTTGGTTATGGGATTTTCGCTTTTTCCAGTGTGGTTATTCTGTTAGGTGGTTCGCTGTATTTTGGGATTCAAGAATGGAATATTTTAAACATTATTGACCGTTTAGATAATGTGGCGGTGGTGGTCTTAGCCATGTCGGTTTTCTTATTAACGACTATTTCAACGAATGCAACGGGGAACATCATTCCGGCAGGTTATCAATTGGCGGCGCTATTTCCTAAAAAAATGACGTATAAAAAAGGCGTCATGATTGCCAGTGTTATCAGCTTTCTCATTATGCCTTGGAAACTGATGGAAAACGCCGATAGTATTTTTATTTTTCTAAACGCAATTGGGGCTGTTTTAGGACCAGTCGCTGGTGTGATGATTGCGAATTATTATTTTGTTCAAAAGCAACAAATTGATTTAAATGCTTTATACGTAGATAAACGCAAAAAAGAGGAAGCCAATCCCTTTTACGGATTAAACAAGCCGGCGTATGTCGCTACTATTCTGGCGTTGGTTCTTTCCTTAAGTGGTCAATTTATTCCACAGGTTAAAATCATTGCTGATATTTCGTGGTTTGTGGGCTTTGCCACAGGTTTTGTGCTGTACTTAGTGTTAAAAAAATGGACTTGGGATTCAAAAAAAGTGAAAGAAACAGCTTATCAGGAGGGAAAATAAATGCAAGCAGAGTTAGTGATTAAAAACGGGTTAGTTATTTCAGAAACTGGAGAAGTCATTACGGATGTCGCCGTTCAAGGAGGAAAAATCGTAGCGATCGGGCAAGACTTGTCGGGAGAACGTGTGATTGATGCGACGGGTTTGGTCGTTAGTCCTGGGATGGTGGATGCTCATGTTCATATTACCGATCCTGGTGGTGGTTACCGCGATGAATGGGAAGGGTATGTCACAGGAACGACCGCTTGTGCCAAAGGGGGCGTGACGACCTTTATGGAAATGCCTTTAAATCAGATTCCAGCAACTGTGGATAAGACCTCTCTTGAGATCAAATACAAGGCAGGAGAAAATAAACTAAAAGTAGATGTAGGGTCATTTGGGGGTGTGGTCCCGACCAACTTGGCTGGTGGGATTCAGGAACTTGATGAAGGAGGCGTTTCTGGCTATAAATGCTTTTTGGGAACGTGCGGCGATCGTTCAATTGAAGGAGATTTTCAAAATGTCGACGATTATTCACTATATGAAGGAATGAAACAAGTTGCCAAAACTGGCAAAGTGCTAGCAATCCATGCAGAAAATGCGCCAATTACGGATAAATTAGGCGCGTTAGCTTATCAAAATGGCGAAACGACTTTAGCGGCATATGTAGCTACACGTCCTGTGTTTACCGAAGTTGAAGCGATTCAAAAAGCCATTTTATTTGCCAAAGAAACAGGTTGTCGGATTCATATTTGCCATGTGGCTTGTCAAGAAGGCGTGGAAGAAGTTTTAAAAGCCCAAGCAGAAGGGGTAGATGTGACTTGTGAAACATGTACGCATTATTTATATTTTACCACGGATGAACTTGATGCCATTGGTCCAGTTGTCAAATGTTCGCCGCCGATTCGTGACGCGGACCAACAAGCCGCCTTATGGAACCACGTGCAAACGGGCGGAATCGCGTTTGTAACCTCTGACCATTCTCCTTGTACGCCAGACTTAAAAGATACAACCAATGCTTTTGAAGCTTGGGGCGGCATTTCTGGTGTTCAAAATAACGTCGATGTGTTATTCGATGAAGCCGTCCAAAAACGTGGTTTATCCTTGAAACAATTCGCGGATATGATTGCAGCAAACCCAGCTGACCGTTATCACTTAGCACAAAAGGGCCGCATCAGCATTGGTAAGGATGCCGATTTTGTACTAATTAAACCTAATGCGCCGTATATCTTAAAAGCAGAAGATTTAGAATATCGAAATAAAATTAGTCCTTACATTGGTCGTGAAATTGGGGCCCAAGTGATTCAAACAATTTTAAGAGGCGAAACAATTTACGCACAAGAAACTGGAGTAACCGAGGCGTTTAACGGCGTATTTATCAAAAATTAAACATTTATTTTAGAAATGAAAAGGGACAGAAGCGTAATTGAATTAGCGCCTCTGTCCACGAGTTACGGGTTATACATTGGTTATTTTGCACAAAAATACACTTAATTTTGTTTTATAAGTACAATGAAGATAACTAGGGAAACGTTTACAATCAGAGTGTAATCAGTCAGGAGGTTTTGTGATGGACTTGGAAAAAGTTTTAAAACAAAGAATCGAAGAGTTGTCAGCAATTGGGAGTGATCCTGCAGGAGGGATGACACGCTTACTTTATACAGATTCGTGGTTGGCAGCACAAAAGTATGTGCAAAGCCAAACTGAGGCGTTTGGACTGGAAACGCAATTTGACGAAGTCGGGAATCTGTTTTGTCGAGTGGCAGGAACGGAATTTCCTCAGGAAACGATTTTAACTGGGTCACATATCGACACAGTAGTTAATGGTGGGACCTTAGATGGTCAATATGGTGTTATTGCTTCCATGACGGCTGTTCAATATTTATTAGACAAATATGGGAAACCACGGCGTTCTCTAGAAGTGCTTTCCATGGCTGAAGAAGAAGGGAGTCGTTTTCCAACGGTTTTCTGGGGAAGCAAAAATGTCGTTGGTGAAGCCAAACGTGAAGAAGTAGTCGATATCTCTGACAACGAAGGTAAAAAGTTTGTTGATGAGATGCATCGCCAAGGCTTTGATTTTCGGCAGGAGCAAACTAGACGTGAGGACATTGAAGCATTTGTCGAAATTCATATTGAACAAGGCAATATTTTAGAGAATGAAAAACTCCAAGTCGGTGTTGTTCATAGTATTGTAGGGCAACGTCGCTACACGGTTAACTTAAAAGGGCAAGCCAATCATGCAGGCACTACGCCAATGAGTTATCGTCATGATGCGGTGTACGGTTTTGCTAAAATTTGTGCAGAAGCCATTGATCGTGCGAATGAAATTGGTGATCCGTTAGTTTTAACATTCGGTAAAGTCATTCCGAAACCCAATACAGTCAACGTGGTGCCTGGAGAAGTGGAATTTACAATTGACTGCCGTCATACCGACGCTGCTTTTTTACGACATTTTACCGGTGAATTAGAAGAACGGATGAAGACAATTGCTCAAGAATTAGGCTTAACGATTGCAATTGACCGCTGGATGGATGAAGCCCCTGTACCGATGAATCAAGCAATTGTAGAAGTTATTGAACAAAAAGCCAAAGAAGGCAAGTATCAGTATCGTATGATGCATAGTGGCGCTGGGCATGATTCGCAAATTATTGCGCCCCATTACCCGACGGCGATGATATTTGTGCCAAGTATTGGTGGGATTAGTCATAATCCAGCAGAAGCAACGGCATTTCCAGATTTGGTTGAAGGCGTCAAGCTTTTAGCAGATACCTTATATGAATTAGCGTATAAATAAGATAGAAAAGGAAGAATTGTGATGGGTTATAAAAATAATCGAGTTGGTTACCAAAAAGAATTGTTAACATCAAGAGCTGTGATAAAAAAAGACAATTACGCCATTATTCCCCATGATGGTTTGGTGCAAAATGCAGTACCTGGCTTTGAAAATGTCGATATTTCCATTTTGGGATCGCCTAAATTAGGTGCGACATTTGTGGATTACATTGCTACGTTTCATAAAAATGGTCAACAAACAACTGGTTTTGGTGGCGACGGGATCCAAACGTTGGTTTATGTCATTGACGGTCGTTTGCGCGTTTCAGATGGTCAAGAAACTCATGAACTTGAAGCAGGGGGCTACGCCTACTTTACGCCTAAAATGAAAATGTATTTAGCGAATGCACAGGAAGCGGACACAGAAGTTTTCTTATATAAAAAACGCTATCAGCCGTTGGCGGGCCATCAACCTTATAAAGTGGTTGGGTCAATTCATGACCAACAACCCGAAGAATATGAAGGAATGACAGACGTCTTGCTTTGGAGTTTATTGCCGAAAGAGTTTGACTTTGATATGAATATGCATATCTTATCTTTTGAACCAGGTGCTAGTCATGCCTATATTGAAACGCATGTCCAAGAGCATGGTGCGTATTTAAT
Source organism: Enterococcus sp. LX10 (assembly GCF_023539285.1). Taxonomy (NCBI): domain Bacteria; kingdom Bacillati; phylum Bacillota; class Bacilli; order Lactobacillales; family Enterococcaceae; genus Enterococcus; species Enterococcus sp. LX10. The sequence goes on along the minus strand of NZ_CP092784.1, from coordinate 2,418,045 downwards.
TAGTGGCCAAGGGATGTACAATTTGGACAATGAATGGTATCCAGTGGAAAAAGGGGACTATATTTTCATGAGTGCCTATGTGCCACAAGCAGCCTATGCGGTTGGCCGTGAAGAACCGCTAATGTACGTTTATTCCAAAGATGCCAATCGTGAACCAGAATTATAACGAAAAGCCGAATGTAAAGTAATGACCTCGGAACAATAGGATTTGAACACGCAGTGGTGAACGGTAGAGTCCTTCTTCTTGGTAGACGTTACTTTTATTCGGCTATTTTCCTGTTAATTATTTTTCTGAAAGTTCCAACGCTACCCGTAAGAGTAAACTCGTCTCAGGCTCTTGAATAGAGGTGCCTAATAATTTTTCACATTGATTCATGCGATATTTAATGGTGTTTCTGTGAAGGTAAAGAGCGTTGGCCGTTTTAGTAATTTCGCAATTGAAATCTAAAAAAACTTTTAAGGTTTTTCGTAATTCTTGTAACGTCGGTTCCGTCGGATAGGCCAACTCTTTCAATTGTTGCTGGCAAAAGTATTCAACATCTTCAGTACCAATCTTTTCAAAAAGTCCAGCTAGGCCTTTGGGATGGAACAATTGCACAGTTGCTGGTTTTTGAGCGTGTAAAGAAGCCTCTAATGTCGAGGAAGCTTCAATATAAGAATTAGGCAAATCTTCTAGGTTTTCATAAGCGTTGCCTAAAGCAAAGCGAATGGTAATAGGCAAAGCCTGTTGCAAACGTTCAGCGAGGTTTTGCAAAATCATCAAATGGTCATTTTTCTTAGATTGAAAAATCAAGATACTTTTATTTTGATTTTTTAATTTAAACAAGGCGACATCTGGCAGGATTTCCGGCAATTGTTCTTTGAGCCATTGGAAAATTAGTTGCCCTTCCGCTTGCTGATAACGAATATGGGTTTCATTTTCTGGTTTAGTCACGCCGTAGACAATCGCTAATTGATAATAATCACTGTTGATTAAACGATAATTTTTCCAAAGTTCCAACCAATTTTGATGTTTACTCAGCGCTTCTTGATGTGTATCAAGCAAGCGGTCCAAAAAGTCTGTTTTGAGATGCTCAAAAGATTCAGCAATTTTCTGGTTTTTAAATAACATAAAAGTCAAAACTAAAATGGCCTGATCAATGGCAAATTCAGAAATAGGATAAGGAATCTGTTCAGGAGATAAGACCAATAAATAATAGGGAAAATAATCGTTCACACGAATTGGAAAGCCAGCTACTTGAATGTTTTCTTGTTGCTCATCCTGTAAACGAAAGATTTTCTTTTCTTGTGCCAATTGTTGAAAGTGGTCTTTTGATAATTGTTCGATGAAAAACTCCGCCGATTTTTGATTGCCATAAAAATAATTCGAGTGGGCAATCACCTGTTGCCAAGGACTTAATAAAATAATTGGCGCATTTAAAATTTTCGCAAATTCAGCGATGAAACGCGTAGCATCAACATCTTGCATTAATAATGTTGAAAAACGCTTTTGGATGTCAAATGCCGCAGACATCTGTTCGGTTTTGCTATCACGAAGATAGCCTACAATTTCATGCAACAACCCGCCTAGTGGCTGTGTGCTAGGAATTTTAATCAGGGGCAAATCAACGGCGCTGGCATAGGCAACAATTTCTGGTGAAATTTCGTCAAGGAACCGCCCAACTTTGATTCCTAAAGCCGTACACTCTGCTTGTTTTAGCGAGTCAATAAAAGGTTTCAATTTTTCTTGATCATCTTTATAAATCATTGCCGTTGTTAAAATCATGACATTTTTAGGGATAAAATCAGCCACATCAGGTGTTTCCGTGATTTCTACACTTTCCAAGGGCTGTGTTAAGTTTGAGTGAGACGATAATAATTGTAAATCAGAAAATCTTGGTAAAGCCAAGACCTCAGCTAATATTTTCATCACAACAACCTCCTTTTTTTATAGTATAGCGAAGAATAAAAAGGAGTACAAAAGATAGTTATTGAATATGTCTAAAAAACAAAGTCAAAATAGTGCAAATTGAACAATGAATTTCTGAGTTTTTCCAAAGATAATAAAAGAGAAGAATTAAAAATGAAGTGAGGGATTACTATGTATCAACAACCAAATTTTGTACGGCGAACAATCATGACGCCGGGACCAGTCGAAGCCCATCCATCGGTACTTCGTCAAATGGGTCAACCAATTTTAGGGCAATTCGATTCAGAATTTCTACAAATTATGGATGAAGTTCGGGAAATGATTAAAGTACCTTTTGCCACAAAGAATCAACAAGCCTTTGCCATTGATGGCACGTCACGTTCAGGCTTGGAAGCGGGGTTATTTGCATTGATTGAGCCAGGCGACAAAGTGCTTGTGCCTGCGTATGGCCGGTTTGCTTATTTATTAGGTGAAATTTGCGAACGCGCCCGGGCCGAAGTCATTTATTTAGAAAAGGACTGGCTCGCACCGTTTGAACAAACAACGGTGATTGAAGCGATTAAAGAACATCAACCAAAAATTGTTGCGATGGTCCACGGCGAAACGGCGAATGCACAAATGCAACCACTGGATCAAATTGGCGCCTTTTGTCGGGAAAATGAAATTTTCTTCGTAGTAGATATGGTGGCGACTTACGGCGGTGTCGAAACAAAGGTCGATGATTGGAAGATTGATATTGCGGTAGCAGGCACTCAAAAATGTGTCAGTGTACCTTCAGGCCTTTCTTTGATTACTTACAACCAACGTGTGGCCGATTATCTGGCGGGCCGTTACCAAAAAGAGTTAGGACTTGGCGCGGATGCGCGGAATGAACGGTTCATTCAAAGTAACTACTTGGATTTATCGCAATTAGAAAAATATTGGGGACCAGAGCGCTTAAATCACCATACAGAAGCGACTACAATGATTTATGGGCTACATGAAGGGCTGCGCTTGTTACTTCAAGAAGGCATGGAAAATGTCTACGCACGCCATCGGAAAAACGATCGTATTTTAGTTGAAAGTCTGCAAAAAATGGGCTTAGAAATTTTCGGGAAGTTAGACACAAAAACACCAACAGTCATTCCTGTGGTCATTCCAGAAGGAATTGATGGTGAAAAAGTGCGGAGCTTATTACTGGATCATTTTAAAGTTGAAATTGCCTCTTCCTTCGGTGATTTAAAAGGAAAAATTTGGCGGGTCGGTAATATGGGTTACAGCAGTCGCGAAGACAATGTGTTGCATTTTTTAAGTGCCTTTGAGACTGTATTGAAACACCAAGGCTATCAATTTGAAGGCGGTAGCGGTAGTACTCATGCATTGGCTGAGTATTTAAACTAAAAAAGAAGGTAGGACAAAGGTCACTACGTAAAAAGCGTAGTGCTTTTGTTCCTTGTGAAACGTTAACCAAAAAAATGATTGGTGGAGGAAAAGAAAATGACAGACAAGACAAAAAGTTCGTTGGCTTATTGGAAAAAAATCGTTATTTTACTATGTATGGGCTGGGTAACAATCTGGATTTATCGTTCCGCGCTTTCTCCTGTTTATCCACAAATTCGCGCGTCTCTAAATGGTAACGCTTCCGATACGGCCCTAGGGTCCATTTCTAGCTTTTACTTTCTCGGTTACGTAGTCATGCAGATCCCTGCAGGCTTCTTGGTAGACAAGATCGGGAAAAAACGTGTATTAATTCCAGGATTTATCTTGTTTGCGCTGGCAGCATTACTGATTGCCCAAGCCCAAACGATTGGAACAATTTACTTAGGTAGCTTATTGGCAGGCTTAGGATGTGGTTCTTTCTATGGCTCGGCTTACTCGTTGACGTCGCAAAACATTCCTCAAGCCAAAAAAAGTTTTGCAACAGCTATTGTCAACAGTGGTTCAGCCGTTGGTTCAGGTTTAGGGATGATTTTATCTAGTTATTTAGTTGCCCAAAAAGGATTACCTTGGCAAGTGATGATGTACATTTCCGCCTTTATGATTATTTGTATGTTAGTGGCTTTTCAAGTGATTATTCGCAATCATAAAGAAGACATGGCCTTGATTCAGCCAACCGTTGTTGATGAAAAAGATAACGGAGCGGTAAAAGAAAAAGTGCCCTTTAAAAAACTGTTTGCGCCACATATGCTATTTGCGTATATTTTATATTTTGGCACTTGTTATGCATATTATATGATTGTGACTTGGTTACCTAATTTTTTAAGTACCGAACGTGGTTTCCAAGGAGCAGCAATAGGGTTGTCCTCTTCGCTGGTCGCATTTGCCTCTATTCCAGGAGCGTTATTTTTTAGTCGGTTGGCGGATAAGTACATGCATAAAAAAGTTCAATTCATCGTTGTTTTAGAATTTTTAGCAACAGCCATGCTTTTGTTAACTGTACAAGTAAGTAATGCGACGTTATTATTAATTGCTTTAATTATGTATGGGTTCTTAGGAAAATTAGCTGTAGAACCGATTATTATTTCTTGGCTAGGTGAAAATGCACCAAAAATTGGAATTGGCACTACTTTGGGTGTTTTTAACTTTTTCGGCATGATGTCATCTGTGATTGCCCCAGCTTTAACTGGGAAAATTTCAGACACAACGGGTTCGAAAGTCATGGGCTTTTATATCGCCGTCGTGATTTTACTAATTGGCACGATTCTTTTTATGCTTGTTAATTTAAAAAAACGCGGGGCAGATTCGTCTAATAAATAAAAAAACAACGCAAACTTATCTTTCGCTGAATAAGTTTGCGTTGTTTTACTTTTTAACAATCATATTAATCGCTTGTGCTAATCGCTCTTCTTGTTCTTTAGGATCTTTTTCAGGATTTTCAAAGCAATGCTTTAAATTTTCCGCAACAATCATCCCCATTACGCGATCAATACTAGAACGGACCGCACTCAACTGAGTGATAACATCGATACACTCTTTTTCTTCATCAATCATTTTTTGAATTCCGCGAATTTGACCTTCTGTGCGGCGTAAACGATTCAGCACTTTCTTTTTTTCTTCAGTCATTTTGCCCCTCCTTAAGAGTAGTGATTGGTTTAAAATATACCTACACGAGGTATTTTTGTCAACTATCTTTTCTTTGAATCTAAAAATGGCAGAAATCTCTTCAGTTGACAAGTCTAACTTTTTCATGTTAAATATACCCCATAAGGTATATAAGAGAAGGAGAAAAAGATGTTATTTCAATTGTTTAAAAAAACGCCAAGTATTTCAACAAAGGAATTGCAGTCACGTTTATCTAAAGAGATAACGTTATTAGATGTCCGGACACCTAGCGAATACCGCGCAGGGCATATTCCACAAGCGATTAATGTCCCACTTAACAAAATTCCCGCCTACAACAAATCCGCTAACGAAGTCTATGTGATTTGCCAGTCCGGCATGCGCAGCAAAAATGCGGCCAAAATTTTAGCGAGAAAAAACTATCACGTGATTAACGTTCGTGGCGGGATGTCCCAATGGTCTGGTCAAATTAAAGGAGGAAAATAAATGAAAATTGTAATTATCGGAGGCGTGGCTGGTGGTATGTCAGCAGCGACACGTTTACGTCGCTTAATGGAAGATGCTGAAATTGTTGTCATGGAAAAAGGCCCTTTTGTTTCATTTGCAAACTGTGGTTTGCCTTACTACGTTTCTGGCGAAATCGCAGAAAGAGAGCAACTGCTTGTTCAAACACCCGAAGCGTTAAAGGCACGGTTTAATTTAGATGTTCGTCCTCACCATGAAGTCGTGGCGATTGATCCGATAGAAAAAGTGATCACAGTGAAACATGAAACAGAAATTTTAACAGAACACTATGACAAATTGATTCTATCACCAGGGGCGAAACCTTTTGTGCCGCCAATTACAGGATTGGCAGAAGCCAAAAATGTTTTTTCATTAAGAAATGTTCCTGATTTAGATCAAATTATGACAGCCTTGACACCAGAAACAAAACGAGCCGTCGTGATTGGCGCAGGCTTCATTGGCTTGGAAATGGCAGAAAACTTGCAAAAACGCGGATTAGAAGTCACTCTCGTGGAAAAGGCACCCCATGTTTTACCGCCATTAGACGAAGAAATGGCCGCTTTTGTCAAAGCTGAATTAAGCAAAAATAATGTTCAAGTAATTACGGGACAATCTGCGGTTGCTTTTGAAGAAGAAGGGCAAGTGATTCGCTTAGAAGACGGTCAAACATTAGCTTCTGATTTAACCATTTTGTCGGTGGGGGTCCAACCAGAAAATACCTTAGCAGTTGAAGCAGGTGTAGCAACTGGTTTACGTGGCGGTATTGTTGTTGATGAACACTATCAAACGAATCAACCCGATATTTATGCGGTTGGGGATGCTATTGTAGTGAAACAACAAATCACTCAAGAAGATGCGCTGATTTCTTTAGCTTCTCCCGCCAATCGCCAAGGACGTCAAGTAGGGGATGTGATTGCTGGGTTAGAGAGAAAAAATCAAGGGAGCATTGGGACTGCCATTGTGCGAGTCTTTGATTTAACCGCCGCTTCAACTGGTTTAAGCGAACGAGCTGCTAAAGCTGCTGGACTAACAACAGCTGTTGTGCATATCAGTGGAAAAGACCATGCGGGGTATTATCCTGGCGCAACAGATCTTCAGTTAAAATTAGTTTTCCATCCTACGACAGGGGAAATTTATGGCGCACAAGGAATTGGGGCCAAGGGTGTAGATAAGCGGATTGATATTCTTGCGACCGCTATTAAAGGACAGTTAACTATTTTTGATTTGCCTGAATTAGAGTTTACCTATGCTCCGCCGTTTGGTTCAGCAAAAGATCCTGTGAACATGTTAGGCTATGCAGCGATGAACCTTGCAGAAGGATTGAGTGAAAACGTTCAATGGTATGAGTTATCCAACGAATTAGCTAATGGGGCTGTTTTATTAGATGTCCGTAATCCCGCCGAACGAGCCGATGGTCAATTTAAAAATGCTGTCTCTATTCCTTTAAATGAGTTAAGAGAACGTCTGGAGGAATTAGACAAGTCAACGGAGTACATTGTTAGTTGTCACAGCGGTTTGCGTAGTTATATTGCAGAACGGATGCTAAAACAAGCAGGCATCTCAGCCAAAAATTTAGATGGTGCTTTTGCGCTATATCGAATGGTAAAACCGGAGGAACTAGAAAATGTATAACACGATTGGCATGCCTGAATTTTATCAGGAAGCAAAACGAAAAAAATTACCGATTATTGATGTACGAGAAGAAATGGAATACCAACTGGGGCATGTCCCTCAGGCCATCAACTTACCTTTAAGTACTTTAACCGAAAATTATCAGCAATTAGATAAAAACCAACCCTATTATCTGATTTGTCAAATGGGATCGCGCTCCGCACAAGCGTGTGCGTTTCTCAGTCAACAAGGGTATCAAGTAACCAATGTTCTAGGTGGTACATCTGGCTGGTTGGGTCAATTAGAACAATAAAATAACAAAAAACGTTTATCCTTTTACACAGGATAAACGTTTTTTTGTTAGATAAAGATGTGTCAAAACTGTAAGAGGAATGATAGGAAGATGAAGGGACCGATTTTTTTATTCATTATATACTAAATAAAATGACAAACTCGTCAACAGAAATCAAGGAGGAACAAATAAATGAAAAAGTCAGGCCAGAAGAAGCGAAATAAAAAAGTGTGGTTCGGTATTGGTGCCGCAGTGGTCGTCGTCGGATTTATCGGAGCAAAAACAGTTTTTTCTTCAAAAGAAGTTGAACCTGAATACACAACGTATACCATTACAGAAATGGCCTCATTAAAATTAGATGGTCAAGTGAGTTTTCTAGATACTCGGGATATTTTTTTTGATCCTTCTTTAGGAAAAATTGCCGAAATAAATGTTGAAAATGGTAAAGAAGTCAAGAAAGATAGTCCATTGTTAACCTACAATAACTCAGACATCCAAGCCACAGAAACAGAACAAGCGAATGCCGTTAATCGGAATAATCTTCAAGTCCAACAAGCACAAGAGAACGTTAACTTAGCCACTCAAAAATACAATGAAGCCTTAAACAAAGTTGCTGCAGCCAAGCAAAAATTAAACACCGCAAAAGAGGCTGAAGAGAAAGAAACACTAAATGCGGAAATTCAGCAATTGAATGAAGCTGTTAGTGCTGCGAATAGTGAAGTCGCCCAAGCTAACCAAGCCCTTCAATTAGCCAACAGTGATGCCGTCGGAGCAGCAAACACGCTTGAACAAACACGTGGCAAAGTCAACACAGTCGTTACAGCACCAATTGATGGCCAAGTCACTGTTGATGCTAGTGCCATGAGTAGTACCGACAAACCAGTCATTAAAATTGCAACACAAAAGAAAAATATTCAAGGAAAAGTAACCGAGTATGATTACGATAAATTACAGACAGGGGAAGAAGTAACAGTGACGACCGTTGGTTCAGGTAAATCAGCGCCAGGCAAAATTGTTTCCATTGCGCAAACCCCAATAGCTAAAAATGAAGGCAATCCAGTAGTGAGTTATCAATTTACAGTAGAAGGTGATTTTCCTTGGGCAGAAGGCTTGTCTACTAGCATCGCTGTGCCACAAAAGCAAATGATTATACCGACAGCAGCAATCCAAAAAGAAGGCGAAAAAGAATTTGTCTATGTTTACAAAGCGGGCAAAGCGAAAAAAACACCGATTGAAACAGAAACAAATTTAGGTCGTAAAGTTGTCAAAAGTGGCTTGAATTGGAAAGACCAAGTGATTGCCAATCCCAATAAAGAATTAAAAGATAATCAAGATGTTCAGGTAGCTGCCAATGATTAAGCTAGCCCATATTCATAAATATTATTATTCCGAAGAAGAAACACTGCATGTGTTAGATGATATTAACCTCCAAGTAGACGCTGGAGAATTTTTAGCGATTATGGGTCCTTCTGGTTCTGGGAAATCGACTTTGATTAATTTGCTAGGCTTTATTGATAAAAAGTTTGAAGGAACCTATTTATTTGAAGATCGTGAAATTGGCGACTTTTCTGATAAGGAACTATCCCGAATTAGAAATGAAGCAGTCGGCTTTGTCTTTCAGAATTTTAGTTTAATTGAAACACTAACAGTTGAAGAAAACATTGAATTACCTCTTTTATATAGTGGGTTAACCCCAAAAGAAGCCAAAGATCGTGTCCACGAAGTTCTGACAAAAGTCGGCTTGCCAGATAAAGGCAAGAAGCATCCAAAACAACTTTCGGGCGGACAACAACAACGTGTTGCCATTGCGCGTGCGATTGTCAATCGACCAAGTTTTATTATTGCAGATGAACCAACTGGGGCTTTAGATAGTAAAACATCGGAAGAAATTTTAACGCTCTTTCAGCAATTAAACAATGAAGGTGTCACTATTATTTTAGTGACACATGATGAAGAAACAATTGAATACTGCAATCGTTTGATTAAAGTTCGTGATGGAAAGATTTTAGAGGAGGTGCTGACATGAAACGTTCAATTATTTGGAAAACCGCCTTCCGTTCCATTTTGAAAAATAAGCGACGCAGCTTGTTAACGATGCTAGGGATTGTCATCGGGATCGCTTCGGTGATTACCATCGTGGCTATCGGTAACGGCTTTAAAGAAGACATGGTCGATAAATTATCTGCTGAAAAACAAAAAGAAAATGTGAAAAAGATTTCTTTTTCGGCCTACAACACTTCGGATATGTTTAGTGACCAAGCGATGTTTACCGACAATGATTTAGGGGTCGTGCGCATGGTTCCTGGCGTAGAAAAAATTGATTTTGATCAAAGAGAAGTTGATGGCGCCCAAAAAGGCACACTGAATTTTCAAGCAGGACCGAAAAATCTTTCTGTAACCTATGAACTTGCCGACAAAACCACCAAAGAATTGTTGGCGGGACGCCAACTGAATGATGGAGACAATGCAAAACTGGATAAAACAGTGGTGGTGGATGAACTGATTGCCAAAGAACTCTACCAAGACCCAACTGCAGCAGTTAATCGAACTTTTCCATATAAAGAGCAACTTTTTACCATTGTTGGCGTGACAACCAATACCAGCGGTGCCATTGGTCCAGGTAATGATGACTCATTACTTTATTTTCCCAAAAAGACCTATGAACATTATTTCGGCAAGCTAAAAGATACATCTACGTTGAAGCTAACAGTGGCACCTGGCTACCAACCAGATCAAGTATTGAAAGAAACAATAAAAGCTCTCTCTCAACAAGGAACCATGAAAAACAGCGGGACATATCAAGAATATAATGTTAAAGATACCATCAAAGAAATGGGCTCTTTATTAAATAATTTAACCTTGTTTATTTCCGCAATTGCAGCCATTTCACTGGTAATTGCTGGGGTCGGCGTTATGAATATGATGTACATTTCGGTCTCAGAACGGATTAAGGAAATTGGTATCCGACGTGCATTGGGCGGGACAGCCAGTGATATTAAAAAGCAATTCTTAACAGAAGGAATTGCCTTGACCTTAATCGGCGGAATTACTGGTTATCTTTTAGGAATGATTATTGCCTACTTGGCCTCAATGGCACTACCGTTTTCTGTTCGACCAGATTTAATGACCGTTTCATTAGCCATCGGGATTTCTGTCTTTATCGGGGTTGTATTTAGCTATTTCCCTGCCTCGGCAGCTTCGAAAAAAGACTTGATCGATATTATGAAATAAATATAAGCAGCAAAAAAACAGCCACTTTTGGCTGTTTTTTTTAGTGAAAGTAGAAAAAAATCCAAAGATTTCAAGAGAAAATAGCTAACAAACGTCAAAAGGTTGATATTAGCTACCAACCTTTTGACGTTTGTTAGCTAAATAAAAAAAGAAAAAATTAAAAAAATAGCATATTGAGGATTAAATAACAAATATTTTTTTAAATAAGACTATTGGAAAGCCTTTATAAATCAGGGATTATAGGAATGACTGTTAATGACTGATTTGCTTGTAAATTTCTAAATTTTAATTCGAAAAATTTCCAGTATACTAAATATATCAAATCGAAACACGAAAATTGAGAAAATTTTGAACTAAAAAAGAATTAAGGAGGAATCAAGAATGAAAATAATGGTCATCACAAAAAATGTCTTAGCAGAAACTGCTTTTCAAAATCGCTTACAGCATTTAGATCACCAAGTTTTTTGTACGACGTGTCTGATTGGTGAAATTAAGGAAAGTCATTTGTTTTATCGAAAATTTGATGCCATCATTCTCAGCGAAACGATTCCTCGCAAAGAACAATATTTATATCTAAAGGAATTAGCCAGAGTTAAAACGCCGTTGTTTCTTCGCTCCGAAGACATTCCTACCTCGGAAGAATTGAGCATCAGCTATCAATATGGCATTCTCAATTGGCTACGATTGGATGCGACTTTGGATACATTAAGAGAAAATCTCCTCTTGGCAGAATTAAATAAACCCATCCAACGAGAAGATGAAAAGTTAAACGTAGAAGGGATAAAGCTAACCGCTACAGAACGGGCACTACTGGCTGTCTTGTACAGTACGCCAAAAGAACACTTACCAATGGAGCGCCTGTGTAAATTAATTTATGACACAGAAGAAACAGCCAACAATCGAAAAAAAATGACCAAACAGCTGACAAAATTAAATAAAAAAATTCAAGTAGGGGGCTTTAAAAAACAAGGTATCCAAAATACACGGTATAAAGGCTACAAACTGCATCCGCAGTTGCTTCCTTACATTGGCGAATTATTTACTTAAAATAGAGAAGCACTTAACGAATGAAAATCACCATCACAGGATGACCTCTAAAAACCATGCTATACTAATACGGAATAGTATAGGAGGTGGGTCTGTATGAAAGACGGACTATATTGGGTACAACAATTAAAAGAACAGAAAGTAAGTCGCACAGAACTCTTAAAGGATATTGAGAAAAAAGTCCAAAAGTTAAATCCAAAGATCAATGGCTTTGTAACTTTTGATAGCCAAGAAGCAGAAGCAACTTATCAAAAAAATAAACAGCAGGACACACTATTTGCTGGTTTGCCATTTCCATTGAAAATGTTAGGCCAAGAAAAAGCGGGGTGGTCAGCAACGGCCGGCTCGCAACTTTTTAAAAATAGTACTGCAACAACGACCTCTAACTTTGTCAAACAAGCAGAAACGATTGGTTTGATGCCCTTAGGACAAACCAACGCCCCAGAGTTTGGCTTTAAAAATATTACGGATCCTGCGCTTTACGGGCCAGCCCGCAATCCTTGGAACCTGGAACATTCGCCAGGCGGTTCCAGTGGCGGCGCTGCCGCAGTTGTCGCTAGCGGGATTGTTCCTATCGCCGGCGCTAGTGATGGCGGTGGCTCCATCCGAATTCCCGCCTCTTTTAGTGGCTTAATTGGCTTAAAACCTAGCCGTGGCTCCATGCCTGTCGGCCCAGAAGGCTGGCGAGGCTGGCAAGGTGCCTCGATTGACTTTGCGTTGACTATTTCTATGAGAGACACCAAAGCATTATTTTATGGCCTACGTGGTAGCCACAGTGGCGCCCCCTACCAAGCGCCCTTGGCAGAATGGCAAACACACCCTAAAAAACAACGGCTAAAAATTGCTCTGTGCACCGCTTCGCCTATCGGCTCACTGATTTCGCCAGAAGCAACACAAGCGGCGAAACAAGCGGCTGATTTTCTGGCAGCCGCTGGCCATGAAATCATTGAGATTCCTTATCCAGTCGATGGTACAGCGCTGATTCGCTCCTATTATCAAATGAACGGCGCAGAAACTACAGCGATGATGAACAGCATTCAACAGGGGCTCGGGCGCCCAATTCGTAAAGAAGAAATCGAACCTTTTTCATGGACCATGCATCAATTTGGCCAAAAGATTCCAGCAGCCACCTATGTTCATTCATTACAGTTGTGGGATCAAGCAGCAGTAACGATGGAAGAACTTTTCCAAAAATTTGATCTGTTTTTATCACCAACAACGGCTTTTTCAGCACCAAAAATTAACGAAGATTTGCAAAGTGAGCACATTCGTCAACGAATGGTGCAAGCAGCAGAATTAACAGAAGCAGAATTAGCTGAATTAATCTATGATTATTTTGATAAAAGTTTACAGCTAACACCGTATACTCAACTAGCGAACTTGACAGGACAACCAGCCATCAGCTTGCCCACACATGTGACAGCAACGGGGTTACCCTTAGGTATTCAATTGTTGGCTGCTCGTGGACGTGAAGATCTCTTGTTCCAAGTAGGTGAACAGTTTGAGCAAGAAGGCAAATTTAAATTACCAGAAAGTTATCGCTAAATAGGGTGTTATTGTGACCAAATTTCAGATAAAATAGACACAAGACAAAAAACTGAGGTGGAAAAATGCTGTACGTAGTGAGACATGGTGAAACAGATTATAATGTGGCCCGTAGAATTTGTGGTCATGCGGAAGCGCAATTGACCGAAAAAGGCTATCAACAAGCGGAATTGGTAGCTGAAAAAATTGCCAAACAAGGAATTCAAATCGACCGTTTACTGGCGTCCCCTTTAAAACGGGCGCAAGAAACAGCCCGTAAAATTGCGGAACGAAATCAATTGACGATTGAAACAGAACCACGTTTAATTGAGATGAATTTTGGCATTTATGATGGTGAACCGATTGAAACAACGGCTTTCCAGGAAAATCGTTCTGAGATTTCCTTGCCATTTCCAGAAGGGGAATCAGTCTTAGATGTCGCGGGCCGAATTTATCCCTTGATTGAGGAAGCCTTGGCTTCAGAGGAAACTTACCTATTTGTTTGCCACAATGCGGTTATGCGAGTCATTGATAACTACTTCAATGGTAAAAAAATCCAAGATTTCTTGGACTTTCATTGTGAAAATACACAACTTGTACAATACGGAGAATAAAAATCAAGTCTTTAATCTTTTGGTTAAAGACTTGATTTTTTTATGGTAAATAAGAAACCGCTTCCGTTTTAATGTATAATAAATTAACTTTTGGATCAAAAAAGAAATGGGGAAAAGACTATGAGAATTGATAATATTCATCAAGCGTTAAAAAAGTTTCACGTACAAAATCCAAGTAGCAAAGCAACCTTGTTGCCCGCAACGGCTTCGCAATTAAGTCAGGCCTCTGGCTATACCCGAACCGCTGTTAGTGAAGAGCTTTCAGAATTAGTGAGAAAAGACCAAGTCGTTAAAGTTAAATCAAGACCAGTGTTATTTTTTGACAAAGACTACTTAGAGGAACAGTTTCCTTTTTTTAAAAGTAGCACGTGCTATGATTCCCTCGCTTCGCTGCAAGAGGATATTTATCAACAGACAGAACAGATACATAAGAAAAAGCAGCTACTGAAAATGAATCCATTTGCGAACGTAATTGGTTTTGATGGGAGCTTAGCAGACGCCATCAAGAAGTTGAAAGCCGCTATTTTATATCCGCCTAATGGCTTGAATATTTTACTTACTGGAGAATCTGGAGTTGGGAAAACCTTAATTGCAGAACAATTACACCAATTTTATCAAGTTAAAATGAACCAAGAAGTTCCATTCATTTATTTTAATTGTGCAGAATATTTCAACAATCCAGAATTATTAACTTCTCATCTGTTTGGCTATAAAAAAGGCAGTTTTACTGGTGCCGTCAATGACCAAAAAGGCTTAGTAGAGTTGGCAGATGGTGGTTTTTTATTTTTAGATGAAGTCCATCGATTAACGAGCGAAGGCCAAGAAAAATTGTTTACAGTTTTGGATAAAGGGTATTTTACACGGATGGGCGAAGCCGAAAAACAAAGAAATGTATCGATAAAATTTATTTTTGCAACAACCGAAGCAGTCAATCAACATTTTTTGAAAACGTTTTTAAGAAGGATCCCTGTGACATTAGCTATTCCAGCTTTAGCCGAGCGCTCTATGAAAGAAAAAATTCAATTGATTTTGTCCTTTTTCTTAGAAGAAAGTCAACGGATTCAAAAGAATATCCATATTCGTTATGAGGCGTTGAAACAATTAACGTTTACTCATTTTGAAGCCAACGTTGGCGAATTGAAAGCGGCGATTCAATTTATGAGCGCACAAGCCTATTTAGAGGTGTTCGATCAATTAACGGAAACTATTTGCATTGAAGCAAACGAGGGGACAGTCAAAGAGCAACCTGATGTAGAAAGTCTGCTGGCTTTTAATGAGTGGATACCTAACGATGGCCTCACGATTCAATACAACCATTTTTATTTAAGCAGTCAAGAGTTACTCAAATCAGAAAGTCTGAAAAATGATCGTTTTTATAATTTTCTATTGAAAGAATATGCAGATTTGAAAAAATTAACTCTTTCGACAGAGGATGCGCTAGCAATCATGCAAAACAAAGTCGAGCAACTTTATGATATGGACATTTTTGCTCAAGAACCGCTAGCCTTAGAGGCCATTGACGAAACATTGCAGCCAAAAATTCAAGAAGCCATTGTCTTTTTTGAACAATTAATCCAAGAAAAATTGACAGAGGATTTCCAGAATATTTTAATTGTCCACCTTTATTCTGCTGTTTTTTATTCTGCACAAATGAATGAAACATTTTATTCAGATACCAAAAATATCTATTCTGGCAAAGTAACCCAGTATCAAGCTGCTAAGACCATGGTGGACTTTTTACAAACGCTGTTTGGGATTTCTTTTGCTGATACGGAAATCCTCTTTTTTGATCTATTTATTCGTAAAGTCACAGCTAAAAAAAGAGCGCACTCAGTTGAAGAAAACTGTGGCGTTATCGTCGTTGCACATGGTGCCGCGACGGCCAGCAGCATGGTTGAGTACACCAACCTTCTGTTCTCAACAACGGTCATGCGTGCAGTTGATATGCCAATTAATCAATCAGTGGAAGAAACATTAGAAAAAGTCCGTACAATTGTAAAGCAAAATCAGTATAAAAAAATTATTTTAATGGTGGACATCGGTTCCTTGGTTTACTTTGGTAATGCTATCAGTCAAACGTTTCAAATGGAAGTGCTGCTAATTAGCAATATCAATCTCTTAACATTGCTAGAAGTGGCCCGAGAAGTCATTTATGAATCGACGGCGTTTGAGTATCTATTACCAGTCTTAAAAGAAAAAAATCATCGCGCCTTGATTTGCAGTAAAGGTCGCTTCAACGAGGCAAAAGTTCTCATTATTTCCTGTCTAACTGGCATGGGGACTGCTATTAAAATTGAACAGTTGTTACTAAAAACTTTTCCTAATGAATTACTAACGAATGTACGCATCATTACTTTAGAGAAAAGAGAAGTGGAAGACATTGATCGCTTGCATTCTTTTATTCGGAAAGAAGAGAAAATCGTTGGCATCATTGGCACCGTAAAGACAGAAGTGCCAGATATTCCGTTTATTTCTTTACAAGATTTACTATCGAAGCGGGGCATTCAGCTAGTTTTCGAATTATTAGGCCATCATTTAGAAGAAAAACAAAACCAAGAGTTACTAAAGAAAGTTTCAGCTAAATATATTCAAGGATTATCAATCGAAGCTATTACAGACTTACTAACGGTTTTGAATCCTACAACCATTTCAATCGAATTAGCTAAGATTTATTCAGATATTTGCTTGCAAACTAAAATAAAAAGTGACGAAAAGGTTTTACTTCGTTTTATCATTCATTGTGCTTGTATGTTAGAACGGCAATTGCTAAATCCAGAATATGACCCGACAGCTTATGAAGTGTCATACCGAGAGTTGCCAGAAGCAGTATCTGTCATAAAAATGGCGTTTCGACCGATTGAAGTGTCCTATAATTTGTTGATTCCACCTTTGGAAGTGCGTTATATTTATGAATTGCTCTTTGAAAAGGCTTAATTCAAACGGAAATGAAAGTTGGCACACTTATTGCTTTTAATAAAATGATTAATTAGCAAAGGAGTTTGTTTATGGAAAATGAACCAATTTTACTTTTAACACACAATGGTTGGGGCTTGGAATTAGTCAAAAGCGTCCAGATGATTGTTGGAGAAGTTACAAATGTACATGAAGTTGCATTACAAGCAGAGGATTCACTGGGGGATTATTTAGAACGAGTCACAGAAAAAATTGAACAATTAACGTGGCACAACCAGCTGCTAATTTTAACAGATGTTAAAGGCGGCACACCTAGTAACGTTGCATTGCGTTTATCAAAAGATTATGACCTCCTGATTGTGTCCGGACTATGCACATCGTTATTATTAGAATCCGTCATGAAACAAAGTGGTCCTGGGTTTCGTTTACAAGACGCAGAAATGATTCAACAAGCAGCAGTAGACAGTTGTCAAATTTTAGAAATTCCAAAATAAGAAAGTACAGGTGAACAGAATGTCAAAAATCGTATTAACAAGAGTCGATAGTCGTTTAATCCATGGACAAGTAGTGACTAAATGGTTACAACAATCAGGTGCAAATGAAATTTTGGTAGTGAGTGATGAACTAGAGCAAGATGAATTTTTACAAAGTATTTATTTAATGGCAGCGCCTCCAGGGGTTTCTGTAGTAATTAAAGGGATTGAAAATGCCAAAGAATATTGGGAATCGCAAGAAAAGGAAGAGAAAAAGGTGTTATTTTTAGTGCCAGATTTAACGACCTTAAAAGCGATGGTGGACCAAGAAATTATTAAAGAGGAGATTCAAGTTGGTGGCTTAGGTGGCGGACCAAATCGGAAAAATGTTTTAAAAAATATCAATTTATCTGAAGAAGATGTTGCAATTTTGACTGAACTTTTAACGAAGGGCATCCATGTTTTCTTCCAAGCGATTCCCGAAGAAAATCCCCTACCAATTCAAAAATTAATTGAAAAATATCAATCACTATAATCAGAGAAAAAGGAGAGAATCATATGGGCGTTTTAGGTGTTTCAATTATTATGGGACTTTATTATTGGTTTGCACGTTTGCGTTTTGGGTACACATTTTCAGGCATGCTGTCTCAGCCATTAGGTGCAGCATTGGTGGCTGGTTTAGCAACAGGAAAACTTAGTGAAGCAATGGTTGTGGGGGCGGGGATTCAACTTGTTTATCTCGGAGTCACCTCTACACCGGGCGGCAATGTGCCTAGTGATCCGGCTTTAGCTTCAGCAATTGCGATTCCAATTGCTTTAGGTGTGGGAATGAATGCCGAGGCGGCTGTTGCACTAGCTGTTCCTTTTGGTGTGTTAGGCGTCTTTATGGATCAATTACGGCGGACCATCAATGCGACGTGGGTGCATATGGCTGATAAATATGCAGAAGAGTTAAATTATGGGGGGATTTACCGAGCTGCGTTTGTTTATCCAGCTTTAGCGGGATTTTTAATTCGCTTTCCGTTGGTTTTTGCGGCGAACTTTTTTGGTCAATCTGTGGTGAATAAAGTCTTAGAAGTTATCCCAGCATGGTTGATGCATGGATTTGAAGTAATGGGTGGTATTTTACCAGCGTTAGGATTCGCCTTAACAATTATGGTAATTGGCAAGAAAAATTTGATTCCTTATTTTTTAATTGGTTTTGTTGCAGTAGTATATTTTGGCGCAGAAGTTATGGCCGTCGCTATTTTAGGAATCTGTATTGCCTTTTTAGTTAGAAATAAGGCATTGAGTGAGGAGGCAGCATAATGGAACAAATGACACAAGCAAATGAACAACAATTGGAACAGAAAAAAATTACTAAAAAAGAATTATCCAAAGCCTTTTGGATTTATCAACTAGGCTGTGAATTATCAAATTCTTATGAACGTCTCCAAAGTTTAGTTTTTTGTGCATCGATGATTCCTGCAATTAAAAAACTTTACGCAGACGATGAAGAACAACAAAGAGAAGCTCTGAAACGTCATTTGAATTTTTTTAATACTGAAGGAACAGTAGGGGCTTCAATTCAAGGGATTGCAATTGCTATGGAGGAAGAAAAATCCAATGGTGCAGCGATCTCTGATACGGCGATCACATCGATTAAAACTGGGTTGATGGGTCCGCTGGCAGGGATTGGCGATTCGATTATTTGGGCAGCATTAATGCCGTTAATCATTTCCATTTTTATTCCAATGGCTAAAGGAGGTAACGTGATTGGAAGTATCGGTCCGTTGGTTCTGTACACAGCCATTACGTTATACATCAGTTGGACATTAGTGAATAAGTCCTATACATTAGGGCGTAATTCAATCTTAAGTTTGTTAAAAGACGGCAAAATTAAGCAAGTCATTTATTCAGCAAATGTTTTAGGAATGATGATGATGGGCGCTTTAAGTGCGAGTTATGTTAAAATTGCTAGCCCGATGACGTTTAAAGTTACTGGCGGTGCCACGATTGTTTTACAAGATATTCTAGATCAAATTATGAAAGGGTTACTTCCTTTAGCAGCAGTCATGGCTATTTATTTCTTCATGGTAAAGAAAGGCCCACGTTACGGTATCATTATCGGCACGATTGTCTTAGTTAGTTTGGTCACTTCATTCTTTGGTTTGTTATAAAGGAGAAAATAATGAATAGTTACGAAAAATTCCACTTAAAAGAAGTCATCAATGCTTCTGGGAAAATGACCATTCTAGGTGTCTCCAAAGTTTCGGAGGCAGTCCTCGCGACTCAACGATTCGGCGGCGAACATTTCTTTGAAATGAGTGAACTTAGTGTGCAAACAGGGGCCTTTTTAGCCAACTTGTTGAAGGTAGAAGATGCCCAAATCGTTTCCTCGGCTTCGGCGGGGATTGCCCAAGCGGTGGCTGCCTTGATTGGAAAAGGCAGCTTGTACCACGCGTATCATCCCTATACAGAAAAAATTGAACAGCGAGAGATTATTTTACCTAAAGGGCACAACGTGGACTATGGCACGCCTGTAGAAGTCATGGTAGCGCAAGGCGGCGGCCAAGTAGTGGAAGCTGGCTACGCCAACATGTGCAGTCCAGAACACGTGGAAATGATGATTTCCGAAAAAACAGCGGCCATTCTATACATCAAAAGCCATCATACCGTGCAAAAAAGTATGCTGACGGTGGCCGAAGCGGCCAAAGTGGCGCAACGCCACAAGGTGCCGCTAATTGTTGACGCGGCAGCAGAAGAAGATCTTTTCAAATACACCGAAGCAGGCGCTGATTTGGTGATTTACAGCGGCGCCAAAGCCATTGAAGGGCCAAGTGCCGGTTTAGTGGTCGGGAAAAAAGAATACATTGATTGGGTGCGCCTACAAGGCAAAGGCATTGGTCGAGCAATGAAAATTGGCAAAGACAATATCCTGGGCTTTACGCAAGCAGTGGAAGAATACTTGGCGCATGGCAGTGAATCAGGAGCTTCGATGCAAGAACGCTTAAAACCGTTTGTTGAAGCTATCAACAACTTGTCAGATTTAACCGCCAAAATCGTCCAAGATGGCGCCGGACGAGACATTTATCGCGCCAGTGTCAAAGTGGACGGCAGAAAAACTGCCAAGGAAGTCATCCAAGCATTAAAAGCAGAAAGTCCGGCCATTTATACGCGAGAATATCAAGCCAACAATGGCATCATTGAGTTTGACATTCGTTCTGTCAATCAAGAAGAAATGAACAAAATCGTGCAACGATTACAAGAAATTATGGACACAAAGGAGAAATAAGTCATGTCATTAAAACCTAATTATTTAGAAGAACGCATTTGTTTAAACGTCTTAGCCAATTCAGTAGAAAATGCCCAAGCCTGTTATGAAGCAGCAGAAGGGCATGTTGTGTTAGGCGTCCTTTCAAAAAACTATGAAACCGATGAAGCAGCCATTGAAGATATGAAAAAATACCAAGCAGCAACCAACAACGCTTTATCTGTCGGCTTAGGGGCTGGCGATCCTAATCAAAGTCAAATGGTGGCTCGCTTATCAGAAGTTCTACAACCGCAACACGTGAACCAAGTCTTCACAGGTGTCGGCGCTTCGCGGGCCTTACTTCGTCAAGACGAAACAGTGATTAATGGCTTGGTGTCACCCACAGGCAAAGTTGGCTATGTTAATATTGCGACAGGTCCGTTAAGCTCGGGTGCGCCAGCGGCAGAAGTACCTATCGAAACTGCCATCAAATTGTTGAAAGACATGGGAGGTAGTTCCATTAAATATTTCCCGATGAAAGGCTTGGCTCACAAAGAAGAATACCAAGCAGTAGCAGCAGCTTGTGCCAAGTATGACTTTTATTTAGAGCCAACAGGGGGCATTGATTTAGAAAACTTTGAAGAAATTGTTCAAATTGCGGTGAATGCCGGCGTTAAAAAAATCATTCCTCATGTCTACAGCTCAATTATCGATCAAGAAACAGGGGACACTAGAACAGAAGACGTGAAAACGTTACTAACCATGATGAAAAACACATTGAATAAGTAAAGGGCCAATCTTTAGTTGACTTTCTCCACCAGATTTGCTACTCTCAAGTGGAGAATAAATAAAAACCAACAAACGAATGTGGGGTATTTTGGTGAGTGTCGTAGGTATCTAATTGATAAGTTGAATAACCAGTGAACCAAGCAAGGTTTATTTGGTGTGCTTAGAAAGTGATACCTGTCAGTCATCTCAATTACTAAATACCTCATTTAAAAGAGGTTTCTTTAGTAACCTTTATCCAACGATAAAGAGGACAGCGGTAGAACGCTGTCCTCTTTTTCTGTAGAAACTGGTTTTTATTTAAAGGCGCCAGGTATTCTTTTCGCGATAGAAAGGAAGAAAAAAACAAATGAATCATGAAACCATTCAAAAATTACAATTTACAACAATTCTTAAAGAAGTTCAAACACGTGCGATTGGCGAGTATAGTAAAGAACGGTTGGCGAAAATGGTCCCTGCAACACGTTTAGAAACAGTGCAGTCCCGCTTAACGGAAACAACTGAGGCCCGCTTAATTATTGATAGCGGACAACACGTCCCTTTCATGGGCTTGAGTCAAATTACCCGCTTGCTTCAACAAGTGAAAAAAGGCTTAATCCTTACACCAAACGAATTGATTGAGGTGGCTGACTTTTTAAGAAGTAGTCAGCGAATCCAGAAGTTTTTTGAAAAAAATCAATACCAAACACCACGCCTATTTAGTTACAGTCAGCACTTAGCTGACTTCAGAGCAATCGAAGAACAAATTTATACGAAAATCCATAACCAAAAAGTCGCCACCGATGCTTCCCGTCAACTTCGGAAAATTCGGCGTCAAATCAATGAATGCCAACAAGACATTGAAACAAAAGTCACCAAATTTTTACGTAATAAAAATAATCAACTGTATATTCAAGAAAATATGATGGTGAAAAAAGGGGAACATTACACGGTACCAATCAAAGCTAGCTATAAAAATAAGGTTTCAGGCACAATCATTGAACAATCCAATAAAGGACAAACGGTCTTTATTGAACCTGTAGCAATTAGTAAATTAAATGAACAATTGACACTCTTAAAAGCGGAAGAAACAGCGGAAGAATATCAAATTTTGGCGGAACTAACTGGGTTAATTAATGAGCAAGAACGACTTGTCGATCAAGCCGTCGATACAATGACCACCTTAGATATTATTTTTGCACGAGGAAAGTATAGTCGCGAAATTGGTGGGATCACGCCAAAAGTAAACAAAGAAGAACGCTTGCGCATTGTTCAAGGAAAACATCCACTTTTATTAGAACACGCAGTACCATTGACGTTTTCTTTAGGAGCAGAGTATCGAGGACTTGTCATTACAGGCGCTAATGCTGGTGGTAAAACGGTTGTCTTAAAAACGGTGGGCTTATTGACTGTCATGACACAATTTGGGTTGCAAATTCCAGCACAAGCGGGCACAGAGATTCCAGTATTAGATGAAATTTTTGTCGATATTGGTGATCAGCAAAATCTGGAAAATGCGTTAAGCACTTTTTCTGGGCACATGAAAAATATTGCGGAAATGTTGCGTAACGTTAAGCGACACACACTTGTTTTATTAGATGAAATTGGCAGTGGCACCGAGCCAAACGAAGGAGCTGGCTTAGCGATTGCGATCATGGAAACGATGTATCAAAAGGGTGCCTTGGTAGTTGCGACGACCCATTATGGTGAAATTAAACGTTTTGCCCAAGAACATGATGATTTTGTGCCCGCCGCAATGGCCTTCGATCGTGAAACATTAACGCCCAAATATCAATTGAAAATTGGTGAAGTTGGCGATAGTCAGGCGCTTTGGATTGCACGTAAAATGAAGATGGAGCCACAGCTCATTGAAAAGGCGGCTCATTATATTCAGCGGAAAGAATACCCTACTAATCGAATTTTATTTAAACCCCTGAAAGCAAAAGAAACGACCTTTGCCACGTTTGTAGAAGAAACACACCGTTATCAAAAAGGTGATCGTGTCCTATTGACAGAAACACAACAAATTGGGTTGGTTTTTACAGATGAGGGTGAACAAGAAATCCAAGTATTTGTGAATGATAAAATTGAAAATGTACCACGAAGACGGTTGAAATTACAAGCGAAAGCACAAGATCTATATCCGCAAGACTATGATTTAGAAAGTTTATTTACAGATTTCCATGAACGAAAGAAACTCAAAGATATTGAACGCGGATCAAAAAAAGCGCAGAAACAATTACGCAAAGAGGCCGAAAAAAGAGCAGCAAGACGCGACAAATAAGGAACTTAACAGAAGCAACACAACAACTTAACACTTTGTTTACTTGTTATTTATCAGAAATCAACTAAGACTTGTTATAGTCAATGTATGGGTAGATATGAAGGAGGAAACAAGGAAATGAAGAAAAGAGCTTTGCTAGGGGTTACCTTATTAACATTCACAACATTAGCGGGTTGTACAAATTTATCTGAACAGAAAAGCGGCGAAAAACAAACAGAGGTTGCTGAAGCGAAGGCAAGTGAATCCGAAAAAGCACCAGTAAAAAATGTTATTTTTATGATTGGAGATGGCATGGGGAATCCGTATACAACGGGCTATCGCTATTTCAAAGCCAATCACTCAGACAAGCGTGTTCCCCAAACAGCTTTTGATACCTATTTAGTCGGACAGCAAGCCACTTATCCAGAAGATGAAGAAGAGAATGTCACCGATTCAGCATCCGCAGCGACAGCGATGGCTGCCGGAGTAAAAACCTATAATAATGCTATAGCACTCGATAATGACAAGTCCAAAACAGAAACAGTGCTGGAACGTGCGAAAAAAGTGGGGAAATCAACGGGGCTTGTAGCAACATCTGAAATAACACATGCAACCCCTGCTGCATATGGCGCACATAATGTTTCACGCAAAAATATGGCAGAAATCGCCGATGACTATTTTGATGATCAAATCGACGGACAACACAAAGTCGATGTGTTACTTGGCGGCGGCTCCGAATTATTTGCGCGGAAAGATCGTGATTTAGTCAAAGAATTTTCCCAAGCGGGTTATGGTCATGTCACAGATAAAAAGTCGTTAAATGAGAACCAAGACGACAAAATTTTAGGCTTGTTTGCACCAGGCGGGCTACCTAAAATGATTGACCGAACGGAAGAAGTTCCTTCATTAGCTGATATGACAGAAGCGGCTCTTCAACGGTTAGATAAAAATGAAAAAGGCTTCTTTTTAATGGTTGAAGGTAGCCAAATTGATTGGGCCGGGCATAGCAATGATATTGTTGGCGCGATGAGCGAAATGCAAGACTTCGAAGCGGCGTTTGAAAAGGCCATCGATTTTGCCAAAAAAGATGGTGAAACATTGGTGGTTACAACTGCAGATCATTCTACTGGTGGTTTGTCTTTAGGTAAAGGCGATCAATACAATTGGTTGACGGAGCCTTTACATGCGGCAAAACGCACGCCTGATTTCATGGCAGAAGAAATTATTAAAAATGGTAATGTGGAAAAAACAGTGACTGAGTATATTGATTTTCAATTAAGTGAGGCTGAATTGAAAGCAGTGAAAACAGCGGCGGAGTCAAAAGATGTTGAAAAAATCGCTCAGGCATTAAGAAAGATTTTTGATGAACGTTCGAATACTGGTTGGACTACTGGCGGACACACGGGAGAAGATGTAAATGTCTATGCTTATGGCCCACAAGCAGAAGCTTTTTCAGGACAAATTGATAATACAGACCAAGCAAAGATTATTTTTGGCTTAGTAGATGGCACCGGGCAAAAAGCTGAGATTAAAGACAAAGGTATTGGCAAATAACAAAATAAAGAAAAAGCAGAACTTCTATACGTTCTGCTTTTTCTTCATTAAAGGCATAAAAATTTTATCTCTGTTATAATGAAGGTAACCAGATAAAAGTGAGGTCAAATAATGAAAAAAATGCATGTTGAAAGTGAATTTGCACCGTTGCGTTCAGTTGTTTTAGCACAATCGCAATTTTGTTTACCAGATAAATTTGATGAAGCGGATACGACTTTTTTAACAGAGGAAAATGCCCGTTTAACACAGAATAATGAAGGGCGTGATTTAGCAGACTTTGCACCAGAACAACAAGTTCGTTGGGAAAAAGAAAAAGAAGTCATGCAAGGAGTATTAGAATCTTATGGCGTAGAAGTATTTCGTCCGCGTTTATTGACAACCTATGAAAAAGAACATGGCAAGGAATTGGGTGTAGGATATAGTAACTTCTTTTCACGAGACCCTTTTTTTACAATTGGCAATCTCTTAATAGAAGGAAACTTAAGATTCCAACACCGTCGACAAGAAATTTTACCAATTCGTCCGATTATTCAGCAGTGGACACAAGAAGCAGAAGGCTATTATTTTGCTGCGCCACAACCTGACATTTCTGAAGGGGCTTTAAGTGAAGCAGGTCCCTTTATTGAAGGCGGCGATGTTTTAGTTTTAGGAAAAACAATTTTTGTGGGCTACTCCGGTTTGGCAAGTAACCTAGCGGGGATTCAGTGGTTGACCAATATGATTGGTCATTTTGGTTATGAGGTGGTGCCAGTTCGGTTACATCCACATATTCTCCACTTAGATTGTGCGTTAAGCTTGTTGAGAGATGGCTTGATGATTGTTTGTGAAGAAGCCTTTTTGGATGGTCTTCCTGCGCAATTAGCAAACTGGGAAAAAATTCACGTTACTTTGCAAGAAGCAGCGTATTTAGTGACAAATGGTCTACCACTTAATGAAGAAACGTATGTAACGGACCAATCGTTTACA
The DNA here is from genome assembly GCF_023539285.1 of Enterococcus sp. LX10. Classification (NCBI taxonomy): domain Bacteria; kingdom Bacillati; phylum Bacillota; class Bacilli; order Lactobacillales; family Enterococcaceae; genus Enterococcus; species Enterococcus sp. LX10. The sequence goes on along the minus strand of NZ_CP092784.1, from coordinate 2,392,108 downwards.
ACCTTAATTCCTCAAATAGAGGAAAAAGGTATCAAAGTTGAGGCAATTGATTACCATGTTTCTAGAATGTTAGGTGGTTCTTTCCGTTGTACAACGCAAGCTTTGATTAGAGAATAGTCAGCGAGTGATTATCAATTTTCGTAAGAAAAAATGTACGTTTTGTCTATGAAAACGATATAATTTTAGTTTTCACTAATTTTTTTAAAAATATCGAGGGAATTTTGATTTAATAAATGCGAGAAAACGTCAAAATGTTAGTGTTTGTTACTAATGTTTTGACGTTTTTTCGCTGTTTTTTTATAAAATCACCACTTTATATATGGAAAAAAACAATATCTTTTTTGAAAATTACGTTTTCAAAGACGCGAAAAGTCGTTGGAACCTTGCTGTTATAGTAAATTCATTTTTTTTGCATGAGGTGTTTAAAATTTGAAATCACAAGCAGGCTTTTTTTCGCTATACTTAATTTACGTTCTACCGAGATAAAAAAGTTTTTAACTTTTTTATTCATTAATCAACCAAGATAATAAAGGAGAGAGTAAAATGAAGAAAAAAACATTGGTAACTTTATTTGCAGGAACAGCTATTTTAGGAGCAAGCATCGCTCCTGCAGCAGCACATGCAACAACGACTGGTACAACACCAGCAAACGTAGAAATGACGAGTGGTTCATTACCACCTGATGGGACTGGAGATGGTGACGGAGATACACAAGATCCAGATCCTGCAAATCCGAATACTAACTTTGATTTGTTATATGTTCCAACAGAATTCAAATTTGCTGCGACAGAAGTTAGTTCTGATTTATCAGCGATTTCATTAGATGCAAAAGGAACCCAAACAAAACGTTATGCCGTTGGGGATGTTCGTGGAACACAAGCTGGTTGGTCGGTTACTGCAGGCGTTGCTGAAATGAAAAATGGTACTGCTACTTTAGAAGGTTCAATTACCTTTACACAAACAGGGGCTGTAGCTAAATACAATGAAACAGCAAAAACATACTCACGTGATGTGGCTGCCTTTGCAGCAGACCCAGGAAGCCCTGAATTTGCTGGAACAACTATTCCAGTAGGTGGAGCAGCTGTATCAATTGCTACAGCAGCAGTTGGTAAAGGTCAAGGTACATGGGATTCTGAATTATCAAATGTAAAATTAAACATTACAACACCTAGTTCACAAATTACAAATGGTGCGTATACAGGTAACGTAACTTGGACATTAGTGGCTGCGCCATAAACAGTTACTAACGAGAATACTGCATTACTAGAAAAGGAGCTGCGCAGTGGTGCACGGCTCCTTTTCGATACATAGGAGGAACAAATAATGAAGACAATGCGCTGGCTAATCGTCACAGTTTTTATTTGTGTGATGGCATTAAGCATCCCTTCTGCTGTACAAGCAGAAGAAGCGGATGACAACATGAATACAAAATTTACAGTTAAACCCAATATCCCAGAGAATCAAGCGAAAAATACGCAATCCTACTACGATCTCATTGTGAAACCAGGACAGAAACAAGAAGTAGAACTGTCATTAATTAATAAAACAAATGAAGAATTAACGATTGATTTAAATTTGGCAAATGCTACGACGAATGACAATGGTTTAATTGTGTACAATGATTTCGAGAAAAAACCAGATGCAAGTTTGAAAGTACCCTTGACAACATTGATCAAATTGCCTGAGGAACACGTGAAAGTTCCCGCTAAGAAAACCGTAGCAGCCAAAATGACTGTCGAAATTCCAGAAAATGGTTTTCAGGGATTAGTCTTAGGTGGTGTCTATGCTTCGCTTGCAGAAGATGAAAAGGAAGAAAAAGGAAAATCAACGGGGTTAACCAGTCGATATGGGTTTAACGTAGCGATTGCTTTACGAACGTCAGAAGATACACCAATGTATCTAGCAGAGACTCTTCAATTAGTTAAATTAGTTCCGACCATTGCTTTAGGAAATAAATCGGTCCAAGCGGTTATTCAGAATCCGACATCCGCTATTTTTCCTGAAGTACGTTTAGAAGGAAAAGTAACGAAAAAAGGCGAAACGAAAGAATATGCCAAACGGATTTTACCAAGTGTTCGTTTCGCACCGAATTCGACGATGAACTTCCATTTAGATTTCGGGAAAGAAGATCTTCGTCCAGGTACCTATATTTTTGAAGGAAAAGCGGTCTTGAAAGAAGATGAACAACAAGTGTGGCCGTTTAAGCAAGAATTTACCATCAGTAGTCAAGAAGCCAAGAAATTAAACAAAGAAGCAGTAGTGAAATTGGTCCTACCGACTTGGTGGAATCAAGTTTTTTATGGATTGTTAGCTGCAACAATTGTGAGTCTAATTCTAGCTATTTGGCGTTTTACACAACAGAAAGCAATACTAAAACAACAAGCCTATTTACAACAAGAAAAACAGGCAGCCTTGAAAAATAGACAAGGAGTGCGTGATGATGACAGCGAAAAGTAAAGGGTCACTTCTGGTGACATTAGGAATGCTTTTAATCATCGCCAACGCGAGTCTGACCGCTTCTTCTGAGAGCTTTGCAGAAGAAGCGGGACAAACGAATATCGGTGTGACGCTTTATGGAGGGAAGGCACCCCTAAAAACGGAAGGTGATACTAAGTCAACAGAACAACCAGTCACTAATAAAGATAAAAAAACGTCACAACAACAAGACAAAGTGAGTAGAAAAAACACTGCTAAGACGAATCCGACTATTGCACAGACGTCCTTACCAAGGACAGGTGAACGAAATAGCACATGGCTTTACAGCCTTGGTATTGCCTGTTTACTTGTAGCACTAATAAGTTTCTATTATTTGAATAAAAAAAGGAAAAAGGAAAAATAATGTGCTGTTTTTATAAACAGAGTCAATTGTAGAAGGAGGAATATAGATGGAGATTACGATGTGGATTTGGATTTGTGCTGGCTTGGCCGTCCTTTGTTTTGCTTTATTTTTACTGTTCTTAGTAAGTAGCATGAATTTTGTTCATCAAGCAAAGCCTAAGCAGTCTTTAGTAAAACAATCAATGTTTAGTTGGCTGCTTCTGGTGATGTGTGGTGGCTGGGTAGCAATAGCTATCTTGCTGAATATCGCATTACAAACACAATTAACATAAAGACAACCCGTTGTAAGTTTTTGAGAAACTTGCAACGGGTTTTTGTTAACTTTAAAATAAAGAACGGTACAATTTATCAAAAAAGTACAGTAGACATTTGTACCCAACTTAGATAGAAAATAAAGCGCTATCATTATATGATGATTACAGGAGGAGGACACAGCTGTGAATTATAAAATAAGTTATCTCCTTGACGAGTATGCAGGGCAAAAAATTGCGCTCTCTTTGGCTCAACAAATAACCGATCTTTCACAACGAGAATTAGTGACACAACTTTCGACAATAGGCGGAGAAGTTCAAAAGAATACCGTCAGCATTCCAAACCTTTCCGCAAATGAATGGGGAAAACAACTTTTTCAACAACGTCAAGTGATTTATAGCGAAACAGAAAGACAAGCACTCATTTTTTTACTCACTTATTCAGAAATCGAAGAACTATCGGTGTATCATTACCAAAATTTTTTAGACGTTTCGAAAGGCACTATTTTAGCGGACATCAAAAAAGTACGACACCAACTAGCAACTGAAAACATTGCTTTATCCTACGAACGAAAACGAGGGTTTTACCTAGAAGGAGATGAATTTCGGATTCGTCGTTTCGGGAAAAATTGGCTTGCCCGCCTCTTACAACAAAAGTCGGGCACCTTCGCTTTATTTTGCTGGCTCAGTCAGCATCAAATGAGCCAATACGCAAAAATGCGTGACGGCATTCAATTAGCCGTCCAGGAAGCACAGCTTCAACTGGTACCCAGCAGATTGGATGAAATTAGTTACTTTCTTGCTTTTTCTCAAAAAAGATTAGGCAAATATGAAACAGTCGTCTGGCCTGAGAACCAGTTAATTCAGTCCTTACGCGCTTATCCCGTCAGTTGTCGTATTTTAAGTGATTTAGTTGGGCCAGTAGCGAGTGTAGAAACTGAGAGTCTTTTTTTAACGATTTGTTTAATGACAGCCTTGCAAGGAGAATTGCGAGATACGAAGTTAGAGTTTTTATTAGATATTTCTGGTGAAATTATTCGGAAAATGGAATTATTGGCCGTCGTTCAATTTGAACAGCCTCGTGAATTGCTCATGAATGTGTATTATCATCTGGTTCCTGCTTATTTTCGGATTAACTATGGCTTTTACTTACCGAATGTTTTAATCAAGGATATTCGACAATCGTATCGGTCGCTTTATCATCTTTGTGAACAAGCGTTAGCTCCTTTAGAAAAATTAACGAAACGTTCAATCCCGTCAGAGGAAATTGGTTTTTTTACCATATTATTTGGTGGAGAAATTTTCGGCCAAAAAAATGAGCAGCGGCAAGAAAAGCTAAAAGCGCTAATTGTTTGTCCCAGTGGTATCAGTTCTTCGTTGATTTTGCAATCGGAATTGCGTCGGCTATTTCCAATAATTGAATTTAAAGAAACAAATGCGGTGAGGGAAATAGAGAATGTGTCTGAAAAAAGCTATGACATCATTTTCTCAACGGTCCCTATTGAAACAGCCAAAAAGGTTTATCTTACCAAGCCCATTATGAGCTCTTTGGAGAAAAATCAATTGATGCACCAAGTTCAATCAGATTGGCTATTGCCAGGTATTTCCATGCCAGATGTTAAAGATATTTTAGATGCGTTAAAACCTTACATTTCCTTAAAAAAAGGAGTCACAGAAGCGCAGTTATATCGTGTCTTGCATCGTAAAATGAACAAAATTTTAGAAAAAGAGGAGGATCTGCGTCCAATGTTATCGGAATTATTAACAACAGAAACAGTCCAAGTCCAGCCTGAAGTTGCAGACTGGCGAGCGGGAATTACAGAAGCTGCCAAGCCGTTATTAAAAAATGGCAGTATTACGGAAAAGTACATTGATGCAATGATTCAAAAAGTCGAATCGTTTGGGCCATTTATCCATATCTGTCCAGACGTAGCATTGCCTCATGCGCGACCAGAAGATGGCGTTAATCAGTTAGGCATGTCATTACTAAAAATCCAAAAAAGTGTCGATTTATTGGAAGATCCTAAGCATGAAATTCACCTTTTTATTTGTTTAGCTGCTTCAGATAACGAAACACATTTACGGGCCTTATCTAGTCTGACAAAAATTCTATCAAAAAAAGAATCATTACATCGCTTAGTGGCGGCTGAAACCGTCCCAGAAATATTATCAATTATCCAAGAAGGAGAGAAATAAGATGAAGATTTTTACAGTTTGTCAAAGTGGTTTAGGAACAAGTTTTATGGTGCAAATGAATATCCAACAAATTTTAGAGGAAGTCGGTGTTGATACAGATAATTTTCAAATTGATCACACAGATGTCGGGAGTGCCAGTGGTGATATGGCTGATTACTTCTTTGTCGAAAAAACATTGCAAGATGCTTTAGGGTCAATTCCTGATGAAAAAATCATTCCTTTAAATGCGATTATTGATTACGATGAAACGAAGGAGAAAGTCTTGAAAGTTTTAGATGACAATGGCATTGCACATCAATAAGAAGGAGGAAAAACATGGAAACTTTATTGAATTTATTTGTTTCAATTGTTAGTCAGCCAGCGATTCTGGTTTCATTAATTGCTTTGTTGGGATTAGTTTTACAGAAAAAGAAATTTTCTGATGTTGTTCAAGGAACGTTGAAAACATTCGTCGGCTTCTTAGTTTTAATTGGTGGCGCAGGGCTATTGGCGAACTCATTAACGCCCTTTGCGGAGATGTTCCAAACCGCATTAAATACACAAGGCGTGGTGCCTAGTAATGAAGCGGTTGTAGCGATTGCCTTGCAACAATATGGGACACCAACTGCTCTGATTATGTTGGTGGGCATGGTTGTTAATATTCTGTTGGCGCGTTTTACACGTTTTAAATATATCTTTTTGACAGGTCAAGCGATGATGTACGTTTCGTGTTTGACAGCCGTTATTTTAGTTGGGGCCGGTTTTAGCGTTAGTTTGCCAATGATTCTTTTAGGTGGTTTATTTGAAGGAACTTTATTAACAGTGACACCTGCTCTTTGTCAGCCCTTTATGAAACAAATTACTGGAAATGATAAAGTAGCAATGGGGCATACAGGGAATATTGGTTATGCTGCAAGTGGCTTTATTGGAAAAGTCTTTGGGAATAAAGAAAAGTCAACGGAAGATATTAAAATTCCTAAAAGTTTTGGTTTTTTAAGAGACTCAACCATCTCAATTATGATTTTGATGTCGATTGTCTATGTGATTTTGGCTTTGCTGGCTGGGACAGGCTATGTCGAGCATGAGTTAAGCAATGGCGAAAATGCGATTATCTTTTCATTAATTCAAGCAGGAACCTTTACGGCTGGTTTCGTAGTGGTTTTACAAGGTGTGCGGATGGTTTTAGGAGAAATTGTACCAGCTTTCCAAGGAATTGCTAAAAAATTAGTGCCTAATTCTAAACCAGCACTTGATGTTCCAATTATCTTTCCTTATGCGCCAAATGCTGTCTTGATTGGGTTCTTTGTGAGCTTTATTGTGGGAACTATTTCAATGTTAGCGATGGTTGGTCTGAATACCACCGTGATTATACCAGGCGTTGTTGGGCACTTTTTCTGTGGTGCCGCGGCAGGCGTTTTTGGAAATTCCACAGGGGGACGTCGGGGAGCGATTTTAGGGGCTGCGTTTAATGGCTTATTAATTAGTTGGTTACCGTTATTTATTTTACCAGTCTTGGGTGATCTACAGTTAGCATCCTCAACGTTTGCGGATACAGATTATTTAATCCCAGGCCTATTTTTAGGTAAATTAGGTGAGGCAGGTCCGAGTCTTTTAGTAGGAGGAATCATTGCTTTTGTAGTGGTTGTTCTTTTGGCTAGCGCTGTTTTGACTATGCGGGAGAAAAAAGTCGCCGAAGAAAACTAAGTGTTTTGTTCTAAAAAAAGGCAAGTGGGACAGAAGTCGTTTTGACTTCTGTCCCATTTGCCTTTTACCATTGTTCTTGGATAAACTGTGCAATTTGTTTCCGCACTTGTCGTCCTTCGGGCAAGTATTGTTTCATTGCGAAAACGTGTTGCATGCCAGGCACCAATCGGCAAGTATCTTGTGGTCGTGGCCCTAATTGTTTTAAAAATTGGTGATAGGAAGGACAAAAAACTTCATGTGTGCCGCCCACGAAAAAAAGTGGCGGAAATTTTTGATAATCAAAGGACAAGCAATTTAAAGAAAGCGTGGAGTGATTAGCCGTGTCATCAATCTCTTGGGCAATTAATTGTAAATAGTTCATGCCAATCATTTTGTCCTTTTTTTGATAACTTTTGGCAACAGGAATGTCTAAATGTCCATCTAACCAAGGAGAAATTAAAACAGCAGCTTTGGGTAAGCGTTCAGGGAAATCGATGGCTAAATTCTGCAATACGTTTAAAACCAATGTGCCACCAGCAGAATCACCTAATAAAATAACGTCTTCGGGATCATAATGCTGTAAAATTTCTTGATAAGCAGCATAGCAATGATCATAAATATCAGCAAAAGACTTATTTGGTGCTAATGGATATACAGGGATAAAATAATCTGTTGCAAAAGAGAGATCTTCAATTAGTTTATAACTAAAGTCTAATTGGCTATAGGCTAGATTCAATGTAAAGCCCCCACCATGCAGGTACAGTACAGCTTTCTTGGTAGGTGCAATAACGGAGTTTGACATGCGATACATCGTAGGAAATTGAGTCATTTCTTGAAGAGGAAAAAGATGACGTAAATGTTTTGGCAAAGTCACTTGTTCATTTAATGATCGTTGCCAATGATAAAAAGCCTTGGTGACTTTCGGATTTCGTTCAAGTCGAGCAATTTGGGAAAGACGTAAAGAATCTTCAAAAAGACAGGCTTTTAAGGATTTTTGACGAGAACGTGCGTGAAATAAATATGCGCTAGCTAACAACAAACCAATCGATTTCTTTTTCAATTAAGGCCCTCCATTCAGCAAAAAGTAAATCATTTTTTCTACAGTATAACATTTTAAAAGTAGAACAACGAAATTTGTTGAAGGGATGAAAGGACGGTTTAAACGAATGTACGTATTTATTTGTGGTTGCGTAAAGTAAATGATTGTAGTAAATTAAATGAGATTAAGAGGTCCGGTGAATGGGCGCGTTCACGGCAAGGAGAGAAGTAGGATGACAAATAAAAAGGTTACAATTAAAGATGTTGCCAATGACTCAGGTGTCTCCATTACTACCGTTTCACAAATTTTAAACGGGAATGGGGCACGGTTTAGTGGGAAAACGGTCGAAAAAGTATTGGCTGCAAAAGAGCGATTAAACTATCAGCCCGACTATTTTGCGCAACGTATGGTGATGAAAAAAAGTAAGACGATTGGCGTAATCGTACCTGATATTACCAACCCATTTTTCGCGCAATTGATTCGAGGAATTGAAAGTGTTTTATACAAAGAAAATTTTATACTGATGTTATGCAATGCGGACCAAGATGTTACAAGAGAACATGAATATTTAACAGAGTTGATTCGTCGTAGTGTCGATGGCTTTGTGATTGCAAGTTCTGAAATTTCCAATCAAACGATTAATGAAACGCTACGTGCGAAAAAGATTCCGTTTATTGTACTTGACCAAAAAAAAGCAGAAGGCTTTAGCGATGCTGTTTTGACAGACGATTATAGAGGTGGGCAACTAGCAGCAAAGCATTTACAAGAGCAACGACATAAACAGGTCGTCGTGGTAATGCCACCACATGCGCCAGTCAATATTCAGCAACGTTTAAAAGGTTTTTGTTCTGTTTATACGGAAAAGGTCCAGTTGATCGAAACAGAATTATCAAAAACCGGCGGCTACCAAGCTGTTCCCGAAATTTTAAAAACAGAGAGCACCGGAATTTTTGCTATCAATGATGAAATTGCTTTTGGTTTATATCGAGGATTAGCAGAAGCGGGCAAAAAAATTCCTGAGGATTATAGTATTATTGGTTATGACAATGTTGATATGTGCGAGTATGTTTCGCCGCCGCTAACAACAATTGCTCAACCTGTTTTTCAATTGGGGAAAACTACGGCGACTTTATTATTGGAAAGAATCCATCAGCCTGCAAAAGATTGGGAGGAGCAAACCTTGCCTGTCCAACTGATTGAACGATTTTCGACAGCACCCTTGAAATAGCTTTCAAGGTGTGCTATATTTTTGTTGTGGAATTAAAACGTTTTACTAAAACGTTTTAATTAGAATGAAAAAATAAATTTTATTGAGGTGGATGAAAATGAACGCGGTTACAATTATCGGAAGTATCAATTTAGACACAACATTAAGAGTCAAAGAAATGCCAAAACCAGGCGAAACAATTCACGCCATTGAACATTTTACAGCGGGTGGTGGTAAAGGAGCAAACCAAGCAGTCGCAGCGAAACGTTCAGGCGCAGAAACATATTTTATTGGTGCTGTGGGAAATGATGGCGCTGGAGCTATGATGACTGATTTAATGAGTCAAGATGAAATTAATTTAACTGGGGTCACCACTTTAGAGAAAACAGCTACTGGCCAAGCCTTTATTATGGTAGATAACGCTGGTGAAAATAGCATTATGATTTACGCAGGAGCCAATAACGCCTTTACGCCAAAACAAGTACAGGAACATCAAGAAATTATTGAAAAAAGTGATTTTGTGATTGCCCAATTTGAAAGTGCGATTGATAGTACGATTGCAGCGTTTAAAATTGCTAAAAAAGCAGGCGTCAAAACGATTTTAAATCCCGCACCTGCGTTAGAACAAGTTCCTGAAGAATTACTAAACGTGACAGATATGATTGTACCAAATGAAACAGAAACCGAAATTTTAACAGGCATTAAAATCACAGATGAAGCTAGTATGCGTAAAGCCGCAGAAGCACTTCATCAATTAGGGATTGAAGCAGTAATTATTACAGTAGGTAGTAAAGGCGCCTTTTATGACGTTAATGGACGAAGTGGTATTGTGCCTGCTTTTAAAGTGAAAGCGGTTGATACAACGGCTGCTGGCGATACTTTTATTGGCGCATTAAGTAGTATATTAGAGAAAGACTTTAGCAATTTGGAAGAAGCTATTCGTTATGGAAACAAGGCGTCCTCGTTGACTGTTCAACGTTTTGGAGCCCAACCTTCGATTCCTTATCAACACGAATTGGCAGACAAATAAAAAGGAGCGAGCGACATGAAAAAAACAAAAGTTATTAATTCAGATATTTCCCGCGTCATCGCACAAATGGGTCATTTTGATAAATTAAGTATTGGTGATGCAGGCATGCCTGTGCCTCGGACTACAGAAAAAATTGATTTAGCTGTTACTAATGGTGTCCCTAGTTTTATGGAAGTTTTAAACAATGTTCTTGAGGAATTGGCAGTTCAACGAATTTATTTAGCAGAAGAAATTAAAACAGAAAATCCTGATATGTTGACAGCAATTAAAACTCGTTTACCAGAAACTCCCATCAGTTTTATTCCTCATACAGAAATGAAACAAGAATTAAACAACTGCCATGCATTTATTCGGACAGGGGAAATGACCCCTTACGCAAATATTTTATTAGAAAGTAACGTTGTCTTTTAAACGAGAGAGGGGAAATAGAGATGAATGCGACTGCATTATTAATCGGTTTAGGACCGCTTCTAGGTTGGGGGCTTTTCCCAACAATCGCTTCCAAAATTGGTGGTCGTCCAGTGAATCAAATTCTCGGGACCAGTTTAGGAACATTAATTTTTGCGGCTATTTTTTCAATGATTAATGGTTTAGCTTTTCCAACGGGCATGGATTTATTCTTTTCAATTTTATCTGGTGTCGGTTGGGCCTGTGCGCAAATCATTACATTTAAATGCTTCACGATGATTGGGTCATCACGTGCTATGCCAGTAACGACCGCGTTCCAACTTTTAGGTGCTTCTCTCTGGGGTGTCTTTTTCTTAGGAAACTGGCCAGGTGCGACAGCCAAATTGTTAGGCGCATTTGCCTTAGTGTTAATCATGATTGGTGCCAAAATGACGGTCTGGTCGGAAACGGAGTCCGCTGAGAGTGCTGGGATTATGAAAAAAGCAGTTCTTCTATTAGCCGTTGGTGAAATCGGCTATTGGGCGTACTCTGCAGCACCCCAAGCGACGGCAATTGATGGCATGCATGCCTTTTTACCACAAGCAATAGGCATGGTAATTGTCGCAGTTATTTATTCAGCAGTTGTCACTATTAAGGGTGGGGAAACATCGCCATTTATAGAAACTGTTTCTTACAAACAAATTTTTTCAGGCTTTTTCTTCGCCTTTGCAGCGTTAACTTATTTAATTTCAGCGCAGCCAGATATGAACGGCTTGGCAACGGGCTTTATTCTATCCCAAACATCAGTTGTGCTTGCAACGTTGACAGGTATTTGGTTCTTAGGTCAAAAGAAAACAGCCAAGGAAATGACCGTAACGATTATCGGCTTAGTTTTGATTTTGGCAGCAGCTACGATCACAGTGATGATTTAAAAAAGTATTCAACGACCTATTATTCAGGGCGTTGAATACTTTTTTTTATTTGTTCTAAAAATAATGCAGCAGCTGTGGAAAGAACCGTATTTTTGCGCCAAATTAAACTAATTTTGGCTGTTAAAGCAGGATATAGCGGGATAAAACGTAAATTTGTTTGCTTTGTTTCTAGAATACCATCAATGCTTAGGGCGCTACCTAGCCCAGCTTCTACCATCAGTGAAGCGTTGTAAAGTAAGTTGTAGGTCCCAACGATTCGGAACTGATCTAGACTTGCTTCGAGCCAATCAGAGAGTTGGCTCGGAACTTGTGCTTGTCGAGAAATAAATAAAGGTTCTTCTTTTAAATCGGCTGCAGTAATAACATTTTTAGTGGCTAAGGGATGGTCCTTTACAGTAATTAAGCCCCATGTATCTACAATTGGTAATGTTAAATAGCTATATTTTTGTTTAGGTGCAGGCTCAATAATTAAACCAAAATCTAATAATCCTTTGTCTAGCCGTTCTATTACATCATCTGCATTCCCACTGTATAAATGAAGGTGAATATCAGCTGAGTGCTGGCTTGTTATTTGTTGTAGTGCATTCGCTAAAAAAGACATAGCTTTTGTTTCGCCGCCACCAATCGTGATTTCGCCATTAATGAATTCATTTTGCGACAAGTTGGTGACTGTTTTATTCGCTAAGCTTAAAATATCTTGCCCTTGTTTAGCTAAATATTCTCCTTCAGGTGTTAGTTGTATTTGTCGATTTCCTCGTATAAATAATGTCACGCCTAATTCTTCCTCTAATTCTTTTAATTGCTTAGATAATGTTGGTTGTGATACATGCAATTGTTTGGCTGCGCCACTAATCGTTTTTTCTTGGACCACTGCTAAGAAATAGTGAATCACTCGTAATTCCATTACTTTCCCTCCTATAACTAAAACGCATACTTATCTATTTATTATAAGTATTAGACAGAGGAGTTGTCACGTATTACGATAAATTTAGCAAAAGGAGGCGATTAGGAATGCTTACAAAAAATCTCCAAGAACTAATTGCAACAGGTAGCATTGATAAAGATGAACCACTATTTCAACTTATTCATCAGATTCAAGAGGAAAATAGTCGCTATTTAATAGAATTAAATCAACAAGCCTACACACATAATGAAGTAAGGAATCTTCTTGCCACGATTATCCAAGACAAAATTGACGAAACCGTTACGATTTTATTGCCTTTTTATACAGATTTTGGACGCAATATACATTTTGGTAAAAATATTTTTATTAATCGGGCAGCTATGTTTGTTGATTTAGGGGGCATTATAATTGAAGACAATGTTTTAATTGGGCCGCGCGTTAATCTCTTAAGTGTCAATCATCCGGAACTGCCAATGAAACGGCGAGGTGTATTGCTAGCACCAATTACCATTAAAAAATTTGCGTGGTTAGGCGCGGGTGTCACTGTTTTACCAGGTATTACGATTGGTGAAAATGCTATCGTAGCAGCTAATGCGACTGTAACTAAAGATGTGCCAGCTAACGCTATTGTTGCAGGAACACCAGCTAAAATTATTCGTTGGATTCAGGAAGATAAGGAGGAAATATAATGAAATCATTATCAGAAAAAGTTATTGTTATCATGGGCGCTTCCAGTGGCATCGGTGAGGCAACAGCCCGTTTACTTGCCAGAAAAGGAGCGAAGTTAGTCATTGCAGCACGTCGACAAGAACGTTTAATTGCTATAAAAAAAGAACTTCCTGAAGCAACGATTCTCGTGCAACAAGCAGATGTAACGAAAGAAGAGGAAGTTCAGCGTGTAATCAAGCTTACAATGGAAAAATATGGACGAATTGATGTTCTTTTTAACAATGCAGGAGTTATGCCAACGGCGCCTCTTATTGAAGCACCAAAAGGAGAATGGCGTCAAATGCTAGATATTAATATTATGGGTGTTTTAAATGGCATTGCGGCAGTTCTTCCAATTATGGTTGAACAAAAATCAGGGCAGATTATTGCTACTGATTCTGTGGCAGGACATGTCGTTTATCCAGATTCGGCTGTCTACTGTGGAACAAAGTTTGCTGTTCGAGCAATTATGGAAGGATTGCGACAAGAACAAAGAGAGAATAACATTAAATCAACGATTATTTCACCAGGTGCTGTACAAACAGAACTTTATCAAACAATTTCTAATCGAGTAGTAGCTGAAACGTTACATCTAGAACAGTTAAGTTGGGGCTTAAAGGCGGAAGACATTGCGCAAGCAGTGGTCTTTGCCATAGACACGCCAGATCGTATGTCAATCAGTGAAATGGTTGTTCGCCCGACCACACAAACGATTTAATTTAAAAAGTATTCCTAGAAAGGAATACTTTTTTTAATCGTGATTGTTCGTTTTTTACAGAATTTAGAATTTGATATTTACTTATTTGTTGGTTTATTATATGATTAAACACGTTGTTTCATTAATAAATTGAATATTTTACGAACATTGTAAAATATTTAGATTTTAGGAGGACGGAACATGAAAGAAAAAATAAGTTCATATTTTGAACTTGAACAATTGAATACGAATATGAAACGAGAAATGTTAGCTGGTTTCACCACATTTATCTCAATGGCGTATATTTTGTTCGTTAATCCAACCGTACTTGGTGCTTCTGGCATGGACGAAGGCGCTGTTTTTACTGCCACCGCTTTAGCGAGTGCTTTAGGTTGTATTTTAATGGGTGTGTTGGCGAAATATCCGATTGCGACAGCACCAGCTTTAGGAATTAATGCATTCTTTGCTTATTCAGTCTCTGTTGGTATGGGGATTCCTTGGCAAACGACATTAGCAGGCGTTTTTGTGGCTTCATTGATATTTATTTTAATTACAATTTTTAAATTACGCGAGCTAATTATTGATGCAATTCCTGCAGACTTGAAATTTGCCATTTCAGGTGGAATCGGGTTGTTTATTGCTTTTCTTGGTTTAAGCCAAGGTGGCTTAATTGTGGCTAATGATGCGACACTCGTTGGCTTAGGACCTTTGAATGTTGGTTCAACGTGGGTCACCATTGTCGGCTTAGTCGTAACTGCAATTTTGTTAGTTTGTCGAGTGCCTGGTGGTATTTTTATTGGGATGGCGATTTCAACGATTGTTGGTTTAGCGACAGGCGTTATTCCAATGCCTGATAAGATTATTTCAAGCGCGCCAAGTTTAGAACCAACATTTTTAGTGGCGTTAGGACATGTGAAAGATATCAATACGATTCAAATGTGGGTCGTGGTTTTAACGTTCCTATTAGTAACATTCTTTGATACCGCTGGTACGTTGGTGGGCTTAGCCAATCAAGCAGGTTTTATGAAGGACAATAAAATGCCGCGTGTGGGGAAAGCTTTAGCTGCTGATTCAACAGCGATGTTAGCTGGTTCTCTACTAGGGACATCGCCAGTTGGCGCATATGTAGAATCATCTGCGGGGATTGCTGTGGGTGGTCGTTCAGGAATCACAGCTATTACAACAGGGATTTTATTTATTTTCAGCTTGCTATTTTCTCCTTTGTTAGCAGTTGTCACTTCGCAAGTTACAGCACCAGCGTTGATTATTGTTGGTGTTTTGATGGCACAATCCTTAAGCAAAATTAAATGGAACGAGATGGAAATTGCGATTCCTTCCTTCTTAATCTTGTTAGGAATGCCATTGACATACAGCATTTCAGATGGGATTGCCTTAGGCTTTATCTTCTATCCAATTACAATGATTGCGGCAAAACGTGGGAAAGAAGTTTCGCCAATTATGTATGGCTTGTTCTTTGTTTTTGTCGGATTCATGTGGATCCTGAATGCGCAATAAGCAAGAGAGAAAGTTATCAAATAGTTGATTCATAAGACAATGAACTTATGAATCAACTATTTTTTTTCGACTAAGCACTAGAAAAACGCCCCTTATTTGATGTATAATTTGCAAAGACATTGACCTGTGAAGATACAGGAACAGAGAGGAATTAATTGAGTGAAGTATACAGAAATTATGGTTCGCTATGGCGAATTATCAACTAAAGGAAAAAATCGTAAAACGTTTATCATGCAGTTAGCACAAAATGTGAAACGTGCGTTAGCTGATTTTCCAGCATTGAAAATCCATGCAGATCGAGATAGAATGCATATTTTATTAAATGGGGAAGATAGTGAAGAAGTGATTCCAAAACTAAGTAAAGTGTTTGGAATTCAAAATTTTTCGCCAAGTATTCGTATTGAAAAAGAAATGCCAGCGATTCGTGCAATGGTTCAAGAGGTTGTTCGGGAAGTTTATACGCCAGGTAAGACGTTTAAAATTACTGCTAAACGTTCGGACCATTCATTTGAACTTGATTCAAATGGCTTGAATCAAGAATTAGGTGGGGCTGTTATTGAAGCCATCCCGGAAATTCAGGTACAAATGAAAAAGCCTGATATTAACTTAAGAATTGAAATTCGTAAAGATGCGGCGTATTTATCTTATGAAACGATTCGCGGTGCGGGTGGATTGCCAGTGGGCACCAGTGGTCGTGGTATGTTGATGTTGTCAGGAGGCATTGATTCACCAGTTGCAGGTTATTTAGCTATGAAACGTGGCGTGGAAGTGGAAGCTGTCCATTTTGCTAGTCCACCTTATACAAGTGAACAAGCGTTACAAAAGGCTAAAGATTTAGCTGAAAAATTAGTCCCTTATGTAGGAACTATTCAATTTATTGAAGTGCCCTTTACAGAAATTCAAGAAGAAATAAAACGAGTTGTTCCCCAAGGCTACTTAATGACCATTACACGACGTTTAATGTTACGCTTAACAGATGCAATTCGTGAAATGCGGAAAGGTTTAGTCATTATTAATGGTGAATCGTTAGGACAAGTGGCTTCGCAAACACTTCAAAGTATGGTAGCAATTAATGAGGTTACCTCAACACCGATAATTCGACCCGTTGTTTCAATGGATAAGACAGAAATTATCGAAATTGCCGAAAAAATTGACACGTTTGAATTAGCCATCCAACCCTTCGAAGATTGTTGTACAATTTTTGCGCCACCGCAACCGAAAACACGACCTCGCTTGGATAAAGCGCAAGATTATGAAGCGCGCTTAGACTTGGAAGGTTTAATGGCTCGGGCCTTAGAAGGACTCAAAATTACAGAGATTTCAGCAGAAACAGCGAAAGATAAACAAGAAGACGAATTTGCAGATTTCCTATAAGAAATAAATACAGTGACGGTCGCTTAGACGTCACTGTATTTATTTTGTACTTATTTCACAAACAAGTTGCTCGGAGAGGGGAACCGTGATAAACTGAATATGTGAAGTAGGTAACAAGGAGGACAGAGGATGGAGAAAAAAATGCCTAAAGCAACGGCAAAACGTTTGCCGGTTTATTTACGTTATTTAAAAATGTTAGGGGATTCTGGTGTTAAACGCATTAAATCACGAGAGTTTAGTGAAATGATCCAGATTCCTTCTGCAACGATTCGGCGTGATTTTTCCCATGTTGGTGAACTGGGCCGAAGCGGTTATGGTTACGATGTGCCGTATTTAATTGAGGTATTTAGTAATATTTTAAATACGCAAGAAGAAAAAAGAATTGCTCTGATTGGTTGTGGCAATTTAGGCAAGGCATTATTAAAAAATAATTTTAGACGCAACGAGAATTTGAATATTGTCTGTGCTTTTGATAATGATTCAGCTTTAGTTGGCACCACGATTAATGGATTATTAGTTCATGATATGTCTGAGTTAGAAGCATTCGTTCGACAAGAAGGGGTCACGGTAGCCATTTCTACAGTACCAAGTCACCATGCCCAAAAAGCCATCGACAAAATTGTACAAGCGGGTGTGACTGCGATTTTAAATTTTGCGCCAGACCGTGTCAGTGTGCCAGCCAACGTTAGTGTGCAGTATATTGATTTAACAACGGAACTGCAAACACTGATTTATTTTAATGAAACTTTTTCACTAGCAAATAGCCCAAAGCAATAAAATTGTCTTCATAAAAATCCTCTACTATACTTATTATTGAAAGTGGAAAAGGAGGATTTCAGAATGAATGTTACAAGAAAAGGGCACGTATTAGAATTGACAGGTGAGCAGCCTAAAGTTGGCACAAAAGCCCCCGTCTTTTCTTTGAAAAATTTAAACAACCAAGAAATCAACTTGGCAGATTATAAAGGTAAAACGGTTTTAATTAGTGTGGTTCCTGATATCGACACACGTGTTTGTTCACTGCAAACGAAACGTTTCAATCAAGAAGCGGCGAAATTAGACGGTGTTCAGATTATCACGATTTCTAATAATACAGTCGAAGAACAAGCAAATTGGTGTGCCGCTGAGGGTGTCGAAATGGAAATGCTTCATGATACTGAAGACTCATTTGGTGCAGCTTATGGTTTGTATATTCCAGAAATGGGCCGTTTAGCACGTGCTATTTTTGTGATTGACCCAGAAGGAACGTTAGTTTATGAAGAAATCGTCTCAGAAGTTTCGTCGGAACCCGATTATCAACAAGCGTTAGAAGCTGCAAAAAAAGTGTAATCCCTCTAGATTACAAATTGACTTTGCTTGCGCTTCATTGTAGAATGAAGCAAAGACAGCGAACAAGAGGAGTATCATTGGCGTCGTTTTAGAGAAAAAGTCGTTCAGGTGCAAGACTTTTACACAACCAGTGAGAAGGTAGCTTGTGAGTCAATGGTTTGAACACAGTACGTTAGTAGAACGATTCGTTTCGTGAACGTTATCTCACGAATGAGTGGCATTTGAATGAATTCAATTCAAATGCAATTTAGGTGGTACCGCGTAAATAAGATGAATCTACGCCCTAAAATACGAAAGTATTTTAGGGCGTATTTTAGTGTTTAGCCCAAAAAACTCATTTGTAAAATAATTACCGCTCCAAATCGCGTATTTTAAGAAAGAAGGGGAAAAAATGTCAGAAGAAAAAAACTTACCAACGAAATATCAACCGACAGAAATCGAAGCTGGCCGTTATCAAAAATGGCTAGATCAAGATTTATTTAAACCAAGTGGCGACAAAAAAGCGAAGCCCTATTCAATTGTTATTCCACCACCTAATGTAACAGGGAAGCTACACTTAGGGCATGCTTGGGATACAACATTACAAGATATGATTATCCGCCAAAAAAGAATGCAAGGATTTGATACGTTATGGCTACCAGGAATGGACCATGCCGGAATTGCCACGCAAGCAAAAGTAGAAGAGAAACTAGCACAACAAGGAATTTCACGTTACGACTTAGGTCGTGAAAAATTTGTTAATCAAGTGTGGGAATGGAAAGAAGAATATGCTTCTCACATTCGTGAACAGTGGGCAAAAATGGGTCTTTCTTTAGATTACAGCCGTGAACGTTTCACTTTAGATGAAGGGCTATCTGAGGCTGTTCGTAAAGTGTTTGTCTCTCTTTACGAGAAAGATTTGATTTACCGTGGTGAGTATATCATTAACTGGGATCCGAAAGCGAAAACAGCATTGTCTGATATTGAAGTAATCCATAAAGATATTGAAGGAGCTTTTTACCACATGAGCTACCCATTATCAGATGGTTCTGGTGTTGTTGAAATTGCGACAACGCGTCCTGAAACAATGTTGGGAGATACGGCGATTGCGGTCCATCCAGAAGATGAACGGTATCAGGAACTTATTGGTAAGACAGTTGTCTTGCCATTAGTCGATAAAGAAATTCCAATTATTGCAGATGACTATGTAGATATGGAATTTGGAACAGGGGTTGTAAAAATCACACCTGCCCATGATCCAAATGACTTTGAAGTCGGTAATCGTCATGACTTACCTCGAGTAAATGTTATGAACGAAGACGGCACGATGAATGAACTGGCTGGAAAATATGAAGGAATGGATCGTTTTGCTGCACGTAAAGCGATTGTCTCTGACTTGAAAGAACTAGGTCGCTTAATTAAGATCGAAACAATGAATCACAGCGTGGGCCATTCAGAACGAACAGGCGTTGTCGTGGAACCACGTTTATCGACCCAATGGTTTGTAAAAATGGGACCACTAGCTGAAAAAGCAATGAAAAATCAAGAAACAGAAGACGCTGTTGAATTTTATCCACCACGCTTCAATCAAACATTTTTACGTTGGATGGAAAATGTACATGATTGGGTTATTTCGCGACAATTATGGTGGGGCCATCAAATTCCTGCTTGGTATCACAAAGAAACGGGCGAGATGTATGTTGGAATGGAAGCACCAGCCGACAGTGAAAACTGGGTTCAAGATAGTGATGTCTTAGATACATGGTTTAGTTCTGCATTATGGCCATTTTCAACGATGGGCTGGCCGGACGAAGCAAGCGAAGATTATCAACGTTACTTCCCAACAAGCACATTAGTTACTGGCTATGACATCATCTTCTTCTGGGTGAGTCGTATGATTTTCCAAAGTTTAGAGTTTACAGGTGAACGTCCCTTCCAAAATGTCTTAATTCACGGCTTAATTCGTGATGAGCAAGGACGCAAAATGAGTAAATCATTGGGGAATGGGATTGATCCAATGGATGTCATCGAAAAATATGGTGCAGATGCGTTACGTTGGTTCTTATCAAATGGTTCAGCTCCAGGTCAAGATGTTCGTTTTAGTTATGAAAAAATGGATGCTTCTTGGAACTTTATCAATAAGATCTGGAATGCAAGTCGCTTCGTTATCATGAATGTAGAAGGTATGACTGCTGCAGATATTGACTTTAGTGGTGAAAAGACTGTCGCTGATCGTTGGATTTTAACGCGCTTAAACGAAACAGTCGCCCGTGTGACAGAATTATTTGATCGTTTTGAATTCGGTGAAGCAGGTCGTCAATTATACAACTTCATCTGGGATGATTTCTGTGATTGGTATATTGAAATGAGTAAAGAGATTCTTTACGGAGACAATGAAGTAGCTAAACAAACAACACGGAGCATCTTGGTGTACACATTGGATCAAATCTTACGCTTATTGCATCCAATTATGCCGTTTGTAACAGAAGAAATTTGGGAAAAAATTCCGCATCAAGGTGAGTCATTGGTTGTGGCAGAGTATCCAGTTGTGCATGAAGAATTTAACGATGAAGCAGCAGCTCGAGGAATGGAAGTTCTGAAAGAAGTCATTCGTTCAGTTCGGAATATTCGAGCAGAAGTGAATACACCACTTTCTAAACCAATTACCTTGTTAATTAAAACAAACGATACAGAAGTAGAAGAATTTTTAACAGCTAATACTAGCTACTTAGAACGCTTCTGTAACCCAGAGGAATTAGTCATCAGTCGTGAAATAGAAGCGCCAGAATTAGCCATGTCCGCTGTATTAACAGGCGCAGAACTATTCCTACCATTAGCTGGGTTGATTAATATCGAGGAAGAAATTGCTCGCTTAGAAAAAGAATTAGACAAATGGACAAAAGAAGTCAAACGTGTGCAAGGCAAGCTTTCAAATGAACGTTTTGTGTCAAATGCACCAGATGAGGTCGTGGAAGCAGAACGTGCAAAAGAAAAAGACTACCTTGAAAAACAAGAGGCTGTCAAAGAACGGATTGCCCAATTACGTTCAATCTAAAAAAGAAAAGACAACAAAACCAAACGTTGGTTTTGTTGTCTTTTTATTATAATTTGCCAAATAATTGAAACAAATACAACATTAAATAGCTGTAAGTAGCCACAGACCAGAATTTCAATAAAAGAACAATTTTCATGAATTCCTTTAAAGATATATCTGTAATTCCCGCCACTAAACAAACAATATCATCTGGAGCGAAGGGGACTAACATAGTAAAGATTAAGAGCTTTTTGACATTGTGTTCATTTTTGTCTAAAATCTCTTCAAATTTTTTGTATTTATTGGGTGAAAGGATTATTTTTACAAAGCTACGTCCATAGTAACGAACCAGTAAAAAGCCAATAAACTCACCAATAATCAACCCAAGATAGCTATACAAAAGGCCTTGCAAATTGCCAAACATCAACATTCCTGCAACAGAAGAGATTCCTCCAGGTAGAATAGGAATAATCACTTGGACGATTTGTAAAAGAATGAAACACAGAACCGCATAGTTACCAAACTGTTTAATAAAAGCTTGCAAGGAAGCAACAGAATGAAAAATTCCTCTGGAATATCCCCATAAAATTAAGCCGAAGAAAAGCACCAGTCCAACTAGGGGTAACCACCGAATGAGTCCATTTAAAAATTTTTTCTGATTAGTCATGAGTGGCCTCCTGACGTTTTCGACGGTATTTTTTAAAGCCAAGATAACCAGCCGTTCCCAGTAAAATCGTTCCGCTGACGGCAGTGCCGAGATAAATCATTCTTGGATGATAGGCAAAGGTTAACTGCTGTTTGCCAGCTGGGACTTCAACAGCTAAAAAGCCACCTAGAATGCGTTGTGTTTTTAATGGTTCTTTTTGTAGCGACGATTTGACTTGCCAATCTTGGTCATAAGGAATGGACGTATACAGTAACTGAGTGTCATTTCCAGGTACATTCAGTGCGCCATTTAAATGGCCTTTTTTAGTTGCATTCACGTGAAGAGCTTGTTGGCGTAATTTGTCAACCGCACGATTAAAGGCTGTTTGGTCTAAAGTTTGAAGTTGCCAATTGGTTAAATCAACCACTTGTTCAGCAGTTAGTGACAGGGTCACGGTAGTTCCTTTTTCAAAATGCCCTAAATTGAACAGTTGATTGGTTGCAATATAAATCGGCGTCGAGATAACTTGTTGGTTTACCTTCAATTGTGTAACTTTTTTCCATTTTAAATTCGGAATATAAAGATGCAAGTCACCAGTGCTATTCACTTTAAAGGTTGCTTCAATTGTTTCGTTGGTATGATGAGGTTCATTTATCAACGAAGCTGTTTTAAAGTAAGGTTTATCCGTCGGCACGAGCGTTTGCAGGAGTTCTTCTTGGGCATCTAAAGGATTATTTTTTGCTAATTTTAACTTGGTTAATGCGGTTGGCGCCAAAAAGCCTATACCGATCGCTTCATCATTTTCCATGATTTTCGTGGAACCAACTGTTTTTAGCAATTTTTCACTCGTAGGTTTTTCAATTGGTAAAAAGTCATATTTCACATTTAAAAGTAAATTGGTTAGTTGTGAATTATCCACATAGGCAATCCGGCGATCATTTTTTCGATATAAACCTAGCGCACTTAATGTGTCTTGGGTAGTGGCAGTTAAAGTCGAAGTATAGCTAGAAACGCCAGCATAGCCATAAAGTAAAGGATTATTGTAGCCGTTATTGATTTCACGGAACCCTGTTTCTTTGGAAGGAATGACTTGTTTCATGCGATAAAGTTCTGGTGCTGAGGCCATTTTTTCATCGATTAATTGGCTGTGTTTTCGGTAATCTTGGGCAAATGTTGCTTGGCTACCAAAGGGCATGTGTTTAAAAGAAATCCAGAAATTCGTTGTTAATTCTGTGCTGACCAGTAAGAATAAAGCCACGACTACATAGTTTCTTAAGGCCTTTTGGTGTGCAAAACGCAAGCAAACGAAAATCAACCAAATAAAAAGTAAACTTAGCCATAAATAATTGATCGAAATTAAGAGATTCTTTTGTGGACCATAATACAAAGATCCGTAGCCAATGACTAACAGCAGACTAAAAATAATAGGTGCGGACCAAGGAATGGTCACTCTTGTAAGCCAAGCTTCATAGGCAAAGACAATCAATAAAAAGCTAAAGATAAAGACATTTCGGTAAGGGAACCCAGCTGGGCTTTGAAACATGTGCCACACAGTGTTAAAGGCTTCTAACCAAAAGCTTAAAAAGAGAATGAATAAAAGAATCGCTGAAGCTATTCTTTCTTTTAACGCAATTTGTTTCGTTTGAAAATAGGCAACACAGAGGAGTGTCACAAATAATCCAGCAAAAACGGTTGGTAAATGGTCTAAACGCAACTCATAATTAATAGAACCTAAGCCTAATTGCGAGAAGAACGAAGTGTTGAACTTAGGCGTTAAAAAGAACGTCGAGACATCAAAATCTGCTTTTTTTGTATAGAGCATCCCTTCTGCTGCAGGTAATAATAAAAAACTAGTTGCGGTTCCTGTTAAAAAAGAAACGAGGATGAATAACGGACTTTGTTTAAAAAATTGCCGAATAGCATGGGCTTGGGTATTCTTTTTAAAGAACCAATAGATACTGTACAAAACAGCAAAGAGACAAATCATATAACCCATGTAGTAATTCGTCACAATCGCTAAAAATAGGGTGATACTGTATAAGCCCCATTTGCGTTGATCCCATAAACGTTGGAGTCCCAATAAGATAAGCGGGAATAGAATCAGTGCATCCAACCACATAAAGTTTTGGCTATAGACGGTGACAAAGCCACAGAAACTATAGGAGGTTGAAAAAAGTAACGTGGTGCCATCAACTTTTTGATAGGTGTATTTTAAATAGCTAAACATCGTAGTGCCCATCAAGGCAAGTTTTAAGGTAATAATCCATAAAATTGCTATAGGTAATTGTTCATAAGGAAAAAAGAAAGCCAACACATTAAAAGGGCTCAGTAAGTAATAGGCTGCCAAAGGAACAATCGACTCACCAATCTCATTGGAAAAAGAGTAGAATGTAGTTATTCCCTCGTGAAAAGAGCGTTTTAAAAAACTCAAGAAAGGCATGTATTGTGTGCCTAAATCACTAACTAATAAGTTGTTGTCACCAAAAGGCGCAAGTTGTAATGTCATCCATACAAGCAATAGAAGTAAAAACGGCAAGAAAAAACTTCCTAACCATAAAAGCTTCGATTTGTTTTTCATCAAAATAAGTCCACCTTTATAAAAAAATCATGAATAAGCGTGTTGAACGCTCTAAAAATAGTTTTTAATTGGCTGGCTAGAATGAACCATCCAGAATGTTAGTTTACCATAAGTTCATTAATGTATCCGCTAATAACGCAAAATTATGAAAAATGCAAAAAGTTTTCAAGAAAAAGTTTCAATTGGTTATTAGTGAAAAAGTCACCTAACTTGGTTATAATGTAGAAGAAGACAAGGAGTTGGACAAGATGCAATTAACAATAGAAGAAGCCATTGAATGGATTCATAGCCGGTTACCCTTTGGTTCAAGACCTGGTTTGGATCGGATTAATGCGTTATTAGAAAAAATTGATCATCCAGAAAACAAAGTGTCAACGATTCATATCGCAGGGACCAATGGTAAAGGCTCAACCGTGACATATTTACGCTGTCTATTAGAAGAAATGGGCTTGAAAGTCGGAACCTTTACCTCTCCTTATATTGAATCATTTAATGAAAGAATTGCGATAAATGGTCAACCAATTTCAGACGAACAATTGATTACCTATGTGGAAAAGTATCAACCAATCATTAAAGAATTAGACCAAATCACTGAAGTGGCTGGAATTACAGAATTCGAAACATTGACAGGAATGGCCTTGGACTATTTCGTGAATGAACAAGTGGATATCGCCGTTGTTGAAGTTGGCTTAGGTGGATTACTTGATAGCACCAATGTCGTGAAGCCAATATTGACGGGAATTACGACAATTGGGAAGGATCACACAGAAATTTTAGGTGAAACAATTGCTGAAATTGCCTATCAAAAAGCGGGTATTATTAAAGAAAAAGTCCCAGTAGTAACAGGCAATATTTGTGCTGATGCGCTAGCAGTCATTGAAAAAGTCGCACAAGAAAAACAGAGTCCAATTTTTCGTTTTGGCAAAGAGTATCAAGTGGAATATCTACATCCTGACACACAATGGGGGGAAGTATTTAATTTCTATGGAGAAATGGGCAAACTGACAAAGATTAAAGTTCCCTTGTTGGGGCGTCACCAAGTAGAAAACGCGGCGGTAGCTATTCAATTATTTGACAAGTATTGCCAACTACAACATTTGCCGTTTAAAGAACGAGACATTGCTCAAGGGTTGGCTAAAGCACAATGGCCAGCTCGAATGGAACGACTTAGTGATGAACCATTGATTGTTTTAGATGGTGCCCACAATGATCATGCAGTAAAACGCTTAGTTGAAAATTTGCGCAAAGAGTTTCCACAACACACGATTCATATTTTATTTTCAGCTTTAGCAACTAAAGATGTGGATGAGATGATTCAGGACTTAAAGCAAGTACCGAATGCGCATCTTTACTTAACTAGCTTCGATTATCCTAAAGCTATTGCACTTACAGAAATGGAAAAATATGAAGACGATTTAACAGAAATTGTGTCTTTATGGCAATTTGGCTTAGGCGAAATTTTAGAAAAAATGTCGACAGATGATTTATTATTAGTAACAGGTTCATTATATTTTGTTTCTCAAGTAAGAGAATTACTTTTAACTATAGGAGGAAATGATGAAGAAATTTGATGGCGTAATTTTTGATATGGATGGGTTGCTTTTTGATACGGAGTTGATTTACTATACATCTACTCAAAAAGTAGCAGATGCAATGGGGTTACCATATAGTAAAGAAGTCTATTTAGACTATGTTGGGATTTCCGATGAAGAAGTACAAGAGAATTACCGACGTATTTATGCATCTTATGGTCACGACACAGTGGAAGAATTTATCCGCCGTTCTTATGAGGATACCCTGCAAGAGTTTCGATCTGGTAACGTCCCTTTAAAACCAGGGGTGGTGGAATTCCTCGACTTTTTAGATGATCAAAAAATTCCTCGATTAGTTGCCTCAAGTAACGTCCGTCCAGCAATTGAAATGTTATTAAGCCATGCTGGGATTCAGGATCGTTTTGTAGGGATCGTTTCAGCAGAGGATGTTAAACGAGCAAAACCGGACCCAGAAATTTTTCAAAAAGCTCGTCAACTTTTAGGAACAGAAGCCCCGAAAACCTTGATTTTCGAAGACTCATTTCATGGGGTAAGTGCGGCTCATAGTGCGGGCATTCCAGTGATCATGGTACCTGATTTATTGCAACCAACTGAAGTTATCCAAGAGAAAACATTACATGTCTTGGAGAGTTTACATCAAGCGCCACATTATTTAAAATAATAAAAACAACACTCCTTTGCGTAGTTTATTAATGACTAGCAAAGGAGGTTTTTTTTATGCAAGTATCGGATCTGTTTATTCGCGAGATGCCGAGTGATTGTTTACCACGAGAACGGCTCTTAGCGATAGGAGAAAAAGCATTATCGAATCAAGAGTTGTTGGCGATTCTGTTACGAACTGGCTCAAAAGAAGCAGACGTGATGACTGTTGCTGCAACGCTGTTAAAACAGTTTAAGCAACTTTCTTATTTGCAGCAAGCCACATTGAACGAGTTAATGGCTATTAAAGGCATTGGCCAAGTGAAAGCCATTGAATTACGTGCGGCCATTGAATTGGGGTGTCGAATTTATCAAAGTAGTCAAATCAAATTTGGCAAAGTTACGTCCAGTCAACAAGTCGCTCAACGATTACTTCAAGAGATGAAGGGACTGCAACAAGAACATTTAATTTGTATTTACTTGAATACCAAGAATGACATTATCCAACAGAAAACGATTTTCAAAGGATCACTGAATCAAAGTATTGCTCATCCACGCGAAATTTTTCGGGAAGCGGTTAAATATTCTTCTGCTCGCATACTATTAGCTCATAATCATCCATCTGGCAATCCGACACCGTCTCCACAAGATATTCAATTTACCAAACGAATGGAAGAATGTGGCGAAATGATGGGGATTCAATTGTTGGATCATATTATTGTTGGTGATAGCGGATACATTAGTTTGAGAGAAGAGAATTTTTTTGCTTCAGAATGAGGACAATTCTTGCAAAAATATTTTATCACGTGTAAAATGAAAGGGTAATCTTGTTTGGAATTATGTAGACTTTTTAAATTTTTTTAAATATTCTATTGGAAGCGAGCAAAGTTACGACTATTTATGTGCAAATGCACGAGGAGGAACAAAAGAATGGAACAAGGAACAGTAAAATGGTTTAACGCAGAAAAAGGTTTTGGGTTTATCTCACGCGAAGACGGAAGCGACGTATTCGTACACTTCTCAGCTATCCAAGGTGATGGTTTCAAAACTTTAGAAGAAGGTCAAGCAGTGACTTTCGATGTTGAAGATTCAGACCGTGGCCCTCAAGCAGTTAACGTAGAAAAAAACTAATAAAAAATAATCCAAAAACACCTAACGCATGTTAGGTGTTTTTTTGTTAGAAAAAATAGAGAAGAAAAATGGACAAGCATTTTTCTTCTCTATTAAATGAGAGCTTTATTGATCACTAACTGTGGCAGTCATAATCATTGGCAGAATCATTGGATGACGTTCTGTTTGTTCAAACAAGAAAGGCTGTAAAGCGGTCGTCATAGCTTCGCCTAATTTTGCTTCGGTACAGTTTTTATCTTTCATTGCTTCACGTAGAGCATTGAATAAAAGACGTTGGCCTTCATGAATCATATCACCAGACTCACGCATGTAGACAAAACCACGGGAAAGAATGTCTGGACCAGCCATAATTTCTTTATTTTTAATATCAACTGTTGCTACCGCTAAAACTAAACCTTCTTCAGATAAGATACGACGATCCCGTAAAACAACATTCCCGATATCGCCGACACCATTTCCATCAACGTACACGTCGTTAGCGTTGAAGTGACCAGCAGGACGTGCGCTATCAGCCGTTAAAGCTAAGACATCGCCGTTGCCCATGATAAAGCAATTTTCTTCAGGAACCCCTGTATCTTGAGCGAGCGAAGCATGGATTTTTAACATTCTAAATTCACCATGAACAGGCATGAAATATTTAGGCTTCATCAAGCGAAGCATTAATTTTTGCTCTTCTTGTCCACCGTGACCAGAAGTATGGATATTATTGATTTTTCCGTGGATAACTTCCGCACCGGCTTCAGATAATAAGTTGATTAAACGGTTAACGCTTGTCGTATTCCCAGGAATTGGTGAACTTGAGAAAACAACCGTATCGCCTGGTTGAATACTAATTTGGCGATGTGTACCGTTAGCAATCCGACTAAGCGCGGCCATAGGTTCTCCTTGAGAGCCAGTACATAAAATCATTGTTTCATTTGCTGGCAATTGATTCAGTTCCGCCGCATCGACAAACGTTCCTTTTGGCACTTTGATGTAGCCTAAGCGTTCGCCATTGACAATGGCATTTTCCATGCTACGACCAAAAACAGCAATTTTGCGACCGGTTTTCACGGCTGCATCAGCAGCTTGTTGTAAACGGAAAATGTTTGAAGCAAAACTGGCAAAGATAATCCGACCATCAATTTTTTCAAAGATTTTTAAAATAGAGGTCCCGATTGTTTTTTCGGATTTTGTAAAGGTGGGTATTTCAGCATTGGTACTATCCGAAAGAAGACAAAGGACGCCTTCTTCACCTAATTTTGCCATTCTGTGTAAGTTGGCTGGCTCGCCAACGGGTGTAAAGTCAAACTTAAAGTCACCTGTTGCGACAATGTTACCAGAAGGCGTTTTAACCACAACGCCCAAGGCATCAGGAATACTGTGAGTCGTCCGGAAAAAGCTAATCGCTGTTTTTCTAAAACGAATCACCGTATCTTCATTAATTTCGTGTAATACCGCTTCTCGCAATAAACCATGTTCATCTAGTTTGTTGGTAATTAAAGCCAAGGCTAGTGGTCCCGCATAGATTGGAATATTCGCTTGACGTAAAAGATAAGGAACGCCACCAATATGGTCTTCATGACCGTGGGTAATAACGAGTGCTTTGACTTTATGCAAATTTTGAACGATGTAGCTATAATCTGGAATCACGTAGTCAATCCCAAGTAAATCATCTTCTGGGAATTTGATCCCAGCATCAATAATGATAATTTCATCTTGGAATTGTACCCCATATGTGTTTTTTCCAATTTCGCCTAAACCACCGATTGCAAAAACGCCAGTTTCGTTATTTTTTATGTTTACTTTCATGTTAAAACTCCGTTAGAGTGAAGTCCGCATGTTCTTGCTCATAAGCAAGATGTTTTTCGTCTAATAATTGAACGTATTCAATATTGTATGGGGTATTTTCTTCAACTAATTGGCGCACGATTACATCGCTATCGGCTTCCATGTAAAGAGATTTTGTGTCTTCTCTTTTTGGGTTTCTGATTTTTGTTTCTTGATAGTATACTTTGTAAATCATCGATTCATTTCTCCTTCAGCTACTAATAGTAGCAATTTATAGTTTTTTTCATTTTAAGACAGAAAATTAAACACAACAAAACGAGGTGCTGATCACCTAAAAAAGAATGCTCATCAAAAACATCTGTTAATGATGAAATGAAGCCTCGACTTTGCTTCATTCTGGGTATTTGATTTTATGTGTTCTTTTTCAACCGTCCCGTGTGTTGTGAATAACAACAATTAAGCTTATTTTATCATAGAATGATAAGGAAGTATAGAAACACTCACTGGACTTTTAAAAAAAACAAACTTCTTGTTTCGCCTTATTCTTGATCAAGTTCGAGTGCCTTTTTTTTAGGACGCCAATACCAACTTAAGCCAATCACGTGAGCTAAATAAACAATCGCTAAAGTCGTAGTCATCAACGTATTTCGGACAATTAAACACGGAATGGCAAATAAAAGAAACATGGAAATAAATAGTTTCCATTTGCCTTTACGAGTAATTTTTTTCTCAAAGAAGGCTTCTTGGATATATTTTTGATAATAAGAAGAAGCTAAAAATTTGTTATAAAGTTTATCTGAACTACGCATCCAAAAAAAGGCCGTTAATAAATAAAAACCAGTGGTGGGTAAAAGCGGCAAAAAGATTCCTAACGTGCCTAAAGCAAACGTACAGGAACCGAGAAAAATGAAGAATAATTTTTTCATTCAAAGGGTCCTTTCAGTTTTTCCCAATTATGGCACAATCAAAAGGAAGTAGCAATTTTAATCGTATAAGTAAATCATTAAAATTATCTATTTTTTAGAAAATCTAAAAGAGAAAGGATAGAAAGAGAAAGGCTGTTTTTTCTAGCCAGACAGCTTGTATTACCGATTTCTTTTTGATACAGTGGGAGTACTAGAAAATTTAAAGTAAGATAAGAAGGAGATGATTAATTGAAGTTAATGTGGCGTTACACAATGCGTTATAAGAAATTACTTTTCGCTGATTTTATTTGTGTGTTTGGTTTTATTTTAATTGAATTAGGCTTGCCGACCATTTTAGCACGAATGATTGACAAAGGAATTATTCCTAAAGATATGGACTATATTTATCAGCAAGGGATTTGGATGGTTGTAATTACGATTATTGGTGTCGCAATGAATATTTTGCTGGGGTACTTTGGTGCCAGAATTACAACAAACATTGTTCGTGATATTCGTGATGATTTATTTGAAAAGATTCAAACTTTCTCACACAGTGAATATGAAAGTATTGGGGTTTCTTCCTTAATTACGCGAACTACCAATGATGCATACCAAATTATGCTCTTCATGGGAAATATTTTACGTCTTGGCTTTATGACGCCAGTGATGTTTATTGCCAGTCTTTACATGGTGATGCGAACGAGTCCGTCGTTAGGAATGTACGTTTTAGGTGCCTTGCCTTTTCTGCTGCTAGCAGTTGTCGGAATTGCTCGTTTGTCAGAACCGTTATCTAAAAAGCAACAAAAGAACTTAGATGGAATCAATGGGATTTTAAGAGAAAATCTTTCTGGATTGCGGGTAATACGCGCATTTGTTAATGAAAAATTTGAAGAATCTCGTTTTAATAAAGTCAATGAAACTTACACTAAAAGTTCAAAAAGTTTGTTTCGTTTAATGGCAGCAGCCCAACCAGGCTTCTTTTTCTTATTTAATATTGTGATGGTCTTAATCATTTGGAGCGGGACTGTTCAAATCAGCCACGGGGATTTAGAAGTTGGGAATTTAATAGCTTTTATTGAATATATTTTCCATGCGCTGTTCTCGTTTATGTTATTTGCCAGTGTCTTTATGATGTATCCTCGGGCTGCGGTTTCGGCTTCACGGATTCAAGAAGCCTTAGACATGGAACCAGCTATTCGTGAAGAAGAAGGCGTAACAGAAACAGCTACTAAAGGCTATCTAGAGTTTAAAAATGTAACCTTTGCCTATCCTGGACATGCGGAAAGCCCAGTTATTCGCAATGTAAGTTTTAAGGCGTCACCTGGTGAAACAGTGGCCTTTATTGGGAGCACAGGTAGTGGGAAATCAACATTAATTCAATTGATTCCACGGTTTTATGATGTATCAGAAGGTGAAATTTTAATCGATGGAGTGAACGTAAAAGATTACCAACTTAGTGCATTACGCAATAAAATTGGCTATATTCCACAAAAAGCGTTACTTTTTACTGGTACAATTGCTGATAATCTTCGCTACGGTAAGGAAGATGCGACGTTAGAAGAAATGGAACGAGCAATTGACATTGCTCAAGCAACAGAATTTGTTTCACAAAAATCGCAAGGCTATGATGAACCTCTTTCAGAAGGTGGCACGAACTTTTCTGGTGGTCAAAAACAACGTTTAGCTATCGCACGGGCGATTATTCGCAATCCGGAAATTTATATATTTGATGATAGTTTCTCTGCGTTAGATTATCAAACAGATGCAAATTTACGAGCGCGTCTGAAAAAAGAAACAACAGAATCCACTGTTTTAATTGTGGCACAACGTGTTGGAACAATTATGCATGCGGACCGCATTGTTGTTTTAAACGAAGGCGACGTGGTCGGAATTGGCACACATCGTGAATTACTTGAGACTTGTCCAATTTACTATGATATTGCGGCTTCTCAATTGTCAGAGGAGGAATTAGCATGAAACACGCCTTTTCTTCTATGAAACGAATCGGTCGCTATATTAAACCGTACCGAGTGACGTTTTATTTAGTTATTTTATTTACAATATTAACCGTTGCCTTTAATGCAGCGTTGCCTTATTTGACTGGATTACCAACGACAGAAATTAGCCGTAATATTGCGGCCGGCGAATCAATCAACTTTGATTATGTAATCCAATGTTTAATTTGGATTTTAGTTGTGGGAACAGGTTATTGTGTGGCACAATTTTTGTCAGGCTTTTTAATGACGAATGTCGTTCAACAATCCATGCGCGATTTACGTCGCGATATTGAAGAAAAAATCAATCGTTTGCCAGTTTCTTATTTTGATAAGAACCAACAAGGAAATATTTTGTCACGGGTGACGAACGATGTGGATGCTGTCAGCAATGCGATGCAACAAAGTTTTATCAATATTGTTTCAGCAGTCTTAGGGATTGTGATGGCGGTAGTGATGATGTTTTTAATCAATCCGCTGATGGCGATTTTTTCAGTGATTATGATTCCGTTGTCGCTGATTATTTCCAGAACAATTGTTAAAATCTCCCAGAAATATTTCCAAGGAATGCAAAATTCTTTAGGAGACTTAAATGGTTATGTCCAAGAAAATATGACTGGGTTCAGTGTTTTAAAACTATATGGTCGGGAAAAAGAAACCCTTGAAGGCTTTAAACAAGTCAATCATCGTTTAAATGGTTTTGGTTTCAAAGCATCCTTTATCTCAGGATTAATGTTGCCATTGGTTCAGATGACCGCTTATGGGACCTATATCGGGGTAGCTGTCCTTGGTAGTTACTATGTGGTTGCTGGTGTGATCGTAGTGGGGCAATTACAAGCGTTTATTCAATATATTTGGCAAATTAGCCAACCAATGGGGAATATTACGCAGTTGTCTGCAGCTTTACAAAGCGCTTCAGCTTCGACCATGCGGATTTTTGAAATCCTAGATGAGCCAGAAGAAGAACTTAACGAACAAGATGTTCCTTTGCCAGAACCTATTTTAGGCTCTGTTGAATTTGAAAATGTCAGCTTTAGTTATGACCCAGAAAAACCGTTAATTCGTAATTTGAACTTTAAAGTTGATGCGGGCCAAATGGTTGCGATTGTGGGACCAACTGGCGCTGGGAAAACAACCTTAATCAACTTACTGATGCGTTTTTATGATGTAACAGAAGGCGCCATTAAAATTGATGGTATTGACACGAAAAAAATGAACCGTAGTGATGTCCGATCTGTATTTGGAATGGTATTGCAAGATGCTTGGTTGTATAAAGGTACCATTGCAGATAACATTCGTTTTGGGAAGTTGGATGCCACGGATTATGAAGTTGTGGATGCAGCGAAAACGGCCAATGTGGATCACTTCATTCGGACAATGCCAGACGGGTATGAAATGGAAATCAATTCTGAGGGAGATAACGTTTCCCTTGGTCAAAAACAATTGTTGACCATTGCCCGAGCGGTAATTTCTGATCCGAAAATTTTGATTTTAGATGAGGCGACTAGTTCAGTCGATACACGCTTGGAAGCCTTAATTCAAAAAGCAATGGATCGTGTTATGGAAGGACGAACGAGTTTCGTTATTGCCCACCGCCTATCAACTATTCGTGAAGCTGATTTAATTCTTGTTATGAAACAAGGAGAAATCATTGAAAAAGGTACGCATCATGAGTTGCTGGAACAAGGTGGCTTCTATGAAAAACTATACAATAGTCAATTTGCTGAAGAAGGCGACTATGAGGAATAAAAAAGAGCCTGGGACAAAAATCACTTTGGATTTTTGTCCCAGGCTTAAAAATTGATAAACGGCGGGAACAGAAGCAACTCCTTCGGAAATAAGCCGAAATTATCCAAAAATTATAGAACAATTTTCGGAAATTCCTTCTTATTTCTCGGAGTTAAACGCTTCTGTCCCGACCTCTTTCTTGTCTTTTTTACTATGAAAGTGAGTAATTCTTGTCTATACTTAATGAAAAGAGGTGACAGAGTTTGAAAAAAGAGTATTTTATTGCTGCTAGTGCAGATGTCTATGGAAACGTACAACTAGCGAAGGATAGTAATATTTGGTTTCAGTCGGTCTTAAGAGGTGACAGTAACACAATTACCATTGGTGAAGGTAGTAATATTCAAGATGGCACGATTATTCATGTTGATGAAGATGCCCCGACAATTGTAGGCAAGTATGTAACAGTGGGTCATCAATGCATGTTACACGGTTGTAAAATCGGTGATGGTGCTTTGATTGGCATGGGTTCAACCATTCTAAATAACGCTATTATTGGAGAAAACAGCCTGATTGGTGCGGGCTCTTTAGTGACGGAAGGCAAAATTATCCCGCCAAATGTTTTAGCATTTGGTCGACCCGCGAAGGTTATCCGTCCGTTAACGGCAGCAGAAATAGCCAGTAATCATACGAACGCCTTACATTACGTTCAACGAGCAGAAGAATTTCGCCAACAAAAATACCCGAAACTAACATAGAATTAGGAGGAAAATGATGAAGAAAATTAAAGTAATGACGGTTTTTGGAACACGGCCAGAAGCGATCAAAATGGCGCCCTTAATCAAAGTTTTAGAAGAGCAAAGTGAAGGATTTGACTCTGTAGTAGTCGTAACAGCGCAACATCGCCAAATGTTGGATCAAGTGTTAGAAGATTTTCAAATTACACCGAATCATGATTTAAATATCATGAAAGATGGGCAAACCTTAACAGATATTACAAGTCGTGTTTTGAATTTATTAACTGAGGTTCTTGTGACAGAACAGCCGGATATTGTCTTGGTTCATGGCGATACAACCACGTCATTTGCGGCTGCATTGGCTGCTTTTTATCAACAGATTCCGGTGGGACATGTGGAAGCAGGATTGCGGACCTGGCAAAAATATTCTCCGTTTCCGGAAGAAATGAATCGTCAACTGGTAGACGTGTTAACGGATATTTATTTTGCCCCAACCACTCAAAGTAAGGACAATTTAATCAAAGAAAATCATCCAGAAGAACATATTTATGTAACTGGCAATACAGCGATTGACGCGATGGCGTACACTGTTGATGCCCACTATCAAAATGATTTATTGGAAAAAATCCCTACAGACCAACGCATCGTGCTAATTACAATGCATCGTCGTGAAAATTTAGGCCTGCCAATGGCAAATGTTTTTAAAGCTGTTCGTCGACTTGTAATGGAACATCCAGAAATTGAAGTCATTTTCCCTATGCACAAAAATCCCAAAGTCCGTGAAATAGTAGCGGAACACTTAGGTGAATTAGCTCATGTGCATTTAATTGAACCATTAGACGTCAAAGATTTTCAAAATTTTGCAGCGAAAAGTGCGTTAATTTTAACTGATTCTGGCGGTGTGCAAGAAGAAGCTCCTTCCTTAGGTGTGCCAGTTTTAGTTTTACGAGATACAACGGAACGTCCAGAAGGCGTAGCGGCAGGAACATTGAAATTGGTTGGTACAGACGAACAAGTAGTCTATCAAGAGGCGAAAACATTATTGACTGATTCTGATGCTTACCACGCGATGGCGCATGCACAAAATCCGTATGGGGATGGTCAAGCTAGCCGCCGAATCGTTGAAGCCATTGCCTATGAAATGCAGCAATCAGATAAAAAACCAGATACGTTTACAGCAAAATAAATAAAAAGGCAGAGAAGCGCTGAAAAATGTGCTTCTTTTGCGTATCTTATTTTGAAGAATCAATTAGACAAAAAATGCTAGAAAGTAGTGAAGTGAAGATGTATCAAACGATTTTATTTGATTTAGATGGCACAATTACGGATTCTGGTAGCGGCATTATGCGTTCTATTTTGTACGCAACAGAACAATTAGGCTGGCCAGCTCCTAGCGAGGAGACGTTACGTTCTTTCATAGGGCCGCCTTTATATGAGTCATTTTTGCACATGGCGCCTTCAGCTGAAGCAGCGCAACAAGCCGTGGGTCATTATCGAGCGTATTATCAGAGAAAAGGTATGTTTGAAAATCATGTGTATCCAGGGATCCCAGAGGTACTAACAAGGTTAAAGGAAGCGGGAGCAAAGTTATACATTGCGACTTCCAAGCCAGAAGAATTTGCTAAAAAGATTATTACTCATTTTGATTTAGATCGTTATTTTACAGGCATCTATGGAGCGAGCATGGACGGTCATCGTTCTAAAAAAGCAGATGTGATTCAGTATGCATTAACGGAAGCTCAATTAGACCCAACCAAAGAAGCAATTATCATGGTTGGTGATCGTAATCATGACATTCTTGGTGCTCAACAAAATGGCTTAGATAGTATAGGTGTCTTGTATGGATTTGGTGAAGAAACAGAATTACAAGAGGCGGGAGCGACATTCCTAGTACAATCGCCTAAAGACTTAGGTGCTATTTTGCTACAAAATTCTTAATAGAAAATGGATTTTCGATAAATTTAGGAGGATTTTAAGATTTATTATCGTTTCAATAGAAAAGCGCCATCATAGGCTTTAAACGTTGTCAATGATGAATTTTTTATCAGGGAATGACGGTCTTTTTATTAAAAACATTTAATTTTAAAGAGGTTTCATGTATAATAGTTTCAGTCATAAACGATAGAATAGTAAGGAGGGTTAGTTTTGGCTAATGATAACCAAAATAACCAAGATCCCAAATCTTCGCTTAGAGATCAAGTAACTGGGTCTTTAAAAGGTAGAAATGATGGCGATCAACCTGATTCCTCTGAAAAAAATGATAGGTCTCCCCAACCTTCATCTGATGAATCACAAGAAACAGCGAGCCGCACAACACAAACACGTGCAGGTTCTAGAGCTGCTCGAAGACGTGGGAAAGACAAGACAACACAGACAGTCGAAGAGCCAACCCCGATTGAAACAGACGAAAAGCCAACAAATACAAAAAAACAAACACGTAAAAAAGAAGATCGTTTAGTCGGTCGTATCGTGTTAATTGTAGTTTCTGTATTGGTTTTAATGATGGCAATCTTTGGGTTTACTTTTTATAAATATGTAGACGCTGGGCTACAACCACTAGACAAGAACAATAAGAAGCTTGTTCAAGTGCATATCCCAGAAGGATCTTCTAATAAGCAAATTGCTGCGGTTTTAGAAGAAAGCAACGTCATTAAAAGCGGAATGGTTTTTAACTACTACGTAAAATTTAAAAACTTAACAGATTTTCAAGCGGGCTATTATCAAATGTCTCCAAGCATGACACTCGATGAAATTGGTGAAATGCTAAAAGAAGGAGGCACGCCAGAACCAACTAAAATTGCAGATGGCAAAGTAACGATTCCTGAAGGCTACGATATAGATAAAATTGGCGAAGCTATTGAAAAAAATACAGATTTCAAGAAAGCAGATTTCATTGCATTAATGAAAAACGAAGACTTCTTCAATCAAATGAAAGCTAAGTATCCTGATTTACTTGAAAGTGCTGCAACTGCAGAAGGTGTTCGTTATCGCTTAGAAGGCTATTTGTTCCCGGCAACTTATGATTACTACAAAAAAGCAACACTTCCTGAATTTGTCGAACAAATGATTGCTAAAATGAACACAGTAATGGAACAATATACGCCGACAATTCATGCAAAGAATTTAACCAATCAGCAAGTCTTAACGTTAGCTTCATTGGTTGAAAAAGAAGGAGTCAAAGAAGCAGACCGCAAACAAATTGCGCAAGTATTCTTTAACCGCTTGGCTGCCGATATGCCAATCCAATCAGATATTTCTATTTTGTATGCTCTAGGAGAACACAAAGAAACTGTAACGTATGCTGACTTGGAAGTGGACTCGTCTTATAACTTGTATAAAAATACTGGTTATGGACCAGGACCATTAGATAGCCCAAGTGAGGAGTCAATTAAAGCAGTCTTGAATCCGACACCAAGTGACTATTTATACTTTGTAGCAGATATTTCTACAGGAAAAGTCTACTTCTCAAAAACATATGAAGAACATCAAGTATTAGTAGATCAGTATGTCAATAATTCAAGTAGTGAATAAAATGAAAACATAAAAGAGCTTGGTGAATCAATTTTGTATGATTCACCAAGCTTTTAGATACTCAAAAAGTAATCTGTTTAACAGAGGGAAAGAGTAGCAACTAGAAATTTATATAAATAAAATTTAGCAAAATCACAAAAATTCAATAATTATATTTACAATTTAGAAAAAGCGTGGTACTCTTTTGTGGATTGAAAGCGGAATTTTTTTCAATAACCAACCAAGAACTACGTATCGTTAAGCGAAAAAGGAGAATTAACATGGTAGAAAAAGTATATCCAATGACTCTTGAAGGAAAAGAAAAATTAGAACAAGAGCTAGAAGAATTAAAAACAATTAAACGTAAAGAAATCGTAGAGCGTATTAAAATCGCTCGTAGCTTTGGGGATCTTTCAGAGAACTCAGAGTATGAATCAGCTAAAGATGAACAAGCTTTCGTTGAAGGACGTATTACAACGTTAGAAAATATGATTCGTTTTGCAGAAATCATCGATAATGATGGCGTGGACCAAGACGAAGTTTCCATCGGTAAAACAGTTACTTTCCAAGAATTGCCTGATGGAGAAGAAGAGGAATACACAATCGTAGGAAGTGCCGAAGCCGATCCATTTTCTGGTAAAATTTCTAACGATTCACCGATTGCGCAAGCCTTAATTGGTAAACAATTAGGCGACCAAGTGATTATTGCAACACCTGGTGGCGACATGACAGTTAAAATTACAAAAGTTGAAGCAAACTAAATAATTGAGTAGGGCAGGCAGCTTCCAAGGCCTGTCCTTTCGCAATCTAGGACATTTAGGGCTAAAGTCCTATGGTAACCTGAGGCGCAAACCACTATGATTAAATAAAATAAACGAGTAAAATAAATGACAGAGGGAGGAGGCAAATCTATGAATAACCCTTGGCGCTTTTTTATCGTCGCAGAAGCATTACTTTTTATTCTGGCGTTATGGCAAATTGTACATAATCCTGGATTAGCTGTTTTATTAACAATTGGCGTTTTACTTGTGGCCTACGTTTCCAGGAAAGCATCTAAAACACATTTTAACAACTTTCAATTCGTCCTCGGCGTTGTTTTTATTGTCATTGGTGCAATGAACAGCACGGCTGTTTGGTTTATGTTGATTTTTGGCGTACTCTTTATTGGCTTAAAAGGCTTTGAGATTTCAGGCGTGGATATAGCTGAGCGAGCACCTTGGCGAAAAAAACAAATGATTATGGTGGAGACGGCGGCAAAAGAACCTAAAAATGGCAAACGATTTAAACGCCGCTGGTTTGCCAACGAACGCATTGGTAACAATATCTATGAATGGGACGATATCAATATTGATTTAATCTCTGGGGACACCATTATTGATTTAGGTAATACGTTACTACCGAAAGAAGACAATATTATTATTATTCGTAAAGGTTTTGGCCGCACGCGAATTCTAGTGCCGTTAGGTGTAGCTATTTTGTTAGAACATTCAACTTTTTACGGAACGGTACGTTTTGAAGAAGAAAAATATCAATTGAAAAACGAATCATTAAAAATTTACAGCAATGATTATGATACCAATCTTCGTCGTTTGAAAATTATGACGAACACTTTAGTAGGAGATGTTGAGGTGATCCGTGTATGACCGATCGGATTTCAAGACGCATGATTTCATTATATGCGTCCCTTAGCACCTTTATTGTTATCTTAATTACATTGTTTTCATATTTTCATTCGATTAAACAAAACCGGTGGCTATTAGAGCTTCTTCAGAGAAAAGTCTTTTATTTACCACTAATTGTGCACATTGTTCTCATATCCTTACTAATAGGCTTATTGACCTTTTTACTGATTTCATTGGTTCAAAAAGGGCAATATGGACGGATTGAAGAAAAACTTCGGTTATTGGCCAACGGTAATTATGAAAGTCCAGTCTTAAACAAACCAACGACCAGTGAAAATCAAGACCATTATCTAACCGAAGTCGAACAAGATATTTGGTCGATTAAAAATAAATTATTAGAGATGTCTAAAGAATTGCAATTATTAAACAGTCGACCGCAATTAATGGATGGGCAAACAAAAGAAGAAATTTTAGAGAACGAGCGGCATCGTTTGGCGCGGGAGTTGCATGATTCAGTCAGTCAACAACTTTTTGCAGCCATGATGATGTTGTCTGCCTTAAATGAACAAGCACAACGAACAGAAACCCCGGAACCATATCGTAAACAACTAGCCATGGTGGCAGAAATCATTAATGCCTCCCAATCGGAAATGCGCGCGTTACTATTGCACTTGCGTCCTATCAGTCTAGAAGGAAAAAGTTTGCGTAAAGGTATTGAACAATTACTGAAAGAACTACAAACAAAAATTAAAATTGAATTGATTTGGGATGTTGAAGATGTTCATTTAAATAGCAGCATTGAGGATCATCTTTTCCGAATTGTGCAGGAATTACTTTCCAATACCTTAAGACATGCCAAAGCAAAGGAATTAGAGGTATACTTACACCAAGTCGATAAAAACGTGCTATTGCGTATTGTTGATGATGGTGTCGGCTTTGATATGAAGGAACAAAGTAATAAAGCCGGTAGTTATGGCTTAAATAATATTCGAGAACGTGTTGTCGGCATGGGCGGTACAGTTAAAATTATTAGTTTTAAAGGGCAGGGAACCAGCGTTGAAATTAAAGTTCCTGTCATAAAGGAGGAAACTGCAAGTGATCAAAGTAATGTTAGTGGATGACCATGAAATGGTCCGTTTAGGCGTTTCATCATATTTATCTATTCAAGAGGATATAGAAGTCGTAGGCGAAGCAGAAAACGGTAAGATTGGCTATGAAAAAGCATTGGAACTACGTCCAGATGTTATTTTGATGGATTTGGTAATGGAAGAAATGGACGGCATTGATTCAACAAAAGCGATCTTGAAAGATTGGCCAGAAGCCAAGATTATTATTGTGACGAGTTTTATTGATGATGAGAAAGTGTATCCGGCGATTGAAGCTGGTGCAGCGGGCTACCTATTAAAAACATCAACAGCACATGAGATTGCTGATGCAATTCGGGCGACTTATCGCGGAGAGCGTGTGTTGGAACCTGAAGTGACGCATAAGATGATGGAACGGTTAACAAAAAAACAAGAGCCGGTGTTGCATGAAGATTTGACAAATCGAGAACACGAAATTTTAATGTTGATTGCACAAGGTAAAAGTAATCAGGAAATAGCTGATGAACTCTTTATCACTTTGAAAACAGTTAAAACACATGTTTCAAACATTTTAGCAAAACTAGATGTGGATGATCGGACCCAAGCGGCGATTTATGCTTTTCAACATGGTTTAGCCAAATAAATATCAGATAAATCCATAAATAAATTCTAGGAAATCCTTCTAGGAATTTATTTATGGATTTGTTATACTAATTTTAACGAACAGACAGGAGCGGTCAGAAGAAATGAAACAAAATTTTGCAATTATTGGTTTAGGACGTTTTGGCGGCAGCATATGCCAAACTTTGGTGGAAGCTGGTCAAGAAGTTTTGGCCATTGACAGCAGTGAAGACCGTGTCAATGAATATATGAATATTGCAACGCATGCAGTGGTGGCCAACGCCCAAGATGAAATGACGTTGCGTTCTTTAGGAATTCGGAATTTTGATCACGTAGTGGTGGCAATTGGTGAAGATATTCAAGCGAGTATTTTAGTGACACTAATGGTTAAAGAGATGGGGGTTCCCAATGTCTTAGCCAAAGCAGTCAATGAATATCATGCCCGTGTCTTAGATAAAATTGGGGCAGACATGGTCGTTCACCCAGAGCGGGATATGGGCATTCGAATTGCTCACAAACTTGTTTCGCGCAATATTTTAGATTATATTGAATTATCTAGCGAATTTTCATTAGCTGAGGTTAGGGTCACCAATCCTAAATTTTACAATAAAACCTTAGCAGAATTAAATTTCCGTCAACGATTTGGTTTAACTGTGGTAGCGATTCGCCGCTCGAAAACAGAAGTAATTGCTTCGCCAGATGCTTCTGAAATTGTTCGAGAAAACGATAATTTATTAGTTATCGGTGATACCGCAGATGTTGATTTATTAGATGAAAAAATGAATGGCTAAGCACTTTATTCTCTAAAAGCACTGCGCTGTGCTACAATAAATGGCGACAGAGATGTGAAGGAGGAACAAAGAATGAAATTAGAAGTGACACCGAAAGCCCAACAATGGTTTAAAGAAGAAACCGGGGTTCAGCCTGAGACAGGCATTCGTTTTTTCGGAAAAATTTACGGAAAAACACCTGTTCATGATGGTTTTTCCATTGCGATGTCTGTAGAAGCGCCAGATGAGCCAATGATTAAAGAGAACCTAGATGGGATTACCTATTTTATTGAAGAAACAGATGATTGGTTCTTTAAAGGCTATGATTTGATTGTTGATTATGATGAAAAGAATGATGAACCGCGTTATCAATTTGAAGCAAACCAAGAAGATTTAACAAAATAATTTTAGTGCTAAACAAAAGAGGCTGAAATAGTGCGTAGGACTATTTCTGTTGCTTTCGTTTAACCGCTAGTCAGCCTGAGAAAAAATCGTTTTGGATTTTTTCTCAGGTTCTTTCTATTTAAGTTATTTTTAGTTGGATATCGTTATTTAATAAGGCTATTATATGGTATAATGATAATTAACTGAAGTGTGGAGGAAATAAAATGTTATCAATTGTTGTCCCTTGTTATAATGAGGAAGCAGCGATTCCGCTGTTTTTTGAAGAAGTAGAAAAAATTAGCCAGCAACTGTCTCATTCAGTAGAATATATATTTGTGAATGATGGCTCAAAAGATAAGACGTTAGCTGTTTTAAGACAGCTTTATCGCGAACATCCAGAGAAGGTTCGTTATCTTTCTTTTTCACGAAATTTTGGGAAAGAAGCAGGCTTATACGCTGGTTTAAAAGAAGCGACAGGTGACTTAGTGACAGTCATGGACGTTGATTTACAAGACCCGCCTGAGTTATTACCTCAAATGATTGAGATGATTGAAACCAGTACAGATTTAGATTGTGTTGGCACACGACGCATAACAAGAGACGGCGAACCGCCCATTCGTAGCTTTTTTGCTCGGATGTTCTATAAACTCATTAATCGAATTGCTGAGACAGAAATGGTGGATGGTGCCCGTGACTTTCGTGTCATGACCCGACAAATGGTCGATGCGATTTTAGAGTTATCTGAGTATAATCGTTTTTCAAAAGGGATTTTTAGTTGGGTCGGCTTTAAAACAGAATATATTGAATTTAAAAATCGAGAACGAATTGCTGGAGAAACCTCTTGGTCTTTCTGGAGTCTATTAAGTTATTCAATTGACGGGATTGTCAATTTTTCAGAAACACCATTGAATATTGCTTCATACGTTGGCGCCTTTTCGTGTATTGGTTCTGCACTAGCAATGTTAGTGATTATCTTTCGAACATTAGTTAATGGTGATCCAACAAGCGGCTGGCCTTCAATGGTTTGTATTGTACTTTTTGTAGGTGGCTTGCAACTATTATGTTTAGGAATTATTGGCAAATATATCGGCAAAATTTTCTTAGAAACGAAAAAACGACCAATTTATATTGTAAAGGAATCAGAAAAAGATTCTAAAAAATAACCAAAAAAGCAGAGAAAAATTCTCTGTTTTTTTGTTGTACATTAAAAAAAGTGTGAATAGACTTTCAGAAAAACAACATTTTTTACATAAAAAATACATTAACTTTACCTATTTTTATCTTAATGAAACAGCTTTGCTCTCGCGGTTGCAAGAAATAAATGTTAAAATCAAAAGGTATGCTATTAAATGTTTTTTTGGAGGTTGGGTCATGATAGAAGTTATCGACTTGAAAAAAGTATTCGATAATGGGTTTGAAGCGTTAAAATCGGTCAATTTTACGATTGAGCAAGGGGACTTGGTTTGTTTGTTAGGACCAAGTGGGTGTGGGAAATCCACAATTTTAAACTTAATTGCAGGTTTATTACATCCAAGTGATGGAGATATTCAGTTTCGACAGCAATCGGTTGTCAAAACAGCACCAAAAGATCGGAACATCGGGTTCGTTTTTCAAAACTATGCCTTATATCCACATATGACTGTTTTAGAAAACGTAATGTTTCCTTTGACGGTAGGAAGTAAGAAAGTGCCCAAGGCAGAGGCACAAGCTATTGCCGAAGAATATATGAAACTAACGAATATTGAAGAGTTAAGCCATAAAAAGCCAGGCACACTTTCTGGTGGTCAACAACAGCGTGTTGCGATTACCCGGGCGTTAGTTCAAAAACCAGATGTTTTATTATTAGATGAGCCTTTAAGTAACTTGGATGCACGTTTGCGTTTGAAAATTCGTGAAGAAATCCGCCGCTTGGTGAAAGAAGTAGGGATTACA
Source organism: Enterococcus sp. LX10 (assembly GCF_023539285.1). Taxonomy (NCBI): domain Bacteria; kingdom Bacillati; phylum Bacillota; class Bacilli; order Lactobacillales; family Enterococcaceae; genus Enterococcus; species Enterococcus sp. LX10. The sequence continues at coordinate 2,347,424 of NZ_CP092784.1, read as the reverse complement.
ACAATCTTTGTAACGCACGACCAAGAGGAAGCGCTATCAATCAGTGATAAAATTATTTTATTAAACGAAGGGGTTATTCAACAAAATGATGAACCTCAAAACCTTTACTTAGAACCAAATAACTTATTTGTTGCTCAGTTCATAGGTAACCCAATTATTAATTTATTGTCTGTTGAAGTGAAAGACGGCAAAATGTACCACGAAAGTTTTGAAATTCCGCTTGAGCGTTTTGAGCAAGCACGCTTTAAAATGCCGATGACTGATGGGAAATATACGTTTGCTTCTCGTCCAGAAGATGTGGTACCAGCTGAAACAGGTCTCTTTACCACAACGACAGATTTAGTGGAATTGATTGGTCGAGAACGTATTTTACGATTTACATTAGGAAATGAACAAGTGAAATCAATTGTAAGTGTAGAAGAAGCGATTGAAGAAGGAGACACTTTATCTTTTGATTTTTCATATAAAAAAGTATTTATCTTTAACGAAGCGGGAGACCGGGTTTACTAATGAAAAAATACAATCCAGAAAATCAACCAAAAGCATGGCTCTTCCTTCTGCCATCATTAGGAATCATTTTACTGTTTAGCGTTTATCCACTGTTTCGTTCTTTGTGGATGAGCTTCCAAAAAGGTTCCTTAATTAACCAACGCTACGCTGGTTTAGAAAATTATCAACGTGTATTGAATGATCCAATCTTCTATAAAGCGTTAAAAAATACAGCGCTCTATGCATTTGCTGTGGTACCGATTGCCTTGATAATTTCCCTAGCAATTGCTTGGATTATCTTTGAAAAAGTTAAACATAAGAGTTTCTTTGAAACGATTTTCTTTATGCCTTATGTAACGAGTACGATTGCCATTGGGATTGTCTTCCGTTACTTCTTTAATGGCGATTATGGAATTGTCAATTACGTCTTAGGCTTTTTCGGCATTCCTTCTGTCAACTGGCTAGATAATGTTCAAATGAGTATGCCGACATTGATTATTTTTGGGGTTTGGACGAGTTTAGCATTTAATATTATTATTTTGTTGGCTGGGTTGAGAAATATTGATGAAGAACACTTTAAAATAGCGAAAATGTTTGGTGCCTCAGACGGCGAAATTTTCCGACGTATTACGTTTCCGCAGCTAGTCCCGACCATTGCCTTTTTATTAACGGTCAATTTAATTGGCGCCTTTAAAGTTTATACACAAGTTTATGCTTTATTCGGTGGCCGTGCGGGGATTGCCAATAGTGCCACAACCGCAGTGTACTATATTTATGACAAATTCCACATTGCAGGGCGTCCCGGAATTGCGATGGCCGCCACAGTGATTTTATTTGTGATTATTTTAGTGGTCACTTTCTTACAAAATAAACTCTTAAAGAAAGTGGGGCAATAAGCCAATGAAAAAAGTTTTAACGATTATCGCATTTGTTTTCTTAGGCATTTTAGCCGTTATTACGTTATTTCCATTTGTCTATATGATTTTAGCTGGTTTAATGAGTTACTCTGAAGCGACCAGCATGCCGCCAACCATGTTTCCGAAACAACCACAATGGCAAAACTACACAGAGGTCTTTCAAAAAGCACCCTTTCTTCGGTATTTCTTGAACACAGTCTTTGTTTCAGGCGTTACAACGATTGCTACGGTAGTCACCGCCGTGTTAGCTTCATTCGCATTAACGAGTTTGAAGTTCCGTTTTAAAAATGTGGTCATTGCTTTGATGATTTCGTTATTAATGGTTCCGTATGAATCTATTATTTTTACCAATTATCAAACGATTGCGCAATTAGGTTTGTTAAATACTTACAGCGCCTTAATTATTCCATTTTTAACTAGTATTTTTTATATTTACTATTTAAACGGTTATTTAAAAGGTATTCCTGATACTTTTTATAAGGCTGCCAAGATTGATGGCGCTAGTGATTTAGAATATATTTGGCGTATTTTAGTACCAATGTCAAAACCAGCGTTGGTAACAGTAGGGATTTTAACATTTATTTCTAGTTGGAATTCTTTCTTGTGGCCATTGTTGGTGACGAACGAGAAAAAATACCGTCTATTGAATAATGGACTATCGGCCTTTGCGACAGAGAGCGGTAGTGACGTACATTTACAAATGGCTGCTGCAACATTAACCGTTATTCCAATTTTAATTATTTACTTGATTTTCAGAAAAGAAATTATCAGAGGAGTTGCAAAAAATGGAATCAAAGGCTAAAACAACTGTGACTTTTCACAGTGGCATTTTAACAATTGGAGGAACCGTGATTGAAGTGGCGTATAAAGATGCCCACATCTTCTTTGATTTTGGTACAGAATTTCGACCAGAATTAGATTTGCCCGATGATCACATTGAAACCTTAATTAATAATCGTTTAGTGCCAGAATTAAAAGACTTATATGATCCACGTTTAGGTTATGAATATCATGGTGCAGAAGACAAAGAGTATCAACACACCGCTGTTTTCTTATCTCATGCCCATTTAGATCATTCACGCATGATTAATTATTTAGATCCAGCTGTTCCGTTGTACACACTAAAAGAAACGAAAATGATTCTAAATAGTTTAAATCGCAAAGGTGATTTTTTGATTCCATCACCGTTTGAAGAAAAGAATTTTACCCGAGAAATGATTGGTCTTAATAAAAACGATGTGATTAAAGTTGGCGAAATTTCAGTGGAAATCGTACCTGTTGATCATGATGCGTACGGTGCTTCGGCATTACTGATTCGCACGCCTGACCATTTCATCACATACACAGGTGATTTGCGCTTACATGGCCATAATCGTGAAGAGACTTTAGCTTTTTGTGAAAAAGCCAAACATACAGAATTATTAATGATGGAAGGCGTAAGCATTAGCTTCCCAGAACGTGAACCAGATCCAGCCCAAATAGCGGTTGTCAGTGAAGAAGATCTTGTTCAGCACTTGGTTCGTTTAGAACTAGAAAACCCGAATCGACAAATTACCTTTAATGGTTATCCAGCAAACGTAGAACGTTTTGCTAAGATTATTGAAAAGTCACCACGTACAGTCGTTTTAGAAGCAAATATGGCTGCGTTGTTACTTGAAGTATTTGGAATAGAAGTTCGTTATTATTATGCTGAATCTGGTAAAATACTAGAATTGAATCCAGCGTTAGAAATCCCGTATGACACGTTACTAAAGGACAAAACAGACTATTTGTGGCAAGTTGTGAACCAGTTTGACAACCTCCAAGAAGGTAGTTTATACATTCACAGTGATGCGCAACCGTTAGGGGACTTTGATCCACAGTATCGCGTGTTTTTAGATTTGTTGGCTAAAAAAGACATTACTTTTGTCCGTTTAGCTTGTTCAGGACATGCAATTCCAGAAGATCTGGATAAAATTATTGCATTGATTGAACCTCAAGTATTGGTTCCAATCCATACGTTAAAACCAGAAAAACTGGAAAACCCGTATGGTGAAAGAATATTGCCAGAACGTGGCGAGCAAATTGTTTTATAAATTTTTTTAAGGGAGAGAAAAAAATGAAGTTCAAAACTCTAGCAACAACAGTGTTAGCAACCGCAGCTATTTTCGCATTGGGGGCTTGTGGTAACGGTAATGGGGCCAAAGAATCAAACGATATTGTGAAAGAAGTGAAGGAAGATACGACAATCACTTTCTGGCATGCAATGAATGGGGTTCAAGAAGAAGCGTTAACAAAATTAACGAAAGACTTCATGAAAGAAAATCCAAAAATTAAAGTGGAATTACAAAATCAATCTGCTTACCCTGATTTACAAGCCAAAATCAATTCGACTTTAACTTCACCAAAAGATTTACCAACAATTACGCAAGCGTACCCAGGCTGGTTATGGAATGCTGCACAAGATGAAATGTTAGTGGACTTAAAACCATATATGGATGATGACACAATCGGTTGGAAAGATGCAGAGCCAATTCGTGAAGTATTGTTAGACGGCGCCAAAATCGACGGCAAACAATACGGCATTCCATTTAATAAATCGACAGAAATGTTATTCTATAATGCTGATTTGTTGAAAGAATATGGTGTTGAAGTACCGAAAACATTAGAGGAATTAAAAGAAGCTTCTAAAACAATTTACGAAAAATCCAACAAAGAAGTCGTTGGTGCTGGTTTTGACTCGTTAAATAACTATTACGCAATTGGAATGAAAAACAAAGGCGTTGATTTTAATAAAGACTTAGATTTAACAAGCAAAGATTCACAAGAAGTCGTGGACTATTACCGTGATGGTATCGAAGCAGGTTACTTCCGCACAGCTGGTTCAGATAAATATTTATCTGGCCCATTTGCAAACAAAAAGGTAGCAATGTTTGTCGGTAGTATTGCTGGTGCTGGTTTTGTTCAAAAAGATGCTGAAGCTGGTGGCTATGAATACGGTGTTGCACCACGTCCTGAAAAAATCAACTTACAACAAGGAACAGATATTTATATGTTCGATAGTGCTACGCCAGAACAACGGACAGCGGCATTTGAATTCATGAAATTCTTAGCAACGCCTGATTCACAATTGTACTGGGCACAACAAACAGGTTATATGCCAATTTTAGAATCTGTTTTACACAGTGATGAGTACAAAAACTCTAAGACAACCAAAGTACCTGCACAACTTGAAAACGCAGTAAAAGATTTATTCGCTATCCCAGTAGAAGAGAATGCTGATTCAGCCTATAATGAAATGCGGACAATTATGGAAAGTATTTTTGCTTCATCAAATAAAGACACGAAAAAATTATTGAAAGATGCAACATCACAATTTGAACAAGCATGGAACCAATAATCAATAAATAAACAGACGTGGGAGGTTGGGATCTGAGTCGTTATGGCTCGTGTTCTAACCTTCCTGTTCTTTTGGGCGGAAGAAGGAGAGAAACAAAATGCAAATAAAAATTTTAGCAACAAGTGATATGCATGGGTATATTATGCCAACAAGTTATAGTGAAAAAAAGATGGATTTGCCTTTTGGAACCGCAAAAGCAGCAACCATGCTGAAAAAGTTACGTGCGTCTGCCAAAGGACCAGTTTTTCAAATTGAAAATGGGGATTTTATTCAAGGTTCGCCGCTTAGTTACTACGTAAGAAAAGCAGAAACACATTCAGTGGAAGCCATCACTAAAATCATTAATCAAATGAATTATGATGTTAGCATTTTAGGTAACCACGAATTTAATTACGGTTTAGATTATTTAAAGGAAACGATTGCCAGTTATCAACAGCCAGTTTTAGCTGCCAATATCCTTGGTAAAGATGGACAACCTTATTTCGGTCAGCCGTATGTCATCATAGAAAAACAAGGGGTTAAAGTAGCCATCCTTGGCGTGACGACTCAATATATTCCTCATTGGGAACAGCCGGCAACAGTCAAAGATTTAACGTTTAAAAGTGTCGTTGAAACAGCGGCAGAATACGTGCCAAAACTGCGGGAAGAAGCGGATCTAGTTGTTGTCGCTTACCATGGCGGTTTTGAAAAAGATTTAGAAACAGGGGAACCCACGGAATTACTAACAGGAGAAAATGAAGGCTACGATTTGTTGGAAAAAGTTCCTGGGATTGATGCCTTAGTCACTGGTCACCAACATCGAGAAATTGCTACAAAACTGAATGGAATACCTGTGATTCAACCAGGTTTTCGAGGAGCTTTCGTTGGAGAAATTACTTTAGAAATTGAACCTATGGCTAAAGGCTATCGCGTTATTGGAAGTGACGCAGCTATTCATCCTGTTGGAAACGAACAACCAGATACAGAAGTTTTAGCTTTGACAACAGCGTTACATGACGAGGTAGAAGAGTGGCTTGACCAACCAGTGGGAAATGTGGAAGGGGATATGACGATTCAAAATCCGAATGCCGTACGCCTCAAAGAACATCCATATATAGAATTTATTAATAACGTCCAAATGGCTTCAAGCGGAACGGATATTTCAGGGACTGCACTTTTTAACAATGAAGGCAAAGGATTTAATAATCAAATTACGATGCGCGATATCATTACCAACTACATTTATCCAAATACTTTGGCTGTATTGCGTGTCACTGGACAAGACCTCCGTGAAGCGTTAGAACAAAGCGCTACTTATTTTGTGTTAGAAAAAGGCCAACCAATTTTTAACCCGAAATATGTCGATCCAAAACCACAATACTATAATTATGATATGTATGAAGGCATTGAGTATACGCTTGATTTAAGACAACCGTTTGGTGAAAGAGTGACGAAACTTAATTATCATGGCAAAGCAGTGCAAGCAGAAGATGTTTTGGAAATCGTGACAAATCAATACCGAGCAGTCGGTGGCGGAAACTATCAAATGTTCCAACCTGAAAAAATTATTCGAGAAATTCAAATTGACATGACGGAACTGATTGCAGAATATTTGAAAAAACATCCAATCATTCAAGCGTCGACAAATGATAACTTCAAGGTTATCTGGTAAAAAATAGCAAAAAAAAGCCTTCAACCATGCAATTACTTGAAAGATGGTTGAAGGCCTTTTTTGAGTTAATAGCCTTTTTTTAAGGAAACTTGGTTTTTGACGAGGGTCTGATCCGTCACAAATTGATTTAAGTTTGGAATAAAAATCGCCAGTAATTTTGATTTGAACTTCGGTGTCATGCCAGAAATATGAGGTGTTAATAAAACATTCTGCATCTCCCATAAAGGGCTATCTTCGGGAAGAGGTTCTTCTTCAAAGACATCTAAGGCAGCAAAAGCAATGGTTTTATTGTTTAAGGCAGTTATCAAATCGTTCGTTGCTACTGAGGCGCCTCGACCAACATTTACGAAAATTGTTTCAGGAGCCATTTTTTCAAAAAGTGCCTGATTGTATAAATGTTTTGTTGTTTCAGTCAAAGGAAGAATGTTCACAACAATGGACATTTCATGGATAATTTTACTCATATTCTTCTGTGAATAGCATTCAATGAAGCCTTCCGTCACATGTCCAGAGGTATTCACGCCATAAACTTGAAGATTTAAACCTTTAGCAAATTTAGCTAATTGTTGTCCGATTTGCCCGGTGCCTACGATTAACATTTTTTGCCCAGAAAGTTGTTGATAGGAAGGGGCTGTTTGATTCCATGTGTGTTGCATTTGTTGTTGGATACTTTCTTGCAGTCCGCGGGTATGTGCTAATAAAACGCCTAAAACATGTTCTGAGATAGAAACACTATGGATTCCGCTACCATTAGACAACAGAATGCCTTTTTCTCTTAATTTATCAAAATCCATATAATCAGCACCAGCAGAAATGAGCTGAATCCATTTTAGGTGACTAGTATCAGAGGCTAATAAACGCGGACCAATTTCTTTATGCCAGCCTAACATAATTTCGATTGCCTCTTCTTCAGCAGAGGATAAATGATCGGTAGATGTTTTAACTAGATAATTGGGCGCCACAGCTTTCACTTGTTCCAGTTGTTCTTCATTGAATACTTCATTTAAATAAATAATTGGTTGGTTCATCTTTCTTCCTCCTAGCACTTTTTATTGTATCAAAAATAAATTTAAAAGAGAAAAAGAAAGGCTTTTCAGTAAAGCAGAAAGCCAAGGACAAAAATCCGATTTAGATTTTTGTCCTTGGCTTAAAAACTGCTAAAGTCCAGTGCTAACCTTATTTAGGTACGCCGTTTTCAAATAAACTTGTACTATGAACTGGTTGACGTCGAGCATCGGGCCGTAAGTAATGTAAAGCATTATTTACGGCAGTAGGTGCCTCACCAAAGCCTGTAGCGATTAATTTCACTTTTCCCTCATAGGAACAGATATCTCCTACAGCGTATACACCAGGAATGTTAGTTGACATATCGGAATGAACATTAATAGCATTTCTAGAAACGTCTAATCCCCATTCTTTGAGGTGTGTTAAAGAAGAAGTAAAGCCATAATTGATAATTAAATCATCCAGAGGGAGCTCCAATGTTTGGTCACCTTTTGTCTCCGTTAATTGGATGCCTGTGAACGTTTCGTTTTCCTTTAAAATATCACTAATGATATAAGGAGTTCTGATAGAAACGCTAGATTTTTCCAGTTGTTCCACGCTATGTTCGTGGCCGCGAAATTGTGGGCGACGATGGATAATAGATACTTCTTCTGCGACGTTTTCTAGCATTAAAGCCCAATCAATTGCGGAATCGCCGCCACCAGCAATCGCAACTTTTTTGCCAGCGAATTTTTTCATGTCAGTCACATAATAATGGATTGACTCACCTTCAAAGGCTTCAACATTTTCGATAGCTAAACGTCGAGGTTGGAAAGCGCCGTTACCAATCGCAAAGATAACCGTTTTAGAATAATGTGTGCCTTTAGTTGTGTCTAAGCGCAGAAGTCCATCTGCTTCCTGTGCAAGGTGTGTGACCTCTTCTTCCAAGCAAACATCGTGCTGAAATGGCTGCATCTGTTTTTCCAAATTGGCAATTAACTCACCGGCTTTAATAGCAGGGAATCCAGGAATATCATAAATATATTTTTCGGGATACAGCATTGTTAGCTGACCACCTAATTGCGGCAGGCTATCAATGATTTTCGTTTTTGCTTTACGAATTCCCGCATAAAAAGCGGCAAATAATCCAACAGGACCGCCGCCGATAATCGTTAAATCATAAATATCTTTTTCATCAGACATTTGAAAATTCCTCCTAATTCATTTAGGGTTGAGACAACTATTGATCGTTTTGCGAACACTTCACAAAATAGCACGGCTTTTCGAAAAAAGCAAGTTTGGCTAACGAATCAAAGCATTCTTTAATCATTGGAAAAAGATCATAGCAATTTTTAGCATTTTTCGATATGATGGAACTATAAAATAATTATCTAGGAGGACATTCTCATGTCACAATTTCCACAATTAGATTTAGAAAATGCTAAAGGCCCAAAAGCGGTCATTAAAACAAACCGAGGCGACATCACTGTTCAATTATTCCCAGAACAAGCGCCTAAAACGGTTGAAAATTTTGTTGAATTAGCGAAAAAGGGCTACTATGATGGCGTTATTTTCCATCGTGTGATTCCTGATTTTATGATTCAAGGCGGTGACCCAACCGGAACAGGAATGGGCGGCGAAAGTATTTATGGAGAAGCATTTGAGGATGAATTTTCTCGGGATGTTTTCAATTTGCGTGGCGCATTATCAATGGCAAATGCTGGTCCTAACACAAATGGTAGCCAATTCTTTGTTGTTACTAATCAAAATGTTCCAGCTCAAATGATGAGTCAGTTAGAAGATGCTGGTTTTCCAGAAGAAATTATTGAAGCCTACAAACAAGGCGGAACACCTTGGTTAGACTTCCGTCATACTGTTTTTGGTCATGTTGTTGATGGTATGGATGTAGTGGATGAAATTGGTGGAGTCCAACGGGATGCCCAAGACCGTCCAACATTTGACGTCGTGATGGACACAGTTGAAATCATTGGTGAATAAGTTTAACCAATTGAAAAAGAGAGTATCAACGAGGGACAAATTCGTTGGTACTCTTTATTTTTTTCTTAAAACGACTAACTTTTTTTTAAAAGCATCCAAATCGCTTCTTTTAATGAAGTCTTTATAGGATACTGAGTGAAAGAATAGAAGGAGAGGAAGCGAATTTGTTAGAAAAATACAGATATCCAATGGCCTTGGCTTTGTTTGCAGTAATACTCCCATTTATAGGAACGTTTTTTACGTATGTAGATCAGCAAGGAATCGTTCATGAACCAGGATTTTATACAATAATAATTGGAGAAATTTTACTTCTATTTTCAGGTATCTGGTTCATCAGAGTTTATTTAGCTAAACGCAAAAGAAAGAATTAAAAACAGCTGTCCTAAAAACTAGGACAGCTGTTTTTAATTAAAGGCTTTTTTGATACGTAAAAGGCCTTCTTCGAGAGTTTCTCTTGAACAAGCTAAGTTTAAACGCATGTGTTGAGAACCTTGGGGACCAAAACTAATTCCTGGATTTAGAACCACTTTCCCCTTATGAATTAAGGTATCGCGAAGTTCCCGATCCGTTAGCGAATAAGAACTAAAGTCTAACCATAAAAGATAGGTTCCTTCAGGCTCCATTACACGAACGCTAGGCAGCTCTTCACGGAAAAAGGAAAGGGCAAAATCAATATTTTCTTTTAAATAATCAAGTAACGCCGTTAGCCATTCTTCCCCTGTTTGATAGGCAGCTGCCGTTCCCACGTAGCCAAAAGTATTGATACCGCCTTGATGATTTTTGTCTTGTAAAGATACGAAAGATTGCCGTAGTTTTTCATTAGGAATGAACAGCATTGAATTTTTAATCCCCGCTAAATTAAAGGTTTTCGTTGCCGCTGTTAAGGTAACAGTGAATTCCTTAAATGCTTCATCAGCGACAGTGAAGGAAGTGAAGGTATGCGGTTTGAAAATCAAATCCTGATGAATTTCATCGCTAACCACAGTTACTTGGTGTTTTTTGCATAAACGGCCAATTGCTAGCAATTCTTCTTTTGTCCAAACACGTCCACCAGGATTATGGGGATTACAAAAAAGTAACAGCTTCACCTTTTCTTCGATTATCTGTTGTTCCATTTTAACCAAATCAACTTCATAATGTCCGTTAACTTCTAGTAAAGAATGTCGCACAAGTCTACGCTCATTTTGTTTTACCACATCTGCAAAAGGGGGGTAGACTGGATCACAAATCATGACAGAATCCGCAGGTGCTGTATACGCTTGAACGGCTGTGGCCAAACTGGGTACCACGCCACTATTAAACAAAATTTCTTCTTTTTCAACAATCAATTGATGGTGTTGCTGTTGCCAATCTTGAATTGCTTGATACAGTTCATTAGGTGCCACTGCATATCCTAGAATACCCTGTTCAATAACTTGTGACAAAGCATCAAGAATAGGCTGATGCACTTTGAAATCCATATCAGCAACCCATAAAGGTAGTAAATCTTTTTCGTGGTAACTCGTTTCAACGGTGTCCCATTTAACACAATTCGTGTGGCGACGATCAATGGTTTCATTAAAATTAAACATAAGATAACTCCTTTTCTTCTATATAAAGTCTTACTTCCTATAGTATAGTAGATTTTGCTTAAAAGATGAAACAATAGTTTTAACAACTAGGGAAGAAATAATGCACAAACGTTGAAAAAATGCTATTATTTTAAATGAGTAGAAACGGAAAAAGAAATTTATCGTATGAAAAGAGGAAATTTGATGAAGTACAAAATTGGTATGGTACTTTCTGGCACAATTACCGGACTTCAACCATATGGCGCATTTGTTTCTTTAGACGAAGAAACACAGGGACTGATTCATGTTTCGGAAGTACAAGCTGGCTTTACCAAAAATATCCATGGACTCTTAACCGTTGGACAAAAAGTAACCGTTCAAGTTATTGATGTTGATGAATATTCTCAAAAGATTAGCTTATCTTTACGGACCCTTGAAGACAAAGTTCATTCAGTGAATCATCGACGCAAAAAATATTTTACGGATAAGAATAAAAAAATTGGCTTTGCAACCTTAGACAAAGAACTTCCAGAATGGATTGATGAAGCAATGGATAAGTTGCTTGAAAAATAATTCTGTATTTTTTCAGAAAGTGTGTTACAATTTCTTTTGTTAGTGAATCTAAAAATTAATTGAGGTGGATGTCGTGTCTAACAAAAAAGTCGCTGGAACAATCATACTGAACTTAAACGATGGTAGTAAAAAATTTTTGATGCATCCAATAGGTGAAGCGATTGAGTTTGCGATGGCAAAAGTTTCTGATGAGATGACGGGTTTAGCTAGTATGCTACAATGGTTCAAAGAAGAGGTTCAATTGGACGTTACTTCAATTAGCTTAGTAGAATTAACTAACGCGCATATCAATAAAGAAAATGTTCCGCTGTTTGTCTTCGAGATGGATGAACAAGCACTTAAAAATGAAATGGATAAAGACTATACATGGGTAGCACCTGCAGAATTAAAAACGATTTGGTCAAAATATCATATTGAAGGTGTTCCAATGTTTTAAACAAAAAAGAAAGAATCTGTCGATAATCGAACAGATTCTTTCTTTTTTTATGTTGTACGTAAAAAAGTTAATCGAACTATTTCAAATATATGATTCAAATTGTTCGATTTTTAGTAAGGAATTAAACTGTTTTGATAGACAATTAGGATTTAAAAAGTTTAAAAACGAAATAATTGAAAAGAATGAAAACAGATTGAAAACTTCTTTTAATTTTTTTGAAAAAAAGTGTTGACCAAACATCAAAATCTTGATATATTATTACATGTCGCAAGGCGAGTCACACAGCTGAGCGATTCAGAAATCAATAATTAAATAACAATTCTTGATTTCGAATCTCTCGAAAAAAGTTTGAAAAAACAACAAAAAAGTTGTTGACAAATAACAAACGAGATGATAAGATGTAGAAGTTGTCACAACAGACAACAACAACCGAGCAAAACAACTTAAAAAAACTTTTTTAAAAAAGTTCTTGACATTCAAACGAGAGTTTGTTATGATATAAAAGTTGCTGCGAGGTAACGTAGACCTTTGAAAACTGAACAAAGAATAGACGAACCAAATGTGTAGGGCGTCTTGATTCAATTCAAGACAACAAACATTTTTAACAAGCAAGCAATATGCTAGCAAACAAATTGAGCTTAACAATCGCAAGGTTGTTCTAACTTTTATTATGAGAGTTTGATCCTGGCTCAGGACGAACGCTGGCGGCGTGCCTAATACATGCAAGTCGAACGCTTCTTTCCTCCCGAGTGCTTGCACTCAATTGGAAAGAGGAGTGGCGGACGGGTGAGTAACACGTGGGTAACCTACCCATCAGAGGGGGATAACACTTGGAAACAGGTGCTAATACCGCATAACAGTTTATGCCGCATGGCATAAGAGTGAAAGGCGCTTTCGGGTGTCGCTGATGGATGGACCCGCGGTGCATTAGCTAGTTGGTGAGGTAACGGCTCACCAAGGCCACGATGCATAGCCGACCTGAGAGGGTGATCGGCCACACTGGGACTGAGACACGGCCCAGACTCCTACGGGAGGCAGCAGTAGGGAATCTTCGGCAATGGACGAAAGTCTGACCGAGCAACGCCGCGTGAGTGAAGAAGGTTTTCGGATCGTAAAACTCTGTTGTTAGAGAAGAACAAGGACGTTAGTAACTGAACGTCCCCTGACGGTATCTAACCAGAAAGCCACGGCTAACTACGTGCCAGCAGCCGCGGTAATACGTAGGTGGCAAGCGTTGTCCGGATTTATTGGGCGTAAAGCGAGCGCAGGCGGTTTCTTAAGTCTGATGTGAAAGCCCCCGGCTCAACCGGGGAGGGTCATTGGAAACTGGGAGACTTGAGTGCAGAAGAGGAGAGTGGAATTCCATGTGTAGCGGTGAAATGCGTAGATATATGGAGGAACACCAGTGGCGAAGGCGGCTCTCTGGTCTGTAACTGACGCTGAGGCTCGAAAGCGTGGGGAGCAAACAGGATTAGATACCCTGGTAGTCCACGCCGTAAACGATGAGTGCTAAGTGTTGGAGGGTTTCCGCCCTTCAGTGCTGCAGCAAACGCATTAAGCACTCCGCCTGGGGAGTACGACCGCAAGGTTGAAACTCAAAGGAATTGACGGGGGCCCGCACAAGCGGTGGAGCATGTGGTTTAATTCGAAGCAACGCGAAGAACCTTACCAGGTCTTGACATCCTTTGACCACTCTAGAGATAGAGCTTTCCCTTCGGGGACAAAGTGACAGGTGGTGCATGGTTGTCGTCAGCTCGTGTCGTGAGATGTTGGGTTAAGTCCCGCAACGAGCGCAACCCTTATTGTTAGTTGCCATCATTTAGTTGGGCACTCTAGCGAGACTGCCGGTGACAAACCGGAGGAAGGTGGGGATGACGTCAAATCATCATGCCCCTTATGACCTGGGCTACACACGTGCTACAATGGGAAGTACAACGAGTCGCTAGACCGCGAGGTCATGCAAATCTCTTAAAGCTTCTCTCAGTTCGGATTGCAGGCTGCAACTCGCCTGCATGAAGCCGGAATCGCTAGTAATCGCGGATCAGCACGCCGCGGTGAATACGTTCCCGGGCCTTGTACACACCGCCCGTCACACCACGAGAGTTTGTAACACCCGAAGTCGGTGAGGTAACCTTTTTGGAGCCAGCCGCCTAAGGTGGGATAGATGATTGGGGTGAAGTCGTAACAAGGTAGCCGTATCGGAAGGTGCGGCTGGATCACCTCCTTTCTAAGGAATATTACGGAAATACACATTTCGTCTTTACTTTGTTCAGTTTTGAGAGGTCTACTCTCAATCAAATAAATTCGGGGCCTTAGCTCAGCTGGGAGAGCGCCTGCTTTGCACGCAGGAGGTCAGCGGTTCGATCCCGCTAGGCTCCATTGATAGCTTTTGCTATCAGATTCGTTCATTGAAAACTGGATATTGAAGTAAAAAGAATCAAAACAAACCGAGAACACCGCGTTGAATGAGTTTTTTAATAAGTTCAATTGCTTATTTATTGATTAACCTTCTATCGCTAGAAGAAGTGATCAAGACCCAACCGTAAGGTTGATAAGGTTAAGTGAATAAGGGCGCACGGTGGATGCCTTGGCACTAGGAGCCGATGAAGGACGGGACTAACACCGATATGCTTTGGGGAGCTGTAAGTAAGCTATGATCCAGAGATTTCCGAATGGGGGAACCCAATATCTTTTATAGGATATTACTTTTCAGTGAATACATAGCTGATTAGAGGTAGACGCAGAGAACTGAAACATCTTAGTACCTGCAGGAAGAGAAAGAAAATTCGATTCCCTGAGTAGCGGCGAGCGAAACGGGAAGAGCCCAAACCAACAAGCTTGCTTGTTGGGGTTGTAGGACTCCAATATGGTAGTCTGTTAGTATAGTTGAAGGATTTGGAAAATTCCGCTAAAGAGGGTGAAAGCCCCGTAGACGAAATGCTGACAA
>NZ_CP092784.1:802500-2330000 GCF_023539285.1 Enterococcus sp. LX10 | reverse complement strand
ATCGGTCGAGGACTTAACCAAAGAATGGATAAGTAAAAGCAACTTGGTTATTTTGATTCAAACTTCAATCCAGTTTTGAGTGAATGAAGATTCAACTCAATAAGAAACAACACCCAGTGTGGTGGCGATAGCGAGAAGGATACACCTGTTCCCATGCCGAACACAGAAGTTAAGCTTCTTAGCGCCGATTGTAGTGAAGGGTTTCCCTTTGTGAGAGTAGGACGTCGCCACGCGATTATTCCGGCATAGCTCAGTTGGTAGTAGCGCATGACTGTTAATCATGATGTCGTAGGTTCGAGTCCTACTGCCGGAGTTGAGCAAAAGCAAAAACCAACTTGGTTTTTGCTTTTTTTGTTTTATTCACTATTTTTTGATAAGCTTGAAGAAGGGACTTTAAAAACATTTATAAGATTAAAAGGATCCTACCGAAGATTGAATACATCAAATTTTAGCTATGGTATAATGTGTTTATTATAGTTAGTAAAGCAGAAAAGGAGGAGCGGGTTTGAAAATATTGTTATATTTTGAAGGTGAGAAAATCTTAGCTAAATCAGGCATTGGTCGAGCATTAGATCACCAGAAACGAGCGCTCTCTGAAGTTGGAATAGAATATACATTAGATGCTGATTGCAGTGACTATGATATATTGCATATTAATACATATGGCATAAATAGCCATCGTATGGTCAGAAAAGCACGCAAACTAGGAAAAAAAGTTATTTATCATGCCCATTCGACAGAAGAAGACTTTCGTAATTCCTTTATTGGGTCTAATCAACTAGCACCATTAGTAAAAAAATATCTTATCAGTTTGTATTCCAAAGCGGATCATTTAATTACACCAACACCGTATTCTAAAACATTGCTGGAAGGTTATGGCATTAAAGTGCCTATTTCGGCGATCTCAAATGGTATTGATTTATCACGTTTTTATCCTTCAGAAGAAAAGGAACAAAAATTCCGAGAATATTTTAAAATAGATGAAGAGAAAAAAGTAATTATTTGTGTGGGATTATTTTTTGAACGCAAAGGAATCACTGATTTTATTGAAGTTGCACGACAGTTACCAGAGTATCAATTTATCTGGTTTGGTGATACACCAATGTATTCTATCCCTAAAAATATCCGACAATTAGTTAAAGAAGATCATCCAGAAAATGTTATTTTCCCAGGTTATATTAAAGGAGATGTCATCGAAGGGGCGTATGCGGCAGCGAATCTCTTCTTTTTCCCTTCGCGTGAAGAAACGGAAGGAATTGTTGTTTTAGAAGCATTAGCTAGTCAGCAACAAGTTTTAGTGCGTGATATTCCAGTTTATCAAGGCTGGCTAGTGGCTAATGAAAATTGTTATATGGGTCATTCTATTGAAGAATTTAAAAAATATATTGAAGGCTTATTAGAAGGGAAAATACCTAGTACTAGACAAGCAGGCTATCAAGTAGCAGAGCAAAGAAGTATCAAGCAAATTGGTTACGAGTTAAAAGAAGTCTACGAAACAGTCTTATCTTAACAAATATTGAAGACAGTTATTGTTAGATGAAATGGAGGTAATGAGAGTGAAAATTGGTTTTTTTACTGATACGTATTTCCCGCAAGTGAGTGGGGTAGCGACTTCTATTAAGACCTTAAAAGATGAATTAGAAAAGCACGGCCATGAAGTGTATATTTTTACGACAACCGATCCTAACGCGACTGATTTTGAAGAAGATGTCATACGAATGCCTAGTGTGCCATTCGTATCTTTTAAAGATCGCCGAGTAGTGGTTCGCGGCATGTGGTACGCCTATTTAATTGCCAAAGAATTGGAATTAGATTTAATTCATACACATACTGAATTTGGTGCGGGTATTTTAGGGAAAATGGTTGGGAAAAAAATGAAAATTCCTGTCATCCATACGTATCATACGATGTATGAAGATTACTTACATTATATTGCTAAAGGAAAAGTTGTCCGTCCATCACATGTTAAATTCTTTTCAAGAGTGTTTACAAATCATACGACAGGTGTTGTTTGTCCCAGTGAACGTGTAATAGAAAAATTACGGGATTATGGAGTGACCGCACCAATGAGAATTATTCCAACAGGGATCGAAATTGATAAGTTTTTACGTCCCGATATTACTGAGGAAATGATCGCTGGAATGCGTCAACAACTAGGTATTGAAGAGCAACAGATTATGTTGTTATCGTTAAGTCGAATTTCTTATGAAAAAAATATTCAAGCAATTATTCAAGGGTTGCCACAAATTATTGAAAAATTACCACAAACTCGTTTAGTAATAGTTGGAAATGGTCCCTATCTAGAGGATTTAAAAGGATTAGCAGAAGAACTAGAAGTCAGTGAATACGTTCAATTTACGGGTGAAGTGCCAAATGAAGAAGTCGCGATTTATTATAAAGCTGCTGACTATTTTGTCAGCGCCTCAACGTCGGAAACACAAGGCTTAACTTATACAGAAGCGATGGCTGCTGGTGTTCAATGTGTTGCAGAAGGGAACGCCTATTTAAATAATTTATTTGATCATGAAAGCTTAGGCAAAACTTTTAAGACAGACAGTGATTTTGCCCCAACATTGATTGACTATATACAAGCAAATATTAAAATGGACCAAACTATTTTAGATGAAAAATTATTTGAAATTTCTTCTACAAACTTTGGCAACAAAATGATTGAATTTTATCAAGACACATTGATTTACTTTGATCAACTTCAAATGGAAAAAGAAAATGCGGACTCAATAAAAAAAATTAAAGTAAAATTTACATCTTTAAGAAAATAAACTGCAAAACTTTCCTCCTTCGTTTATACTGAAGGAGGAAAGTTTTTTATTTTAAGAACGGAGGAAGCTACTATGTCTAAAATCGGCTTTATTGGAACGGGTGTCATGGGGAAATCAATTATTCGTAATATGATGAAAAACAATTTATCTGTCAATGTTTATAATCGAACAAAAAGTAAAACAGATGATTTAGTTGCTGAAGGAGCAGTTTGGTATGATACGCCAAAAGCAATTGCGGAAGCCAGCGATATCATTTTTACAATGGTTGGCTTTCCTTCAGATGTTGAAGGCGTGTATTTTAATGAAACAGGGATTTTTCAAGCAGATCTTACAGGTAAAATAGTAGTAGATTTAACCACAAGTACGCCCACCTTGGCTGAAAAGATTGCCAAAAAAGCAGCAGAAGTGGGTGCTCATGCGTTGGATGCGCCAGTTTCTGGTGGTGACTTAGGTGCTAAAAATGGTACTTTAACAATTATGGTTGGTGGTGATCAAGAAAGTTATGAGACCGTCTTACCAATTTTCAAAACATTTGGTAAAACATTTATGCTACATGGCTCAGCTGGAAAAGGGCAACACACTAAGATGGCGAATCAGTTAATGATTGCAGGCACAATGACCGGTTTGACTGAAATGCTCGTTTACGCAAATGCGACAGGATTAACTTTAGAAAAAGTTCTGGAAACAGTCGGTGGTGGCAGTGCTGCAAACTGGTCATTAAGTAATTATGGACCACGTATTTTAAAAGAAGATTATACGCCAGGCTTTTTTGTTAAACATTTTATCAAAGATTTAAAGATTGCGTTAGATGAAGCAAAAAAACTTGACCTTCCATTACCAGCGACGCAAAAAGCGACAGAATTATATGAAAGCCTTGCAGATAAAGGGTTTGAAAATGATGGCACACAGGCCTTAATTAAGCTTTGGTGGACAGATGGCAAGCAACCAACGAATAAAAATTAAAGAACAACAAAAAAATCAAAAAAAATGACGAAAAATCATGCAAGTTAGGCAATGTTTTGTTACAATGGTACAGAACTAGTTTGCAAAAGGAGGCCCACTGATGAAACATTCACAACTTGTGGCGATTATTAAGAGACTGGAAGCAATGATCGAAGCAGCAGATAATGAAGTACAAGTACGCCGCTTTGAACGTGAAGGCGTAGAGAAATGTATTGTAAGTTTTGATAAATCAACAGAAACATTTGAATTAACAGAATCTGATACGCACCAAAGCTATCAATTCGATAACATCGATATTGTAGCAATGGAAATTTACGACTTAATTCAATAATTAATCGTCCTACATTTTAATAAGGGAGTGGAGTAGAAGCACCAAAGCTTCTGGTTCACTCTCTTCTCGTATTATCCAGTCAAGTTGTAGCAATAGCTTAGTGGGAGTTTAAGAATTATATAACAAAAATCACTGGCACTTCTCAATCAGGGGAGTGCCAGTGATGCTTTTTAGTTGCACTTCTTTCCTTTTTCTGTGAAAATAGTTTGGGTATCAAAGTAATTGATCCTTTTTTTAAAAGCCTCGTCCCTTGAAAATGCGCCTTTTTTGAAATGTTTGAAGAATATTTCATTAAAAATATAGAAAATTCTCTTGCATTCTTTGCTTATTTACGATATAGTTTGAACATCAAATGTTTTGATAATCAAAGTATATGGATGGTGCACAGAATGGAACCTAATTTAGAAACAGTCAACGATTACTTAGTCAGTGTCTTTAATGACATCTTAACGATTGAAGAATCTGAATTGAAAAAATCACAATTTAATGATTTATCCATTACGGAGATGCACACAATCGAAGCAATTGGTATGTACAAGAAAAAAACGTCTTCAGAAGTAGCCAAGGAACTGTCAATTACCGTTGGAACACTTACTGTAGCGATTAACAACTTAGTTAAAAAAGGCTATGTTGAACGTTTGCGTAGTGAAGATGATCGACGTGTAGTAAAGCTTGGCTTAACCAAAAAGGGAAAATTACTTTTTAGAGTCCATCAGCATTTTCATCGTGAAATGGTTAAAAACATTTTGAAAGGCATGGAGCAAGAAGAAGAACAAGCGCTGTTAAGAGCACTAAAAAATCTTCATGATTTCTTGCAAGAATACAAATAAAAAGTGAGGATCCCCATGAAGAATTATGCACGAATTAGTTGTACAAGCCGTTATGTTCCAGAGAATTGTGTCACGAATCACCAACTGAGTGAAATGATGGATACCTCTGATGAATGGATACATTCGCGAACAGGCATTAGTGAACGTCGTATCGTTACGCAAGAAAATACGTCTGATTTATGTCATCAAGTCGCAAAACAGTTATTGGAAAAATCTGGAAAGCAAGCAAGTGAGATTGACTTTATTTTAGTTGCAACAGTGACACCAGATTTCAATATGCCTTCTGTTGCTTGCCAAGTGCAAGGCGCAATTGGCGCCACTGAGGCATTTGCTTTTGACATCAGTGCAGCGTGTTCTGGTTTTGTCTATGCCTTAAGCATGGCAGAAAAACTAGTCTTAAGTGGTCGTTATCAAACAGGTCTAGTAATTGGTGGCGAAACATTTTCCAAAATGTTGGATTGGAACGATCGCTCCACAGCGGTGCTTTTCGGTGATGGGGCTGCCGGCGTCTTGATTGAAGCGGCTGAGACACCGCATTTTCTAAATGAAAAATTACAAGCAGATGGACAACGGTGGGCGGCTTTAACGTCAGGCTACACGATCAACGAAAGTCCTTTTTATCAGGGGCATGAGCAGGCTAGTAAGACGCTACAGATGGAAGGACGTAGTATTTTTGATTTTGCGATTAAAGATGTTTCACAAAATATTTTATCCCTCGTGACGGACGAAACCGTGGATTATCTTCTACTACATCAAGCAAATGTGCGCATTATCGATAAAATTGCACGTAAGACGAAGATTTCCCGCGAGAAGTTTTTAACGAATATGGATAAATATGGCAATACCTCAGCTGCTAGCATTCCTATTTTGTTGGATGAAGCAGTTGAAAATGGGACCTTAATTTTAGGTTCCCAACAACGCGTGGTGCTAACAGGATTTGGCGGCGGCTTAACATGGGGCTCACTGCTCCTAACGCTGTAAAAAACTGTTCACATATAAATGAAGAAAATGACTATTTTGGAGGAATATACACATGGTATTTGAAAAAATTCAAGCAATTATCGTAGAAGAATTAGGAAAAGATGCTGAAGAGGTACAATTAACTACAAACATTCAAGAAGAATTAGACGCGGATAGCTTAGATTTATTCCAAATCATTAACGAAATCGAAGATGAATTTGATGTGAAAATCGAAACAGAAGATGGCATCCAAACCGTTCAAGATTTAGTAACATATGTAGAAAAACAACAAGCAAACTAATACATGAAAATAGGGGGCTGGGACATTTAATTGCTAAATGACCCAGTCCCTAAAAAAACAAGTAAATAAGCTGGAAAAATCCTTTTTTACTTGAATGAAGTGTACTTATCTTAGAACTAAAGGACGTATAAAATCAATGAATCAACAGTTATGTGAGTTGCTTGGAATTAATTATCCCATTTTTCAAGGCGGTATGGCTTGGGTAGCCGATGCTTCATTAGCAAGTGCCGTGTCAAACGCTGGTGGATTAGGGATTATTGCTGGCGGCAATGCCCCAAAAGAAGTCGTAAAAAAAGAAATTAAAAAAGTTAAAGAATTAACGGAACAACCCTTTGGTGTCAATATCATGTTACTTTCACCTTTTGCCGATGAAATTGTCGATTTGGTTTGTGAAGAACAGGTTCCTGTCGTAACGACAGGTGCGGGCAATCCAGCCAAATACATGGCTCGTTTTAAAGAACATAACATTAAAGTAATCCCAGTAGTTCCTTCAGTTGCTTTAGCAAAAAGAATGGAAAAAATTGGTGCCGATGCTGTCATTTTTGAAGGAATGGAAGCTGGTGGACATATTGGCAAGTTAACCACTATGAGTGGCTTACCGCAAATCGTTGACGCTGTGTCAATTCCTGTGATTGCAGCAGGTGGGATTGGTGATGGTCGTGGTATGGCTGCTGCCTTTATGTTAGGTGCTGAAGCAGTCCAGTTAGGCACACGTTTTTTAATTGCCAAAGAATGCAACGTTCATCCAGATTATAAACAGAAAGTTTTAAAGGCACGTGATTTAGATGCAGTAATTACCTGTCAACATTTTGGCCATCCAGTGCGTACTTTAAAAAATAAATTAACTGCTCAATATAATCAATTAGAAAAGCAAGAACTCCAAAAAGAAGTGCCTGATTTAGAAATGTTTGAAAAAATTGGTCAGGGCGCTTTGCGCAAAGCTGTCGTTGACGGGGATATGGATTACGGTTCCGTCATGGCGGGACAAATTGCCGGGTTAATAAAAAAAGAAGAAACAGCCCAAGAAATCATTGATTCACTCATGTCTGAATGCAAAGCGATTGTACATAAGATGAATCAGCGTTGGGGCTAAGTGAATAATTTTAACAAAAAATGAGGTGTCGTATGAAAACAGCGATTTTATTTAGTGGACAAGGAGCCCAGTATCAAGGG
Organism: Enterococcus sp. LX10; assembly: GCF_023539285.1. Taxonomy (NCBI): domain Bacteria; kingdom Bacillati; phylum Bacillota; class Bacilli; order Lactobacillales; family Enterococcaceae; genus Enterococcus; species Enterococcus sp. LX10. The sequence continues at coordinate 2,322,662 of NZ_CP092784.1, read as the reverse complement.
ATGGGTGAAGAATTATATCACCAAGAAGCGATTGTTCGGGAAACCTTCGATGAAGCAAGTCATATCTTAGGTTATGAGATGGCAGAACTTTGTTTTACTGAAAATGAACGTTTAAATGAAACAGAATATACGCAACCTGCTATTTTGACAGTCAGTGTCGCATTTTACCGTCTTTTGCAACAAAAAGGACTAACGCCTGATGTCGTAGCGGGTTTAAGCTTAGGGGAATATAGCGCATTGGTTGCCAGCGGGGCTTTGCGCTTTTCAGAAGCAGTGGCCTTGGTCCAAAAGCGCGGTCAGTACATGACAGACGCAGCACCACAAGGAACTGGCAAAATGGTTGCTGTCATGAATGCTGAGCGTGAAGTAATTGAAAAAGCCTGTCAAGAAGCCAGTGCTTTCGGAATTGTGGCTCCAGCAAATTATAATACACCACAACAAATCGTGATTGGTGGTGAGGTTACTGCTGTTGATCAAGCGATGACACTTCTAAAAGAAGCTGGTGTAAAGCGAATGATTCCGTTAAATGTGAGTGGCCCTTTCCATACGGAGCTGTTACAACCAGCATCAAAAAAGTTGGCTCAGGATTTAGCAAAATTGAACTTTCAAACGATGCAAATTCCTGTCATTAGTAATACGACTGCCGAAATTATGCCTCAAGAGGCAATTCAAGCGTTATTGGAAAAGCAAGTCATGTCTGCGGTACGTTTTGAAGACAGTATCGAAACGATGAAGGCTATGAACGTAGGAACGATGATTGAAGTTGGTCCAGGGAAAACATTAACTGGTTTTGTTAAAAAAATTGACAAAACAATTGAAATGCACCGTGTGGAAGATGTTGCAACATTAACAGAAACGTTAACAGCACTTACTGGGAGGTAAAAAATGGAATTAACAGGAAAAAACGTATTTATTACTGGAAGCACTCGTGGGATTGGCAAAGCAGTTGCGTTGGCTTTTGCGAAAGAGGGCGCCAATATTGTTTTAAACGGTCGGAGTGAGATTACGCCAGAACAACGACAAGAAATTGAAGCCTTTGGGGTAAAATGTATTGGCCTTTCTGGAGATATTTCCGATTTTGATGCAGCAGGTGAGATGATTCAAGCAACCGTTGACCAATTAGGCTCGATTGATATTCTGGTGAATAACGCTGGGATTACGAATGATAAATTATTATTACGAATGACAAAAGAGGATTTTAATGCCTGTTTAGATATTAACTTGGTAGGAACTTTTAACATGACCCAACAAGCGGTTAAACGTATGATGAAACAACGAAGTGGTCGGATTATTAATATGGCTAGCGTTTCTGGTTTAATGGGAAATGTTGGTCAAGCAAACTACGCTGCGAGTAAAGCAGGTGTCGTTGGTTTTACTAAATCGGTGGCACGAGAAGTTGCGCCGCGCGGTATTACCTGCAATGCGATTGCACCAGGGTTTATCCAAACAGAAATGACGGATGTTTTATCGGAAAAAGTTAAAACACAAATGAATGCGCAAATTCCCTTACAAACGTTTGGGCAAGTCGAAGATGTCGCAGCTACAGCGATTTTCTTAGCTAAAAGTCCCTATATTACTGGGCAAGTCGTGAATGTTGATGGCGGCTTAGTCATGCACGGATAAACGAAAGGAGTCAAAAGGATGAATCGAGTAGTTATTACTGGTTACGGTGTCACCTCGCCGATTGGCAATGAACCTGAGACTTTTTTAGAAAGTTTGAAAACAGGGAAAAATGGTATCGGACCGATTAGTAAATTTGATGTTAGTGAAACAGGTGTCACCTTAGCAGCTGAAGTGAAAGACTTTCCAATGGAAAAATATTTTGTTAAAAAAGATGGCAAACGCATGGATAAGTTTTCGTTATTTGGCATTTATGCGGCCTTAGAAGCAATGGCTATGAGTGGCTTGGATACCAGTCAACTAGATGTGGATCGGTTTGGCGTTATGGTGGGTTCCGGGATTGGTGGTTTGGAAACAATTCAAAATCAAGTAATTCGGATGCACGACAAAGGACCTGAACGTGTGGCACCGTTATTTATTCCAATGGCGATTGGAAACATGGTGGCGGGAAATATTGCTTTACGTGTTGGTGCCAAAGGAATTTGTACTTCAACAGTGACAGCTTGTGCTAGTGCAACTCATTCAATTGGGGAAGCGTTCCGCAATATCAAACATGGCTACTCCGATGTCATTATTGCTGGTGGAGCAGAAGCGCCTATTACAGAAATCGGTATTTCAGGATTTGCTTCCTTGACCGCTTTAACAAAGGCGACTGACCCAGAAAAAGCCTCAATTCCCTTTGATAAAGAACGTAGTGGATTTGTGATGGGAGAAGGTGCGGGTGTCTTTATTTTAGAATCATTAGATCATGCTCTAGAACGAGGCGCAACTATTTTAGGTGAAGTGGTTGGCTATGGTGCTAATTGCGATGCCTATCATATGACATCACCAACACCAGATGGGAGCGGCGCAGCGAAAGCCATGGTACTAGCAATGGAAGAAGCGGGGATTTCTCCAGAAAAAATTGGCTATATTAACGCCCATGGAACAAGCACACAAGCCAATGACAGTGCAGAATCTAAAGCTATTGAATTGGCTTTAGGTAATGCCGCAAAAACGGCGTATGTAAGTAGTACGAAGAGTATGACGGGACATCTCTTAGGCGCCGCTGGTGGAATTGAAGGAATTGCTACCCTAAATGCTTTACAACATCAATTTATTCCGCCAACCATTAATGTGGAAAATCAAGATGAAGCAATTACGGTGAACGTTGTTTTAAACGAAAGCAAAGAGCATAAATTTGATTATGCTTTAAGTAACTCGCTAGGCTTTGGTGGCCACAATGCAGTTATTTGCTTAAAACGCTGGGAGGATTAACATGCAGTTAGAAGAAGTAAAAGCATTATTAACACAATTTGATCAATCAACTTTAACCGAATTTGATTTACGAGAAGGCTCGTTTGAATTATATATGAATAAAAATACAGCTTCTGGACGAAGTGCCGTAGAACCAGTGGCGCAACCACAAGAAACACCAGTAGCCGCTAGTAGTGTGTCAGTGCCTGTTGAAACAGTTTCTGTCGTTGAAGAAACGCCAACTAATACACCGACAGCCAATGAAAAGACAGAAGAAATTCCGTCACCCATTGTAGGAATCGTTTATTTACAACCAGCACCAGATAAAGAGAACTTTGTCAAAGTAGGAGACACTGTTAAAACGGGTGACGTTGTGTGTATCGTTGAAGCGATGAAATTAATGAATGAAATTACGGCGACAGTTGACGGTGTGATTACTGAAATATTAGTCAACAATGAAGATGTGGTTGAATTTGGTCAGCCGCTATTCCGAGTTGCTAAAGGAGAATAAAACATGAAATTAACAATTACAGAAATTCAAGAAATTTTACCACATCGCTATCCCTTTTTATTATTAGATAGTGTTGAAGAAGTCATTCCCGGGGAACGCGTTGTAGCGAAAAAGAATGTAACGGTTAATGAGCAAGTTTTTCAAGGTCATTTTCCTGGGAATCCTGTTTTGCCAGGAGTTTTAATTATTGAATCGTTGGCTCAAGCAGGCGCCGTGGCATTACTTTCAATGCCTGAATTCAAAGGGAAAACGGCATACTTTGGTGGATTAGATAAAGCAAAATTTAGACAAAAGGTAACACCAGGCGACACATTAATTTTAGAGGTTGAACTTTTAAAAGTCCGCGCTTCTGCTGGAATGGGTAAAGGTGTGGCAAAAGTTAATGGAAAAAAAGTTGCCGAGGCTGAATTAACCTTTATGATTGGATAGGTGAAAAATGTTTTCGAAAGTATTAATCGCAAACCGCGGAGAAATCGCTGTTCGTATTATTCGTGCCTGTCGCGAATTAGGCGTTCAAACAGTTGCTGTTTACTCTGAAGCGGATCAAGAAGCGTTACACACACAGTTAGCAGATGAAGCCATTTGTATTGGACCGGCGAAAGCAACTGATTCTTATTTAAATGTTCAAGCTGTTTTAAGTGCAGCGATTGTTACCAATGCTGAAGCGATTCATCCAGGGTTTGGTTTCTTATCTGAAAATAGTCAATTTGCTTCAATGTGCGAAGAATGCAACATTACTTTTATCGGTCCTAAAGCAGAAACGATTGATGCGATGGGCAATAAAATAAACGCACGTCAACTGATGCAAAAAGCCAAGGTACCTGTTATTCCTGGGAGTGATGGCGTCATTGATTCTGTCGAAGAAGCGTTGACGATTGCTGAAGAAATTGGTTACCCAGTGATGTTAAAGGCAGCTGCTGGTGGTGGCGGAAAAGGAATCCGAAAAGTTCTTTCAAAAGAAGAGTTACCGAAACACTTTACTTCAGCGCAGCAAGAAGCTAAAGCCGCATTTGGTAATGATGATATGTATTTAGAAAAAATTATTTATCCAGCACGTCATATCGAAGTGCAAATTCTAGGTGATCAATATGGGCATGTGATTCACTTAGGGGAACGTGATTGCTCACTACAAAGAAATAATCAAAAAGTGTTAGAAGAATCACCATCGATTGCTATTTCTGAAGAAAAGCGTCAGATGTTAGGCGAAACGGCCGTTCGAGCGGCACAAGCTGTGCATTATGAAAATGCCGGAACCATTGAATTTTTGATGGATCCAGCTGGCGCCTTTTATTTCATGGAAATGAATACCCGCATCCAAGTCGAACATCCAGTTACGGAAATGGTAACAGGGATTGATTTAGTCAAAGCACAATTAGAAATTGCTTCAGGTGAACCTTTAGGCTATACCCAAGAGGATGTTACCATGACTGGGCATGCGATTGAGTGCCGAATTAACGCTGAAAATCCTGCCTTTAATTTTGCTCCTTCACCAGGTAAAATTCAAAATCTCTTGTTGCCTAGTGGTGGAATGGGCTTGCGTGTAGACAGCGCTATGTATTCAGGGTATTCAATTCCACCTTATTATGATTCAATGATTGCGAAAGTCATCGTACATGGTGAAAATCGTTTTGATGCCTTGATGAAAATGCAAAGGGCTTTAAATGAAATTGTAACAGAAGGTATTATTACGAATGCCGAATTCCAATTGGATTTAATTACACATGACAATGTTTTGACAGGTGACTATGACACAAGCTTTTTACAAGAAACATTTCTACCAAATTGGGAGCCAGAAAGCAATCATTAAAGAAAGAACGCCGCAAGAGCTCTCTTGCTTGGAAAGATCAGTGATCTTTTGAAAGGAGCTGAGCTCTTGCCGCTAAAATACGAGGAGTAAGCAAATGGCATTATTTAAAAAGAAAAATTACATTCGCATTAATCCAAATCGTGCTGATGCAAATGATGCATCAAAGAAGCCTTCTGTTCCAGATAATATGTGGGCAAAATGCCCTTCTTGTAAGCGAACACTGTATACAAAAGAAATGGGTGCAGAAAAAATCTGTCCGCATTGCGGCTATAGTTTTCGGATTGGTGCATGGGAACGATTAGCGATAACCGTTGATGAAAAAAGTTTCCACAATTGGGACAGTGAATTAGTGACAAAAGATCCACTAAATTTTCCAGGTTATCTTGAAAAAATTGAAAAAATGCAAGAAAAAACTGGACTAGATGAAGCTGTCTTAACGGGAGAAGCAACAATCGAAGGACAAGCTGTTGCAATAGGAATCATGGACGCTAATTTTATCATGGGCAGTATGGGAACGATTGTTGGTGAAAAAATCACACGCTTGTTTGAGCGGGCGACAGAAAAGCATTTACCAGTGGTGATTTTTACTGCATCTGGTGGTGCCCGTATGCAAGAAGGAATTTTTTCATTGATGCAAATGGCGAAAATTTCGGCCGCTTTGCAACGGCATAACAAAGCAGGCTTGCTGTATCTTACGGTATTGACTGATCCAACGACTGGCGGTGTTACCGCAAGTTTTGCGATGGATGGCGATATTATTTTGGCAGAGCCTCAGAGTTTAATCGGTTTTGCTGGCCGCCGTGTAATTGAACAAACGATTCGTCAAGAGTTGCCAGATGATTTTCAAAAGGCCGAGTTTCTTTTAGAACATGGTTTTGTAGATCAGATTGTGCCAAGAAATCTTTTGCGTCAACGATTGAGCGACTTGTTACGTTTACATTCTTTGGAAGGGTGGCGCTAACATGGAAAAGAAAACAGCCAATGATGTTGTTACCTTGGCAAGAGCCCAAGATCGTTTGACAACTTTAGAATATATAGAAGCAATTTTTGAGGACTTTTTAGAATTTCATGGGGATCGTTACTTTGCCGATGATTTAGCTGTAGTCGGTGGTGTTGCTACTTTGCAAGGGAAACCAGTTACAGTGGTAGGTATCCAAAAAGGTCGAAATCTACCAGAAAATATTGAACGTAATTTTGGTTCACCTAATCCTGAAGGGTATCGCAAAGCGTTACGTTTAATGAAACAAGCGGAAAAATTTAATCGCCCAGTCATTACCTTTGTGAACACTGCTGGTGCCTATTGTGGGATTGGTGCCGAAGAGCGGGGAGAAGGGGAAGCCATTGCGCAAAACCTGTTAGAAATGTCTGATTTGAAAGTGCCAATCATTTCAGTCATCATTGGTGAGGGTGGCAGTGGCGGTGCTTTAGCGTTAGCAGTCGCAGATGAAGTTTGGATGTTGGAACACACGATTTATGCGGTTCTTTCGCCAGAAGGTTTCGCCTCTATTTTGTGGAAAGATGGCAGTCGTGCGAAAGAAGCAGCAGAATTGATGAAAATCACAGCGACAGAGCTGAAGGAATTAGCTATTGTAGATAAAGTAATTCCGGAAGTTATGAACGGTCAGCCTCTGGAACAAGCAAAAATTAATCGCATGTTACAAAAAGCGTTCATTTCAAAATTAACTGAATTAGCTAAATTAGATACGGAAACGTTACTAGAAAAAAGATACCAACGTTTTCGCAAATATTAGAAGTTACTACTCATCAACGAACTTTTCAGGGGTTGATGGGTGGCTTTTTTTATTTTTTCTTTTATTTTACTTGTTCTTTTACAAGGAACGACCGTCCTTTATAGAAATTTTCAGTAAAATGCAGTATAATACAATAGGTAGAGACTGAAGCATAATTGTTTAGTTATGTTTCAGTCTCTTAAAATCGAAGAAACTACATAGTGTCAGTGAGAGGAGTCACGATGTTTTCAAAATATAAACCGACATGGATGATTGATGCGATTTATAAAATTACCCCCGCACAATTAAAAAAACTGGGGATTAAGGCAGTACTAACTGACTTAGATAATACTTTAATTGCTTGGAATAATCCCGATGGAACAGAAGAATTAAAAACTTGGTTATTAGAGATGAAAAATGCAGGAATTACCGTCCTTGTTGTTTCAAACAACAAAGACAGCCGGATTAAACGCGTTGTTGAAAAGTTTGACTTAGATTATGTAGCACGTGCCTTGAAACCAACCGCACGTGGCTTCAAATTAGCAGAAAAAAAATTAGGCTTGAAGCCATCTGAAATGTTAATGGTCGGCGATCAGATTATGACAGATATTCGGGGAGCTAACGCAGCGGGTATACGCAATGTTTTAGTTCAACCGATTGTCGATACAGATGGCTGGAATACTAGAATCAATCGGTTCTTTGAACGGAAAATTATGAAATACTTATCAAAAAAACATCCAGAAATGACATGGAGAGGCGGATTAGAATGACAGAGGCAATTCATTGTATTGGCTGTGGTGCGATTATCCAAACGGAAAATCCTCATGAATTAGGCTATACACCAAAAACAGCTTTCGAAAAAGGAATGGAAACAGGGGAAGTTTATTGCCAACGTTGTTTTCGCTTAAGACATTATAATGACATTCAAGATGTCCAATTAACAGATGATGACTTTTTACGTTTATTGAATGGTTTAGGAACAGAAGATGCACTGATTGTGAACGTAGTGGATATTTTTGACTTTAATGGCTCTCTTATTCCAGGACTACATCGTTTTATCGGAGATAATCCTGTGTTGTTAGTTGGCAATAAAGTGGATATTTTGCCTAAATCATTAAAAAAACCTAAAATGGTTCAATGGATGAGAGAACGGGCCCATGAAGCAGGATTACGCCCTGTTGATGTTTTACTAACAAGTGGCAAGAAACCACAAGAAATGCAAGAGTTATTAGATACGATCGAAAAATATCGTGAAGGCCGAGACGTTTATGTCGTAGGTGTGACCAATGTTGGAAAATCAACATTAATCAATCAAATCATTCAACAAACAGTGGGTGTTCAAGATGTGATTACGACATCACAATTTCCTGGAACAACGCTAGATAAAATTGAAATTCCATTAGACGATGGCCACTTCTTAATCGATACGCCAGGAATTATTCACCGTCATCAAATGGCACATTACCTAGGTAAAAAAGACTTGAAAATTATTGCACCGCAAAAAGAAATCAAACCAAAAGTTTACCAATTAAATGCTGAACAAACCTTGTTTTTAGGTGGCTTGGCTCGCTTTGATTATGTCCAAGGTGCTAAAAGTTCCTTCATTGCCTACGTTTCCAATGACTTAAATTTACACCGAACAAAAACAGCAACCGCCGATGCTTTTTATGAAAAACATGTTGGTGGCTTATTGCAGCCTCCACGTGCCGATGAAGTCGCTGAGTTTCCTGAATTAGTGCGCTTTGAATTTTCCGTGAAAGAAAAAACGGATATTGTGTTTGCTGGTCTAGGTTGGATTACTGTCACAGAACCTGGTGTAGTCGCTGGTTGGGCGCCTAAAGGTGTCGATGTTTTACGTAGAAAAGCATTAATTTAAATTTTAGAGAGAAGGCAAACAATTTGAAACTTAGAGGAAAACAAAAACGTTATTTACGTAGTCAGGCACACCATTTACAACCTATTTTTCAAGTAGGCAAAGGTGGTTTGAATGACGCAATGATTACACAAATTGATGAAGCGTTGGAAAAACGTGAATTGATTAAAATTACGTTATTACAAAATACAGATGAAATAGCAGAAGAGGTTGCAGAAGAACTAACAGCAGCCATTCATTGCGATGTGGTACAAATTATTGGTCGCGTGCTGGTCTTATTCAAGCCATCAAGTAAAGAAAAATATCAAAAAATTTCAGCAGCAGTCAAAGAGATTTAATATTGGAGGGATGAACAATGGGAGAAAAAAGACAAGCGCGTCAAGGAGCGGACGTTCTCTTGCAAGAGGAACCGTTACGTTTTCAAACAAGAAAGCAAGTCGGCTTGTTAGGTGGTAATTTTAATCCCGTTCATTTAGCACATCTTGTCATGGCCGATCAAGTTCAAAATCAACTAGGTTTGGACAAAGTTTACTTAATGCCTACGTACTTACCACCACATGTAGACGAAAAGAAAACAATTAGCAGTGAACATCGGTTAGCGATGTTAGAACTAGCAGTGGCTGATAATCCCTGCTTAGATATAGAGCCAATTGAATTAATTCGCAAAGGCAAAAGTTACACGTATGATACAATGAAAGCCTTAAAAGAAGCCAATCCAGATACTGATTATTATTTTATAATTGGTGGAGATATGGTGGAATACTTGCCCAAATGGCATCGGATTGATGACTTACTCCATTTAGTTCAATTTGTCGGCATTCGGCGTCCTAATTATCCAACGGAATCTACCTATCCAATTATTTGGGTCGATGTTCCGCAGATGGCGATTAGTTCCACTTTGATTAGACAAAAAGTCAAAAGTGGTTGCTCAACACGCTATCTTCTTCCAGAGAATGTGATAAACTATATTCAAGAGAAGGGACTGTATCAAGATGAGCTGGATAACAAATTATGATGCTGCACAACGTGAATTATTAATGCAAAAAGTCCAAATGCAAATGAGTGAACGTCGCTTTCGCCATGTGTTAGGAGTCGAGGAAACAGCTGTGGCCTTGGCAGCGAAATATGGTGCCGATGAAGCGAAAGCCAGTATTGCTGCTTTGACGCATGATTACGCCAAAGAACGTCCAAACGATGAATTCGAGTTGATTATTCGCCGAGATGGTTTTGATTTGGCTTTATTAAACTATGGCAATGAAATTTGGCATGGCTTAGTTGGGGCGGATATTGTTCAACGGGAATTAGCCATTGATGACGAAGAAATCTTGCAGGCAATTCGTGTGCATACAACTGGGGCTGCTAAGATGAGCTTGCTAGATAAAATTATTTATGTCGCAGATTACATTGAACCAGGACGTGATTTTCCAGGTGTGAAAGAAGCCCGTGAAATTGCCCTTGTTGACTTAGATGCAGCGGTTGCTTATGAAACGAAACATACCTTGTTACATTTGATTGAACAAGAACATAAAATTTATCCAAAAACGTTAGAGACCTACAATCAATGGGTCGTTAATCAAAAATAAAAGAAGAAAGAATTACTAGGAGGGAACTATCATAGATAGCCAGAAAATTTTAGAAATTGCTGTCAAAGCAGCAGATTCAAAACGAGCAGAAGAAATTGTCGCATTAGACGTAAGAGAGATTTCATTATTAGCAGATTATTTTTTAATTTGCCAAGCCAATAGTGAACGTCAAATCAATGCGATTGTTGATGAAATTAACGAACAAGAAGCCAAAAATCAAGTAGAAGTCAAACGTGTGGAAGGTAAAGAAGGCGGAAAATGGATTTTAATTGATTTAGGCGATGTTATTGTCCATGTATTCCAATCTTCAGAACGTGCCTTTTACAACTTAGAAAAATTATGGTCAGATGCCCCAATGGTTGATCTAAGCGCTTGGGTCGACTAAAATGGCCTATGAAACGTTTGCTTTCGTCTATGACGAAGTGATGGACGAAAGCCTATACCAAAAATGGTTGGATTTTTCCAATCGTCATCTCCCACAAGGAACCCAACAAATTCTTGAAATGGCTTGTGGTACAGGCGCTTTAGCAGTTGATTTTGCAAAAAGTGGTTACGATGTGACGGCCTTAGACTTATCAGAAGAAATGTTGATGATTGCTAGTGAACGAGCTTTTGAAGAAGAAGTGCCAGTTCAATTTGTTCAGGGAAATATGCTAGATTTATCTGAAGTGGGACAATACCAAGCCATCACTTGTTTTTCTGATTCACTGTGCTACATGGCTAATCGCCAAGAAGTACAACAAGTGTTCGATGAAGTTTATCAAGCGTTAGAAGAGGAAGGAACGTTCATTTTTGATGTTCATTCTACTTACAAAATTGATTCAGTTTTTCCAGAATATAGCTATCATTATCAAACAGAAGAGTTTGCTTTTCTATGGGATAGTTATGCTGGTGAAAAAGAACACAGCATCGAACATTTCTTAACATTTTTTGTGAAAGAACAGGAAACAGATGAGCACTTTGTTCGGTATGATGAATTGCATCAAGAACGAACCTATTCGTTAGATAACTATTTACGAATGTTAGAAAGTGCTGGTTTCATGAATGTCAAAGTTTATGCAGATTTTACAGATGAAGCACCAACTGAAACAAGTGAACGCTGGTTCTTTGTTTGTCAAAGAGATTAATAAGATTTGGCTTATGAGCTTGGGACAGCGCTTAAAAACGTTTGTCTCTTTGCTGATAAGTCCATTTTTTTATAACGGAGGTGGCTAGAGTGAAAGCCTGTGGCATTATCGTGGAATATAATCCCTTTCATAATGGACATCGCTATCATGCCCAACAAGCTCGCCAACAAAGCGGAGCTGAAGTAGTGATTGCTATAATGAGTGGAAATTTTTTACAAAGAGGAGAACCAGCCTTACTAGATAAGTGGGCCAGAGCAGAAGAAGCTTTGCAAAATGGTGTGGATTTAGTCATTGAATTGCCGACAGCTTGGTCGGTACAGTCTGCGGATTACTTTGCCAAAGGCGGTATAAAGTTATTGCAGGCGTTGCAATGTGAGAGCTTATGTTTTGGAACAGATAGTACAAGCGCAATTGATTATGCGGCTTTCGGCCAGTTTGTCCAAGAAAATCAATCCTTAATTGATCAAACGTTCCACGCATTGACAGACAAACAATTGAGTTATCCACAAAAAATGACTGCTGTTTTTCGTCAAGTATATCCTGAAAGCAGGTTCGATTTTTCTTCGCCTAATCATATTTTGGGGATGAGTTATGCAAAGGAAAATGCCACGTATCCAACCCCGATGACGCTCTACCCAATTGCTAGAAAACAAGCAGGCTTTCATGATGCAACGATTTCTGGGAAAGTTGCTAGCGCCACGGCGATTAGGCAAAGTGTTTTTCAACAAGAAATAACGCAAGTGCTGCCAACGGTTCCTTCTATAACCGCACAACATTTACAAACACAAGCAATGATTTCATGGGAAAACTACTGGCCCTTCCTAAAGTATAAAATTGTTCAATCCTCGTTAGAAGAGTTACAAGCCATTTACCAAATGACGGAAGGACTTGAATATCGACTAAAAGATCAAATCCAAGCAGCAGGTTCTTTTCACGAATTAATGGAACACATGAAAACGAAGCGTTATACTTGGACAAGATTGCAACGATTAGCAACCTATATATTGTTAAATATGACCAAAGAAGAAGTTGAAACTGTTTGGCAAGACAGCTATCTCCATGTGCTAGGATTTACGCCAAAGGGACAAGCTTATCTAAAAGAAACCAAAGCACAGATTCAATTGCCGGTAATTTCCAAAGTATCTAAAGAAAACCGCGCAATGCTTTCGTTAGATATTCGCGCCAATCAACTATACCAGATGGGAGATTCTTCTTTAAAAGAACAAAATTTTGGTCGGTTTCCCTTACGATTTTCGCCAGATACCTAAAAAATACTTAACAAAAATCAGTTTCCCCAGTATAATAAACAAGGGATAAGATACTAACAACAAATCAGAGAAAGCGAAGTGAGAATATGGGCCGTAAATGGGCAAATATTAAAGAGAAAAAAGCTGCCAAAGACGCAAACAATAGCCGTGTTTATGCAAAATTCGGGATTGAAATTTACGTAGCAGCGAAGTCAGGAGACCCTGATCCTCATGCAAACCAAAAATTACGGTTTGTAATCGAACGCGCCAAAACATACAATGTACCAAAACATATTATTGATCGCGCTATTGAAAAAGCAAAAGGTTCAGCAGATGAACAATATTCTGAATTACGCTATGAAGGATTTGGGCCAAATGGTTCAATGGTCATTGTTGATGCTTTAACAAACAACGTGAACCGAACAGCAGCAGATGTGCGGGCCGCATTTGGTAAAAACGGCGGAAACATGGGTGTCAGCGGTGCTGTTTCCTACATGTTTGATAATACAGGTATCATTGGCTTTGCTGGTGACGATGCGGATGAAATTTTAGAATACTTAATGGAAAAAGACATTGATGTTCGCGATGTTGTTGAAGAAGACGGTCAAATTATCGTTTACACAGAACCAGAAGATTTCCACCATGCACAAGAAGCGTTAAAAGAAAAAGGCATTGAAGAATTCACGGTTACTGAGTTAGAAATGGTTCCACAAAACGAAGTAACATTAGAAGGCGACGATTTAGCGAACTTTGAAAAAATGTTAGACGTTTTAGAAGATTTAGAAGATGTTCAAAAAGTCCATCATAATGTAGATTTACCTGAATAATCCATTTGTTCGTTTGTTTTAAGATTTAGAAAGAGGTCGGGACAGAAGTGTTTAACTCCGAGAAATAAGAAGGAATTTCCGAAAATTGTTCTATAATTTTTGGAGAATTTCGGCTTATTTCCGAAGGACCTTCAACTCTTAGAGCTTTAGCTCTTAGAAGTTGTTGAGATCGGAGCAACGCGTAGTGTTGCTTCTGTTCCCGCCGTTTATCAATTTTTAAGCCTGGGAGAAAAATCCAAATTGATTTTTGTCCCAGGCTCTTTTTTTCATATAATACATAGAAAAAAGAAAGTTGATTGATAGGTCCATGTGACACAAAGCATTCAATGACAGGATTAACTTTTGTCTGTTCCATAAATATTTGTCTAAACAGTTGAATTAATAGTACAATAGTCTAGTAAGATAGATCATTGAACGGGGTGAATAGGCGTGAAAAAGGGAATGCTAGCGTTTTTTGTCGGGCTAGCGGTTTTATCATTAACTGCTTGTCGGGAACCAAAAGAAAAGAAAGTAACCGCTTCAACGGAGGCATCCTCTAAAGTTGAAGAGACGAATGAAAAAACCAGTGAAACAATTGATAAGACAAACGAACAAGCGAGCAGCAGTGTCGAGTCTAACGAATCAGTGAAAAATGAAGAGTCCACAGCTGATGAAGACAACAGTCAGCTAACTGTAGCTGATTTAGATACTACAGCGATTAATGCTGGCGATTTTACTACTTTAGTTGGAACATGGAAAAATGGTAAAGGAGAGAGTTTGATCATTCATCCTGATGGTAGTACAAATACCGGAGGAATGATTACGAAGGATTCACCTACTGATGAGTCGCGACCAATTACAAGCTTAAGTATTAGGTGGGGGCCTACTGGTGCTGCGCTATTATTATATAGAATTGGTGTTGAAAATCCTAACGGCGACCAATCGGATAAGACGAAACCGCGATTGTTAATTACTCAAGATAGTGGAAATTATCCTGCGGAAGAGTATTACTATCGTTCTTCTGAAGAGGAAAATCAAGACCAAAATGAAGAGGCAAAAATCATCGATACACAAGAAAAAGCAGAGGCATGTATCAGAAGTACACTGACTGATGCAGAAAATGATGATACGAACCTTGGATTTTTGGGTATGAATGGAAATGACTTCTTTTTTAGAGCCCAATCGAAACAGATGGTTGCAAATGGAGGGACAGGGACTGTCGGTTTTTACAGAGTATCACCACAAGGAGCAGTCAGAATAACGGATGCACAAGGCAACTAAAGATAGTCTCGTGGCAATCTATTTAATTCCTATAAAAGTAGCAAAATAAGAATGAAATGATCACAAAATCTTCACATTTAGTTTGTAAGATATAAGCATATCAACAAACAACCTTAACAACACAAAACACTTTTTCATTTTTAACTCCTTTCCCGTCCTTACCCAAAGGGCGGGTCTTTTTTTGTGTAAAACTATTCGCTCAAGATACCAAAAGAGCCTGGGACAAAAATCACTTTGGATTTTTGTCCCAGGCTTAAAAATTGATAAACGGCGGGAACAGAAGCAACTCCTTCGGAAATAAGCCGAAATTCTCCAAAAATTATAGAACAATTTTCGGAAATTCCTTCTTATTTCTCGGAGTTAAACGCTTCTGTCCCGACCTCTTTAACTCATTACATGTTGGCGCTTGTAGACACGAGATAATAATTAAGGTGTTGGAACAGTTGGTGAATAGTTCGTTTTTCGACCATAAAGTTCTTGTGTCGCCGCCGAGATATACGCAGATGAATCTTTTCCTGGGAGGTTATACATTAGATAAATACCATATTGCTCCGCTTTTGTACGTTTAGCATATTGCGCAGCTAGATTTTGATTGACACCAACTTCAACGGCAGAAGCACCTAAACGAGAAGCAGGCATCCCCGCAATTTGTGGCGGATTCCAGGTACTATAATAAGGATTCCAAGCATAATTAATTAAAGAACTCATTTGAGGATTAGCAGAAGAGTTCGCAGCCGCTGGTCCAATATTATAAAAAGTAATTAATTTATCATTGCCTAAGCGATTTCTTAAGGCTTGAAGTAACCAAATGAACGAAGAATTATTTGGTTGAGGCGTCCCATTTTTTCCGTATTCAGCATACTCATCATCAAAATCAATACCATCTAAATGATACGTATTAACGACTTGTTCTAATTGAGCTGCAAAGGCATCCGCACTTTCGTAAGTTGGGAAGTTAGCAAAGCCAGCGCCTTCATGGTTGCCTAAAATAGACAATAGGACTTTAGTGCCGCGTGCTTGAACTGGACGAATTTGTGTTTCAGCTTCGTTTAAAGTTTGTTGGACCCGTTCATTGAGATATAAGTAAGGTTTTTTATTGACCGTATCATAATTAATATTGGCTGCAAAAATAATCCCCATATCAAAAGCAGGTTGATTGGTTCCAGCTAAAGTATATTTTCCCACATTGTTAAAATCGTGGTTGTTTACTTCTACATACATGACTGTTTTAGGTGTAACAGTTGATGCTGCTTGTACTTCAAATGCAGGTAGTGCAAATAATAACCCACCGACTAAAAGGATCAAACTTAAAAAAGTTGAAATAATCCCTGTTTTCTTGTTAAAAAAATGAGTGCTCAATTGATGCCCCATAACTTTCTCCTCCTATAAAATAAATATTATTTGTAAGCGCTAACAAAGATATGTTATCATTTTTATAATTTAAACACAAGAAGAAGAGAACAAAAGTGAGCAAATCCACAGAATAAAAAAGCGTCCTTCGCAAAATGATCTTGCGAAGGATGCACTTTTACCAATCAAAGAGTAAGGCATAGCCTAAAGAAAGCAGCTCTCGACCAAAATTTTTGATATCTTTTGGAAAAGAAGAAGCCGCAGTGATGCCTGAAACATTTGAGATACCTGCTCGCTTGGCTAAAAGTTGCGAGCGATACATGTGAAAGTCACTAGTAACAATCACTAGCCGTTTAAAAGAAAGGAGTTTTTGTGAATTGACAATATTTTCTTTGGTGCGTGTGGCACGATTTTCTAAGAGAATCTGTTTTTCTGGAACACCTTTATTTAGCAAGTATTGTTTCATAACCGCGGCTTCCGTAGCCGGCTCATCTGCTCCTTGCCCTCCGCTAACAATAACGGGTGTCTCGGGGTGTTGTTTAATATAGGGGATAGCCACATCTAACCGAGCTTGCAAAACACGGCTGGGCAGTGCGGTTTCTTTAGACGTTCCTAAAACACGGGCCCCTAAAATTAAAATAGCATCTGGTTTATCGGTGGGTTGCGTATTTTTGCCAGTAAAAATAAGTAGACCTAAAATCAAAAGAATACAAAAGCCAAAACTGACAATGGATAAACTTGTTATTTTTAACCAATGCATGAAACATCCCTCCTTGTAATGTTAGTGTATACGAAGTACCATAGAAAAAGCGATAGAAAACAAAAGACTTATAAAAAAATCTATGTTTTAATAGAAACTTTTGAAGAGAGGGAGCGAATGCATGCGTACAGAAGAAGAAATGTTTCAACTTATTATGGATGTAGCAAAACAAGAAGAACACATTCGAGCTGTGGGAATGGTGGGTTCTCGCACGAATGTGAAAGCGCCAAAAGATAGTTTTCAAGATTTCGACATTGTTTATATTGTAGAACCATGTGCTGAGTTTTTTGAAACAGCAACGTGGACAGCAAAATTTGGTCAACCATTAATTATGCAACGTCCCAAGGAAATGACCTTATTTCCCACAGAACCGAAGACGCGGGAAACATTTTTAATGTTATTTGAAGATGGTCAACGTATCGATTTAACATTGTGTCCTCTCGCAGAAAAAGACAATTGGCATGAAGGCGATTCTTTAGCAATTATCTTGTTAGACAAAGATGAAAATTTGCCACCTTTACCTGTAGCATCTGATAAAAATTATACAGTAACAGCTCCGGATCAGCAGCAATTTAACGATTGTTGCAATGAATTTTGGTGGGTTAGTACGTATGTAGTTAAGGGGCTTTGTCGGAATGAACTATTTTACGCTGTCACACATCTCTATGAATATTGTCAGCAGGAACTGTTGCGCTTGCTTTCTTGGCAAGCGGCTTGGCAGGAACCGGAGCCAATTTCTGTTGGGAAACAATTTAAGTATCTGAAAAATTATGTCACTCCTGACACGATGGATCAATTAGCATCGTTGCTGGATTTTTCTAGTAAAGAAGCTTGTTGGAACAGCTTAATAAAGACACAAGCCTTTTTTGACGTCGTCGCTCAGGATTTTGCTAAAATGGCCCAGTTTACGTATCATTTACAAGAAGCAAAAAAAGTCACAGAGTATACAAATTCTTTAAGATTAAAGGATTTACAAGGAAAATAAGCTGAAAACAACGTAAAAATAGTGTATAATTGAAAAAATTAATCTGCGAGAGAAAGGGAACTTTTTTTGATTGTAGATCACCGCAGTTGTTTGTTGCCTAGACTCTAAGAAATAAACCTAAAATTATTGATATAAAGGATGAACAAATGAAAAAAGAAGAAATGCAAATGCGTAATACACGTCGTCAAAAATCAGGAAAAAATAATAAAAAGAAAGTAATTATTACTTCTTTGGTTGGACTAGCTCTGGTTGTTGGGGGCAGCTATGTTTATTTTCAAAGTCACTTTTTACCAACCACAAAAGTAAATGGAGTTTCTGTAGGCTGGTTAAATGTAAATGCCGCGGAAGAAAAATTAGCGCAAGTTAATCAAACCGAAGAAGTTGTGGTTCAAACGGGTGCAAAAGAAGAAAAAATTCAACTTCCTAAAAAATACCAATTGGATCAAAAATTTTTAAAAGACCATTTACACAGTAGCAAGGTGAAGCTACCGTTAAACGAGGCATTCAAAAAAGAACTAGAAGCCAAATTAGCGACTTTAAGTTTTCCAGAGGGGAAACCAAGCAAAAATGCGAGTATTCGTCGAGGCAATGGCACTTTTGAAATTGTTCCCGAAGAACAAGGCACAGTAGTGGACACACAGCGCTTAAATCAGCAGATTATTGCGGATGTTGAAGCGGGAAAAGGCAACTATCAATACAATGCCAAAGATTTTTATAAAGCCCCTGAAATTACAAAAGAGGATCAAACGTTAAAGGCAACATTGACAACGCTCAATAACAAGTTAAATAAAACAATTACAGTTGATATTAATGGTGAAAAAGTAGCCTTTGATAAAACACAAATTCAAAACGTGCTGAATGATGATGGCACAATCAATAAAGAAAAACTAACTACTTGGGTGACACAATTAGAAACAACATATGGTTCTGCTAATCAACCAGTTTTATTTACAGATGTTCACGGCACGACACGTCGTTTTAAAAACAACGGAAGTTATGGCTGGTCGATTGATGGGGCCAAAACGCAAGAACTACTAGTAAACGCGCTGAATAGCCAAGAACAAACGAATGCAATCACTGCTCCGTTGGTTGGCGATACCAAAGAAAATAGTAAAATAGCCAATAATTACATTGAAATTGATTTAAAAGATCAAAAAATGTATTGTTTCATTGATGGCAAAAAAATAGTCACCACAGATGTCATTACTGGCAGATATAACAAAGGAACCGCAACAGTACCAGGATTCCATACAATTTTATATCGGACAACCGATGTGAATTTAGAAGGTCAAATGCTCGATGGTTCTCGATACAGTGTGCCAGTAAAATATTGGATGCCGTTATTAAGTCAAGGGGGCGTTGTCACACAAATTGGGATTCATGACTCCGACCTTAAATTGGATAAGTATGGCGATAAAGAAGCCTTTAAAACCGATGCTGGTAGTAATGGCTGTATCAATACGCCAGGAACAGAAGTTTCAAAAATCTTTGATGTATCCTATGACGGAATGCCGGTAATTATTTACGGACATATCTATGATGATGCACCAGGTGAATTTGATAAACCTGTGGATTACGGCGAAGAAGTATAAAAAGAGATATTAGGTAAGACCGTACTTTGGTCCAGCGATGTATCTGAAAAGTAAAAATTGGAGACGTCAGCGTAACGACTGACGTCCCCAATTTTTTATTGACAAGCGTCATAACCCGCTCTATGATACAAACAGAACAAGCAATTTAAATTGGGGGAACGAAGATGCCATTTGTACATGTAGAATTAATTGAAGGCCGCACAGAAGAACAGTTAACTAATATGGTCAAAGATATTACAGAAGCTGTGTCAAAAAACGCTGGTGCACCAAAAGAGAATATCCATGTGATTGTCAATGAATTGAAAAAAGACCGCTATGCACAAGGCGGCGAATGGAAAAAATAAGTTTTCAGAGAATTTCTGTTGAATCACTTGCTTTTTCTGAAAATAAGTGGTTAAATAAGTGCATAAATGATTGATGAGAAAGACAACTGAACTTGCCCGCGATCTATTAGAGAGGAAAATCTTGGCTGAAAATTTTCCAGATTGGCACAAGGGATGACCACTTTCGAAACCTTTGTTGAAACAAAGGCGGTCGCACCGTTAACACGCTAGAGGAACACTGATTATTTGTGTTCAAAATTAGGTGGAACCACGATATTTTCGTCCTAGTATTCGTTAGAATACTAGGACTTTTTGTTTTTTAACAAGGGGAACAGGTGGCTGTTTCGTTTCATTGTGAAAAACAGGAACACAATGAAACGCTTCAAATCAAAAAAATTAAAAGGAGAGAATTTTATTATGTCTATTCACATTACTTTTCCAGATGGCGCTGTTAAACCGTTTGATTCTGGGGTTACAACATTTGATGTTGCTAAAAGTATTAGCAACAGTTTAGCCAAAAAAGCTTTAGCTGGTAAATTCAATGGTGTTTTAATCGATTTAGATCGTCCTATCGTAGAAGATGGTTCGCTTGAAATCGTGACACCTGATCATGAAGATGCTTTAGGAATTTTACGTCATTCATCAGCTCATTTAATGGCTAATGCCTTACGCCGTCTTTTTCCTAACATTAAATTTGGCGTAGGTCCTGCGATTGATTCTGGGTTCTATTATGATACAGATAATGGAGAATCCCCTGTGACAGCGGAAGATTTACCTGCAATTGAAGCCGAAATGATGAAAATTGTGAAGGAAAATAACCCAATCGTTCGTAAAGAAATCTCACGTGCAGAAGCGTTAGAATTATTTGCTGATGATCCTTACAAAGTTGAATTAATTACAGATTTACCAGAAGATGAAATCATCACTGTCTATGATCAAGGCGATTTTGTTGATTTATGTCGTGGTGTTCACGTCCCTTCAACAGGACGGATTCAAGTCTTTAAATTACTTTCAGTAGCTGGTGCTTATTGGCGCGGAAACTCTGACAATCACATGATGCAACGAATTTATGGCACTGCCTTTTTCGATAAAAAAGATTTAAAAGAATTTATCAAAATGCGCGAGGAAGCCAAAGAACGTGACCACCGTAAATTAGGAAAAGAATTAGATTTATTTATGGTTTCACAAGAAGTTGGTTCAGGGTTACCTTTCTGGTTACCAAAAGGCGCAACCATTCGTCGTACAATTGAACGTTATATTGTGGACAAAGAAATTAGCTTAGGTTACCAACATGTGTATACACCAATTATGGCAGATGTAGAATTATATAAAACATCTGGTCACTGGGATCATTACCATGAAGATATGTTCCCACCAATGGATATGGGCGATGGCGAAATGCTGGTATTACGTCCAATGAATTGTCCACACCATATGATGGTTTATAAAAATGACATTCATAGTTACCGCGAATTGCCAATTCGAATCGCTGAATTAGGGATGATGCACCGCTATGAAAAATCTGGTGCATTATCAGGGTTACAACGTGTTCGTGAAATGACTTTAAACGATGGCCATACTTTTGTTCGTCCTGACCAAATTAAAGACGAATTTAAACGTACTTTGGAGTTAATGGTGGCAGTCTATGCTGACTTTAACATTACGGATTATCGTTTCCGCTTAAGCTATCGTGATCCAAATAATACAGACAAATATTTTGATGATGATGCGATGTGGGAAAAAGCGCAAGCGATGTTAAAAGCTGCCATGGATGAATTAGAATTAGATTACTTTGAAGCAGAAGGCGAAGCTGCCTTTTACGGTCCGAAGTTAGATGTTCAAGTAAAAACAGCTTTAGGAATGGAAGAAACATTATCAACCATCCAATTAGACTTCTTATTACCAGAACGTTTTGACTTAACTTATGTTGGCGAAGATGGTGAAAATACACATCGCCCAGTTGTTATCCACCGTGGTATTGTCTCAACAATGGAACGATTTGTGGCTTACTTAACAGAAGTTTACAAAGGCGCTTTCCCTACTTGGTTAGCACCAATTCAAGCAACTATTATCCCAGTTTCTGTAGAAGCGCATTCTGAATATGCTTATGAAATCAAAGAACGTTTACAAGCACAAGGCTTACGTGTTGAAGTCGATGATCGTAACGAAAAAATGGGCTACAAAATTCGGGCCTCTCAAACACAAAAAGTACCTTATCAATTAGTGGTCGGGGACAAAGAAATGGAAGACGCAACGGTGAACGTCCGTCGTTATGGAAGCAAAGAAACGTCTGTCGAAGATTTATCAATTTTCATTGACAGCATGGCTGCTGAAGTTCACAATTACAGCCGTTAAAAAAAGAGAAAAAGTCAAAAGGACTTCTGAATTCAGAAGTCCTTTTGACTTTTTTCAACAACAAAATAATTAAATATTTCCTTAGAGCTGGGAATAATCCTGATTTTTTGACTATTTTTTGTTACAATGAGAATGCGAAACTTTTTAGTGAAGGGACTAGAGGTATGAAGAAAAACTCATTTATAGATAAAATAAAAAAAACAGATGCCGCAGCAAAGAGTCAACGAGGTAGAAAGCCACATATTCCTTTTCGATTGAACTTATTATTTTTTGTGATATTCACTTTATTTGTTTCATTAATTGTTCGTTTAGGGTATTTACAGATTGTAGAAGGAGAAGAGTTTAACAAAAAAATCACTGCCAATTCTTCACTACAAATCACGACACCATCCCCTCGAGGACAAATTTATGATTCACAAGGAAAAGTCTTGGTTTCTAACAAAGCCAATTTAGCAATCACTTACACACGAGGAAAAAATATTGAAGGAAAAGATATTTTACCGATTGCGAATAAAGTTAACGAACTTATTAACGTTCCAGTTGATCCAAACTTAACGGATCGTGACAAAAAAGATTATTGGTTAGCGAATCCTGAAAATTTAAAAGCAGCCCAAGCCCGCTTAACCGATCAAGATAAAGAAGATGAAAAAGGCAACAAAATTACGGACGAAGGCACATTATATGCCAAAGCAGTTGAAAAAGTCACCCCTGAAGAAATTGCGTTTGATGACCGAACCTTACAAGCAGTAACGATTTTTAAACGAATGAATGCCGCGTCACAAATGAACACGGTCTTCATCAAGAATGAAGGGGTAACAGAAGGTGAAATTGCGACAATTGGTGAACACACAGCGGAAATATCAGGTGTTTCAACAGGGACTGATTGGACGCGTGATTATTCTCAAAGTGGTGCATTACGTAGCCTGTTGGGTACCGTTTCAACTGAAAAACAAGGATTGCCAGCCGAAGAAGTCGATGAATATTTGAAAAAAGGCTATGCACGAAATGACCGTGTTGGAACTAGCTATTTAGAAAAACAATATGAAGACGTTCTACAAGGTAAAAAAGCAAAATCAGAAGTCGTTTTAGACAATAACGGAAAGATTGTTTCACAAACCCCAATTTCCAAAGGGGAAAAAGGCTCCAACTTAAAATTAACGATTGATTCAAATTTCCAAAACAAAGTTGATGAAATTTTACAACGAAACTATTCACAAATAGTCAAAACCATTGGACCATACTCAGAAAATGCATATGTCGTTGCTATGAACCCTCAAACAGGTGCTATTCTAGCAATGTCCGGAGTTAGTCATGATTTACAGACAGGAGAAGTCACACCTAATCCTTTAGGGCCTATTTTAAACTTTGAGGTACCTGGATCTGTTGTGAAAGCAGGCACTTTAACAGCTGGTTATGAGGCGAAAGTATTACAAGGAAATGATACTCTATTAGATGAACCAATTATTTTAGCTGGTACAAATCCAAAAGCTTCTTGGTGGAATAGTGGTGGTCGTAATGCACAAATGCAATTAACTGCTGAGCAAGCATTAGAGTACTCTTCTAATGCCTACATGATGAAAGTTGTGTTTAAACTAATGGGTGTAAATTACTATCCTAATATGGTCTTTCCGTATGAAATTGGCGATGATAAAGTTTTCAAAGAGCTAAGAAATGCTTATGCTGAATATGGAATGGGGATTAAGACAGGCATCGACTTACCTGGTGAAAGTCCTGGATATGTAAATAAAGATTTCAAAGATCCTGCTGAAGCGCCTAAAGGCGGAAATCTATTAGATTTATCATTTGGACAATATGATAACTACACACCGTTACAATTAGCACAGTACGTTTCCACTGTCGCAAATAATGGCATCCGCGTGCAACCCCATGTAGTAGAAGGAATCTATGGCAATGATGAAAATGGAGCTTTAGGAAAAATTTTGAAAGAAATCGAACCCAAAGTTTTGAATAAGGTAAATATTTCTCAAGACCAAATAGGAATTCTTCAACAAGGTTTTTATAATGTGGTACATGGAACTAGTCAATTTACTACGGCACCGGGTTTAAAATCAGACAAATTTTCAATTGCTGCTAAAACAGGGACCGCCGAAACGCAAGCAACAGATGCTAACGGAGTTGTTCACACAACGGTTAATAGTAACTTGGTAGCTTACGCACCTTACGAAAACCCTGAAATTGCAATTAGCGTTGTTTTACCACACTTAAATGATGAATCTTCTAAACCAAATCAAACGATTGCCAAAGAAGTTTTAGAAGCGTATATGGAAATGTACAAAAAATAAAATTTGTAAAGTAGAACTACTTTACAAATTTGCCCAAAAGGGTAGTCAAATGACAAAAAAAATGGTATGATATTCAAGTCTAAGAAATCTCTTGGAAAGATCAATTATTAGTAGGAGGGGAAAACATGCGCGTAAACATCACTTTAGAGTGTACTTCTTGTAAAGAACGTAACTACTTAACAAATAAAAATAAACGTAACAATCCTGATCGTTTAGAAAAACAAAAATATTGCCCACGTGAAAGAAAAGTTACTTTACACCGTGAAACTAAATAATTTAGTTAGATAGAGCCTAGAATCCTTGTTGTGTAAGGGTCTAGGCTTTTTATCTATTGATTCATTACATGTTCATTTGTAGATGGAATGTAGAGGGAGGATTACCCAAGTTTGGCTGAAGGGGACGGTCTCGAAAACCGTTAGGCGAGTAACATCGTGCAAGGGTTCGAATCCCTTATCCTCCGTACCGAGAAGCAGTTGAGTTATTCGTTGCAAATAAAACGACAGAGACGTACACTTAAAGTAGAAAAATACTTAAGAAGAGGTGTCTATTATGTCAAACTATGAAGAAAAAGAAGCGCAAGCATTAGCAAAAATTGCCGACGTTTTGAACAAATTGGATGCAAGTTTAGAAGAGTTGGGCTCGCTAGATGAGGATACAAAAAAACATAGTATGAAGAAATGGATTGTTGAAAAAAAAAGCCATTCATGAGATTAAAAAAATTGCACACGAAGCTGGTAAGTATGACAAGTATGATGAAAAAGAATTAGAAAAAGAAATGGATCTGTTGGAAAAGTTTATGTAAAAAAGCGCTAGCTTTTGTTCAACAGTTATTTAATTTTGAGTCTAGAATTAATCGTTTTGATTTTTTCTAGGCTTATTTTTTATGAAGTAAGCAAATCGTATCGGGAGAGGTATTGAATTAAGAAATAAAGCATGTATTGATTCAGAAAAAAAGTTGTAGTAAAATGTTCGTCACAACTACTTTTCTTATGATTTCATAGAAGGAAAAGTTGGAATAATGAATTGAGAAGAGTCGATTTTTAGGAGATGATTTTAGGTGACTTTTTATCAATTATTGCAGTTAGATCCATTTATTTTAAAACAAAAAATTCATCAAGCGGACACTAAAAAACAGCGGAGATATTTTTGGCGCGCCTTGTTAATAA
Organism: Enterococcus sp. LX10; assembly: GCF_023539285.1. Taxonomy (NCBI): domain Bacteria; kingdom Bacillati; phylum Bacillota; class Bacilli; order Lactobacillales; family Enterococcaceae; genus Enterococcus; species Enterococcus sp. LX10. Next base: position 2,297,007 of record NZ_CP092784.1, on the reverse strand, counting down.
GGGATATCTTATTAGTTTCGTTTGCGATTTTATGGGTGTCGACGATTACTTTTTTCTTTGGAAAAGCTGTAGCGCCTTTTTCAATTGTATTATTTTGTTTGCTGTTGAGTATCCGTTTCGTCTCATATGGCTACAGGGAAAAACAGGCCTTGCTTAGTTTAGGAATCGTGTTAACAATTCTAGGTGTTAGTCCATTAATTTCACTGATTTCTGTATCATTTTTACAATTGGGCCTTCATTTTATCTGCTTGCTGGCATTATTTTTCTTAACTGGTAAAAACCCTAAAATGGGTAATCCTGGCTTGTATACGTTCTCCTACTTATATTTAGTTGGCACGGTTCACTATCAATCGTTTCAGCAATTAGAACAAACTTTCTTTGTATTAGTGTTTGCTTATCTACTTTTAGCTTTTGTTTATCATGTGAAACATAAAAAATTGGATCAAGAGATTACTTTTATACAGATGGTTACAGAAAATGGTTTTTTTAATCAAAGAAATATTTGGTTTGGTTATTACGCTTTAGGCATTAGCTTATTACTTTTTATAGGAACGCACCTTCAGATTGACCGCTTTATGTGGGCAATATTTGCTAGTTCGTCATTATTTTCTGGGTATAATACGTTTAAATTGTCTGAACGAGCAAAAGAACGAATAATAGGGGTCGTTATTGGTTCTCTAGTATCGGCTATCTTGTTATTTTATATACCAACGAACCTACTTGGTATTTTAGGAGGACTTTGTTTAGGCTTATGCACATCTTATAAAAGTAAAACGATTTTTAATTGTGTTGGTGCTATCATGGCAGCTTCTATGATATTTGGGCTAGAAACAAGTCTTTACTTAAGAATTTTGTTAAATATGTTGGGGCTAGCTTACGGTTTGCTTTATCATTTTGTCTTTGTAAAAACTATGTCCTATTGCAATCGCAAGCAGTGGCTGAAATTGTCTGAATAAAAGGAGCCTAACATTCTTTCTTGAAAGAATGTTAGGCTCCTTAGACATTACTTTAATTATAGAGAATGGGGAAAGTTTCATTTTAGCGTATATTCCATATATGCTATTAATCAATGACCAACTGCTATATCCAATGTCGCAATTTTTGCTGAGTCAGTCGGTACAAGGTCTAGTTCCACTTCGTCAAACTGATTGCCATCAACTGGTATCCCAAAGTAAATGGTAGATGGTCCAGTTCTACTTTTATAGACTATTATCTATTAGTATACCTAAATTTCTATTTAATTCGTAATGACTGACCAGGATAAAAAACAGAAGTTTCAATGCCTGGATTTAATGCTAATAATTCTTCTAAGGTTAAACCATTTCTTTCGGCTAACTGTCGCCCACCTTCACCACTTCGTACCGTATCGTATATAGGTTGGTCTGATTTAGAATTTTGTATTTGTTCACTAGAATCAGAGTTTTGAGGTGGTTGCTGTTCAGATTGTTCAAAAACTTGCTGAGTTTGATTATTTCTTTCAATTAATTGTTCCAACGTAATATTACCTAGATAAGTGTATATTTGTCCATTAACAGTTAAAGTACCATCATTATTTTTCGTTACTGTTCGGGGCGTATTATTCAAAAGAAACGTCATTGTTTGATTACCATTCTCATCCACAGAAAAACTTACCTTTTGAAGAGGAACATTCGATTGAGTAATGTTAGTGAGTGTTCCGTCAGCATTTATAAAAAATAAGTTATCACTTTGAGGAATACCCCAACCGCCTATAAAATCAGCTAAGCTAACTTGTGGTAGCGGTTCTTTAGTAGTAGATGAAGAGGTAGATTGGTTTGTTTCAGATGAGACGTTTTGATAATTAGAGTTGGTTTCTTCCGTTTTATCTTTTTGAGTGGAAGAATCAATACTTTTCTTTATGTAAGGTTTCAAAACTAGTTTTGCTTGGTTATCAGAATTGTTTGTCTTAGTAGGAGTGAAAAGTAGATTTTGCTTTTCTTTTTTTATCTTGTAAGCTACTTCTTTTCCTTCATTTTCCCAACGAATTTGATTGTTTTTTAGATGGTATTTGACTTTGTATTCTATTTTATTTGCAATTTGTTTACCTAATTCTTCGCCTGCTTTTTCCAAATCATTTTTTGCAGTTGATGTGTGTTCATCTGTATTGATTTTGAAAGTAGCGGTATCTTCGCTGAATGATACAATCATTACTACTTCATCAACGTTGGAGTTTACGGCCCACTCGTTTGCCATTAGCTCTTTTGTGGTCACTTTATTTCTGCAAGAAGTAAGGGTCAGTAAGGATAAAAAAACAATCAACCCCAGTAAACTTTTTTTCATTTTTAACTCAATCCTCTTTTCTATTTTACTATTTTTTTGTATCTTCGAATCTCTCTCAACCCCAGCCAACCACTCGCTGATAATAAGTACCAAAACGGCATAAACTGGATTAGATAGCGAGAGCGGCCGCCTTCAAAGAGCAATAAATACAGAATAGCTCCAATGAAAGCTAATTTTAAAATCGCGTAGTTATTTTTTGAATCTTTTAGAGGGATACTGAACAATAGACCTAGTAATGTGAGTAAATAGAAAAAATGCATATAAATTCGTAGATAGTTACTTTTGGGATTTTGCGGATAATACAGTGACCGCAAGTGTTCTTGCCAACGATTTTTAGAAGGTGTTTCTGGAATTAAATCACCGCCATCCCAACCCCAGTCAAAATCACCATTGGCAGTATTATGACGATTTTTTTGAGCCAGAAAACGGAGATAACCGAAGAATCCTTTATTTTTTAAACGGTCTTGAATCGTTTTTATGGTATAAGCTTTTTTGGCTTCTTGTGTAGGCAACTGATTTACTGCTTGTGTATCTGCATCATTGTAACCGCCAGTTCCCGTCAAACCCATCATTACAAAAAGTGTCCAAGGTTTGGCTTGTTCTTTATCAATTTCCGTAATCGTTTGTTTTTCCACAAAAAATTGAAAACTATAATATGCGCTGGCGAAACCAGTCAGTAAAAAGAGAGCAACCACGGTTAATTTTACGATAGACTGTTTGTTCCGATTTACTAAAAGAAGTTGCAGCACTTTTATACAACTAAATGCAATAAAAAAGATAATAGACGAAGGTTTCATTAAAAAACACCAAGCTAGGCCAATTCCAATAAACAGTAATAAACAATATTTTACGAAGGGAGGGGAAACCTGGTCAAAAAGGCTATATGCAAAAAAGACTAGGTTGATGAACAATAAGACGGCCGTATCTGTATAAGGCGTTAGTAACCATGGAGATAATCCGAAAGAAAGAAAAAATAAACTGTAAGCAACGAAGGCCGTTAATGGATTAAAGACACGTTTAGAGGCATGATAAAAGAGAAATAAACTGCTATTAATAAACAAGCAATTAACCACTTGCCAACTAAACCAAGTATTGCTCCAGCTCTCTGTTACATCAATGAAACGCAAAAATTTATTAAGGTAATACATCATGAAAAAGAAAAATTCGTTATTGGGGTTTAAAGAAAGTACGATTTTTGAATAATCCTTATTTTCAGTGGTAATACTATGAAAGTTGTCAAAAACATCCCAACCAATCGGCACAGTAATCTGCGTCAGGAGTAAAAGTTGTAGTAAAAATAAACTGATCAAACTACAAATAATAACCACACGATCATGGGTTTTTATTAAGTGCCAGAGCGCTTGAATCTTAGTGTAAAGAAATTTTTTGTTTTTATAAATAATCAACAATAGAATAATTAATAGAGGAAGTAAAACAAGCAAGTGCTTAGGCTTTTCCCAAAGAATTTTTACCAGCGAATAGGGAGAGTTAATTGCGCCGTAAAAGACAAATAAAATAAAAAAAGTAAAAATATAATTTTCTAGATTCAGAATCCGTTTAAAAGTAGCCATATTTTCTCCTTCCATTTTTTTAGCTAGACTAGTTCTTATTTTATCATAAAGATTTTAAAATAAGAAAAAAGCCCTTCTTTTAAAAGAAAGGCTTAAAACTTTTCCTTACTTCACTTCTTTGTAACGGAAGAAGAAGCGTAAGACGCTATTTTGGCTAGTTGTTGTTAGTTTATCTGTCGGTAAGACTGTTAGTAAGAAGAAAAACAGACTAATCACAAGAGTGAAAAATAAGAAGACGGGACTGCCACCTGTTATCACAGTATCTGTTTGAACGTCATATTTAAAAGTTGACATAACAGAGAAAACTTGTGTATAGCTACAGGCAATAGAAAGTAGATATAAAACAAGCACGCCCCAACCTGTCATCCCAGCATCACGATAACGACGTACACACATTGCCCACGTTGGTAATAATAAAGCTAACCATAAAACAAGTGCAAAAAGCATCAACGGTAATAAGTTCCCAAAATCATAGGTTTCAAAATATTCAGCTGCTAAAATTGCTGACACGGCTTTGCCGACAATGGCAATATAAAAAATAAGTGCTAAAATGCTTAATACCAGTGTCATCCACCAATAACCAGCACGTGTGGTCCGACCTTTAAAATCAACATATCCACGAAAATAATCTTTAAAAGCTTGTCCAAATGTTACTTTGCCTTTTTCCTCAATTTTAACCATAAAAACACCCCTTTGTATTTAATAAAATGATTATAACGGAAAGTAATAAAATAGGAAAATGCGAATTCGCATATTTTGTGATTTTTTTGATAAATCATATAAAGAGCAGGTTTTATCAAAAAACGGTAAAATAAGAGAAGATATTTTATAATGGAGGAATCATGAATGAAAATCAGTATTAGACATCGCTACATAGCAAAAATTCCAGCATTAGAAGTGACAACAGAAGATCAAAAAAACGAAGCATTACCTCTAATTGTTTACTATCATGGTTGGCAATCGGCAAAAGAATTATCTTTAACACAAGCAAGAAAATTAGCACACGAGGGGTTTCGGGTCATTTTACCAGATGCCATGAACCACGGAGAAAGAAAAACAGGACCTATTTCCACGATTCCTTCGATTACATTTTGGAGTAGCATTCAATATAATTTGATTGAATTTCCAGTAATTATCCATCATTTTCATAAATTAGGGTTGATTAAAGAAAATTGGATTGGCGTGGGTGGTGTATCCATGGGCGGTATTACTACCAGCGCTCTTATGACCCAACATCCTGAGATTCAAGCTGCTGCTTGCTTAATGGGAACACCCTATCCGGCGCGCTATATTCAGCGAGTGATTCAACGGGCGAAAGAATTTGCTATTTTTGTGCCTAAAGACTTGCCACTATTGCTAAGTTGGGTGCATCAATACGATTTATCACAAACGCCAGAAAGACTGCAAGAACGACCGATGCTGTTTTGGCATGGAACGGAAGATGAAAAAATTCCCTATGAAGATATGGCTGATTTTGAACAATTAGTGTCTGGGAAAACGTATGCGAGAAATACGCAATTTATAACGGAAATCGGTGAGCGGCATTTAGTGAAAGGGGAAACAATGGATTTGGTTGTTGACTTTTTTAAAGAAGCGTCAAAAACGTTAGAAAAATAACGGGATTTTTCAAAGAGAAAAGGGGAATCAGCTTGTTTTTTAAGAACACTTTCTATAAACTTAACAGAAAAGGGGTTGAAGGTGTACATGGAGAAAAACAAGTTGAGAAAAGTGGGCTTAACTGCCCTGGAATGGCTAAAACAACATCCGGAAATTAAACAACATAAAGAATCAAGTCTCTATGAACAGTTGTTTGCTAGTCAGCAATGGCAACAAGCACAAACAATCGGAATGATTCGGTCGTTACCGCTAGAATTATCAACACAGCCAATTTTCGAACGGGCCATGCAAGAAGGCAAGCAAGTGGCGGTGCCGCGAACATTTAAAGGAGGCAAAATGTACTTTTATCAAGTTTTTCCAGAGACGGTTTATGACACCAGTGCATTTGGCGTGGAAGAACCTCCGTTAACAGCGGCAGAAATAACAGCTACAGCGATTGATTTATTGATTGTGCCAGGGATTGTTTTCAATCGGGCTGGCTATCGAATAGGCTTCGGCGGTGGTTTTTATGATCGTTATTTGGAACATTTTTCGGGCCATTCATGTAGTTTAGTTTTTAGTGAACAACTCCATGAACAATGGCAACCAGAAGCGTTTGATCAGCCAATCGAACAATTATTTATACAATAGGAGGAATGGAATGAATTATCAAACAGAAATGAAATTGAAACGGCTAAAAAATCAGCCGTTCATTACGTATGCCCTTTTAGGTATTTCAATCATTGTTTTCCTTGGATTGGAATTAACTGGAGGATCAGAAAATATTTTAAACTTAGTTAATTGGGGAGCAATGGTTCGTCCACTGGTAGCTCAAAATCATGAATACTGGCGGTTTATCACGCCAATGTTTCTTCACATTGGGTTTATGCATATTATTTTGAATATGGTTACTCTTTATTATATCGGCGCACAGGTTGAGGCAATTTATGGGCATTGGCGCTATTTGGGAATTTATTTATTGAGTGGGATTGCTGGAAATATCGCCAGTTTTGCCTTTGGGACACCCAACAGTGTCTCAGCCGGTGCTAGTACAGCGCTTTTTGGTTTGTTTGGCGCATTTGTTATTTTAGGACGCCATTTTAGAGACAATCCAGCGATTATGTATATGGTGCAACGCTATTCAATGTTTATTGTGATTAATTTGTTATTTAACTTGTTTAGTAGCTCTGTAGATATGATGGGTCATGTTGGCGGTCTAATCGGTGGACTATTAGTCGCGACGGCTTTTGCTGTTCCAAATCGTGAAGAAGCATTTAATAAGCACGAGCGAATTATGGCCACATTAATTTTTATTTTTCTTGTCGTAATTTGTCTGTTATTGGGTTTTAAAAAATACGGTTTACCTGTATAATAAGGAAGTGTTTTCGTATGGAAACGTTATATGATGTACAACAACTTTTTAAACAGTTTGGGATGTATATTTATGTCGGTGCACGGATTTATGATATTGAGTTAATGATGATTGAATTAAAAAAATTGTATGAAGGTCAATTGGTAGACCGAGATACGTATTTACAGGCCCAGCATATTTTGCAAAGAGAGCATCGAATAGAAGAATCTAGAGGGAAGCAGAAAGGAATCGACTAAATGGATAAGAAGATTATTGGGATTGATTTAGGTGGAACGACCATCAAATTTGCTATTTTAACAACCGATGGCGTTGTTCAACAAAAATGGAGTATTGAAACGAATATTTTAGAAGATGGCAAGCACATTGTGCCATCAATTATTGAAAGTATTCGTCACCGTATAGATCTTTATAATATGAAAAAAGAAGATTTTGTGGGAATTGGTATGGGAACACCAGGGAGTGTCGACATTGAAAAAGGAACTGTTGTAGGTGCCTATAATTTAAACTGGACGACTGTACAGCCTGTCAAAGAACAAATCGAATCTGCTTTAGGAATTCCGTTTGCCTTAGATAATGATGCCAATGTTGCCGCTTTAGGTGAGCGTTGGAAAGGCGCGGGGGAAAACAATCCCGACGTGATTTTTATTACTTTAGGAACAGGTGTCGGCGGAGGCATTGTTGCAGCAGGAGAATTACTCCACGGTGTTGCTGGCTGTGCTGGTGAAGTTGGGCATGTGACGGTTGATCCTAACGGCTTTGACTGTACCTGTGGGAAACGTGGCTGTTTAGAAACTGTTTCTAGTGCCACTGGTGTCGTTCGTGTTGCACGTCATTTATCAGAAGAGTTTGCAGGTGACTCTGAACTGAAACAAGCGATTGATGATGGACAAGATGTTTCAAGTAAAGACGTTTTTGAATTTGCCGAAAAAGGCGATCATTTTGCTTTAATGGTTGTGGATCGTGTTTGTTTCTATTTAGGCTTGGCCACAGGAAACTTAGGTAACACGTTAAATCCAGATAGCGTGGTTATCGGTGGAGGTGTTTCTGCAGCAGGAGAATTTTTACGTAGTCGTGTCGAAAAATATTTCCAAGAATTTACCTTCCCGCAAGTTCGAAATAGTACAAAAATCAAATTAGCAGAGCTAGGTAATGAGGCCGGCGTGATTGGTGCCGCTTCACTAGCATTACAATTTTCAAAAGAGAAATAGAGAGGGCTTTTTAGAATGAGTATTTTATGGGTAATCAATGGCATTTTGCTAGTTATTGTACTAGCGATGGTATTCAATGAATTATATTTGAAAATTATGGTGAAACGTTCAGCAAAAATGCTGACGGAAGAAGAATTTAAAGAAACAATGCGTAAAGCACAAGTGATTGACGTTCGTGAGAAAGATACATTTGATGCTGGGCATATTTTAGGGGCGCGCAGCATGCCATACAGCATGTTAAAAACAACAATTGGTTCTCTTCGTAAGGATCAACCTGTTTATCTTTATGATCAGAAGAAAGCTTTAAGTATTCGAGCAGCTAATTTATTACGAAAAAATGGCTATACTGATATTTATATTTTAAAAGGCGGCTATGATGGCTGGACTGGGAAAGTGAAAAAGAGAAATAGTTAATAAAAGAGACAGAACGTATTTATCATTAATGATAAATACGTTCTGTCTCTTTTATTCGTTTAAATTGTAATGTTCTCGAATGGCTTGACGAATTTCACCTAAAGTTGTGGCGTTAGGATCGGTGTCGCTATCATAGACGATTTCATCTGGTGTGCCTTCGCCTTGAATAACTTGTCCATGAATGAAGCCTTCTAAAGCATATAAAATCGTTGTATCATCTGCTGAACTTAACTGCACCATTTCACTCCATTTTTCGAGAGGGTTTTCTTGTTTTTCTGCATCTTTCAATGCTGCTTGAATAGTGGGGTTAATTTCAGTTTTTACTGCTTGCTGTGCTGACAAAGCATCTGCTTTAACTGTCAGCAAATTTTGTTTGAAAGTAAATAAGCACACGATGCTACTGACTAGGAAAAAAAGTATCAGCGCTGGGTATAGGTTCTTTTTTTTCATGTCAATACTCCTTTCTATAGTTACCAGTTCGCAACAAGATAGCTTGCACCAGGAATTGGGTTATAGGTATAATAGGTAGTCAAATTGCCTGGACCTGTATGGTAACGAGGAGAACCTGGGTAGACGCTAATTCCGTGAGCGATACCTGTTCTATACGTATTTCGTGCCTATGAAATACTACCAATCATAGCAGAGTCTTTAAATGTATACCAAAGAAGATAAGCTCCAGTGCCGCTTTGCGGAAAATAGTTATAACCAGCAAAGCGCCAACCGCGAGAACTGAAGGAATTTGAAGTAAGATAAGTATCTTTACGAACCATTATATTATAATTTTTGTTATTTGGTGCAGGTGAACCTCGTCTGATTAATGAAATAGTTAAGTCTTCGTTAAGTGAATATTTTTGTTTGTTTCGATACTCTTCGACTGTAATAGATAAAGGGGATGTTTCAGGTTCTACAACAGCAACTACATTTTGTGTATCAGGATCTATAATTTCAATGCCATTTCCAGAAACGATAGAACCATCAGGTAGAACAGCAATTTTTTCATCTGCCTGCATTTTATCAAGAAAAGTCTCCACACTATCAATATCTGGTGGTGATTGTTTTAATTCAGCGGCAGAAGTGACAATAGGAGGAAAAAACAAAGACAACAAACCAACACTTGTAAATCTGATAAAAATTTTTTCATAATACTCATCCATCCTTTTTTTATTTAATTAAATTGTAATAATTGTTGCTGTAGAAATCAATGGTTGTTTAATTATAAGAATTTATGATAGAACCAGTTATATTAACAAAATGATACAAGGTTTTTCAAAAAGCCATATTTAGTATCTCTTCGACTCATTTTTAGAATAGTATCAATTTTTTTATGGTTAAAAAATAATTTTTCTTTTTACTGCTAATATAAAGATATTCTTGATTTATTAGTATTTTAATTACAAGAACTTACTTTCTTTTTTGTCAGTCCTCACTTTTTGAGCTACAATAAAGAGAAGAGGTGAAGGCAGATGATTCAAATCAAGCGAGCATATGAAGCACCGACAGAGCAAGATGGCTACCGTGTTTTAGTTGACCGTGTTTGGCCACGAGGAAAATCCAAGGAATCTGAAAAGTTAGATGAATGGCTCAAAGAAGTGGCCCCAAGTACAGAGCTACGGAAATGGTTTAATCATGAAGCAAATAAATATCCTGAGTTTAAACAAAAATACCAAGAAGAATTGAAACATGAGCCAACTGCCACAGCGTTTAAGCAGTTACAGACAATTGTAAAAAATCAGCCAGTAGTCACGCTGGTCTATGGGGCGAAAGATACAGTGCATAATCAAGCGGTTGTCTTAAAAGAATTATTAGAAAAATAGAGTAGGTGATTGGATGAAAATTGCAATTGTAGGTGCTGGACCCAGAGGCTTATCAGCTGCAGAACGAGTCATTGAATGGGCTCGTAAAACGGAAATAAATGTTCAGCTCACGTTGTTTGATCCATACGGTCCAGGTGGGAAAATTTGGCGAGCAGAGCAACCTAATTATTTATTAATGAACACCGTGATTAGTCAAGTCACTTTATTTACAGATGAATCTTTTAGTGGCGAAGGACCAATTGTCAAGGGACCCACTCTCTATGAATGGACCCAAACAGAAGCTGCGCAGTACATTCAACAGCAACAACCCTATAATTATCTTGAGTTGTTGAAAGAATGTCATCGCCTTGGACCGAATGATCACTGCTCGAGGGCTTTTTATGGCATGTACCAAAAATGGTTTTATACGTATTTAGCCACGCGATGTAACGAACAAACATCGCTGACGTTTTTTAAAGAGCCAGTAACTGCTGTACGGGCAGGAGAGGATAACTATTATGTGTACACCCAATCCATTGAGTTTACGGCAGACAAAGTAATTTTAGCCATGGGTCACCAAGAAAATGAATTAACGACTGTTGAACAAGAGCTTGCGGACTACGCCAAGGAGCATCGTTTGTTTTATTCTTCCCCTAAAAATGCGGCGGATGCTTTATTGGCACTTGCCAATATACCCGCAAAACAACCTGTTGTGTTAAAAGGCTTAGGTTTGGCATTTTTTGACTATTTATCTGCCTTGACGATTGGCCGCGGGGGTGTTTTTTCTCGTCAAAATGGCCGCTTACGTTATGAACCTTCTGGAAGAGAGCCTATTATTATTGCTGGTTCTGGTCGCGGTTTTCCTTCTCATCCTCGAGGGAATAATCAAAAAGGCTACGGGGAAACCTATCAGCCTGTTTTTTTAACCGAAACGTATTTAGCTGAATGTCGTAAAAAAGGACAGGTTACAGGCGCAGAGTTTTTTGGGTATTTAAAAAAAGAAGTGGAATATGTGTATTACACTTGCTTAATCGAAGAAAAATATCCGCATCTTTCTAAAGAGGCCTTTCAACAGCTGTTTATTCAAACCAAGGGAGCGCCGGAAAGCTTAGCCCACTTTGAAAAACAAGATTGGTTTGATTGGCAAGCGTTAGAACATCCTGAAACAAAGAAAACCACTCATGAACGTTTTCGTTCGTTTTTACTAGAGTATTTAAAATGGGATATTCAAGAAGCAGAGAAAGGCAATCTTAGCGGTCCTTTGACCACTGCTTTAGACAGTTTAAAAGATTTAAGAGATCAGATTCGCTTTGTTTTGGATGAAGGGTTATTAACGAATGACGAGAGTCAAAAGTGGTTGTGGCATTGGTTTACCCCGTTGAATACCTTTTTGTCAGTGGGACCTTCTGTTGAAAGAACAGAAGAGCTACAGGCGTTAGTTGAACTGGGATTAGTCACGATTCTGGGGCCAGAAATGCGTGTCGAAATGAAAGCGGGTCAATTTATTACTTATGCTAATTTGTTTCCGGAAAATCGGTATAATAGTCACTTTTTAATTGAAGCACGCATTCCCAAAGTTAATAATGAAAAAAGTTTGAATCCTTTAACGAGGCAGTTGTTAGCCGATAAGCTAGCTACGCTCCATCAACTGGCATTAGCTGATGGTCAAATAGTCAAAACAGGTGCACTCTTGATTGTGCCTGCCACGAATCAAGTCATCACAAAAGATGGACAGGTGGCGACAGGCCTTTTTAGTTGTGGTATTCCAACAGAAGGGATTCATTGGTTAACAGCCGCTGCAGCTCGTCCTGGTGTGGATCCTTGGAATATGCGCGATATGGATCGGATTGCTGCCACTATTTTTAATAGTTAAGAAAAATAGTCAGCTCCTTTGGTAAAAAAGAAAGCATAACAAGTGGTCATCCATCGCTTTGATGGATGACCACTTGTTATGCTTAAGAGAATCAACCGAGCCAGAAGCGCTCCTGTTGATTTCTTGGCGTTAGATTTTTTATCTCAACGTCACAGCTATTTTTTAACGTGCAATACGTTTACGCATCGCTTTTTTACGGTTTTCTTCAATCATATCTTCTTTTTCTTCAATTGGATCAATGACTGTTTTTTTAATAGTTGTAGCCACACCGGCTAAAGCAGCAACTGTGATAGCAGTACCGACTAACATACCTGATACAAATTTTTTCATCGTTCATTCCTTCTTTCAAATTGTATTTGTTTCTATTATGACGGAAAAAAGCAAAAAAATCCAATAGTTACAATGATTTTTCATAAACTCTACGACTAATTTAGAGATTTGTTAAAATTTACCAAGTCTTTTCTGTATTTTGATAGGAAAAATGAATAAGGAGAAATGGCCAAATTAAATCCTGTTTACAAAATGAAATAATTCAGAAGTAGACCTTATTTAATGGTACAATAGAAAAAGAAATTAGAGAGTAAAAGGAGCGTATTTATGTCTATTTTAGTATTAGGTGGCGCAGGCTACATTGGCTCACATGCCGTCGATCAATTAATTTCAAAAGGATATGCCGTTGTGGTTGTTGATAATTTATTAACGGGACATCGTTCAGCAGTTCATGAACAAGCGACTTTCTATGAAGGCGATATTCGTGATAAAGCTTTTTTACGTAGTGTCTTTGAAAAGGAATCAATTGAAGGGGTGTTGCACTTTGCGGCCAATTCTTTAGTAGGAGAATCCGTGGAGAAACCGTTAATGTATTTCAATAACAATGTTCACGGCACTCAAATTGCCTTGGAAGTCATGCAAGAATTTGGAGTGAAACATATTGTTTTTTCTTCCACAGCGGCCACTTATGGCGAACCAAAAGCAATGCCTATTACAGAAGAAACCCCAACGAATCCTAAAAACCCGTATGGGGAAAGTAAATTAATGATGGAAAAAATCATGAAATGGTGCGACAACGCTTATGGAATGAAATATGTTGCTTTGCGTTATTTTAATGTTGCGGGAGCAAAAAAAGATGCCTCAATTGGTGAGGATCACACGCCAGAAACGCATATTGTGCCAATTATTTTACAAGTGGCATTAGGCCAACGAGCAGAGCTAAGTATTTTTGGGGATGATTATGATACACCCGATGGCACGTGCATTCGAGATTATGTTTATATTGAAGACTTGATTGCAGCACATATTTTGGCTTTAGAATACTTGAAAAATGGCGGCGAAAGTGACGTCTTTAACCTTGGTAGCAACAACGGCTATTCTGTTAAAGAAATGTTAGATGCTGCTCGCGAAGTAACAGGTCAAGAAATCCCTGCGACAATCGCGCCACGCCGAGCAGGGGATCCTAGTACATTAATTGCTTCTAGTGAAAAAGCCAAACGAGTTTTAGGCTGGCAACCAGAAGTAACTGAGGTCAAGGACATTATCGCCACCGCTTGGCAATGGCACCAAGCTCATCCACATGGATATCAAGAAAAGTAATAGGAGGAATGAATCGATGACCACGAGTCAAATGATTGCCGATTTTACCACACTTGCTATTCAAGCAGGTGGTTGGATGGAATTGGATCGCTTATATCTTCAGAACCGTTTATTATCAATGATTGGTGAACAAGAATTAGGCGAAGTAGACATACGGCCTGTGGCAACACCCGCCGCTGATTTGGCGGAACAATTGTGTCAAATTGCGAGTGCCAATCAACTTGTAAAAACAGAGCAACAAAAAGAACAGTTCGTGGTGCAATTGATGGATTTGTTGACACCGCCACCTTCTGTGGTTAATGCTTTTTTTGCACAACATTATGCCAAAGAGCCACAAGAGGCTACCGAGTATTTTTACCAACTTTGTCAAAAAAACGGTACGGTCATTGAACAGGAAGAACCTGTTGTTTTTTCAACAGTCTATGGTGATTTTTTAGCAAATAAGGTCCACAGTGAGGCGCCAAAAGCAACGCTCTCTGCACAAAGATATCCCCGCTGTGAATGGTGCATGGCAACAGAAGGCTACCAGGGAAGTCAGCAATTTCCTGCGACTACGAACCATCGAGTGATTCGAATGAACTTAGATGGCGAAAGCTGGGGGTTTTCCTTTGTAAAACAGGCACAATATCAGCAACAAGGTGTGATTGCGTTTGAAAAACATCAGGCAGCGAAACGTTCAGTTAAGACTTTTCAGCAATTGTTGAAAATTGTTGAGGTCTTTCCTCATTATTTTGCTGGGATTGATGCTGTCTTTGAACAAAATGAGCATGTCTATTATCAAACGGGTTTGCAACAATTTCCATTAGCCGAAGCGAGCATTTCAGAATATGTTGAGTTAGCTAACTATCCTTTAATCAACGCAGGAATGGTGAATTGGCCAGTTGCGACATTTCGCTTAGAGGGACCGAATGCGTCAGAAGTTGCCCAAGCCGCAAATGATATTTTTGAGCAATGGCAAACGCTGAAACTGCCAACGGATGAGATACAAATCGTTGCACGACGAAAAGAACTTTTATATGTCATGGACTTAATTTTTAGTCGACCTCAAGCAAAGCCTTCGTTAACGTTAGCAGAAGTCCAAGGTTTAATGACTTGGAGCAACCAGAAAACGCAGGCACTTGAAACTGTCGCTTCAGCGTATCAACAGCGACTAAAAGAAGCCAGTGCGTTTGCAGAAACAAGTGAAGGAAAAGCGGCTTTTTTAGCAATGGTTGCGCCGGTGACTCATTAAAAGAAAAAAGATGCCGAATGACTAAAAATCACGTATAATAGATAAGAATGAAAAATAAGGGAGGGTAAAAAATGGCTTATCAAGCACTTTATCGGGTCTGGCGTTCACAACGTTTCGATGACGTAGTAGGACAAAAAGCAATTACTCAGACACTGAAAAATGCGATAGTGCAAAAGAAAACATCTCATGCCTATTTATTTACTGGCCCTCGTGGTACAGGTAAAACCAGTGCCGCAAAAATTTTCGCTAAAGCGATTAACTGTAAACATAGTCAAGATGGTGAACCTTGTAATGTTTGTGAAACCTGTGTAGCCATTACGGAAGGTCGTTTAAATGATGTCATTGAAATTGATGCAGCGAGTAATAATGGCGTGGAAGAAATCCGTGATATTCGTGATAAAGCAAAGTATGCACCGACGCAAGCCGAGTACAAAGTTTATATTATTGATGAAGTTCATATGCTATCAACAGGCGCGTTCAATGCACTTTTAAAAACCTTGGAAGAACCACCACAAAATGTTATTTTTATCTTAGCAACGACTGAACCACACAAGATTCCGTTAACGATTATCTCACGGACGCAACGCTTTGATTTTAAGCGAATTAGTACGCAAGATATCGTCGATCATATGGCCCATATCATGCAGGAAATGGCTCTCGATTATGAGGAACAAGCCCTTTATGTGATTGGGCGTGCTGCGGAAGGTGGGATGCGAGATGCCTTGAGTATCTTGGATCAAACGATTTCATTTAGTGATGAAAAAGTAACACTGGAAGATGCAATGCAAGTGACAGGCAGCCTAACCTATGAAATGATGGATCATTATATTCAGTGTTGTGTCGCCGGTGATGTTGAACGAGCATTAGAAGGCTTGGAAAGTATTTTAGGCGAAGGCAAAGAAGCACGCCGTTTCTTAGAAGATTTGTTATTATATTGTCGAGATTTGCTGATGTATCAGCAAGCACCGAAGTTATTAGCAGAAAAAGCAGGAACTTTGACAGAAGCATTTAAGGAACTAGCTACACAAACACCTGCTGAAAAAATCTACCAACTAATCCAAATTTTAAGTGATACACAAAATGAGATCCGCTTTACCAACAATGCGAATATCTATCTGGAAGTAGCCACTGTCAAATTGGCTAAAACGGTGCAACCCAATAAACACAATACGCCAGAAACAGCTAATCAAGATGGTAGTGCAGAGGGAAATCCAGAATTAGCAGATTTACAAAATCAAATCGGGCAACTGAAGAAAGAACTGGCTGAATTAAAGAAACACGGTGTAACTACCAAAGAAGCAGATGCGCCACGTCAACAAGCACGACCACAAGCGCCAAAAAGTTCGTTCCGTGTACCCACAGAACGGGTATATCAAGTCCTAAACGAAGCGACTAGAACACATTTAATGAATGTGAAAAATGTCTGGGAAGACTTACTGCAAACATTATCTGTGACTCAACGAGCGATGCTCAAAGCTAGTGAACCTGTCGCAGCGAGTCCTAAGGGCATCGTGGTGGCATTTGACTATGAGATTGTTTGTGCTCGTGCAACATACGATGAAGAGATGCAGTTAGCTTTCAATAATAATTTAAGCCGTTTGATGGACTATACACCAGAGATGGTCTGCATTACTAGAGAAAGCTGGCCAAAACTAAGACAAAGTTTTATTAACCAAAATCAGGGCAGTTTGAATCATTCTGAACCTGAAAATGAAATGGCTCGTCTAGCGGACGAACCGCCTGCAACAAATGAACATTCACAAGAAAATCCAGTAGTAGATGAAGCAATTGCTATGTTTGGTGAAGAGCTTGTCGAAGTACTAGATGATTAATACGAAGGAGTCGAGGAATTATGATGCGAGGAATGGGCAACATGCAAGGCATGATGAAACAAGTACAAAAAATGCAAAAAGAAATGGCCAAAGCGCAAGAAGCGCTAAATGAAAAAGAATTTATCGGTGAAGCAACCAATCAACTTGTGACAGCGACATTTACTGGTGATCGCACAATGAAAGATTTGACCATTAAAGAGGACGTGGTTGATCCTGAAGACGTTGATATGTTACAAGATTTAGTCATTATGGCTGTCAACGATGCGTTAGTAAAAATTGAAAAAGAAACCGAAGCAACTTTAGGTAAATACACCAAAGGAATGCCAGGATTCTAAAAAATAAGACAAACGAAAGTATGAAAAACGTCATGCCCAAAAAATCGAACTTTTTGGGCATGACGTTTTTTCTGTTTTTGTGGGAAAACTCTTTGGCAATTTTAGTAGTCGCTTCCAAAAAACTATGCTATACTAAAGCCAATTAAAGAGAAACATTTGGGGTGCTATTAGCTGAGATTATACCCATGGAACCTGAAACAGTTAGGACTGGCGCAGGGAAATGTCTTGAAATTTTGACCGATTATTGCACCCAACTACGTTTATTTGTGGTTGGGTTTTTCTGTCTTTTTCAGTCGCGCCTCCTTTTGCTTCTCGCAGAAAGGAGTTTTTTTACGTGGAAAAAAATCGAATCCACAGAGTTACGTTACTGGCTTTAATGATTGCGATGGACGTTGTATTATCGCCGTTAATGCGAATTGAGGGAATGGCCCCTATGTCCAGTGTCATGAACATTATTGCCGGAGTTTTATTAGGTCCTCTTTACGGAACGCTCATGGCACTTGTCTGCGGCTTAATCCGTATGACATTCTTAGGTATTCCGCCATTAGCGTTAACAGGTGCCGTTTTTGGCGCGTTTTTTGCTGGTTTATTTTATCAATGGGGACAAAAATTAGGCTGGTCGATGCTAGGAGAAATTTTTGGTACAGGCATCATTGGCTCGTTATTGTCCTATCCTGTAATGGTTTGGTTTACTGGCAGTAAGCAGAATTTTTATTGGTTCATTTATACGCCACGATTTATTGGCGCCACACTGATTGGTTCAGTGATTGCTTGGCTTGTCTTAGTAAAACTGAAAGAAACTCGGGTATTTAAACAAACACAGGAATTATTTTTGGGAGGGTACTTTTATGAAAACAAGCGTTAAGTTTGAAACGATTTTTCCACTGACAACGGCACCATTAATTCAGTGCATTACGAATGAAATTACGTGTGAGTCTATGGCGAATGCATTACTTTATATTGATGCTAAACCCATTATGGCAGATGATCCCCGGGAATTTCCGCAGTTGTTTCAGCAAACCAGTGCCTTGGTTTTGAATTTAGGCCATTTATCACAAGAACGAGAGCAGAGCTTGTTAGCAGCTAGTGATTATGCTCGGCAAGTGAATAAACCGACCGTAGTCGATTTAGTCGGTTATGGCGCCAGTGATATTCGCAATGAAGTTGGGGAAAAGCTGGTGCACAATCAGCCAACCGTTGTGAAAGGGAATCTTTCAGAAATGCGGACTTTTTGCCAGTTGGTGAGTCATGGCCGAGGAGTGGATGGCAGCCCTTTGGATCAAAGTGAAGAAGCAATTGAGGAACTGATTCAGGCTTTACGTCAACAAACGCAAAAGTTTCCCCAGACGGTATTTTTAGCAACAGGGATTCAAGATGTTTTGGTTAGTCAAGAGCAAGTGATTGTCTTACAAAATGGTGTTCCTGAGTTGGATTGTTTCACTGGCACGGGCGATTTAGTCGGCGCATTAGTTGCCGCTTTATTAGGTGAAGGCAACGCGCCAATGACTGCGGCAGTAGCCGCAGTGAGCTATTTTAATCTTTGCGGAGAAAAAGCCCAGACTAAGAGCCAAGGGCTGGCCGATTTTCGCCAAAATACGTTAAATCAGTTATCTCTTTTAATGAAGGAGAAGGATTGGTTTGAGGCGGTGAAAGGACGAGTGCTATGAGAGAGCAATTGAAAGTTTATTTGGTGACAGGCCGGTATGATTTTAGTGATACTGAATTTTTAAAACGAATTGAAACTGCTTGTCGCAGTGGAGTGACATTGGTCCAACTGCGTGAAAAGGAAGTGTCAACACGGCGTTTTTACGAATTAGCAGTGAAAGTTAAAGCGGTAACAGATGCGTATCAGATTCCGTTGATTATTAATGATCGTGTCGATATTTGCTTGGCAGTGGATGCGGCAGGTGTGCATATAGGGGATGATGAATTACCGGTTGCTCTTGTGCGAAAACTGGTTGGGTCCACAAAAATCGTAGGTGTTTCAGCCAAAACGGTGGCACGAGGAGTTGAAGCGGAAAACGAGGGCGCCGATTATTTAGGCGTGGGCGCAATTTTCCCCACAACGACTAAGGACAGTCCGTTAACTTCTTTGCAGACACTTTCTGAAATTGCTGCAGCAGTCACGATTCCTGTTGTGGCGATTGGTGGGATCAAAGAAGAAAATATAGAACAACTTATGGGAACGGGAGTGGCTGGTGTTTCACTGGTCAGTGAAATTATGCTGGCTGAACAGATAACCGAGAAAGTTCAAGGGTTGATGCGTGTAACGGAGCGAATGTTGGAGGCGAGAAAATGACCGAATATAATTTGACCCCACAAGTAGTCACGATTGCTGGTTCTGATTCTGGTGGGGGAGCTGGCATGCAAGCAGATTTAAAAACATTTCAAGCACGGCAGGCATTTGGCTTAAATATTGTCATTGCATTGACGGCACAAAATACGTATGGCGTGCAAGATAGCTTACCGATTCCTAGTTCATTTATTGATGCACAATTTCAATCACTGGCGGCTGATTTTAAAATTGGGGCAGCGAAAACGGGGATGTTAGCAGATAGTGAGCGTGTCGAAGCTGTTGTTCGCAATTTGCAGAAAGTTGATTTTGGTCCGTTGATTGTCGATCCTGTAATGGTGGCTAAAGGTGGACACCATTTGTTAGAAGCCGAGGCAGTTCAAACGATTAAAGAGCAACTGTTGCCATTAGCAACGGTCGTGACACCTAATTTACCAGAAGCAGAAGTTTTACTAGAGACGACCATCAAGACAGAACAAGAAATGCAGACCGCAGCAAAAAAATTACAGCAATTGGGCACAAAAAATATTATTATGAAAGGCGGACATAGCACAAATCAACAAGCGGCTGATTATATATTAATGGAAGACGGTTCGAGCTTTTGGCTAAGTGCACCACGAATTGTAACGAAAAATACTCATGGAACAGGAGATACTTTTTCAGCGTGTATCGCAGCCGAATTAGCAAAAGGTACGCCGTTAGAAGCGGCGATTGTGATTGGCAAACAGTTTATACAAGGGGCCATTAGCCAAGCAATTTCTGTTGGACATGGCCACGGACCCACTAATCATTGGGCCCAATTAACGCAAGATATTCAAGTTATTAAAGCATAAGAAGAGCCTGGGGAAAAATCTAAAATGATTTTTCCCCAGGCTTTAAATAGCTTAAAGTTCCCTCTTAATATAGTTTATAAACGTTTTGTTCACTAATCTTCACATTTTAAATAAATTTCTTGGCCTTGTTCTTGCAAATGAGCCACGTGGGATTCTCCCCAATTACATAAGTTATCTAAGACAGCAGAGAGGCTTTGACCATAATCGCTTAAATAATATTCGACTTTTGGTGGAACTTGGTTGTAAACTTTCCGCTCGATAATGTTGTCTTCTTCGAGTTCCCGTAATTGTTGTGTCAGCATTTTTTGACTAATGCCAGTAATGCCGCGTTTTAAATCGCTGGGGCGCATGGCGCCGTGCCGTAAATTACACAGAATAATTGGTTTCCATTTGCCGCCAATAACATCCATCGTTGCTTCGACACCAATCGCATATGTACGAGTTTCCAAAAAACATTCCTCCTTAATAGGTTGATAATAAACAAAAGTTACTAAAAGGTACCTATGATACAAAAAAGTAGGTACTTATCAAAATTTCAATCTTAGTATATAGTAATTTTTGTTGAAATTCAAATGTTTTTTAGGAGGAAGAGAATGGAAAAGAAAATTTCACCAAATTTAACGCTCTTTGCATTAGCTATCAATGCTTTCGCAATCGGTTCAACAGAATTTATTAGTGTGGGTTTATTACCAATGATTGTTAAAAGTTTTCATATTAGTCTTTCCCAAGCAGGTTTGACTGTTTCTTTATACGCTTTAGGTGTGACGATTGGGGCGCCGTTATTAACAATTTTGACAGGAAAATGGAATCGTCGCTCATTAATGCTGGGGATTATGCTTCTTTTCATTAGTGGGAATTTAATTGCTGCGTTTGCGCCAACGTTTATTATTTTATTGGTAGGGCGGATACTTTCTGCATTGGCGCATGGTATTTTCATGTCTGTTTCGACTGTCATCGCCGCAGATGTTGTGCCGCCGTCACGTCGAGCTAGCGCTATTGCTATTATGTTTACGGGCTTAACGGTTGCAACAGTGACTGGCGTACCTTTAGGGACGTTTATTGGGCAACAAACAGCTTGGCATATGTCCTTTCTTTTTATAGCCAGTATTGGCTTGGTGGGACTGATTGCTAGTTATTTTTTAGTTCCCAAAAATTTACCGATACCAGGAAAGGTTGACTTAAAAGGAATCACGCGGATTTTTACGAACAAACCCCTCGTTTTCTCTTTTCTAATTACTGCTTTTGGTTATGGTGGAACGTTTGCTGCATATACGTACTTGTCACCGTTATTGGAAAATTTAGGCTTTTCAGCCAATGCGGTAGTGATTATTTTAGTTGTTTATGGCGTAATGGTTGCAATTGGCAATACAGTAGGTGGTCACTGGGCAAATAAAAAACCTTTAGATTCGTTAGTAAAAATGTTTAGCTTATTAATTCTGTCCTTAGTCTTTTTATTTATTACTGTTTTAATGGATAACAGTCTTCTAGGCTTATTAGCAAGTTTGATGTTGGGTCTATTTGCCTTTATGAATGTACCTGGTTTACAACTATATGTTGTAGAATTAGCGGAAAAGTATGTTCCAGAAGATATCACTTTGGCCTCAGCTTTTAATATTGCAGCCTTTAATATTGGGATTACCGTTGGCTCAATGACAGGTGGGGTAGTCACAGATCATTTATCAGTAACATATACACCGATTTTTGGTGGCTTTATCGTGTTGATTGCCGTCTTGTTCGTACTATATATTCGGAAGCAAGAAGCATAAAAAAACAACTATCTTTAGAAAACTAGAAAAAAACAGCTGGTCACTACGGAACGGACCAGCTGCTTTTTTTTAAGCTTTTTTGCGGAAATAATTCCAGCAAGCAATTAAAACAATTACTAATAAGGTTAACAAGAAAATCAGAGAAATGAGGGAGCCCATCGTTGTCCCCTGAGCAAAATTATCTGCGTGGTCTTGAGCGATATTAATAATCGTCGCTACGATGGCCGTCGCAATAGCGCCAGAAAATTGTTGAAGTGTATTAAATAACGTATTACCGTCGCCAAAATCTTTCTCCTCTAACAAGCTCATACCAGTCGTCATCATATTACTGTATGCAAAACCTAGACCAATCATATAGGTAACATGTCCAGCGACGAATCCTAATAAAACAGGCATCTCTAGTAAAATTGTTAAAGCTAGCCAACCGATTGTCGCCAAACTTAAGCCAAATAATATAGGTTTTTTAGCGCCGTATTGATCCAACACTCGTCCAGAAAGTGGTGCCAAAATGGCCCCGACTGTAGCACCTGGCAGCATGACTAGCCCAGCTACAAACGCATTTTTTCCAAGGACGATTTGAACAAAGTTTGGTAAGACAAAGGAAATACCTAACAATAAGAATTGACAAACTAAAAAGCCACATAAAAATAAAACGAAGGCGGGATTTTTTAAAATTGTCAAACGAACTAGTGGCTGTTCAGCGGTCGTTGCTCGTTTATAAAAAATAACAAAGCCAATAACGGCTGCCAGAAGTGAAAGCCAGCCAAACAATGTGCCAATTTTACTTAAAAACATCAACAAACCACTAAATAACAGGGCAATACCAATTAAACTAACCAAATCAAGAGTGGTGGTTTTTTTAACAGGTATTTCTGGAATAGCCGATAATCCCATAAACAAAGAAAGTAGTAAAATAGGAATTAAGAATAAAAAGATGGCGTGCCAAGACAGGGAAGATGTTAAGATTCCACCATACGTTGGACCAATGGCTGGAGCAATTGAAGTGGTCAATGTGCCTACCCCCATCATCGTTCCCCGTTTTTCCAGCGGGGTAAAGTTCAAAATAATATGAAACATCAGTGGCAAAGCAATCCCAGTGCTAGCCCCTTGGAAGAGTCGGCCTAATAACAAGATACTGAAAGATGGCGAATAGACATCAATCGCTAAACCAATCAAAAAGAAAAGATTCGCAACGATAAATAAGCGTCTTAGCGAATAGGTTTTTAATAAATAATTGGATAAGGGCACCATGATAGAAATAACTAATAAATAAATCGTTGTCACCCACTGCACGGTACCGGTGGAAACACCAAATTCCTTTGTTAATGTCGGAAAGGTTACATTCATTGCTGTTTCAATTAATACGCCAGCAAAAGACATAATTCCTGTCGCTAAAACGGCAGGGAATAATCGTACGTTTTTTTGTTCCATTTAATCACCTCTATAGTTTTCATTTTTTCGTAAAAAAATAGAAGCAGTTTCTATAAGAATAGAAACCGCCTCTCTCTCGACACGCAACTTGCGTGTTATCTGTACGATTTGTTTACATGTTGCATTGTAAACAGTTTTTAGGCAATCGTCAAGAAGAAAATAATTAACGTTGCATGAAGAAACTAATAATTGCAAAAATAGCAATGTGAGCTGGATAGAAAATATAAAAGAAATTCCGCATGCCACGGCCTTTTTCACCATTATAAAGAATAATTGGAATCGCTGCTAAAATCATCATCCATTGGTGATTCGCCCCGAATAGTTCTTGGAAATTATAGCTGGCTGCTGAAATCAACGCAACAACGCCAATCGCTGAAATTTGTAACCACTTTTTGTCATGGAATAAATAAAAAGCCACAGCCAAGAGAACAAATAAAAACCCGCCTTCTGTCATCATTAGTGATGGCACAATCAGATTGAAAAGTTGGAAACCAATTAAGATAGCAGGGTTGCTTAATATGTCTGGAGAACTAAAAACGACGAAAGGTAGAGCACTGATTAATAAAGGCACAATAAACCAAAGAAGCCCTTTACCAATTTGTTTTTGTTTAAAATAGTCCATAGACTGCATGTAGACCGTACCTAAAAATAACGTCCCAAAAATATTATTGATAATTAAGCCACCTGTTGAAAAATACGCATTTAAAATGCCGTTCAGAATCCCCATAATCCAGAAGCCTAACAACAACCGGAACATGTATTTTCGCCGATTGCTTGTGTGAATGAAGCCTTCAGAACTTTCAAATAAGAAAATAGGTGCAGCAATTCGTCCAATCCATCCGAACCAACCAGGCACGCCTAAAAAACTAAAAAATTGCAATAGATGGTCAAAGACCATTGAAATAACCCCAATGACTTTCAAATGAAAGCCAGTTAATGTTTTACCCATAGTATAAACGCCTCTCTTTCATAAAGAACAATATAACAAAGTTCAGAAAAACCAACCATTTATTTGCCTAACAGTTATCTTACAAAATTGTTTGATTTCTTCAGCTTTTGATGAAAGAAAAAAGTGCCAAGACTAGTTTTTATAATTATTCTATGCTATAGTAAAAGTACATTTTAATAAAAAACATTTGGGGTGCTGTTATGGCTGAGATGATACCCATTGAACCTGATGCAGTTAGTACTGTCGCAGGGAAATGCCGATTTACTTTGATTTTTCACGCACTCATTCTGTCCTAGGATGAGTGTGTTTTCTTTTATCAGGGTTTATTTAAGTCACTCCTTTTGCTTTTTGTTAAGAGAAAGGAGTTTTTTTATTGAAAAAATGGTCATTGCAACAAGTCGTCTTACTCGCTTTTTTAGCCTTTTTGTTTGGCGGTGTTTTTATGGGGGCAGGGTTCCTCTATGCGTTATTGAATGCTGCGCTGTTACCATTAGGACTGAGTCCATTTGCCAATGAGCTTTTATTTGGAATGTGGACCATGGTGGCACCAATTGCAGCGATGCTGATTCCACGAGCGGGAAGTGCTGTTTTGGCGGAAGTTTTAGCCGCTTTGGCAGAAATGCTTTATGGTTCGTATTTCGGACCTAGTGTATTAATTTCTGGTGTGATTCAAGGCCTAGGTAGTGAAAGTGGCTTTTTTGTGACACGCTACAAACGGTACGATACACTCACGTTATTTTATAGTGCGATTGGGACGACTATTTTTAGTTATGTGTATGAATACTTTAAGTTTGGTTATGGCAATTACGGTCTGGGGATGAACATTGCTTTAATTAGCGTTCGGTTCGTTTCCATTTGTTTCTTTGGTATTTTCTTAACGAAAGTTATTTTACGAATGTATCAGTCTGCGCAAGGGTTAGCTGTGAAGGCAAAATGAATAGTATCCAATTAAAAGCTGTGTCCTTTTCACGAGAACAACCCTTGTTTGAAAAGACAAATTTAGCAATTCCTCAAGGAACGTTTTCCTTATTAATTGGCGATAGTGGTAGTGGAAAATCAACGCTCTTACGATTGATTGCCGGATTTGCTCCGCTTGATTACCAAGGAGAAATTTTGATTGAAGGAATGGAGCGCCGACAATTATCAACTCGTGAAAAGGCGCAAAAAATTGGCATGCTGTTTCAAAACCCCAGTCAACAATTTACAATGAAAACCTTGGAACGAGAACTGATTTTTGCTTTAGAAAATTTAGGAATCTCGCCTGAAGAAATGAACCGAAAAATCCAAACAGCGCTTCAACTTGTTCAGACTCAAACCTTATTCACACGAGAATTAGCGACGTTATCTGGTGGTGAAAAACAAAAAGCGGCGTTGACAGTTCTGCTAGCAATGAACCCAGATATTCTTTTATTAGATGAACCTTTTGCAAGCATTGATCCAACCTCTCGAAAACAATTTATTCAAATTTTAGCAAGACTCCATCAAGCAGGCAAAACGATTTTGGTGTGCGACCACGATTTCAGCGATTACGCTGATGTTGTGGACCAAGTCGTCACGTTGAAAAATGGCCAGTTTGAAAAGCAACCGTTGACGTTTATCAAAACAAAACCGCAGACATTTCAACTGACAAATTCTGTGGTAAAACAACCAATGCTCCAATTGAAAAATTTTCGTTTGTATCAGGGAAAACGAGTGCTACTTGAAGAAAAAGAAGCGCTTTTGTTTAAAGGAATTACCACGTTGACGGGGCCAAATGGGGCGGGGAAATCCACCTTATTAAAAGCCATCGTTCAGAGACAAAAATATCAAGGAAAAATGTTCTTATCGGGCCGCCGCTTGCGGGCTTCAAAAAAATTGTATCAACACATGACATTAGCGGTGCAACAAGCCAATCGTCAGTTTGTCACGTTGACTTTACGAGAAGAGCTTTTGTTTGGTCAGAACATGACAGCAGAAAAAAGAAGAAAACAAGAGGAAGCCTTAACTTTTTTAGGTTTAAAAGAAAAACTAGAGCACAGTGTTTTTCAACTAAGTGAAGGGCAAAAAAAGATGGTGCAATTAATTAGTTTGCTGAGCTTAGATTTGGACTGTTTACTTTTAGATGAACCTTTTGCTGGATTAGATGAGCGAGCATGCAATTATTTTGTTGAATGGATCAAAGAAAAAAGTGCGCAACAAGATTTTCTAATCGTCACGCATCGGCTAGAACCTCTCTCTGGCGTGAGCAATTACCGAATAGAATTGCTGCATCAACAACTGATTATCTGGCAGGAGGGAACCACATGCAAATAAAGCAAACAAATGCAGCAATTTATGCTTCTTTGATTCTTATTTTGACCTTTGAATTATCTTTTTCTCAGTCAATTTTGGCAAATTTGGCGGTTTTTATGGGTTGTATCATTTTTTTAATAGGCCAGCGAAAATCCCGCTTACTGCTTTGGTTATTTTTCTTGCCACTTTTACCAGCAATCGGGACGTTTTGGTCTATTTATTTGCATGGTACGAGTAGTCAACAAGCCTGGCTTTTGTTTAGCCGAACGTATGCCTTTGCCGGTTTAGGACTAGCTTTTGCTGTAGGCGTTGATTTTGAAGAATTATTGTTGTTATTGGAACAAAAGGGGCTAGCACCAAACTTTGTTTATGGAATTTTAGTGGTGGTTCACGCCTTACCGGAAGTGAAAAGAGAAATTAATGATTTAAAAGAAGCAAGCCTACTCCGTGGCA
Organism: Enterococcus sp. LX10; assembly: GCF_023539285.1. Taxonomy (NCBI): domain Bacteria; kingdom Bacillati; phylum Bacillota; class Bacilli; order Lactobacillales; family Enterococcaceae; genus Enterococcus; species Enterococcus sp. LX10. The sequence continues at coordinate 2,269,898 of NZ_CP092784.1, read as the reverse complement.
AAACGTTTCATTTTTGGTCGCCGATGCTTTATGTTAAAACACTGCTCGTTGCTGTTTCTTGGCGAGATAAATATACTGAAGCAATGTCTGCCCATGGCTATGAAGAAGGAGCCACCAGAAGTCGAAAAGAGCATTTTGTGTCAGCAAAAGTCAGTCTTGGGCTTGCTATTTTGATCATCATTTTTACAAATTTGTTTATTTTTCTAACGTAAAGGAGAAACCTATGACATTTACAGAACAAGCCAAAGAACAAGCGCAAGCTTCTTGGCAAGGAAGTTTTCAGCATCCTTTTATCACAGAGTTACATGAAGGAACCTTGAGTCCAACGATTTTTCGCTACTATTTAATTCAAGATCATTACTATTTAAAACACTTTAGTCAACTTTATCGCTTGATTGCGGCACAAACGCAACAACCTCGATTGAAAAAATTACTCTTAACAAATGCGGAAAATCTCGCGTTGGGCGAATTAGCTATTCGTGAAACTTTTTTTGAAGAACTAGCGATTACGGAAGAAGAGGTTGCAGCGACACCGATTGCACCAACCGCGTATCACTATGTTTCTCATATGTATCGCCAACTTATTGAAGGAACGCCTAAGACGGCCGCAGCAAGTATGTTGCCTTGTTCTTGGCTCTATCAAGAAATTGGTGCACAGTTAGTCAAACAACACTCACCAGAGCCACTGTACCAACGTTGGATTGAAACCTATGCTGGGGAGGAAGCGTACCAACACGTCCAAGAGGAACGCCAACTGTTAGATCAATTATATGAAGAAAGTTCACCACAAGAACAAGCAGCTATGATCACCGCTTTTGTTATCAGCAGTGAGATGGAATACGCTTTTTGGGAAATGGCCTATACACACGAAACCTGGATTGGTTAATACAAAAGCAAGTCGTTTAGTGCTCGTAACTAACGACTTGTTTTTGTATTAGAAAGCAGTAATTGTCAGTTGCTTTTTTGACAGGGCGTGATAAGATATTCAGTGACGCAAAATCTGTTGTAACTCGCTCAGTAATAACAGAAACGCCTTGCTAAGAAAGGACTGTAGAAGCCTCATGAATTATCCAGAACCGATTGCAAAATTGATTGAAAGTTATATGAAATTACCAGGAATTGGTCAAAAAACAGCGACACGGCTTGCTTTTTATACAATTGATATGAAAGAAGAAGATGCTAATGCTTTTGCAAAAGCGCTAATTAGTGTCAAGAGAGATCTCCATTTCTGTAGTATTTGCGGAAATATTACTGAAGAAGATCCTTGTGAAATTTGCCAAGATAAAAATCGTGACCGTAGTATTATTTTAGTAGTGGAAGAGCCAAAAGACGTTATGGCAATGGAAAAAATGCGTGAATATCAGGGCTTGTATCACGTGCTCCACGGGGTGCTTTCACCGATGGAAGGAACAGGACCAGAAGATATTAATATTGCCTCTTTGATCAAACGATTGCACGATGATGAAGTGAAAGAGGTCATTATAGCAACCAATGCTACCACTGAAGGAGAAGCGACGGCGATGTATTTATCACGGCTCATTAAACCAGCTGGAATCACCGTTACTCGTTTGGCACACGGCTTGTCTGTCGGCAGCGATATTGAATATGCAGACGAAATAACCTTGCTGAAAGCAGTCGAAGGACGTCGAGAAATTTAAAAGAAACATCGTTGGAAAAAGAGGTTGAAATCGAAGTAGGTCGTTTCTGTGAGAAAATGTCGCAGTTCAAGCTTTTCCGTACTTCTTTTTCAGTTTCTTTTTTTCAGCGGATGCATCACTTTAAATAGGATATAAGGATTTCAATTAGACTGATAGAGCAAGATGAAGTATAATAGATACAAGTAAAAATTGATTGGAGTTTTCGCACGTGCAGGGTATTTTTATCACATTTGAAGGTCCAGATGGCGCTGGCAAAACCAGTGTTTTGAAGGAAGTTTCTGAAAGATTAGCTAAAGAGTCAAAACGAAAAATTGTCACCACAAGAGAACCAGGCGGCATACCGATTGCCGAAAAGATTCGAACAGTTATTTTAGATCCAAGAAATGACAGAATGGATGAGCGAACAGAAGCTTTACTTTACGCAGCTGCTCGTCGTCAACATTTAGTGGAAAAAATCTTGCCAGCTTTGGAAGCGGGTCATTTAGTCCTATGTGATCGTTTTGTTGACAGCTCATTAGCCTACCAAGGCGCTGGGCGTAGAATTGGGATTGCCCCCATTGCTTCAATTAATGCGTTTGCGACAGAAGGTGTCTCACCAGATTTTACAATTTATTTAGACGTTGACTCAGATACTGGCTTACGGCGGATTCAAGAAAATCGAACACAGCAAATTGATCGCTTAGATTCAGAAGGATTAGAATTTCATCAACGTGTTCGTCATGAATATTTGAAATTAGCAGAAGAAAATCCACAACGTATCAAAAAGATTGATGCACGGATGAGTTTAGAACTTGTCGTAGAAGCAACGTATCAGGCGATTATTGAACGTTATCCAGAAAACTTTTAATTATAGGAAGGTGTAGACCATGAAGATTATTTTAGCCATTGTACAAGACAAAGATAGTAACCGATTAGCCAACGAATTTATTGATGCCAATATTCGTGCTACAAAATTATCCTCAACAGGTGGATTCTTAAAAGCGGGAAACAGCACATTTATTATTGGGATTGATGATGAACGTGTCGACGAAACATTAGCTTTAATTAAAGAAACATGTCAATCAAGAAAACAATATGTTTCAACACCTGTGACTTTAGATATCACAATGGATGGCCAAATTCCTTATCCTGTGGAAGTTGAAGTAGGCGGCGCTACTTGCTTCGTCTTACCAGTTGAAGGATTCCATCAATATTAAGATGAATGAAGCACAACAGCTACAGCAAATGCAACCTTTGCTGTACAAGCAACTCCAAAAAAGTTTTGAGCATGGTCGTCTTGCCCATGCTTATCTTTTTGAAGGAGATACAGGAACTGGAAAACAAGAATTTGGCTTATGGATGGCGAAACATGTCTTTTGTACGAATTTAGTAAATCAACAGCCTTGTAACGAATGCCATAATTGTGTGCGGATTAATGAAAATGAACATCCAGATGTTTTAAGAATTGCGCCAGATGGGCAAACCATCAAAGTGAACCAAATCCGTGAATTAAAAGCGGAGTTTTCTAAAAGTGGGGTCGAGACTGCTAAAAAAGTTTTCTTAATTCAAGAAGCAGATAAAATGAGTACCGGCGCAGCCAATAGTCTCTTAAAATTTTTAGAAGAACCAGAAGGACAAATTTTAGCTATTTTAGAAACCACTTCGCTTTCTCGAATTTTACCAACGATTCAATCACGATGCCAAACCTTACATTTTCAACCATTAGTCAAAAAAACATTAATTGATCGCTTAATCAAACAGGGGGTTGGTGAAAAGACTGCAACCCTTTTAGCTGAGCTGACAAATAGTTTTGAGAAAGCAGTTGAAATCTCTCAAGATGAATGGTTTAATGAAGCTAGGGAAATCATTTTGCAATGGTTTAATTATCTAAAAAGTAATGATTTACAGGCATTTATCTACGTTCAGAAGAAAATGATCAAAGTATTTAAGGAAAAAGAACAACAAGCGCTTAGCTTTGACTTGCTCATGGTTTATTACCGTCAATTATTGGAAGAAAGTGTTGCGACACAGCAAGCCAAAAAAGTAACGGAAGAGCAGGCGGAACGGTTGGCGCTAATTTTGAAAGCACGCCAAAAATGGACTGCCAATGTTAGTTGGCAAAATGTTTGTGAACAATTAGTTATCCAAATGATTCACCCTAAATCATAAAGGAAAAAAGTGCCAAGTGGCATTCAGTTTCATAATATAGTAGGAACTTAGCTGTTTCAGCAAGTTCCTTAACCGATTGAAGCGACGTTCACTTGAACTAGATTAGGAGGAATAAAATGGTAGAAGTAGTAGGAGTTCGCTTCCGTGAAGCCGGTCATATCTATTATTTTGCTCCTGGAAAATCTGAGTATATTTATAATGAGAAAGTACTCGTTGAATCTCAACAGTCAAAACAATTAGCTACTGTTGCTATTCCTAAAAAAACAGTCGATTCAGACGATTTACCAGAGGACCTAAAACCCATTTTAAATAAAGCAACAGCCAATGATTTAGAAAAAGAACAAAAAAATTTGGCTGATGCAGAAGCTGCCAAAAGCATTGCCAATGAAAAAATTCGAGCTCATGACTTAAAAATGAAATTAGTGCGAGTAGAATATACCTTCGATCGTAGCAAAATGATTTTTTACTTTACGGCAGATGGGCGAATTGATTTTCGTGAATTAGTCAAAGACTTAGCGGCTATTTTCCGGACGCGAATTGAGTTACGTCAAATTGGTGTCCGAGATGAAGCGAAAATATTAGGTGGCATTGGCCCTTGTGGCAGACAACTATGTTGCTCAACATTTCTAGGAGATTTTATGCCAGTTTCAATCAAAATGGCTAAAGATCAAGGGTTATCTTTAAATCCTGTCAAAATTTCGGGATTATGTGGCCGCTTAATGTGTTGTTTGAAATACGAAAACGACGAATATGAAGCCGCTAAAAAAGAATTACCAGATTATGGAAAAGAAGTAATAACACCAGATGGCAAAGGTAAAGTCGTCGGGTTGAATCTATTAAGTCGGATTGTCAAAGTTCGTCTGCATGGTCGTGAAATCGCAGCGGATTATGATTACGAAGAAATCAAAGAAGCTACTGCGAAAGTTGCTGCTGAAAAAGGTGATCAAAATGGATAAACGTTCGCTCTATGATGGATTAAATTCGTTGGAAACTGATTTAGACAGTTCCGTGACACAATTAAGAGAAATTAAAGCAGCACTCCATGAGTTGGTAGAAAAAAATACCACGTTGGAAATCGAAAACCAACGCTTACGGGAGCATCTCCAAGAACTGAATAAGTTAGCAGGAAATACAACTGAAACTGAAAAACAAGAGCTATCAAAATCACGTATGAATTTGGAAAAACTTTATGAAGAGGGCTTCCATGTCTGCAATATTTTATATGGTTCAAGACGTGAAAATGATGAAGAATGTGCCTTTTGTCTTGATGTTATTTATGGGGAACGTACGCGTTAAGTCTAGTGGACACTGCAAATAAAAAGGAAAGGTTTGGTTTGACAGTCAATCGATTGTCAAATCAAACCTTTATCTATTTATAGAACGAAAAAGGAAAATGAGGGATGCGCTATGCAAAAACAGAAAAGTTTTGATAAGCAAACAACAAAAGGAAAATTGTATCTTGTCCCAACACCGATCGGCAATTTAGAAGATATGAGTATTCGTTGTTTAAACATATTGAAAGAAGCAACGGTGATTGCTAGTGAGGACACAAGAAACACACAAAAATTGCTAAATCATTTTGAGATTACAACACCACAAATTAGTTTACACGAACATAATTACAAAGAGCGAATTCCTCAACTGATTACACGATTGCTGAATGGTGAAACGATTGCCCAAGTTAGCGATGCAGGTATGCCTTCAATTAGTGATCCTGGTCATGAATTGGTTACAGCATGTCTTGAAGAAGAACTGGCAGTGATTGCCTTGCCAGGACCTACGGCAGGAATGACCGCCTTGATTGCCTCGGGTCTTTTACCACAGCCATTTACGTTTTATGGTTTTTTACCAAGAAAGAAAAAGGAACAGAAAGACGTGTTATCAGCATTAAAAGAAGAACGGCCAACACAGATTTTTTATGAGTCCCCCTATCGGATTGCTAAAACGGTCGCAACGTTTGCTGAAGTCTATGGTCAAGAACGCCCTGCTGTGATTTGTCGAGAATTAACGAAACTTCACGAAGAGTATTTACGAGGTACCTTAGGAGAACTAACAGAATATTTAGCAGAAAATACGCTAAAAGGCGAGTGTTGTTTATTAGTTAGCGGATTTACTGGTGAGAAAGAGACAATAGCAGCAATGCCAGCTATTTCCCTCAAAGAACATGTACAAGTTTTAATGGAGGAAGAGGGACGGAGTTCCAAAGAGGCGATCAAAGAAGTGGCCAAATTGAGAAATGTAAAAAAACAAGAAGTATATAAAGAATATCATTCCATTTAAAAAAGGAGAGAAACATGAGTAATTTATTGCGAGCAGAAGGCGTGTCTTATCAAGTAAATGGTCGTAGCATTCTTTCTGATATTGATTTGTCATTTGAAACAGGCAGCAATACAACAATTGTTGGTCCTTCAGGTAGCGGGAAAAGTACATTTTTAAAAATTTTATCTTCATTATTAAGTCCCACAGAAGGCGAAATTTTTTATCAAGAAGCGCCAATTACTACAATGCCAATCGAAACATACCGCCAAAAGGTTTCTTATTGTTTTCAGCAGCCAACTTTATTTGGTGAAACCGTGTATGATAATTTATTATTTCCATTTACCGTCAGACAAGAAGCGTTTAATCAGGAAAAAGTCGTGGCATTGCTCCAACAAGTGAAATTGCCCGCTGCTTATCTTGAAAAGAAAATAGCTGAACTCTCTGGTGGTGAGCGACAACGGGTTGCTTTGCTACGAAACATTATTTTTGTACCAGATGTTTTATTATTAGACGAAGTTACAACGGGATTAGATGAAGAAAGCAAACAAATTGTCAATCAATTGTTAAACCAATTAAACAAAGAGCAAGGAGTCACGCTGGTTCGTGTTACGCATGATACCGAAGAAATTCAGCAAGCACAGCAAGTGATTCGTATTGTAGCAGGAAAGGTGGCGCCGACAGATGGATTTAGCAGTTAATAATTTATCCTTATTTTTTTCAGCCATGCTAGTGGTGGTCGCATTAATTATTAGTACTAAAGAAAAATTAGGTTTTACCAAAGATATTATTATTAGTGTGATTCGAGCAGTCATTCAATTAGTCGCAGTCGGCTATTTATTAAAATATGTTTTTCAAGTCAATAACCTGATTTTAACGCTCATCATGGTTTTGGTGATTGTTTCCAACGCAGCCTTTAATGCAAAAAAACGCAGCCAGCAATTACAAAAGGGCTTTTTGATTTCTTTCATTGCGATTGGTTGTAGTACAGGAATTACCATTGGTATTTTGATTTTTTCTGGTTCTATTAAATTTATTCCTTCTCAAATCATTCCTATCAGTGGGATGATTGCCAGCAATTCGATGGTGGCAATTGGTTTATGCTATCGCAATTTAGATACTCTTTTTCAAAACCAACGGCAAGCGGTAATGGAGAAACTAGCATTAGGTGCAACTATCAAACTCGCCTCTTTACCAATCATCCAACAAAGTGTGAAAACCGGGATGGCGCCGACGATTGATTCTGCCAAAACTGTCGGAATTGTTAGTTTACCTGGGATGATGTCAGGCTTGATTTTTGCGGGCGTTGATCCTGTCCATGCGATAAAATATCAGATTATGGTGACCTTTATGTTGCTATCAGCAACAAGTATTGGTTCAGTAATTGCAACTTATCTTGCCTATAAAGGCTACTATAATCAACAAAAACAATTGGTCGTTTAATTAAAAAGCTGGAAATCTGTGTTTATAACTTCACGGATTTTCAGTTTTTTCTGGTTGAAATAAAGAAGTTTCAATTTGAAAAAGAACGGACGTTCGTATATAATGGAAGGAGGAGGCGAATCAAAATGATGAGCGAATTACGTTTTCCCTTAAAAAAAGATACGTCGAGAAAAATTATACATATAGATATGGACGCGTTTTTTGCTTCAGTTGAAGAACGAGATCATCCAGAGTTAGTAGGACATCCGTTAGTTATTGCGCGCCATCCAAGTGATACTGGGGGCAAAGGAGTGGTGACCACAGCGAATTATATTGCTCGACAGTACGGTATTCACTCGGCTATGAGTGCTCAAAAGGCGTATGAACTATGTCCAAGTGCCATTTTTAAGCCAGGTAATTATCAGAAATATAGTGAAATTTCTCAAGAAATCCGTGAAATTTTTCGCCGCTATACAGATGTGATTGAACCAGTATCTATTGACGAAGCGTATTTAGATGTAACTGAAAATAAGGTCAACAGTAAGTCGGCTATTAAAATTGCGAAAATGATTCAATATGATATTTGGCATGAATTGCAGTTAACTTGCTCGGCAGGTGTTAGTTACAATAAGTTTTTAGCCAAGTTAGCATCAGATTTCCAGAAACCAAAGGGCCTGACGGTTGTCTTACCAGAAGAGGCCGAAGATTTTTTGAAAGCATTACCGATTGAAGATTTCCACGGAATCGGCAAAAAAACAGTGCCTAAAATGCATGAACTAGGGATTTTTACTGGAGCAGATTTATACAAGCAAGATGAGATGACGTTGATTCGGTTATTCGGTAAAATGGGTTATTCATTGTATCGTAAAGTCCGTGGTATCCATGATGCGCCAGTTCAAGTGACTAGAGATCGTAAGTCGGTAGGCAAGGAACATACTTACGGCACCCCTTTAACGACGGAAGAGCAGGTTACGGCTCAATTGAGACAATTAGCAGCAGGGGTTGAGCGTGCATTGCAACGAGTGCAAAAGCATGGCAAAACAGTAGTCCTGAAAGTTCGTTATACTGACTATACGACGATTACGAAACGTGTGACATTACCTGAATATATTTCAAAAAAAGAAGAACTTTTCTATCAAGCGAATTTAATTTGGGAAGATATTCTAGGTTTAGAACAAGGAATCCGTTTATTAGGCATTACTTTAACGAATTTAGATCCACTAGCGTATGAAAACATTGTTTTACCTTTATGGGAAAAAAGTTAGCCCTTTAGCCACATCCTCAAGAGATGGCTAAAGGGCTAACTTTTTTAAATTGATTTTTTGATTTGTTCATAAGACGTTTCGGCGTCATGACATTTTTCCCAAATAACAGCTTTGCCAGCAGCAAGTGATTTGGGTACATCAATAATCCGTTGATTACTACTGCCACGAAATTGTAAATTTAAATTACGTTTTGCCAGTTCAAAGCGCCCATCAACTAAAATGTCAATTGAATGGAGTAGTTCAAGCTTATCAGGCGTTTCTAAAAGTAGTTCTTCAAAGGTATACCCTGACCAAGACCAGATATCTTTGGCTGAGCCAAATGTTTCCCGCACACGTTTGACTACACTAAGACAAACATCTGTATTCAGAAAAGGTTCACCACCCAAAAGAGTCAAACCTTGGACATAGTCATGGGACAAATCTTCAATAATTTGATTCATTAAAGATTCTGTAAACGGCGTACCGTAATTGAAATTTTGGACAGCTTTGTTAAAACAACCTTCACAAGCAAAGAGACAGCCGCTCACATATAAACTATTGCGTACACCTTCGCCATCAACAAAGTTGAACGCTTTGTAATCGGCAATCTTTTTTTGGCTGTAGTCTTCGGTTTTCCATTCTTGTGGTTTCGGATTACGCATCAGCAAAACTTCTTTCTATAGAATAATCGAGTTTAATTTTTTAAATGTTTCACACGAGAGGAAATTTCTTTGTGACGACCGTGTACCATTGGGCGAGCTTGCGGGTTACCTAAATAACCACAAGTCCGTTTAACGACATCACAAGTCTTAGGATCATGATTGCCACATTCTGGACATTCAAAGCCACGTTCAGTTGGATGGAAGTCCCCTTCAAAACCACAGGCATAACAATGATCAATTGGCGTATTGGTTCCTAAATAGCCAACTTTGTCATAAGCGTAATCCCAGACAGCTTCAAGTGCTTTGGGATTTTGCTGTAACATGGGGTATTCACAGTAGTGGATAAAACCACCAGAACAGTATTTTGGATAATCCTTTTCAAAATCAAGTTTTTCAAAAGGCGTTGGATTTTTGCGTACATCATAATGGAAACTATTTGTGTAATATTCTTTATCTGTAATATTTTCGACGATGCCAAATTTTTCAGTATCTAAACGGCAAAAACGGTCAGTCAAGCTTTCGCTCGGTGTAGAGTAGACACTAAAATGATAGCCGTATTCGTTGCCCCAGTTGTCGGCATTTTTTTTCAGTTCTTTTAAAATATCCAGTGTAAAGTTTTTGGCCTCTTGATTGTCCTCCCAAGCACCGCCGTAAAAGGCAGAAGCCACTTCATACAAGCCAATATAGCCAAGTGAAACCGTGGCACGTTTGTTTTTAAACAGTTCATCTACGGCATCCTGTGTAGCTAAACGTTTTCCAAATGCACCATACATGTATAAAATCGGTGCATTCGCTGGTTTAGCTTCTTTAACACGTTCAACACGATAAACCAAAGCATCTTTAACGATCGCTAAACGTTCATTTAAAATTTGCCAGAACTTTTCTTGACTTCCTTGCGCTTCTAAAGCGATTCTTGGTAAGTTCAAGGTCACAACGCCTAAATTCATTCGGCCAACATTTACTTCTTCACCTTGTTCGTCTTTCCAGCCTTGTAAAAAGGAACGACAGCCCATTGGTACCTTAAAACTACCTGTTAGTTCAACGATTTTATCATAGTTTAAAACATCAGGATACATGCGTTTCGTTGCGCATTCCAGTGCCAGTTGTTTAATATCGTAGTTTGGATCAGTAGGTTGCGCATTGACGCCTCGTTTAATTGTGAAAATTAGTTTTGGGAAAATAGCTGTTCGTTTTTCAATCCCTAAACCATTAATTCGGATTTGTAAAATCGCCCGTTGAATTTCTCGCTCAAACCAGTTGGTACCTAAACCAAATCCCAGAGAAGTAAAAGGGGTTTGTCCATTGGAAGTAAATAAGGTATTAATTTCATACTCAAGACTTTGCATGGCATCAAAAATATCTTTTTTCGTTTTCTTCTGAGCGAATGCTTTTTGGCGTTCTTCTCCTTCAATCCATTCTTGCGCATCTGCTAAATGTTTTTCATAATTACGTTCCGCAAAAGGCGCTAATAATTCATCAATCCGATCGGCAGAGCAACCACCATACTGACTGGAAGCTACATTGGCAATAATTTGAGAAATTTGTGCAGTGGCCGTTTGAATTGATTTTGGTGATTCGACATCAGCGTTCCCAATTTTAAAGCCATTGTTTAGCATGCCTTTAAAATCAATTAAACAGCAGTTTGTCATGGGCGTATATGGATGATAATCTAAATCGTGATAATGAATGTCGCCTTTTTGATGGGCATTAGCCACGTGTGAAGGCAACATCTTTAAACCAATTGATTTTCCAACAATCCCAGCGGTTAGATCACGTTGCGTATTAAAAACGTCACTGTCTTTGTTGGCATTTTCGTTCACGACAGTCTGATCTTTATTAATTAATTTGCCGATAGATACATTAATATCAGTTGCTTTACTACGCTCAAAATCACGTTGGGTTCTGTAATGAATGTATTCTTCGGCTAAGGCATACTCATTGTTGGATAGCAGAGTATGTTCCACAATATTTTGAATTTCATAAATTTTTACGTTATTGGTAAAACGTTCGGCAATTTCTCGATTGACATCGGCAACAATCGATTGGACTTTTTGATGTGTCAAAGGAGTGACTTGGTCATGTATTTTTTGTTCAGCTTTGATCAAAGCGTCGTATATTTTTTGATCATCGAAAGTCACTAAACGACCATCTCGTTTGACGACTTTAATTGTTGAGAGATTAACATCCTCGGCTTTTTCATCAGTAATCTTCATCATTTTATCCAGCTCCTTATATCTCGTTAGTAACTATCCTAATACAAAGGTCGGCTAAATTCAATCGATATATTGCGTATTTTTAGTAAAATATCACTAGACAAACACTATATATTGTGCTTGTGCTGTTTTGAAAAAATATGAAAACAAATGAAGAAAAGGATTGAGCAAATTTTTTTGCGTGAAAAAAATTCTTTGTCAAAATTAAAAAACAGAAAAGAGTTTTTTGCCAAATTGCTAAAAGCAACACTAAAAAATAACAATTATTAAATAATAATTGTTTGCAGATTTATTCACGAAATGCCAATTATTCTTTGACTACCGAACGATATTGTAAGATAAAACGATGTTCATTCAGATTTTTTCTTGGTAAAATAAGAGTAATAACAAAACGTTGGAGCGAGAAAAATGAAAAAAATTGTAGAAGTAAACCATGTCAGCAAGACATATGGTCGTTTAAATAATAAAACAGAAGTATTAGATAATATTTCGTTTACCGTTGATGAAGGTGAATTTGTGGGGATTATGGGTCCCAGTGGTGCCGGGAAATCGACACTGTTGAATGTCTTATCCTCGATTATTTTGCCAACCGCAGGAATCGTGCGCATCGCCGGACAAGATATTTTGAAAATGCGAGATAATCAATTAAGTGATTTTCGGAGAAACGAAATGGGGTTTATTTTTCAATCGTTTAACTTAATTGATACGTTAAATGTGAAGGACAATATTCTGTTGCCTTTAGCTGTAGAAAAAGTTTCATTAGAAGAAATGGATAAACGTTTGTTACATGTGACTTCGATTTTGGGGATTCAGGAGCTTTTATCTGCTTATCCACCAGAGATATCTGTGGGACAAAAACAACGGGTAGCAGCTGCTCGTGCTTTGATTACGAACCCTAAAATTATTTTTGCAGATGAACCAACTGGCTCGCTGGATTCAAAATCAGCAACAGAATTGTTGAAATATTTAGCTGAAATTAATCTACATGATGATGCCACAATTTTGATGGTGACACATGACCCGTACACGGCCAGTTTTTGCAATCGCATCTTGTTCATTAAAGACGGTGCGATTTTCTCAGAAGTTGTTCGTCAAGGATCACGTAAGGAATTTTTTAATCGTGTGATAGATATGCAAGCAACGATTGGTGGAGGCGGGCGCGCAAATGATTTTTAAACTATCATTAAAAAATTTAAAAGCTCATGTACCTAATTATCTAGTTTATTACATTAGTATGACTTTTGCAGCGGTCGTTTATTATTGTTTCCGTGCGATTGCTTACAACCAGCCTCTTGTCGCAGGTGCAGGCCGTGATATCGAAATTAAGCGATCTTTAGGACTCGGTAGTACCTTAGTCACCATTATTATTTTAGGCTTTATGTTGGCAGCAAATCGCTTTTTTATAGGCAAACGTAGCCAAGAAATTGGATTGTATCGATTAATTGGCTTGAGAAAGAGCCAAGTTTCACTAATTTTTTTAGTGGAAAATTTAGTTTTAGGCTTTGTTTCACTAATTAATGGGATTATTTTAGGAGTGATTTTCACCAAGTTGTTTTCAATGATTTTAGCCAAAGTTATGTTTTTAGAAGTGCCCAGTTTCTTCTATATTTCTTGGCGTTCCGTTATTGAAACCGGTGTAGCTTTTGCATTTATGATTCTGATTGTCTGCTTAAGAAGTATTTGGATGATTTATCGTTATCCATTGTCGCAGCTTATGCACCAAGAAAAAATTGGTCAAATTAATTATAGTCGTTTAACGAAACGGCGGCAGTTTCTAGGTATTTTAGGTCCTATTTGTTTACTGGCCGGTTATTTTATTGCGTTTGATTTTCGGAATTTAGCGACAGGTATTGTGTATAAACAATTAAATGATTCATTGGATATCTCGATTCCAATGATTATTACGTTGACCCCTTTTATCATTTTGGGTCTATGTGTGGTGGGAACTTATTTATTTTTCCGTTATACCATGTATTTTATCATTCGCTTATTTAATCATAGAAAAAAATGGTATTACCAAGATTTACGCATGATTACTTTAGGCAATGCCAAACGCTACTTATTTAAAAGTAGCAAAACACTCACTGGTTTGACCTTATTAATTGCGACAGCCTTGAGTGGAATCGGCGTGATGGTTTTTGTGTATACGATTAGTATGCACACGGTCAACAGTGATGGCCCCGTGGACTTTTTAGTTTCACAGGAAAGCTATCCTAAATTGAAGAAAGTTCTCGATGAAGCGAAGGACACCAAAATAAAAAATGAAGTGACACTTTCTTATAAAATTACTGGAATTGAACGCACCTTGCGAATTGGTCAAGCGCCAGAGGAACAAGAAACGATTGAAGCAGTTAATGTTTTATCCTTCTCCAATTATCGTAACTATCAAAAAATTAATCCTTATTTGAAAGATCTGCATTTAAAAAATGACCAAAGTGTAATCTATATGGATAGCTTTACCAATATCTTAAGTGGTATGTCTCGTTATGGCGCGAAACTGCAATTTGTTGAAGGAGAGACGGCACAACTACAACAAGTGCTGCCAAACTATTTAGGCAATTTTTTACTGCAATATTCCTTACCAACGATTGTCGTTTCCGATGCCCTTTATCAGAAAGTGACAAAAAATTCCATTCAATATCAGATTAACGCCGTAAATGTTGACACGAAAAGCCGTGAAAAACTTTATGAAGCCGTAAATAAACAGATTGCCACAGAATGGCAAACGCCAATTTTGTATAAGTATGAAAAAAACAACCAGCAGTTGAGTGGTTTTGCCAAACAAATGCCTAACGAAGAGGCAAAGAATACGCAAGATGATGTCACAGAAACTTGGCGGCTAAATATGAATGATCGCTACGCCTCTTTACGCTATGAACGAAAAATTAACGGCTTGACTTTATATGTCTCCATGTTTGTGGCGATTTTAGCGTTGTTTATTACGGGCAGTATTTTGATGTTACGACAACTGTTTTCAGCTGTAAGTGAGCGTCAAGATTACGTGACTTTAAAACGGATGGGTGTTTCTAGTAAAGCGATAACTAAGCAAATTTATCGACAGAATAGTTTGATTTTCTTTCCGCCGATGGTCATTGGGATTTTGCATACCACCTTTGCTATTTATTTGTTAAGCCAATTTATTAAGAGTCCAGGATATTTGTTAGTATATCTTTCTTGTGGAATCTTAATAATTGTTTATCTAATTTTTTATATTTTAACGTCTGCCATTTATGCGCGGATGATTCGACACATCCATTTTTAAAAAACTGTAAAAGCCGTTGTGAAGCGGTTTTTACAGTTTCTTTATGCGAAAAAATTATGAGAGCTCCCTTTATGAAAATCATGAAAATTTAAGAAGTGACGAAATTGTTAGTTTTTTTATTAAATTGTAAGAAATTTCAATGGACTTTGCTGAAATATAGCATAAAATAATGGATAGCGATTAACCTTAGGAGGTGAATGATAATGAAAACAACTTTTCAGAAAATTCTCAATAACGAAAGTCTTAAATTCATCGGTAAAACGTTATTTTATTCTTTCATTGTCATTGCATTAATTTATCTTTATCATTACAAGAATATCAATGGAGGAACCTTCATTTATAACGAGTTTTAAGGAGGCGGCTATACATGGAAAAAGTAATTAATATGATTCAAACGATTGATGAATGGGCACGTAAAGAACCCCAACGTCCTGTTTATTTAACCGAAGAAAAAGTCTCTACGTATGGAGAGTTAAAAGAAAAGTCAGACAATCTAGCCGCTTATTTAGCTGAGCTGAAAACGGACAAGTCAGCGATTGTCGTATACGGAGAATTAGATTTTGAAATGATTGTGAGTTTTCTAGGCGCATCGAAAGCTGGTTTTAGCTATATCCCCATTGATGCACATACACCAAAAGAACGCATTGAACTAATTCTAAACGTAGCCAAACCAACCGCAGTGATTGCTGTGCATGAATGGCCTGAGTTAGCCACCGAAGTGCCAGTAATTACGGCGGAAGAATTAACAGAAATGATGATGCATGCACCTCGACATGCGCCTGCGTTGACGCCTGTCACAGGAGCAAGTAATTACTATATCATTTTCACTTCAGGGACAACTGGCGTACCAAAAGGTGTGCAAATCAGCCATGATAATTTAGTTAGCTTTACGAATTGGTTGTTGCGAGATTTTGGTTTAGAAGAAGGGGCCCGCTTTTTAGCACAGGCACCTTATTCGTTTGATTTATCGGTGATGTCTATTTATCCCGCATTGGCGTTAGGCGGCTCATTAACTCCGTTACCCAATGAAATCATTAACGATTTTAAACAATTATTTACGCGTTTGCCACAATTAACAATCGACGTCTGGGTTTCAACACCGTCCTTTATTGAATTGTGTCTAATGGAACCAAGCTTCGATGGTGAACATCTACCAGCACTGTGCACGTTTTTATTCTGTGGAGAAGAATTACCAAAACCAACGGCTGAGAAATTAGCCGCTCGTTTCCCAACTGCGCATATTTATAATACGTATGGGCCGACAGAAGCGACTGTAGCGATTAGTGCCATTGAAATCACTCAAGAAGTTTTAAAAAGTGTTCAACGTTTACCAATCGGGTATGTGAAAGAGGATACGCAAATTTATATTATGGAAGGCATGTCAAAATTACCTGCAGGTGAAATTGGTGAAATCGTCATTGCTGGACCAAGTGTTTCCAAAGGCTATCTAAATAATCCTGCGAAAACAGCTGAAGCTTTTTTCCAATTAGATGGCGTACCAGCTTATCGCACAGGCGATGCTGGAAAGTTAGTCGATAACCTATTGCAGTATGAGGGACGCTTAGATTTTCAAATTAAATTGCATGGCTACCGCATTGAGTTAGAAGAAGTGGATCATCACTTAACGAATGTTTCCTACGTGAAACAAGCAGTTGTTGTGCCGAAATATCAAGGAAATAAAGTCCAACAATTAATTGCCTATGTCGTTCCGCAAGCACATGAATTTTCAAGTGATTTTCAATTAACTAAGGCAATTAAACAAGAATTAGCCACGTTGACAATGGACTACATGATTCCACAAAAATTTGTATATGTTGAACAATTACCTTTGACAAGCAATGGCAAAATTGATCGGAAAGGGTTGATGAATGAGGTGAATGCCACATGATGAATTTTCCTCATATGATTCCCTATAATGCACCGTATTACTTCGTTCTGCTAATTGCGGCTCTGTTGCCAATGATTTTAACCTTAGCCATTAAAGGGACACGTTGGCCTTGGTACCAAACACTCGTGACACTGGTCTTTCTATATATCAGTTTTGGTGGCGAATTTTGGCAACAAGGAGTCGCTCTGATTGTATATGTTATTTATCAAACGTTACTAACGTGGGGCTATGCGGCTTATCGAAAAAATAAAAATGCAGGTTGGGTCTTTTATCTGGCTGTCTTTTTAGCTATATTACCACTTGTTTGGGTGAAAGTTTCTCCCTTCATGACAGGCAAAACAACCTTACTTGGCTTTTTAGGGATTTCTTATTTAACCTTTAAAGCGGTCCAAGTGGTCATGGATTTACGGGATGGCGTAATGAAAGAATATCATCCGTTTCGTTACATTCAGTTTCTCTTGTTTTTCCCGACTATTTCTTCAGGACCCATCGATCGTTATCGGCGCTTTGAAAAAGATTTGAAAAACCCGCCGAGTGCGGAGAAATATTTAGACTTTTTAGAAAAAGGAATTTTTTATTTATTTCTAGGATTTTTATATAAGTTTATTATCAGTCATTATCTTGGTGGTGTCTTTTTACCACATGTGGAAAAAATGGCCTTGGCACAAGGTGGTTTATCTTGGTGGACAGTCGGCTATATGTATAATTACAGTTTGTATCTATTCTTTGATTTCGCAGGCTATAGTTTACTGGCCGTTGGCACAAGTTATTTAATGGGCTATGATACACCAATGAACTTTAACAAACCGTTCCTAAGTTGGAATATTAAAGAATTCTGGAATCGTTGGCACATGACCTTATCTTTTTGGTTCCGTGATTACATTTACATGCGCTTAATGTTTTTCTTAATGAAAAAGAAAGTCTTTAAGAGTCGGATTGTGACTTCTAATATTGGTTACTTTGCGTTGTTCTTAATCATGGGCATTTGGCATGGATTAACGTGGTTCTACATCGCTTATGGGCTCTACCATGCAACGCTAATTTGTGTGACAGATGCTTGGCTACGTTTTAAGAAAAAACATAAAGACAAGATACCATCAAACAAATTTACACATGCATTTGCAGTCTTTTTAACTTTCCAAGCGGTTTGTGTCAGCTTCCTGATTTTCTCAGGATTTTTAGACAAACTATGGTTTAAATAAACAAAAATAAAAATATAAAGGGGCAATTTACAATGAACATTCAAGAAACAGTATTAAACATTTTAGAAGATATTACAGGAACAGACGAAGTTGTGAACAATCAAGACATTCAATTATTTGAAGAAGGATTATTGGACTCTTTAGCAACGGTTCAATTATTAGTAGAAATTGAAGGACAATTAGGAATCCAAGTTCCTGTATCAGACTTTGACCGTGAAGTATGGGGAACACCAAAACAAATCATTCAACAAGTGGAAGCTTTACAATAATGTCTAGAAAAAAACGACTAATCAGAATCTTAGGTCCAGTGCTTTGTTCAGCGGTCTTGGTTGCAGTGTTCTTTTTTGCACCGTTCAGAATCAATTTAACTTCCGAAAAAACGTTGAAGGAAGCATCAACGTCAATGGCACCGAACGTTTTAAAAGGCAATGTGATTAAAAACAAAGCAGTGGCTTCTGGTAAATATGTTCCTTTTTTTGGCTCTTCTGAATTAAGTCGATTTAGTGCTTTCCACCCTAGTGTGCTCTCTGAAAAGTATCAACGGAACTACCGACCGTTTTTACTAGGAGAAGCGGGCACACAGTCATTAACCCAAGCGATGGTCATTCATTCGATGGGCGATGCGATCGCCAATAAAAAAGCGGTCTTTATTTTATCTCCGCAATGGTTTGTCAAAAAGGGTGTACCTAATGATAGTTTTGGTGCACACTATTCACAATTACAAACCTACCAATGGTTAGCTAATTTAACCGAATTAACCAGCGGTGACCAATATCTAGCACAACGTTTGACCAAATTTCCAGTTGTTCAAAAAGACAAAGTCTTAATGGAAACTTTGGCAAATCTGCAGGCAGGGCAACTTCCCCAACGCTCTCAACGAGATTATTTTATAATGAATCTCCGTTTCTTGAATCGTGAGGATGAATTGTTTAGCCAAATTGGCATGGTTAGCAGAGAACCAATTGTTGAAAAAGATATGAAACAATTACCCGCTACGTATAATTTTAATGAATTAGATCAGCTAGCTGGAAAAATTGCGGCAAAAGCCATAAATAATAATAAATTTGAAATTAGTAACGGTTTTTATCGCCAACGGATTAAACCAGTTTTACCGAAATTAGCTCATTCACAAAAGAAATGGGATTATCGTTTTTCTCCAGAATATGGTGATTTCCAAGCTGCGTTAGAACAGTTAGCAGAAAAAAATGTCGATGTTTTATTTGTAATCCCACCTGTTAACAAACGTTGGTCGGACTATACGGGCTTGTCACAAGATATGTTGCAACAAGTAGCACGCAAGCTGAAATATCAACTTCAAGAGCAAGGCTTTACTAACATTGCTGACTTCTCAACATGTAGTAATGAACGTTACTTTATGGCGGACACGATTCATTTAGGTTGGCGTGGTTGGCTCGCTGTTGATCGTCAAGTAGATGAATTTATGAAACAACCTGCGTCTAAAAAGTTAGCGTATCAAATTGATGATCGTTTTTATCAGACAGATTGGCAACAACAAAATCCATTGGTCTTACCTCAATTTTAAGAAGGCAAGATGGATTAAGTACCAAGTATTTGAAGCGGACTAGAAGCGCTTCGTAACAATGAAAATAGCCTGTACCTGCCGTTGAATAACGAGCGTGCAGGCTGTTTTTTCGTTTATTTTTAGTGGAGAACGTTGCTCAATTTATTTTTTGTAAGTATTTTTTTAGTTCGTGGTATAATGGATAAAATTGGTTTTTGAGGGGAGTTATTTTTATGGATGCAAAAGAAGAAAAAATGTTAATTGATTTAACAAGTGCTAAAGGGATTGCTGGGAATGAAGACGAAGTACGTTCGTTATTTAAAAAGTATGCAGCACCGTATGCGGATAAATTTTTATATGATGGTCTTGGCAGTATTATTGCAAAAAATGTTGGTGATAAAGAAGGACCAAAAGTCTACATTTCTGGGCATATGGATGAAGTCGGTTTCATGGTTACCCAAATCACAGAAAAAGGCTTTTTAAAATTTCAAACCGTTGGCGGTTGGTGGGGGCAAGTGATGTTGGCCCAACAAGTTCAGATTAAAACTACGACTGGTAAGGTTTACCATGGTGTCATTGGGTCTAAACCACCGCATGTGTTAACAGCGGAAGTTCGTAACAAACCCTATGAGATTGCAGATATGTTTATTGATATTGGTGCAAGTAGCGATCAACAAGTTGCAGAATGGGGGATTCATCCAGGGGATATGGTGACACCATATATTGACTATCGTCGCATGAATGATACAAAATTTTTATTGGCAAAAGCGTGGGATAACCGAATTGGTACGGCCGTTTCATTAAAAGTTTTAGAAAATTTAGCGACAGAAGGGCACCCCAATATTTTATTTGCAGGCAGTGATGTGCAAGAAGAAGTCGGGCTACGCGGTGCGCAAACAAGTACGCATCTTGTGAATCCAGACATAGCGTTTGCTTTAGACACAGGAACAGCTGGTGACACACCAGGAATGACACCTAAAGAAGCCGACTCTGTTTTAGGTGAAGGACCACAAATTTTGATTTATGATGCATCAATGATTCCGCATAAAAAATTACGTGATTTTGTTATTCAAGTGGCGGAAGAAAATAACATTCCCTTCCAATATACAGTGATTACAGGGGGAGGTACGGATGCTGGCCGCATGCATTTAACACGCAATGGGATTCCATCATTAGCCATCACGGTGCCTGTTAGATATCTGCATTCACATACCTCAGTTATTCATGAAGATGATTATTTCAACACAG
Source organism: Enterococcus sp. LX10 (assembly GCF_023539285.1). Lineage (NCBI taxonomy): Bacteria > Bacillati > Bacillota > Bacilli > Lactobacillales > Enterococcaceae > Enterococcus > Enterococcus sp. LX10. Next base: position 2,249,173 of record NZ_CP092784.1, on the reverse strand, counting down.
TCAAATTAGTCACAGAAGTGGTGAAACGTCTAGATAAAGAAACAGTCGCTAAATTGACTAGTTATTAGTTTCAGAAAGGATGGAATGAATGAAAAGTTTAGTAACAAATTCGCAACATCGTGCCAATGCTCGCAGAGCCCTTGATGGGCAATGGGGGATCATGGCTTGGTTAACTTTCTTAGGAGTGGTTTTACAGAGCTTCTTAACATCGATTGTGCAAAATTTATTTTCTGGTGAAAATCAAGTTTTTCAAAGTAGTTTTGCCGCAGTATTACTGCAAATTTTTGTTTTATTCGCGTTAAGTTATGCGCTATATTACGCAGCCTTGAAGGTGTTGCGTGGTGAAAAGGTGCGGGTCAATATTTTAATGAGTGTTTTTCAAGGAAAATATTATGGTCCGCTATTCGTGGTCAACCTACTTCAAAAAGTACTTGAACGTGTAATTGGTTTGTTATTTTTGTTACCAATTTTATTTGGTGCAGGGACAACCTTGTATTTCAAATTGATGTTTAGTACAGTTACACCAGAGGAAATCCAAACCTTTTTCTTAAATGATTTTTCCTTTTTCCTAGCGTTTGGCGTTGCCACTATCTTGATCTTTTTAATTGGTTTGTTTGTGAGTGGCGTTTTTCAATTTGCTGTGTGGCTACGTTTTGATAATCCAGAACTGCCAATTATGATGGCGTTGAAACAGTCGTTATATTTAATGAAAAATCGTTTTTGGCAATATTTATGTTTACAATTTTCTTTTATTGGTTGGTATATTGTGGGCTTTTTAGCTATTGGTATCGGTCTATTATGGGTGATTCCTTATAACCATGTAGCGTTAGCTAGTTTTTATCAAACTGCCTTAGAAGAAAAAGGTTTAGCCGAAGAATAAAAAAGAAGCTTGAATCCTTTGTTATCTCGACAAAGGGTTCAGGTTTTTTCTTTGTCTTTTTGTGAAAATTTAAGCGTTTTAACCTCGTTTTTCCGTTATTTTATGGTAACATGGAAGTATCGTATTGAAGGAGGTTGTCCACACATGAAATTGACTGTCTTAGGCTGTTTAGGTGCTTATCCATACAAAGGAGAAGGAACGAGTTCCTATTTGTTAGAATCTGAAGGCTTTCATTTGCTTATTGATGCAGGCAGTACGACATTAGTGCGTTTAGAAAACTATCTAGATCCATTGAAATTAGATGCTGTCATTCTGTCGCATTACCATCATGACCATATCGCAGATTTAGGTGTTTTACAATATTATCGTCAGCTTTATCCAACGCTGGAACCGACTCCTATTTTGCCAATATATGGCCATACACAAGATCAAATGCATTTCAAAGAACTAACGCTTCCTAACGTTTCCGAAGGGAAAGAGTATTTTGAAGCAGAAGAGTTGGCAGTAGGACCATTTTTAATTACTTTCATGGAAACGATTCATCCTGTCACTTGTTACGCGATGCGGATTGTTGAAAAAGCGACCGGCAAAGTCTTTGTCTTTACAGGAGACTCTGGTTACTTAGCAAGTTTTGAAGACTTTGCAAAAGACGCGGATTTATTCTTAGCGGATACGTACTTATTTGAAGGTAATGAACGACATCATGCACATTTTACGTCAAGAGAAGCAGGTGAAATTGCCAAAGCCGCACAAGTCAAACAATTGATGTTGACCCATTTACCACAACATGGGTCATTGGAACAACTACGTGAAGAAGCGCAAAACTATGCTGGAACGGAAATTCCAGTGACATTAGCCCAACCAGATTTAACAGTTGAGATTTAAAAAAGTAACTATACCAAGGGAGAGAACCGATTGTGATTTTTGTACCGAATGAAAATAATGACCCACGAGTGAATTTAGCAATTGAAACATATTTGTTAACAGAAATGCCTTTAGATGAGCCCATCCTTTTATTTTACATTAACGAGCCGTCAATCATTATTGGCCGTAACCAAAACACAATTGAAGAAATTAACAAAGAATATGTAGATGAGCACGGCATTCATGTTGTTCGTCGCTTAAGTGGCGGCGGCGCCGTTTATCATGATCATGGTAATTTGAATTTTAGTTTTATTATGCCAGATGACGGCAACTCTTTCCGTGATTTTGCGAAAGTTACCCAACCAATTATTCAAGCATTGCACGACTTAGGCGTTGAAGGTGCCGAATTAAAAGGGCGCAATGACCTAGTGATTAATGATATGAAGTTTTCAGGAAATGCGATGTACGCTACCAACGGCCGCATGTTTGCACATGGAACCTTAATGTTTGATAGTGATATTGATGAAGTTGTAAATACATTGAAAGTACGGAAAGATAAAATCGAATCTAAAGGTATCAAGTCTGTTCGTTCACGGGTAACAAACATTAAACCATTTTTATCTGAAGATAAACAAGAGATGACAACGGAAGAATTCCGCCAAGAAATTCTTTTGAAAATTTTCGGCGTAGATTCGATCGACCAAGTTAAAACGTATGAATTAACTGATCAAGACTGGGCGGCTATTAACAAAATTTCAGAGCAATACTATCGCAATTGGGATTGGAATTATGGTAAATCACCTGCATTTAACTTAGAACGTCGCCATCGTTTCCCAATTGGTTCAATTGAAATGAAAATGAATGTGGCAGATGGTGCCATTCAAGAAATTAAAATCTTTGGGGACTTCTTTGGGCTTGGTGAAATTAAAGATGTTGAAGATATTTTAACCGGCGTGAAATATGATAAAGCTTCTTTAGAAGAAGCCATTGATCAAATTGACGTTAAAAAATACTTTGGCAATATCGAAAAAGAAGATTTGCTTGGGTTAATTTATTAAAAAAAGACAGCCGTTTCAAACGGTTGTCTTTTTTCTAGCTAAAAAATAATTTTTAGCTTTTAGAAAGGTAGTACTATGTGCAAAATCGTCGAAACGATTTTTATCAGGGAACTATCAAATAGCTCGCCTGCATATGTACTTGAACCAAGTCAAGTCCGGGAATTTGGTTATGTGCTTCACTATAAATCACTATCTGTAAAGAGTATACAAGATTTCCTTTCTTTTGTGATACCAAATTTTTACAGACAAAGTAGTAAAATTTGACGTTTCTTATTTTAGCAAGGTTATAGGCTTGTTTTGGGGCTTGAAATAGCAAGAATTGAGAGTGATTTAAGGGAAAATATTAACATATGTAGAAGTATTTTTATAAGAAATAACGAGAAAAAATCAATAAGTATGTTCTTGAGGGCTACTTTTTGACGTTTTCTAATTAAAACTTAATAAAAAATAGCGGAAACAAAGAAAAAATGTGCTTACAAAAAGTAATCCGCACTTAGCTAGGAAGTTAAGAATGTGTAGGTTATTTTCAAACAAATACTAAGAATCCTATTTCAATCCTTTACAGAGGAACAAGGACTTCGTATAATAAAGGGACGAAAAGGAGCGAAAGTGATGAGAAACGAAATGATGCATCGACCAGTCGTTAAACCAGAATTGGTTGAGTATATGCGTACAAAACAAAAGAAACTTCCCGGAGAATTAGGTGCAGTGGAGGCAGAAGCCAATGAAGCAGGGGTGCCGATTATTCCGCACGAAACAGTAGTTTTTCTACAATTTTTGCTAGGACAACTAAAGCCTAAAAATATTTTAGAAATCGGGGCAGCAATTGGTTTTTCTTCAAGCTTGATGGCCCAATTTGTTGGTGAAGATGGTCACGTGACCACGATTGATCGTTTTGACGTAATGATAAAAAAAGCGAAGAAAACCTACCAACGCCTAGACTTAGAAGAAAAGGTCACTCTTTTAGAAGGACAAGCAGCTGAGATTCTACCAACGTTGGAAGGACCTTATGACTTTATTTTTATGGATAGTGCCAAATCAAAATACATTGAATTTTTACCTGAATGTTTACGGTTGCTGCCAGTTGGCGGCGTTTTAATGGTGGATGATGTATTTCAAGCTGGGACAATTTTAGACCCTGCTGAGGAAGTACCGAAAAAAAATCGAGCGATTCATCGTAAATTAAACCAATTTTTAGATGTAGTCATGGCGCATCCTGATTTAACTTCTACTTTAGTTCCTCTTGGTGATGGAGTTATTTTAATTACCAAAGAGAAAGAAACGATTATTTTAGATAGTTAAAGAATGTCTTCACAAAAAGAAAGCGAATCATTAAAAAGCAAGTTCTTTTAATGATTCTCTTTCTTTTTTATGTTATTTAAAAAGTTATCTCGCTATTTCTAATTGAGAATGATAATCATAAAATTCTCAATAGGACAGTATTATGTGTTAATAAAACCTTGTTTGTTTATAATTATTCTATTGACGGAATAATTATAAACTGTTATCCTTAAAGAGTAAAAAAACAGAGGAGGAACGACAATGAATTTAATTAATCAAAAACTTTTTGACTTTGAATGTGATGCCTATCACGATGGTGAATTTACACGAGTATCAACAGAAGATATTTTAGGAAAATGGAGTATTTTCTTCTTTTATCCAGCTGATTTTTCTTTCGTGTGTCCTACGGAATTAGGGGATATGCAAGAGCATTATGCGCATTTACAGGAATTAAATTGTGAGGTTTACTCTGTTTCAGAAGATAGTCATTATGTGCATAAAGCATGGGCTGACGCTACAGAAACGATTGGAAAAATTAAATATCCAATGTTAGCCGATCCCAACGGTCAACTTGCTCGTTTCTTTGGCGTTTTAGATGAAGCTTCTGGAATGGCTTACCGTGCTTCATTTATTGTGAGTCCAGAAGGTGACATCAAATCTTATGAAATCAACGACATGGGTATTGGTCGTAATGCTGAAGAACTTGTTCGTAAATTAGAAGCTTCTCAATTTGTAGCAGAACATGGTGATAAAGTTTGTCCAGCCAATTGGCAACCAGGAGAAGAAACAATTGCGCCAAGCTTAGATTTAGTTGGTAAAATTTAAATTCGCTTTGTAAATAGAGGTCAAAGAGTTGGATAAAACAGAGAAAATGTTTTGTTCAGCTCTTTTTCTGAAACACAGAAGAAAGAGGAGAAGCAAGTGACAGAAGAAATCTACGATTTGATTATTATTGGTGGGGGCTCAGCTGCTTTATCTGCAGGTATCTATGCAGGTCGCGCAATGATGGATACCTTAATTATTGAAAAAGACAAAATTGGCGGACAAGTAACGACGACTTCTGAAATTGTGAACTATCCAGCGATTCGTCACACAACAGGTCCAGAACTAATGGAAGAAATGCGCATTCAAGCACAAGACTTCGGTGTAGCTTTTACAAACGACGAGATTATTGATGTTGATTTTAGTCAAACGATAAAAACTGTTCAATCGGCGAGTCAAACCTACCAAGCATATGCAGTATTGATTGCGACAGGGGCCTCTGCTCGTAAAATTGGTTTCCCTGGTGAAAGTGAATTTACAGGACGCGGCGTGGCCTATTGTTCTACTTGTGATGGGGAGTTTTTCCAAGGTCTGGATATTTTTGTGATTGGTGGCGGTTATGCAGCAGCGGAAGAGGCCGTTTATTTGACACGTTACGGTAAATCAGTAACGATGATTATCCGAGAACCTGATTTTACATGTGCAAAATTAACTGCGGAGGCGGCCAAAAATCACCCGAAAATTAAGATTGTTTATAACACAGAAGTGAAAGAAATTACGGGAGATGATTTTGTCCGGAAAGCTGTGTTTGTCAATAACCAGACGGGAGAAGAAACGGTTTATGAAGCACCAAAAGACAGTACATTTGGTCTGTTTGTTTTTGCTGGAAATAAACCAAGTACAGAAATTTTTGAAGGGAAAATTGCCTTAGACCGTGGGTATGTGCCAACAACTGAGAATATGGAAACCAATATTCCTGGCGTTTATGCAGCAGGAGATTTACGAATAAAAGAATTACGTCAAATTGTGACGGCGGTTGCAGACGGTGCAATTGCCGCCACTCATGCGCAACGTTACGTGACAGAACAAAAAACACAGGCGGGCCAACCGATTGTAACGAAGCGAATGACTGAACGATTAGCTAATCAATCTGCCCCTGAAACAAACAGTCAGCAATCAAAAGAAAAACAGCCAGCGAAAGTTACTGGTAAGCATCAGTGGTTCCCAGAAAGTATGCGCCAACAATTAAGCGGTATTTTCGCTAAACTAACCAAAAAAGTGACATTGCTTCAGTTTTTGGATGCAAGTGATGAAAAATCATTGGAACTTCAGTCATTCTTAACAGAATTTGCAAGTCTGGATCAGAAGATTACTTTAGAAACGATTTTGAAAGATACTGAGCCAGCCAAAGAATTGCTGTATGGGATTGAAAAAATGCCTAGCGTTGTGCTCTTAGATGCGGCAGGAAACTATACAGGAATTAAATTTAGTGGTATTCCTAGTGGACATGAAGTAAACTCGTTGGTTTTGGCGGTTTATAATGTCGGCAGCGAGGGGCAGCCGTTAGAAGCAAGTCTGCAAAAGAACATACTTGCATTGCCAAAAAGAAAAATAGAAATCTTTGTTTCACTAACATGTCATTTCTGTCCCGATGTCGTGGCCGCTTGCCAACGGATTGCATCAATTAATCCTCATGTTGAAGCAGAAATGGTGGACATTAGTCTATTTCCAGAGTTGAAAAAAGAAAAGAAAATTATGAGCGTTCCAGCAATGCTGATTGATGGCGAACAAATGATTTTTGGTTCAAAAACAATGACCGAAATTATTGAAGCCTTGGCTTAAAAGAGGCGGAAAAAAGTAAATAGCCTAAAGACCTAAGTCATTCAAAAAAGTGAGAAATACGTCGAGATGATGTATTTCTCACTTTTTTCGCATAGTTAGTCAAGTACCTTTTTTGATTAAGCGATTGAGTTTCCTAAAAAGAATTAAAAAGACACAACAGCAAATGAACAATAGGCTTCCTGTTAGTGGTAAAAAGATACCTTGCATGTAGCTATCGATATGCATTAAACCAGGCACCTCGCTGAAAAAATCATGGATAAACTGTTGAATGAGCTTATTAGCTAGAAAAGCAGCTAAAGGCAAAACAAAAATCAAATAATAGATGGGTTGTAAGGCATAGCTAATTAAAATTTGTAATTTTGTCGTACCTAAAAGAGCTAAGATCAGTAAGTCGTTTTTTTGCTCTAAAAAAGTTAGGAAGAAAGCTCGGCAAATATAACTAATCAGGAAGAAAAAGAGTGTTCCAGTGCTGATTCCAGCCAAACCTCTGAAAATTTTCAAGGGAGGAATCACTGCATAATTATCAAGAAGAATCATTTGTGAAAGCCATCGAGAAAACAACAAAGTCAATAATAGAGCAGAAAAAGTCAGAAAACTAATAATAAAGATAAGAATCAACGTACTAAATTGGTTTTTTGAGCGCCACGCATTTTTGAGAGAGTCTGTGAATAAGTAAAGAATCGAATACATCATCGCGTCCTTTCTGAAAAATTTTTGTTTTAGCGGAAAAGTTATGTAAAAGAAAAAACGTTATCTCCTGCCAACTAGCCAATGAAAGAGATAACGCCTTCGCTGGAAACAAGAACTGGATTATTTCACCAATACTAATTTTTTTAAAGGTTCAACCCCAAATCGTTGTTCTTGCTGTAAAAGAATTTCGGCACAAGCACGGCTATCTTCTAAAGCATCATGATGATTATTTAAAGTGATATTGAGGTTTTCACAAACGGTATTTAATTTATGATTAGGAAATTCAGGAAACAGTTTGCGACTCGTTTTGACAGTACATAAAGAAAGGTAATTAGGTTGTTCTAAGCCATAGTAATCTAAACAGCCAGCCAAAACGCTACAATCAAAACTTGCATTGTGAGCGACCACTAACCGATTTGGCTGAAAACAATGCTGAATTTGTTGCCATACTTCAGGGAATTTGGGCGCATTGGCAACATCTGATTCATGAATGCCGTGAATTTGCGTATTTCGCCAGAAAAAAGGTGTTTCTGGTTTGATTAACGTGTAAAATTCATCCACAATCCGACTATTTTCTACTTTAACAATTGCAATGGAACAGGCACTATGTTTATCATAACTAGCTGTTTCAAAGTCAAAAGCGTAAAAGTTCATTAAAAAAACTCCTTTCAACGCGTTGAGTAACACTTAAAAATCAAGTACAACTTCCACTGGACAATGATCACTACCAAGAATATCTGTATGGATTTTAGCACTGACTAAACGTTCATTCAAGGATTCTGACACAACGAAATAGTCAATCCGCCAACCTGCGTTATTTTTTCGTGCATTAAAGCGATAACTCCACCATGAGTAGATGCCCTCAGCTTCTGGATAAAAATAACGGAATGTATCAGTGAAACCACTGTCTAATAACTCAGTAAATTTTTGCCGTTCTTCAGGCGTGAACCCCGCATTTTTTTGATTGGTTTTCCAATTTTTTAAATCAATATTTTGATGAGCTACGTTTAAATCACCGCAAAGAATTACGGGTTTTTCTTGATTTAATTCGTTTAAATAGGCACGAAAAGCATCTTCCCATGTCATTCGATAAGCTAAACGCTTTAGTTCAGCTTGTGAGTTTGGTGTGTAGCAAGTGACTATGAAAAATTCTGGATATTCTAACGTGATCACGCGGCCTTCTTGATCGTGAGCCTCGATACCTAAGCCATAGCGAACACTTAACGCTTCTTCTTTAGCGAAAATTGCTGTGCCAGAATAGCCTTTTTTTTCGGCGTAATTCCAATACTGATGATAGCCAGGAAGTTCTAAATCAATTTGCCCAGCTTGTAATTTTGTTTCTTGTAAACAGAAAAAATCTGCATCTAATTCATTAAAAACATCCATAAAATTCTTTTTAACAACCGCTCGTAAGCCGTTGACATTCCAAGAAATACATTTCATTGTTGAAACTCCTTTCAAATAAGAAACGCTTTTGCTCGTTTCAGTGCAAACCAGAACCAAAGAAAAGGTCGCTTGGTGCTTTCTTCTATTCTAATACTTTTTAAAGAAGTTTTAAATACTTGAAAAGAAAAAGAGAAAATGACTGATTTTTGGAAAGAAGTAGTCTATGATAAAATAGTAAAAAGAGCAGAAATGAGGACAAACGAATGAAAATTGGAGTCATTGGTTTAGGAAATATTGCACAAAAAGCGTATTTGCCAACTTATAGTGAATGCCGCCATTTGGCAGAGTTTGTGTTAGCAACTAGAAACCCAGAAACACGACAAAAAATCGCTGATCAGTATGGCTTTACAGAAACCGTTGGGACCATAGAAGAATTGATTGAAGCAAAGATTGATGCTTGTTTTGTCCATGTAGCCACAAAAGTGCATGGTGCAGTCGTTCGCCAATTATTACAGGCTGGTATTCACGTCTTTGTGGACAAACCTTTAAGTGAAGAGCTTGCTGAAGTCAAAGAATTACAAGCATTGGCAGCAGCAAAAAATCTGTGTCTGATGGTTGGTTTCAATCGTCGTTTTGCCCCTTATACGGAAGTATTGAAAAATATTCCTGAAAAACAAACTATTTTTATTAAAAAGAACCGCATCAATACAACGAGAGAAACAAGTTTTATGATGTATGATTTATTTTTACATGTCGTTGATACCGCAGTTTATTTAGCGGAAGGACCGCTCCACGTGGTGCAGTCAAAATTAGTGGAAGAAAACGGTTATTTAAAACGAGCAATTTTACAATTAGAAACCGAACAGACAACGATTGTTTGTTCCATGGATTTACACTCTGGGGCCAATACTGAAACTTTTGAAGTCACCAGCCCCACAGGTACTTATCGCTTGGAAAATTTAACGCATTTGACCATCCAAACAGAAGAAGAATACCAAGTAAAAGAGATGGGAGATTGGACGCCAACATTGGAAAAAAGAGGTTTTTACCAAATGGTTACTGCTTTCATCCAGGCCATTCAAAAACCGCAAGAGCAAGAGTTAAAACAAGAAAAAGTCTATGAAAGTCATGCGTTATGTGAAGAAATGCTACGCCAACAACAACGGCATGTTCTTTAAAGAGGACTAGCAACTTTCTTTCTATCATGCTAGAATAAGACAGATATTTTGAAAAGAAAGGACTAACTTTCGTGAACACTAAAGCTATGTTAGAAACATTAAACGAAATTACTTTATTAGTAGATGAACCATTAAAAAACGTAACCTTTACTAAAACAGGCGGCCCAGCTGATGTGTTGGCCTTACCCAAAACAAAAAAAGAAGTCGAAGAGATTGTGGCGTATTGCCGAGAACAAGGACTTTCATGGTTAGTATTAGGCAATGCTAGCAACTTGATTGTTCGTGATGGCGGTATTCGCGATGTCGTGATTATGCTAACAGAAATGAAAGAAATCAAAGTAGCCGGTACCACCATGATTGTGGATGCTGGTGCCAAGCTGATTGATACAACCTACGAAGCCTTAGCAGCTGATTTAACTGGTTTTGAATTTGCTTGTGGCATTCCAGGAAGTGTCGGTGGTGCTGTTTATATGAATGCTGGAGCATACGGCGGGGAAATTAAAGATGTTTTCCAGTCTGCAGAAGTGCTGTTGGCAGATGGAACTATCCAAACAATGACGAAAGAAGACCTGAATTTCCGTTATCGTCATAGTGAAATTCAAGAATTACATTGTATTGTCTTGCAAGCAACGTTTGCTTTAGAAAAAGGAAACCATGCAGAAATTAAAGCCCAAATGGATGAATTAACGGAACTTCGTGAACTGAAGCAACCGCTAGAGTATCCCTCTTGTGGCAGTGTCTTTAAACGCCCTGTTGGTCATTTTACAGGAAAATTAATCCAAGACGCAGGCTTACAAGGCTTGAAATGGGGCGGTGCTCAAATTTCCGAAAAGCATGCGGGATTTATTGTTAACATCGATCATGCAACCGCAACAGATTATGTGGAATTAATTGCACATATCCAAGAAGTGATTAAAGAAAAATTTGATGTTGAATTACAAACGGAAGTTCGAATTATTGGTGAAGAAGTCTAAAAAATAAGCTAGGGAGGTAAGTCATTTTGACTTGCCTCCCTAGCTTTAAATCCTAAGATAAAGGTCGTAAATTTTACTCGTCTTCTAAATTTTCCAATTCTACAACTTTAAAATTTTTCCGCTCTAAATGTTCTACAATGGCTGTACACGTTTCGGCAGTTGTGCCGGCTGGTAAAGTAATAAGTGTGCGACGAACAAATTCTTCACTATCAACATCCAATGTAATACAGCTGGCGATGCTGCTATATTTAGCAATGATTTTTGAAATGGCTGCTAAGTCGCCTTGTTGACCAACTGAAGCAATTGTTAAAACATAGCTCCCTTGTTTTACATTCCAAGATTGCGCTAAAATATTTAATAAGGTGCTGTGTGTTAAAATGCCGTAAAAATAATTATTTTCATCTAAAACAGCAATGTAAGGCAGTTCTTTAATAGTAAAAAATACCTTGAAAAATGAAGTGTTGACATAAATAAATTTTGTAGCATTTTTTAACAAATAGGTAACAGGTAAACTCATATCGCCACCGTTTGCTTTGTGGCGGTAAATATGCATTTTATAGATATTTCCTCGGAAAATTTTTCCAGATTCGTCTAAAATTGGGACACAACGGTAACCTGAGTCTTCTAAAATAGAAAGAGCTTCTTCTAGAGTACAAGATTCATTGACGGTTGTTAAATTATCTTTTTTAATAACTACAGATTTTAATAACATAAACAGGCCTCCTAAGGGTTCATTTTTAATAAATTTATCATATCATAACTTAGCAGAAAACAATAGCTGAGACCTCAGAATAAAAGCAATTTTGTTAAAATAAATAGAAAATAAAGAAAAATCAGATATTTTATAAAAGAAATCAAGCACATATTCGCGATAATGGTAAAAAATTACGTAAGAATCGGCACAGCGCTTCTTTAAAAAGTAAATTAAACTTTGACAACTTTTTCGAATAATGGTACTGTTAAGAAGTAAATTTGTGAATAGAGGAGGTCGAAGAACATGGCAACAAAGAAAGCAGCTCTTGCTTGTTCCGTTTGTGGCTCTCGCAACTATTCTAAATCCGTTAGTGAAGGTAAACGTGGCGAACGCTTAGAAATCAATAAATTCTGTAAATATTGTAATCAATACACGTTACATAAAGAAACGAAATAGATTTAGAGGAGGGTATCAACATGAAATTTTTCCGCAGCGTTGCTGATGAGATGAAGCAAGTAACTTGGCCAACAAAAAAACAATTGCGTAAAGATACATTAGTTGTAATTGAAACATCTATTTTATTTGCAGCATTGTTCTTTATCATGGATACTGTTATCCAAACGGCATTTGGCTGGATTTTAAAATAATTAATTCTAGTATTTCCCGACGAGGGGTGCTATAATAGTATTCGAGAAAAAGCTTCGGGAAACTGAGCTTTTTTTATTTGCTCGAAAAAAATAAACTAAAACATTTAAAGGAGCCGAATCAGTAATGGAAACTTTTGAAAGAAATTGGTACGTATTGCACACCTATTCAGGCTATGAAAATAAAGTAAAAGCAAACATTGAATCACGTGCACAAAGCATGGGGATGGGCGATTATATTTTTCGTGTCGTTGTACCAGAAGAAACAGAAAAAGAAGTCAAAAATGGTAAAGAAAAAGAAATCGTTCATAAAACTTTCCCTGGTTATGTGTTAGTGGAAATGATTATGACCGATGATTCTTGGTATATTGTTCGTAACACGCCAGGCGTAACTGGTTTTGTAGGCTCACATGGTGCTGGTAGTAAACCCGCTCCTTTATTACAAGAAGAAATTAACCACATTTTACGTTCAATTGGCATGAGCACCCGTCAATCAGACTTAGAAGTAGCGCTAGGCGATACAGTGAAAATTATCGAAGGTGCCTTTTCTGGTCTTGAAGGTGTTGTGACAGAAATCGATGAAGAAAAACAAAAATTAAAAGTAAACATCGATATGTTTGGTCGTGAAACAAGTACAGAATTAGACTTTGAACAAGTCGATAACATTGATTAATAAACAAGCTGACAAACTATTGTTCAGCTGATTGATACAGATTGTAGGGTCTGGAAAAGCAGTCAACTGACTTCTTTTCCAAGCCCTTTTTTATTTCATCGCAGAAAGGAATGAAAAAATGAAACAGGCCAAAAAATATCGTTATTTTTCTTTGCTAATGGGTCTTGTTCTATTATTAAGTGCTTGCCAAATTGGAGCAACCACGAAGAATGACAACCAAGCCCCCACAAAAGAAGCAACCGTTGAGTTAAACCGCACAACAACACCAACGCTCTTTTTTCATGGTTACGCGGGAACTAAAAATTCGTTTGGCTCGTTACTGCATCGCTTGGAGAAACAAGGTGCCACAACTCAAGAATTAGTGCTACTCGTTAAACCTGATGGGACCGTGGTTAAAGAGCGAGGAGCTTTAAGTGGCAAAGCGACGAATCCCAGTGTTCAAGTTCTATTTGAAGATAATAAAAACAATGAATGGAATCAAACAGAATGGATAAAAAACACATTACTCTATTTACAAAAAAATTATCAAGTGAACAAAGCCAATATTGTCGGGCACTCTATGGGTGGTGTTAGTGGTTTACGTTATTTAGGAACCTATGGGCAAGACACATCGTTACCTAAAATTGAAAAATTTGTCAGCATTGGAGCACCTTTCAATGATTTTATTGATACGAGTCAACAGCAAACCATCGAAACGGAACTAGAAAATGGCCCCACAGAAAAAAGTAGCCGCTATTTGGATTATCAAGAGATGATTAATGTTGTTCCAGAAAAACTGCCCATTTTATTAATTGGTGGTCAATTAAGTGCAACAGATTTAAGTGATGGAACGGTACCGTTATCTAGTGCCTTAGCAGTCAACGCCTTGCTAAGACAGCGAGGAACTCAAGTCACTAGCCAGATTATTAAAGGAGAAAATGCACAACATAGCCAATTACATGAAAATCCTGAAGTAGATCAATTGCTAATTGAATTTCTATGGCCGAGTAAAAAATAGCAAAAAGGCACATGTTCCATAAAAAATGGAACATGTACCTTTTTCTATACTTTGGCTAGCGAAATAGCTTTTTTCAGCTATAATAAATAAAATTATTTATTTTTAGGAGATATTGGAATGTAATCCTCATGATTTAAATAAGCACAAATCAAGGCTTCAAAGGTGATTAATGTTTGGCCAAAAAACATTTGTGGCTGAGCGACACTTGTTGAAAACGGGCTGTAAGAGTCAGTTGAAAAAACGAGATCTGCCAGTCGACCAAGAGTTGAATTTTTGGCACCAACAAAAGAAATGATAGGATGTTTTTTCTCTTTCGCAAGCAGAGCTGTTTCTTTTAGGTATTTTTCTTCACCAGAATGTGAAAGAATGATAAAAAGAAAATTCTGATTATTTTGACTATTTATCGAATGAGTATGGGCTGTTGTGATACTGGGGATGCCATGAAAATTGAAAACTTCACTAATGTAAGCCGCCAAATGTCGTGAAAAGTCATGACCTAAAATAACAAATAAATGACTCTTGTGTTTGGCAAGCAGTCGACAAAACTCGTTGGTTGTTTCAAATGAAGGCGCTGTTTCAAAAGGGATTGGCTGAGAAAAATGGGCTTCTTTTAATTTGTAAATAAGTTCATTATAACCTGATAAATTTAATTTTTTGGCTAAACGGATGATGGAACTAGGCGAAGAAAAGCAGTGTTTGGCAACTTCTCGAATACTCAAATCGGCCGCATTCGTACTTTGTTGATCCAAATAATACAAAATCTGACTTTCTGTTTTCGTTAAATGATACGTTTCTTTTAAGTAATCTAAGTTCATGAGCAAACCTCCTTTATCAGATTATAAATAATTTTGTGGGAAAAAGGTATCAAAAAATAAAAAAATGAGGTGTTTTTATGAAAAGGGCAACAAAGCAAAGGCTGTCTTTGACAGCAATCATGGTTTTACTTCTCTCGGGCTGTGGAAGTGTTGGGAAAGAAACCAAAAAGCAAGAACAACAGGTATTACGGGTCGGGATTGATTCGGAATTATCAACGGCAGACGTGTCGTTGGCAATGGATAATACAGCAGCAGATGTAATGAGCCAAGTAGGGGAGGGACTTTTCTCCTTTGACGAAAAAGGAGAAGCGAAACCAGCATTGGCAACTGAAAAAGTACAGCCCTCTAATGATGGTTTAATCTATACTTTTACGATTCGAAAAGATGCAAAATGGAGTAACGGCGAGCCAATCACAGCCAATGATTTTGAATATTCTTGGAAGCGCACAGTGGACCCAAAAACAGCTTCCCCGCAAGCGTATTATTTTGAAGGGCTAAAAAATTATCGTGCTATTGTTGACGGTGGCAAATCTAAAGAAGAGTTAGGGGTAACAGCCATTGATGACCATACCTTGGAAGTAGAGCTAAGCTATCCTATGAGTTATTTTCAACAATTATTGGCGGTGCCAGCTTTTTATCCATTAAATGAAGCATTTGTCGAAAAAACGGGCAAAAACTATGGTACATCAGCTGAGTCAACACTTTACAATGGCGCCTTCACATTAGAAGGTTGGGATGGCACGAATAATACTTGGTCCTATGTGAAGAATAAAAATTATTGGGATCAAGCGAATGTTTCGCTAGATAAGGTGGATGTCCAAGTCGTTAAAGAAGTCAATACTGGGAAAAATCTTTTCGAAGGGAAAGAATTAGATGTTGTAAAAATTTCTGGAGAAATTGTTGCACAAGAACAAGGCAATGCAGCTTTGAAAATTCGTGAAATTCCTGGAACGTATTATATCCAATTAAATACGCAAAAAGATCTTTTGGCAAATAAGAATGCACGTCGAGCGATAGCATTATCATTGAATTCTGAACGTTTAGCTAAAAATGTTTTAAATGATGGCTCAAAAAAAGCACTTGGCTTCGTGCCAACAGGTTTCACTAATCAAGAAACGCAAAAAGATTTTGCAGAGGAATTAGGAGATTTAAATCCTAGTGAACCAGAAAAAGCGAAAGAGTTATGGCAAACGGCTAAAAAAGAATTAGGAATTGAAAAAGCGGAGCTAACCATTTTAAGTTCGGATACAGAAAATGCAAAAAAAATCAGTGAGTATGTTCAAGGAGCTTTAGCAGATAATTTAGAAAATTTAACAGTCAATGTTTCGCCAGTTCCTTTTAATAATCGTTTAGAAAAAAGTCGCAGCGGAGATTTCGACATTGTGGTTGGTGGCTGGACGCCGGTGTATGCTGATCCAATCGATTTCTTAAACTTATTGCAATCAAAAAATTCCAATAATTTTGGTAAATGGTCTAATAAGACCTTCGATCAGTTGCTTCAAGAAGCAAACGTAACTTATGCAAACAAATATGAAGAACGTTGGAAAACATTACAAAAAGCGGATCAATTGGTTGCGGAAGAAGCACCCCTAGTTCCTCTTTATCAATTAACAGAAGCACGCTTAGTGGACGATTCTGTCCAAAATTTAGTCTATGGTCCATTAGGTTCAGGCTATTACAAATCAGTCTCTATCAGTGACAAGTAAAGGTTGGGAAAAAATGAAAAAAAGTCAAGCTGTTCAATTAATTCAGGAACTTTCAAATGCTAATGGTGTTTCAGGTTTTGAAACAGAAGTCGTTAGAATCCTTCAACACGCAACTGCGGATTTTACTATTCAACGGCTAGATGCCATTAAAAATTTATATCTTGAGAAGAAAAATAATCTAAGTGAAGGTCCAGTAGTGCTTTTTGATGCTCATAGTGACGAAGTGGGTTTTATGATTCAAGCAATTAAAGAAAACGGTTTGTTGCGTTTTCTTCCGTTAGGTGGCTGGGTCCCTAATACGATTTCTGCACAAAAAGTTCGGATTCGTAACCGGGAAGGCACCTATCTGCCAGGCGTAGTTACTAGTCGGCCCCCTCATTTTATGACACCAGAGGAACGTCAGCGGCCATTAACCATTGCTGATTTGACAATCGATATTGGCGCTACCTCAAAAGAAGAAGTAATTGAAACGTACAAAATCGATCTTGGTGCACCGGTCATTCCAGATGTGACGTGTTGTTACAACGAACAGACAGATCTTTTTTTAGGAAAAGCTTTTGATTGTCGCATTGGCTGTGCTTGCTTAGTGGACGTCATGGAGGAGTTGAAAGAAGAGACACTTCCATTCAAGTTAGTTGCGACAGTAACTGCACAAGAAGAAGTTGGCGAAAGAGGAGCACTTATTGCCGCAAAACAAGTCAATCCTGATTTAGCTATTGTTTTCGAAGGCTGCCCTGCTGATGATACGGCAGAAACGCCAGAGATGATTCAATCAGCAATGGGAAAAGGACCGATGTTACGCTATTTTGATGTTTCTATGATTACGAATCCGGAATTTCAAGAGTATGCACTAGAGATTGCTAAAATACACAAAATTCCTGTTCAAGTTTCTGTTCGAAGTGGTGGTGGAACCAATGGCATGGCGATTACACAAGTTCAAGGAGCCCCGACGATTGTTGTAGGAATTCCTGTCCGTTACGCACACACACACCATTGCTATGTGGACTTTCAAGATTACCAAGCGGCGAAAGAATTAGTCATTCAATTAATCAAAAATTTAGATGCTGACAAAATTCAAGCACTGGTTCAGCCATTGTCAAAGGAGTGGAACAAATGAAAATTTATGTGTCATGCGATATTGAAGGATTAGCAGGTATTGCGACATTTGATATGGAAAAAGAGGATACCGTTTTATTCCGAGAATTATATCACCAACATGTGGCTTGGTTGATTGAAGGGATTCAAAAGAGTGCTAAAAATGAACAAATTACAGAAATTACTATTGCCGATTCGCATAGCCGTGGATTGAATTTAGCTTATGCGCGCTTAGCAGAAATGGATGAACGAATTTCCTTAGTGAGCGGCTTTCCTCGCATGGATTATATGATGAGTGGCTTGGATAGTAGCTATGATGTAGTCTTTTTCTTAGGTTATCATGCTGGTATTGGTAAACAAAAAGGGAATATGGATCATGGGTATAGTGCTAGTGTTGCTTATGATTTAAAAATAAACGAATTAGCGATGAATGAAACGACAATTAATGCAGCTTACGCTAGCGAATTAGGTGTCCCTGTTGGTTTAATTATCGGTGAATCAGGCTTAGAGGAACAACTTTTTCAAGAAAAAATGATGCCCGAAGTCCCCTTTGTTTCCACCAAAGAATCTCTGGGACGTTATGCAATCAAAAATAGACCCATGCAACAAGTTCGGGAAGCTATCGTAGCAACTACAAGTCAGGTGTTAACTTCCTTTGCGTTGTCTGAATTACCCCGATATGCCTTGCAAACACCTGCAACTGTAAAATTGCAATGTGTGACGACAGCACAAGCAGATCGCATTGAAATGTTACCAATGATTAAACGCATTGATGGTAGAACCGTTTCATTTGTGGGTGAAACGATGAAAGATGTCATGAATGGAATTGTCGCTGTGGTTGGTTTAGGCGGAACAAGTGATTAAAGAAGAAGCTTACGGAAAAAACGAATGGACGTTTTTTTCTGTAAGCTTCTTGCTATAGTTATTTCTATTTTTGTTTCTCTAGAATTTCTTTGCTTAAACGTTGTGCAGTTGGTGTCACCGCAAGACCGCCTTCAGCGGTTTCCTTGAAAATTTGTGGCATTTGGCGACCCACTTGGTACATTGCGTGGATGACTTCATCTGGTGGAATGACACTTCGGATCCCCGCTAAAGCCATGTCAGCTGAGATGAAGGCTTGAGAAGAACCTAATGCATTTCGCTTCACGCAAGGGACTTCAACAAGTCCTGCAACAGGATCACAAATGAGGCCCATCATATTTTTTATCGTAATAGCCACAGCTTGAGCAGATTGATCAGGCGTACCGCCAGAAGCCGCAACTAAAGCGGCACTGGCCATTGCACTAGCAGAGCCGACTTCAGCTTGACAACCACCTTCGGCACCACTGATTGAGGCATTGTTGGCAATCACTAAGCCAAAAGCCCCAGCTGTAAATAGAAAATCCAATTGTTGCTGATGGGTTAACTTTAAGCGATCAATAACTGCCAACAAGACGCCAGAAACTACTCCGGCACTGCCTGCAGTTGGTGTAGCACAAATCAAGCCCATTTTTGCATTAACTTCATTAACAGCAATCGCATTTCGCACGGCTTGTAAAATGGTCTCACCGCTTAAAAAGTTGCCTGAATGTATGTAATCATTTAAGCGGGTTGCATCGCCACCAGTTAGCCCTGTTACTGAGGTAACACCAGCGATTCCTTCAGCGACAGATTGTTTCATAACGGCTAGATTTTTTTCCATTGTTTCAATAATTCGTTCACGAGAATACCCGCCATGAGCCATTTCTGTTGCAATCATTAATTCGCTCACAGAAGGGTACTCTTTCGCTTGAGCTACCAAATCTTCAATTGAATAAAACATCGTATTACTCCTTTACGTTCATTTAGTCAAAATAGTTAACGCTATATATATGAGGGATTTCAGCTAATTGCATGACAATGTCACCGACTTCGGCTTGATCAACTTCAATAATCATAATCGCTTTTTCCCCTTTAGATTCTCGGGTAACGGTCATTGTACTAATATTGATATCGCTAGCTGAAAGGATGTTGGTCACCTTAGCAATCATGCCAGGAACATCTTGATGGACAACAATAAATGTTGGCGTGCCCATACTTAAAGACAATTTGAAGCCATTTAATTCAGAAATTTGAATGTTTCCACCACCAATTGAAATTCCTGTCACAGATAGTTTTCGGTCGCCAGAAGAAACCACAATTTTAACGGAATTAGGATGGTCTGCTTTTTCACTTTTAGGAATAAAACAAACTTCCATTCCTTGTTCATAGGCAATTTCCAAAGAATTGGCTAGTTGCTCATCATCTGGTTCCATGCCTAAAAGGCCGCCAACTAAGGCGATATCTGTTCCGTGACCACGATAAGTTTTGGCAAAAGACTCATATAAATAAATGTCAACGCTATCAGGTTGCTGTCCAAAAATACTGCGAACCACTTTTCCAATTCTTGCCGCTCCAGCTGTATGAGAACTGCTTGGACCAATCATAACGGGTCCGATAATATCAAAAACACTATTAAAGCGTAACTCTTCCATTTCAGCACCTTCTTCATTAGAATATGTTTTCATTGGAAGTCTAACACAAAAAATGGCGGGGAACTAGGCAATCGCTTGTGTTTTAGCGAATAATTTAAATTTTTATCAGAATGAAAGCAAGAGGCCTTCGTTGACAAATCAGTGAAGAGATGCTAAATTCTAGATAATAAAAGACGAAAAGAGGGATTCGTGCGTTGAAAATTTAAGTTAATTTTTTAGAGAAACTGTATAACTTTGCCTGAATATAACGGGTGGAGTGTGCGGATTTTCGGAAATTAGCTTAAAGAATTCAGCCACGGGTCTTTTTGTATACCTTGGATTGATGCCGCTGATTTCCGTAAAGCTGCATCAATTTTGCTTTATGGAGGTATATTTATGTCGAAAATTGAACTAAAACAACTATCTTTTGCCTATGATAATCAAGAAGTATTGCTTTTTGATCAGGCAAATATCACGATGGATACCAATTGGAAATTAGGATTGATTGGCCGCAATGGCCGTGGGAAAACAACCTTATTAAGATTGTTACAAAAGCAGTTGGATTACCAAGGAGAGATTCTTCATCAAGTCGATTTCGTCTATTTTCCACAAACAGTTGCAGAAGAACAACAGCTCACTTATTATGTCTTACAAGAGGTGACTTCTTTTGAACAGTGGAAATTAGAACGAGAATTAACGCTTTTAAACGTTGATCCTGAAGTTTTATGGCGGCCCTTTTCTTCTTTATCAGGCGGCGAAAAGACGAAAGTTTTATTAGGTCTTCTTTTTATTGAAGAAAATGCCTTTCCTTTAATTGACGAGCCAACAAATCATTTAGATCTAGCTGGCAGACAACAAGTGGCTGAATATTTGAAGAAAAAGAAACACGGATTTATTTTAGTCAGCCACGATCGGGCATTTGTTGATGAAGTAGTTGATCATATTTTGGCGATTGAAAAAAGTCAATTGACACTGTATCAAGGGAATTTTTCTATTTATGAAGAGCAAAAAAAATTAAGAGATGCTTTTGAACTGGCAGAAAATGAAAAAATCAAAAAAGAAGTCAATCGCTTGAAAGAAACCGCTCGTAAAAAAGCGGAATGGTCGATGAACCGTGAAGGTGATAAGTACGGCAACGCTAAGGAAAAAGGAAGCGGGGCGATTTTTGATACAGGAGCCATTGGTGCCCGGGCTGCGCGCGTAATGAAGCGTTCGAAACACATTCAACAACGCGCCGAAACACAATTAGCAGAAAAAGAAAAACTATTAAAAGATCTTGAGTATATTGATCCTTTGTCAATGGATTATCAGCCAACGCATCACAAAACATTATTGACGGTGGAAGAGCTTCGTCTGGGCTACGAGAAAAATTGGCTATTTACGCCAATTTCTTTTTCAATAAACGCGGGAGAAATTGTCGGAATAACAGGAAAAAATGGCTCAGGAAAATCGAGCTTAATTCAGTATTTATTGGATAATTTTTCTGGGGATTCAGAAGGCGAAGCCACTTTGGCTCACCAATTAACCATTTCTTATGTGCGCCAAGATTATGAAGACAATCAAGGAACTTTATCCGAATTTGCAGAGAAAAATCAGTTAGATTACACCCAATTTTTAAATAACTTACGAAAACTTGGGATGGAGCGCGCTGTTTTCACTAATCGAATTGAACAAATGAGTATGGGGCAACGGAAAAAAGTCGAAGTAGCCAAATCATTGTCTCAATCAGCTGAACTTTATATTTGGGATGAACCCCTTAATTACTTGGATGTGTTTAATCATCAACAATTAGAAGCGCTAATCTTATCTGTGAAGCCTGCAATGCTAGTGATTGAGCATGATGCACATTTCATGAAGAAAATAACAGATAAAAAAATTTCCTTGAAATCATAAAAACATCTTGAAAAAGTAAAGGGAATCCTGTATAGTAATAGGGTATGTTTTAAATGTACGTTGAGTGGGAGGGGAAATCTCAACCCCATTAACCACGCACGAGAACTTAAGGAGGTATTTTCGTGGCTAAAAAAGTAGAAAAAATCGTTAAATTACAAATTCCTGCGGGGAAAGCAACACCAGCTCCACCAGTAGGTCCAGCGTTAGGTCAAGCAGGTATCAACATCATGGGATTCACTAAAGAATTCAATGCTCGTACAGCTGACCAAGCAGGCTTGATTATTCCAGTAGTAATCTCTGTATATGAAGATCGTTCATTTACATTCATTACTAAAACACCACCTGCTGCAGTCTTATTGAAAAAAGCTGCAAAAATCGAAAAAGGTTCAGGTGAACCAAACAAAACTAAAGTTGCAACAGTTTCAAGCGATCAAGTGAAAGAAATCGCTGAACTTAAAATGGCAGACCTAAACGCCGCTGACGTTGAAGCAGCAATGCGCATGGTTGCAGGAACTGCACGAAGCATGGGTATCATCGTAGAATAATTTTTATTCCACACTTACTCAAAGAAGTAGCTTCTCAGTTCGTTTCATATTTAAAGATATGAAAGACGTGGGAGGTACAACCGTTATAACCACAATCAAGGAGGAAACAAAATGGCTAAAAAGAGCAAAAAAATGCAAGAAGCATTGAAAAAAGTTGATGCTACAAAAGCTTACTCAGTTGAAGAAGCAGTAGCTTTAGCAAAAGATACAAACATCGCGAAATTTGACGCAACAGTTGAAGTTGCTTACAAATTGAACGTTGACCCTAAAAAAGCAGACCAACAAATCCGTGGAGCAGTTGTGCTTCCAAACGGAACTGGTAAAACACAAACTGTTTTAGTATTCGCTAAAGGCGAAAAAGCTAAAGAAGCTGAAGCTGCTGGTGCAGATTTCGTAGGCGACGACGACATGGTTGCAAAAATCCAAGGTGGATGGTTCGACTTTGACGTAGTTGTTGCGACTCCTGACATGATGGCTACAGTTGGTAAATTAGGCCGTGTCTTAGGACCAAAAGGTTTAATGCCAAACCCTAAAACTGGTACTGTAACAATGGACGTTACAAAAGCTGTTGAAGAAGTTAAAGCTGGTAAAGTAACTTACCGCGTTGACAAAGCTGGTAACATCCACGTACCAATCGGTAAAGTTTCATTTGATAACGAAAAATTGGTTGAAAACTTCAACACAATTAACGACGTATTATTGAAAGCTAAACCATCAACTGCTAAAGGTCAATACATCAAAAACATTTCAGTAACAACAACATTTGGACCTGGAATCCACGTTGACCAAGCTTCTTTCTAATTTGAAAGAAAATAATTAAAAAATTCTTGACTCACTCACTTACCCTATGGTAAAGTGAGTGAGGTTAATAATTAACTGTACCGAAGACAGTAGGTGACGCAAGTCTTAATTTCCTACCGAGGACAATTGTTGAGTTATATACAATTCGGTCCCTCTATGTCTACGGTGGCATGGAGTTTTGTTGTTTTACACGACTTTTTGATAAAAAGCCGATGTAAAACAATACTTGGCGAACGAAGTGAGCGAAGTTTCATTTGATTCTTCTACTTTACATATCGTAAACCAAGTCCAACTCCACCATCAAAATCAGGAGGTGAAATAAATGAGTGAAGCAGCAATCGCTAAAAAAGAAAGCCTAGTTCAAGCAGCCGCTGAGAAATTTGAATCAGCAGCATCAGTTGTAATCGTGGACTACCGTGGTTTAACAGTTGAAGAAGTCACTAACTTACGTAAACAATTACGTGAAGCAGGCGTAGAAATGAAAGTCATCAAAAACTCAATCCTTTCTCGTGCAGCTAAAAAAGTTGGTTTAGACGGCTTAGACGAAGTCTTTACAGGCCCAACTGCTGTCGCATTCAGCAACGACGATGTAGTAGCACCAGCTAAAATCATCGACGAATTTGCTAAAGATGCAAAAGCATTAGAAATCAAAGGTGGCGTCATCGAAGGAAAAGTTTCTTCAGTGGAACAAATTACTGCGTTGGCAAAACTACCAAACCGCGAAGGTTTACTATCTATGCTATTATCTGTATTACAAGCGCCAGTCCGCAACGTGGCTTACGCTGTCAAAGCAGTGGCAGAGAAAAACGAAGAAGTTGCTTAATTGCAGTCTAATTCAAACAAATAAAAAACAAACAATTTTAATTTAAATGGAGGAAATTCAAAATGGCATTAAACATTGAAAACATCGTTGCTGAGTTAGAAACAGCAACTATCTTAGAACTAAGCGAATTAGTTAAAGCTATCGAAGAAAAATTTGACGTATCAGCAGCAGCTCCTGTAGCAGTAGCTGGACCAGCAGCAGGTGGAGCAGCAGAAGAACAAACTGAATTCACTGTTGAATTAACAGCAGCTGGCGATCAAAAAGTTAAAGTTATCAAAGCAGTTCGCGAAGCAACTGGCTTAGGCTTGAAAGAAGCTAAAGCTGTAGTTGATGGCGCTCCTGCACCAGTTAAAGAAGGCGTTTCTAAAGAAGAAGCAGAAGCTTTAAAAGCTGCTTTAGAAGAAGTTGGCGCTTCAGTAACAGTAAAATAATTCATTCATTGAATAATTTTAAAACCTCTTGCTTAGCAAGAGGTTTTTTACGTTAAAAACTGTTGACGATATTGTCGAGGTGTCATCTCTTTTTTCTGGAAGAAAAATTTTGAAAAATAAGAAGGTGAAGAAAAACCTGCTTCAAAACTGATTTCCGTGATGGTTAAGGAACTTTTTCTTAACAGAGAACAGGCTTTTTGCAATTTTAAGTTTTGTACATAAATACTAGGATTTGTTTGTTCATAACGCTGAAATAGCTTAAATAAATAGCTACGATCAATGTTATACTCAGAAGCTAATTGACTAATTGAAAGATTGTTTGAAAAATTTTCGTGAATAGCCATTTTAATTTGGTTAAATAATTGTTGGCTTTGATTTTCGTGCTGTGTAACGGAATGATGCTCTAGATAATTCAACAATTGAAAGCTTTCACTTAAACTGCCAAAATGATTATGTTTCTTCGCTTCTTGGTAAATATTTTTAAATAAACTTTCTAATTTCTTATCAACAGTTCCTTTTAAAATACAATTTTCGGTAGTCAGGCCTATTTTTTCTAAATACTGAGACGAAAGATCTCCAACAAAACCGACCCAATGATAGGTCCAAGGATTTTGCCGATTAGGATAATAAATATTGCGACAATTGGCTGGAATCATAAACAAATCGCCAGCGGTAATGTGTTGTTTTTCCATAAAGGGTGTTGAAAAATAGCCTTCACCATCGCTACAATAATGCAAAACCCAATAATTAATGGGGGCAAACTCAGTTGGTTTTGTCGGGCGGCATTTTTCATAGCCAGCTTCATAAAGATGAAATTCTTGGCTAATAGGTTGATCATTAATCAGGATGCTGACATTATTTGTAAAAACATTTTGCATGCTATCACCTCTTTATAAGAGTATGTAAAGGCTTTCTGAAAGTCAACATCTTTACAAGAAATAGGCAACATTTTTTATTTTTAAAAAACTGGAAGCGTTTTACAATGTGTGAGTACTAATTAATTTGATAAAGAGAGGATGTAGTAAAATGGCAACACATTCACGGGAACGATTAGGTTCTGTCGCATTGATGCTCATGACTTTTTCAGCGGTTTTTGCCTTTCCCAGCATTGTTAACAACAGTATTCAGATTGGCCTAGCAACTATTCCAGGCTATTTATTCGGCTCTATTTTTTACTTTTTACCATTTATTCTAATGATTGCAGAATTTGCTTCTGCTAATTCTGAAAATGAATCAGGTGTTCACAGTTGGTTGGAATCTGTGTTAGGACCTAAATGGGCATTTTTAGGCGCTTGGTCATATTTCTTTGTCAACTTGTTTTTCTTCTGTTCATTACTACCGAATACATTGATTTATGGTTCATACGCTTTTTTAGGTCAAAACGTTTTTCAAGGAAACCATAGTACTAAAATAATTGCAGTGATTTCTATTCTGTTATTTTGGTTAATGACATGGGTTTGTATTAAAGGGGTTTCGTGGATTTCGAAAGTGACTAGCTTAGCGGGTGGTGCTCGTTTATTTATGGGCGTGGCTTTTGTGGTTTTAGCCTTTGTCGTCGTGTTTGGTTTTGGCAATGAGCCAGCACAAGAATTTACCACGACGTCAATTATGCCAACTTTTAATTGGACTTTTTTCATGACGATGGCGTGGATTTTACAAGCTGTTGGCGGTGGTGAAAGTATCGGCGTATACATTAAGGATGTTAAAGGCGGCAATAAAACGTTTGTCCGCACGATGATTGGTGCAACGATTGCGGTCGGTATCATGTATATT
The DNA here is from genome assembly GCF_023539285.1 of Enterococcus sp. LX10. Lineage (NCBI taxonomy): Bacteria > Bacillati > Bacillota > Bacilli > Lactobacillales > Enterococcaceae > Enterococcus > Enterococcus sp. LX10. The sequence continues at coordinate 2,222,897 of NZ_CP092784.1, read as the reverse complement.
CTTGGTGCCGTTGCTGTAGGTTTGGTAGTGCCAACGGACGTCTTAAAAGGAAATTTTTCAAATGGTATTTTTGATATCTTTAAAATTTTAGGTACGTATTTCCATATTCCCGCAGCAATGATGGTGCGCTTAGTAGGAATTATCTTATTTGTCGGAAGTCTTGGTTCTTTGGCTCTGTGGACAGCAGCACCAGTTAAAGTATTTTTCTCAGAAATTCCTGATGGGGTCTTCGGTAAGTGGCTAGTGAAAACGAACGAAGAGGGAAATCCAACCAATGCTTTGTTAGTTCAAGGAATTATTGTGACGATTTTAGTTGCCATTCCAGCATTAGGAATTGGAAATATGGATAGCTTTTTAGAAACGTTAATTAATATGACAGCTTCTACGTCACTAGTGCCTGTCTTATTCTTGTTAATCGCCTATATTGGGCTTCGTTGGAAAAAAGAAACAATGCCGAGAAGTTTCCGCTTTGGTAATCGAACCTTTGGCTTAATTGCGGGGATTTTCTTATTAGCCATTTTTATCTTTGTATTCTTTATGTCAACTGTGCCGGATCCAAAATTAATCATGGAAGAAATCAATGGCACGTTACCGAAAGGAACCGCTAGTCCACTGGGCATGTTGGCGTATAACATTATTGGTTTAATTGTTTTTATGGGCTTTGCTTGGATTTGCTGGAAACGGTATGAAACAAAAGAAAAAAATGAAGTTGGTAAAGGAGAAATGGATTATGAAGACTTGGGAAAATTATAAAGTAGATAGTATCAATCGGTTGCCTGGACGAGCACATTTTTCGAGCTTTCCTTCGAAAGAAACAGCCTTACTAAATGAAAATAAATATACACAAGCATACAAAAATTTAAACGGACGCTGGCATTTTCTTTTTTTAGAAGCGCCAGAATACAGCCCAGAAAACTTTTTTGCGACGGACTTTGATACAAGCCAAATGGATCAAATCACTGTTCCTGGAAATTGGCAAGTCCAAGGATATGGCAAAATGCATTACTCTGATTTATGGTACAATTTTCCCATTAATCCGCCGTATGTACCAACGGAAAACCCAACAGGTATTTACAAACGGACATTTGCTATAGATGAAACATTTCACGATAAAAAAATCATTTTACGCTTTTGTGGCGTAGATTCAGCTTATCATGTTTGGGTGAACGGCCATGAAGTTGGCTACAGCAAAGGTGCACGAAATGAAGCAGAATTTGACATTACGCCTTACGCTAAAATTGGTGAAACAAATGATTTAACGGTGCGAGTCTATCAATGGTCAGATGGTACGTATTTAGAGGATCAAGATATGTGGTGGTTAAGTGGTATTTTTCGTGATGTTGAATTACTCGGTGTACCAGAAAATGGGCTGGAAGATTTCTTTGTTATTTCCGATTTAGATGATTCGTATCAAAATGGCCACTTGGCAATTACCAGTAAATTTTGGCAAGACAAAGGACAACAAGTTCAATTGGAGTTGATGGATCAGCAGGGAAAAACGGTTCTTAAAGAGACTGTCGCAGGAAATCAAGGTACGGTTGAATTTTCAGCGAGTTTACCGTCTGTCACTGCTTGGTCAGCGGAAAAACCATACTTGTATCAGCTATTTATCACTGTTTTTTCTGAAGGGGAAGTCGTCGAAGTTATTCCGCAAAAAGTTGGTTTCAGAAATATTCATGTATCTGGTGAGACTTTCTTAGTCAATGGTGTGGCCATTAAACTAAAAGGAATGAATCGTCATGATTATAATCCGAAAAATGGTCGAGTGGTTAGTCGTGAAGAAATTGAAAAAGATATTCGTTTAATGAAACAATTTAATATTAATGCCATTCGAACCAGTCATTATCCAGCATCTGCTTATTTCTATGATTTATGCGATGAATATGGAATGTATGTGATTGATGAAACTGATTTGGAATGTCACGGCTTTGAATTAACTGGAGAATATGATTGGATTAGTAACGATCCTGAATGGGAAACGGCTTATGTTTCTCGGATGGTACGGATGATTCAACGGGATAAAAATCATCCATCAATTCTCTTTTGGTCGTTAGGAAATGAATCTGCGTTTGGTCATAACTTTATTGAAATGGCCCGTATTGCCAAAGAAATGGATCCGACACGCTTGGTCCATTATGAAGGTGATTTTGAAGCAGAGGTCACGGATGTCTATTCTACAATGTATACGTGGTTGGAACACCCAACTAGAGAATTACTGATGAATACGATTATTGAAAATTCAAAAAAACCGCATATTTTATGTGAATATTGTCATGCGATGGGGAATGGCCCTGGGAATTTAAAAGAATACCAAGAGCTATTTTATGCTCATGATAAATTACAAGGTGGCTTTATTTGGGAATGGTTTGACCATGGCATTGAATCGGTAACAGATAACGGTGAAGTTTATTATCGTTATGGCGGCGATTTCGGCGATGATCCAAGTAACAAAGATTTTTGTATTGATGGGATGTTGATGCCTGACCGTACGCCATCTCCTAGCTTGTATGAATACAAAAAAGTCATTGAACCCATTACAACTAGCGCTATTGACGTTCTGTCAGGTGAATTCTCATTATTGAGTCGGTTTGACTTTGAAAACTTGGCTATCTTTAAGCTGGTTTATACAATTACTGAAGATCAAACAGTGATTCAATCAGGGACAGTAGCAGTGCCAGCAATTGCTGCTAGAGCAGAAGGAAGACTGCACTTACCTTATCATTTAGATTTTCCTAAAAAGGCAGGAGCCGCCTATTATTTAACTCTTTCATATCAATTGAAAGAAACGACCGCCTATGCATCTGCTGGTCATGAATTAGCTACCGCACAGTTTGAATTGCCAATTGCAACACCAGGGATTGAGATCACACCAGTTGGCTCGCTGATGGCAAAGGAAATTGGCCCTCATTTATACATTGAAGGACCAAACTTTTCAATTAATTTTGATAAAGTGAAGGGCGCCTTAACGAATGTGACACGAGATGGTAAAAAATTATTGCATAAAGGGCCGAGATTTACATTTTGGCGGGCACCAATCAGTAATGATATGGAAATTATTGATGAAATGAAGAAGAAATATTTCTTACATTTAGAGCATGAAATTGTCCGTTCTTTTGTGTGGAAAAAAGTTGATGATTTTATCCAAGTCATCGTAAAAACAATTAACGGAACGACTAACAGTGCTTGGCATTATCAATGTACCTATCAGTATTTAATTGCACCAAATGGCGAAATTTTCTTCGACTTAAAAGGTAGTCCTGCTGGTAAAATTGAAAATGCGCCAGATATGTTACCACGTTTGGGTGTGACTCTCCATTTAGACAAGTCTCTATCAGAAGTAAAATATTTCGGTAAAGGGCCGAGAGAAAACTATGTAGATTCACAAGAAGCTGGTTTACTTGGCGTTTATGATGCTACAGTGGCGGAAATGTTCACTAATTATGTTGTTCCACAAGCTAATGGTAACCACATGGCGACTAAATGGTCCGCATTCACGGATGATCGCGGCCAAGGGATAGTAGCAACAGCGGCTGAGTCATATAATTTTAGTGTTTCTTATTTTGATGAACAAGCGCTAGATGTTGCTAAGCATACCAATGAATTACAAGAAAGTGATTATGTTGTTTTAAATATCGATTACAAACAAAACGCCCTAGGTAGCTACTCTTGTGGCCAGTGGCAATTAGAAAAATACCGGACTACGTTTGAAGAATTCCAATTGGCATTCCGCTTAACATCTTTTAATAATAAAGAGATTCAAGCAGCGGATGTCGCACATGAACGAGTAAAACGCCCAACGATTTCTTAAATAAAAGCTCAGAACAGTGCACTTCGGTCTCCTGTTCTGAGCTTTTTTAATGAAATTATCAGAAATTATTGCTTTTTTTTCATGGAAACGAGCAAACTATTTTGTTATCTAATAAAAGTAGTCCATAATAGTAACATAGCGAATTATTCGCTAGATAAAGCATTTAGGAGGAATTATTTTATGCATACTTTATGGGTTTTAATCGTTGGTGCTGTTATCGGTGCTATCGCTGGCGCGCTTACAAGCAAAGGTCAATCAATGGGTTGGATTGCGAATATCGTTGCCGGTTTAGTTGGTTCATTTATCGGAGAAAAAATCTTAGGTAGCTGGGGTCCTCACGTAGCAGGTATGGCAATTGTGCCATCAATTATTGGGGCAGTAATTTTAGTTGCTGTGGTTTCATTCTTCTTCGGACGAAAAAATAGCTAATTAAGTAAATAATTGTTTAATTAGTTAAAGGAGGTCGGGACAGAACCGTTTAGCTCCGAGAACCAAGTAGGTACTGTTTAACATCTATTTGCTTTGCAAATAGTGTTTCTCAGCAATAAGAAGAAATTTCCGAAAATTATCATAAAACACAACGAGGAACGAGTTGATGTTGCATGATACCTACCCGGTGCTTTTTAATTTTTGGAGACCAAGTAGGTATTGTTCATCATCGAATCACTACGTTCTTCGTGATTCTCAACAATTTCGGCTTATTTCCGAAGGACCTTCAACTCTTAGAGCTTTAGCTCTTAGAAGTTGTTGAGATCGGAGCAACGCGTAGTGTTGGTTCTGTTCCCGCCGTTTATCAGTTTTTGAGCGTGGAGCAAAAATCCAAAGTGATTTTTGTCCCACGCTCCTTTTTTTATTTTCTCGTTAATTTTACGACAACTTCACAACGAGCGGTTTGTGGAAACATATCAACAGATTGTAAATAGTTTACTTGATATACTTTGGCTAATTGAACTAAATCACGTGCTAACGTGGATACATTACAAGAAATATACACCATTTTCTTAGGTGGTTGTTTCAAAAGGGCCGTTAATAATTTACGATCCAAACCAGTCCGTGGGGGATCAACTACAATGGCATCAGGTTTAAAGCCTTCTTTGAACCATTTAGGTAATAAGTCTTCAGCTGTTCCAACAGCATAATGTGTGTTCGTAACACCAAGTCGTTTTGCATTGAATCTAGCATCGTCAATTGCGGCGGGAATGGTATCCATACCACGAACTTGATGTGCTTGTTTCGCTAAACTTAAGCCAATGGTCCCGACGCCACAATAAGCATCAACAACAGTTTCATTTGGTTGTAAATCTAAGGCCTTGATTCCTTCATTATATAAAATTTCCGTTTGTTCTGGATTCAATTGGAAAAATGCTCGCGGCGATAAATCAAAGACAACGTCGTTAATGTGTTCTTCAATGCTTTCTTTGCCCCATAAGTGAAGGGTATCATCACCCATTACTAGAGAGGTTTTTTTATTTTGAACATTTTGCATAATAGAAACAACTTCTGGTAATTGTTCATTAATTGCGCGAACCATTTTTTCTTTTTGTGGAAATTTCTTCGATTGTGTAATGAACACTACTTGGACTTCGCCAGTTTGGATGCCCACTCGAACCATTAATGTTCGAAAGATACCACTATTTTTACGTTCATCATAAATTGGTAATTGAAAGTCATTCAATAAATCAACTAATGTATTCATCACCTTGGTTGTCGCAGGCTGTTGGACCAAACAGTTATCAATCGGTACTAATTGATGTGAATCAGCTTGATAGAGACCAGCTTCTACTTGGCCATCGATTTGGCGTAATTGGAATTGGGCTTTATTTCGATAATTCCAAGGATTCTCCATCCCAATTGTTTTTCGTAGTTCATAGTTTTGATAATTGACTGGTTTAAATTTGTTAAGCGCCTGCTTCAATAAATCTTTTTTAAAGTCTAATTGTGCTTTGTAGGCTAAATGTTGTAGTTGGCAGCCGCCACATGTTTCATAGACAGGACAAGGAGGGACCACGCGATCTTTAGCAGCTTTTTTGACAGATTGAAGGGTTCCTTCAGCAAATTTGGGTGTAACATTTGTGATTGTGGCAGTCACTTCTTCTTTGGGTAGCGCCCCAGGAACGAAAATAATTAATTTTTTATAATAGCCGATACCTTCGCCATTAATTCCTAATCGTTTAATTTTTAAAGAAATTTGTTGGCCTTTTTTTACTAGTTGTTGGGTCATATTCTTTCATCCTTTAGTCATCTCACATTTTTCACTTCCTCCCATTTTAGCACATTTTTATTTATTTGGCTTCCAAGGATTCTATGGTATAGTAGAATATATGTTCTGATTTAGAGGGGCAGGAGAATAAGATGACAACAATCACACGAATTAGTAAAGATAAAGGTGAATTTTATCTACTTTGGCTATCTTCCGGCGAAAAACTGCGTGTCTCGGAAGATATTTTAGTACGGCAGCGTCTGCTAAAAGGCCAAGAGTTATCAGATACTTTAATAGAAGAAATAAAAAAAGCCAGTTCTTATGATGTCGGGTTACAAATGGCGATGAATTACTTAAGCTATCAATTACGTTCAAAGAAAGAGATTTTTACTTATTTAAAAGAGAAAGAAATTGTACCTGAAGATCGAGTAAAAATCGTTCAACGTTTAGAAGAGCTACGGTTGTTGGATGATGCAATTTTTAGTGAAAGTTACGTACGGACAGCTATGCGAACCAGTGATAAAGGACCACGAAATGTGGCACAACAATTAAAGCAAAAAGGCATTAGTGAAGAAGATATTCAGCATGGCTTGACCTTTTATACGTTAGATGAACAGCTTAATGTTGCCACAGCAACTGCAGAAAAGGCCATGAAACGCTATCGAACTAAAAGTTTTAAAGATGCACTACAGAAAACGCGTCTGCATCTGATGCAAAAGGGCTTTACAAATGAAATCATTGATCTAGCTTTGGAATCTTTAGCTTTTGAAAAGGACGAAGAACAAGAACAACAAGCGTTAAACAAGGAAGGCGAACGTTTATGGCGTGCTAATCAGCGATTTGATTTTTCTAAAAAAGTCCAAAAAGTCAAACAAAGCTTATTCCAAAAAGGGTTTGACTATGATTTGGTTCAGCAATTTATTAGCGAAAAGGAAGTAGAACATGACGAATAAAGAGCCTTGGGAGGCGTGGAGTCCCGAAAAAGTTAGTTCATTCCAGGAAGATTTTTTAGCTTGGTATGAACGAGAAAAACGCAATTTACCTTGGCGAGCGAATACAGATGCGTATCGTATTTGGATTTCTGAAATTATGCTACAACAAACTCGCGTAGATACAGTCATTGATTATTTTTATCGATTTATGGAATGGTTTCCGACGATTCAAGATTTAGCGGAAGCGCCAGATGATAAGTTGTTGAAAGCTTGGGAAGGGTTAGGCTACTATTCACGAGCACGTAATTTAAAAGTGGCAGCGCAACAGATTGTTTCAGAATTTGGTGGGAAAATGCCTGACACAATCGAAGATATTCGGAGTTTAAAAGGAATCGGCCCCTATACGGCTGGTGCAATTGGCAGCATTGCTTTTAATCTCCCCGAACCAGCAATTGATGGTAACGTCATGCGGGTAGTGAGCCGTTTATTTGAAATTGATGCAGATATTGCAAAAGCGAGTAATCGTAAAGTATTTGAAGCGGCGATGCTTAAAATCATCGATCGTGAGCGTCCAGGGGATTTTAATCAAGCCTTAATGGATCTAGGCTCAGCCGTCTGCACCCCAACTTCACCTAAGTGTGAAAGCTGTCCGCTTCAGCAATATTGTGCGGCCTATCAGGCAGATAAAATGACCGCTTATCCAGTTAAATCAAAAAAAGTTAAGCCGAAAGATGTGTATTATGTCGGCACTATTATTGAAAATAAAAAGCAAGAATTTTTATTAGAACAACGCCCTGAAACCGGTTTGTTAGCCAATATGTGGCTGTTTCCGATTGAAGAAATTAGCAAAAAACAATTTCAACAATTGCAAAAAATGGCGCAACCAGCAGAAACGGAAAAACAATTAACTTTAGAGTTAGAGCCTGTAACAGAGCCTTTGGTCGCTGAAGAACCTGTCAATGTTTTTGCTGACTATGAAACAGTTGTCTGGCAAAAACGTGCCTTAGGCGAAGTCGTTCATATTTTCAGTCATTTAAAATGGCATATCTTAGTCTTTTATGGCCGAAATACAGGCGAATTAGCCACACTAGAGTCGCAGCGATGGGTGGCAGCACAACAATTTTCAGAGTATGTTTTTCCAAAACCACAGCAAAAAATGGTGGAATTGTTCAAAAAAGAACACAAAAATAAATAACAAAAAAGAGAGGCTTTTAAACAAACAAGCCCCTCTTTTTTGTTTCCTCTAGGTTATACCCCTATATAAATTCTGCTATGTTTAGTTTTGAAGGGGACTGGTAAGATAGACTTGTCTCTTGTCTGCTTAGAGGAGTAGTAATTATGGTGGAGACTTTTCAAGAGAGAGGAAGTACAGCCAATGAGTAGGAAGCGAAAAATCAGCTTAATTAGTTTAGTCATCATTTTGTTTTTTGTCACAGTCGGCTCAGCATACTTTGCTGTAGCGGGTAGCTATTTAAAGAAAACAATTGATAAAGGCTATGTTCCCATAAAAAATGATTATAATGAAGCGCAAAATAAAGATAGTCAATCGTTTTTGATTATGGGGCTAGACAATACAATTGAACGGAAATTAGGCACAACTAGGACTGATGCTATGATGGTGATTACCGTGAATAACAAGACGAAGAAAATAACCTATTTAAGTTTGCCACGGGATAGTTTTGTGCAAATTGATGCGAAAAATTACCAAGGGATGCAGCGAATTGAAGCCGCCTATACCTACGATGGACCGACAGCTTCTGTTAACACAGTTGAGAAATTATTGAATATTCCAATCAATCATTACGTTGTGTTTAACTTTTTATCTTTTATTAAGTTAATTGATGCAGTTGGCGGCATAGATGTCAATGTCAAGCAGGCGTTTGATGGTGTCACCAAAGACGGGCCAGGATCCATTCATTTTGATGCAGGGAAACAGCATTTAGATGGTACGAAAGCTTTATCTTATGCCCGTGAAAGACATAGCGATAACGATATTATGCGTGGATTCCGACAACAAGAAATTATTCAAGCAGTTGAAGACAAGTTGAAATCTGGTCAATCAATCATGAAAATAATGGACATTATTGATTCGTTAAATGGAAACATTCAAACTGATGTGGATTCCAATGAATTGACTCATTTAGTCAAAGAAGGTTTGACTTGGACCAATTATGATAAACAACAGCTTTCTTTTGACTGGCGCACTTTTAGTAATGAAGGGCGCAGTATGGTTGAACTATATCCAGATAGTATTGAAAATGTCCGTCATCAATTACGTGTGTCTTTAAATTTAGAAAAGCCAGATGAACGAGATCAAGACGGCTATGTCTTCCATACGAACGGTGAATTTTTATATCAAAGTGATTATACCGTTCAAGATGAAGCAGCTGAGGAAAACGAAATGACTTCCATCAACGGCAATACGTATATTGGTGTTCCTGGCAATACACAGACTGGCCCGTTGCCATCAGTTAAAACGGAAAATGGCTTTATAAAATAATTTATTTTCCAAGTCTAGAAAATCCGAACATAACAGATTAAGTAATCCGCTTACTTATTATTCTTCTAAGGAAAAAACGAAGGATTTTAGCAAGAAAACAGCGTATCATTTGATATAAACCCAACATTCCCTTTATAATGAAAGTAACAAGCAAATTTTTGTTACTTAGAAGGGGAAGGGAGCAAGGAGTTATGTTTAGTTATACAGATACCATTTTGTCAATTATGCAAAGAATTGAAGTATACAACGAAATTTTCAAAGCCATCTCTAAAGAAGTTCAAGAATACGGTTGTAATCAGGCTGCACATCGGAGAGGCCGTGATACTTATATGTTTTGCCGAAATAATGTGAATCGTTTTTTTACAGAAGAAATGATGTTTCGTAAAAATTTAGAGCCGTATTATGATAAAGAAGCAACGAAAATCTTGCTAGAAGGATTAGATACGTATAAAGAAGGAGTATTTTTCTGGTTAGAGGCATTAAGTGAATCTTGCCAAGTGACAGATGAATTGAAATATCAATTAGGAATCCGCCAAAAAGAATCCTCTTATTTATTAATTAATCAAGCTTGTAAAAGAAGCCTGTGAGGGCATTCAAAGCGCTCATAGTGTTCATAAGATGTAAAAAGTTAGGGATAGCTGTCAATCTGGCAGTTATCCCTAACTTTTTTATTTCAATATCATCTGATAAGCATAACGTTCGCCATCGTTAACATCTAAAATCACGTCACCTTGATAAACAAAGCCAGCTTTTTTAATCAGGTGCTGCATAGCGAGATTTTGTGGATGTGTATCGATTCGAATATCAGTAGCACCTTGCAAACGAGCGGCTGTAACCAGTGAGCGCAAAAGCACCAAAGCCAGTCCTTGACCTTGAAAGGAACTTTTTAGAGCAACACGGTGAATTGCTGTATACGTAGCTTGGGAATGAGGTTGCCAAGAACCATTAAAAATCGCTTCATAAGCAGGATCAATCTCCGAACATAAAACACCAACGCCTGCCAAGGCATTATCAACCATTAAAATATAGCAAGTTTGCTGGTCGATATCTTTTGCTAAAATTTCTTGATTCGGGCCATCGCCGTTTTGCCATTGGGGAATGCCACTTTTTTGTAAGGTGCGGCGTCCATCTTCAATGATAGCAAGGATGTCAGGCAAATCAGAAGGTTCTGCTTTTCTTAAGTAAACAGTCAAAAAATATTCCCTCCTCTTAGAACCCTGTCGTTGTTTTCAATTGGTAAATTTTTGAAGGGCGGCCAATGCCAACGGGACGTTCACCTAACTCTTCAAAATATTGTGTCATGGCTTTTTTAAAATTTGAATGGTCAATGCTGCGATAATCAACGCCGAGGAACTTTGCAAAAACTTTACGGGCTTCCGTAATGGTGAAATCTTTTCCTAAGACTTGAAGCACTTGCGGTTCATGTTCCATCTTATCAACAACACGATTAAACGCCTTAATTATAATTTCACTATGGTCGAAGGCTAATGTATCTTTACCAAGAGAGGCCGCTGTTTTCAAGTCTAAAGTAATTTCCACATCTTCATGAGATAACGTGATGTGTTGACCATGCCGTTCAAGATTGAACCAGTGGACTTCTTTGGCATCGTCGCCAGCAATTAAAGGTTCTTCACCAATAAAGGCTAAATAGCTAACTGTCACGACCCAGCCACGAGGATCTCGATCTGGGCGACTAAAGCTGTGTAATTGTTCAATATTTTCTTGAGAAATCACCACACCAGTTTCCTCTTTTGTTTCTCTTAAAACACTATCTTCAGTAGATTCGTTACGATTAACAAAACCGCCAGGAAGCGCCCATGAGTTTCTAAAGGGGTGACCTTTACGTTGAATCAGTAAGACTTTTAATTGATCGGCTTCCTTGTTGTAACAAAGAAGAACCATATCAACGGTTAAAGAGGGTTTTTCATATTCAGGTAATTCTTGTTGATGATACCAAGTTAAAAACTCTGCTAAGCTAGCTTGGCGTTCATAATAATTTTTTTCTTCGGCTTTAGAAGCAAATTGTGGCACAATTGCTCCTCCTTTCAAAAAGAAACATGGTTTTCTTTTATTGTATCATTAAGTGGCTGAAATACAATATTCAAGCGTAAAAAGAAAAGCAAGCCTGGGACAAAAATCACTTTGGATTTTTGTCCCAGGCTTCTACTATAAGAAGTTTGTTCTAAACGTTGTTTATTGTGTTAATTCTAATAATTTATTTTTCAAATCTTCTTCCATATGGCCAAGTTCGATTTCGGCAGCTTGGCGTTTTTCTTTTCCTTCTTGTTGAATACGTAATGTTTCTTGGATAGTTTCAATTAAATCATTTTGTGTTTTTTGTAATGTTTCAATATCGACTAGGCCACGTTCGTTTTCTTTTGCTGTTTCAATTGCAGAAATTTTTAGCATTTCTGAATTTTTCTTCAGTAAGTCATTGGTGGTTTCAGAGACTTGACGTTGAGCAGTCACAGCATCTTTTTGACGGAGTAAGGTCAAGGCGATGACTACTTGGTTTTTCCATAACGGAATCGCTGTATTCACCGATGATTGAATTTTCTCAGCCAAAGCTTGGTTAGTATTTTGGATTAAACGAATTTGTGGGGCTTGTTGAATCGTAATTTGACGAGCCAAGCGTAAATCATGGGTTCTTTTTTCTAAACGGTCTAGGAATTGGTTATAATCATTAACAATTTGGACATCCATTTGATCCCCAGATTCTTCCGCTTTTTTCATGGCTTCAGGGATAATTTGCGTCCGTAGTTCTTCTGCTTTTAATTCCCCAGCGGCAATATAGATGTTTAAGGCATCAAAATAATCTTTATTTTTTTGATACAATTGATCTAACATGGCATTATCTTTTAAAAGACCATCTTTTTCATGGGTTAATTTGACAGCAATTTTGTCAATTTGCGCACCAATTTTTTGATATTTGGCGGTAATTTCGTAAACGGATTGTTTGACTTTACCTAACATTTTTTGAATAAAGTTGCCTTCGCCAGCACGTAATTCATTGGGATTGGCTTCATTTAAACGAAACATTAAATCGGTCAGTGAATCACCAACAGGACCAATGTCTTGTGCTTGAACGTGGTTTAACATCGCTTGCGAAAATTCGCCAAGTTTGATTTGGGCATTTGAACCATAGGTAATTACTGCTTGTGAATCTTGAACGTCAATTTTTGAAGCTAACTCTTTTGCTTGGGCTTGACGTTCTTGTGGTAATTTATCAATTAAACGAGGAGCTGCTTGCTGTTCTTTTAACTCAGATAGTTCATTTTGTTGCGTTGGTGTTAGTTCATCCATTGATGAAAATGGATTACTTAATAAATCGTCCAATGTATTGGTTACAGATGTTGTTTCTTTGGGTTGTTGCTCAGTCATTTTTTTTCCTCCCTAATGATTATTGCTGGTCTTCGTTTACTTGAGGTGATTCCTCAGTTGCAGCTTTTTGCGACAAGCTGCTTTTAGCGATCGACATTTCGACATCTAAATCGTCTAAGTCATCGGAAACGATTTCCTCATAATCATTTTTAACTAATTTTGACAATTGGTCAATGATTTGTGCGCTTTCTTCTAATTTTTCATACGTTTGTTTGTTTTTTACTTCATGTTGTTCGATTTCTAAATGTTTACTTGTTAAGTCAACGATATTTGGTAAATGTGTGTAGAGAAAGTGATTGGCTAAGTGTAACTTTTTAGGTTCTTTCACTAACTCTTTAAACAGAGCTTTAGAAACCTTCGTTGTATCATTACGTAAGTCAATCGCCCGTAATTTAGTTGAACGATTCATGTTTTCTTGTAATTGTATGATTTGTTTTTTGGCTGTGCTCATTGTACTTCTGAAAAAATCAATTTCTTGTGGAGATAACCCCAACTCACGATAATGGGCTTCTTTATCTTTCGTTAAGTAAGGCATTTGATCGCTCTTGTCGGCGGCATTTTTCTTTTTTCGATAGAGAACGAATACTAAAAAGCCTACCAGAATCACAAAAGCGAAGAAGCCATATTCTCTAGCGACAGCAATGATTAAGGCTCCTAAAAGAATATAGCCAATCAGTAATTTTGTATTTAATTTGTTCATTTATATAGTTCCTCCTATCTATCTAATCCTCGAAAGAGTCAGCTCTCGTTACAATAGTTATTTTAGCATACTCTGTGAGAGAAAAGACATACAGCGGAAGATGTATTTTATGATTTAGTGAAATCCTAAGAAAAAAAGTATAAAACGCAAAAAAAGACCCGTCCTAATTGGGGGTAGGACGGGAAAGGAGTTAAAAATGAAAAAGTGTTTTGTTAGGGTTGTTTGTTGGTATGCTTAAATAATACAAGGAAGTTGTGAATTTTTTATGTCTATTTTTTTTCGAAAATGTAATTTTTTTCTAAAGCAATAAATTTTTTTCTTTGAAAAGGGTTTAACTAGAGAAGAAGGGGTGCGATTTTTATCATTTTAGGGTATGATAAACAAGAAAGGTTGGTGAAAGATATGTTAAATTATGAGGACTTCGAAGAAAAAACACTTCAACGTCGAGAAATTTTTAAAGGAAAGATTATTGATGTTTTTTTGGATGACGTGGCTTTACCGACAGGCGGCACAGCTAAACGCGAATTGGTTTTTCATTCAGGCGCAGTAGCTATGATTCCGTTAACCGCAGAAGGAAAAATCGTCTTAGTTAAACAATTTAGAAAACCCTTGGAACAAGTGATTTTAGAGATTCCGGCGGGAAAAATTGATCCTGGAGAAGAAAATCAATTGGAAATGACGGCTATGCGGGAATTAGAAGAAGAAACTGGGTATCGTGCAGGTAAGCTCACCTACATAAATTCAATGTATCTGTCACCAGGATTTGCTAACGAAAAATTGGCTCTCTATTTGGCAACGGATTTGCAGAAAGTCGAAAATCCGCGTCCTCAAGATGAAGATGAAATCTTGGAACTTTACGAGCTAACAATAGCTGAAGCCAAAGCAGAAGTGGCAAAGGGCACGATTTGTGATGCCAAAACACTTTTTGCTATACAATACTGGGAATTGTATTTACTGCAGAGACAGTTTAAGGAGGACACGCAATGAGCAAAGGTCCGTTAGTCACTCGGACAGAACTTCGCAAACGCAGAGAAGCAGAAGAAAAAGAAGCAGAACGTCGTCAGCAGGAAGAACAGAAGCTGGCGGAAAAAGCGTATAAGCGAAAAGAAAAAGAAATTTCGACGTTTTATCGTAAAGAAAAGAAAAAACAAAAACCAATCAACAAGTCACGAGTAGGAGAATACTCGAAGCGTCGAGAACGGAGTACTTGGTTAAACAAGGCAATTATTATTGTAGCGATTTTATTAGCCGTTGTGGCGTATATCGTTTTGAATTTATAGAAAAGAGGAATCACTATGAAAATTGGAATTATTGGAGCAATGGATCAAGAGGTCAAAATTCTAAAAGAAAAATTGACAGACACGATGTCATGGGAACGAGCAGGCGCTTTATTTGTTTCTGGTTCGTTAGGAAGACATGAGGTGATTGTGGTTCGTTCAGGAATTGGTAAAGTGGCCTCAGCTGTGACCACGACTTTATTGATTCATCAATATGGCGTAAATATGGTGATTAATACAGGTTCTGCTGGTGGTATCGGTGAAGGACTAAAAGTCGGCGATTTAGTCATTGCAGACAAATTAGCTTACTTTGATGTTGATGTCACTGGTTTTGGTTATGCCTATGGACAATTGCCTGGTGGTGTGCCTTTGTATTTTGAAACAAGTGAATACTTGCGGATGGAAATTGCGAAAGCTGCTGAAAAAACTGGTTTAGCTATTCGTAAAGGATTGATTGTTACTGGAGATACTTTTGTGGATAGCGCTGAGAAAATCGCCAAAATTAAGAAAGAGTTTCCTGAAGCCTTAGCTTGTGAAATGGAAGGCGCAGCAATTGGCCAAGCCGCTTCACAGTTCAATATTCCATTCTTAGTTGTACGGGCAATGAGTGATACAGCAGATGGCGAAGCAACTCAAAGCTTTGACGAATTCATCGATGAAGCTGGGAAAAAATCAGCCGAAATGGTTATTCATTTTGTCGAAAACTTAGTTTAAAAAGAGAAAGAAACAGCCATCATTTCATCAATGAAATGATGGCTGTTTCTTTCTGAGTTATTGTCATTTAATGGAAGGTTTTTAAATACTGTTCTTTTTGTTTACGCGTTAATTTTTTAAAGGCGGCTTCGGCTTTGGTGGCCGCGCTACGTGTTTCAAATTTCTCTGTATGAATCATTTTGACTGGCCGTCGTTTGGCTAATCGAGTATATTTTGCACCAGTTCCGCTATTATGTTCGGTTAATCGACGTTCTGGCTCAGTTGTATAGCCACCGTAAAAGGAACCATCTTGGCAAAGTAAAACATAAAAATAATGGGATTTCTTATTCTCCATAAAGCATAGCCTTCATTTCTGCTTCGTATTCGTTCTTTTCATTGTATGTAAAAAGAGGTGGTAACACACGAAAACCGTCTTTTTTGCCTTGTTTAATGCCTTCAATTAGTAAAACATTAGCTTCTTTGCCTGGCTTCGGATAAACAAACCGAGCTTTTTTCGGCGCAATATTGGCGTTTTCCATGGCATGTAAAATATCCAGGAAACGATCAGGACGATGAACCATTGCGAGGCGACCATTTGTTTTTAATAAATCCGCCGACACAGTGACCACTTCTTGAAGAGACGTGTGAATTTCATGACGGGCAATCGCTAAGTGCGGGTTTGGATTTTTTTGGCTAGTTGGTCGTTCTTTAAAGTATGGGGGGTTACATAGTACTAAATCGACAGAATCTTTTTTGATGACCTCTGTCGCTTGTTTTAAATCACGTTCATACATCGTTACTTGTTTTTCCAATTTATTTAATAGAATACTTCGTTGACCCATATCTGCCAAACGAGGTTGTAATTCGATTTGGTCGATCTTTGCAGCTGTTTTCCGACTAACGAAGAGGCCGACCGCGCCATTGCCAGCACACAAATCGACAATCTTGCCTTTTTTTGGTAGTTGCGGAAAATTAGCCAATAAGACTGCATCAATGGAAAAAGAAAAGACTTCTTTGCTTTGAATAATTTGAATATCATCCGCATATAATTGATCAATCCGTTCGCCGGATAATAACATAGATTAAGAACCTCCAACTTTTCATCTGATTGTTCATGTATTATACTACTTTTAAACCCGTATGACAAAATCTGTTCCCTAGATTAGTGGGGGCATGTTATTTCTCTGATTGATAGAAGTAAAAAAAGCTTGTCAAAAGGTAGAGCTTTCGGCATACTAGAAAGCGGAGAGAAGAAAGGAAGAAAATTATGTTTTTTACATTTATGCGTGGCGTGGTTCGCGTCATTTTATTTGTGATTAATGGAAATGCACATTATGAAAATAAAGAAAAATTACCAAAAGACCAAAACTATGTCTTAGTTGCGCCGCATCGAACATGGTGGGAACCGCTGTATTTAGCTGTTGCTGGCAGTCCTAAGAAGTTTAGCTTTATGGCAAAAAAAGAGTTGTTTAAAAATCCTGTTTTACGTTTCATTTTAAAACATGCGAATGCGTTTCCGGTGGATCGTGAGAAGCCCGGTCCCAGCGCGATTAAAACACCTGTCAAAATTTTAAAAAATTCTGATTTAAGTTTGATTATGTTCCCTAGTGGCACGCGTCATTCCTCAGAATTAAAAGGTGGGGTAGCCTTGATTGCTAAAATGGGGCGAGTACCTATCGTGCCATCTGTTTATCAAGGTCCGTTAACTTTAAAAGAGTTGTTTAAACGTAAAAAAGTAACGGTTCGTTTTGGGGAGCCAATCGATATTAGCGATATTAAAAAAATGGATAAAGACGGTTTAGCTGAAGTGGAACGTCGGATGCAAGAAGCATTTGATCAGTTAGATAAAGAAATTGATCCAACTTTTAAGTATGATTCAACAGAAAAAGAATAAAACAAACCGCTATAGAATAGGTATGTTACTGGCAGGTAGTCTCATCAAAAGATGATGCTCCCTGTCTTTTTTCTTGCGTTAAGAAAAAAGTTTGTTAAAAATCTAATTCTTCTGTCCGATTTTCTTAAAAAATACCAGAAATTTGTTATAATAATAAGAAGGACTTTTTTAGGCGGTGAAAAAATGAAATTTTTACATACAGCAGATTGGCATATTGGCAAAAAATTACATGGTTTTGATTTGTTGGCAGAACAAAGAGAAGCCTTTAAACAAATCTTAGCAATTGCGAAAGAAGAGCAAGTGGATGCTGTTGTGATCGCTGGAGATTTGTATGATCGCTCTGTTCCAGCGGTTGAAGCAGTCGAGGTTTTTAATGAAATGATGATTCAAATGAATCTCAAAGAGCATTTCCCCGTGTTAGCTATTTCGGGAAACCATGATAGCAGTACTCGTTTAGAAACAGGAGGCCCTTGGTTTAACCAAACGCAATTTCATTTGAATACGCGTTTAGAACAAGCCTTTCAACCAATTGAAATCGACAATACCCAATTTTATTTGTTGCCTTATTTTGAACCGATTGCGGCTCGCTTATATTTTGAAGATGAAACGATTCGAACGATTCAGGCGGCGATGGAAAAAGTTGTCGCGAAAATGCAGGAATCTTTTCTCCCCAACAAAAAACAAGTGTTAGTTAGTCATTTTTTTGTCGCTGGCAGTGAAAAAACTGATTCTGAAACAAAATTAACAGTGGGTGGTTTGGATGTTGTTCCAACGGCTTTGTTAGAGCCTTTTGATTATGTCGCGTTGGGCCACTTACATGGAAAAAATGCGTTGCAGGTACCTAATGCTCGATACAGTGGTTCGCCTGTAAAATTTTCTTTATCAGAAATGATACAAGAAAAGGGTGTTTGGCTTGTTGAAACAGAAACTGAAGTTCATTTTCAATTCCGTGCTTTGAAACCATTACGAGACATTCAACAATTGACGGGCTCGTTTCAGCAGTTAACGGATCCCACTTTTTATCAAGAAGTGAATCGGGAAAATTATTTACATGTCCAATTAACCGACCGAGCGATCATTCCCAACATGATGAATCAATTGCGAAAAATTTACCCCAAAATTATTGGGTTGGAACGTTTGAATGGTCGAGAAACAAGCAACGGAAATCAGAAAAAAGTGGTACAAATAGAACAACGTTCACCAGAAGAACATCTGCATGACTTTTTTAACGATGTGACAGGAGAGGCCTTGACAGAACAACAAGCACAATGGGTCCAAGAAGAACTGAGTACACTTAATCAATTAGAAAGAGGGAAGTAACAGGATGAAACCATTATCTTTAACATTGAAAAACTTCGGACCGTATATTAATGAAACCATTGATTTTACGAAGTTTGAAGATTCTTCACTTTTTCTAATTAGTGGAAAAACAGGGTCTGGGAAAACAACGATTTTTGATGGAATGAGCTATGCTTTGTTTGGTGAAAGTTCTGGAAAATTACGTTTAGGCAAAGAAATGCGTTCCACATTTGCTGACCCCTCAGAAGCCACTGAAGTTACTTTGCTTTTTAAACATAACGAGTATCTCTATGAACTGAACCGCCTTCCCGAACAAGAACTTTTTAAAAAACGTGGCACAGGAGTCCGTAAACAAAGTGCCAAAATTTCTTTAATTGTCAAAGATGCTCAAGGAAAAGAACTACGAGCCTATTCTAAAAGACGTGAAGTGGACGAACTCATTCAAGAATTATTGCATTTAAATGCCAATCAATTTGCTCAAATTGTATTGTTACCACAAGGAGAGTTTCGGACTTTTTTAATTGCTAAAAGTGATGAAAAAGAAAAGGTTTTGCGTAATTTATTCGGAACAGAATTGTATCAGTTGTTCAGCGAAAATTTAAAAGAACGCTTAAAAATTGCCAATCAAGAGATTCAAGAAACCCAGCAAAAAATTGAACTGAAAACAGAACAGTTGCATTGGTCAGAAGAACCTGAACCGACAATGACACTTTTTGAAAAACTTCAATTATTAGAAAGCCAACAACAAGAGGCTCAGCAACAACTATTAGTTGAAAGAGAACAAATTGCAACCTTAAAACAAGCCAAACAAGCAAAAGAGCAAGTTCGTTATGCTATTGAAGAACGGCAAAACTTGCAACAGCAAAAAGAAGAATTACTGGAAAAGAAAGCAAAACAAGCTGAACAGGAAACCGTCATTGAGCGGCTAAAGGAACAGATTCAGCAATTAAAATGGAGCCAAAAACAGCAATCTTTAGCTGAAAAAGTCTTTGAAAAACGAAGCGAAAAACAACAAAAAGAGCAAGAAACAAAGTCCAAACAACAAGCTCTCATGGAAACGCAACAAGCATTGACGGATTGGCAAGCAATCCTGAGTGAGTTGGAAGAACAACAACCATTGATTGCTGAAAAACAAGAACGTCTTCAAACGATTCAACGTCAATTACCACAATACCAAGAATATGAACAGTTAGCCCAACGAAAAATAGCAGAGCAAGCCAATTATCAAGCCATTCAAGAAGAGTATGAATCTTGCCAACAGGAAAAAATAACATTAGAGGATAAAGTGGCGACAGCCAAACAATTTATTGAACAAGAAGGAACACTTGAAAAAGCAAATTTTGAATGTTCTAGTGTAGCAGATCATTGGCAAAATTTTGTAGAACGTTGGCAAAAAAATCAAAAAGCTTGGCAAAAAATTAGTCAAAACCAAGGGGAATTGCACGAGTTGACACAACGGTTTGCAGTTGAACAGCAACAAAAAAGCGCCGAAGAAACGAAGTTGCAGACAAAGAAAAGTCAATGGGCCTCTTTACAAATCCAACGATTAAGCTTGTTACTTGAAGAGGGGGCACCTTGCCCAGTTTGTGGCTCTTTAGAACATCCAAAGCAACAAACTCATCAAGAAGTTTCCCTAGAAGAGATTGATCAAGCGGAACGGGAATTAACGGAAGTTGAAAAAACGGTTCAACGATTTACTGAAACGCTCTCTGCATTAGGGGCGGAAAAGCAACAGAAAGAAAGCCAATTACAAGAACAGGAAGCTGCGTATACTGAGGAACAAGAACAATTAGCAGCCCAGTTTGCTGACTTGCAGTTGCCGTTAACAGGACTAACTTTTTCACAAGTAACACCTGCAGAAATTGCGGAAGTTGAGTCGCAATTAGCTAAAGAAAAACAACAAATAGCACAAAAACTAACGGAAATTTCAGTCGAAAAGGACCATCTAGCGGAACTAGAAGAACAAGTAGCTGAAAATTCCCAACGCTTTGAAGTGCTCCGACAACAAGTAGAAACAATGCAACAAAGTCTGGAAAGAATCACTATCCAGCAGCAAATGATTGCTAGCCAATTATTGGATGCAACCGTCACATACGAAGAAATGACCAAACAACAAACTTTGCTTCAAGAAGAACTCTCTGCATTTGAACGTCAAAAAGAAAACGTGACGACACAAGGAGAAACCTTGAAGAAAGAAGAAATGATCCTTGAAAGTACCTTGACGCATTTGGAGAAAGAACAACAAACACTTCAACAAACAGTCGCGCAACTTGAGAGTCAGTTAAACGCAATTTTAACGGAACAAGGAGTGACAGAGGACCAATTGACGGAGTGGTTGAAAGAGGTACCGACACTAGAAAGTCAGCAAGAACAAATTTCTTTATTTGAACAAGAGCAAACCCAACTGACTATCCAACTCGCTGAAATTGAGAAAAAATTATCTAGTGATACGTTCCCAGAATTATCTTTAATCACCACAGAAATTGAACAAATAACACAACAAATTGAAGAACAAGAAAAAAAATACTATCAACTGCATGAAAAAATGCTGAACAACCAACAGTTGGTTCAAGAAATTAATGCGCAAAGAACAACAATTGAAGACAAGTTTGAGGAAGTTGCTGCACTACAACAGTTGGCAGATACGGTGAATGGCAATAATTCTAAAAAAATTAGTTTTGAACGGTATATGTTACAAACGTATTTAGAAAGAGTGCTGACAGTCGCTAATCAGCGTTTAGACCGCCTGACCAATAGTCGTTATCAATTTGAATTGAATCACGAAGCAGGCAGTTATCGGAATCAAACGGGGCTAGAAATCAATATTTATGATGACAATTCAGGGACGGTGCGCAGCGCTCACACGTTATCAGGCGGGGAAAGTTTTATAGCAGCGTTAGCTTTGGCACTTTCTTTAGCAGAAGTGATTCAAGAACAAGCAGGCGGAGTCTTAATTGATGCGTTGTTTATTGATGAAGGCTTTGGTTCCTTAGATGAAGAAGCATTGGAAATGGCAATGGAGGCGTTAGAAACGATTGAAAATGAAGGCCGCATGATTGGGATTATTAGTCATATTGGCGAATTAAAAGCACGAATTCCACAACAATTACAAATAAAAAGCAATGGGAATGGTCAAAGTACCGTTCGCTATCAGCTAGCTTAGTAGAAGAGGAGGTGAGTCGATGAAATGGAGTATTCCAGAGCGAATCGTTGAACAGGGGCGCGAATATATGCAAGAAGGCCGGGTCTTATCTATCGTTCAAAATCCAGAAAAAAGGATCTGGTTGTCTGAGGTTTTAGGGGAAGAACTTTATCTTGTTGAACTGGATGGTACCGCCAAAGAACAAGATGTTTGTGAATGTCAATATTGGATGGAACATGGCTATTGCAAGCATACAGTGGCAGTTGAACTGGCACTGAAACAACGAGGCGTGTCAAGAATTATTCAAGCGAATCAAACAGTCAGTTTTGAGAAAACAAATCGATCAACAGCTGAAATGTTTACCAAAGGCTTTGCCAAATTAAGCAAACCTTCTGCCGAAGTTCCCTTGCAGCCTTTACGTTTAGAATTTCATTTAGATGTGATTGAAACGAATAATTACTATCCAGAATTATCAACGATTGGTCTTTCTTTAAAAATTGGTTTGGAAGGCACCAAACCTAAAACATATATTGTGAAAAATATTGGTGATTTTTTACAAGCATATGAAAAAGAAATGACTTTTATGGTGAATAAACAACACCAATTTACTTTGCTACATGATTCTTTTTCAATGGAGATTCAAGAAATTTTAACAGAACTTGCGGCAATTTATCATACCAGCCAATTATTAGGTGCAAACGGTATTCAAGTTAAAGGGAAAATCGACAAACGTTATCTATTATTACCAATTGATCGCAGTCAATCGTTAGTTGAAAAAATGAATCGAACGGGTCAGTTTATATTGACCAATCAAACTCATAAGTATCGCTATCTAACGTTCAAAGAAACCAGTTTGCCACTTACGTTTACAGTGCAAAAAACCGAGGAACAAAGCTTCAAATTAACTATTCAGAATCCTATTACAACGTTTCTAGCCCACTATCACTGGGCGATTGCGGATCAAACGGTTTATTTACTAACAGAAGAGCAGGAAGCCATCTACACCACGTTACTTCAATTAATGAAACGCTTGGAAGAGCCGTCAATTATTTATGAAAAAGAAACAGTTTCTGATTTATTTAGTGAAGTGTTACCATTATTGGAAAAAATTGGTCGAGTGTCTGTTGAAGAATCAGTTGAAGAATTAGTCGTCCATCATCCTTTAAAAGCAGTCTTTATTTTTAAGAAAATTAAAGGTCGGATTAACGCTCGGATTGACTATCACTATGGAGAAGTCATTTTCTCGACAAACCCGAAATATGCTCAATTACCTGAAGTTAATCAAGAAATCGTTCGAGATAAAGCAAAAGAAACAGCAATTAAACAGCAATTTCAACAGTTTGCCTATCAGCAAACAACCACAGGCTTTGAAAAAGTCTTACCTGCTGGAGAGTCCTTGTATTATTTCTTTAAAGCCGAGGTTCCAGCTTTCCGTCAATTAGGAGAAGTTCGGATGGGACGGAAATTACGGGAATTGTATTTAGATGCCCAGCATCATCAACCAACGATTGAAGTTGCGGAAGGGGATTCTTGGTTAGATATTCGGTTTGATGTCACTGGCATTGATGAAACCGAAATCGATGCAGTCTTGACTAGTCTGCTACGTAATGATGCTTTTTATACGTTAAAAAGTGGTGAAATTCTTGCTTTTGACTCAGAGGAATTTTTCCATACAAGTGCAATTTTAACGAAGCTGCGAAAAAATATGCATCAAGAAGACAATGTCATTCATGTGCCCAAAAATCAAGGTCTCATGATCGAAAGTTTATTAGAAGACAACGAGCGGGCACATTTTTCAGATTCCTTTAAAAAAATGGTCACGGATTTAACGCATCCAGAAAACTTTGAAGCGCAAGTCCCCAAAACCTTACAAGCAACGTTACGCCATTATCAAGAAACAGGGTATAAATGGCTGAAAATGCTTAGCCATTATCAATTTGGCGGTATTTTAGCTGATGAAATGGGTTTAGGGAAGACACTGCAAACCATTACCTATTTACTTTCGGAAAAAGAAGAAGAGCGCTTGAAAGGGACCGCTTTGATTGTCGCACCTGCAAGTTTAACCTATAACTGGTTAGCCGAAGTCAAACGTTTTGCGCCAACCTTAAATGTTCAAGTGGTTTCTGGCAATCGCCAAGAACGAGCAGCGCTTTTACAAAATAGCACCGAAGATATTCTGATTACTTCTTATGCAAGTATGCGACAAGATGTTCAGCTTTATCAGGAAATGCGTGTCGGCTATTTGATTCTAGATGAGGCCCAAATGGTTAAAAATAGTGGGACTAAAACGGCGCAAGCCTTAAAAAGTTTAAAAGTACCACAACGTTTTGCATTAAGTGGCACACCAATTGAAAATAATTTAGATGAAATGTGGTCAATTTTCCAAATGATCTTACCGGGATTGTTCCCAGGCAAAAAAGTCTTTCGAGAAATTAAGCCAGAAGAAATTGCCAAAATGATTCAACCATTCATTTTACGACGAGACAAGAAAACGGTGCTCGCAGACTTACCAGAAAAAATTGAAAATAATATGTACAGTGTCTTAACAGAAGAACAAAAAACGGTTTATTTGGCCTATCTAAAACAAATGCAAGCAGATGTCAGTCAAATGGATCAGGCAACCTTCAAGAAAAATCGCATGAGTATTTTAGCAGGCTTGACCCGTTTACGACAAATCTGTTGCGATCCGCGTTTGTTTATTGAGGATTACACGGGAGGTTCTGGCAAAGTGGAACAAGTCAAAGACTTTTTAGTGGCTGCCAAAGAAAACAATCGTCGTGTCCTATTATTTTCTCAGTTCACAAGCATGCTTTCTATCTTAGAAAAAGAATTGAATGAATTAGGTTTAGAGACGTTCTATTTACGAGGAAGTACGAAGCCCCAAGATCGGTTAACGATGGCGAATGCCTTCAATGAAGGAGAAAAAGATGTCTTTTTAATTTCATTGAAAGCAGGGGGAACCGGACTAAATTTAACTGGTGCAGATACAGTTATTTTATACGATTTATGGTGGAATCCCGCAGTCGAAGAACAAGCGGCTGGTCGGGCGCACCGCATGGGACAAAAAAAGGTTGTTGAAGTGTGGCGGATGATTGCAGAAGGAACGGTTGAAGAAAAAATGAATTCCTTACAGCAAGAAAAACGCGAGCTGTTCCAAAAAGTGATTCAAGGAAATGAAGAGCAATTAGCGAAAATGACGGAAGAAGATATTCGCACAATTTTAAGCATTGGAGAATAGAAAAAAACCTAACTACATTTCAAATTTGAAGCGTAGTTAGGCTTTTTTATTTTTAAAGATTAAATAATTTCTCCACAGTCGGACAAAGTTCAGTGAAACAAGTGACTTCTGCAAGGTGTGATGCAGGTTGGCAACTTGGTAGTTCACGAGAGCGGTGGTTAAACCAAAGAGAATGCCAGCCACCATTACGTGCGCCTACAATATCATTGTCATAACTATCACCAACATATAAAGTATGTTCAGGTTCCATACAAAATTGATTACAGGCTAAATCAAAAATTTCCTTTTCAGGTTTTTGAAAACCCGTACTTTGAGAAATAATGATATTTTGGCTTGGAACCCATTTTTCAAGATTCAATTGTTTAACTTTTTTAAATTGATGGTCTGTTGGACCATTTGTAATAATCCCCATCGGAATTTCCTTTTCTTGTAAAGTATCAAGAAGCTTAGTAACTTCTGGATGCATCGTAATATTATCCAATTCTTCTTCATAAACTTGTTGGAAAATTTTTCCTTCTTCTTGTGAAATTCCTGGATAGTTTAGATCCTTTAATGTTTCATTCATCCGGAAAAACCGCATGAAATCTAGGGACCATTCATTGGCTAAAACTTTCGGAAACGTTTCATCGCTGTGGTGTCTAAAACGAAGATACAATTCATGCATATCCTCTGTCGCAACGTTCGGGAAAATTTTAGTCATCGCATTTCGAAAGGGTTGTTGCTGATCGTACAGCGTGTCATCAACATCAAAAACAATGGTTCTCATTTAACAAGTGCACCTCTTAACTTTTTTACAAAACTTTTCATATGTTATATTGTAGCTGATATTTTCACAAATAAATAGAGTATTTTTCACTGTATTTCAAGGTTTTTCGCAGAAATCAAAGCCTTGCGGGAAAAGACAATTATAGTTATTTTTACCGAAAAAATGGAAACGATAAATGAAAAAATATTCTGATAATGAAAAGTTTGTGAAAATGATTTTGAGTCAAAGTTACTTAAATAACATGCGTTCTGATAGAAGTTAGAATTTTGCAAGAGACCGTCTTTTTCCGTATAATGAGTGAGAATGAAGGGGGAGAGTTAAGGAGTTATGTTAAAGCGTTTTTTTGGGTATTATCGACCTTATCGTCGATTATTTATTTTGGATTTTGGGTGTGCCGTTTTTGCGGGGCTGTTAGAGTTGGCTTTTCCAGTAGCAGTCAACCAAGTAATTGATAAGATTATGCCAAAAGGAGATTTTCACCTCATTGCATTAGCTAGTGCGGGCTTATTTGCATTTTATATAATCAATACGTTTTTACAATTTATTGTGGTTTATTTTGGTCATATGTTAGGCGTGAATATTGAAACAGATATGCGTGAAGAATTATATCAGCATCTTCAAACACAACCGTTTGAGTATTATGATAATCAAAAAACAGGGAAATTAATGAGCCGTTTGACCACTGATCTTTTTGAAATTTCGGAAGTGGCGCATCATGGTCCAGAAGACGTCTTTATTACGATTATGACGTTAGCAGGTTCTTTTTTATTAATGTTAACCATTCACGTGAAATTAGCCATCGCTACGTTTATTTTATTGCCATTTATCACGATTGCGCTAGGCTATTTTAATAAAAAAATGACAAAAGCGAATACGGATATTTACGATAATTTAGGTGAATTTAATGCTGGGATTGAAGCGTCAGTAAGTGGGATACGTGTCACGCAATCTTTTGCAAATGAACCATTTGAACGAAAACAGTTTAATTATTTAAATCAAATGTATCGAAAATCGAAATTATATTTTTATAAGGTGATGGGTGTCAGTTCCGCCTATAATTACTTATTAATTCGTCTGATAAATTTATTTTCATTAATTTTTGGTGCGTATTATACAATTAAAGGAGAAATTACAGAAGGTCAGTTTGTAGGATTTATTTTATTAGCCAATATTTTTATTCGGCCGATTGAAAAAGTCAATAATATGATTGAAAGTTATCCCAAAGGATTTGCTGGTTTTAAACGTTTTACGGAAGAAATGGACAGACAACCGTCCATCAAAGATTTGCCAGGAGCTGTTGCTGTTTCGCATTTAGAAGGGACGATTGCCTATAAAGATGTTTCATTTGCTTATGAAGATGGCACAAAAGTTTTAGACCATATCAATTTAAAAATTCAACCTGGTGAAACCGTTGCTTTCGTTGGACAAAGTGGTTCAGGAAAAACGACCTTGTGCAATCTGTTGCCTCGTTTTTATGAAGTCAGTAGTGGTGAAATTACGATTGATGGTAGAAATATCCAGCAAATGACCTTGGCTTCATTACGTAAGCAAATTGGAATTGTTCAACAAGATGTGTTTTTATTCCCTGGAACATTACGAGAAAATATTGCTTATGGGAATTTAAATGCTACAGAAATAGACATTCAACAAGCGGTGAAATTAGCACATTTAGAACATGTAATTCAGCTAATGCCAGATGGCTTGGACACAATTATTGGCGAACGTGGCGTGAAATTATCGGGCGGTCAAAAGCAACGAGTGGCAATTGCGCGAATGTTCTTGAAGAACCCGCCGATTTTAATTCTAGATGAAGCGACTTCTGCATTAGATACAGAAACAGAACAAGTGATTCAAGAGTCATTAAACTCGTTAGCTGACGGGCGAACAACATTAATTATTGCCCACAGACTGGCCACGATTAAACATGCTGATCGAATAATCGTAGTGAGTGACCAAGGAATTTTAGAAGATGGAACACATGAAACTTTGTACGCGCAAAGAGGACACTATCGTCGCTTGTACGATGCTCAATTTAGAACATAAAAAAAACCGCGAATAAAAATTCGCGTTTTTTTTTTTTGTTTAGTTAGCGCCGAACTTTTCTTCCCAAACCAACAGCATTTTTCATTCGTTGAAGTGTTTTGTTGGCTACCTGGCGAGCGTTTTCTGCGCCCTCATCTAAAATCATATCTAATTCTTCTGAAGCTAGAAGCTCTTGGTAGCGCACTTGAATAGGTTCTAATAAGGCAACCACTGCTTCTGCTAAATCTGCTTTGAAGTCTCCATAGCCTTTGCCTTCGTAAGCTTGAACAAGCTCCTCAACAGTTTGACCTGTCGCAGCAGAATAAATATTTAGTAAGTTAGTAATGCCAGGTTTTTCTTCTTTATTATATTCAATTACACCAGTTGAATCAGTTACAGCAGAGCGTATTTTTTTGCGAATCACTGCTGGCTCATCAAGCATTGAAATAAAGCCCTTCACATTTGTATCAGACTTACTCATCTTTTTCGTTGGTTCTTGTAAGCTCATAATTCGACTACCTTGCTCAGCGATTTTTACTTCAGGCATCGTTAAAATTTCTTGATTTTTTTGGGCGTAACGTTTGTTGAAGCGTTCCACAAAATCACGTGTTAATTCTAAATGTTGTTTTTGATCATCTCCGACTGGCACTAAGTCAGCGTTGTACAACACGATATCACCAACCATTAATGGAGGGTATGTTAAAAGACCAGCGCTTACGCCAGCACGACCATTTTTTTGAGATTTATCTTTAAATTGTGTCATTCGTTCTAACTCACCAATAGAAGTATTGCACTGAATGATCCAACCAGCTTCTGCATGGGCACTCACTTCAGACTGTATGAAAATTGTTGCTTTTTGTGGGTCTAAACCAACCGCTAGGTAAAGAGCTGCTAAGCTACGAATTTGCTGGCGTAGCTTTTGCGGTTCTTGGGGAACAGTAATGGCATGTTCATCTACAATACAAAAATAACAATTGTATTCATTTTGTAATTCGATAAATTGTTTCATTGCACCAATGTAATTTCCGATTGTCGGAGTACCACTGGGCTGAATACCAGAAAAAATTGTTTTCATTAAATAACCACCTGACTTTAGACTTAAGATAGTGAATAGTTCTATTATACATTTTATTAGAAAAAAATACATGGGAACTTCTTGAAAAATCACCAAGAGAAGTAAATTATAACAGCAACCATAAAAATAGAAAACTGTATTACTTTTTTACAGAATCATAACGAATATCCATAAAATTTCATAAAAATTAACCCTAATTTTACACGGATGTAATGAAGGAAAAATAAACAAAGTTAATAAAAAATGTTTAAAAACCCCTAGTATTTTTATTAGAAATTAGGTATACTGGTTTTAAATAGAGGAACAGTACAGTTCCCTGTTTCAGAAACGCGATGATTCGCGAAAAGGAGTGATGCACAATGTTGACACTTTATACTTCCCCGAGTTGCACGTCATGTCGTAAGGCTAGAGCCTGGTTGCAAGAGCACGAAATTCCTTTTAAAGAAAGAAATATTTTTTCTGAACCTTTAAATATTGAGGAATTAAAAGCAATTTTAATCATGACAGAAGATGGAACAGAAGAGATTATCTCTACTCGCTCTAAAGTTTTCCAAAAATTAAATATGGATTTGGACGAGCTTCCACTTCAAGATTTATTAGAGTTGGTTCAAGAAAACCCTGGATTGTTGCGTCGGCCAATTATGATTGATGAGAAAAGATTACAAGTCGGTTTTAACGAAGATGAAATTCGTCGATTCTTACCAAGAGATGTTCGACAACTGGAATTGCGCCAAGCACAATTAATGGCAGGTTTATAAAAAATATAAAATTTTGTTCTTTATTTGTTAATTGTAATAAAGAACGATTCATATGAATTTAGGGCCAGGGATTTTTATCTCTGGCTTTTTAATACATATTTAGAACTTGTATTCATTTGATTTGGCAGAACGTGGTCAAGGAAAAATAGTATCTTTTTTGGAGAGACTGCGTTAAGATGAAGAGGTAGAAGGAGCGAAAAACCAATCGTTAAAAAAGTTCAAAGTTTATAAAACGTTCGCTAGTTTTCGAGGATTTACAGACTTTCCACTTTACTTTTGTGTAGTTTTCGCTACAATGAACGTAAGAAGTTTCCTGATTGAAGCAAAGAGAGGTGTAGCGCTATGGAAATGGAACATATTAATGAAAATACGATTCGTGTGTTAATTGGCAACGAAGACCTGGCGGATAGAGGGATTACTTTTCTTGACTTACTAGGAAACCACAAAGATGTTGAAAATTTCTTTTATAGTATTTTAGAAGAAGTTGATGTCGAAGATGAATTCCAAGGTAGTGAAGCAGTCACTTTCCAAGTCTTGCCTAAAAATGATGGCTTAGAACTGTTTATTAGTAAAAATGTCGCTATGGACGACTTGTCTTCCTTAGAAGGTCTGAGCGAAGTCAATGCAGATGTTAGCGAATTAATTCGCAAACAAATTGAAGCAGACAAAGCAGCCGCCGATGAACTTGATGAGATGGAAGCCACAGATGAAACAAACAGAAATGTAATCTTTGAATTAGATAATTTTGAAGCGATGATCCAATTATCCAAAGAAGTCTTCATGCAATCTGTTTTGACTAACTTATACACGTACAACGATCGTTATTACTTACAAGTTTTGTTCTTAACCGATGAATTAGAAAAAACAAATGTTGACAATGAAATTGCACAGATTTTAGAATTTGCTCATAAAACAACTGTCACTCAGGATACTTTAGTCGAATATGGCACTTGTATTATGGAACGCAGTGCGCTGGAATTAACACGTTATTACTTTAATGATTAAGCAAAAAAGCAAAAACTTTCGAGTTTTTGCTTTTTTTTTTGATGAAAATTAAGAAACTTTGCGTAGTTTATTTATGAGAGGTGAAAATCATGTTAACAGCTTTAACGGCAGACAACCAAGAATTATTTTCTTTAATCGATTGCTCGATTGATGAATTAACACAGATACGAAGCGAACAAGCTTTTGTGTGTCCAATGTGTCATCAATCGGTCATTTTGAAGGCAGGCCCCATTAAAATACCCCATTTTGCTCATCGTAAAAAGAATAGTTGTTGGTACGAAGCAGAAGCTGAAACAGAAGAACACCTCCGCTTGAAGCAGCTTTTTGCGGAAAAGTGTTTACGCGAAAAGCTGTCCTTTCAAGTTGAGGCATACTTACCCACCTTGAAGCAACGCCCAGATTTACTCATTGGGAAGATAGCCATTGAAATTCAATGTAGTCCATTGCCAATTAAACGTTTGGTGGAACGGACGGAGACTTATCAAACTCATGGCTATCAAGTTGTTTGGATTTTAGGTGAACGATTAGTGCCTAAAGACAAGCTCACGCAATTAACGAAACAATTTCTTTACTTTTCGGAGTCCTTGGGGTTTTATTTATGGACGGCCAATAAGAAACAAGAACGAATAGAGTTACTTTGTCATATTGAAGAGAGTCAATGTCAACAATTTTATAGAAGAAAACAATCATGGGATTTTTACGAAAAAAAATTACTAGAAATCATCCAACTACCGACTGCTAATTTAAATTTACTGCCAGGTAGACAGCATACTGGTCAATTGATGCATGATTATTATCAAAAATTGACTCAACAACTTGGTTACAGAAATGCTCAGTTGCTTAGAACACAAAGCTTTTTATACACGAAAGGTTGTCACCTTCTCCAGTTACCTCCTTGGTTTTACTATCCTGGATTGAAGCTATTACCTTCTTCTGAAGAAGATATTCATTTAAAAATGCTTGTTTGGGAAGCACTAAAAACCAAAGAAGGGCGTTTAGTGACCAAACAGGAACTATGGCGTATCTTGGAAGCTAGTTTTTTGGAAGAAGGGAACTTTATTTGGCAACCACTGCCGAATATTGGCTTAAAAAAGCTTTTTAAAATCGTGGGGAATAGCTTATTGAGCTGGTTACAAGAATGTTATGTGTTAATTAAAGTAAACAATAAGTACCTAATAACTAGTATTTTCCTAAGAGAAGATCCTGAAAAGCTCGTTCATTGGCTAAAAAAAGTGAAAAAACAACATTTTTTTAGTCACACGTGTTAAATTATGATAGTATAATGAGTAAAACGTTTCTTAAAGGAGAGTAAACTATGAGCGAAATTAAACAATTACCAACACGTGATGAAGTTCCAACTCCATTGACTTGGGATTTAACCAAAATTTTTAAAGATGATGCTGCTTTTGATGTTGCGTATAATCAGTTGACAGAGGAGCTAAATCAAGCAGAGTCATTTAAAGGTACCTTAGGGAATGGCGCAGAAGCTTTTCTAGCTGCGTTAGAATACGTTTTAGATGTCTATCGAAAAGTGGAAACATTATATGTCTATTCTCATTTAAAAAATGATCAAGACACTACAAATACAGCTTACCAAGCTTTATATGCCAGAGCTAGTTCTTTATATGCACAAGTTAGTGAAGCTGTTTCTTGGTTTGACCCAGAGGTTTTAACATTAAGTGATGAACAAATCTGGGGATATTTTGAAGAGCAGCCGAAATTAGCTGTTTATCGTCACTATATTCAAAATATTTTAGATGAACGTCCCCATGTTTTATCGATGGAACAAGAAGCTTTACTGGCGGGGGCTAGTGAAATTTTTGGTGCCTCAAGTAATACATTTTCAATTTTAAATAATGCAGACTTAGAATTTCCAACTGTGCAAAATGCTGAAGGCGAAACGATTCAACTTTCTCATGGCGTTTATGGTCAATTAATGGAAAGTGTCGATCCATCTGTTCGTGAAGCAGCATTTAAAGGGTTGTACAAAGTGTACAAACAATTTAGAAATACATTAGCCTCAACT
This sequence comes from Enterococcus sp. LX10, assembly GCF_023539285.1. Classification (NCBI taxonomy): domain Bacteria; kingdom Bacillati; phylum Bacillota; class Bacilli; order Lactobacillales; family Enterococcaceae; genus Enterococcus; species Enterococcus sp. LX10. The sequence continues at coordinate 2,190,181 of NZ_CP092784.1, read as the reverse complement.
TTAGGTGCACATGTTAAAACGCATAATTATAAAGCAAAAATTAGAAATTATGATTCTGCTCGGGCAGCCTCTTTAGCAAGTAATCATATCCCTGAAAGTGTTCACGAAACATTAGTAGCTGTAGTAAATAAACATTTACCTTTGCTACATCGTTATGTAAAATTAAGAAAAAAATTATTAAACGTAGAAGAATTACACATGTACGACTTGTATGCGCCTTTGCTAGGTGAAGCACCAATTCGTTACAGCTATGAAGAAGCAAAAGAAAAAGCAATTGAGGCTTTAAAACCACTAGGTGAAGACTATTTATCTATTGTTAAAGAAGCTTTTTCAAGTCGTTGGATTGATGTGATTGAAAATCAAGGAAAACGAAGCGGCGCATATTCTTCAGGAGCTTATGATACAGCCCCATACATTTTAATGAATTGGCATGATAGTTTGGATCAACTATTTACATTAGTCCATGAGATGGGCCATAGTGTTCATAGTTACTATACAAGAAATAATCAGCCGTATGTTTATGGCGACTATTCAATTTTCTTAGCTGAGATTGCTTCAACCACAAATGAAAATATTTTAACAGAATATTTATTACAAACAGAAACAGATCCTAAAGTACGTGCGTATGTCTTAAATCACTATTTAGACGGCTTTAAGGGAACCATTTTCCGTCAAACGCAATTTGCGGAATTTGAACATTTTATTCACACGGAAGATGCTAAAGGCACGCCATTAACGAGTGAATATTTGAGTGAGTATTATGGCGAGCTCAATGCTAAATATTATGGACCAGAAGTAGTTAGAGACGAAGAAATCAGTTACGAATGGGCGAGAATTCCCCATTTTTATTACAATTACTATGTTTATCAATATGCAACTGGCTTCTCAGCCGCTTCGGCATTGTCTAAACATATTTTAGCTGAAGAAGAGGGAGCTTTAGAGAACTATCTTAACTACTTGAAAGCAGGAAGTAGTGACTTCCCAATTGAAGTGATGAAAAAAGCGGGCGTGGATATGACGCAAGCCGCGTATATCGAAGATGCAATGAAAGTTTTTGAAGAACGTTTAACGGAATTAGAAGCTTTGGTTGAAAAATTATAGACAAAAAAGTGGGCTATAAGTCGAAATGACTTATAGCCCACTTTTTAACTCTTAAGATAATCAGTTAACCGCTTTTCTCGCAGCATCTTTTTTATAATAAATGTAAATGTCCATTTGGAAAATGATAATTGGAGCGACGTTTAAATTCAAAGGTTGCGTCACCTTGGTCCAGCAACGGTTCGTTATGTGGATGGACACGACAAAGTTGTTTAATTTCATCCATGTTTTCAAAATTTTCGACTAAAATGCCGAAATCGTTCTCGCAAGTATAGTTGTAAACGACTGCGGTAGGATGTTGTTTAATCCCCATTTCTCGAGCAACTTTTTGGTCGGTTTGGAAAGATTCTTTGACAAAATCGGATTGTCGGTCTTTACGATACATATCAATATCCCCGCCGGCCGCTAGAAGTAGTTCTTCTGATAACTCAGGAGAGTAAGCTAGACCGTCTTCAGCTACTGCTTTTTGTAGGCCAATCAACAATTGTCGGCCTTTTTTTCGGCCTTGTAACTGTGCTGCTTTATAGTCAAGAGCGGCTGAGTATAAATCTTCAAAAATTCGATTCCGTCGTTTAATGTCATTAATCGGAATATGTTGACGACTCAAAAATTCATTGATCGTTTTCATGTTTAATAAAGGGATAAAGCGCAATTGTATTTTCTTCTTGTCGTTAACAGACAATTGTATAATTTCTTTTTCAATTTCTAAACAGACGCCGCCTAAAGGATTGACGAACAAATAAATTTCAACCATTCATACTTCCTCCAATGCCATGCTTTTTCAAATACAGGTGCCAGAACGTCAGTGCTTCGAATACTAAGGGGCAGTGGTCCGCATCATGCGTTGAATCTTGTTAGGTGCAAGCGTAATGGGAATGTTCAAATCAGCCATTAATGTTTGAAACGCTTGCTTGCCGCTTTCAGCTTCAGTAACTTCTAACTCTAATTCAAAATCGTGCTGTTGGTTATACCAACTTTCGTCTAACGCAAGTAGTCCTTGAGGAATTTGTTTTTCTGCACGTGCTGTTTTTAATGAACCAATTAAATGGATCGAGGCGATTTCAATCCCTAATTCTTGTAATTTCTTCGCCACAGCCCCCTCAGTAGGGAGGTGATTCCTCTTGATAAAGTGGTTCGCCGTCTCAAGCGATAAAGGGTCATTGATTTCTAATAATCCTTCTGGCGCAGGAACTTTTAAGGTTAACTCACCACGATCTGCTAATACGCGAATTCTTAAGCCCATTCGTTGTGCTTTTAATTGAAAATCGTCCGTATCAAAATAATGATTTGTTTGCGTAAAAAAGTCCGTTTTTTGAATAGCAAAATGGTCGATTAATCGTTTGAAATCTTGCGGACTAACTAATGTTTTAAATTCAATTTCTAAGTGCTCACTCATGGGGTTCTCTCTCTTTCTTAAATCACTCCAATTTTCACATATTATATAGGTGTCCGTCAAGAAAAGTGGTCTTCTCTGTGAAAATTTTTTCTAATGAAAGGCGTTTGGAAATCAAATAGCGAATAACACCCTATTTTAGGGAGGACTGTGGTAAAATAATCAGTGAATGAAATTCAAGGAAATTGAGGGATCTACCATGGAACGAGAGTGGGAGCTGTTTTTAGCGCCATATGAACAGGCGGTCAGCGAATTAAAAGTAAAACTACGAGGTATTCGTAAACAATTTCGGGAGCAAGATAAACACATACCAATTGAATTCGTTACAGGACGTGTGAAACCAGTAGATAGTATTTTGACAAAGACGGCTATTCGGCATATTCCTTTAAATCGGATTGAAGAAGAAATGCAAGACATTGCTGGTTTGCGGATTATGTGCCAATTTGTGGAAGACATTTATCAGGTAGTCGCACTTTTAAGAAATCGTAAAGACTTAAAAATTGTGGAAGAACGGGACTACATTGAAAATAAAAAAGAAAGTGGCTATCGTTCGTACCATGTGGTGGTGGAATATCCTGTGCAATTAGTCACCGGGGAAAAGATTATTTTGGCCGAAATCCAAATTCGGACACTCTCCATGAATTTTTGGGCAACGATTGAACATTCTTTGAATTATAAATATCAAGGTGTCTTTCCTGAAGAAATGAAAGAACGCCTTCAGCGAGCGGCAGAGGCAGCCTATTTATTAGATGAAGAAATGTCATCTATTCGTGAAGAAATTCAAGAAGCACAACATTACTTCTCTCATGGCCGTGGATTGCTAGAAAACGAATACTATAAGCAAATTAAAAACGAAACACCAGAAAATCAGTAAAGGAGTCTGCTTATGAAAGTGGCGATTGTTCATAACTCGGAAGAAAAATCGAAACAAGTCACAAAACAACTGACAACACTATTAGAGCAAAACCAAATTCAAATAGACAATCGTCAACCTGAACTTGTGATTTCAGTCGGCGGAGATGGTACGCTTCTTTCCGCTTTTCATCGATTTAATCATCTTTTAAACGAAGTAAGTTTCTTAGGTGTACATACCGGACACTTGGGTTTCTATACAGATTGGCGTGATTATGAATTAAAAGAACTAGTTGAAAGTTTATGTATTCATCGTGAAAAAAGTACAAGTTATCCATTATTAGATGTGCGGATTCGGTTTAGAGATGGGAAACCAGATAAACATTTTTTAGCATTAAATGAATCGACAATTAAACGAGGAAACCGGACGATGGTAGGCGATGTGTTTATTAAAGACGAACTGTTTGAACGATTTCGTGGTGACGGGTTGTCGATTTCGACCCCAACCGGCTCTACTGCGTATAATAAAAGTATTGGTGGAGCTGTTTTGCATCCTAGCATTAATGCGTTTCAGTTAACCGAAATCGCCTCCTTAAACAATCGTGTCTTTCGAACATTGGGTTCACCGATTGTAATCGCACATACGGAGTGGCTGGAGATTAAATTACAGGAAAGTGATGATTATTTTGTCACGGTGGACCAATTAGATATTTATCAAGAAAATATCGCTTCTGTCTGCTATCGAATTGCAGACGAACGGATTCATTTTGCCTCTTATCGGCACATGCATTTCTGGCATCGAGTGAAAGATGCCTTTATTGGTGAGGATTAATTAAACGATGGAATTTCAATGGACATATGACAAAGAAACAACACAACAAGTGAAATATTTTTTAAAGGAACAAGGCGTTTCAAAAGGGTTATTAGCTAAGGTGAAATTTCAAGGTGGTAAAATCCAAGTGAATGGGACCGTTCAAAATGCCATCTATCCTTTACAAACTGGCGATGTCGTTAAAATGACGATTCCAGATGAAGCGGAACATGAGACATTATTAACAGATGATGAACCGATTGAAATTGTGTTTGAAGATGATCATTTTTTAGTAGTTAATAAGCCCGCTGGCATTGCCTCGATACCTGCTCAGTATCATCCTTCAGGAACGATGGCGAATCGTGTTAAGGGCTATTACAAGCGTCAAAATTACGTGAATCAAGTTATTCATGTCGTGACTCGTTTAGATCGAGATACTTCTGGGCTGATGTTATTTGCGAAACACGGCTTTGCTCATGCTTTAATTGATCAAGAATTACGAGAAAAAAAGGTGACAAAAATTTATTATGCTCTTGTTGGTGGAGCGATTGAGCAGTTAAACGAGCATCAATTGATTGAAAAGCCAATTGGGCGCGACTTGTCCTCTTTATTAAAACGTCAAGTTATCGAAACGGGTCAATTTGCTAGTACAGAATATTGGCTCGCAAAAAGAGGAGCCCAAGCAGCAGCTGTGCGCATTCAGCTTCATACAGGACGAACACACCAAATTCGGGTACATTTTGAAGCAATTGGCTGTTCATTATTAGGGGATGAGATGTATCATGGAGAGATGGATCAAGGAATTGAGCGGCAAGCGTTGCATTGCATGGAACTAATTTTTACTCATCCTTTTACCAAAGAAACGGTTCATCTGATTTCCCCACTAGCGGAGGATATGAAAAGTGTAGATGATACGTTATAATAATAAAGAGGCAGGAGGGGAAAGTGTAAGATGAATGAAGGCCAAGAAATGGAAGAGCAATTTGCCCTTCTTTTAGAAACGCTAAAAAATCAACAAATGAACGAATTTCGTGAGCTATTTTTAGCGTTACACATTTATGAACAAGGACAATTTTACCAATCGTTAGATGAAAAAGACCGACAACATTTATACAATTACCTATCTCCGAAAGAACTAGCGGATATGTTTGATGTTATCGAAGAAGATAATGAGAATATGAAAGATTATTTAGCTGAAATGCGCCCAAGTTATGCAGCAGATATGTTAGCTGAGATGTATACCGATAATGCGGTGGATTTACTAAATATGTTAGATAAAAGTCAAAAGGCGAAATATCTTAGTTTGTTAAGTAGTGAAGAAGCAGGCGAAATTAAAGAGTTACTTCATTACGAAGATGAAACTGCTGGGGCGATTATGACCACCGAATTTGTTTCGATTGTGGCGAATCAAACAGTGCGTTCTGCGATGTACGTCTTAAAGAATCAAGCGGACATGGCGGAAACAATCTATTACGTTTACGTAGTCGACCAAGAAAATCATTTAGTCGGCGTTATTTCGTTGCGGGATTTAATTGTTAATGATGATGATACCTTGATTGCTGATATTTTGAATGAACGGGTTATTTCAGTTCATGTTGGCGATGACCAAGAAGATGTCGCGCAAACAATTCGTGACTATGACTTCTTGGCTGTGCCAGTTACAGATTATGATGATCATTTGTTGGGGATTGTAACAGTTGATGATATTATTGATGTTATTGATGATGAGGCCGCTAGCGACTACTCTGGTTTAGCCGGGGTCGACGTTGAGGAAGTTAGTGAGAACCCTTTAAAAGCCGCTTCTAAACGATTACCTTGGTTAATTACGCTGCTGTTTTTAGGGATGTCTACGGCCTCGTTAATCAGTAATTATGAGTCTTTAGTTAGCGAAGCGAGTATTTTAGCCGTTTTTATTTCTTTAATTACCGGAACAGCCGGCAATGCCGGGACACAATCATTGGCGGTCGCGGTACGCCGTTTGGCTATGAAAGATGAAAAGGATAGTAATTTTGGTCGCTTAATCTTAAGTGAAGTGCTCACGGGACTAGTGACGGGGGCTGTGACAGGTTTAACCATTATGATTGTGGTTGGCGTGTGGCAACATAATCTTCCGCTTGGATTTGTGATTGGGATGGCAATGCTCTGTGCAATTACTGTGGCGAATTTAGCAGGGAGTTTAATCCCAATGTTAATGGATAAATTAGGGTTTGATCCCGCAGTTGCCAGTGGCCCGTTTATTACTACCTTAAGTGATTTAACCAGTGTATTAATTTATTTCAATATTGCCAGCATGTTTATGCGTTATTTTGTTTAAAAAATTGCACTTATTTATCATGAGACTGAGGTAAAAGGATTCGTTGGTTTGCTTGAAATCAAAAAAGTGAGATAGCCGTTGCTACGACGGCTACCTCACTTTTTTAGATACAAGAAATTAAACAATTTTTGTGCCATGGACTTCTGTGACTTTTAAAGTGTCCATCACAGTTTGAACGTTTTCTGTGGAAATGCCGCCACCTGGTAAAATAAGAATCCGTTGATCTGCGTAGGCAATTAATTCTTTTAAATGATCAAAGTTGTCTTCGATAGGGGTACCAGCTGGCCCACCATGAGTTAAAATACGCGTCACACCACGCTCAGCTAACCAGTCGATCGCCTTAAATTGGTTTTCTTTCGACAAGGCATCAAAAGCCATATGGAAAGTGATTTGCAAGCCTTCAGCTGTTTCAATGAATAAGTCCAAAGCTTCTTCATCTAACCAACCGTCCTCAGTTAAACAGCCAATAACAATGCCGTCGGTTCCTAATTTCTTTGCTTCGATTAAATCGGTATGCATAATTTTTAATTCAATATCATTATAGACAAAATTGCCGCCACGAGGACGAATGATTGTCATCACTGGTACAGAATGTTCGCCAGCGTATGCTAAGACTTCTTCAATAACACCAGTACTTGGCGTCGTTCCACCTACGGCTAAGTTATCGCATAATTCGATGCGATTCGCACCTTTTTGAATGGCTTGGGGAATCTTAGTGAAATTTTCGGCACAGAATTCTTTAATCATTTCTTATCGCTCCTTGCTTTTTCTTCACAGGCATTGTACCATAATTCTGCTTACTACCATAGCCCTGAAAAAAAGAGTGCAACTTTTTATAAGAGAAAATGTTCATTTGATGAACGTAAGGAGTTTTAAATGTTAAAGAAAATTGAACGAGCACAACAATTATTGAAAAAAGAAGCAGCCGTATTTCGCTGTCCAACTTGTCATGAACCAATGCATGTAGAAGGGGTTGGTCTGATTTGTCAACAGAGGCATCAATTTGATTTATCCAAGAAAGGCACGCTATACTTTCTAAATCATGGCGTTCAGACAGAATATAATAAAAAAATGTTTACTTCTCGAGGAAAAATGATTCAAAGTGGCATGTACGCGTCTGTTTTAAACAAAATTATGCACTATCTTCCTCAAAATAAAACAGTAGTCGATGTTGGTTGTGGTGAAGGGAGTTTTCTAGCTGAGTTAAGTCAAGCAGGCTTATCTGGACTGAAAATCGGGTTTGATTTATCAAAGGAAGGAATCTATTTAGCAAGTAATCAGCCAATTGATGCGTTTTGGTGTGTGGCGGATTTAACGAATTTGCCATTTGCGAATGAAGGGCTTGATACGATTTTAAATATTTTTTCTCCTTCACATTATCAAGAATTTCGGCGAGTACTAAAATCTGACGGGACTGTGATTAAAATTATTCCTGAAGAGAATTATTTAAAGGAATTACGAGCGGCTTTTTATCCCAATGACGAAAAGAAACAAAGTTATTCCAATCAAAAAGTAGTCCAACGTTTTGCAGAGGAATTAGCTGTGGAAGTAGATGAACGAATAACTTATTGCTTTGACATTCCCGAGGAAAGACGGTTGGATTTATTAGAAATGTCGCCATTAGAGTGGCAAGTTTCTCAAGAAGTTAAAGCCGAGCTACAACAGCGACCATTGGAAAAAATCACGATTGACGTCCGCTTGTTAGTAGGTCGTAAAAGATAGACTTTTTTGTGAAGAAAATCCTAAAAAAGTCTTGCAATAAAGTGACATTGGTGTTATATTACTTACAAGTTGTTTTTTCATTGGTTTTTATCAGGGTCCTGTTCTGATAAAAGTTAGTGAAGAGACCTTCACTAACGTAACGACTCGCCGTGCTAGACACCGAGACGGTACGTTTTTTTTATTGGTTAGAATAGCTGCCGCCTGACATCATCGCGTCATGCGGTTTTTTTTTGAAAATAAGTATTGTGGGCGCTATTTATTTTGAATTTATGCTAAAATGAACACGATTGATATTTGAGGAGCTGAAGATAGTTGACGAACCATATTGTTTTATTTGAACCACAAATTCCAGCAAATACTGGAAATATTGCACGGACATGTGCAGCGACGAATACACCGTTGCATTTAATTGAACCTTTAGGATTTTCAACAGATGATAAACACTTAAAACGTGCCGGATTAGATTATTGGAATGATGTAAATATTACGTATCATAAAGATTTGGCTGCCTTTTTAGCCCATGTGGCAGGCAAACACTTGCATTTAGTAACCAAATTTGCTCACCAAACATACAGTGAGGTCAATTATAATGATGGCGAGGACCATTATTTCCTTTTTGGAAAAGAAACAACGGGCTTACCAGAAACGTTTATGCGAGAAAACGAAGAAAAGTGTATCCGAATTCCTATGAATGATGAACATGTGCGCTCACTGAATCTTTCTAACACTGCCGCACTAATTGTTTATGAAGCCTTACGTCAGCAAAATTTTCCGAACTTAGAACTGACGCATCATTATGAAAATGATAAATTGGATTAAAAAAAGTTAAGACAGTAACGCTTTTTTTCAAAAATGTCAGAAGAAAGTGGTTTTATTTATACTGTTGCCCAATTTTCAAGCCTAGAACAAAAAACAATTTAGATTTTTGTTCTAGGCTTATTTTGCTTGGATTACTAGAAACTTCCATGGATATTTTCGCAGGGAAGTGATAAACTAGAAAGACATATGAAGAGATAAAGAAGTTTGGAGAAGTTACATGAAATTATATTTTACACGACATGGAAAAACTGAATGGAATCAACAGAAACGATTTCAAGGAATGACAGGAGATTCGCCGTTATTATCAACTAGTTATGACGAAATTAAACAATTAGGCCAATATTTACAAGATATTCCGTTTGAAAAAATTTATTCTAGTCCGCTATTACGTGCCAAAAATACTGCGCGGGGAATTCAACAAGAATTGACTCATCCAGTTGAAATTGTTTATACAGATACCTTAAAAGAATTAGGTTTAGGGCGTCTAGAAGGACAATATATTGAAGAAATGCGTAATTTTTATGGAGAAGAATTAGATCATTTACGGCATCGTTTAGATTTGTATGATCCAACAATTTTTGATGGTGAACCAATCGAGCAAGCGATTCAACGGATTTCAGATACAGTTGCTGAAGCGGCGAAGCAGCACGAAGGTCCAGTTCTATTTGTCGGACACGGAGCAGCCTTGACAGCGGCAATCCAAGCGATGGCTGGTAAACCATTATCAGAATTACGGACAATGGGCGGGCTGTTAAACAATAGCCTTTCAATCCTTGAAACCAAAGAGGCATCAAGGAACATGCCGTACGACTTAACGTTATGGAATGATACGTCTTTTTTAGCTAAAGAAAAAGCACAATAAGCGCACAACAGAAAGGAGGGCTTGTAGTGGTAACACTTTTTGGTGAGGACGAAGAAAAAGCCTTTATTGTTGGGACTGTACAAGCAATCTTTTTTGAAAATCCCAGTAATTTTTATAAAGTTGTTCTTGTAAATGTGACCGATACAAATACAGATTATTTAGAAAAAGAAATTGTAGTAACTGGAAGTTTTGGCCAAGTTCAAGAAGAGGAACCCTATCGTTTCTTTGGTCATTTTGTGGACCATCCTCGTTATGGCAGACAGTTTCAGGTGGATAGTTATCAGCAAGAAAGACCGACTTCGGCTAGTGGGGTGGTTAACTATTTATCAAGTGACAAATTTCCTGGCATTGGTAAACGAACAGCTGAAAAAATTGTTGAAGTATTAGGGGAAAGTGCGATTGACCGAATTATTGATGACCCGAGTGTTTTGGAAGAAGTTACTGTTTTAAATGAAAAAAAACGTCAAGTAATCGTCGAAACAATTCGCTTGAATCACGGGATGGAGCAAGTGATTGTGGGACTAAATCGATACGGCTTCGGTAGTCAGTTAGCTTTTTCAATTTATCAAACGTATCAAGAAGAAACCCTTTCTGTGATTCAAGAAAATCCTTATCAGTTAGTTGAAGATATTGAGGGAGTCGGATTTAAACGAGCGGACAATATTGCTGAACAAATCGGCATTCAGGCGGATTCTGCTGTTCGAATTCGAGCGGCGATTTTACATGAAGTGTTTGAACACTCTATTCGTTCAGGCAATACGTATGTTCAAGCAGATGTTTTATTAGAAGAAGCGATTCGGACCTTGGAAGCAAGTCGCCCAGTGGAAATTTCACCTGATCAAGTGGCCAATGAAATCATTACGTTAGTCGAACATGGAAAAATCCAACAAGAAGAGACTAAACTTTTTGAGAACAGTCTCTATTTTTCTGAATGGGGCATTGGTACTTCGATTCAGCGTTTACTTTCTCGTAAAAAAGAAATTCATTACGAGGAAGAAGAAGTCCAAAAAAATATCCGAATGATTGAGAAACGTTTAAATATTCAGTATGGCGACTCGCAACAAGCAGCGATTGAAGAAGCGATTAAATCGCCGTTATTTATTTTAACTGGAGGGCCCGGAACAGGGAAAACAACTGTTATTAATGGGATTGTCTCGTTGTTTGCGGAGCTAAATGGTCTTTCATTAGATCTCAAAGACTACACGCAGGAGATGTTTCCAATCTTGCTAGCGGCGCCAACTGGGCGAGCAGCGAAACGTATGAACGAAACGACAGGTTTACCTGCAAGTACCATCCATCGTTTGTTAGGCTTGACAGGTCGTGAAAAAAATCCGAGTTTAACCGCCAAAGAATTAGAAGGTGGTTTGCTAATTGTAGATGAAATGTCAATGGTGGATACTTGGTTAGCCAATACGTTATTAAAAGCTATTCCGACAAACATGCAAGTGATTTTTGTTGGTGATAAGGACCAGCTACCGTCTGTCGGTCCAGGTCAAGTCTTACATGACTTATTGCAAATTAACGAAATTCCCAAATGTGAGCTAAACGAAATTTATCGTCAAGGAGACGGTTCAAGTATTATTCCTCTTGCCCATGAAATTAAAGAAGGAAAGTTGCCTGCTGATTTTCAAAAAAATCAAAAGGATCGCTCGTTCTTTGCAAGTGATATTGGTCATATCGAAGAATACATTCGACAAATCGTCACAAAGGCAAAAGCAAAAGGGTTTACGCCACAAGATATCCAAGTTTTAGCGCCAATGTATCGTGGCGCAGCCGGCATTGATGCCTTGAATAAGATGATGCAAGAAATCTTCAATCCAAATGATGGTAAGAAAAAAGAAGTCAAATGGAATGACACCGTCTATCGGATTGGGGACAAAGTTTTGCAACTAGTCAATACGCCAGAATTAAATGTGTTCAATGGAGATATGGGAGAAATCGTCGGAATTACTTTAGCCAAAGACTCAGAGGACAAAGTGGACGAGTTGGTTTTACAGTTTGATAATAATGAAGTAACGTATAAAAGAAATGAATGGAATAAAATTACGTTATCCTATTGTTGTTCGATTCATAAAGCGCAAGGTAGTGAATTCCGCATGGTGTTACTGCCAATGGTTCATCAGTATAGCCGAATGCTGCAACGAAATTTGTTGTATACAGCAGTGACACGTAGTAAAGAATTATTAATTCTATTAGGTGAGGTTTCTGCTTTTGAAACATGTGTCAAAAACGAATCGGCTAGTCGCATGACGATGCTAAAAGAACGAATCGTGAACGCAGAACAAATGACCTTAACGACTAGAACCCAGTTAGAAGCCTATGAAGAAGGTTTAACGGCAGACCATCCATTTACTGAAACGGAAACAAAAGCTGTCTCTTATGAAACTGAACAGCAATCAACGAAAGCCAATCAGATAAAAGAAACAGACGAGCAATTAGTTGACACAACGGTACAAGAAGTTTCACTATTTGCTGATGAAGGGGAAGAGTCAACCCCAGAAACAGCAAATAAAGCGACAAAAGTTGTCGAAGAACCATTACCAAAAGAACCACGACTAACAGTCGAAATTATTCAAACAAATGCTGTTGATCCAATGATTGGAATGAAGGATACGACGCCTTATCAATTTATGTGAGAAGAGGAAAGAGGTCGGGACAGAAGCGTTTAACTCCGAGAAATAAGAAGGAATTTCCGAAAATTGTTCTATAATTTTTGGAGAATTTCGGCTTATTTCCGAAGGAGTTGCTTCTGTTCCCGCCGTTTATCAATTTTTAAGCCTGGGACAAAAATCCAAAGTGATTTTTGTCCCAGGCTCTTTTTCAACCTTAAGGGACTCAGTTAAAACCAAAACAAACGTTTTTGTGTGGTATAAACCATATCAATACTTCGTTTGCCTAAAATCTCGCCATCTGCGTGAATGGTTTGTGGAATCGTCGAAACAATTCGAATTTTACTTGATTGAAAATGATGAAAATGCTTAGATTTCCCTTGTTTTTGACGAAGCAATAGGAAAATAAGCCACAAAATTTTAAAAATATTGATTCGTTCCACGACAACTAAGTCCACGACTGCTTTGCGAGGATTGGCCGTCGGCATAATTGATACGCCCCCGCCAAAATAAGGATGATTTGTGACCGTACATAGGAAAGCACGATTAAATGTGTATTGTTTACCATTCATTTCAACTAAAATTGGAAAGCCTTTTTGTTTAAAAAAGACATGAATGATTGAAGAAATATAGGAAAGCGAGCCAAGCTTAAATTTATTTAAGGCTTTTTTTGATGACGATTCGTTGGTTTTTTCCACGATTGCCGCATCTAATCCTAAGCCAACATTATTGGTGGCTAAGCCGATTTCTTCTTGGTTGGCTTCTACATAATGAATCGTTTGAATTTCTTTTGGTCGTCTGGTGCGCAGGATTTGATGCAATGCTTTATCAATATTTCTTGATAATCCCACCCCTCGTGCAAAATCATTTCCAGAGCCGCATGGAATATAGCTTAAAGGAATAGCTGAATCATATGGAAGTAATGAATTAATGACATTATGTAGTGTGCCATCGCCGCCTAGCACGACTAGGATTGGAAAAGTTGAAACGTCTAAGTCTTCAGACCAAGGAAGTAAAGTTGTTTCTGCAAGTTCCTTCGTCAATTCTTTTTCATGTCCAGCGTAATCAGTGTAAAGAGCCGTATATTTAAGTTCTTGTTGCTTGAGTTGTTGAATCACTTTTCTAGCGACTTTTCGGCCATTGCCGCTACTTGCTTGCTCGTTGATAATAAGATAGTAGTGAATGTTCATTGAGCTCCTCCTTTGAATCGCTATTGTCCATTATACCAGAGGGAGGAACTTCTGCGAATAAAGATTGCTTAAAAAAGTAAAAAATGACTAGAAAAAGGCACGAAACAATGCATGAGAGGTGAAAACTGCAAATAAGTGCAAAGTAAAACAGGGCTTTCATTGACTATTTTGACTTTCCATATTAGAATGTGAACTGTTGCAATTGTAACCAAGGTTCATCAACCATCCCTTGTAAAAAAACTCGGAGAAAGAAGGAAAAAGTATGCAAAATTCGTTTCAAGCCAATCGAAAGCTAAGAACAGTCTTAGCCAATGGTATCATTATGGGCTTATATATTGTCCTCTCTTTATTGGTTCGGCCAGTTTCTTCTGGTATGATTCAATTTAGAATTTCAGAAAGTTTGAATCACCTAGTCGTTTTCAATCGCAAATTGATGTGGGGTGTTTTAGGCGGCGTTATCTTTTTTAACTTATTTTTTGGTTTCGGTGTAATGGATGCTCTGTTTGGTGGAGCGCAAACATTATTTGCGTTGAGCTTAACAGCTTTTTTACAAAAAAAGGTACCAAGTATTCCTGTTAGAATGTGTCTAAATAGTCTATTTTTCACTGTAAGTATGTTTTTTATTGCCTTTATGCTAGTACCAAGTGGCGGTCAAGCATTTTGGACAACTTATGGTTGGTTAGCATTAAGTGAAGCGATTATTATGACGATTTCAGCACCAATCATGTACTTTATCAACAAGTCATTAAAATTTGAAACACGTATTTAATTGAAAAGATGTGGATAGAAATGATTCATCCTTTGAATGGCAGTGAAGAAAAGTGTCGTTGCTATTAGTGAACTAAGTGATAGAATGAACTGTTTCTACCTCGTCTTTTTTACATAAAGAATAAGATCTACATTTTTTCTAAAAATTTTCATGTAAAACTTTACTAGTCTGTTGGAATACACTATGATAGTGTAAGATAAACGGACTATTGGAAAGTCACAGCAGAGGAGTTTGAACATGTACACATTTAAAATCGGTATTCCGGCAGAAGTACACGATACATTTGTTAAAAATCACCCATTATGTAATTTACTACAGTCATCTTCATGGGCAAAAGTCAAGGATAACTGGGGTTCTGAAATTGTTGGGGTTTATGAAAAGGATACATTAGTTGCATCAAGTTTAGTTTTAATCAAACCATTACCAGCCGGTTTTACGATGTTATATACACCAAGAGGTCCAGTAATGGACTATACAAATGAACGTTTGGTCAACTACTTTATGGCTGAATTGAAAAAATTTGGCAAGAAAAAACGAGCTTTATTTATAAAAATGGATCCTGCGGTTCACTATCAAGATTTCCATTTGGGAGAAGAACATCAACCGCATGCTGAAGCGACATCTATTATTGAGACCTTGAAAAAAGCAGGGGCCAAATATCAAGGACTGACAATAGATATGGGGGCCACCATCCAGCCCCGCTTCCAAGCGAATATTTATCGTGAAGATTTTAGTGAGGAACAATTGTCAAAAAGTACCAAGAAAATGATTAAAACAGCTGAAAAAAAAGGGGTAGTTGTGCAGCAAGGGCATGTTGACTTTGTTGATGAATTTGAAAAAGTCATTCAATCAACCATGGAACGCCAACATATTTCTTTGCGGAATAGTGATTACTTTAAGAAGCTGTTGAACATTTACCCAGAAGACTCCTTTATTATGCTGGCGCAAGTCAATTTAAAGGAACGCTTAGATAGCACGCAACAACGCTATGACAAAAATCAAAAAGACTTGAGTAATTTGAAAGAAAATCAAGTGAAAAAGCGCCATAATTTAGAAGAATTAGATGCTTCCTTGACTCGGGAACTAAAAGAATTAGAAGAAAATATCGCAGAAGCTGGTGAAATCGTCACGGTTGCTGGCGCCTTGGCTGTGACATTTGGTCCAACAAGTGAAATCCTTTATGCTGGCTTAGATGATCGTTATAAACGCTACATGCCAACATATGTGACTTGGCGAGATGCCATTGAAGAATGTTTTAACCGTGGCTGCGAAAGCTGTAATATGGGCGGCTTAGAAGGTAGTTTAAATGATGGCTTAATTAAGTTTAAAGCAAACTTCAACCCAACGATTAATGAATTTATTGGGGAATTCGATTTACCAGTTAATAAATTATTATTTAAAGCCAGTGAATATGCCTATAAATTACGAAAACAAAAAAAATAAATAAAAACCACAGGGGCTAAAAATCAAACTTGATTTTTAGCCCCTGTGGTTTTTTCTATAATTTTTGCGTTGCATTCCGTTTCATTAAGCGAAGCAAAACGCTAGCAATTGCTGAAGCAGCTACACCAGCAACAAGAGCTTCTGGCACACCAGAACTGAAAATCGTTGCAATAATGGCTAAGTAAACAGCAGTTCCAGCTTTACCAATAATTTCAGCATAAGCTGAATTAAAAAGAAAATAAATCATGTTCATGACTAAAATGGTATTCGTTGCTGAGCCTAAAACACCAGCCACAAATAAGGAGACAGGTTGCGCTTTTTCCTTCGTTAATTTATTTAGCCATTTGTAAGCGAAATAAGGAACGACTCCAATTAAAATCCGCGGAATGAGCACAATTAAAAGAGCCTTCCAACTACCATGATCGGTACCAATCACAGGAATAAATGGAGAAAAAACAAACGACAAAGGTGTTGGTGCTGTCGTATTTTTAATTAAGCTAATGATCCCAAACGTGCCGCCCAACATACTACCGATTTTTGGCCCTAAAACAATGGAACCAATAATTACAGGAATATGCATCGTGGTCGAATTTAAAGGACCTAATGTGATAAATCCTAGCGGGGTTAAAGCCAGTAAAAGTAAGATAGCTAAGAACATTGCTGTTAACGTAAATTTTTTCGTGTTATTCATAAATTACTCCTTGTTATCAGATGCTAAAATTTTCATCACTGTTTGAAGGATATCTTCAACAGTGGCAAGTGCGCCACGACCATAATCGCCACAAGCTAATAGAGCTTCACGTGGGATTATTTCTTGATAGCCGACTTCTTTTAAAATGCCAATATTTCGTTGGACAATGGGGTTTTGGTACATATACGTATTCATCGCGGGCGCAATAATTTTTGGTGTTTCAGGATAAAGTGCCAAAGCAACTGTTGATAATAAGTCGTCGGCAATCCCATGGGCTAATTTCCCAATTGTATTGGCCGAAGCAGGTGCTACTAAAAATAGATCCGCTTTTTTAGCTAACTCAATGTGATTAATTTTACTGGGATCAATTTCCATCATGACATCCGTATGCACTGGATTCTTAGAAAGTGATTGTAACGTCAGCGGAGTGATGAACGCTGTGCTGCTTTTAGTCATTAAAATTTCCACATTGTAGCCAAGCTTAGCTAGTTGACTTGTAATATCTGCTGCTTTATATGCAGAAATGCTGCCAGAGACGCCTAATAAAATAGTTTTCATTGTTGTTCTCTCCATTTCTTTTCAACATTTTTAACGATCATTGAACCAATCCCTTGTTTTGAACAAGCTTCTTGGACAATGCCCGTTTCGTTAATTAATAATCCTTCGTGTTCTGTTTCATGAACATTCATCAAGTCATTGGCTAAGACAAAGTCACACCGATTTTTAATCAAAGCGGCTTGTGCAACTTGGACAAGTTCTTCTTGTGAAACGTCGACAAGTAATTTAAAGCCCACTAAAACAGTTTGGGGTTGTTTGTCACGAATCATTTGGATGACTTTAGGATTTTTCTTTAGAAAAATTAATAATCGGTCCGTATCAGATGAAATTTTTGTTGCTGTTTGAGGAATATCAGCAATCTGATTCAATGTGTTTTGAACGATAGTTGCCAAGGCTTCTTTGGTCTTTGGCAATGTTTGTTCGCTTAATTGTTGCGCAAAAGAATCAATAAATTGTTCTTCCGTTTGCGCGGTTTCCGTCGTAAAATCACTGACTGCCATTGCGTGAACAATCGCATCAAATTGCTTTTCAGCAAAGAGTTGTTCTAACGTAGTGGCTAATTCAACCGTTGTTTCTATTTCTTTAATTGATAAGTCCAATTGTTGGGTTGGACGTAATGCATGTTTGGTTGTTACGTAGGTTACGGTGTGTCCAGCAGCTAAAAAACTTTCAGCAATTGTTTTTCCTAGTCCGCCAGAAGAATGATTGGTAATCGAACGAACATTATCAATCGGTTCTGACGTTCCGCCAGCAGTAACTAAAACATCCATAATCAAAACGCCTCCTTAAGAAATTCGGACAATGGTCCGTCCAATATGTTGGCCTGCTTGTAATGCTTCAAAAACAGGGGGAAGTTCTTCTAAAGTAATCTCTTGATACACAGCTTTTTCAGTGATGTCTAAATCAGTGGCCAGACGTTGCCAAACTATTTTTCGTTTGTCCATACCAACATTAACCGAATCAATGCCCAATAAATGAACGCCCCGTAAAATAAAGGGTAAAACGGTTGTCTCTAATGTAATTCCAGCAGCGCGGCCACAAATGGCTGAACGGCCATCATAACGAAGTTGTGGTAAAACAGCAGAAGTAATTTCCCCACCAGTGGTATCAATTGCAAAAGCAAAACGCTGTTTCATCAATGCTTTAACAGGAGTTGCTAAGAAATCTTCTACTAATAAGCATTCGCTAACACCTAACTCTTTTAAAAGCTCAAAAGAATCTGGCTTTCTAGTTAATGCAGTGATTGAAGTGTAGCCTAATTGATGCAACATCGCAATAGACAATGTCGCAACACCGCCTGTCGCACCAGTTACAATAATGGGGGCTTCTTTGTCGTCGCGTAAGCCATCGTCTTCTAAAGCTGTGACAGATAATCCTGCCGTAAAGCCAGCAGTTCCGAAGATCATTGCTTCTTTGAGACTCATTTTTTCAGGAAGTGGAACTACCCAATCGCCAGGAACACGCACATATTCAGAATAACCACCAGTATGAGTAACCCCTAATTGATAGCCTGTTACGATCACTTTATCGCCTTCTTTGAAACGAGGATCTTCCGATGTGACAACGGTGCCACTGACATCAATTCCTGGAATCATTGGATAATTGCGAATCACACCGCCGTCTTTTTTTGAAGCTAAAGAGTCTTTAAAGTTAACTGAGGAGTAGGCTGCTTTGATTACTACAGTGCCTTCTGATAAATCGTCTAAAGTAATGGTTTCTAGTTGACCAATAACAGATGTATCTTGTTCTCTTAACGTAAATGCTTGAAATGAATTCATATAAAAACTCTCCTTCCAATTATGTAAAAAAGCAACTCGTCTTATTTTATCATATTCTGATTTTTTCGTATCATTTTTCTTCTTATAAACAGTAAGTTATACAGAAAAGAAAGATTGTGTGACAATTAGACTAGAAAAATAAAGAAAAATGGTTGAAATTTTTCAAAAAGTTCGTATACTAAAAAAGGTAAAACTAAACTGTAAGTTTAGTATTACAAAACTTTTGTTGAAAAGATTAGCTGAAAATAGAAACGAGGTGTGCCATGGAAATTGGTGAGAAGTTGAGAAATTTACGCATTCAGAAAAATTTGACACAAGAAGAATTAGGCGAAAGAACGGATTTATCCAAAGGCTATATTTCCCAATTGGAGCGGGATTTAAGCTCACCATCAATGGAAACATTTTTCTCAATTTTAGAAGTACTAGGCGTGACGCCAGAGCAGTTTTTTAGTCAGCAACCGCTTGAACAGAAAATTGTCTACAATGAAGAAGAAAGTACCCTCTATTATGATGAAGAACATGGATATGAACTAAAATGGTTAATTCCAGCCTCAAATGAAAAAGAAATGGAACCTGTCATTATTACTTTTGATAAAAATGGCGAATACAAAACGTTTGAACCTTCTCTATCGGAAACATTTATTTATGTGATTGATGGCTCCATTCGTTTGACATTAGGGGAAGCCACGTATATTGCTAAAAAAGGTCAAACCATGTATTACCAAGCAACAGAACCTCACCAAATTAGCAACAATGGTCGAGGAAAAAGTCGTGCGTTAATTGTGGCGACAGAATCGTATTTATAAAGGACGAAATGGAGGAGTTTATCCAGTGAGAAACCATGTGATTTCATTTGAAAATGTTGTCAAACAATTTGACGATGAACCAGTATTAAAAAATGTCAGCTTTGAAATTGAAGAAGGAAAATTTTATACCTTATTAGGACCTTCAGGATGTGGCAAAACCACGATTTTGCGTATTATTGCGGGATTCAATGACGTGACTTCTGGTGATGTTTATTTTGATGGTAAAAGAATAAATGATGTACCTGCCAATAAACGCCAAGTCAATACCGTGTTTCAGGATTATGCTTTGTTTCCTCACATGAATGTTTTTGATAATGTTGCATTTGGTTTAAAAATCAAAAAACTATCCAAAGCAGAAATTGAAAAAAAAGTGAAAGAGGCATTACGTTTGGTTCAATTACCGGGCTACGAAACACGTGAAATTAGTGAAATGTCTGGGGGCCAACGTCAGCGGGTCGCAATTGCACGAGCGATTGTCAATGAGCCAAAAGTATTGCTTTTAGATGAGCCGTTATCCGCTTTAGATTTGAAATTACGCACAGCGATGCAATATGAACTACGTGATTTACAACAACGTTTAGGAATTACTTTTATTTTTGTGACCCATGATCAAGAAGAAGCATTAGCGATGAGTGATGAAATTTTTGTCATGAATAAAGGTCATATCGTGCAAAGTGGCACACCAGTCGATATTTATGATGAACCGATTAATCACTTTGTTGCTGACTTTGTAGGGGAAAGTAATATTGTGGATGGCGTGATGCTGGAAGATAATTTAGTTTCATTTGTGGGCAAAAAGTTTGAATGTGTCGATGGCGGCATGCGGAAAAATGAACCTGTAGAAGTCGTTTTACGTCCAGAAGACTTAACGATTACCACGCTTGAAAAAGGCAAGCTAACTGTAACGGTGGACACGCAGTTATTCCGCGGCGTTCATTATGAAATTATTTGTTTTGATGAACAAGGAAACGAATGGATGGTGCATTCCACTCGAAAAGCCAAAGAAGGTGCTCAAGTAGGTCTCTCTTTTGAGCCAGAAGATATTCACGTGATGCGCTTCAATGAATCAGAAGAAGACTTTGATGCCCGTTTAGAAAGTTACGACGAGTAAACGAAAGGGGAAAATAAAATGAAAACAATGCGTCGAATTTATTCGATTCCCTATGTAATGTGGTTACTTTTATTCGTCATTGCGCCAGTGCTAATGATTATTTATCAATCATTTTTCGATATGAATGGCCAGTTTACTTTGGCGAATTACCAAACGTATTTTACATCAGGAACGTACTTAAGTATGACCATTAATTCGGTTTGGTATGCTTTTCTGATTACCATTTTTACGTTATTGGTAAGTTATCCTACGGCTTATTTTTTGACAAAGCTCAAGCATAAACAGTTGTGGTTAATGCTCGTTATTTTACCAACATGGGTGAATTTATTATTAAAAGCTTATGCCTTTATTGGGATTTTCAGTATTCATGGGAGTATCAATCAGTTTATGAGTTTTATGGGTTTGGGCACGCACCAGATTCTGTTTACAGATTTTAGTTTTTTATTTGTCGCAACGTATATAGAAATTCCATTTATGATTATGCCGATTTTTAATGCCTTAGAAGAGATGAATCCTTCATTGATTAGTGCTAGTCGGGACTTAGGAGCTAGCAGTGCGGAAACGTTCCGCCGTGTCATTTTTCCTCTCTCCCTAAACGGTGTGAAAAGTGGCGTTCAAGCTGTCTTTATTCCTTCGCTCTCGCTCTTTATGTTAACGCGTTTAATTGGCGGCAATCGGGTGATTACGTTGGGAACGGCGATTGAGGAACACTTCTTAGTAACGCAAAACTGGGGCATGGGTTCAACAATTGGTGTGATTTTAATTGTTGCCATGTTTATTGTGATGTTGCTGACGGGTGAGAAGAAGAAAGGGCGTGGCAAATAATGCAAAAGAAAAAGTTTAAATGGTCTTATGTGTATTTATTCGTTGTCTTTGCGCTACTGTACGCGCCAATCTTTTATTTGATTTTTTATTCGTTTAACGACACGCAAACGATGAATCAGTTTACTGGTTTTACGTTAGATAATTATCGGAACGTTTTTGAAGACACACGTTTGTTAACCATTGTTCTGAATACGTTTTTGTTAGCTTTCTTATCGGCTTTAATAGCAACCATCATTGGAACATTTGGTGCGATGGGGATTTATTATACAAAACGTCGTAAAAACCGGAACACATTGCTTAGCTTTAATAACATTTTACTCGTTTCACCAGATGTTATTATTGGAGCCAGTTTCTTAATTTTCTTCACGGCAGTAGGGTTTATCAGTTTAGGTTTTACAAGTGTGTTATTGTCGCATATTGCCTTTAGTATTCCGATTGTTGTTTTAATGGTTTTACCAAAACTACAAGAGATGAACGATTCTATGGTAGATGCGGCACGGGATTTAGGGGCCAATAATGTTCAAGTGATTAAAAATATTATTTTGCCTTTTTTAGCGCCAGGAATTATTGCTGGCTACTTTATGGCCTTTACTTATTCGTTGGACGATTTTGCCGTAACATTCTTTGTGACAGGCAATGGTTTTTCAACATTATCTGTTGAAATTTATTCACGAGCACGTCAGGGAATTAGTTTAGAAATCAATGCCTTAAGTGCGTTAGTGTTCCTATTTTCAATGATTCTAGTGGTCGGTTATTACTTTATCAGTAAAGACAATACACCAAAACGTTTAAAGAAAATGCGTCGGGAACAAAGTGAGGTGGCCAAGTTAAAATGAAAAAATTACAGTCACTTTTTATTGGAATTATCGCTATTATTGTCATCTTGTTTTTTGGCGTGCGCCAATTGGAGAAAGCAAGTGGCATGGCAGGAGCAGATACCTTAACCATTTACAATTGGGGAGACTATATAGATCCGGCCTTGATTAAGAAATTTGAAAAAGAAACAGGCTATAAAGTCAATTACGAAACCTTTGATTCTAATGAAGCCATGTATACAAAAATTCAGCAAGGTGGTACAGCCTATGATATTGCCATTCCTTCTGAATATATGATTCAAAAAATGATGAAAGCGAAGATGCTTTTACCACTTGATCACAGCAAATTAAAAGGCTTAGAAAACATTGATGCACGCTTTTTAGATCAATCCTTTGATCCCAAAAATAAGTTTTCCGTTCCGTACTTCTGGGGCACGTTGGGGATTATTTATAATGATAAATTTATTGACGGTCGTCAGATCCAACATTGGGATGATTTATGGCGCCCGGAATTAAAAAATAATGTCATGCTGATTGATGGCGCTCGCGAAGTGTTAGGATTATCTTTGAACAGTTTAGGCTATTCGTTAAACAGTAAAAACGACCAACAATTACGTCAGGCTACCGATAAGTTAAACCGATTAACGAACAATGTCAAAGCAATTGTTGCCGATGAAATCAAAATGTACATGGCTAATGAAGAAAGTGCAGTTGCTGTAACTTTCTCTGGTGAAGCTGCTGAAATGCTAGAAAACAATGAACATCTACATTATGTGATTCCCAGTGAAGGCTCTAATCTCTGGTTTGATAACATTGTGATGCCTAAGACAGCCAAAAATAAAGATGGTGCCTATGCATTTATGAACTTTATGTTACGACCAGAAAATGCAGCACAAAACGCAGAATATATTGGTTATTCCACACCAAATAAAGAAGCTAAAAAACTATTACCAAAAGAAGTTGCCGAAGATAAACAATTTTATCCAGATGATGAAACCATCAAACATTTAGAAGTTTACCAAGACTTAGGTCAAGAATACTTAGGAATTTATAATGATCTGTTCTTGGAGTTTAAGATGTATCGGAAATAAAAAAGTACCTTTGTAACTTTCGAATCGACCCTAAAAGTTAGATTAAAAAATCTAACTTTTAGGGTCGGCTTTTATTCATACAAGCTTCTAATTGAGGCACAAAGAATCCTGTGCTACACTTTGTGTAAAGCATAAAAGGAGTAAATAAAATGAAGAGGAAAACAATCCGAATACTACTAATCAGTAGCGGTCTTATTTTAATCCTGCTGGTTGGTTACCGTTTGTATCTAGAATATCAAACAGATATTCAATTATTTTTGAATCCTAAAGCCAGTAAGACACAATTATTAGAGCGAATTCGTTCACATGGTTTTTCAGCAGCGCTGTGGTTAGTTTTTTTGACAGTAATTATGTGTGCAGTACCAGGGATTCCGACCTCGGTAATCGGTGTGATTGCAGGATTGAGTTTTGGTCCATTTAGTGGCACACTCATTAACGTTTTAGGGAATAGTTTGGGAAATTTAGTTGCAATCTTTTTGATGCATCATATAAAATTTTTAGATAAAAAAACGGAGACCAATCATTGGGTCCAGTCCATTCGACGGATGAAGCATCCAAAAATTGGGATTATGGTGGGCTACATGATTCCAATTATTCCTTCTTCTGTGATTAATTTTGCTGCGGATACTATGCAGTTGTCATTAAAAAATTTAATAGCCGCGATAGTCGTTGGTGTGATTCCTTCCTCAATACTTTACGCATGTGGAGGCGAAGCGCTCTTTCATGGATATAATAAAACGGCAGTATTGTTAATTGTGAGTGTTCTTTTGTTCGTTGGCTTGGTGGTCATTATTGAGAAAGATAGAAAAAGATTTCAAAAAACTGTTCTTTAAGAACAGTTTTTTGTGCATTTGAACAATAAATCCTGTTAAATTTACAATTTTAAAAAGAAAGGACTTTGATAAAATGAAAGCGTAAACAATTTAAGGAGCTGATTTTGAATGCCAGATATTACAATATCTTGGGTTGCTGCAATTTTAGGATTAGTTGTAGCGATAGTATTAATTTTGAAAAAATTTAATCCTGTGTATTCCTTGTTTTTTGGTGCAATTGTTGGTTGTCTTATTGGAGGCGCTTCCCTGTCAGATACAGTCGCTGTTCTATTAAACGGAACACAAAGTATTATGGGAACCGCAATCCGTGTCTTAGCAGCCGGCATGTTGGCGGGTGTGATGATGGAATCCGGTGCGGCAGAATCAATTGCCAACGCCATTGTACAAAAACTTGGCGAGAAAAAAGCTATTTTATCTTTGGCATTATCCACAATGGTAATTACAGCTGTGGGCGTATTCATTCCTGTTGCAGTGTTGATTGTTGCCCCGATTGCTCTATCCGTTGGGAAAAGTACGGGTATCAGTAAGTTATCATTATTGATTGCCTTATCAGGTGGCGGCAAAGCGGGTAATATTATTTCGCCTAATCCAAATACTATTGCAGCGGCGAACGGCTTTGATTTACCTTTAAGTGACGTTATGATTGCTGGATTTATTCCAGCCGTATTTGGTTTAATTACAGCTGTTGTTCTTGCAAATATCATGAGAAGCAAAGGATCAATGGTCAAAGAAACGGATCTTGTAGAGGAACAAACAAAAGAATTATTACCTTTGAAAAAGGCGTTGATCGCGCCAGTGTTAGCGATTGTCTTATTATTACTTAATCCGATTGGCGCCGTTTTAAATATTTCTTTCATCAAAAGTTTGAATATTGATGCTCTGTATATTTTGCCGTTCGCCTCAGTTGTTGGGACAATTGCGATTGGGCAAACAAAACAACTGGCCTTTTATGCATCTTCTGGCTTGAAGAGAGTAACCGATACCGTTTTAATTTTAATTGGTGCAGGCGCAATTGCCGGATTAATTTCTGTTTCTGATTTATCAACACAAATTGTCCACTTAATTTCTGTTATGGGAATTTCTGGAACCTTCTTGGCACCGATTTCTGGTATTTTAATGGGCTTAGCAGTTGGTTCAACATCCACAGCGGTTATTTTAGCGACAGGTTCTTTTGGACCAGCGATTTTAGATATGGGCACAACTTCACTTTCAGCAGCAGTCATGGTGCATACTGGGGCAACTGTGATTGATAGTGTTCCTCAAGGCAATTATTTCCATATTACGGCACAAAGTATGAATATGACGATTAAAGAAAGAATTCGAGTGATTCCTTATGAAATGTGTGTCGGTGGGGTAATGACGATTGTTGCAACCATTTTATATGGCTTTATTTTAAACTAGTTGGAAAGTAGGCGCGAAAAGATGACGAAAAAATTTGTTTTGGCTCCAGACTCATTTAAAGAAAGTATGAGTGCAAAAGAAGCCTGTCTGGCAATGGAAAAAGGGATTTTAGCTGTATTTAAAGATGCAGACATTCAACATGTCCCGATGGCAGATGGCGGGGAAGGAACGGTGGATTCCTTAGTGGATGCAACAGGAGGCACAAGAGTACCAGTGCGTGTGGCAGGACCGCTTCCTGATCAAATCGTTGAAACCTATTACGGCTTATTAGGTGACCAAGAAACGGTGGTCATTGAAATGGCGAAAGCTAACGGAATTGAATTGGTCAAAGCAGAAGAACGTAATCCCTTGATCACTTCTACTTATGGCACAGGAGAAATGATTCAACATGCGCTCAATCATGGGGCAAAAAAAATCATTATCGGCATTGGTGGTAGCGTGACAAATGATGGGGGTGCAGGTATGATTCAGGCACTTGGTGCGCGTTTGTTAGACAAGGAAGGGCAAGAATTGACGGGTGGCGGTGGTGCATTAGATAAACTGGCGCAGATCGATTTAACACAGTTTGATCAACGTATTTTTGCTACCGAAGTTCTAGTAGCAAGTGATGTGAATAACCCACTAACAGGGCCAACAGGGGCGTCTCATGTCTTTGGCCCGCAAAAAGGTGCGACAGAAGAAATGGTGGCTCAATTAGATAAAAACTTAGCCCATTATGCAGCGATCATCAAAAAAGAGATCGGCATTGATGTTGAGATGATGCCAGGTGCAGGAGCTGCTGGTGGTTTGGGTGCAGGGTTACTAGCATTCACAAAAGCTCAGTTACGCCCAGGAATTGATATTGTCGTAGAAGTGAATCAATTAGAAGAAAAAATAAAAGCCGCTGATTATGTCTTTACTGGTGAAGGCGGTATGGATTTTCAAACAAAATTCGGCAAAGCCCCTTATGGCGTCTCACGTTTGGCCAAGAAGTATCAAAAACCGGTTTTCGCTTGTGCTGGCTATATCGGCAAAGATGTGGATGTCCTCTATGAAGAAGGGATGACGGCTATTTTTGGAATTTTGGCCAAAGCCGAACCGTTGGAAGCAGCATTGAAAAATGGACCAGTTAACTTAGAAAGAACCGTTGAAAATATTGCTCGTACATTACAGCTGGTGCCTTGTGACTAAGAACTAACCATGGTATCATCAGTAATGAAAGCTGAAATAAAAATGTTCAGTCGTTGATCTGAAGAATTAAGCGTTTGGGACATAAGTCATTGCGGCTTATGTCCCAAACGCTACTCGCTTTTTAGAAAGTTGGCGATAGCAATGTTAAAATTAGACAAAATCCAAGCAAATAAAATTGTTGAAAAGTTGATGGCAGATATTCCTTATAACATCAATATTATGGATGAACGAGGAAAAATTATTGCGAGTGGAGATTCTGCTCGAATTGGGGAGCGCCATCGTGGCGCAGAAAGAGCCATCAATGAACGAAAAAATATTGAAATTTATAAAGATACTTCTCTAGAGAAAAAAGGCACCAATGAACCGATTATTTTGAATGATCACATTTTAGGTGTCGTAGGCATTTCAGGAGAACCAGACGAGGTGCGCAAATTTACCAAGCTTGTGCGCTCGATTGTTCTTTTACTGACAGAAGAATTAAATACACAACAAGAACGCGAAAAAAAGAAGAAACAAAAAAATCAGTTTATCCAGCACTTAATGCATGTTGATTCTGCTTACTCAGAAGCCTTAAAACTTGAAGCGTTGGAACTATATAACCTTCAATTAGATGACCAGAATCATTGTGTACTGACGAAGGACAAGCGCTTATTATCCAGTTATTATCCTGGCCATGAAATATTTGAATGGGAAAATTGTTATCTGGTGATTACTTCTGAACCACCTCAGATAACAAAGCCAGTAACAGAATACCTTGTGATAAGTTCGGAAAAAGCCACGATTCAACAAATGGTCCAAGAGGCACAAAACACGTATTTACTTCTATCGTTTCTCCAATTAGAAAAGGCTAAGTTTTACCAAGCAGAAGATTTTTTCATTCAAGGAATTTTTAATTTTCCTTTTCATATTGAATTGGATTTTTTTGAAACCATCCAGACGATTTATGATGAATACTATGAAACCGTTATTTTTTTCGCCAATCATAACTTAAACATCAATGAAACCTCACAAGTATTACATATCCATCGAAATACATTGAATTACCGCTTGAAACGAATTCATGAATTGACGGGGATGGATCCAAAAGTTTGGCAAGATTTTTGGAAATTGTTCTATTATTTTGCCTATTGCTTTAAAGAACGTTTTGAAAAGTAGTGAGGAGCAGGAATGCTTGTTTGTTAAGCAAGTGTCAGCATATTTTTCGCCAGAATCAAAAATATCTTTTATAATAATTGTAAGGAATCAAACGATTTAGTTATCAATGAGGAGTGGTGCCAGTGAAAAAAGCAGTTTTAATTGTTAACCCCAGTTCTGGTGGTGAAAAAGCCAAAGAATTTGAAACGTTAGCAGAAGAAAAATTAAAGCAGTTATTTGATGAAGTTATAGTGAAACAAACAGAAAAAGGCGGCGATGCAGAACAATTTGCCCGTGAAGCTGCGGAAAGTCACTTCGACAGTGTTTTCGTAATGGGGGGAGATGGAACTGTTAATGAAGGAATTAGCGGGTTGGCAGAACAAGCTTACCGCCCGAAATTTGGCTTTTTTCCTTTAGGAACGGTGAACGATTTAGCGCGAGCCTTGAATTTACCGATGGACCCTGAAGAAGCGATTCAACAATTAGATTTAGAAAAAACCAGTGCTTTAGACGTGGGGAAAATCAATGACGACTACTTTATGAATGTCGTTGCAATTGGGACGATTCCAGAGTCAATTAACGACGTGGACGTTGAACAAAAAACGAAGTTAGGAAAACTCGCTTATTTTATTTCAGGTGCCAAACATTTAGCGAATGCTCAAACGTATCCTTTTCATTTAAGCTTGGATCAAAAAGAACAAACCATTGAAAGTAGTACCGTTTTAGTTGGCTTAACGAATTCAATCGGTGGGTTTGAAACATTATTACCAGAGGCCCAAGTGGATGATGGCAAACTTCATTTAGTTTATTTAAAAGATCAATCATTGTGGGATGCAGTAAAAGCCGTTCCAGATTTGTTAAAAGGAGTCGATCAGTCCACTGATAATTTAGCTTACCTAACCTTTAAAGAAGGAACAATCTCCTTAGAAAACCAAGAAGAATTAACCACTAATGTGGATGGTGATGAAGGAGCTGCTTTGCCAATTACGCTGAAAATTTTGCCTAAACACTTGACGGTGTATTGCGGTGAAGAACAAACAAAATAGCTGATTTTTTGAGAAAAGCTGGAACATTTCTATTTGTTTAAAAAACAGATAAGTTCTGGCTTTTCAAATCATCTAAAAGAGAATCAATCAGGGGATATGCTATACTTTGTTTCTACATATTGATAGATAAGGGAGTTAATGAGATGAGAAGAAAAAAACATAAAAACAAAAAGAAACAAGAACTTTTTGAAGAGATTGAAAAACAAGAATTAGCAGAACAAGAAACTAAGCAATTGAATGAAGAAATCGAAGACCCAGAATTTCGTTCTTTTTTTCAAGATGTCTTGAAAAAATTTCCACAAAAAACGTCTACGGCCATAATGAATGCTTTCGCAACTTCTAAAGGTAAAGCAGAACAATTAGTGACGAACAGTCAAACACAACTCGACAAAGTATTTGATGAATTTTTGGCTGGTGTTTCACCTGACGTGAAAAAGAAAAGTCATCAAACGATTCATTTTGCTGCATTGTCAGCAGCAATTATTGGGTTTTCGCCAATTCCATTTTCGGATGCTTTTTTACTGGTACCTGTTCAATTAACTATGATGTCACGGCTGCATAAAATTTTTGGTCAGTCTTGGTCTGAAAGCTTAGGGAAAAGTTTAACCAAAGAATTAGTAGTGGTTAGTTTAGGTAAGAGCGCAGTCGGGAATATTCTAAAAGTGATTCCTGTTGTCGGAACTGTGACTGGTGGCATGGTCAATGCTTCAGTTGCGGTAGCAATTACGGAAGCGCTTGGCTGGGTGACCGTCAAAATGTTAAACGATGGTGTTGATATCTTTGATGATGTGATGTCTTTCAAAGGACAATTTTCAACATTATTTAAAGCCATCCAAAATACTAAAAAGAAATAATTACTGTATCGATTAACTAGGATGAGACACATTTAAACTTTTTTAAGTAATTCGTAGCAAATTTCCAAGGTTTTCGTCACAAATTATTCACAGGTTCTCGTTAATATATAAGCATACCAACAAAACACCCAACATAAACACTTTTCATTTTTACTCCTCAAGTAAAAATAACTCCTTTCCACTCAGTCTACCCAACTGAGTGGTTTTTTTTGCGAAAAAAGAGGGCGTTGAACAATTTGTTCAACGCCCTCTTTTAATAGATGGGGAAGTCATTTGTTAAGAATTATTTTTTCCATTCTGCTACTTGGTCTTTATGTGAATCAACCCAATCACGTGCAGCTTCTTGTGGGTCTTTGCCTTCGTTAATTTCTAACATGACAGATTCCATATCCTTAGTTGTCCAATGGAAATTATCTAACACTTTGTAAGCTTCTGGTTGATCTTCTTTTAGGCCTTGGCGAGCCATTGTGTGAATCGCTTCTTCGCCGCCCATAGTGCCTTTTGGATCAGCTAAATATTTTAAATCATATTTTGCAAACATCCAGTGAGGAGACCAGCCAGTAATAACGATGTCTTCGTTGTTTTTAATTGCTTGTCCTAAGGCGACAGTCATGGCACCTGATGAAGAAGTTTCAACAGACCAATCTTTCAAATTAGGATAAGCTTCTTTAGTTTTCTCTGCTGCTGCAACAACACCAGCCCCAGGTTCAATTCCAGTAATCTTTTTCCCAGCTTGATCAGATAAATCTTCGATAGAATCAACATCCATATAAGAAGGGACGACAATTCCTAGCTTCGCGCCTTTAAGGTTTTCACCAAGGTCGTCTAATTTATCTTTATATTGTTTATATTGCTCTGCGTGAGTTCCTGGCAGCCACGCACCAACCATGGCATCTGTTTCACCTTTAGCTACAGATTCCCACATAATTGCGTTATCTAAAGGAGTCGTTTTAACATCATATCCCATATCTTTTAAGACTTCGGCAACCACATGTGTGGAGGCTACTTCGGTATCCCATTCCACATAAGAAAGGGAAATTTGCTTATCATTTGTTGTTGTAAAAATTGAAGCACCAACTAAGCCAGCGACAATTACAACAACCGTTGCAATAATCCCGTATTTTTTCTTTTTAGAGGTGGCACCAGCTGCTTTAGGGGCTGCTTTTTTATTATTTAAATGTTGAGTAAAACGGTCAATGATAATCGCTAAAATAACTAAAGCCACACCATTTACGAAACCGTTCCCGACTTGCGCACGTTGTAAAGCAGAAAGGACGCCACGTCCTAATCCAGGCGCACCAATCATTGAAGCAATAACTACCATTGATAGAGCTAGCATGGTTGTTTGGTTAACACCAGCCATAATCGTGTTTTTGGCTAAAGGTAATTCTAATTTGAATAATTTTTGCCAGCCAGTACTACCGTAAGAATCAGCTGCTTCAACAAGTTCATTTGGTACTTGTCGAATTCCTAAATTCGTAAAGCGCACGGTTGGTGGTAAAGCGAAGATAACAGAGGCGAAGACCCCAGGAACCATACCAATTCCGAAGAATGCAACGGCTGGAATCAAGTAAACGAAACCAGGCATTGTTTGCATGAAGTCCAAAATCGGTGTAATGATACTTTTGGCTTTTTCGCTTTTCGCCATTAAAATCCCCAGTGGCACACCAATGATAATGGAAATAACACTAGAAAGTAAAACTAACGTAACGGTACTCATTAAATCGTTCCATAAGTTTTGATTATAGATAAACATTAAGCCGATAAACGTGAATAAACTTAAGCCGATTTTTTTATTAGAAATAAAGAAAGCAGCAATCGTTAATAGCACGATCAGCACAAGTGGTGGTACGGCTGTTAGTAAGGCAGTAATGTTGTCCATTACACTTTGACCAATTGTTTGTAAAAAGCTGAATAATCCAGCAAATGTTGAAGTTAACCAATCAGTAAAACTTTCAACCCAAGACGCGACAGGTAATTGATACTTATTCATGTTCGTTCACCTCTGTTTCTGCAAGTGCTTCAAGTACGCTACCACGTATGACCACGCCTAATAGTTTGCCGTTATCAGTCACGGCAAGAGGCGTTTGTGCATCATAAATCAGTGGGAAAATATCATTCACTAACATATCTTTGTCGATTGTTTGAATTTCTGGATCCACACATTCTACAAGAGAAGTCCCGTTTTTACGCGCTTCTAAAGCTTTTTCTGCGCGTACCACGCCTTTTAGTTGGCGTTTTTTATCCACGGCAAGTAACATACTCACTTCTTCTTGACGCATCCGTTTTAAAGCAACAGTTGGGCCATCAATTTCAATGTTAGTAGTTAAAGCAGGTACCATAATATTTTGGGCAGTTAAGACTTTTGAACGATCCACATCTTCCACGAAGGTTCGCACATATTCATTGGCTGGGTTGGTTAAAATTTCTTCTCCAGTCCCAATTTGCATAATTTGACCATCTTTCATCAAGGCGATCCGGTCGCCGATTCGTAAAGCTTCATTCAAATCATGTGTGATAAAGATAATGGTTTTTTTGACATTTTCTTGTAAATCTAATAGTTCGTCTTGCATTTCACGACGAATTAACGGATCAAGAGCAGAGAACGCTTCGTCCATTAATAAAATTTCTGGATCGTTAGCCAAGGCACGAGCAAGGCCGACACGTTGTTGCATCCCACCAGATAATTGACTTGGTAATTGGTCTTTAAAAGCAATTAAGCTAGAATTTTCTAAGGCTTTTTCAGCTTTTGCTTGGCGTTCTTCTTTAGGAACACCACGAATTTCTAAACCATATTCCGTATTTTCTAAGATAGTTCGATGGGGGAAAAGACCAAAGTTTTGGAAAACCATGCTCATTTTATTTCGACGTACTTCACGTAATCCTTCTTTATCTAAAGAAGAAATATCTTGTCCATCAATATAAATATTTCCTGAAGTTGGTTCAATCAAACGATTTAATAAACGAATTAATGTTGATTTCCCACTTCCTGATAACCCCATAATAACGAAAATTTCGCCTTCTTCAACTTCGAAATTTACATCATAAACACCGACTGTGGCACCCGTTTTTTCTAAAATTTCTGTTTTGCTTTTGTTGGCACGAATCATTTCAAGTGCCGGTTTGGTTTTCTTACCAAAGATCTTGGTAAGGTGATTTACTTTTACTTTTGGCAAATCATTGTTCCTCCTCATTAAAAAAGTGACTACATCAGACTACTATAAAGTTGTCACTTTGTCAAATTAGATGAAAATCTTTCTGAAAATGAAGAAAAACAGTATTTTAACTAGGTTTTATAGTGGTTTTTTATGAAAAATAGAAATAATAAATAAAAAAAGTGACTATTTACCGCAAGATAAGTAGTCACTTTTTTGTTTAAGGATAAAAGAAATTTTGGACTCGTTGTAACGTTGATTCGTCATGTCCAACAAAATAAAGTGTGTCGTTCAACGAAATCTTTGCATATGGACCAGGTGAGACCAGAAGTTCTTCTTTGTGTTTGATGGCGATAATCGTTGCCGAAGTGTTTTGCCAAAAATTCATTTCGCTAATCGTCGCCTCAAGATAAGCAGCTTCTTCTGTTAAAACTAATGAATAAGGATTCATTGGATTGAAAGAATCAAAACGCTTTGTTTGTTCAACAAGAGTATCTAGAATGCTAGAAAAATGAGTAAGTTCTTCTTTTTGTTTCGCTACGCTATCTAGCAATTCTTCTTTAATTTCAGCAATCGTTTGAACGTCTTGATATTGTGTCACAAAGTCCTGCGCTTTTTCTTTTGATGCCACATAGAAGCCGCTGCCGTGTTTGGCTTTAACGATTTCTAAATCAACTAAAACGATAATGGCTTTGCGGGCTGTTTCTGGCGACACTTGGTATTGGTTAGCTAGGGTGGAACGGGCATGGATTTTATCTCCAACATGTAATTTGCCTTCTGCAATTTTTTCCGCAACATCAACGGCGATTTGTTGATATTTGGGCTTCGTTAAACTGATTTTTTTGGAAGCCATAGTGAATCCCTCCGTTAATTGTTATTTTCCATTTCTTCTAATTCTAAACTGAAATTTTCCCATTGCTCAAGTAGTTCATCTTGTTGCTGACGAGCGTCATCTAATTGTTGGTTTAAAGCCAGCAATTCAACATGATTTTCTAGAATGTCTGGTTGACTCATTTGTGCTTCTAATTGTGCAATTGTCGTATCTAACTGAGCAAGATTTTCTTCGACTTGTGTTATTTTTCTCTGCAAAGTACGGAGTAATTTTTGTTGCTCCTTGTTTTGATAAAAGGTATTTTTGGCTGTAACTGGTTCGGTTTTTTTCGCCGCTTCTTCATTAGCTAAGAGGGCAGCGATTTCTTCTTCCTCTTGTTTCTTTTCTAAATAATAATCATAGTCGCCTAAATAAAGTTTGCTGCCTTTTTCAGAAAGCTCAACAACTTTTGTTGCAATTCGATTGATAAAGTAACGGTCATGGGAAACGAAGAGGATGGTTCCTTCATAATCAATCAGCGCATTTTCTAAAACTTCTTTATTATCGATATCCAAGTGGTTGGTTGGCTCATCGAGAATCAAGAAATTGTCACGATCCATCGCTAATTTTGCTAATGCCACACGTGCTTTTTCACCACCGCTTAATAAAGGAATCGTTTTTTCAACATCATCTCCACTGAAGAGAAAGCCGCCTAAAATACTTCGAATCTCTTTTTCAGGTGTGGTTGGGTGTTCATCCCATAATTCCGCTAAGACCGTTTTATTGCCATGTAAATTGGCTTGCTCTTGGTCATAGTAACCTACAGAAACATTGGTGCCAAAAGTTTTACTTCCTTTAATGAAAGGAATGCGGTCAATAATTGATTTCAAGAGAGTGGATTTACCAATTCCGTTCGGTCCGACTAAGGCAATGGCTTCTTTGCGACGAATATCCAAGTGAATAGGTTCGGATAAAATATGTTCTTGGTCGTAACCAATGGCGGCATCTTCGACTTGTAAAACAACATTTCCCGAGACTTTTTCACTATCGAAAAGAAAATGCGCCGATTTTTCATCTCCTTGAGGTCGGTCTAAACGATCCATTTTTTCTAATACTTTTCGGCGACTTTGTGCACGTTTCGTTGTAGATGCACGAACCAGATTTTTGGCAACAAAATCTTCTAACTTATTGATTTCTTCTTGTTGCTTTTCATACGCTTTCCATTCACTGGCTAATTGTTCTGCTTTTAACTCTAAGTATTTGGAATAGTTTCCTTTGTAGTGAGTCATTTTTTTGCGACTCAGTTCATAAACTTCATTAACTACCTTATCTAAAAAATAACGATCGTGGGAAACAATCAATAGGGCGCCGGCATAGCTTGGCAAATAAGATTCCAGCCAAGAAAGCGTCTCGATATCTAAGTGGTTTGTAGGCTCGTCCAGAATTAAAATGTCTGGTTTTTGTAAAAGCATTCTTGCTAATGCAAGCCGGGTTTTTTGACCACCAGATAAGGTTTGAATATCTTTCGTGTAAAAGGATTCATCAAAGCCAAAGCCGTGAAGGACTGAGCGAATTTCATTTTCATAGCCGTAGCCATTTTTTTCAGAAAACGTATGTTGCAATTGATCGTACTCTTTTAAAATTCCTTCATAAACGGAAGTGGTTGGCTCCATTTCACTAATTTTGGTTTCTAATTCTCGCATACGCTGTTCCATTTCTAGGATGTCAGCAAAGGCTTTTGTCATTTCTTCCCAAACGGTTTTATCTGATTCTAAGCCGGTATTTTGAGCTAAATAACCTAACGTAGCAGTTTTATTTTTGGCAATGGTTCCGCTATCGGGAGCATCAATGCCTGCAATGATTTTTAAAAAAGTCGATTTTCCAGCACCATTACGACCAACTAAGGCAATCCGACTTTTTGTTGCAATTTCTAAATGTATGTTTTCAAACAATGTTTTCGAGCCAAAATGGCGGGCAACTTGATTTGCTTGTAATAAAATCATCAGTAGTCCTCATTTCTAAATTCATTGCCCTTAGTGTAGCATAAAATCTGCTAAAATAGCACGTATCAAAAAATGCTTTGTGAAGGTTTATACCTTTTATCACAAACTTTTGAAGAAAAATGCTATTTTTGAGCCATAGAATTGCTTTTTATTGTGAAAAACTGCTATTATGTTAATGGATAAGATTTAAGTGAAAGTATTGGAGGTCCAATTGTGAAAGATCAAGTTATTCCAAAAGCAACGGCGCGACGCCTTCCTTTATATTATCGCTACTTAAGAATGTTACATGATACAGGAAAAAATAAAGTCTCATCAACTGAATTAAGTGAAGCGGTACAAGTAGACAGTGCGACTATTCGTCGTGACTTTTCATATTTTGGTGAATTAGGTAAACGTGGGTACGGCTATGATGTTGAAAACTTAATGAACTTTTTTGCAAAAACGTTGAATGAAGATGAGTTAACCAATGTCGCATTAATCGGGGTTGGTAATTTAGGAAGTGCTTTATTAAAGTACAAATTCCATCAAAGCAACAGTATTCGTGTAAGTTGCGCATTTGATGTGAATGAAGATATTGTGGGACGCATTGTTGACGGTATTCCGGTTTATCCAATGGAAGATATGATGGAACAAATCCGTGTTCAACAAATCGAAGTAGCTATTTTAACTATTCCAGCTCGCAAAGCGCAAGAAGTTGTAAACAAACTTGCCGAAGCAGGGGTTAAAGGAATTCTAAACTTTACGGCTGCGCGTTTAGTAGCGCCACCTGAAGTATTAATTCAAAATGTTGACTTAACCAACGAATTACAAACATTAATTTATTTCTTACATCATGACAACGAATTGATTGACGAAGAAGAATAAGTAAAAGAAAAGGGCCTAGTCGTTTAGACGAAGGCCCTTTTCTTATTGAATTGCACCATTATGCAAAAGTAGTTGAACAATAATCACAATCGTATTCATGCCGCAATGGGCAATAATTGAGGTCCAAATTTTTCCAGTTTGCTTGTACAAAAGAGCAAAGAAAAATCCCATAAAGAAATAAACAAAAAAGTGACCATCGGCATGTGCGAGTGAAAAAATCGCCGAACTAACAGTAGCCGCAATCCAGAAATTTGTAAAAGGCTGGATTAAATGGATAAATGCATAACGAAAGACGAATTCTTCCATAATCGGACCACCGATAGTAGTTGCCAAAATAAATAAAGGATTTGCCAAAATCACCGCTACAATAGCTTGTGTATTTTGAGAAGTAGCTTGTTCTCCTGTGATGGCTACTTCAATGGCGAAAGTAACGCCTTGAATCAGCATGGCAATGAAAATCCCACTAACACCTAGTAAAAAAATAAAAATAGGTGATTTCAAGGTTGCTGTTTCCTCTAAAGGAGAAGGTTCTGTTGTTTTTAAAAAGATGCCAATCATTACAAGGGCACCAATAATGTAGAGAGCAGTTGTCACATTAATCGCTGCATTGGGAGAAATACCCGAAAAAAGTAACGGCCCGAAAAAAGCGATAATGTATGTGACTAAAATAAATAAACTTGATTTTCTTAAGGTCATGGTTAATCCTTTCTATAATTATTTTTTACGATTATTGCGATATCCTAATAAAAGAAAAACGAATAAGAAAAAGAAAAGAGATTCCCAAAGTGTCGAAACAATTCCTTCTGTGACACTGAAAACAAGATTTCCTAAATTCGCTATCACAAAATAAACGAATGTTGCTATTAGTGCTGTAAGTAAACGTTGTTTCATTTTATTCGCCTCCAATCGTAGTCAATTTATTTTACCATGAATTAAAGGATTGGAAAAACATTCCATGAAAAAAGAATACGCAATAAAAAATGCGTATCTTATAATTGACAAGAAAAAGAGAGAAAAGACTTGCATTTTTAGAGTGAAATGAGTATTATAAATAGTGTGAGTTAGCACTCTTATGTATCGAGTGCTAAAATAAGCGAAAACTTTTTATTTGGAGGGATTTATTGTGTTAAAACCATTAGGCGATCGCGTCGTAATTAGAGTCGCGAAAGAAGAAGAAAAAACTGTTGGAGGAATTGTTCTTGCATCCGTTGCAAAAGAAAAACCACAAACAGGTGAAGTTATCGCAGTAGGTGAAGGTCGTGTGCTTGAAAATGGCACAAAAGTTCCGATGGAAGTAAAAATTGGTGACACAGTAATGTTTGAAAAATATTCAGGAACAGAAGTGAAATACGAAGGCGTAGAATACTTAATTGTATCAGCCAAAGACATTATTGCCACTGTTGAATAATAAACAACTTTTACAGAATAATATAATAGAAGAAAAAAATTATGAGGTGAAGAAATCATGGCAAAAGAGATTAAATTTGCAGAAGATGCACGTGCAGCAATGCTACGCGGAGTAGATGTATTAGCAGATACAGTGAAAGTGACATTAGGCCCTAAAGGTCGTAACGTTGTTTTAGAAAAATCATTTGGTTCACCATTGATTACTAACGATGGGGTAACAATTGCTAAGGAAATTGAATTAGAAGATCATTTTGAAAACATGGGCGCAAAATTAGTTTCAGAAGTTGCTTCTAAAACGAATGATATTGCTGGTGACGGAACAACAACAGCGACTGTTTTGACACAAGCCATTGTTCGTGAAGGCTTAAAAAACGTAACTGCTGGAGCTAACCCATTAGGTATTCGTCGTGGGATTGAATTAGCAACAAAAACAGCAGTAGAAGAATTACACAATATTTCATCTGTAGTTGATTCAAAAGAAGCGATTGCACAGGTCGCTGCTGTTTCATCAGGCTCTGAAAAAGTCGGCCAATTAATTGCTGATGCAATGGAAAAAGTTGGTAACGATGGCGTAATTACCATTGAAGAATCAAAAGGGATTGAAACAGAATTAGATGTGGTTGAAGGAATGCAATTCGACCGCGGTTATTTATCTCAATACATGGTTACTGACAACGATAAAATGGAAGCTGTTTTAGAAAATCCATATATCTTAATTACCGACAAAAAAATCTCAAATATTCAAGATATCTTACCTTTATTAGAACAAATTCTACAACAAAGCCGTCCACTATTGATTATTGCGGATGATGTTGATGGAGAAGCTCTACCAACATTAGTGTTGAACAAAATCCGTGGTACATTTAATGTTGTCGCAGTAAAAGCGCCAGGATTTGGTGACCGCCGCAAAGCGATGCTTGAAGATATTGCTATTTTAACAGGTGGTACAGTAATCACTGACGACTTAGGGTTAGAGTTAAAAGACACAACCATTGAAAACTTAGGAAATGCTAGCAAAGTAGTTGTCGACAAAGATAACACAACAATTGTTGAAGGTGCTGGCTCAAAAGAAGCCATTGATGCCCGCGTTCATTTAATTAAAAACCAAATCGGCGAAACAACGTCTGATTTTGATCGTGAAAAATTACAAGAACGTTTAGCTAAATTAGCTGGCGGGGTTGCTGTCGTTAAAGTCGGTGCTGCAACTGAAACAGAATTAAAAGAATTAAAATTACGAATTGAAGATGCGTTAAACGCAACACGTGCCGCTGTAGAAGAAGGCATGGTTTCAGGTGGTGGTACCGCACTTGTCAATGTAATTGGTAAAGTCGCTGCGTTGGAAGCTGAAGGCGATGTGGCAACAGGGATCAAGATTGTCGTTCGTGCATTAGAAGAACCAATCCGTCAAATCGCTGAAAATGCTGGTTATGAAGGATCAGTGATTGTTGACAAACTAAAAAATGTTGACTTAGGTATCGGATTCAATGCAGCTAACGGTGAATGGGTAAACATGGTTGAAGCCGGTATTGTTGACCCAACAAAAGTAACTCGTTCTGCATTACAAAATGCAGCTTCTGTGTCAGCTTTATTATTAACAACCGAAGCAGTTGTTGCAGACAAACCAGAACCAGCTGCACCAGCTCCTATGATGGATCCATCAATGGGCATGGGCGGTATGATGTAAAAATAAAAAAGTATTCTAAAAGCTTACGATTGAAAAATCGTAAGCTTTTTTTTACATAAAGAATAAATAATCTGAATAATATCTTTGCTTGTAGTGTTTTCTCAAATATTTACTCATTTAACAAAAAAGATGATAATTTAAAGGCTTCGTTTTAGCTAGACAGCCTTGTTTTTATTCGATAAAATTTAGTAATAACAATCATTTTTTGAAAAATTAGTAGTTGGTGATTTTTATTTATTAATAGAATATAAATAAAAATTATTATATTTTGAAGGAGAATATTAGGAAGATTGAGGTAAAAAAATGGAAAAATATACAATTGGTGTCGTCCCTTTGACAATTGAAACAAAAGAATACTGTCAAAATTGGTTTGTTAGTAATCAAGTAGAATGTCAGATCATCCAAGGAACAAATATACTTCTTCATTTGCACCATATTGATGGATTAGTGATTGAAGTTACTGATCACCAGCAAGTAAATACTTGTTGTGAGTTATTAATGACAATTCGCAAGCAGTCAGACTTGCCAATTTGGTTATTTTCTCGGACAGAAGCAATTAGTAAAGTCAATCGAATTATTTATTTACAATTAGGCGCAGATGGCGTTTTTGATCATTCTTATGATCGCCAAGAATGCGTGTTAAGCATGAGTAATTTATTGCAACGTGTAAAAAGACGTTTTTATCCTAAATTAGTTAGTGCAAACGAGGAACAAACCGTTACTAAGAATCTTTCTGAGAGATTGTATTTAATTGCGCCAAATTTGAGTGTTTGCTTGGGAAGTGGAGAAGAAATTCTTTTAACAAAATTGGAATTTTTCACAATAGAGTATTTATACAAACACGCAGGACAAACAATTACATATGAAGAACTCTACAAAAATGTCTGGAAAGATACTGCGAATGAACGAAAATATCGTGTCGCTAATGTGATTTTCCATTTGCGTAAAAAAATTGAACAAGATGTGAACAAACCACAATATATCAAAACAATTCGCTCAAAAGGCTATATGTTAACGGTGTAAAAGGTACGAAGGAGGAGAAACAAATGTGGCAATTTTTGACTAAAAACAATGAAGATGAGGAGTATGAGAAGATGCCGGATTTTGAAAATGAACAATCGGGGAAAGCACAACCAAAGGTAACAGAGGAAGCAATCTTTGATGACGAGGTCGTTTATGCAAAAGAGCAAGCTGCAAAAGTTAAGCAGGTCAAGCAAGAAGTGCCGACTGAACTGTCGGAAGAATCGTTTTCTTTTGCTGAAAAACTAGAAGAAGAAAATCAAATATATCAGCAATCCATAAAAAAACTAACGGAGCAATTATTAATGCAAACCAATGAAGTGGAAGCATTACAAAAACAAGTAGTCGAAAAAGATGTTCAACTTAAAGATGTTAAAGAAACGTTAAGTGATAAAGAAGCAACTATCACTTCTTTACAGAAACAATTGTCTGAAGCAAAGATACAACAGAAACAGACTAGCGAAGAGAACTTAGACACAGCCGTTACGCTTTCTCAAAAAGAAATTGGCGAAGTCTTATTAGAAGCCAAACGTCAAGCAAAAGAAACAATTGCCCAAGCTAACCAACAAGTTGCAACAGTTCATGAAGAGATGGAACAACGTTTAGCAACTTTAACACGCATGAAGCAAGTGGCAAGAGAGTACCAAGCTTATTGTGAACAAATGCTAACCATCAAGAATGAATCAACAGGAATGTACCAACAGATAGAGCAATTATTAGCAGAAATAAAGAGGTAAATGAAGGAGAAATGCGATGAAAAAAAGAAAGGCAAGATATTTGAAGTTGGTATGTCTTGGAGTCTTAGGGACTTATGCGGGCGCCAGTTACTACAATTCGGAACCATTAATCGCTCAAGAGGAGACCGAAACGAGTCACGAAAGCCGACAGCTAGTACTGGAAGAAAAAAGAGCGGACCAAGTCAATCAAGACCAAGGAACTCTTACTTCTTCAACGCTGAACGAAACAGTAATAAGTTCGTCTGAACAACAAGAAAGTTCAATACAAAATGACAGCGGTGACCATCAGGAAAATAATGTGGAACCTTCAGAATCTGAAAATAGTTTACCGCCACAAGAAAAGCCAATTGCTAGTACTAAACCAACCGAATCGTTACAAAGTGAGCAACCAGCGTCTGAAGAGCGTAAAGCACTCACTGAAAAGCCGCCTCATAATCAGGAACCACAAAATTCTACATTAACTGAAAAGACCAAAGAGCCGTTGGTACATTCAGAGATAGACAATAGTCAAGAAAAGGAAAAGCAAGCAGGAATTCAACAACAAGCCGAGGCAAATTTTGTTGTCCAAGAGAATGCTTCTACTTCTGAGTTTATTAGAAAAATCGGTGAAGAAGCACGAGTTATTGGTCAGCGGTATGATCTATACGCTTCTGTCATGATAGCTCAAGCTATTTTAGAAAGTGGCTCGGGCAATAGTGCGTTAGCCGCGCCGCCTAATTATAATTTGTTTGGCATTAAAGGCGCTTATCAAGGTCAAAGTGTCAGCTTTTCCACACAAGAAGATGATGGTAAAGGGAAGATGACCACCATTCATGCCGATTTTCGTCAGTATCCTTCCTATAAAGAGTCATTAACAGACTATAGTAAATTAATCATCAATGGGTTGGCGGGGAATCCGACGTTTTATCACGGCGTTTTGAAAGCAAACACGACGAATTATCAGCAGGCAACAAAATTTTTAACAGGTCGTTATGCAACGGATACATATTACGATAAAAAATTAAACGCGTTGATTGAAACCTATCAATTAACTGAATACGATCAAGAAAAGAAGAAACCAGTAGTGACTAATTTGGCAGAAGAAAAGAAACCTTCGTTTGATAAGGAAGCAGTCAAAGAACAGCTAAAAAAAGAAGCAGTCATCTATGAAGTAAGCAAAGGAGATTCTCTCGCCACCATTAGCCAGACGTTTGGTGTGTCAGCAACAGCCATTTTAAAACAAAATTTAAAGACTCAAGAAATGTTTTATATTGGCCAAAAAATCACGATTCCTCAGCATACAGCGGCGACTTCTCTAGAACCGAAAGAACAAGCGTTACTTCAATCACTAATAATCAGTAAATCGGTGACTAATGCTTTGAAGACAGCAGAGCAATCAAATGGTAAAGCGAATGACTCAAAAACAGCGTCTACTGAGTATTATGAAGTAAAAAGAGGAGAGACACTCGCAAAAATTGCTAAAAAAACGGGCTATTCCTTAAACGCACTCAAGCAGGAAAATGACTTAACGTATTCTGTATTAACCGAAGGACAAACGATAGCACTTCCTAAGCTAAAGGACTAATGCTGATTTAACTTATTGGTCGATGGAGTCATATATTATTAGACGAAGAGAAGAGGAGAAGTTCATCCATGGATGAACTTCTCCTCTTCTCTTACTATGTTTTTCATAAATACCTTAATAAATAGTAAAATTAGCAAGAGAATTGTGTCTTTACACAAAATAGATAGGTTTTCTTGCCGAAGTTTGATAAAATGATTAGTTGAAAGGATGCGTGAAAATTGAAAGAATTATTTCGTAAATACCGAGAAGTACTGGCTTATTTATTTTTTGGTGGTGCAACGACGGTCGTCAACTTAGTTGTGTTTTTTGTTTGTCAAAACGTGTTAGGGCTGGATTACAAGATAAGTAACGCAATTAGTTGGTTTTTATCTGTTCTATTTGCCTTTTTCACGAATAAATATTGGGTATTCGCAAGTAAGCATGAAAGCATAGCTGGTTTTTTTAAAGAAATGGGCTTATTTTATTGGTACCGAATTTTATCTTTTGTGGCTGATATGGGTTTAATGATTCTCCTAATTGATGGCATTCATTTTTCATCGTTTTGGGCGAAAATGATTACACAAGTTGTAGTAGTGATTTTAAATTATTTCTTCAGTAAATTTTTCATTTTTAAAGAAAAAGAGGTCTAAGCAGATTTTAGGCTAAAAAAAATTTTTTTGTTATAATATAAACAAGTTTTTAATACAAAGAATAGAGGTAGAAAACGATGGACTATACATATGCAGATGATAGTTTGACATTGCATACAGATATGTATCAAATCAATATGATGCAAACATACTGGGAATTAGGGAGAGCAGATTTACATGCTGTTTTTGAATGTTACTTTAGAGAGATGCCTTTTAATCATGGCTACGCAATTTTTGCAGGTTTAGAACGTTTAGTCAATTATCTCGAAAATTTAACGTTCACAGAATCTGATATTGCATATCTCCGAGAAGTTGAAGAATATCCAGAAGATTTCTTGACGTATTTAGCAAATTTTGAATTTAAATGTACTGTACGCTCTGCTTTAGAAGGGGATTTGGTTTTTAATAACGAACCGTTAATTCAAATTGAAGGTCCTTTGGCACAATGTCAATTGGTAGAAACTGCCTTGCTAAATATGGTGAATTTCCAAACATTAATTGCGACAAAAGCGGCTCGAATTAAATCTGTGATTGGCGATGATCCTTTATTGGAATTTGGAACACGCCGGGCACAAGAATTAGATGCTGCCATTTGGGGCACAAGAGCCGCCTATATTGGTGGGGCGGACGCGACAAGTAATGTTCGTGCTGGTAAAATTTTTGGTATTCCGGTTAGTGGGACTCATGCCCATTCATTGGTTCAGTCGTATGGAAATGATTATGAGGCATTCATGGCGTATGCCAAAACACATCGGGATT
Organism: Enterococcus sp. LX10; assembly: GCF_023539285.1. NCBI lineage: Bacteria > Bacillati > Bacillota > Bacilli > Lactobacillales > Enterococcaceae > Enterococcus > Enterococcus sp. LX10. Next base: position 2,145,553 of record NZ_CP092784.1, on the reverse strand, counting down.
GCGTTTTCCTTGTTGATACGTATGATACTTTGAAAGCGGGAGTGCCAAGCGCAATTAGAGTAGCTCGAGAAATGGGGGATAAAATTAATTTCCTAGGTGTGCGGATTGATAGTGGCGATATGGCTTATATTTCTAAACGAGTTCGTGAACAACTGGACGAAGCTGGCTTTACTGAAGCAAAAATTTATGCATCGAACGATTTAGATGAAAATACGATTTTGAATCTAAAAATGCAAAAATCAAAAATTGATGTATGGGGCGTGGGTACCAAGCTGATTACGGCCTATGATCAACCGGCTTTAGGAGCGGTGTTTAAATTAGTTTCAATTGAAGGTGAAGATGGTCAAATGAAAGATACCATTAAACTATCTAGCAATGCTGAAAAAGTGACAACACCAGGAAAAAAACAAGTTTGGCGTATTACACGTAAATCTGATAAAAAGTCAGAAGGGGACTATGTGACACTTTGGAACGAAGATCCTCGCCAAGAAGAAGAAATTTATATGTTCCATCCCGTTCATACCTTTATTAATAAGTATGTCCGTGATTTTGAAGCACGGCCAGTACTCCAAGATATTTTCGTTGAAGGAAAACGTGTGTACGAATTACCAACTTTAGATGAAATTAAACAATATGCAAAAGAAAATTTAGATTCACTTTGGGAAGAATACAAGCGGGACTTGAATCCGCAAAAATATCCAGTGGACCTTTCAACAGATTGTTGGAACCACAAAATGAATTTATTGGAAAAAGTGCGTAAAGACGTTAAACATTTAACGGAAACGGTGAATAAGGAGGCCTAGAAATGACAACACTTCAAGAAAAAATCATTCAAGAGTTAGGTGTTTTACCGACAATTGATCCAAAAGAAGAAGTTCGTAAAAGTATTGATTTTCTGAAAGCTTATTTAACTAAACATCCTTTTTTAAAAACCTTTGTCTTGGGAATTAGTGGCGGACAAGATTCAACATTAGCTGGACGCTTAGCACAATTAGCGATGACCGAAATGCGCGAAGAAACAGGAGATATGTCGTATCAATTTATTGCGATTCGCCTTCCTTACGGTGAGCAAGCAGATGAAGCTGATGCACAAGCCGCGCTTGCCTTTATCCAGCCAGATGTTTCTTTACGAGTGGATATTAAACCAGCAGTGGATGCAATGGTTGGTTCGCTAGAAAACGCTGGTGTTCAAATTAGCGATTTTAATAAAGGGAACATGAAAGCACGTCAACGTATGATTACACAATATGCAGTAGCTGGCGAAAATGCTGGCGCAGTAATTGGCACAGACCACGCAGCCGAAAATGTGACAGCTTTCTTCACCAAATATGGCGATGGCGGAGCGGATATTTTACCGTTATTTCGTTTAAATAAGCGCCAAGGAAAAGCTTTGCTGAAAGAACTTGGGGCACCAGAAGCTTTGTATCTAAAAATACCAACAGCTGATCTAGAAGATGACAAACCGTTAGTTGCAGATGAAGTTGCCTTAGGTGTCACGTATGATGCCATTGATGATTATTTGGAAGGCAAAAAAGTCTCGGAAGCAGATCAACAAACAATTGAAAACTGGTATAAAAAAGGACAACACAAACGGCATTTACCCATTACAATTTTTGATGATTTTTGGAAATAAAAACACAGACCATCGGCGAATGAACGATGGTCTGTGTTTTTTTTACATAACTACTTTTCAGAAAGTAAACAAGCCTAGAACAAAAATCACTTTGGATTTTTGCTCCAGGCTCAAAACCTGATAAACGGCGAAAACAGAACCAACTCCTTCGGAAATAAGCCGAAATTCTCCAAAAATTAAAGAGCAATTTTCGGAAATTTCTTCTTATTTCTCGGAGCTAAACGGTTCTGTCCCGACCTCTATTCTATGATAATGAAAGTCGTTTTCATTTAGGCGTTTTCACTTTCTTTTTCAAAACAGAAAAGGTACGCTCAATAATGTAAAGTGAATGATAGGAGAGAAAAAGAGATGAAGCATGTAACAAAATTGGGGATTACAATTATAACAGGAGTTTTGGCATTATTATTTGAATTTATTTTACATCAGCCGAATTGGGCGTATGGCATTATTTTAATAACAGGTTCTGTAATGGCGTTAATGATGTTCTGGGAAATGATTCAAACCTTACGTGAAGGAAAATATGGTGTCGATATTTTAGCGATTACCGCTATCGTCGCGACCTTAGCTGTGGGAGAATACTGGGCCAGTTTGATGATTTTAATTATGTTGACTGGTGGTGATTCATTAGAAGACTATGCCGCTGGAAAAGCTAACCAAGAGCTGAAGTCATTATTGGATAACTCGCCACAAAAAGCTCATCGCTTGAATGGCGAAAATTTAGAAGATGTTTCTGTTGAGGAAATCAATGTTGGCGATGAATTAGTAGTAAAACCAGGGGAACTAGTTCCAGTTGATGGCTTGATAAAAACCGGGACATCAACAGTCGATGAATCTTCATTAACAGGAGAATCAAAACCAATTGAAAAAAATCCTGGGGATGAATTAATGTCGGGTTCCGTGAATGGTGATGGCTCTTTGAAAATGGTTGCTGAAAAAACTGTAGCCGACAGTCAATATCAAACGATTGTGAACTTAGTGAAAGAATCTGCGGCACGACCAGCTCATTTTGTACGTTTAGCAGACCGCTATGCGGTACCTTTTACACTAGTTGCCTACCTAATTGCAGGTGTTGCTTGGTTTGTTTCAAAAAGTCCGACACGTTTTGCGGAAGTTTTAGTTGTTGCTTCGCCGTGTCCTTTAATTCTATCTGCCCCAATTGCTTTAGTGGCAGGGATGGGTCGTTCAAGTCGTCATGGGGTCGTTATTAAATCGGGAACGATGGTCGAAAAATTAGCTTCTGCAAAAACGATTGCGTTTGATAAAACAGGCACGATTACGCAAGGACAACTTTCTGTTGATCAAGTCCAACCAATCAATGCTGAAATAACTGCTGCTGAATTAGTGGGATTGGCAGCAAGCGTGGAACAAGAATCAAGTCATATTTTAGCTAGATCAATTGTTGCTTATGCCAGAAAGCAAGATGTTCCATTAAAAAATATTACAGATTTAGCGGAAGTTTCTGGTGCTGGCGTGAAGGCATTTGTGGATGGTGCTGAGATACGGGTAGGTAAAAAGAATTTTGTGACACAAGAGTCTCAAGCAACTGAAAAAATTGATAAAACGACTATTCATATTTCACGTAATGGCACATATTTAGGCCGAATTACTTTTACAGACACTGTACGCCCAGAAGCAAAAGAGACTATGGAAAAATTACACCAATTACATCTTCAACGAATTTTAATGCTGACGGGGGATCAAGAATCCGTCGCAGAAACGATTGCTGCAGAAGTAGGAATTACCGAAGTACATGGGGAATGTTTACCACAAGATAAATTAACTATTCTAAAAGAATTGCCCAAAGAAAACCATCCAGTCATCATGGTAGGAGATGGTGTAAATGATGCACCTTCGCTTGCCGCTGCAGACGTAGGTATTGCTATGGGCGCTCATGGAGCTACTGCGGCTAGTGAAACTGCTGACGTTGTTATTTTAAAAGATGACTTAAGTAAAGTCAGCCAAGCGGTCGAAATTGCCCAAGATACCATGAAAATTGCCAAACAATCTGTATTAATCGGAATTTTTATCTGCGTTTTACTAATGTTAATTGCTAGTACCGGGATCATTCCGGCGCTAATCGGGGCTATGCTACAAGAAGTTGTGGACACTGTGTCAATCTTATCTGCTTTGCGAGCTCGTCGAATTGGCAAGTAAGGTGGAACAATTAATTGCCTGAATGTCCAGCTTAGTGGTAAAATAAAGGTACGTTTTTAATATTAATAAGTTACAGGGGAGAGATTGTGCAATGGAAGGAAACCAAATAGATGGGCAACCAGTCACGGAAGAACAACTATTAAAAGAAGGCTACCGTAAATATACTGGGGAAGGAATTGATATCTTTTATAATAAAGATATTTGTGAACATATTGGTAATTGTGTTCGCGGAAATCCAGAAGTCTTTGAAGTTGGTCGGAAACCATGGATTATTCCAGATAACGGAAGTGTTGAAAATGACATGATTGTGGTAGATTCATGTCCAAGTGGTGCTCTAAAATATATTCGGAAAGCAGGGAACGAATATGCAAATTAAAGAAGAAAACAATCGTTTTGCTCTATATAACGATGAAAACCAAGAAATTGGTGAAATGACTTGGTCAGATGCTGGCGAAAGCATGATGATTATTGATCATACGTTTGTTGATCCAACTTATCGTGGACAAAAATTAGCTGAAAAACTTGTTTTAGCCGGTGTTGAAAAAGCGAGAAAAGAGCATAAAAAAATTATTCCGCTATGTCCATTTGCCAAAAAAGAATTTGATACTAAACCTGAATACGGAGACGTATTGAGAAAATAAAAAATAAGTTAGCAACAGCCGCAAGTAGAAATCTGATTCCTACTTGCGGCTGTTGCTATTAGAGACAAATAAGGAAAGACATTAAATTTCACTGGTGTTTACAGATAAAATATGCTACATTAAAGTAGATGAATTTCGCATATTTGTATAAAAAGGAGAATTAACGCATGTATAATCTAATCTTAACGTTGGTCATCATTTTATCTGTTTTAATCGTCATTACTGTTATGATGCAACCAAGCAAACAAAACAGTGCAGCAAGTGCCTTCACTGGCGGTGCAGATAAATTATTTGGGAAGCAAAAAGCGCGCGGCTTTGAAGCTGTTATGCAACGCTCAACAGCAGTTCTTGGCGCAATTTGGATGATTTTATTATTTGTTTTGGCGTTCTTATCTTCAAAATAAGTACGTAATCTTTTAAAATGACAAGTTTAGAACAGAGAGATGAGTGCGGACACTTATTTTTCTGTTCTTTTTCTTTCTGAAAAAGTCTTTGAAACTTATCATTTCGGAAGGTTTTCTTTTGAGAATATGATAGAATGAAGCTGAGGTGAGCGAAGTGGCAAAAAAAATCAATTTACCGAAGCCGTTATTTTCAGAAAAAGGAAAACGGGCGGTCCTTTTATTACACGCTTATTCTGGCAGCAGTAATGATGTACGGATGTTAAGCAGACGTTTAGAAAAAGAAAATTATACTGTCTATTCGCCTAATTTTTCAGGACATGGCACGCTAGTTCCTGAAGATATTTTAGATCAAACAACGGAACAATGGTGGCAAGATACACAAGAAGCAGTCGCTTTTTTGAGAGAAAGAGGCTACCAAGAAATTGCCATTTTTGGTTTATCAATGGGCGGGATTTTCAGTATGCATGCATTAACGGAACAATTAACAGGATTAATTGGTGGTGGATTTTTCTGTTCACCGATCTACCCTGTCGAAAATAAAGTCCCAGAAAATTTTGTATTATACGCAGAAAATGTGATGAAAATCGCAGAAGTTCCTGCAGAGGAACAACAAAGCCGGTTGCAATCGATTAAGCAACGAGTCAAACAACAATTAGGAGCGATTGAAACGATTGCTAGTCAGACGGCTGACAAACTAAACAAAATCCACGCACCTCTTTTCTTAGCGCAAGCTGGCAAAGATGAAATGATTGAGCCAATGGGCGTCTATCAAACGGCCCAAGCGCTAACACAAGCACGTGTGACCTTACAATGGTACCCAAACAGCGGACATGTCATTACGGTGAGTGGAGAACACAAACAATTAGAGCAAGATGTGGTGCAATTTTTAGCAACACTACCTTGGAATGAGGAGAAATAATGACAAAACAAACAATTAAAGAGCAAATTTTACATTTCATGGAAAGCCAAAAAAAGAAAAGCTTTTCAATGGAAGAAATTGCACAAGGCTTGAATTTAGAAAAAAGTTCAGATTTTAAAATTTTAGTGCAAACCATTGCACAAATGGAACGAGAAAAGTCAGTTAGTTTCAACAAAAAAGGCAAAGTCTTGTTACCAATGAAAGACTTATTAATAGAAGGAACGTTTCGTGCAAATGAACGAGGCTTTGGTTTCGTGACCATCGATCCTGAAGAACCAGATGTTTATATTCCGAAAGAGGCAACGAACTTTGCAATGGATGGGGACACGGTTTTAATCGATGTGATCCAACATGCGGATCCTTTTTCAGATCGCGGCGCAGAAGGTAAAGTCAAAGAAATTAAAGAGCGAGCAGTGAGCCAAGTTGTCGGAGAATTTGTGGCATATAGTGAAGAAGAAATGGCAGAAATGGGACTGTATGGCTACATGATTCCCAAAGATAAGAAATTGAATCAGTATACTGTATCAATTGCACCTGAAGGGATTAAGCCAGTAGATGGCAGCATTGTCATTGCTGAAATTACCTATTATCCAGATCAAGAATATCCAACGAGTATGGAAGGACTAGTCAAACAAGTGATTGGTCATAAAAATGATCCAGGAATGGATATTTTATCAATCGTGGTGGCTCATGGAATTCCCACAGCATTTCCTGATGAAGTTTTAGCTGAAGCGGACCAAGTACCAGAAACTATTGCAGAAAGTGATTTAGTCGGTCGTCGGGATTTACGTGATCAGTTGATTGTGACGATTGATGGAGAAGATGCGAAAGATTTAGATGATGCGGTAACGGTACAAAAGTTAGCAAATGGCAATTTCTTTTTAGGGGTGCATATTGCAGATGTTTCTTATTATGTAACTGAAGGAAGCCAATTGGATATGGAAGCGTATGAACGCGGCACAAGTGTCTATTTGACAGACCGAGTTGTGCCAATGATTCCGCAGCGATTATCAAATGGGATTTGTTCGCTAAACCCACATGTTCCACGTTTAACCATGAGCTGTGAGATGGAAATTACACCAGAAGGAGAAGTTATTTCGCATGAAATTTTTCAAAGTGTAATCCAAACAACGGAGCGAATGACCTATACAGCAGTCAATGAAATTTTAGAAGAGCAAAAACCTGAAACGTTAGAACGCTACAAAGAGCTAGTTCCCATGTTTAAAGAGATGGGCGAGCTGCACCACATATTAGAAGAGATGCGTATGCGCCGTGGTGCGATTTCTTTTGAAGATCGTGAAGCCAAAGTCCTAGTTGATGAAAATGGTCATCCCCAAGATATTCTTTTACGCACGCGTGGCGTGGGTGAACGATTAATTGAATCTTTTATGTTGGCAGCGAATGAAACTGTGGCACGTCATTATCATGACTTAAAACTGCCATTCATTTATCGGATTCATGAACAACCAAAAGAAGAAAAAATGCAACGTTTCTTTGATTTTGCTGCAGTACTTGGCATTCTTGTTAAAGGAACAAAAGAAAACATTTCACCGAAAGATTTACAAAAAGTTTTAGAGCAAGTTGAAAATAAGCCGGAAGAAGTGGTTATTAATACGATGTTGCTAAGAAGTATGCAACAAGCGAAATACTCAGAAGACAACTACGGACACTATGGGTTGGCCGCTGAATATTATACGCATTTTACTTCACCAATACGTCGTTATCCAGATTTAATTGTGCATCGTTTGATTCGCAGCTATAGCCAAGATCAATCTGAAAAAAATCAAGAAAAATGGAACGAAGCATTACCAGAAATTGCCAATCATAGTTCAAGTATGGAACGTCGCGCAGTTGATGCAGAGCGTGAAGTGGACGCTATGAAGAAAGCCGAATTTATGGTAGATAAAGTGGGAGAAACGTATGACGGGATCATCAGCTCTGTCACAAAATTTGGTATCTTTGTGGAACTGCCTAATACAATAGAAGGCTTAATTCACGTGAACAACTTAAAACAAGATTATTTCCACTTTATTGAAAATCATATGGCGTTAGTTGGTGAACGGACGGGAATGACTTTGAAAATTGGTCAGAAAGTTCAAATCCGTGTTGAAAAAGCTGATCCAGAAACAAGAGAAGTTGATTGTGAATTGATTTCAGCTGAAGAAGTTGCGCCAGTCGAAGGACCAAAAGGACGTAAAAAAGGTAAAGCCAATTCTTCAACTCGTTCAAATAATCAACGAAGAAATAAAAAAGATGAATCATTTGATGGTAAGAAAAAGAAAAATAAGAAAAAAGGCAAAGGCAAAAAACAACCTTTTTATAAAGAAGCAATGAAACAAAAAAATAAAAAAGGGAAAAAGAAGAAGTAGAGGAGGTCGCTTATGCCAAAAGGGGAAGGAAAATTAATCGCACAAAACCGCAAAGCTAGACATGATTATTCAATTATCGATACGGTTGAGGCTGGGCTTGTTTTACAAGGAACAGAAATCAAATCTATTCGAAATGGTCGTATCAATTTAAAAGATGGTTTTGCACGAATTCGAAACGGGGAAGCCTTTTTGTATAATGTTCATATTAGTCCATATGAACAGGGCAATATTTTTAATCATGACCCATTACGTACCAGAAAATTATTATTACACAAAAAACAAATTAATAAGTTAATCGGCGAAACCAAAAATACAGGTATCACATTAGTACCTTTGAAGGTCTATATTAAAGACGGCTATGCCAAAGTTTTGATTGGTTTAGCTAAAGGGAAAAAGCAGTACGACAAGCGTGAAGACTTGAAACGTAAGGAAGTTGACCGACAAATCAGCCGAACATTAAAAAATAACCGACGTTAAAAATGTAAATTTATTCTTTTTCGCATATTTGCTTGCCTTTCTTCGGATTAGGTGTAAAATCTGGTAAGTGTTGAGTAAATGAATGTAAATGATTCATTTTTTAATCGCTTCGGAAAGCAGTACCACCCTGCATTAGATTGGTTTATGGAAAAGGTTTTCCAACCAATTTTCAACACATGAAATTTTAAAAGTAAACTATTTGTAAATTATCAACAAGTGGTGGTACGATAGCTTTGCCAGGGATTATCACTCAGGAGTAGGATGAAACTTCTGAAAGATTGTTGGAAAAGAGGTGAATTGATTTGGAAGAGAAGAAATTACTCTTCAATATCGGACCAATTTGGTTTGATGGAACCATTGTTTTGATGGTGCTGTTGACGTGTATCATTGTTTTCGCCTTTGTCTATGCTTGTACGAGAAATATGAAGCTACGACCTAAAGGCAAACAAACGGTCATCGAATGGTTAGTGGATTTTATTCGTGGAATCATTACAGACAATTTACCTCGTAAAGAAGTGAGCAATTTTCATTTAATGGCGTTTACCCTGTTCATGTTTGTGCTTGTTTCAAACATCTTGGGTCTCGTTACAAAAATCGTTGTGGGCGACGATCTCAGCGTTTGGAAAAGTCCAACCGCCGATCCAATCGTAACCTTAACGTTAGCGATGATGATGATTGTCTTAACACACTTCTTTGGTATGAAACGCTTTGGTTTTAAAGGCTATCTAGTTAATAGTTATTTAAGACCCGTTGGTTTCTTACTACCGGTAAAATTAATGGAAGAATTCACGAATCTATTAACATTAGGCTTGCGTTTGTACGGAAACATTTTTGCCGGCGAAGTTCTATTGGGCTTAATTGCTGGAACCGTAGCAAGCGTCGGATTATGGGTTATCCCACTAGCAATTCCGCTAGAAATGATTTGGGTAGCATTCTCAATCTTTATTGGATGTATCCAAGCGTTTATCTTTGTGACACTTTCAATGGTTTATATGTCACACAAAATTGAAACAGAAGAATAATCAAGAAATACGAAGGACAAAAATTATCTTTTAGGAGGATTTTACACAATGGAAGGATTAAATTTTATCGCAGCAGCAATTGCAATTTTCGGTTCAGCTATCGGAGCCGCTATCGGTAACGGACAAGTTATTTCAAAAACAATCGAGTCAATGACTCGTCAACCAGAAATGTCTGGTCAATTAAGAACAACAATGTTTATCGGGGTCGCTTTAATCGAAGCTGTGCCAATTTTAGGTGTCGTTGTTTCTTTATTACTTTTATTCAGATAAGCAATAAAATGGAGGCAGGACGCTGATTATTATCGGGACCGTCACTGCTTTCTTCTATCTTTAGCCTTTTCAATAGCTAGTGATAAAGCAGTTGAAGAAGCTAAATCGATTTTTGCAAGAAAGGAAGTTGAGACTTCATGCTACTTACTATATTGGTAGTCGGTGAAACGGCTCCTAGTACCACACTAGGCACGATGATTGTTGTCAGTGGTGCATTTTTAATCTTGATGCTCTTATTAAAGAAATATGCATGGGGAGCAATCGTAGATATTTTGACACAACGTGAAGAAAAAATTGCCAACGATTTAGACTCTGCAGAACAATCTCGCGTAGCAGCAGCGAAAATGGAAAAAGAACGTCAACAACAATTACTTTCTTCCAGATCAGAAGCAGCTGAAATTATTAAAAACGCGAAAGAAAGTGGAGAACAGACTCGCCAAAAAACATTAAAAGAAACAACTGCGGAAGTTACTCGCTTACGCGAAAAAGCTCGGACAGATATTTCTCAAGAACGTGAAGAAGCATTGTCTTCAGTAAAAAATGAAGTGGCAGATCTTTCTCTTCAAATTGCAGCCAAAATTTTAAATAAAGAATTAACACCAGATGCACATGAAGCATTGATTGATTCTTATATTGAAAGTTTAGGTAAAGCAAATGAAACTAGATAAATATACAGTTGGTAAACGCTACGGCAAGGCTTTGTTTGAGTTGGCAGTTGAAAAGAACCAAGCTGAAGCAATTTATCAAGAATTATTGACGCTTCGCGAAGTCTATCACCAAGTACCTGGTATTGGCGATATTTTAAGTGATGATCGCTTAGAGCCTTATGAAAAAGACAGCATCATGGAAAAACTAGTAACAGGTTTTAGTGAAATGATGCAAAACTTTTTGCGAGTGGTTTACGAATATCGTCGCATGTATGATCTGCTCTTGATGATTGATGAATATGAACGACGTTATGATGAGCACCAAGGACTAATTTTGGGTTCAGTGACAACAGCCATTCCTTTATCAAAAGAACAACATCAAGCAATGGAAGAAAAAGCTGCCCAATTATTAGGGTATGAACAAGCGCATTTAGTCAATTTAATTGACCCGTCAATTGTCGGCGGAGTGGTTATTGAAGCAAACCATCAAGTAATCGATGGCAGCATCCGCAAACAATTAGAACATATGCAGCAGAAGTTATTAAAATAATCTTTAGGACTACAAAGAGGTGAATTGAATGGCTATCAAAGCAGAAGAAATCAGTGCCTTGATTAAAGAACAAATCGAAAACTATCAACAACAGCTTGCTGTTGAAGAAGTTGGAACAGTCACTTACGTCGGTGACGGAATTGCCCGCGCCCACGGTTTAGAAAATGCCATGAGTGGAGAACTTGTTGAGTTTTCAAACGGTTCATACGGAATGGCACAAAACTTAGAAACAAATGATGTAGGGATTATTATCCTTGGCGATTTTGAAACCATTCGTGAAGGAGATAAAGTACAACGCACAGGCAAAATCATGGAAGTACCCGTTGGGGAAGCTTTGATTGGCCGTGTCGTTAATCCATTAGGTCAACCATTAGATGGTTTAGGCGAAATTAAAACAGACAAAACACGTCCTGTGGAAGCAACAGCTCCCGGTGTTATGCAACGTCAATCTGTTGCTGAACCAATGCAAACTGGCTTAAAAGCCATTGATGCCCTAGTACCAATTGGTCGTGGACAACGGGAATTAGTTATTGGAGACCGTAAAACAGGGAAAACATCGATTGCAATTGATACAATTATTAACCAAAAAGGACAAGATGTAATTTGTATTTATGTAGCGATTGGTCAAAAAGAATCTACTGTTCGTAACCAAGTAGAAACACTTCGTAAATTTGGTGCCTTAGATTATACAATCGTTGTGACTGCAGGGGCTTCACAACCAGCACCATTACTTTACATTGCACCATATGCAGGAACTGCAATGGGTGAAGAATTCATGTATAACGGCAAACATGTCTTAATTATTTTTGATGACTTATCAAAACAAGCCGTGGCTTATCGTGAACTTTCTCTACTATTACGCCGTCCACCAGGTCGTGAAGCTTATCCAGGGGATGTCTTCTATTTACACTCACGTTTGTTAGAACGTGCAGCTAAATTAAGTGATGAATTAGGTGGCGGTTCAATGACAGCCTTACCATTCGTTGAAACACAAGCAGGCGATATTTCTGCTTATATTCCAACAAACGTTATTTCAATCACTGATGGACAAATTTTCTTAGAAAGCGACTTGTTCTATGCAGGCACTCGTCCAGCCGTTGATGCTGGGTTATCTGTTTCTCGGGTCGGAGGATCAGCGCAAATCAAAGCAATGAAAAAAGTTGCCGGAACGCTTCGTTTAGACTTAGCTAGTTACCGTGAGTTAGAAGCCTTTACACAATTTGGCTCTGATTTAGATGCGGCAACACAAGCTAAATTAAACCGTGGTCGTCGTACGGTAGAAATTTTAAAACAAAAACTACATGCGCCACTGCCTGTAGAAAAACAAGTCTTAATTTTATATGCGTTAACACACGGCTTTTTAGATAGCGTGAGCGTAGATAAAATTTTACACTTTGAACAAGATTTATTCGATTATTTTGATGGCAAACATGCAGACTTATTGGAAACCATTCGTACAACGAAAGACTTACCAGATACTGATGCATTAGATGCAGCGATTACAGAGTTTTCTGAAATGTTTGCAGCGGCAAACAACAGCGGAGATTCAGCCAAAGAAGCTTTAGAAAAAATCGATAACGCATAAGAGAGGTGAGCAACATTGGGTGCTTCATTAAATGAAATCAAACAACGCATTGCATCAACAAAAAAGACAAGCCAAATTACCAAAGCGATGCAAATGGTTTCTGCAGCCAAATTGACCAAGTCAGAAGGCGCCTCTAAAAGCTTTCAAGAATATTCTTCAAAAATTCGTAGCGTCGTTACGCATTTAGTAGCTGCTCAGTTAAGTGAATTACGTGAAACAGAACAATCTTCTCTTAGTGAAGGGAACTATCATGTGATGTTAGCACAACGACCTGTCAAAAAAACAGGCTATATCGTTATCACTTCTGACAAAGGGTTAGTTGGTGGCTACAATAGCTCAATCTTAAAACAAACCATGAGTATGATTCAAGAAGACCACGATTCTAATAAAGAATATGCCTTAATCGCCATTGGTGGTACAGGGGCGGATTTCTTTAAAGCACGCGGAATCGATGTTTCCTATGAGCTAAGAGGCTTAACGGATCAACCAACGTTTGAAGAAGTCCGTAAGATTGTGACAACGGCAACGACTATGTACCAAAACGAAGTGTTTGATGAATTGTATGTTTGTTATAATCACCACGTTAACTCACTAACGAGTCAGTTTCGTGTGGAAAAAATGTTGCCAATTACTGATTTAGATCCATCAGAGGCGACCTCTTACGAACAAGAATATCTTTTAGAGCCTTCACCTGAAGCAATCTTGGATCAATTATTACCACAATATGCAGAAAGCTTAATTTATGGGGCGATCATTGATGCGAAAACAGCAGAACATGCTGCTGGGATGACCGCCATGAAAACAGCCACTGACAATGCGCAAAATATTATTAGCGATTTAACAATTTCTTATAACCGTGCTCGTCAAGGGGCGATTACCCAAGAAATTACAGAAATTGTTGCTGGTGCAGCTGCACTAGAATAATCTAGTCTTACGTTTGAACGTTTATAAAAACGTTCAAAGCGTGTGACTTTATGAAGACTGGAGGAAAGAAATTATGAGTTCAGGAAAGATTGTTCAAGTAATCGGTCCCGTTGTTGACGTGGAATTTTCATTAGATCAATCCTTACCCGATATTAACAACGCTTTAGTCGTTTATAAAAATGGCGAAGCAAAACAAAAAGTAGTACTTGAAGTCGCTTTAGAACTAGGTGATGGAGTGATTCGTTCTATCGCCATGGAATCGACAGATGGTTTACAACGTGGAATGGAAGTTATCGATACAGGAAAATCAATTTCAGTTCCTGTTGGTAAAGATACATTGGGTCGTGTGTTTAACGTTTTAGGAGACACAATTGACTTAGAAGCGCCATTCCCTGCAGATGCTGAACGTAGTGGGATTCATAAAAAAGCGCCAGCATTTGATGAATTAAGTACCAGTAATGAAATTTTAGAAACAGGGATTAAAGTTATTGACTTATTAGCGCCTTATCTAAAAGGTGGTAAAGTCGGACTTTTCGGTGGTGCCGGTGTTGGTAAAACCGTCTTAATTCAAGAATTAATTCATAATATTGCCCAAGAACATGGAGGGATTTCCGTCTTTACTGGTGTTGGTGAACGGACACGTGAAGGGAACGACCTGTACTATGAAATGAAAGATTCAGGCGTTATTGAAAAAACAGCCATGGTTTTTGGTCAAATGAACGAACCACCAGGTGCACGGATGCGTGTGGCCTTAACTGGGTTAACGATTGCTGAATATTTCCGTGATGTGGAAGGACAAGACGTGCTATTATTTATTGATAACATTTTCCGTTTCACCCAAGCCGGTTCAGAAGTTTCTGCCCTTTTAGGTCGGATGCCGTCAGCCGTAGGTTACCAACCAACCTTAGCGACTGAAATGGGACAATTACAAGAACGGATTACTTCAACGAAAAAAGGATCAATTACCTCTATTCAAGCAATCTATGTTCCAGCCGATGACTATACCGATCCAGCGCCAGCAACAGCGTTTGCCCATTTGGATGCAACAACTAACTTGGAACGTAAATTAACCGAACAAGGGATTTATCCAGCGGTAGATCCGTTAGCTTCATCTTCTAGTGCCTTGGCTCCTGAAATTGTTGGAGAAGAACACTACGAAGTGGCTACCGAAGTGCAACATATTTTACAACGTTACCGTGAATTACAAGATATCATCGCTATTTTAGGGATGGACGAATTATCAGATGACGAAAAAGTACTTGTTGGTCGCGCACGCCGTGTTCAATTCTTCTTATCTCAAAACTTTAACGTTGCTGAACAATTTACAGGTCAACCTGGTTCTTATGTACCAGTTGCGGAAACAGTTCGTGGCTTTAAAGAAATTCTTGAAGGTAAACATGATAATCTGCCAGAAGAAGCCTTCCGTAGTGTCGGTAAAATTGAAGATGCCATCGAAAAAGCGAAACAATTAAACTACTAGAAAGGCGGCAAACACAATGGATAGTCTTACTGTGAATGTAGTAACGCCGAATGGTCTAGTTTATGACCACCATGCAAAAATCGTTGTGGCGAAAACAACAGATGGTGAAATTGGTATTTTACCAAAACATGCGCCAATCATCGTTCCGCTAGCGATTGATGAAGTCCGCATCAAACGGACCGATTCAGATACACATGTTGACTGGGTAGCTGTAAATGGTGGTATCATGGAAGTCCGTGATAATGTCGTTTCTATTATTGCCGATAGTGCCGAACGTGAACGAGATATCGATGTACCTCGTGCTGAACGAGCAAAACAACGAGCAGAACGTTTAATTGAAGAAGCCAAAGCAAAAGACGACCGCGATCAACTACGTCGTGCGACTGTTGCTTTGCATCGTGCAATCAACCGGATCAACGTATCGAAACATGGGTAAAAAAGGCTGAAGGATTCAGTCACTTTTGTAGAGTTTAAGGCGCTTGCTATTGAGTCAGGTGCCTTAAACTCTATTTCTTCGTATTTTTTAATAAATAGTGTCAAATTTTGGCATTTCAAGTGGATTAATTATCGGTTTTTATTATTTTGTGATAAAATGTTCCTACGTTAGAAAAAAGGAGGCTCCTTATGCAACACTATGGAGTAGATGCTATTGTTCGAATCGTTAGTCATCTTATGTTCATTTACATAAGTTTTTGGGCGTTGCAATCATTGCGTATTGAGCAATTTTTCAAAACCCAATTTACACCGCAAATTAGAATGCTGATGGTATTTTTAGCCATCGCTATCGGATACACAGTTAGCTCTTTTGCTTTAGAATTGATTGCGCTTTGTCGAAATCTTTTCATTGTGTATTTTCCTTAAAAATTGAAAAATAAAAAAAGGTACAATTTTTAGTTGAATAATGGTATAATAGTAAAGATTTTGAATAGGAATACCTATTCTCATTTTTTTGGGGGGAACAAAATGGAACAAATTATTGTTCATGGTGGTAATACAAAATTAGAAGGAACTGTAAAAATTGAAGGCGCCAAAAACGCTGTTTTACCAATTTTAGCAGCTACTCTTTTAGCTGAAGAAGGCGTTACTACTTTAAAAAATGTACCAATTTTATCTGATGTATTTACAATGAATCAAGTAATTAAGCATTTGAATGTAGCCATTGATTTTGATGAAGACGCGAATGAAGTAACAATAGACGCAACACAACCTTTAGGGATCGAAGCAAACTATGAGTACGTTAGTAAAATGCGTGCTTCTATCGTTGTAATGGGACCTTTATTGGCTCGTAATGGCCATGCCAAAGTGGCAATGCCAGGTGGCTGTGCCATTGGGAAACGACCAATTGATTTACACTTAAAAGGCTTCCAAGCATTAGGTGCAAAAATCATCCAAAAAAATGGTTATATTGAAGCAATTGCGGATGAACTAATCGGTAACACTATTTACTTAGACTTCCCAAGTGTCGGCGCTACGCAAAACATTATGATGGCTGCTGTTCGTGCGAAAGGAACAACCATCATTGAAAACGTCGCTCGTGAACCTGAAATCGTTGACTTAGCAAACATTTTAAACAAAATGGGTGCCAATGTTATCGGTGCTGGGACAGAAACGATGCGTATCGAAGGCGTCGATAAATTACATGCCGTAGAGCATTCAATCGTTCAAGATCGAATTGAAGCAGGTACGTTCATGGTAGCTGCAGCAATGACTGAGGGCAATGTTTTAATTGAAGAAGCAATTTCTGAACATAATCGTCCGCTAATTTCTAAATTAACTGAAATGGGTGCAATCATTGAAGAAGAAGAAAACGGCATCCGTGTAATTGGACCAAAACATCTAAAACCAACAGATGTTAAGACAATGCCGCATCCTGGTTTCCCAACAGACATGCAAGCGCAAATGACAGCGATCCAAATGTTTGCTGAAGGAACAAGCATCGTGACAGAAACAGTCTTTGAAAATCGTTACCAACACTTAGAGGAAATGCGTCGAATGAACGCTGACTTAAAAATTGACGGCAACATTGCCGTTATTAATGGTGGCAACGAGTTACAAGGAGCAGCAGTTGAAGCCACTGATTTACGGGCAGCTGCCGCATTGATTTTAGTAGGGTTACGTGCAAATGGCATTACACGTGTCTCTAATTTGAAATATTTAGATCGTGGCTATTATGAGTTCCATAAAAAACTTCAAAAATTAGGCGCGAACGTTGAACGTGTCAATGATGAAAAAATTGAAGAAAAACAAGCAACGACAGTAATCTAAAGGAGTCAAACGTATGAGTTCATTTCGTTATATTTTAGTAACATTATTGAAAATTCTAGTGGTCATTTCGTTAGTCATTATCTTATTTGTTGTGGGAACAATGATTGGTTATGGTTTGATTGGAAATGGGAATCCAATGGATGTCTTTGATGAAAAAATTTGGACTCATATTATGAACTTCTTTAAATAAAAACTTATTTTAAGGCGGTGAACAAAAGTCAATTGACAATTGTTCATCGCCTTTTCTTTTTCCTGAATATCTATTTTATTCTATGCTATAATAATAAAAGTAAGATAATGAAGGAGTGGGATGGAAGATGCAAGCAACCGTAACAGAAATAGGCAAACATGCAATCGATGATTCAGAAAAAATGATTATTCTTTTTGGAGAAACTGCGACCGATACCTTGAAGCAACATGCAGTTATTCAATCATTCCCAGAAAAAGACCAAGTTACCTTGGCAGAAGGAGATCATCTGAAAATTGGCGATACAAACTATACAATCACAAAAGTGGGTTCTTTTGCCAATAGTAACTTGCAAAGTATCGCTCACAGCACTTTAATCTTTGCTGATGCACCAACCGATGAGGATGATGTTATCCGAAATGGTGTTTATTTAACGCCCCATCAGTTACCAAAGATAACGATTGGAACAACAATTGATTATTTAGTAAATGGAGCGTGAATCAATGGATAAAAAACAAACGACTGATAAACGCCTGTCTTGGTTTTGGCGTTGGTTTTTAAATAATCAAGTAGTAACAGCCTTACTGATTGTCTTATTGGTGCTGTTAATTATTCTAACTTTTACGAAAGTTTCTTATTTATTTAAGCCCGTCTGGCAGTTTTTTGGCGTTGTCGGCTTACCAGTAATTATGGCGGGGATTTTATATTATTTATTAAATCCGATTGTCGATTATTTAGAGAAAAAACAAATCTCACGTGTCTGGAGTATTATTGGCCTATTTATTTTAATTGTGGCACTACTCATTTGGGGTGGTATTGTAATCGTTCCTAAAATTCGTGAGCAATCTGTCAGCTTTGTAAATCATTTTCCTCAATATATTGATACAATTGATCAAAAATCGCAGGAAATATTAAGTGATCCACTTTTCGCGCAATTTAGAGAACAACTTGAAGCGGCAGGCGATAAAGTTGTCAGTTCGTTAGGTACCATCATTAAAAACGTCTCAACGTTCACAGTACAAGGAATTGGTAATTTCTTTGGGGCGGTGGCTACGATCTTTGTCGCCATCATTACGATGCCGTTTATTCTATTTTATTTACTGAAAGATGGCAAAAACTTAGCGCCATATTTAATGAAATTTTTACCAGTGAAGATGCGGAAACCAACCTTAAAAGTTCTTGCAGAAGTCAATGATCAAGTCTCTTCTTATATTAGAGGACAGTTAACTGTCGCTTTCGCAGTGGCAATTATGTTTATGATTGGTTTTTCTGTCATTGGCTTAGATTATGCAGTCACTTTAGGTATTGCAGCAGGCTTTTTAAATTTAATTCCTTATTTAGGGTCATTTTTAGCCATGATTCCAGCAGTCTTTTTAGGAATTGTCAGTGGGCCAGCTTTGTTAATTAAAGTCTTGATTGTTTTTGCCATTGAGCAAACGGTCGAAGGTCGGTTTATTTCACCACTTGTCCTAGGCAGTCAGTTATCCATTCATCCAGTCACCATTTTGGTTGTTTTATTAACGTCTGGTAAACTATTTGGGATTGTCGGGGTGATTTTAGGAATTCCTGTTTATGCCGCAGCTAAGGTGATAATTACACACATTTTTGAGTGGTACCAAATTGTTTCCGGTTTGTATGATGAAGATAAGCCAGATCAACAAGAATCTACGTAACAAAAGAGACAAGCAGTGAACGAACTGCTTGTCTCTTTTTGATGTAAATCACTCGGAAAATTTAGAATGTTTTACCGTATTCAGTTGCTTTGATCATAGCAGTATTTAAAAGTTCTTCCGCACGATCAGGGAAATGATCGATTCCTTCGATGAATAATCCGTCGACTTGATCAACACCAATAAAGTTTAGAATCGCTTTAATGTATTGAGAAGCAAAATCTTTTCCTTCGTAGAAGCCGCCATTTGATTGGATGTGTAAGGCTTTTTTACCACTTGTTAGAGGTTTTGGTCCTTCTGCAGTATATTGGAATGTTTTTCCAGCAACGTTGATTGTATCTACCCAAGCTTTTAAGCGTGTCGGTACGTTTAAGTTCCACATTGGATTAGCAATTACTACTTTGTCTGCAGATAAAAATTGATCAGTTAATTCATTAAAACGAGCCACTTTTTGTTGTTGGTTTTCGCTTAATGTTTCAAATGCTGCGCCAGCGCGAAGTGCACCCCAAGCAGATAATAATTCTTCATCGATTTCCGGCATGTTTGTTTCTGGTGCATAAACATCTAAAATTTCGATTTCGTCTGATGGATTTGTTTCACGGTATGAAGCTAAAAATGTTTCTAACGCACGAACTGAGCGTGATTCTTCTTTTGTTAATGGATGTGCTTTAACAACTAATAATTTTGACATTGTGTAATCTCCTTAAAATAAATAGTTTAAAAATTCAACATCTCTATTTTACTAATAAAAAGTAAGAGAAAGCAAGTCTTTTTTTTACTTTTAGTAAACTTTTTTTAAAATGGATCAAAAGAGTAAAAAATAAATAAAAATATTTTTTGGAAAGGCTTGCATATTAAAAAAAAGCGTGCTATTATTACTTTGTAAATAAGGATTGTTACTGCTTTGCAGGCAAAACCAGAGTCTTCCATTAACACAATCAGTGGAGGGATTCTGGGCTTTTTTTATAAAAAAGTGAGGTTTCATTCATCATGAGGATTGAAAAAGTTTTAAATAATAATGTCGTGCTTTCAAGAAATGAGCAAGGCGAAGAAATTGTTTATATGGGACGCGGCTTAGCCTTTCAAAAGAAGATTGGAGACACGATCAATCCAGATTATGTTGAAAAGGAATTCGTGTTAAAGGACTCCGCTATGGCAGGGCAATTCCAGCAGCTGTTTGAAGACGTCCCCACCAAAGAAGTAGAAGTCGTCAAACAAATCGTTGATTTAGCAGAAACAACGCTAGCGATTGAGCTTTCATCAAATATTTATTTAACTTTAACGGATCATATTCACTATGCGTTACTTCGAGCCAAAGAAGGAATTGATATTCCGAATCCTCTTGTATTCGAAACACGCAAATTTTATCCTAAAGAATTTGAAATCGCAAAGCAAGCATTAGCGATTATTGCTGAAAAGCTAGGGGTTCAATTTTCAGAAAATGAAGCGGGCTTCATTGCTTTTCATATTGTGAATGCTGAACAAGGAAATGGCAATATGGAAGTTACCATGGAAGCAACCAAGATGGTTCGTGATATTTTAACGATTATTAGTCGCTACTTTGGACAGGTGTTTGATGAAGATTCATTGAACTATCAACGAATTGTTACACATCTTCAATATTTTGCGCAACGTTATTTAAAACAAGAAGCGCATGATGAGGAGGACGAATTTCTTTTTGCATTGGTCCAAGGAAAGTATCCTAAGGCGTTTCAAGCGGTCCAACGTATTAATGAGTATTTATTAAAAAGCTATGATCGACCAATTGATCAAGCGGAAATGATTTATTTAACCATTCATATCCAAAGAGTGGTCAATGATAAAAAAGCATAACAACCAATAATCGCGGATTGTTACTGATAATGCAGGCAAAACCTAGATTGAAAAAAACGATAACGATTTTCGCAGACTGCGCAGCTGTGAAGAGAAGGATCTGGCTCTTTTTCAATGTAGGTTTTTTTGATATTAAAAATTAATGGAAATGAGGATCTAGAGATGAGTAAAAATCAAGAAATTGCAGCACGTGTGTTAAAAGCTGTTGGGGGCGAAGGCAACGTTAATAGTGTTGTTCACTGTGCTACGCGCTTACGTTTTAAATTAAAAGATGAGAATAAAGCAGATACAGCTGCATTGAATGCTGACCCAGATGTTATTCAGGTAGTTCAAAGTGCAGGACAATATCAAGTGGTTATTGGCAGTCACGTTAGTGATGTCTATAAGGATTTGATGGCCAACAGTGGACTAGGTAATGATTCTGATAATAGAGAAAAAGAAAGTGGCGGAAATATTTTTAACCGTTTAATTGATATTATTTCTTCTATTTTTACACCGTTTTTAGGTGCAATGGCCGGCGCTGGGGTTCTAAAAGGCTTCTTAACATTAGCTGTAACTATGGGCTGGTTAGCTGACACTTCAGGCGTATATCTTGTTCTCTTTTCGATTGCAGATGGCTTATTTACTTTCTTACCAATTATGTTAGCGTTTACGGCTGCTAAAAAATTCAATACTAATCCCTTTTTAGCGGTTGCTTTGGCGATGGCCTTAGTTCATCCCAGCATTACTGCTTTAGCAGGCAAAACAATTAGCTTTGCTGGTCTTCCAGTGATTATTGGGCCAAGTGGCTATACTTCTTCGGTTTTACCAATTATTTTGGCTGTTTTTGCACAAAGTTATGTAGAACGTTTCTTCAAAAAAGTAATTCCGAGTTTTCTACAAATTATCTGCGTTCCGTTAGCTGTTTTCCTTATTATGGCACCTGTTACCTTCTTAGCTATTGGTCCTATCGGGACGGTCATCGGCGATTGGTTGGGACAAGGATACAACGCAATTTACGCTTTTAGTCCAATTATCGCAGGGTTATTAATGGGTTCGTTGTGGCAAGTCTTGGTAATGTTTGGTATGCATTGGGGCTTTGTACCAATTATGATGTTAAACTTAACACAAGGTGGCGATACGATGGTACCAATGTTATTACCAGCCGTTATTGCACAAGGCGGGGCTGCTTTAGCTGTCTTTTTCTTAACAAAAAATGTGAAACTAAAAGGTTTGGCTTTGTCTTCAAGTATTACGACTATTTTTGGAATTACTGAACCAACTGTATATGGCGTGACTTTACCATTGAAAAAACCATTTATTGCAGCTTGTATTGGTGGCGGTATCGGTGGAGCATTTGTGGCTATGAATCACGTGAAAAACTTTACGTTTGGCTTGGTTAGTATGTTGAGCTTGCCTGGCTTTATTCCTGCAGAGACAAAAGATACTGCACCGATGATTACTGGTGCAATTGGTGCCGGAACTGCCTTTATCATTGCGTTTGTCTTAACGTTTGTCTTACGTTTTGAAGATCAACCTAATCCAGAAACAGCAACTGAAAAAACAGCAACTGATAAGATGGTGGCACCTGTAAAAACGAATCAAGAAGACAAAATTATTTTAGCAAGTCCACTTCAAGGTGAAATTTTACCGCTAGAAAAAGTACAAGACCCTGTTTTTGCTTCAGGTGCTTTAGGAAAAGGTGTTGCAATTGAGCCGACTGAAGGCAAACTGTATGCACCCGCAGATGGTGAAATCACCACATTATTTCCGACAGGACATGCTGTTGGCTTGACGACAACAGAGGGCGTTGAATTATTAATGCATATTGGCATGGATACAGTCGAATTAGATGGTAAAGGCTTTGAATTATCAGTGAAACAAGGTGATTCTGTTAAAAAAGGAGATTTGCTGGTTACTTTTGATATTGCTGCCATTAAAGAAGCTGGTTATCCAGTAGTTACACCGATTGTGGTAACGAATACGAATGATTATTTAGATGTTTTGGATATGAACCAAACAGACGTGTTACATGGTGAAGACTTTTTAGCCATTATTAAATAAAAGACAATTGGAGGAGGAACAAGTATGACAACAACGACAAAATTTCCAAAAGGATTTTTATGGGGCGGTGCGACCGCAGCCAATCAATTAGAAGGGGCTTACTTAGCCGACGGTAAAGGTTTATCTGTGGCAGATGCGATGCCGGGAGGAAAACAACGTTTCGCTATTTTAGGAGATGAAGCGTTTGATTGGACGATTGACGAAACGAAATATCGCTACCCTAATCATACAGGAATTGATCACTATGATCGCTTTAAAGAGGACATTGCGTTGTTTGCTAAAATGGGCTTCAAATGTTATCGGTTTTCAATTGCGTGGTCGCGTATTTTTCCACAAGGAGATGAAACACAACCGAATGAAGCCGGCTTGAAATTTTATGATGCGGTTATCGATGAATGTTTAAGCTATAACATTGAACCAGTAATTACGATTTCTCATTATGAAATGCCACTGCATTTAGCGAAAGAATACGGCGGGTGGAAAAATCGTCAATTAGTTGACTTTTATGAACGTTTTGCGGAAACTGTTTTAACACGTTACCACCAAAAAGTTAACTATTGGATGACATTCAATGAAATTAATTCAGCTTTTCATTTTCCAGCACTTAGTCAAGGATTGGTAAAAAGCAATGGAGCCAATGATTATCAAAACATTTTCCAAGCATGGCATAATCAATTTGTTGCAAGTAGTAAAGCTGTAAAAATTGGCCATGAATTAAATCCAGAATTAAAAATTGGATGTATGATTATTTATGCAACAACGTATGGCATTGATTCGAATCCAGTCAATCAAGTTGCTACAATGATTGAAAACCAAGAGTTTAATTATTATTGTACAGATGTTCAAGTTCGTGGTGAATATCCAACATACGCAGAACGCATATATCAAAAATATGCTGTGAAAGACTTAGTCATTGAAGAAGGCGATTTAGAATTATTAAAAGAATACCCAGTGGATTACATTGGCTTTAGTTATTATATGTCGACTGCTGTCGATGTTACTGGTACTACCAACGATACAGCAAATGGGAATCTTTTAGGCGGCGTTAAAAATCCCTTCTTAGAAGCAAGTGAATGGGGTTGGC
The DNA here is from genome assembly GCF_023539285.1 of Enterococcus sp. LX10. Classification (NCBI taxonomy): domain Bacteria; kingdom Bacillati; phylum Bacillota; class Bacilli; order Lactobacillales; family Enterococcaceae; genus Enterococcus; species Enterococcus sp. LX10. The sequence goes on along the minus strand of NZ_CP092784.1, from coordinate 2,121,396 downwards.
AAATTGATCCCGAAGGCTTACGAATTGCCCTAAATGAATTATATAATCGTTATCAAAAACCTTTATTTATTGTGGAAAACGGCTTAGGTGCAATTGATAAAGTAGACGAAAATTTCTATGTGGCAGACGACTATCGGATTGATTATTTACGTCGTCATATTGAAGCAATGGCAGAAGCAGTTGCAGATGGCGTCGATTTAATGGGCTATACGCCGTGGGGCTGTATTGATTTAGTCAGTGCTTCCACAGGTGAAATGAGTAAACGGTATGGGTTTATTTACGTTGATTTAGACGATGAAGGAAATGGTACTAAAAACCGTTATGAAAAAAAATCGTTTAATTGGTACAAACAAGTTATCGAAACTAATGGACAAAACTTAGACTAGTTATTGTAATTAAACAAAACAAGATAAGCGTAGCAGGTTGTTGCTTCTGTTCCCGCCGTCTATTAATTTTTAAGCTTGGGCCAAAAATCTAAAGTGATTTTTGGCCCAAGCTCTTTTTTGTCAATTTTTCAAAATAGTGCACAATACGTTATAATAGAAACAACTGAGAGGAGCGTTTCTAATGATTAAGCAATTACAACATCCATTTTTTGTTATTATGGGTCCTAGTGGTTCTGGCAAGACCGCAATTACAAGTAAGGTTTTTCCGAAAAACTATAAAGTTATCTCGCATACTACGAGGAAAAAACGGTTGGATGAAGTGGATGGTGTGGATTACTATTTTGAAACAAAAGCAAGTTTTCAAACCTTGATTGAAACCAATCAGTTAGTGGAGTATGATTTTTACCATGGAAACTATTACGGTGTCGGTGTAGCTGCCATCGTTGAAACAACGAAAGAGCATCCAGCCTATAATGCGTTAACTTTTCCAGGCTTTCAAGCGGTCTTTGAGCGTTTTGGTGAGTCCGTCATTCCAGTTTTTTTTGACGTTTCAAAAGAAAATATTTATCAACGTTTAAAGCAACGAGAATCTGATCCTAAAATTATTGAAGAACGTTTAAACCTTTATGATCAAGAAATTCTTATCAAAAACCAATTGGAACAATATCCTAATTATCAACGAATAGATGCCAATGGACCTATAAAAGAGGTCGCTGGCTTGTTACAAGAATGCATCAAACACTATTATTAATCAAGCAACTGGTGAGACAGAATCTAACATCAATTTTGTCTTGCTAGGTGCTTGATTTTTTTTGTAAAAAACTTGCATTCTGAATAGAGAGTGCTATAATGACATGGTGTCATATGACAATGTGTCATAAAAGGGAGGAACACAAATATGCCTACGAATACGTTTTTTCATTTGCCAGAAGAAAAGCAACAACGCTTATTAGATGCTGCGCAAATTGAATTTTCGCGCCATTCTTTACAAGAAGCGTCAATTGCAAATATTGTTAAATTAGCGGAAATTCCTCGCGGTAGCTTTTATCAATATTTTGAGAACAAAGAAGATTTGTATTTTTATTACTTTGCGACATTAAGAAAAAATAGTGAACGAGATTTAGAGAAACAAATTATTGCAGAAAATGGTGATTTAATCGAAGCCATGGATGTCTATTTCTCCAAAATGATTGTCGAAGTGCTAACTGGAGAGAATGCTTCTTTCTATCGGAATTTATTTGTCAACATGGATTATCGTGCTTCACGTCGGGTGACGGATAATTTAGCGACTGGAGAAGAGGAAAAAAATAGGAAACAGCACTGTCATAAGCATAGAGGAAGAAAAGGCCATGCTGCCTATGCAGAACATCTTTATCAAATAATTGATCGTTCGAAATTAACCATTGAAACGCCAAAAGAATTCACATGGTTCATGCAGACGGCGATGCATGCCGTTTTCTCAACAATTGTTGATGGGTATCGTCAACAAAGAGAAAATACTGCCTATGATTCAACTGAAGCAGTCAAACAATTAAAAATGAAATTAAATTGGTTGAAAAATGGCGCTTATAAGTAGCAAAAAGGAGGAGAAGTTAGTTGATTAAACTAGTCAAACGGATGTCGTTATGGTCGGTCTTTGCAGCGGTTTTATTTATGATCGTGCAAATTATCGCAGATTTATATCTGCCCACATTAACATCTAATATCATTAATGACGGTGTTGCTAAAGGAGATATTAACTATATTTGGAGTACAGGAGTTGTCATGTTAGGCTTTTCTTTGATTAGCATTGTCGCTTCTATTGGAAATACCTTTTTTGCCACCAAAGAATCACAAAGTTTAGGTAAAAAATTACGGACCGATATTTATCGAAAAGTTGAAAATTTTTCTAATAATGAATTTGACAAATTTGGGACAGCTTCGCTAATTACACGAACAACCAATGATGTCAATCAGATTCAAATGGTTATGCAAATGTTTTTACGTTTAATGATTAACGCACCTTTAACGTTAATTGGTGCAAGTTTTATGGCGTATAACAAGGACCCACAATTAACGAAAATTTTTCTATATGTTTTACCAATTATGGCTGTTTTAGTGGGCGGTATCATGTTTTTAGCGGTTCCGTTATTTAAAAGCATGCAAAAGAAAACAGACCGTTTAAATTTAGTTTTTCGTGAAGGACTGACAGGGGTTCGTGTGATTCGGGCCTTTGGCAAAGCAAACTATGAAGAACAACGTTTTGATGAAGCTAATAAGGATTATACACAAACGGCGATTAAAGTGAATACGATTGTCGCTTTGATGATTCCTTTAATGACACTCATTATGAGTGGTACCAATATTGCAATCACCTGGTTTGGCGGTCATTATATTGCGGAAATGCAACTAGAAGTAGGGAACTTAATCGCCTTTATGACTTATGCCATGCAAATTCTGATGAGTTTCATGATGTTATCTATGATTTTTGTCATGGTACCGCGGGCGCAAGCTTCTGCTGATCGGATTAATGAGGTGCTAAATACTGATTCAGAAATCAAAGATGTACCCAATCCAGAACTACTCTCTCTAAAAGGCGACAAAGCAACATTGGCATTTGAACATGTTAATTATCGTTACCAGCATGCTGAAAACTTAGCACTGGAAGATATAGATTTTTCAGCAAAATCTGGGGAGACGGTCGCGATTATTGGTGGGACTGGTTCTGGGAAAACAACGCTGGTTAATCTTTTACCACGTTTTTATGATGTTGAATCTGGCAAAATTTTGCTAAATGGTAAAAACATTAAAGATACGTCACAGCATAATTTACGAGAAATGATTGGCTTTGTACCGCAAAAGGCTGTTTTATTTACAGGAACGATTCGTGAAAATATGCAATACGGCGCCCCAAATGCGACCGATGAAGAAATTTGGCAAGCTTTAGAAATCGCGCAGGCGAAGGCGTTTGTTTCAGAATTGGCAGAAGGTTTGGATAGTCATGTCGAACAAGGCGGCGGTAATTTTTCTGGCGGACAACGCCAGCGGTTGGCTATTGCTCGTGCTTTAGTAAAACCAGCAGATGTCTATGTTTTTGATGATTCCTTTTCTGCATTGGATTTCAAAACAGATGCTAATTTAAGAAAAGCCTTAAAAGAGCAGATGACGGATGCAATTGTCGTTTTAGTGGCTCAACGTGTAAGTACGGTTATGGAAGCATCGACAATTTTAGTATTAGACGAAGGGAAATTAGTTGGTAAAGGAACGCATGAAGAGTTATTAGCGAATAACCAAACGTATCAAGAAATTGTACATTCTCAATTGAGAGAGGAGGACCTTGCATGAGTAGTCGACCAAAAGGCGGACCAATGGGCGGTGGACCAGGACGCAACATTGGCGCAAAAGGGCCAAAACCAAAAAATTTCTGGAAAACAGTGAAACGTTTATTTCGATACATGTCTAAACGAATGCTGTCAATTATTGCTGTCTTAGTGTTAGCAATCGCAGCCGTCGTTTTCCAAATCCAAACACCAAAAGTATTAGGACAGGCAACAACTGAAATTTTTAAAGGCGTCATGAAAGGCGCTGCTGAAATGAAACAAGGCTTAAAAATAACTTCTTTCCCAATTGATTTTGACAAAATCGGTCAAATTTTATTAATTGTTATTGCCATGTACCTTATTTCTGCTGTCTTTAATTTCTTACAGCAAGTAATTATGACACGTGTTTCACAGCGAACAGTTTATGAATTACGTCAAGAATTAGAAGCGAAAATGAACAAAGTTCCAATTTCCTATTATGATACTCATAGTAATGGGGACATCATGTCGCGGGCAATTAACGACATGGATAATATTGCGAGTACTTTACAGCAAAACTTAACCCAATTAATTACCAGTATCGTGACATTTGTGGGTGTACTTTGGATGATGCTGACCATTAGCTGGCAGTTAACACTAATTGCTTTAGCAACAGTGCCATTAAGTTTAATTGTTGTGATGGTTGTGGCGCCTCGCTCGCAAAAACATTTTGCGGCTCAACAAAAAAGCTTAGGATTATTGAATAACCAAGTCGAAGAAACCTACGGTGGTCACGTAGTAGTAAAAAGTTTCAACCACGAAGAAAGTGATCAAGAAGTATTTGAAAAAGAAAATGAAAAATTATACCATGCTGGTCGCAAAGCACAATTTATTTCAGCGATCATTATGCCTTTAATGAACTTTATCAAAAATCTAGGCTATGTGTTTGTTGCAGTCCTTGGTGGCGTAAAAGTAGCGAATGGTATGATGGATTTAGGGGATGTCCAAGCATTTCTTCAATATACCAATCAATTTTCACAACCGATTACTCAAATCGCTAATTTAATGAATACAATCCAAGCTACGGTGGCTTCGGCAGAACGTGTCTTTGAAGTATTAGATGAAGAAGAAATGGTTGATGCACCTTCTGGCGTACCAGTGGAAACAGATAGTCCTTATCGTGTTTCTTTTGAACATGTTGCTTTTGGCTATTCACCAGAGAAATTATTAATGAAAGATTTCAATTTAAATGTTAAACCTGGGGAAATGGTCGCAATCGTGGGCCCAACAGGTGCTGGGAAAACAACCCTAATTAACTTATTGGAACGCTTCTATGATATTAGTAGCGGCAGCATCAAATATGATGGCGTAGATACGCGCGATTTGTCTCGCGAAGAGTTGAGAGCACACTTTTCAATGGTTCTTCAAGATACTTGGTTGTTCACTGGAAGTATCTATGACAATATTCATTATGGTAATGACCAAGCGAGCGAAGAAGAAGTGATCCGTGCGGCGAAAGCAGCCCATGTGGATGATTTTGTCAGAAAATTACCAGAAGGCTATCAAACGATTCTAAATGAAGAAGCCAGCAATATTTCTCAAGGTCAACGACAATTAATTACAATTGCTCGAGCATTCTTAGCAAATCCAGACGTTTTAATTTTGGATGAAGCCACCTCAAGTGTGGACACTCGAACAGAAATACTGATTCAAGCAGCAATGAATCGTTTATTGGAGAATCGGACCAGCTTTGTAGTCGCTCATCGCTTGTCGACTATCCGTGATGCCGATACGATTATCGTTATGGCAGAAGGTTCAATTGTAGAAACAGGAACCCACGATGAATTAATGGCGAAAAACGGTTTTTATGCTGATTTATATAACAGTCAGTTTTCAGAAGAAGTAGCCTAAAAGGCGAAGAAAAAAATAGTAATTCATGATGGGGCTGAAGGAGCTATAGTCGTAAAGACTGGTTCCTGAAGCCTTATTTTTTTAACAAAAAGTTAGCGAAATTGAAAAATTTCTATTTTCTTTTGAGAAAAACAGGATATTACTTGATGAAATAGCAAGAGATGTATAAAATGGGAGAGAAGAAAATGGAGGTAACAGAAAAAATGACTGAATTTCAATTAGAAAAAGCTGCGACATTAAAAACAATTGCCATTCGTGCGAAAAAAGTTGGCGAAATGGTCGACTTTTATAAAAAAGTAATGGGTTTTGTTTTAAAGTCAGAAGAAAATAACCTGTCTATCTGGGGTACACGTGAAGCAGGAACGCAATTATTAATTTTAGAAGAAACTAGAAAAGCCGAAGATTTTCATAATGAAGAAAAGCAAATGGCTTATTTTTCAATTAAAGTTCCTACGGAAAAAGAATTTTTACAAATTGCTCAACGAGTGCTTGAACAAGACTATCCAATTGATGAAAGTTTCCAAATTGGCACACGTCAAAGCATGTTCATTACTGATCTTGAAGGCAATCAATTTGAGATTTTTCACCATGAAGCAACAGCAAATTCGACTTCTGAAAAGCAACCGATTGTGCTTAAAGATCTTATCAGTGAGGACTTAGAGCCACATCAAGGGTTAGCCGCGGGCTCATATTTAGCGCATGTGCAATTAAAAACAAACAATCAAAAAGAAATAAAAGCATACTATGAGGAAGTTCTGGGTTTAAAACGCAATGAAAAAGATCAATTTGTTTTAGAAGATGGCAAAGCAACCATTGGATTTCAAAAACCTGAAACAAGTGAAGTGGATCAATTACCTGATCCACACTTAGGTTTAGATTTCTTTACCATTAAGCTCTCTGATCAAGACCATATTTTAGCAATGGAGCAACAATTAACGGCAAAAAATCAAGAGTTCTTTATTGACCAGAAAAAAGCGATTGTCACTGTGTTTGATCCAATTGGCTTGGAATGGTGGTTTGTCTTAAAATAAACGCTTAGACAGACAAAATAAGCTTGTTTTAGCAAGTCTGGAATAAAGTCGGAATAAAAGTTTAACGCTACTTTTGTTCGGGACTTATTCTAGACTTTTCCTTTAATATTAAAAATAGAAGGTGAAAAAATGTACGAAAAAACAAAGTGGAAAATTCAAAAAATGATGAAAAAAGGTGTTTTTTCGGGCGCTAGTTTTTGTTTCATTGAAGGTGAAAAAGAGGAGAGCAATTGTTGGGGACTCGCACAAGTAAAACCCACCAAAGAACAATTAACCTCGGCCATGCTGTTTGATGTGGCTTCTTTAACCAAAGTAGTCGGCACCACCACCGTTATTTTGCAATTAGTGGAAGAAGGAAAAATTATTCTAGATCAATCATTACAAACTTATTATCCCTCTTTTCAAGATTCTAACATTACAATCCGGCATTTGTTGACACATACGGCAGATTTACAAGGCTATATTCCTAATCGTGATCAGCTGAATGCCCAAGAATTAAAAGACGCCTACAATCATTCATTTCACGCAGGCAAAGCAATAGGTAAAAAAGTCGTCTATACAGATGCAGGGACTATTTTATTAGGCTTTATGTTAGAAGAAATGTTCCAGCAATCAATGATAGAAATTTTATCTGAGCGAGTATTGCTTCCTTTAGGGATGAACGAAAGTACGTTTCTACCAAAGAATCCTTTAAACTGTGTGCCAACAGAATTACATGAACAACGAGGGTTGATTCGAGGTACAACCCATGATCCTAAGGCATTTGTTTTACGGGAACATGCAGGGAATGCTGGCTTGTTTAGCAATGTCTATGATTTAACAAAATTTGTTCGAATGTATTTAAATCGAGGCAGTTATCACAATCACCAATTCTTGAAAAAAGAGACAATTGATTTGTTACTAGTTAACCAAGTGCCAACTGCAGATAAACCACGTTCTCTAGGCTGGGATTTTAAATATGATGTAGCTACGCAACGGCCATTATTATTCCATACAGGCTATACAGGCACTTTTTTGCTAATTGATGTGCAACAACAATCAGCGTTTATCTTTTTATCTAATCGAGTCCATCCAGAGGACCACCGGAACACTTATATCGAAGAAAGAGATCAGTTGTTGGCAACCTATTTAAAAGAGAAATCATCAGTTTCAGATGAAATGACTAGTTTTTAGTGATATAATGAGAGCGAATTCAATTTGGGAGGTCACAGTCAATGCAAGAACCATTATTTTTACAACCTGTTTTTCAAGAAAAAATTTGGGGCGGCAATCGTCTACACACGCTATTTGGTTTCGATTTACCGAGCGATAAAATTGGTGAAGATTGGGCCATCAGTGCACATCCACATGGCGTTAGTACTGTTTTAAATGGCGAATTTAAAGGAAAAAAATTAGATGAATTGTGGGCAGACCATCAAGAGCTATTCGGCCATGCAGGTGGTGCTGTCTTTCCATTATTAACGAAAATTTTAGATGCTGAAGATGATTTATCCGTGCAAGTTCATCCCGATGATGCATATGGCCAAAAACATGAAGGCGAGCTAGGCAAAACTGAATGTTGGTACATTATTGATGCAGAACCTGGCGCTGAAATCATTTATGGACATCACGCGAAAACAAAAGAAGAACTTGCAGAAATGATTGAAGAAGGTCGTTGGGACGATCTTTTAAGAAAAGTACCAGTGAAAAAAGGCGATTTTTATTATGTACCAAGCGGCACTATTCATGCCATCGGCTCGGGTATTTTAATTTTAGAAACGCAACAAAGCAGTGATACTACGTATCGGGTTTATGATTATGATCGAACAGATGATCAAGGAAAGACCCGGGAATTGCATATTCAACAATCCATTGATGTGACAACCGTTCCGGCGAAGGATCCTGACCTCTCTATTCAACAAGAAAATCAAGGACAATCAAGCATTGTTACTTATGTAAAAACAGATTTCTTTAATGTCTATGAGTGGCGTGTCAGTGGGATTCTAAAAGTTAAAAAACAAGCACCTTATACATTAGCAACAGTTATTGAAGGTGTTGGTCGATTGATTACAGAAGATGCTGCAAAAGCAGATGTGGCTACTTTTGATTTGAAAAAAGGCGATAGCTTTATCTTTCCAACAGATATTCCGAGCTGGCGTTTTGAAGGTGATCTAACGATTATAGCTTCAGAACCTGGTAGTCGCTAAAAAAAGAGGGGATCATCAACAGATGATTTCCTCTTTTTTTGGCATTAAAACAGTTTATTTTGTTATAAAGGAACGTTTAGGTAAGGCAGCGATAACAGCTGTGACGATGATGACTGATAGTAGACGATCCCCGTAATCTGTTATCAATTGAACCAACAGGACGCTTGCTAACTGATTGAAGCCTAAACCATATAAAAATTGGACAATTATGCTGGAGCCAGCAGAAGTAATTCCACCAAATAAACAAACTGTAATCAAGGAAGAAATCACTGTTCCTGGTATCGTTAACCACAACGTTTTAAATGGTAATTTGGGTACTTTTAACTGCTGATGAAGGAGCAAGCCTGCTAAAATTCCTGTGCAGAGTTGGACAGGTGAATAATACAGAGAAAAGATATCCGTTGTCAATCCAGTTAGTAGACTTGTTAAAATACCTGTCAGTGCGCCAAAGAGTGGGCCTAATAACGCACCTGTAAAAATAGTTCCCGCGCTATCAAGATAAATTGGTAAACGAAGGAGTAACGCAATGGTACTGCCAAGGTAATTTAAAGCAACACTAAAAGCGATAATTGTAATGATTCGTGGTGTTATTTTTTTCATGGTTATCCCATCCTTAAATTTTTGAAATCTCTTTCGATCTCATCTATTTGTACATTTAAAAGAATGGATAGAAACTTCACGAAAAACTGTTGACTATCAACCGTAGTCAAGACATGACAATTAGCTGGTTGCTGCTGGAAATGATACTGATCGATCATTGATTGCCCCATAGCAATGCCGTCAGGAACAATTTGTCCGTAACTGGAAAAGCCTTGGCAGAGCGTAGGATCAATAAAATAAGCAACCGCTAAGGGATCGTTGATAACACACCCTAAAATACGTTCATATTTCCAATGAAAATCAAAATAAAATTGAGTAATCTCGGCGAGGTAATTCCCCATTTTGGGGTTGAGTCGTTGACAATAATTGAGAATTGTTGGTGTAAAAACAATTTCTCGCGTGACATCTAAGCCGACCATCTCGATTTTTGCACCTAATTCCTCAAAAACCCAAGCTGCTGCATCAGGATCACACCAATAATTAAATTCTGCAACAGGAGAGCAATTGCCGTGGCTTTTAAAGGTACCACCCATTGAGACAAAACGTTGAAGATTTCGCCCCAGAAGAGGTTCTTTTTTTAAAGCCAACGCAATATTTGTTAAAGGACCAAGGGCAATGATTGAGCAATCGGTAGCTTGTTGAAAGGTTTGTGCTAAATAGTCAGCAGCGGAAAGCGCTTGTGCTTGGATTTTGCTAGTTCTGGGGAAATAAGTTTCACCTAAACCATCCATGCCATGTGTATCTTGTGCACTAACAAATGGCCGTTTTAAAGGGCTAGCAGCCCCTTGGTAGACAGGAATATCTAAGCGATTAACTTTTTCTAAACATTTAAAAACATTTCCCACGCCAATTTCCACAGGGACATTTCCACAAACAACTGTAATCGCTTGGACATCTAGCTCTGGTGAAGCAAGTGCATACAAGAGAGCAAGCGTGTCATCAATTCCAGGATCACAATCAATAATTACTTTTTGCATTTTTTCCAATCCTCCTTTTTCGTTAACTGCAAATGATAACTCTTGTTAAAAAAGCTATGACTTGAGTTAGTATTGAGAGATACTTAGTTTTTTATTCTGGGAAGTTTCCGAACCAGTCCGAGAAATTCTCGATTTTAAATGCACCTCTTTATCTTACTATATTTTGTAAAGATGTAAATAGTTGTCGGAGAAATGAAAAAGAATCTAGTCCTATATGTAGGAACTAGATTCTTCTTTTATTTATAAAGCGTTTCAGGAATAGCGATCGGTTCACCATATTTTTTCTCTAAAGCGGTCCGAATTAACCGAATCCCTAGATTTTTGTTGCGTGCTAAGATTGGACCGTGGAAGTAGGAGCCAAACACATTTTTATAGACAACGCCTTCGCCATTATCTTGACCGTTATTGCCTTTGCCTTGTTTGACTGTTCCTAAAGGTCGTTCACCTTCGCCTAAAAAAGTCATGCCATTATGATTTTCAAAACCATAATACGTTTCATCAAATTCTTCATTATAAATTTCGATATCACCAATGAAACGATTGTTGTCTTGGCTCAAAGTGTAATGATCTAATGCACCGATTCCTTTAATTTTTTCGCCTTGTGCGCCGACATAGTAATGTCCTAGAAGTTGATAACCACCACAGATAGCTAACAAGACGCCATCATTTTCAATATAAGAAGTCAAAGCTTCTTTTTTATTCTGAATGTCTTCTGAGATGATCAATTGCTCGAAGTCTTGACCGCCACCAACAAAGACTAAATCATATTTTTCGGGATCAAACGGTTCGTAGATACTGATAATTTCTGATCGGAAGGTAACGCCCATTTTTTCGGTTAAATATTTAAGCATCAATAAATTTCCGTTATCTCCGTAAGTATTTAATAAGTTGCCATATAAATGACAAACGACTAATTCTTTAGACACCATTCATTCCCCCTTGAATATACCCTTGGGCTGTTAATGATTTTCTTAATTGCAAAACAGCAGTATAGGTTGCCAAAATATAGACATGATCTGTCGGCAACGTTTTAATTTCTGAAATTACTTGCTCTAAATCAGCAATTTCTAGTAATTTTTCTTCAGGAATACCCGCAACTTTTAAACGCAAGGCCATATCTTCATGGCGATCACCGCCAGCAATTACTTTTGGAATGTCCATATCAGCAAAGGCTTCATGATTACCATCCCAAATCCAACTGACATCAATTCCATCTGCATAATTAGCATTTAATAATGAAACCAGCGAGAAAGAGTAAGGGGCTAAGCCCATCATATCAATGACCTGATTTAAACCAACGGGATTTTTTACTAAAACTAACGTACATTCTTTATCGCCAACTTTAATGGTTTCTTGACGCCCAAAAACTTTTTCATCATAAGCTAAACCTGCTCGGATTTTATCTGGTGCCACCTGATAATATTCTGCTACCGCTGTGGCTGCTAGCGCATTATAAACATTGTACATCCCACCAACAGCAATGCCGTATTCTTCGCCATCAATCACAAAATCAGCAGATGTGTTATCCATCCGGACCATTTCCGTTAACTGTACATCCAATTCAGGGCGTTTGAAGCCACAATTTGGGCAATAGTAATCACCTAAATTAGCATACGTAATCATTTTATAATGAAGAATATGATTACATTTTGGACATAAAACCCCATCTGTATTGTAATGAGCCAATTGCTCTTTCGGTGGTAAATGATTAAATCCATAGTATTTGCGAGGATTTACAGTTTCTTTTGAATTAAAAATTGGCGAATCACCATTGCACAAAATAGTTGCTTCAGGAGCAGCGGCGGCGCCTTCCATAATTAAGCGATAGGTCGTATAAATTTCACCATAGCGATCCATTTGGTCGCGGAAAATATTCGTAAAAACAAATAATTTTGGTTGAATATATTTAGTGACACGGCTTAAACTTGCTTCATCAATTTCTAACACCGCAAATTTCTTTTGTCCTTTTTTCGCCTTGGTATTTAAAAAAGTAGAGACAATTCCTTGCTCCATGTTAGCACCAGTTGGATTTGTTAATACCTCATCAAATTCTTGGCGTAAAATGTTAACAGTTAAAGCAGTTGTCAATGTTTTACCGTTCGTTCCAGTGACTACGACAATTTCATAGTCTTTTGCCAATGTATCTAAAATTTTAGGATCGATTTTTAGGGCTAATTTCCCTGGGTAGCTACTGCCGCCTTTAAAAAATGTTTGTAAAACCCATTGCGAAGTTTTTCCTGCAGCAATTGCTAAATGACTTCGAATCCCCATTTGTTGTCCCCCAATTTCTATATCTTTAATTTTTCGTTATTTTAAATTAAACTCAATCTATCATACCATAACTAAAATAAAAAATTAATTCCTTTTACTTTTTCTTACTATTATTTAAAAAGTCTTTTAGAAAAAGTAGAATAGTGAAGGAAAAAAGAGAATAGACGACTTGTCTTAACAACAAATCGTCCATCGATTTCCATTTTTATTTCGCATCAATATAACTGTATAGCGTATATTTAGAAATATTGAAGAAGTTAGAAACTTTGTCCCCAGATTTAGTGACTAAGAAGGCGCCTTTATTGTTTAAAAATTGAATACACTTGATTTTATCGTCCTTCGTCATTAATGGGACCGGCTTACCAACTAATTTGACTGATTCATGAATTAAATCGTCTAACAACTCATTAACATCCTGAGGAATGTAATCAGGGTCTTTATCTTCTTCAGGTTCTGCAGTGGAAATCAAAGATTTTAAGTTCGACTCTGCAGCAATCAATGTAGTGATGTCGTAGTTAATAGCAAAAATACCATCGAGCTGACCATTCTCATCTTTAAAATACATTGTACTAGATTTTAAAATACGACCATCATGGGTGCGGGTCAGATAGTTAATATGATCATTCAACTCACTAGGGTCTTTTTTTAAGGCTTCTAAGACTACTTGAGAAGGTCCATCGCCCAGATGACGAGAAGAGACATGACCATTTTCAATGGAAACAATAGAATTGTTAATATTGTCTTCATTGATTTGGTGGATAACGACTTCGCAGTTTTCACCAAATTGACCAGCTAAACCTTTAGCAATTTGTGTTAAAAAAGTAAGTTTTTCGTCGGATAACATAAATAAGCTCCTTTCTAATGTGCCTGGCACAAACAGTTTTTATAAGATTGTGTCAAATTTAACATAATATTTTTAAATGGAATAGGCAGGGCTAAATCCTTTAATGTCGTGTACTACCTGTTCTGAAAAATAATGATAGCATGATAAAAATAATAATACAAGATAACGGCTGTCAAAATTCTAAAAAATATTTTTTAGGCAGCATTGTTTTTTTTAAGGTAAGGTGATATACTTTAATCAAGTTAATGAGTTCGTTAGTAAAAAATGCAAGCGCTTCAAATGCTTTTCGTAAGGAATGTAGATTAGCCAAGCTATATTCGTGAATGATTGAGCGATATATTTGTAAGCGTTTGCCGCTTGTGGGGAATAGGTTGAAAAATAGGAGGAGAATACATGTTATTAATTGGAAATGGGCGTTTAATCACTCGGGATGCGCAGAATCATTTTTTTGAAAATGGGTGTGTGGCGATTGATGGTCAAGTTGTGAAACAAGTCGGAACGACAGAAGATTTAAAACAAGCTTATCCAGAAGCGACATTTATTGATGCTAAAGGTGGAGTGATTATGCCAGGCTTTATTAACATGCACAATCATATTTATAGTACCTTTGCACGTGGGTTAAGTTTAACGAATTATCATCCTAAAAATTTCATGGATATTTTGGTAGATCAATGGTGGCGAATTGATCGTGCCTTGACATTAGAAGACACTTATCAAAGTGGTAAGGTTGCTTATTTAGATAGTATTCGCAACGGTGTTACAACTGTCTTTGATCATCATGCTAGTTACGGAGAAATTACAGGGAGTTTAACCCAATTATCTAATGCAGCGGACGAGTTAGGGATTCGGACCTGCCTTTGTTATGAAGTTTCTGATCGCGATGGTGAGCAGAAAATGCGGGAAGCAGTTCAAGAAAATGCCGCCTTTATTAAAGCCAGTTCCTTAAGAAAGGATGATATGCAAAAAGCGATGATGGGTATGCATGCAGCCTTTACTTTATCAGATGCTTCTTTAGAATTATGTGCAGCCAATACGCCAGATGGGATTGGTTATCATATTCATATTGCAGAGGATTTAGCCGATGTTCATGATTCTTTGAAAAAATATGGGAAGCCGATTGTGAACCGATTATTTGATTTAGGAATTTTAGGAAAACAGACAATGGCAGGCCATTGCATCCATATTGGCCCTCATGAGATGGAATTACTAAGAGAAACAGACACAATGGTGGTCACGAATCCAGAGTCGAATATGGGAAATGCGGTCGGCTGCCCACCTGCGATGCGTATGTTTAATGAGTATGGTATTTTGATGGGTCTTGGCACAGATGGTTATACGAATGATATGACGGAATCTTATAAGGTAGGAAATGTTATCCACAAGCATCATTTAGCTGATCCAAATGCTGCTTGGGCAGAAATTCCCGCAATGCTGTTTGATAATAATCCGCAAATGGCTAATCGCTATTTTAAAACAAAGCTAGGCGTTTTAGAACCTGATGCAGCAGCAGACGTCATTATTGTTGATTATCATGGCCCGACACCAATGACAAAAGAGAATTATAACATGCACATTTTATTCGGCATGAATGGTGGGATGGTTACTGACACGGTGATTAATGGAGAAATTCGGATGCGTAATCGTGAAGTTCAAGGAATTGATGAAGAGAAAGTTTGGCATGATGCGCAAACGCAAGCACAATCTTTCTGGAAACGAGTAAATCAATAGCTTTCATTATAAATAAAAGGAGTGACGTTAATGAGTGATATTATGCATCCCATCTCAATTGAGGCTTTATTAAATTGGATTTTTAGTGAGTATCAACAAGATGGCACAATTTTTGGCATTCGTAAATTTTATCATGCGGATCCTACAAAAACGATTTCGTTATTTGGAGAAAAAATGGAAACCCCTTGTGGTCCAGCAGCAGGTCCTCATACACAATTAGCACAAAATATTATTGCGGCCTATTTAACAGGTTCTCGTTTTTTTGAAGTTAAGACAGTCCAGATACTGGATGGAGAAGATTTACCGGTGAGTAAACCATGTATCGCAGCAGCGGATGAATGTTACAACGTTGAGTGGTCCACAGAATTGCGCGTTCCCCAAGCTTATGATGAATACGTCAAAGCATGGTTCGTTTTGAAGTTACTGAGTAAAGAGTTCGAGCTAGGTGACCCGAATGGTTTCATTTTTAACATGAGTGTTGGCTATGATTTGGCAGGGATTCAATCACCAAAAATTGATCGTTATATTAACGAAATGCAGAACGCAGAAGGAACGCCGATTTGGGCGGAATGCCAAGCAGCTGCCAAAAAATATCTATCTTATTTTAAAAAAGTAGATGACTTATATATCGAAGCAATTAGTCCTAAAGTCTGTCATTCTATTACGCTGTCGACTTTACACGGCTGTCCATCAGATGAAATTGAACGAATTGCGGCCTATTTATTAAGTGAAAAAGGGCTCCATTCCTTTATTAAATGTAATCCAACCATGTTAGGTTATGAATATGCGCGTCAAACGATGGATGAGCTAGGGTTTGATTATATGGTTTTTGACGATCACCATTTTAAAGAAGATTTACAATTTGAAGAAGCAGTACCGATGTTACAACGTCTGCAATTATTAGCCAATAGTAAAAATCTAAGCTTCGGAGTTAAAATTACGAACACTTTCCCAGTAACGATTGCGGCAAATGAATTACCTGGTGATGAAATGTACATGTCAGGACGTTCGCTATTTCCTCTTAGTATTTCATTGGCACAAAAATTATCAGAAGCATTTGATGGGAAACTACAAATTTCTTATTCTGGCGGTGCAGATATTTTCAATAGTAAAGAAATATTTGATGCTGGGATTTGGCCAATCACTATGGCAACGACGCTATTGAAACCTGGTGGCTATCAACGAATTAATCAAGTTGCTAATGTATTAAGCGCAGCAGAATATCCTCAGATGGTTCATGTCAACTTGGATAAATTAGCCCAAGTTGTTGAGAAAGCTAAAACACAATCGCGTTACCAAAAATCAATTAAATTACCAGAAAGTACCAAACTAAGAAAAACAGTTCCGTTAACAGATTGTTATATTGCTCCTTGTCGAAGTGACGGTGGTTGTCCAATCAATCAGGATATTCCTGCTTACCTTCGTTATGTAAGTGAAGGCAATTATTTAAAGGCCTTGCAAGTAATTGTCGATAAAAATCCATTGCCTTTTATTACTGGAACCATTTGTGCACATCCTTGTATGACTAAATGTACACGTCAATTTTATGAAGAATCTATTCATATTCGGGAAGTGAAGTTAGAAGCAGCTGAACATGCTTATGATGAATTATTGACGACACTAGAAAAGCCACAGCCAAAAGAAAATGCACCTAAAACAGCTGTTGTGGGTGGAGGTCCTGCAGGGATCTCTGCTGGGTATTTATTAGCACGTGAAGGCATGCCTGTTACTGTGTTTGAAAAATCCGAGACAATTGGGGGCGTTTGTAGCCAGATTGTACCAGAATTTCGAATTTCTATGGAATCTGTTCAAAAAGACGTTCAGTTAGCGAAATTTATGGGAGTTGAATTCCGTACAGGACAAGAGGCGCCATCATTGGCAGAATTGAAAAACCAAGGCTATACGAATGTTATTTATGCCATTGGTGCATGGAAACATGGGGTCCTTCGTTTAGAATCTGGGCGAGCATTGAACTCGTTAGAATTTTTAAAAGCAAACCGAGAAAATCCAACGATTAATCCTTACGGAGAACAAATTATCGTCGTTGGTGGCGGAAATACAGCCATGGACTGTGCTCGTGCAGCCACAACATTACCTGGTGTTAAAAAAGTCTCAGTGGTTTATCGTCGGAATAAACGCAATATGCCAGCAGATGAAGAAGAACTTTATTTAGCCTTAGAAGATGGTGTCGACTTTTTAGAATTACTTTCGCCAATTAAACATGAAAATCAACAATTAACTTGTGAAAAAATGGTCCTAGGTGAACGAGATGCTTCTGGACGCCGTCGTCCGATTGGTACAGGAGAAATGATTGATATTCCTGCTGATACAGTGATTGCCGCTGTTGGTGAAAAAGTAGATACAGAATTTTACCAAGCATTAGGCATTCACACAGACAACTATGGGAAAGTCGTTTCAAATCAAGAAACATTGGAAACAAATATACCAGGCGTCTATGTCATTGGTGACGCTAATTTAGGACCAGCCACAATTGTTGAAGCAATTGCTGATGCAACCAAAGCGGCCAATAATATTTGTCTTGTCCACAATCATCACTATGAAAAAGATAATTTAAATAGTGATGTCGCATTTGTTAGAAACAAACGGGGTATCCTTGTGACAGACGAGATGTCTTGTAGTCAAGCTAGTCGTTGCTTAGAATGCTCCACAATTTGTGAATCTTGTATGGATGTCTGTCCAAACCGAGCAAATATTGTTGTGTACGTCGAAGGAAAACCACAAATTGTCCATGTTGATCGGATGTGTAACGAATGTGGCAACTGTGAAACATTTTGCCCTTATGCAAGTGCCCCTTACAAAGACAAATTTACCTTATTTAACAGTGAATCTGATTTTTATGACAGTACTAATTCAGGTTTCTATGTTCAAAATCCTGTGGATAAAATTTGTTTACTGCGTTTATGGGGAACGGTGTCAACAATTCAATTAACGGATCAAGGATTAGATGTACCAGAAGATTTAATCGCATTAATGGTAACTATGATTGAAGAATATGCTTATTGTATGCAAGCATAAAAGGAAATTTACGACTGGGGGATAAATAGATGTCTATTCTGCTCAAAGGTGGAACCGTCGTATCTGCATATAATCGTCGTCAATTGGATATTCGAATTGACGGCGAGCAAATTGTAGAGATGGGGGCAAATTTACCAGTAGAAAATTCTCAGATTGAGGATGTTACGGGGTGTTATGTATTACCAGGCTTTATTGATGCGCACACGCATCTGGAATTAAATAATGGCAAAGGTTCGTTAAGTACGGCGGATAACTTTACTACTGGAAGCCAAGCGGCGGTGGCCAAAGGTACGACTACGGTTATTGATATGGCTACACCTAATAAAGGTGGCTCATTGAAAGACTGTTTAGCTACTTGGAATCAATTGGCTGAAGGCAAGAGTTCATGTGATTATACTTACCATATGTCCATGATCGAATGGAACCCAACGATAGCTGCTGAAATTCAGGAAATGATTGCTGCAGGTATTACTTCCTTCAAAATGTATATGGCTTATGATAACTTACGGACCACAGATGCGGAAATTTTTGAAGCGATGAAGGAAATAAAAAAAGTTAATGGAATGTTAGGCGTTCATTGTGAAAATGGTGATTTAGTAGATGAATTAATCCAATCATATGTTTCTCAAGGAAAGCTAACCCCGCACTATCATCCGTTATCAAGACCGGCGGCTGTTGAAGCAGAAGCGGTAGCAAGATATTTGATGATAGCGGAAATGGCTGATTTGCCGGTTAATATTGTGCATTTAAGCACAAAGCGATCGTTAGAAGCGGTGGAACGGGCTCGTCAAAGAGGACAATCAGTCTATGTAGAAACTTGCCCTCAATATCTTTTACTAGATGATCACTTGTATGATGCGCCTAATTTTGAAGCAGCAAAATATGTCTGCTCACCGCCACTACGCAAACGAGAGGATCAACAGGCTTTGTGGCAAGGGATTAAAGAGGGGGCAATCAATACAATATCGACAGATCACTGCAGTTTTAATTTTCACGGACAAAAAACAGTTGGCAAAGATGATTTTAGTAAAATTCCAAATGGGATGCCAGGTGTTGAAACGAGACCAGAATTAATTTACACGGAAGGTGTGGCGAAGGGCCGAATCACCTTGGAAAAAATGGTTGCTCTGCTTTCTGAAAATATTGCTAAACAATTCTCGATGTATCCACAAAAAGGTGTGGTGCAAGAAGGCAGTGATGCCGATTTAGTTGTTTGGGATCCTAGAACAACCGGCGTGATTGCTGCGAGAACGCAGTTACAAAATGTCGACTATACGCCGTATGAAGGATTTGAAACACAAGGACAGGCTCGAATGGTTTATTTAAGAGGTCAAAAAGTTGCTGAAGCTGGGCAAGTCATCTTGGCAAATCAAGGAAAATTTGTTTTTCGTAAAGCAACTTAAAAATAGAAGGAGGAGAAGTATTTTTGGAAAAAATTAAATGGACAGCAAATGAAATGCCGAAGACGGAGGATAAGTACTTACCTCTGATGTCTAAGGAAAAAATTGAGAAAGCTTTGGCTTTTCACAAAAGTTTTCCACAGTATTCAGAAACACCATTAGCAGAATTGAATCATATGGCCGCGTATCTGGGGTTAAATGATTTCTTTGTTAAAGATGAATCTTATCGCTTTGGTTTAAATGCTTTTAAAGTATTAGGTGGTTCGTTTGCCATGGCTAACTATATTGCCGAAAAATTAAAGAAAGATGTTTCGGAACTAACATATGATGAATTAACTTCTGATCAATTACGATCAGCTTTTGGACAAGCTACGTTTTTTACAGCAACTGATGGCAACCATGGACGAGGAGTCGCTTGGGCTGCGAATAAATTAGGTCAAAAATCAGTTGTACTCATGCCGAAGGGTTCAACACAGACGAGAAAAGAAAATATTGAAAAAGAAGGCGCAATCGTCACAATTGAAGAAGTTAATTACGATGAATGTGTGCGAATGGCTAATAAAATGGCCGAAGGAACTGAAAACGGTGTCATGGTTCAAGACACCGCTTGGGACGGATACGAAAAAATTCCGACTTGGATTATGCAAGGATACGGAACGATGGCGTTAGAAGCCTCTCAGCAATTAAGAAAATTTGGCTCTGAACGTCCTAGTCATGTTTTTGTTCAAGCTGGTGTCGGCAGTTTAGCTGGTGCAGTGATTGGTTATTTTGCTAATGCTTTTCCAGAAAACCCACCGGTTATGGTCGTAGTTGAGGCACAGGCCGCTGACTGTTTATATCAATCAGCAATTAAAAAAGACGGAGAAATTCGCTTTGTCGATGGTGATTTACAGACAATTATGGCTGGCTTAGCATGCGGAGAACCTAATACGATTTCTTTTGATATTCTAAAAAATCATACATCCTTCTTTGTTTCAGCACCAGATTGGGTTTCTGAAAAAGGAATGCGTATGTTGGGCGCACCATTAAAAGGGGATCCGCAAGTTGTATCAGGCGAATCTGGGGCAGTAGCAATGGGCTTAGTAGCTACAATGATGCAAGATCCCGACTATCAAGAATTACGTGAGGCATTGCAACTGGATGAGACGTCAAACGTTTTAATGTTTTCTACCGAAGGGGACACTGATCCAGACAATTATAAAAAAATTTTATGGAGGTAAAAGGAATGGATTTTAATGCAGTAAATGCAGCAGCAGAAGGTTACAGAGAAGATATGGTCAAATTTTTAAGAGACCTTGTCAAAATTCCAGGAGAAAGTGCAGAAGAAGGCAATAAAATTGCGCGAGCAAAAGCCGAAATGGAAAAATTAGGTTTCGATAAAATTGACATTGATCCTCAAGGGAATTTACTTGGTTATATGGGGTCTGGTGAAAAATTAATTGCTTTTGATGGGCACATGGATACTGTCGGAATTGGTGAAATGAGTAACTGGAAATTTGATCCTTACGATGGCTATGAAACAGAAACTGAGATCGGTGGTCGCGGTACGTCTGACCAAGAAGGCGGGATTGTTTCGGCTATTTATGGCGCTAAAATCATGAAAGATTTAGGTCTATTATCAGAAAAATATACTGCTTTAGTAACAGTCACTGTCCAAGAAGAAGACTGTGACGGCTTATGCTGGCAGTACATTATCAAAGAAGACGGTATCCGTCCAGAATTTGTTGTTTCAACAGAGCCAACAGATGGTGGGATTTATCGTGGTCAACGAGGCCGAATGGAAATTAAAGTTGACGTCAAAGGCGTTTCGTGTCATGGCTCAGCACCAGAACGTGGAGATAATGCCATTTACAAAATGGCGGATATCTTACAAGATGTTCGTGCCTTAAACAACAATGGAGATACAGAAAGCACAGCGATTCGTGGTTTAGTTCGTATGTTAGATCCTAAGTACAATCCAGAGTGGCAAGAAGCCCGTTTCTTAGGACGTGGTACGGTGACTGTTTCGCAAATTTTCCATTCTTCACCAAGTCGGTGTGCTGTTGCGGATGGCTGTACCGTTTCACTAGACCGTCGAATGACTGCTGGAGAAACTTGGGAAAGTTGTTTAGAAGAAATTCGCAATTTACCAGCTGTTAAAAAATACGGAGATGATGTGACGGTTTCAATGTACAACTATGATCGTCCTTCTTATACGGATTTAACTTATGAAATTGAATGTTATTTCCCAACGTGGGTAATTCCAGAAAATCATGATGTAACAAAAGCCTTGATGGAAACGCATAAAAATCTCTATGGAGAAACACGGAAAGGCTCTGTAGAAACAGTGGAAATGCGTGAAGAACGCCCATTGTTAGATAAGTGGACCTTCTCAACAAATGGCGTTTCAATTATGGGACGTAATGGTATTCCTTGTATTGGTTTCGGGCCAGGGGCCGAAGCACAAGCACATGCACCAAATGAAAAAACTTGGAAAGATGATTTGGTTCGTTGTGCAGCCGTTTATGCGGCATTACCAACGGTCTATTGTGGTTAAGTAAAGGATTATTAGACAAGAAAAAAGGAGCAGATGGAATGGAAACGTTTAAAGAATATATTGAGAAATTAGATAAATTAGAATTTGAAAAAATGTACGAAAATGACTTTTTCCTAACTTGGGAAAAAACAAGAGATGAATTAGAAGCTGTTTTCACAGTTGCCGATACATTACGCTATTTAAGAGAAAATAATATTTCAACTAAAATCTTTGATAGTGGCTTGGGGATTTCTTTATTCCGCGACAACTCTACAAGAACACGTTTTAGTTTCGCTTCAGCGTGTAATCTTTTGGGCTTAGAAGTTCAAGATTTAGACGAAGGAAAAAGCCAAATTTCTCACGGAGAAACTGTTCGTGAGACAGCAAACATGATTTCTTTTATGGCTGATATCATTGGTATTCGTGATGACATGTACATTGGTAAAGGCAATGCTTACATGCACGAAGTATCAGAATCTGTCCAAGAAGGATATAAAGATGGGGTATTAGAACAACGCCCAACGTTAGTGAATTTACAATGTGATATTGACCATCCGACGCAAGCAATGGCGGATGCGTTGCATTTAATTCATGAATTTGGTGGTATTGAAAACCTGAAAGGGAAAAAAGTTGCCATGACTTGGGCGTATTCACCATCTTATGGAAAACCATTATCTGTTCCTCAAGGAATTGTTGGTCTAATGACCCGTTTAGGAATGGATGTCGTCTTAGCACATCCAGAAGGTTATGAAATTATGCCAGAAGTAGAAGAAGTTGCGAAGAAAAATGCGGCAGAATTTGGTGGAAACTTTACTAAAACGAATAGTATGGCAGAAGCATTCAAAGATGCGGATGTTGTTTATCCGAAAAGCTGGGCACCTTTTGCGGCAATGGAAAAGCGAACTGAATTATATGGCAATGGTGACCAAGCAGGAATTGATCAATTAGAACAAGAATTACTTTCTCAAAATAAAAAGCACAAAGATTGGGAATGTACAGAAGAATTGATGAAAACAACGAAAGACGGCAAAGCTTTGTATATGCATTGTCTACCAGCTGATATTACTGGTGTAAGTTGTGAAGAAGGTGAAGTGGAAGCTTCTGTTTTCGATCGTTATCGGGTCGAACTTTACAAAGAAGCTAGCTACAAACCGTATGTTATTGCGGCTATGATTTTCTTAAGTAAAGTAAAAAATCCGCAAAAAACCTTAACAGACTTAGCGGATAAAGCGACACCAAGAGAAGTAAAATAATGAATTTGGCATGAAGACAGATGCTTTTTCTTTACACAATGAATCATTAGAAGTTGCCTCTTCAACATGAACAAATAAGACCTTCCCAAGTCTATTCATGAATGTGTGATTGTCTCGAGTCAAGAACGCTTAGTCATGTGCGTTGACTTCATGCAACGACAACAGACAGTTAATACGAAAACTCGTTGTGAAAAAGAAAAAGCATCGTCCTTTTTATAAAACAGAAAATGAGGTGAAGCAATGGGCAAACGCGTCGTAGTAGCTTTAGGTGGCAATGCTTTAGGAAATAATTTGACGGAGCAGATGACTGCCGTAAAACAGACCTCCAAAGCGATTGCAGATTTGATTGAAGCAGGATATGAAGTTATTTTATCTCATGGCAATGGTCCTCAAGTGGGGATGATTCAATTAGCTATGGAAGAATTTTCCTTTAATAATCCACAATATCCAGTTGTTCCGTTATCCATGTGCGTAGCCATGAGTCAAAGTTACATTGGCTATGATTTAGAGAATGCGCTACAAGAAGAGTTACGTCAACGAAATATAAGTAAAGCCGTCACCACCATAGTCACTCAAGTGGTCGTGGATGAAAATGATCCGGCGTTCAAAAAACCAACGAAACCAATTGGCCGCTTCATGACAAAAGAAGAAGCAGAACAATTAGTCAAAGAAAAAAATATACAAGTGATGGAAGATGCTGGCCGTGGTTATCGCCAAGTCGTCGCTTCTCCTAAACCAAAAAATATTGTCGAACTTCTCACGATTCAAACATTGGTTGATGCTGGCCAAACAGTCATTGCTGGCGGCGGTGGTGGCATCCCAGTCATTCAAGAAGGGAACCGACTAAAAGGTGTAAATGCAGTCATCGACAAAGATTTTTGTAGTGAACGACTGGCTGAACAAGTGGATGCTGATCTGCTCGTGATTTTAACAGCAGTTGAAAAAGTTTGTATTAATTTTGGTAAAGAAAATCAAGAAGCCTTAGGGAATGTTTCAACAGAAAAAATGAAACAATATGCGCAAGAAGGTCAGTTTGCTCCAGGTTCAATGTTACCAAAAGTTGAAGCAGCGATTAAGTTTGCTGAATCTAAGCCAGGTCGAAAAACATTGATTACGTTATTAGAAAAAGCCAAAGAAGGATTATCTGGAAAAACAGGGACTTTAATTGAAAATAAAGAATCATAGAATGGAGGAAAACGATGACAAACAAAATGATTAATTCTGCACAGGCACCAGCTGCTGTAGGACCTTATTCACATTCTGTCTTAGCTGGAAATACGTTGTACATTTCTGGACAACTAGGATTAGATCCGCAATCGGGCGAAATGAAGACTACAGTGGAAGAACAAGCAAAACAAGCGTTTATCAATTTAGGTTCGATTTTAAAAGAGGTCGAAATGACCTATGATAATGTTGTGAAAACAACGGTATTTTTACAACATATGTCTGATTTTAGCAAAATTAACGAAATCTATGGGAATTACTTTTCAGAAGTTTTGCCTGCACGTTCTTGTGTAGAAGTAGCCAAGTTGCCTAAAGATGGGTTATTTGAAATTGAAGCAGTTGCTGTCAAAGGATAATTTTTAAGATGTTTCTGAGGGAAAAAGGATTGCATTCTTTACTGATTAAGGGGAACAATCCTTTTAGAATAAAAAGAAGAAGGAAACGATCCTATGAATGAAAAAAAAGAGCAAGCATTATTTGAATATGATGCGAAACTATCAATTTCTGAAGCAATTCCGATGGGATTGCAACACGTTGTCGCAGCAGTAGTAGGGATTGTCACACCGGGAATCATGATTGCCAAAGTTTGCCAATTAAGTCCTAGTGATACGACTATTTTGATTCAAACATCATTGATTTTTTCAGCAGTTGCAACGTTAATTCAACTTTTCCCTATTTTTGGAAAAGTGGGTTCACGGTTACCAGTTATGATGGGGGCAAGTTTTGCGTATGTACCGATTTTGATGGCCATCGGAGCTGATTTTGGGATTGCAGCAATTTTTGGTTCCCAATTAGTTGGCAGTATTCTTGTTATTATTGTTGGTTTGTTCATTAAAAAAATCCGTGTGTTGTTTCCGCCTTTAGTAACGGGAACGGTTATTTTAAGTATTGGACTATCCCTGTTTCCAGTTGCGATTAAGTATATGGCAGGAGGAGCTGGTAGTGCTGATTTTGGTTCAGCCCGGAATTGGTTAGTTGCATTATTAACCTTTGCGATTGTCTTTTACTTCAATTATTTTGCAAAAGGATTTTTGAAGTTATCCGCAATTTTAAACGGAATGGTTATTGGTTATTTGATTTCTTTAGCTTTAGGGATGGTAAGTTTTGAACCAGTTCAAAATGCTAAAATCGTTCAGGTAATTACCCCGTTTCATTTTGGACTGGATTTTCAACTGGTACCTATCTTTACGCTTGTAGTGATGTTTATTGTTGATGCTGTTCAAGCCATCGGTCAATTTACAGCAACAACGGTTGGGGCAATGGATCGGGATGCAACGGATGAAGAATTATCTGGCGGAATTATGGGGAGTGGTTTCACTAACTTTATTGGCAGTTTATTTGGATCAATCCCAGTGGCAACTTTTGGACAAAATGTTGGTCTGGTTACGGTAACAAAAGTGATTAATAAGTATGTTCTGGTTTTCGCTTCAGTTATATTATTAATTGCTGGTTTTGTTCCGAAAGTAGCTGCGTTATTAACTACGATTCCTTACGCGGTAATTGGTGGTGCAACGATTTCAGTTTTTGCTTCTATTTCTATGACAGGTATTCGGATGATTGCTTCGCAGGAAATGACTCCTCGAAATACTGGGGTTGTAGGAACAGCTCTAGCATTTGGAATTGGTGTCACATTGTCTACTGGAAGCTTAGCTGGTTTTCCAACTTGGGTAACAACGATTTTCGGTAATTCGGAAGTTATCTTAACCACTTTGGTAGCAGTCCTTTTAAATGTCATTTTAAAACCAAAAAAGCGCGTAGCACTTGAGTGAAGATTGCTTTTTTTGATACGAAAGTGAGTAAGCTTTCGTATCCTTTTTCCCTTACGTTATCTATAAAAAAATGAACGAATAAAGGAGGAGAAGATGTTTACGTATTCCCTAAACTTAAAATTAAAAACAGATCGGAACTTTTTTGGTCCTGGCGTTGTCGAAGTTTTACAAAAAATTCAGCAAACTGGGTCACTAAACTTAGCGGCAAAAGAGATGAAAATGTCTTATAATAAGGCATGGCGGATTGTGCGGGTAGCTGAAGAAGAGTTATCTTTTCCATTAATTATCAAAAGTGTTGGTGGTTGTAATGGTGGCGGGTCAATTGTTACGGACCAAGGAAAAGAATTGATTGATCAATATCTTTTATTTGAGAAAAAAGTGTATCAACAGGTAGAGGCATGCTTTGAAGAAATATTTAAAGAACAGGATGTAGTATCGGAGGAACTGAAATGAGAGAAGTATTTCAGCGTTTGAAACAGGCAATATTGGAAAAGCAAGACACGATGTTATTAACGATTGGTACAAGTTCAGGATCCACACCACGAAGTCAAGGGGCTAGAATGCTGGTTTCCGCCGAAGGTAGAATAGCCGGAACTGTTGGTGGTGGCGCGGTTGAATTTCAGGCTGAACAAGTGGCAAAAAAGCTACTTATTGAGAAAGAAAATGCACAACGTCAATTTATTTTAGCACCGAATAATATTGCTGATTTAGGTATGGTCTGTGGCGGAAATGTCACGATTTTTTTCCATTATCTTTCATGGGAAACGCCATTTTTAAAAGAGTTGTGTGAGTCCATAGAAACGCATTTTCAAAATAATCAACAAGGTTGGTTAATGACTGAACTAGATCAAAACAATTTAGGAAAAGTATCCTTTTATAGTGAAACAGGCGAATTGATTGGTTCCACTTCTTGGGAGGGGGAATTAAGTTTGCTACCTAAAGGTATCCATTGTGTGCAAAAAGAGGAAACAACTTTTTTAACAGAAGCAATCCTCCAAGTAGGGAAAGTATATATTTTTGGAAGTGGTCATGTCGCACGCGCATTGGTACCTATTTTAAACTATTTATCGTTTTATTGCGTTGTAGTGGACGATCGTCCAGAATTTTTGACGGCACAAGCTTTTCCACAAGCTGAGGAACTACGGGTTATTCCTTTAGAAAATTTAGCTGCGTTTATTGAAATAACGGCGGACGATTATGGTATAGTAATTACCAGAGGACACAATTTTGATTTCATCGTTGCCAAACAGTTATTGGAAACACCAGCCAAATATATTGGTGTGATGGGGAGCAAACACAAAATTGCTTCACAAGTTCGACGGTTAAAAGAGGTCGGTTATACAATGAATGAAATTGAAAGAATTTTCATGCCAATTGGCTTAGACATTGCAGCCGAAACACCAGAAGAGTTAGCGATTAGCATCGCGGGAGAATTAATTCAACAGCGCTATCAATAATGAGGACCTTTAAGTTGAATAAAAAAGTTTTTTGCTAAAAAATAATTTTTAGAAAGAAGATTTGTGGTATAATCTAGGTGATTGAACACTAAACTATATCAGAAATCGAGGTGCAAGAAATGTATTCAATTATTGTAAATGGTCAAAGTGAAACCTGTGAAACAAACAAAAAATTAATGGACTTTTTGCGGGAGAATCTGGGCCTAACTGGAACAAAAGATGGTTGTAACCAAGGCTCTTGCGGCGCATGTACGGTGCTAGTAAATGGAAAGGCTTCCAAAGCGTGTTTGTTTACTTTAGAAAAATTAGCTGGTAAAGAAGTCACGACAATCGAAGGTTTAAGCCAACGGCAAAAAGATGTCTACGCCTATGCGTTTGCAAAAACGGGTGCAGTTCAGTGCGGATATTGCATCCCTGGGATGGTTATTTCGGCACAAGGATTATTGAACAAGAAACCCGAACCCACAAAAGAAGACATTCAGAAAGCTTTACGCGGGAACATTTGTCGTTGTACAGGATATGTGAAAATAATAGAAGCCATTCAGTTAGCTGCTAAAATGTTTTGTGAAGAAACGAGCATTCCGGAAGAACATTCAAATGGTAAATTAGGGGAAGACTTCCAACGGGTCGATGCAGTGGAGAAAACCTTAGGAACAGGGATTTATGTAGATGACATTGACATAGAAGGAATGCTTCATGCATCTGCTTTGCGGAGTGCCTATCCTCGCGCAAAAGTTCTATCAATCGATAGTACCCAAGCATTGGCGCATCCTGACTGTGTGGCTGTGTTCACAGCTAAAGACGTTCCAGGAAATAATAAAATTGGTCATTTAGAATTTATTTCCGATTGGGATGTAATGATTCCAGAAGGAGAAATAACACGGTATGTTGGGGATGCAGTAGCACTCGTTGTTTCAAAAAGAAAAGAAACCTTACCAGAGATAAAAAATTTAGTGGAAGTTGATTACGAAGAAATGATACCGCTTACTTCTTGTGAAGCTGCTTTAGCAGAAGGTGCACCAGCTATTCATGAAAAGGGCAATATCTTGTCTCATGAACACTTGGTACGTGGCAACGCAGATGAAGTATTAGCAAATTCTGCGTTTGTAGTGACAGAACATTATTCCGTACCAATTAACGAACATGCCTTTATGGAACCCGAGTGTGCGATTGCACAGCCTGAAGGTGAGGGCATTTTACTCTTTAGTGCGGGTCAAAGTATCTATGATGAACAACGGGAAGTGGCTCGGATGTTAGGACTGGATAAGGAAAAAATTCATGTTCAATCAAAACTTGTTGGTGGCGGTTTTGGTGGGAAAGAAGACATGAGTGTTCAGCATCATGCATCCTTAGCCGCTTGGTTATTGAAGAAACCAGTAAAAGTACTGCTAAGCCGTGAAGAAAGTTTGATGGTTCATCCCAAACGCCATGGCATGGAAATGGACTTTACGACCGGCTGTGATGAAGAAGGCAATTTAACTGCAATGAAAGCAGTGATTTATGCGGATACTGGGGCCTATGCTTCTTTAGGAGGACCAGTATTGCAACGGGCTTGTACACATGCGGCAGGTCCTTACAAGTATCAAACGATTGATGTGGAAGGGTTTGCTGTATATACTAATAATCCGCCAGCAGGTGCATTTCGTGGATTTGGTGTTTGCCAAACGGCTTTTGCAATTGAAAGTAATTTAAACTTGTTAGCAGAAAAAGTCGGACTATCACCATGGGAAATACGCTTTAAAAATGCCGTCGCCCCAGGAGATACTTTACCGAATGGACAATTGGTCTCAAAAAATGCGGCGTTAAAAGAAGCCTTGTTAGCGGTTAAAGACGTCTATGAACAAGCGGAAGTTGCTGGAATTTCTAGTTTCTTTAAAAATAGTGGTGTGGGTGTAGGGCTACCTGATACAGGGCGTTGTATTATTTCTGTTGAAGAAGGAAAAATACATGTCCGCACAAGTGCTGCTTGTATCGGTCAAGGGATGGCGACCGTTACGACGCAAATTGCCTGTGAAACATTAAATTTACCACCAGAAATGATTGTTGCGGAAGCCCCTGATACGAGAAGAACACCGAATTCAGGAACGACAACGGCTTCGAGGCAGTCACTCTTCACAGGAGAAGCAACTAGAAGAGCGGCAATGCAATTACGGTATGAACTTGATATGGGACGTGCTTTAAGTGATTTGGAAGGTGAAGAATTTTATGGGGAATATTCAGCGAAAACGGATCCATTAATTAATGATAAAAAAAGTCCAGTTAGTCATGCTGGTTATGGTTATGCTGCTGAAGTAGCTATTCTAGATGACAAAGGAAAAGTAGCTAAATTTGTGGCTGCGTATGATATGGGGCAAGTGGTGAATCCACGAGCTGCTGAAGGTCAAATTGAAGGTGGGATTGCAATGGGCATGGGGTATGCTTTAACTGAAAAATTTGCCTTAGAAGAAGGTTATGTTAAAGCAAAATATGCAACGCTAGGATTAGTGAACGCCACTCAAGTACCACCAATCGAAACAATTTTGGTTCATGCTGACAATCTTCACGAAGGTTTAGCCTATGGAATTAAAGGCGTAGGTGAGTTAGCAACGATCCCTACCGCACCAGCTTTAGCAGGCGCATATTTCGCCTTGGATGGTCAGCTCCGACCAAGTCTGCCTTTAGAAAATACCCCTTATCAAAAGAAAAAAAGATAAAAGGAGACAACTCATGTCACTCGTTAGTGTCATTATTCTAGCATCGGGCAATTCACAACGGATGGGCCAAAATAAATTGTTCTTAAAATATCAAGGAAAAACATTTTTAGAGCACACGTTAACCTTAGTGAACCAATTAGACGTATTAGAACGGATTTTAGTTGTTTCGCCTGAGAATCAGCCAGCGTTTCCTTTACCTAAGAACATTCAGTTGATTCTCAATCATCAATGGCAAGAAGGGCAAAGTAGCAGTATTCGTTTAGGAACTGAACAAGCTCGGGGAGCTGGCTATTTATACTTACCTAGTGATCAACCATTGTTAACACCTAAAATGCTACAACCCGTGTTAGATAAATGTCAGAGAAATAAAATTATAGTGCCATTACAAAAAGATGGTTGTCCTAGTAGTCCAGTATTATTCGGTAATCAATTTCGACAAGAACTATTAACATTGACTGGTGAAACAGGCGGACGCATGATTTGTGAACGCTTTCCAGAAGCAGTTCAGATGTTGAAAATAGCGACTCCTGGCCGTTTAAAAGATATCGATACGCCAGAAGAGTACAGAAAATTAATTCAAGAAACCAATAGTTAGAGAGGAAAAGCGTATGAAGGACTTGGTTTATTTAAATTATGCAGCGACTTCCTATAAAAAATTTCCAGCAACCATTGAGGCTTTGACTGCCTATTTAGCAGAAAATCAGTTCATGAATTACGGAAGAAATGCCCCTTTGCTTAGAGAGGGGCTTCCTCTTTTAGAGACACGTCAATTGTTAGCAGACTTTTTTCAGGCACCCAGTGCGGCTCAGATTACGTTTACGAATAACGCAACAACTTCCTTAAATCTTGCATTAGCGGGGATTTTACAACCTGGCGATCATGTGATTACGACCATGTTAGAACATCATGCAGTAGCTAGACCTCTTCACTTACTTGAGAAAGAACGAGGCATTTCAGTGACGTATGTTGCTTGTCAAAAAACGGGCCTGTTAGATGTAGAAGATATTCAGCGAGCCTGGCGAACGAATACAAAAGCATTGGTGATGACACACGCGTCGAATGTCTTAGGCACCATTTTACCCATTGAAGAATGTTTTCAATGGGCCCAACAGAAAGGATTATTAACCGTTTTGGATGCGGCTCAAACGGCGGGCTTTCTACCAATAAAAATGACCCAGATGGCCATTGATGTGTTAGCCTTTACTGGACATAAAAGCTTATATGGATTAGCAGGTATTGGTGGGTTAGCTTTTAGTGAACGAGGGGCTGAAGCGGTCAAACCACTGATAACGGGAGGTACAGGTAGCCGTTCTAATTCTTTTGATCAACCCCCTTTTTTACCAGATAAATTTGAAGCTGGTACGTTAAACAGTTTAGGTATTTTAAGCTTAAATAGTTCTATTAAAGAGTTGAATAAAATTGGTTTAGCAGCGATTCAAAAGCACGAACGAACCTTAATGCAGAATTTTTTAGATGGTTTATCAGGGTTACCTGTCACAATTTTGGGAACCAAGGACGTGGCACAAACTGTCCCTGTTGTTTCTATCACACTGTGGAA
Organism: Enterococcus sp. LX10; assembly: GCF_023539285.1. NCBI lineage: Bacteria > Bacillati > Bacillota > Bacilli > Lactobacillales > Enterococcaceae > Enterococcus > Enterococcus sp. LX10. The sequence continues at coordinate 2,089,279 of NZ_CP092784.1, read as the reverse complement.
TCAGGAAGAAACAGTGGTGGCACAGCAACTAGCAGAACAATATGGCATTATGACGCGCGCAGGTTTGCATTGTGCACCATTAGCCCATGAAACAGCTGGGACTTTAGCAACTGGCACCTTACGTTTTAGCTTTGGTTGGCAGACAACGCCTGAAGAAATTACTTGGACAATTCACGCTTTACAAGAACTACTAATTTGAGAAGGAGCGGACAGCATGGATTTTTTATCACAATGTACATCAGGTGGCTGCGGGGCAAAAATTGAATCCCGTGTACTGAATCAATTGTTGCAACACTTACCCGAAACACCGGCAAATGAGCGGCTACTCGTCGGATTTGAACATGCCGACGACGCCGCGGTTTACCAAATAACGCCTGAAAAAGCTTTGATTTCAACGGTAGATTTTTTTTCACCAATGGTCAATGATCCGTTATCATTTGGAAAAATTGCGGTCGCTAATGCTTTAAGTGATGTTTATGCCATGGGCGGAACAGTCCTTTATGCGCTAAATCTTGTTTGTTTTCCACAAAAGATGTCAAAAGAATGGTTGGAACAAATGCTCTTAGGTGGCAGTTTAAAATTAAAGGAAGCGGGTGCTTTACTGGCAGGAGGCCATTCGATTTATGACCATGAACCCAAGTATGGTCTAGCGGTAACTGGAGAAGTTCATCCAGAAAATTTGTGGCATAATAATACGCCACAGGTGGGGGATGTCTTGATTTTAACTAAAGCATTAGGTGTAGGAATTATTCAAGCGGCTGTTCGGGGGCAATTGGCGAAGCAGACGGAACAAAAAATCGCACAAGATTCGATGGAACGTTTAAATAAATATGCCGCTGCGAATGCTCGATCCTACGCAGTACATGCTTGTACTGACGTGACTGGGTTTGGTCTATTAATTCATGCAAAAGAAATGGCTGATAATCAGGTAACATTACTGATTGATACAGAAGCATTACCAACCATTACAGGAGCGTTGGCCTACGCCGCAGAATGTTTAGTCACTGCAGCTGGGCAAAGAAACCGACAAACAATCGGAACGACAATCGATTATTCAAAAATTTCTATGGAAATGCAAGAACTTTTGTTTGATCCACAAACATCTGGCGGACTGTTAATTAGTGTCGCTGCTGACGAAGCGGCAGCCTGTTTAGCAGCTATTCAAAAAGAGGACCCTGTTGCCAAAATTATTGGCGAGGTTCTGCCAAAAGAACAACAAGCAGTAGTACTTTTATAGAAAGAAGGGCCAAATATGAAATTAGTAGATGCATTGGGGAAACCTTGCCCAATACCTGTGATTGAAACAAAAAAAGCTTTGGCGGAGTTAGGTTTAGCTGGAGGCACTATCGAGGTTTTAGTCGATAACGAAGTAGCTGTTGAAAATTTGAAAAAATTAGCTGCTAAAAAACAGGCCACTTTGACTGCGAAGCAGATAGAAGCCACGGTTTTCTCTGTCAAAATTACGGTACCTGAAGAAGCGACGCAACAAACAAGTCAGTCAGCAACAGATTTAGTAATTACGATTGGCTCCGATCAATTAGGTACTGGAGACGAGCAGCTAGGACGACTATTAATGAAAAGTTATCTTCAATCATTATCAGAAGCAGAAACTGTTCCTACACAGCTATTATTCTTTAATCGAGGAGCGTTTTTAACGAATCAAGCAGCGAATACCTTAGCTGATTTGCAACAATTAGCGGAGAAGGGAACCACGATTCAAACGTGTGGGGCCTGTTTAGATTTTTATCATTTAACAGACACCTTAGCTATCGGCTCTATTACTAATATGTACGAAATTGTTGAAACAATGAATCAAGCGGCTAAAGTAATTACGCTTTAACAAAAAAAGAAGGTGAAAAGATGGAGTATTTGCTAACCTTTCCGAATACACATTATGCTGTTCAGGCGGAACAAGTACTGTTGGCAAGAAAGGTGGCTGTTCGCGTCTTTACTTTGCCACCATCATTGACGGATGGCTGTGGGATCGGTTTACTCATTAATGAAGCAGAAATAACTCACAGTGTATGTTTTTTAGAAGAAGCAAAAGTACGCGTAGCCTCTATTTTTTCTGTGAAAAATGATCTTGGGGAAAGGAGGCACCAACTGTGGAGTCCTTAAAAAAGTGTTTTGATTTACAAGGAAAGGAGATTGTGTCGATTGTTGGTAGCGGTGGGAAAACAAGCTTAATGTGGGCGCTAGCAAAAACATATCGGAAGGAAGCTGTTCTGGTTAGTACAACTACAAAAATTGGGTTTCCCCAACGTCAATTGTATGATTATTTTTATACAAACCATTTTGAAAAAATAAAGCCGAATATCTGCGGAATCACTTTAGCAGGAACCGCTATCAACAACCAAACAAAACTAACGATGCCTGCAATGACCTCGTTTCAAACATTGTTTCAGCACTTCACGAAAGTTTTTTTAGAAGCGGATGGGTCCAAACAACGACCTTTGAAAGGCTGGTCCTCTTATGAACCCGTGATATTAAAGGAAACAACCACCACAATTGGTGTGCTTCCGATTTCTGTGATTGGTCAAAAGATAGATGAAACGACCATTCATCGGTTGCCGCTTTTTTTGGAATTAACCGATGCGCAACAACAAGAACCAATCACAGAAACATTGTTAGCTCAACTCATTGCTCATCCAAAAGGATTGTTTAAAGAGAGCCAAGGCAAACGAATTTTGTGTTTAAATCAAACCCATACGCGAAGAGAGTTCGTTCAAGCGATGAATGTCTGTCTTCAGTTACCCAAAAGCTGTTTTGAAAAATTAGACAAAATTATTGCTTGCAATATGGAATTAGAGAAAGGACTTATTTTATGGGAGAAATCAGTCAAAACATCCAAGAAAAATTAGTGATTGTTCGCGGAGGGGGCGATCTAGCGACAGGCGTTATCCAAAAATTATGGCACGTTGGCTTTAAAATACTAGTATTAGAAACAGAATGTCCTCTGGCCATTCGGCGGACTGTTTCAGTTTGTGATGCTATTTTCCAGAAAGAACAAAGAGTGGAAGATTTGGTTGCTGTTCGAATTACTTCATTAAAGGATTGCGCGAAATGTTGGCAGCAAAATAAGCTGCCTGTTTTTGTCGATCAAACAGCAAGTGCTATTCAACAATTGAAACCACTGATTGTTATCGATGCGATTTTGGCTAAGAAAAATTTAGGTACGCATCGAGGAATGGCACCGATTATGATTGCTTTAGGACCAGGCTTTTCAGCACCGCAAGATGTCGATGTTGTGATTGAGACAATGCGTGGACATAGGTTGGGACGTTTATACTTTGAAGGAACAGCTTTACCTAATACAGGTATTCCAGGTGAAATTGGCGGAAAAAGTGCGGAACGAGTTGTCCATGCCCCTGCTTCAGGACAAGTTACCCACCTTAAAAACATAGGGGATTTTGTGTTGAAAGGGGAAGCATTATTTTTTATCGATCAGGTTCCAGTTTATTCGCCTCTGACAGGGACTTTGAGAGGATTGATTTCAGAAAAGGTAACCTGTTATCAAGGGTTGAAGTGTGCAGATGTAGATCCTCGACCAGTTGAGAAAGTCGATTGCTTGACGATCTCCGACAAAGCTCGTGCATTAGGGGGAGCGGTTTTAGAAGCAATTTTTATGATTGGAAGAAGGAAAAATGTTTTATAAAAAAGAACCTAAATAATATTTTTTTTACCTTAAAAATATTGTTAAAACAGTTTGGAATGTGGTATAGTAAAGACGTAGTAAAAAATACTCTATCTCGAAAGGGGAAGAGTACATACTTAGTTAGATTAGTTTGTGAATAAAATCATTTGTAAAAGTTATTTTTTTAGGAATTAATGTAAGGGATTACAATTGCATTTGAATGCATTGAAATATTTAGGAAAAAAGAAAGGAAATGAATGAAGATGGCACTAGTAAAAATTGTTTATGCAAGTATGACTGGAAACACAGAAGAAATTTCCGAGATTTTGGAAGAACAGTTTCAAGAAGCTGGAGTTGAAGTAGAACGTGAAGAATGTTCAGAAGTTGATGTAGACTTCTTTGATGATGCAGATGCTTGTATTATCGCAACGTATACTTATGGTGATGGGGAACTGCCTTTTGAATTTGAAGATTTCTTTGATGAATTAACTGAAAAGGATTTAGCAGGTAAGCCATTTGGCGTTGTTGGTTCCGGTGATCGTGAATATGGTGAATTTTTCTGTAAATCAGCGCATGATTTTGTAGGAGCTTTTGAAAAAGCTGGTGCTAAAAAAGTAGCTGAAACAGTTGAAATTGAAAACAATGCAGAAGAAGAAGACATCGAAATGCTAAAAACATTTGTTAAAAGTGTCGCCACAACTTTATCTGATAGCGTTGCCTAAGGATTTAAGAAAGTAGGAGTCAGAATGAAAAGGAATGATGAAGGTAGGTATTTCAATGTTTAATATTCTTCAGTCGACTCAATTATCTAGTAATACATTTGATTTTTGGCTGGAAGCGCCAAGAATAGCGACACATGCCCAGGCTGGACAGTTTGTTATTTTAAGAATTGACGAAAAAGGAGAGCGGATCCCTTTAACGATTGCGGAGACAAATCCACAAGCAGGCAGTCTTCGAATTATTTTCCAAGTAATCGGTAAGACAACAGCTGCACTTTCCCAACTTAAAACTTCCGACTCTTTGTTAGATATAACTGGACCTTTAGGTATGCCCACAGAAGTGAAGCAATATGGAACGGTGATGGTTATCGGTGGTGGAGTTGGCATCGCGGCTATTTATCCAATTATCAAGGCTTTAAAAGAAGCAGGCAACCGAGTGATTACGATTTTGGGGGCACGAACAGCTGAGTTAGTTCTGTTACAAGAAGAATGCCGTCGTTATTCGGATGAACTAATCATTACAACGGATGATGGTTCATTAGGTAAAAAGGGCTTAGTAACAGAAGCGATGGAAGAAGTTATTGCACGTGAATCTGTAGCGTGCAGTTGGGCGATTGGGCCCAGCATCATGATGAAATTTTGTACCTTGACAGCTGAAAAACATCAATTACCAATTTATGTTTCCTTGAATCCTATTATGATTGACGGAACAGGTATGTGTGGTGGTTGTCGGGTCACTGTTGATGGCACCATGAAATTTGCCTGTGTTGATGGACCTGAGTTTAAAGGCAATGAAGTAAATTGGGATGAATTCATTAATCGAATGAAGCAATATCAGGAAGAAGAAGCAGTTTGCTTTACAGATCGTTTGAAAGAGCAGGTGGAGAAAAATGGCTAGAAAAAGTCGTATAAAAACACCGATTGCGGAACAAGCACCTACTATCAGAAAGAGTAATTTTGAAGAGGTTTGCTTAGGCTATACATTAGCAGAAGGGCAAGAAGAAGCGGTTCGTTGTTTACAATGTAAAAATGCACCTTGTATTGCTAAATGCCCCGTGATGATTGATATTCCTGGATTTATTTTAGCTATTCGTGAAGGAAACATGGAACAAGCAGCCGATATTTTAAGTAAATATACGAATTTACCTGCTATTTGTGGACGCGTTTGTCCGCAAGAGAAACAATGTGAACAAGTTTGTAAATTAGGGAAAGCCAAAAACTTTGAACCAGTGGCAATTGGCAAATTAGAACGTTTAGTTGCCGATTGGGCATTAGAAAATCACATGTTTCCTAAAAAAACAGCGGAACCAACAAAAGGGAAAATCGCAGTGGTCGGTTCTGGTCCTTCTGGGTTAACAGTTGCGGGGGATTTGGCAAAGCTCGGTTACGAAGTAATTATTTTTGAAGCGCTTCATGAAGCTGGCGGTGTATTAACCTATGGTATACCTGAATTTCGATTACCGAAAAAAATTGTTAAACAGGAAATTGAGAGTATTGAAGCCTTAGGTGTAACAATAGAAACCAATGTGGTAGTAGGTAAAACGATTACGATGGAAGAAATAATGTCAGAGTTTGATGCCTGTTATTTATCGGTTGGTGCAGGGGCACCAAACTTTATGGGAATCCCAGGAACTAGTTTAAATGGGGTTTATTCTTCTAGTGAATTTTTAACACGAATCAATTTAATGCATAGCTATGAGTTTCCAGAATATGATACACCGATTAAACGTGCTAAAAATGTCGTTGTGATTGGCGGCGGGAATGTTGCAATGGATGCCGCTCGTTCAGCCAAACGATTAGGCGCTGAAAATGTGAATATTGTGTATCGTCGTTCGTTAGAAGAATTACCAGCAAGAATTGAAGAATACCACCATTCCCTTGAAGAAGGAATTAACTATTATTGGTTGACGAATCCAATTGCTTATTTAGATGACCAACAAGGAAATCTAGCCGGTGTTGAATGTGTCAAAATGGTTTTAGGTGAACCAGATGCGTCTGGAAGACGACGTCCAGAACCAATTCCAAACAGCACGTTTACCATTCCTGCTGATGCAGTAATCGAGGCAATTGGCCAAGGAGCAAATCGAGTCTTGCTATCAACATATCCAGAAATAGAACTAAACCAATGGGGGTACATTCAGGCCGATCCTAAAACAGGAGCAACCTCAATACCTGGCGTTTTTGCTGGGGGCGATATAGTTACAGGTGCTGCCACCGTTATTTTAGCGATGGGCGCTGGGAAAATCGCAGCTAATGCAATTGATCAGTATGTCAAAACACAAAAAACAACAGTCACAAGCAATGTTTAGGAAAGATAAAAGGTGAAAAAATGAAAAAAACAATGGATGGAAACACCGCAGCGGCTTATATTTCATATGCGTTTACAGAAGTTGCCGCTATTTATCCTATCACACCAAGTTCAACAATGGCTGAGTTGGTAGATGAATGGGCGGAAAGTGGTTTAAAAAATATTTATGGTCAAAAAGTTCAAGTTATTGAAATGCAATCAGAAGCTGGGGCAGCGGGAGTAGTTCATGGTTCGTTAAAAACAGGTGCGTTAACCACTACTTATACTGCTTCACAAGGTTTACTGTTGATGATTCCCAATATGTATAAAATCGCAGGAGAATTGCTACCTTCTGTGTTCCACGTGGCGGCTCGGGCAGTAACGACAAGTGCGTTGAGTATTTTTGGTGACCATGGCGATGTGATGGCTACCCGCCAAACAGGTTTTTGTATGTTAGCAGAATCGAGTGTCCAAGAAGTAATGGATTTGTCGGCAGTTGCTCATTTAGCTAGCTTAGAAGGTAGTTTACCTTTTGTAAACTTTTTTGATGGTTTTAGAACGAGCCATGAACTACAAAAAATCGAAGTGATTGATTATGATGACCTGAAAGAAATGGTGAATCAGGAAGCTGTAACTCGTTTTAGAATGGGAGGCATGAATCCTAATCATCCCACTGTTTCAGGGACCGCTCAAAATCCTGACATTCATTTTCAACAAAGAGAAACAGTCAATAAAAATTACGAAGAAATGCCAAAAATTGTTCAAAAATACATGAAAAAAATTAACAATCTTCGTGGAACAACGTATGATTTAACCGATTATTACGGGGTTGAAGATGCAACAGAAGTCATTATTTCAATGGGGTCGGCTTCGCCAGTAATCAAACAAACAGTCGACTACCTCAATCAACAAGGACGCAAAGTTGGTTTTATCAATATTCATTTATATCGTCCATTTCCTACCGAAAACCTTCTTGAAAAATTACCAGCTACAGTAGAAAAGGTTGCGGTTTTAGATCGAACAAAAGAATCAGGAGCCGAAGGAGAACCGTTATTGTTAGATGTTCAAAGCGCTCTTTGTCAACATGAAAATCGACCAATTGTGATTGGTGGACGTTATGGGTTAGGCTCTAAAGACGTAGCGCCTAATCAAATTAAAGCGATCTATGATCATTTGTTATTGCCATTTAAAGAATTAAAGCAACGCTTTACGGTGGGGATCGTTGATGATGTAACTTATCAATCATTGCCAGAAGAACCTACTTTAGATTTAACGCCAGATACTACCTTCCAAGCAAAATTTTTGGGCTTTGGTTCTGACGGAACTGTGGGAGCAAACAAGCAAGCGATTAAAATTATCGGAGATCATACCGACCTTTATGCACAAGCTTACTTTAGTTATGATTCTAAAAAATCAGGCGGTTTAACCGTTTCGCATCTGCGTTTTGGTAAAGAGCCAATTACTTCCACGTATTTAATTGAACAAGCAGATTTCATCGCTTGTCATAATGCGTCCTATTTGCATAAATACGACCTGTTAAAAGGTTTAAAAGATGGCGGAACGTTTTTACTGAATACTATTTGGGATCAAGAAAAGGTTCACCGTTTATTACCGGCTAAGTTAAAAAAATATATTGGGGAGCACCAAATCAAATTTTACATTATCAATGCGGTTGAGTTAGCTCGCAAAGTAGGCTTAGGTCGTCGGATCAATACAGTGATGTCTACTGCCTTTTTTGAAGTAACAGATATTTTAACGAAAGAGCAATATTTACCGTTACTTAAAGAAGAAGTGAAAAAGACTTATGGAAAAAAATCAATGGAAATTGTTGAAAAAAATTACCAAGCGATTGATGCTACCTTTGAATCGCTGCAAGAAATTGTAGTCCCAGAAGATTGGGCCACCATTGTTTTAGAACCAGAAAATCAAGAGTCGGAAGTTCCAGCTTTTGTGACAAACATTTTAGAACCAATCAATCGTCAAGAAGGGGATCAGCTGACCGTTTCAGATTTGATTGAAAACGGAATGAAGGGCGGTGCCATTCCTATGGGCACTGCGGCTTATGAAAAACGTGGCATTGCGTTAGAAGTGCCTGAGTGGCAAATGGATAAGTGTACGATGTGTAATGAATGTGCCTTTGTTTGTCCACACGCGGCTATTCGACCGTTTTTAGCGGATGAAGAAGAACTGAAAGAAGCACCTGCAGGTTTTGCCATGCGCGAAATGCGTGGCACAGATGGATTGATGTATCGTATCCAAGTTTCTTTAGAAGATTGTACAGGTTGTGGTCTTTGTGTTCAGGCTTGCCCTGTGAAAGACAAGGCGATTTTAATGAAACCTTATGAAACTCAAAAAGAGCAAGCGATGAATTGGGCCTTTGCGATGACTCTTAAACAAAAAGCCAACCCAATCAAAAAACTTTCTGTTAAAGGTTCCCAATTTAATCAGCCATTGATGGAATTTTCAGGTGCTTGTGAAGGCTGTGGCGAAACACCTTATATTAAGTTGTTGACACAATTATTTGGTGATCGAATGATGATTGCTAACGCAACAGGCTGTTCATCAATTTGGGGTGGTTCGTCACCAGTGACACCTTATACAACGAACGAATGTGGCCAAGGACCAGCTTGGAGTAATTCGCTGTTTGAAGATAATGCGGAATATGGTTATGGTATGTATATTGCCAATCGAACGAAACGTCAACATTTAGCTAATCTGGTTGAAGAAAGTCTTGCTAAAAATGTCGGATCAGATTCACTACAAGCCTTGTTAAAAGATTGGTTAGAACACATGGCTGAAGGGGAAGGAACACAACAGCGAGCCACCAAACTAGCGGCAGCATTAAGTGAAGAAGCCGATGAAGATCCACTTTTAACAAAAATTTACGAACAAAAAGATTTACTAGTGAAAACGAGTCAATGGATTGTCGGCGGCGATGGTTGGGCCTATGATATCGGGTTTAGCGGCATTGATCATGTTCTTGCTAGTGGAGAAGATGTTAATATTTTTGTTATGGATAACGAAGTATATGCCAACACAGGCGGGCAAACATCCAAAGCTACTCCAGCTTCAGCCATTGCCAAATTCTCAGCGGGTGGGAAACATACCTCTAAAAAAGATTTAGGGATGATGGCAATCACTTATGGGAATGTCTACGTTGCACAAGTAGCTTTAGGCGCAAACTCAATGCAAACGATTAAAGCAATTGACGAAGCGGAGCGGTACCCAGGCCCGTCAATTATCATCGGTTATACCCCATGTATTAATCACGGGGTCAAAGGCGGAATGGTTCGGACGTTAGATCAAGCCAAAGAAGCCGTTGAATCTGGCTATTGGCCACTTTATCGCTATAATCCAGAGTTAGTTAAGAAAGGCAAAGATCCGATGGTCATTGACTACAAGAAAACAGATTTTGATAAAATGCGTGATTTTCTTGAAAAACAAACACGTTACTCTGCGTTGCATACAATTAAAGAAAATCAAGAAGTAGTCGAACATTTACTTGATAAAACTAAAGAAGATGCAATTGAACGCTCTGAAAGTTATAACAAACTAGCCACACATATGAAAAAATAAAAAACAAAGCCTCTTACTTGAGAGGCTTTGTTTTTTTATCCAATAATAATTTTTTCTGAAGGATATTCGTAGCCTAAGTCACGTGTTTCTTTTGGTACAAAAATCATTAAGGTATAAAGCATACCAATACGTCCAATAAACATTAATAAGGCAATCATTAATTTACCTACTGTTGTTAAATCGTCTGTAATGCCCAAAGAAAGACCGGTTGTTCCAAAGGCAGAAGCGACTTCCACAATGATTGAAATCAAGGGCAGATTTTCAGTGGCTGACAAAAAGACGACAGCGAAAAAGCACATAATCAAAGATAACATGAAGACGACAATCGATTTTTTGACATCATCGTCATCTATTTTACGGCTAAAGATGCTAATATCATCTTCACTTTTTAAAAAGGCTAACAAATACAAGCCAATAATCGCAACAGTCGTTGTTCGAACACCACCACCAACAGAGCTAGGACTACAACCAATAAACATTAACACAGAAAAAATAATCAACGTTGTAATTTGGAAGTCCCCTAAATCATTAATTTGGAGGCCAGCGTTTCGTGTAGTCATCGAATAAAACATCGAACTTACCCAACGGCCACTTTCATTCATTGTCAAAAATAGGTGATCTTTTTCTAATAAGTAAATCAAAATAGTCCCACCAATAAACAGAACAATAAACGCTAGCAAAGCAATTTTACTAAACAATGAAAAGCGGAAAGGCAAGCCTCGTTTCTTCTTGCGAAAGTTCTTTTTCTTAAAATGTAACCACTCATGAATTTCCAGTAAAACGGGAAATCCAATTCCGCCGATAAAAATTAAGAACATAATTGCCAGTAAAAAGAGATAATCATGAGCAAAAGGAATAATTGAATCACCTGAAATATCAAAGCCTGAATTAGTCACTGCAGAAATAGCTTGATAAAATCCATAGAATATCGCATCTCGCCAGTTTGTATAATAACCACTTATATAAAAATAAAGCGAAAAGAGCGAGCCGAAGATTACTTGGAACCAAATTAAAATCAAAAAAGTGGTGCGGATCAGTCGAACAATTCCGCTCAGTCGCGGCTGATTCATGTCAGTCATAATTAACTGACGTTGCTTTAATGTGATTCGCCGTTTTGATAAAATAAAAAAGACCGTTGAAATCATCATAATCCCTAAGCCACCAACTTGGAAAAGAACCTCCAATAAGACAATCCCACGATCATTAAAAACCGAATTAATATCGACTGTGGTGAGTCCAGTAACACTGACTGTACTGATTGCTAAGAAAAATAAATCAATAAAAGGAACATGCGAGTCAGGTTCTCTGAAAATAGGGAGGCAAAACAATAAATAAGAAATAACCGTCATTAATATGTAATAAGCGACGATGATTTGAATAGATGAAAAATTTTTGCGAATAAATCGATCGCTTTTTCGCTGTGCTAGCCACAGCAAACGTGTATGGTTCACTAGATAACCTCCCAATTCTAATTAAACTAAGTATACCAAAACTTTTCGCCTCAAACGAATAATTCTGCCAGAAAATCCTTGAAATGACAAATAAAAATAAGAAATTCGTTAGAAATAATTGGAAAACATCCACAAACAAGCGAGAACATGATACTTTATGAAAGAATAGAAAAATAGGTTGTTCCCCAAACAACTTATTAATAATTGGTCAGTTTGTCTAACGATACAACTTTAAAAAGTAGTGGTAGCTTTTTTATTTCGGTTGATATGTGAATGTGTTCACTTTATGTAACAAACTGTTATTTTTATTCAAATGAAAAATAAGAAATTGTGTTGGTAGAAATCAATAGTTTATAAGGTGGGAAAACAATGAAAAAAGTGTTAATGGGAGTTCTTTCCCTAGGGTTATTATTAGGTGCAGCAACAGGTTGTACAAGCGATCAAGAAAAAGCTGCTGGTAAAACAAAAGCATCTTCTGAAAAAACAGAAGCAACATCTGGTGCCTCTGCTAATGGTTATACAGATCCAAGTGAACTAAAAGACAGTTATGATGTTGTTATTGTTGGTTCAGGTGGTGCAGGGATGACCGCTGCATTACAAGCCAAAGAAGCTGGCATGAATCCAGTTATTTTAGAAAAAATGCCTGTTGCAGGTGGGAATACAATTAAATCGTCTTCAGGAATGAATGCTTCACAAACAAAATTCCAAGAAAAAGAAGGCATTAAAGATAGCAACGATAAATTCTTTGAAGAAACACTAAAAGGCGGTAAAGGAACCAACGATCAAGAATTACTACGTTATTTTGTTGATCATTCAGCTGAAGCAATTGATTGGTTAGATACAAAAGGAATTACATTGAGCAATTTAACTATTACAGGTGGAATGAGCGAAAAACGCACACACCGACCTGCTGACGGATCAGCAATTGGGGGCTATCTAGTTGACGGGTTAGTACGTAACGTTCGCGAAGAAAAAATTCCATTGTTTGTTGATGCTGACGTGACAGACTTAGTTGAAGAAAACGGTCAAATCGATGGCGTAAAAGTGAAAATGAAAGATGATAAAGAAAAAACAGTTAAAGCAAAAGCAGTCGTTGTCACAACAGGTGGTTTCGGTGCCAACGAAAAATTAATTACACAATACAAACCAGAATTGAAAAACTATGTTACAACGAACCAAGAAGGAACAACAGGTGACGGTATCCAAATGATTCAAAAAGTTGGTGGTGCGTTAGTGGATATGAAAGAAATTCAAATTCACCCAACTGTTCAACAAAGCGATGCTTTCTTAATTGGTGAAGCAGTTCGTGGAGAAGGCGCAATCTTGGCTTCTCAAAAAGGAGAACGTTTTGTTAATGAGTTAGATACACGCGACAAAGTTTCCGCAGCAATCAATGCCTTACCAGAAAAATCAGCTTATTTAGTCTTTGACCAAGGCGTACGCGACCGTGCAAAAGCCATTGATTTCTATGATCAAAAAGGCTTCGTGGAAAAAGGTGAAACGATTGAAGAATTAGCTGAAAAAATTGGCATGCCTGCCAATACATTGAAAGCAACGATTGATACTTGGAACCAAGATGTTAATGCCAAAGATGACAAACAATTTGGCCGGACAACTGGAATGGAAGCTGACTTAAGCACAGCGCCTTACTACGCAATTAAAATTGCACCAGGGATTCACCACACAATGGGTGGCGTGAAAATCAACACGAAAACAGAAGTTTTACGTGAAGATGGCACACCAATTAAAGGTCTATATGCTGCTGGTGAATTAACAGGTGGCTTACATGGTCAAAACCGTATCGGAGGCAATGCCATCGCCGATATTATCATTTATGGTCGTCAAGCAGGTACGCAATCAGCAGAATTTGCCTCTGCTCAAAAATAACTAGCATTAAAAAGTCTGAAATTGTAGTCAAATAACTACAATTTCGGGCTTTTTTATTGCATACTAGCAGGATCATTAGTTGGAGTATAAACAGCCCTGCTAAAATGACTTTGGCGTAGATTCTGTTTTTTTCAGAAAAATGCACGACCATTTTAGCTAAAAATACTGCTTTTTTGCTGAAAATATAGTAAAATACGTAAGGAACTAACGGAAAGGTGTAGTGAACATGGCTCAATTATTTTTCAAGTATGGCGCAATGAACAGTGGTAAAACCATTGAAATCTTAAAAGTAGCACACAATTACGAAGAACAAGACAAACCAGTTGTTTTGATGACCAGTGGACTAGATACACGTGATGGTGTTGGGAAAGTATCCAGTCGCATCGGATTACGCAGAGATGCTATTCCAATTTTTGAAGAAACCAATGTCTTTGACTTGATTAATGATTTGTCTTACAAACCTTTTTGCGTATTAGTCGATGAATGTCAATTTTTAAACAAGCATCATGTCATTGAATTTGCACGAATTGTTGACGAATTAGATATTCCAGTAATGGCATTTGGGCTAAAGAATGATTTTAGAAATGAATTATTTGAAGGCTCAAAGTATTTACTTTTATATGCAGACAAATTAGAAGAATTAAAAACGATTTGCTGGTTCTGTCATAAAAAAGCAACTATGAACTTGCACTATATTGATGGCAAACCCGTTTATGAAGGGGATCAAGTCCAAATTGGTGGGAATGAAGCCTACTATCCTGTTTGTCGCAAACATTATTTTCATCCAAAAACAGTGAATGAAGAACAGTAAGGAGAGACACTATGTACGATCAATTACAATCTATTGAAGATCGCTATGAGGAATTGGGCGAATTATTAAGTGACCCAGCAGTCATTAGCGATACAAAACGTTTCATGGAATTATCGAAAGAAGAAGCTAATACACGTGAGACGGTTGAGGTTTATCGCCGATATAAACAAGTTGTTGAAGGGATTAGCGATGCCGAAGAACTTTTAAGTGAAAACTTAGATGCGGAAATGGCCGAAATGGCGAAAGAAGAACTTTCTGATTTGAAAAAAGAAAAAGAAGTGTTAGAAGACCGCATTAAAATTTTATTATTACCAAAAGACCCAAATGATGATAAAAATATCATCATGGAAATCCGTGGTGCAGCAGGTGGCGATGAAGCCGCACTTTTTGCTGGCGACTTATTTAATATGTACCAAAAATATGCAGAAGCACAAGGGTGGAAAGCGGAAGTTTTAGAAGCGAACGTCACTGGAATCGGTGGATATAAAGAAGTAATTATGATGATTTCAGGAGATAACGTCTTTTCAAAATTAAAATATGAAAGTGGCGCTCACCGCGTGCAACGAGTTCCTTCAACAGAATCACAAGGACGGATTCATACATCGACAGCAACCGTTGTAGTTATGCCGGAAGCCGAAGAAGTCGAAATCGAATTAGCTGATAAAGATATCCGTGTCGATATTTATCATGCAAGTGGCGCTGGTGGACAGCACGTCAATAAAACCGCTTCGGCTGTTCGATTAACCCATTTACCAACAGGAATCGTAGTCGCAATGCAAGATGAACGTTCACAGCTAAAAAACCGTGAAAAAGCAATGAAAGTTTTGCGTGCTCGTGTGTATGACCAAATTCAACAAGAAGCACAAAGTGAATATGATGCTAACCGTAAATCGGCGGTGGGGACCGGAGATCGTTCAGAACGAATCAGAACGTATAACTTCCCACAAAATCGAGTAACGGATCATCGTATCGGTTTAACCATCCAAAAACTAGACCAGATTCTTGCTGGCAAATTAGATGAAATCATTGATGCATTAGTCTTATATGATCAAACATCGAAATTAGAAGAGATGCAAAATGGCTAAACGTTACTTTGAAGTCCTTAACTGGGCTTCTTCTTTTTTAGAGGCGCAAGGCAAAGAAGGCTATGCTATTCACTATGTTTTTTTAGAACGTAAAGGTTGGGATAAAACGCAGTGGCTCCTGCATATGCAAGAAGAAATGCCCCAAGAAGAAGAGGAACAATTAAAAACGGATTTAGCCCAATTATTGACAGATTACCCAGCACAATATTTGCTAGGACAAGCTGAATTTTATGGACATTCCTTTATTGTTAATGAACATACTTTGATTCCTAGGCCAGAAACAGAAGAATTAGTCGAGCGTTGCTTAAAAGCCAATCCAGATACTCCTTTGACGGTCGTAGATGTCGGAACAGGGACAGGCGCCATTGCGATTAGCTTGAAACTGGCACGGCCCAACTGGCGAGTTATTGCCATTGATCTTTCAGAGGAAGCGTTGACTGTCGCTAAACAAAACGCGCAAGCATTAGGTGCTGGCATCGAATTTTATCATGGGAATGGCTTACAGCCAGTTACTTCTGAAAAAATTGATCTGCTTATTTCTAATCCGCCCTATATTAGTGAACAAGAATGGCATTTAATGGATGCAAGTGTCCGAACGTATGAACCTAAAACCGCTTTATTCGCTGAAAATAACGGTTTGGCCTTATACCAACAATTAATTCATGAAAGTCAAACGATGCTTAAAGCAGACGGTAAAATTTATTTTGAAATAGGGTTTCAACAAGGCGCGGCCCTCCAAGAATTATTGAGCGCCGCTTATCCACAAAAAACAATTAAAATTGAAAAAGATTTATCTGGCAACGATCGCCTCGCGATAGCCGAGTAACTAAGGTTCTTCGTCGCCACTTTTCTAGAAGGAGCGATTTGCAATGGAAACAAAAAAATTAACCAAACAAGAAATAGCCCAAGCAGCAGCAGCCATTCAAGCAGGCGAGCTAGTGGCTTTTCCAACAGAAACTGTTTATGGCTTAGGTGCCGATGCCTTAAATGAAGCGGCAGTAAAAAAAGTTTACCAAGTAAAAGGCCGCCCCAGTGATAATCCATTGATTGTTCATGTGAACAACGTTGAAATGGTCAAAAAATACGTGGCGACCTTACCAGAAGTCGCTACAAAATTGGTGTCTGCCTTTTGGCCGGGACCATTAACTTTAATTTTTAATGTGCCTAGGGATACATTTTCTAAAACAGTAACAGGTGGTTTAGAGACAGTCGCTTTTCGTATGCCAGATAACCAAGCGACCTTAGCTTTGATTGAACAAGCCAATGTTCCATTGGTCGGACCAAGTGCGAACACTTCTGGCAAGCCTAGTCCAACATCTGCAGAGCATGTTTATCATGATTTGCAGGGGAAAATTGCTGCCATATTAGATGATGGCCCAACGCAGATTGGGGTGGAGTCAACGGTCTTAGATTTAACGGCGGAAGATGGTGTGCCAGTTATTTTACGACCAGGAGCAATTACCAAAGAGCAGTTGGAAAGCATTATTCCCCGAGTGAAAATCGATACACATTTGATTAGTGAAACTGCAGCACCCAAAGCGCCAGGGATGAAATACAAACACTATTCTCCTGATGCGGAAGTTTGGATTATAAGCGGTCAAACAGCAGAATGGCAAGCGGCGATTCAGCAAGCAAAAGAACAACAGGAAAAAATCGGCTTATTTTTAAGTGATGAACAGGCAGCACAACTAGATACAGAAAATGCGTTTGTTTATTCTTATGGTGCAGAAACGGTTAAAAATGCCACAAAAGAACTATTTGCAGGGTTAAGAGCGTTAGATGAGCAAGGAGCTACCACGATTTTTGCACAAGGATTTGCAGAAACTGGTTTAGGCACTGCTTACATGAATCGCTTGAAAAAATCAGCCAATCAAAAATTTTTTGAAAAATAAGAGGTATTTGTAACGAAGCTGACACAGAAGTATGATACAATCAGACAAAAGAAAACAAAATGGAGTGTTGTTTGAATGGATTACAAAACGTATGACCCAGATTTATGGAATGCAATTGCAAGAGAAGAAGAGCGTCAAGAAAATAACTTGGAACTAATCGCATCTGAGAATGTCGTGTCAAAAGCAGTTATGGCTGCCCAAGGAAGTATTTTAACGAATAAATACGCAGAAGGTTACCCTGGCAAACGGTACTATGGTGGTTGTGAATTTATCGATATCGTAGAAAATTTAGCTATTGATCGTGCCAAAGAATTATTTGGTGCAAAATTCGCGAATGTACAAGCCCATTCAGGTTCTCAAGCCAATACAGCGGCATACCTTTCATTGGTTGAACCAGGTGATACCATTTTTGGGATGGATTTATCAGCTGGTGGTCACTTAACACATGGTTCGCCCGTTAACTTTAGTGGAAAAACCTATAATTTTGTCAGTTATGGAGTGGATCCTTCAACAGAAGTAATCGATTACGATGTCGTGCGAATTTTAGCAAGAGAACATCGTCCAAAATTAATTGTTGCTGGCGCAAGTGCGTATTCACGAACGATTGACTTCAAACGTTTCCGTGAAATCGCTGATGAAGTAGATGCCAAGTTAATGGTTGATATGGCGCATATTGCAGGCTTGGTGGCTTCAGGGTTGCACCCAAATCCAGTTCCGTATGCTGATATCGTAACAAGTACGACCCATAAAACATTGCGTGGTCCTCGTGGCGGTTTAATTTTGACAAATAGCGAAGAATTGGCGAAAAAAGTAAATAGTAGTATTTTCCCAGGCATTCAAGGTGGCCCGTTGGAACATGTGATTGCCGGAAAAGCCGCAGCTTTTAAAGAAGCTTTGGATCCAAGTTTTGCTGAATATAGTCAGCAAGTGATTGCAAATGCGCAAGCGATGACGAAAGTTTTCAATCAAGCGCCAGAAGCTCGTTTAATTAGTGGGGCAACAGACAACCACTTATTACTGATTGAAGTGACAGGTTTTGGTTTAAATGGAAAAGAAGCAGAAGCTATTTTAGATAGTGTAAATATTACTGTCAATAAAAATTCAATTCCGTTTGAACAATTAAGTCCATTTAAAACAAGTGGTATCCGTATTGGAACGCCTGCGATTACTTCACGTGGTTTTAAAGAAGAAGATGCGGTAGAAGTTGCTAAATTAATCGTTCAAGTCTTAAAAGATCCAGAAAATACAGCAGTTCATGATGAAGTCAAAGCAGCTGTAGCAGCGCTAACTAAAAAATATCCATTATATAACTAACATCAGGGATAGCTGAAGCGCGATTCTCTGTACAAATAAGAGTCGGAGCTTAGGATTTAAGGAATTCAACTTGTGTCCTAGGCTCTTTTGTTTTACAATAAGAAAGAATAAAATAATGAAGGAGAATAGATATGGGAAAATTTCAAGTAATTGATCATCCGCTAATTCAACACAAACTAACAATGATTCGCGAAAAGAACTGTGGGACAAAGGTTTTCCGCGAAGTTGTCAACGAAATTGCTATGTTAATGGCTTATGAAGTATCACGGGATATGCCTTTAGAGGATGTTGTCATCGAAACACCGATGGGTAAATCAACACAAAAAACACTTTCAGGGAAAAAAGTAGCAATCATTCCTATTTTACGTGCCGGCATTGGCATGGTTGATGGGATTTTAGAATTAATTCCAGCAGCGAAAGTTGGACACGTTGGACTTTACCGTGATGAAGAAACATTGCAACCACATGAATACTTCGTGAAATTACCTGAAGACATTGCAAGTCGTCAATTATTTGTTGTTGACCCAATGCTAGCAACAGGTGGTTCCGCAATTATGGCCATCGATTCATTAAAAGAACGTGGTGCTAGCAACATTAAATTTGTATGTCTAGTGGCCGTTCCAGAAGGTGTGAAAGCTTTACAAGAAGCGCACCCAGATGTAGATATTTATACAGCAGCTTTAGATGAGCGCTTAAACGAAGACGGCTATATCGTTCCTGGTTTAGGGGATGCTGGTGACCGTTTATTCGGAACAAAATAATAACAAAAAACCGTTAGGTAACCGATTATGGTTACTAACGGTTTTCTTTTGCTTAAAGAACTTTTCTAGGTGTATAATAAAAAATAAAAAAACAAAGGAGGAGCTATGAAAAAGAATAAAAAAGTCTTACACGCTATCGCTGTGATTGCTAGTGTGATGTCAGTTTTGATGTATGTTTCATATATTCCACAAATTTATGGAAATTTACATGGGGAAAAAGGCAATCCGACGCAACCATTAGTGGCAATGATTAATTGTATTTTTTGGACGATTCATGGGTTATATGGAGACGATGGAGAAACACGAGATAAGTCCATTATTTTTGCTAATGTGCCCGGAATTATTTTTGGTTTTTTTGCGTTTATTACAGCATTATAGTTTCCGACGAATTGGAAAGTATTCCAATTCTGTACATAAAAAAGAGCGGGGGAAATTTCCCACGCTTGAAGAATTAAATCTTTTTCAATTGTTTGTAATTAATAACAATCACACCATTGCTGTGCACCATTAAGTGATTGTTTTTTTGCGTTTCGTCAATTTCGACGACAGCGGCATTTTTTAATTGTTTCGTAACAACGCCTGTTTGTGGCTGTCCGTGAACAAGAAAAGTAACATGGGTGTCAACGGCGAAATCCTTACCAGCATCCGATGGAACAACAGGAGTAACCATACCATTAAAATTTGACATACAAAAAACCATCCTTTCTTGATATCTCTATTATACCACATTTTCAGAAAAAAGTTTGTAAAGTCGCTATTTGGCTTATTTTAAAGAGATTTTGCATAAATAAATAACAAACAGACTTTACAAATAAAGTAGAAAGTCCTATAATAGATTTGTTTCAGGCCAGCTTAGCTCAGTTGGTAGAGCAACGCACTCGTAACGCGTAGGTCACAGGTTCGATCCCTGCAGCTGGCATAGATTGAAAAGACAGATACACCAAGCCGTAAAGGTAATAGGTATATCTGTCTTTTTTTGTTTTGAAAGTTTGCGATGCCTAAAATTGCCTACTTATTAAAAATTAGTATTTAAAACATGTTATTTTATAGCTCGAAAATATCATAATTATCAAATTTGTCGCTCATTGATTTTTGAGAATTAGGGTATAAATGACCATAAGTATCAATCGTTGTAGTAATGGATGAATGACCTAATCGTTCTATTTAAATTGTTGAAAGACAATTTTGAAGAGACATACCTTAAACCTTTTGATAGTGCGGAATATGTATTGGGCATAAAAGGAATGATCCATTTACGGTTGCAAAAAATATTATATATGATTTATGCTGAATGTTTACTCAAAGGAGAAAAACTGTTTAAATAAAATCCTGTAGCTTTTACCTATGGACCAGTTTATTGGTCTGTATATCATAAGTATAAGAACGGAAATAAGCAAGTTGAAAAATCTGATATTTCGGAAACAACTGTAAAAAGTTTGTTAGATAATGAAAAATTAAATTGTTTAAATGATGCGATAATAAGGTTTTGTCTGTTACAGAGGGAAAAGAAGATTATGAAATTGTATCAGCGACTCATGCAAAAGACAGCCCATGGGAGTTAGTGTTTGAAGATGGTAAAAATAAAGAAATTACAGATAATTTGATTTTGAGTAATCATAATCAAGTGAAAAAATTTTTAGTTACAAATTAGTTAATTTGAATTGAAAGAGTAGAGTTCATGTATGGGCTCTATACTCTTTTTTTATGTAATTTGAAAAATAAAAACTAGCCGTTAAATATTATAGATATAGTAGAATATTTTGTTGCCGTAATAAGAGTATTTATTTTGAAATGATACATAAATAAAGTATATTTGTTGTAATTTCAACTAATTATATAAAACAAAATGAAAACCCGTCTCATTTGTGTGGAAAGAATACTTTAATTAAAATAAATTAAAGTATTCTATTATTTTTTTTGCTTCAACAAAAAACTTTAGAATAAACTGATGATACTCCATAGAAAAATAAAATGATTTAGATTATTCTATGGTCAGAAGAACGGAGAATATGCCATGAACTTTAATCTTTTTTTAGATGAAGAATTAAGAAATAAATATTATGTTGTGAAATTATTAGAGTTAAAGCAAAATACTTTTTTTTCTCAAGGACAGTTAATGGAACTTTTAGGTATTTCCAAATACAAATTGGAACGATATTTTACTGAGATTATAGAAGAGAGTACAATATTAAATTTGAAAATTGATATTTCAGTAGAACCTTCAGGAGAAATGCATATTAGTGGATTAGATAATTTAGCTACAAAAAAATTTCGTTTGTATTATCTAGAAGAAAGCAAACAATATCAATTATTATTTGAACTATTAACTGGAAGTAATCATAATGCTGAGTTCATAGCTAACAAATTGTTTCTTAGTAGGGCTTCTTTTTATAATGAATTAAAAGTTTTGAAAGAAAACCTAAAAGATTTTAATTTGAAAATTAAAAATCTAAAAATAATTGGTAATGAAGTATGGGTTCGGTCATTTTTTTTCTCTTTATTTACTGAATTTTATAGCGGTTTAGGTATGCCATTTTCAAGTAATATAAAACATAGGATTACTGAGTTTAAACACCTATTTTTAGTAAATGAGGGAATATTCCCAACTAGAGTTCAAGAGTATAGGTTGGATATATTTTTAGGTATTTCCTTTTTGAGAACAGAAAAAAAAGAAGCACTCACACAACCAATACTAGAATTATCTGATATAGAGATATATCCATATGCTAAATTCTACACAAAGTCTTTAAATAAAAATGTTCTTGCACAAAAGACTGAAATTCAACATTTGTATTTTTTCTGCTATACAGAAAATTTAATAAATGAAGTAGCCGAATGGAATGTAAATTTAGACGTGGATAAAGATGTAGAGAAAATAACAAATAACTTTCTTGGAGATTTTGAAGCTTTCGTTAACGTGGAGGAAGAATATAATCAGTTAATAAGAAAAGAACTATATAGAATTAATAGAAAGTGGTTGTATTTTCATTTTCAAGAATCCACATTTATATTTGATTCTCAAAAAAGCTATTTCCAGGAAGTATATTTTCGATGTGATTCGTTGATTCGTTCGTTTTTGAAAAAAACGACTTTGAATGAGTACTTTAAATCTGAAGAAGAACAGGTGAAAATTTATTATGATTACTTATTTTTAGTTACAACAGTAATTCCTATCCATTTTTTAGAAGAAGTTATATATGTGTGCGTAGATTTTTCTCATGGTAAATTTTATAACGAATTTATACAAAATAGTATAGAGTCTTTTCGTAATCTTAATATTGTATTTGAACATAAAGTAACGAATCATACTCAAATATATATATCAGATTTTATACTAGAAAATTTAAACTGTCACCAAGTTGTTTGGAAAAATCCGCCTGGACCAAATGAATGGAAAAAATTTGGTGATCTTGTTGTAAGCTTGAAAGGAGGTGAAGTATGAATAAGTATTTTCTATTTAGTTGTCAATTATTGGCTCCGTTTTTATTGTTGAATGTATCAGTAGGACAAGTACATGTGACAATAAAAAATGAAATAGTTGTTAAACCAAATACAATTGATAATCAAGCAGAATTTAATTATGGTGACAACCAAAAAAAATATTCTGAAAAACCAGATGTGCAAGTAAAAAAAGAAACGGATACTAGTGAAATAGACACAAAAAATCATAAAAAAAAGAAGGAACATCTGGAGAACATAGATCATACGATAACTATTATAGAAAATGCTTCTTGTATAAATGACAAAGATTCAAAGGAGAGTATTTTGGGAGAGATTTTATTTAATCTTTCTGGAACTGTTCTATATGGCTCTAGTCTGGAAGAAAGTTAGTTTATGAAAGGAAGTATATTGATGAAGTGGAAGAAAGGTCTATCAATAGTAGGGACGCTTGTCATGTTATTAGGACAAAATATTGCTGGCGTGGCTGCTTTTGCAGAAACAGTTACAAACAATAATAGTGTAGAAACACAAGATATTTACTTTGAAAACAATGAAACTAAATTAGCGAAACTAGACGTAACTCAAGGTGAGGATACCGCAGTAACCTTAGTTGATACCAATAAGGAAGACCAAGAAGTAACTGTAAGTTTACCTTCTTCAGTAACCTTGAATCAAGCAGTCACTAATACACAATTAGGGGATGCAAGTAGTGCAAATTATGATCAAAACGCGAATGAAGTTAAAGTGATTTTCAAAAACAAAGAACAAGATACAAAAAAAGTAAATCTTGTATTGACAGGAAAGGATGCAAACAAAGGAACAACTACTCCAATGTTTGCAAAAGCAATAAGATTAGATGGGCAAACCTATCGTTCGGTTGTTCTTCCAGTTTCGGTAATTCCAACTGAGACAAATAATAAACAAGCTAATTCAGAAGCTTCAACAACAGAAAATGATGGAGAGCCTGAGCAGAAGATGCCTACGCAGAATGATGTATCGAGCGTTAGATCAGGAAATATGAATGTTGACCTAGACATTTCTCCAGTAAGTGACTCTGTATTATCAGGTGAAGACTTAGTCTATGCTTTAAATTTTAAGGTAACAGGTAGCCAAACAACATATCACAATGCAAAAATATCAGTTACTCTTCCTACAGGGTATTCTTTAAATCAAGACTTGAATAATATTCAAATTGCAGGTGTTACACCAACGTTTGATGCTACTACAGGTGTTTTAAGCTATGTATTCCAAGAATTAACTGCAGGACAAACTGGCACAGTGAATTTAAAAGTAGGAACTATCAATGGAACTACTTCTAATGGATCTGAGGTTAAACTAACTGCTGATTTTTCTGCTGATGAATTTTCAGGTAATGCAAAAACAGAAGCAACAGAAGCGATTAATGCTAGTTCTAGTTTATCTACCTCAAAAACGTATCTAAAGACTTTAGATTCAAATGGAGACGAGAAAGATACACCTCCTTTGGCTGGAGATACAGGTATATGGAATATTAAAGTTTCTGCAGCAAAAAAAACAACAGGACTTTTATACTTTAAAGAACGTTCAAAAATTACAGTAGTTGATACGTTGCCTGATGGAATGACTTATGTAAGTGATAATGCAAATGGAACGTATAACAATAATGAAAAAACAATTACTTGGGAATTCGATGCTCCGAACTTAGCAGAACAACAAGTAGCAATTGATACATTGTTTGAAAAAGAAATTAATGTAACCGTAAAATTCAATAATGATATCGATAATTTTCAAAAATTTACTAATAAGGTACATGCGGAAGGTATAGATTTAGACGGAAATACTGTTCAAAGTGATGCTTCTGCGAATGTTTCCGCAGGGAAAAGTGATCCTAATGTGATTCCTCCAGGTAATCTGTTCTGGCCAAATCATGGTGGACCAGTAGATGGAAAAGCAAACGATGGTGGCGCTTTCAACAGTAACAACCCTGACCCAGTTGTATATGATACAGCATTGTTAAAATTTTCTGTTTCAGCAGTACCCGGCACTGCCAGTAGCCCTACTAAAGATTTTAAGAAATATGATATTACTTATGATGTTGACTCAAATTTAGAAGTATACTCTTTACCATTTGCTGGTGCGATGAGATATCAACCGGACACTTCATATCCTGATAATGTAGATATGAAGAAAGTACCCATCGCGACAATCTATTTAACAGTAAATGGACAAGAACGTAAAGCTTTAGACCATGTTGAAATTAGATCTAAAAATTTTAGTCGAAGTGATCTTGGTTTAAAAGATGGGGAGCACGTTAGTCAGATTCGAATTGTTAATGACTATATGCCAGCAGGCTTAATATCTGGATATTTCTATCCTATTTTTACAATCAAAAAAGATTTTACTGGAACAGTAACAAATAAAGTTAAGTATGACGTTGTCGGTTATAATGCAAATGGGGATGAAGTCTCTTGGAATAGAGATAGTGATTACGATGATATTAATTCATTAACAGGACCTAGAACAGCAGAAGTTGTACCAACTCCAGCTGATACATTACCAATTGTCAGGACTTCAGTAAGATTTGATAATTCGAATGGAGGAATTATCAAAGAAGGTGAAAATAGAGTTACAGGAAATTTTTATACAGACAAGAGTTCTTCAGTGTCTTTAAATAAACCATTAGAGTCTGTGGTTCTACTACCAGTAGGGGTAAAAGTAAAAACAGACGACCCTGAATATTCGGTAAAAAATACGGCGAATTGGGATAATAAAACACAAGATGGAAATAATACTAATGGAACAATCAAAATCATAACTGATAACTATAATAATAGTAATCAGCAATTAGTGAAAATTCAGTGGAATGAAGAGAAGTTAATACCAGGTAAAGATTTAGGATATGGTTTCAATATTGAAGTTAGTAAAGGTGCTCCTACACCATTGAGAGTAGACACATATGGATTTTCTGGAGATGAAAAATTTACTGTGCCTTCTGGAGCATCAACGCTAACGGATTCTTACTTACAAGTAGATTCCGATGATTTGAATTCGAATGGTAATAATACTCAAAATAGAGTTTTATCGTCTAATCAATACAGAATGCTTAAAGAAAACCAAATTAAGACTGAAAAATTAGTTAAAGGTGAAAAAGATACCGATTATTCTAAATTTGGATATACTACTTTAGGTGGACGAATTGATTATCAATTAAATATGGAGAACACTGGGAATGATATTGGCAACTTTGTGATGATGGATGTTTTACCTTCGGAAAACGATTTAGGAATTACAGATAACACAGAGCGCGGTAGTAAATTTACACCTGTTTTAACAGGACCAATTACAATACCAAATGAATGGCAAGATAAAGTAACTATTGAATATAGTGAAGCAATGAATCCAAGTCGTCAAGATTTAGATAAAGATGTGAATTATCCTTCTACTACAGATCATTTAGTTGATCCAGCAGGAGCGCAAGCACCGAATTGGAAAGCTGAAAAGGAAGTAACAGATTGGAGTAAAATTCATTCTTATATTGTGCATTTAAACGATGGACAATGGACGAAAGGGGATAAAATCACATTGACTTTTTCAATGAAAGCACCAGAAAAATTATCAAGTGATTTAACAAACCCTAAAATAGATGAAAAAACAAGAGCAGCTTGGAATTCATTTGCTTATTCAGCAAATAATTCACAAGTAGTTGAACCAGAACGTGTAGGCGTTGTTGTGGACTACGTAGGTTCAGTTATTTTAACAAAAACTGATGGAAAAACAGGAGAAGAATTAAAAGGTGCCGAATTTGAATTACAAGACAAAGACGGCAAAAAATTACAAGAAGGTTTAGTGACAGACGACAAAGGTCAAATCAAAGTGGATAATTTAGCTCCAGGAGATTATCAATTTGTAGAAACAAAAGCACCAGCAGATTATCAATTGGATGCCACACCAGTAACATTTACAATCAAGAATGACCAAACAGAAGCGGTCCAAGTAAAAATGGACAATACCTTGACACCAGGAAGTGTCGTGTTAACAAAAGTAGACGATAAAACTGGTGAAACATTAAAAGGAGCTGAGTTTGAGTTACAAGACAAAGATGGTAAGAAATTACAAGAAGGTTTAGTGACAGACAACAAAGGCCAAATCAAAGTGGATAATTTAGCTCCAGGAGATTATCAATTTGTAGAAACAAAAGCACCAAAAGATTACCAATTAGATCAAACACCGGTACCATTTACCATTGAACGGGGCCAAATAGAAGCGGTCCAAGTGAAAATGGACAATACCTTGACACCAGGAAGTGTCGTGTTAACAAAAGTAGACGACAAAACTGGAGAAGCATTGAAAGGTACGGAATTCGAGTTACAAGACAAAGATGGTAAGAAATTACAAGAAGGTTTAGTGACAGACAACAAAGGCCAAATCAAAGTGGATAATTTAGCTCCAGGAGATTATCAATTTGTAGAAACAAAAGCACCAAAAGATTACCAATTAGATCAAACACCGGTACCATTTACCATTGAACGGGGCCAAATAGAAGCGGTCCAAGTGAAAATGGACAATACCTTGACACCAGGAAGTGTCGTGTTAACAAAAGTAGACGATAAAACTGGTGAAACATTAAAAGGAGCTGAGTTTGAGTTACAAGACAAAGATGGTAAGAAATTACAAGAAGGTTTAGTGACAGACAACAAAGGCCAAATCAAAGTGGATAATTTAGCTCCAGGAGATTATCAATTTGTAGAAACAAAAGCGCCAAAAGATTACCAATTAGATCAAACACCGGTACCATTTACCATTGAACGGGGCCAAATAGAAGCGGTCCAAGTGAAAATGGACAATACCTTGACACCAGGAAGTGTCGTGTTAACAAAAGTAGACGATAAAACTGGTGAAACATTAAAAGGAGCTGAGTTTGAGTTACAAGACAAAGATGGTAAGAAATTACAAGAAGGTTTAGTGACAGACAACAAAGGCCAAATCAAAGTGGATAATTTAGCTCCAGGAGATTATCAATTTGTAGAAACAAAAGCGCCAAAAGATTACCAATTAGATCAAACACCAGTACCATTTACCATTGAACGGGGCCAAACAGAAGCTGTTCAAGTAAAAATGACCAATAAAAGAGTAATTCCTCCAGTTGATCCAGATATTCATAAAGATGTAGAGGATGAACAACATATTGATTTAACTAATAGAAATCAAAAATTTGATTGGCATGTGTATACAACTTTTGGAAGTGATACCTCTAATTGGAAACAAGCTTCGGTTGTTGATCCTGTTAATTCTCTTTTAGAGATTTTAAATGTAACAATTACAGATGAAAACGGAAAAGATGTTTCTAAAAATGGTGAACTTAAAATTGAAGGAAACAAAATTACGTTTACCTTAAATAAAAAAGATGGAAGCTATGGTTATTTAGCAAATCATGTATATAAGATGACAATTACAACTAAAATACGTGATGATGTAACAGATGATCAATTAGCTCCATATATTAATAATGGCAAGGGAATACCAAATCAAGCTGATTTAAATTTTGGAGATGGAGATACAAAATATTCTGAAATTCCTACCGTCACTCCTCCTAAAAACACTGTACCAGATAATAGTCATTCGAGTGATATGGTTGTCCCATCAAAAGGCGTCTTTCCACATACTGGTGAAAATACAACGATGAGCAATCTTTTATTACTTGCAGGGTTAATTATTATTGGTGGTTTAGCAGTATTGGTAGTGATTGTTAATAAGAAAAAAGAGTCATAAAAAAATATATACTAGCGAAATTCATTAATATAGTGTTAGTAGTTTTTGTTTATTTACAATGCTACTAACACGCTTTATAAAAGAGATTAAAAAGATATCATTTTAAAAGGGGAACAAGGAGTAGAATCAATTTGAATATTGATCATGAAGAATTAAGAATGGTTTTAAAAGCACACCCTAATGGGATATTTTTAGATGATATATTAAATGAACTACATTTAGAAGTGAAAAATGTAAATAGAATTCATTTGGTTAGTATTCTGAAATGGGAAAATGTAGAACGATGTTACAGATATCGTTTTGGAAAATTGAAAACAGTTTTTCTTTTGAAACAAGAAAAAATTTTGGAAGAAAGCTAGTAATGTTGTTTAAAGAAATAGAAAAATTTTCATATAGTTTTTGATATAAAATAGTACAGCTTATATACATCACTATGTAAGCTGTATTATTTTAAATTACATAGAAAAAACCTCAACCGACCACTGGCTGAGGTTACATAGATAATATATTAAAGAATAATTGTGTTCCAAAACAAAAGCCAACCAGTTTCCGCTAGTTGGCAAAGATAGATTTGTAACAAAGTGATAATACCTATGCTTCTCAATATATATTCTACAAGTTTATAAAAATAGTTTCAAGGAACTCATAATTTGCTTATTAGAACAAAAAAAAACATAAAAAGATGTTTTTTGGATAATTTGTATATTATTTTCAAATAAATATAGGATATTTAAAAAATATTATAAATTTTCACTTATTTTTTTATATAAAATTTTGGATTAGTGCAAATGAAGCAATGCCTACCAGTACAATAAGCAATAAGTTTTTAGTAAGTATTGCGGCTAAAATTGTAGGAAATGAAGCGAATAAATAAGGAAGATTGAGGCTTGGTAAATGCCCAATTCTTTGTTCAAATAAGCTACTAAACCATAAGGCGGACATAATCACAATGGGAACAAAACTTAGATATTCTAATAATTTCTGTGGCAGACTGATTTTTTTTAAAAGTAAAAATGGCAGTATTCTTGAAAGCCAGGTTGCAACGGTACAGCCTAAAATTGTTAGAAAGAGATACTCAGAAGAAGGCATGTTTTATCATCACTCCTATTCCACACCCGATTAACGTGACAACTAAGACAATTAAATTACTGGGAATAAAAATTAGACCAATAGACATCAACCCAAAAGTAATCAGGACCATGATGAGTTGTAAAGCGATTTTCATGGAACGATCACTAATTATCTGCAGATAAAGTAAACCAATGAACATAGCCACGACCGCAAACTCAAGACCTAATGCTTGAGGGTTTGCAATAAAGCGCCCTAGATAGGCACCGATGATCGTCGAAAAAACCCAAGTCGCATAGGAAATCAAATTGGCAGCATTAAACCACTCAAAACTTAAACGTCCTTTGGTATGGTTTAATTTATTCATTCCTAGTGCAAAACTTTCATCCGTCAGTAAGGTTCCCAACCAGAGATTTTTACCGAGAGATTCGGCTTTAAAGTAAGGCGCAATGGTCATTCCCATAAGAATCATACGCGCATTTACTAAGAAAGTCGCTAACACAATAGATAAGATAGGGCTGCCGCCAGTCAACATACTAACTGTTACAAACTGAGCAGATCCTGCAAAAATAAAAAACGACATCGCACTAACAATAAGAGGGGAAAAACCTGCTGCTTGTCCTACGATACCAAAAGCAATGCCAATACCAATATAGCCAAAAACCGTTGGCAAGGCTTCACGAATGCCAGTGCGTGCATCTAATTGGTGGTTCATTCTCTTTTTTTCCTTCTTTCTGTATAAAATTTAAACACGTGTGTCTGAAAATCTAGACCTTCGATAATGAGGCACAACGAGCGAATGAGCGTTTTCATTATTAACCACTCCTTTTGAACAACTAAGATATATATTGTATAATACAATAAAGAATACTTTTGTTCAATATATTAAACTTTTGGATGATAAAAAGAAACAGAAGGAGCAACTATTTTGGAGATTAATACAATTATTGGCAATAATTTAAAAAAAATTAGACAAGAAAAAAAACTTACGTTAGATGAACTAGCTGGGATAACCGGAGTGAGTAAAGGGATGCTTTCACAGATTGAAAAAGGAACCACCAATCCTACCATAAATACAATTTGGAAAATAAGTAATGGACTCAATGTTCCATATACGTATTTATTAGAAGATGACTATGTTAAAAAAAATCCCGTGGTAAAAAAAACTGAGACGGTAACACAACATTCTGAAGATCACTCCTATCGAGTCTTTAATTACTACTCAGACAACCAGGAAAGAAACTTTGAACTCTTTCAGTTTGAATTAGATTCAGGGAAAAAGTATCAAGCTGTTGGGCATTCAAAACGTTCGACAGAATATGTCATGGTTATTCAAGGAACATTAGCTCTTGAAGTGGGCGATCAGAGATACCTTCTTCCAAAAGACGCCGCTATGTATTTTGATGCTAATCAAGTACACACGTATATAA
The DNA here is from genome assembly GCF_023539285.1 of Enterococcus sp. LX10. Taxonomy (NCBI): domain Bacteria; kingdom Bacillati; phylum Bacillota; class Bacilli; order Lactobacillales; family Enterococcaceae; genus Enterococcus; species Enterococcus sp. LX10. Next base: position 2,058,175 of record NZ_CP092784.1, on the reverse strand, counting down.
ATGAGGGAACAGAGCAAGTCCAAGCTGTCGTTATTAACTATTATACGTAACAGTAGAAAATAAACATTAGGAAATCGCTGCATCTGTTATTTTATGGACAAAAAAAGTAAACAATGCTACCCTAAAAATAATAGAAAATGAAAGATAAAAGAAGAGGTCAAAATGAATAAAAAAATTGAAAGTCTTGGTAATACAGCATTAAGTTTACTAAGTAATACGATTATTGTTGTGCCTTATTTACTTTACATTCAATTGAGTGATGGACACAACCTTCTAACAATTTTACCATTTGTCTTATTTTATACATTGCGTATGACAGGCATTTTTCTGGTTCGAGGAATTAATTTGTCTTTAACTAGTCTAGGTCTACTAAAGATTTCTCTATTGCTAGGCTTGGCAGGTTCCTTAATTGGGACCGCCGGCGCTTTTTCTTTCCCGCTTTATAGTATTTCAGGAATGTTGTTAGGACTTAGTGGGGCGTTGTTGCCACCAAGTAATCAATCAATTCGCTTTTTCTTGAAAGAAGAAGGTCAAAAAATCAGTCACAGCAATCTTTTAACGACAGTCTTATTGACCGCTGTTTTATTTGGCGCTTTATTTTTTAAAGCGACTGAGATTGGACTGGCGTTATTGGTGTACGCGCTCTATTTTCTGCTTGCTTTAGTAGCAATCAAGAGCTATCCTGTTTCATTAAACGAGCTAGAAGAAGAATCAGCAGAAGTTTCACGAAAAGAATTAATTCTGTTTATTATCTTTTTTGTGTTATTACTTTTATTAAGAAGTGGTCGCTTATTAACGAATGCGGTGGAATTTGATTATGCGATTGTCGGCGCCTGCTGTTTCTTTGTGGTGGCTGTCCTTTTCGTTAGTCATTATGGCAAACGCGGTGCGTATAAAGTATCATTAGAAATGAATCTTGCGACCTTGATTAACGGGATTGTCGGGAACTATTTATTTTTATTTGGTTCCATTTATGTTGCAGGGGTTTATGGCAGAGCTCATATGGGCATCTATCTCTATTTACCTTATGTTTTAGGGATGATTTTTGCAATGATTGTAGCTAGTAAAACGAAACAATGGTCAAACAACATACCAATGGTTGGACTGGCGGGAAGTTTGGGAATATTACTTCTTACTTCGTGGACTATTTTAGGCCTGTTTCTCTTGAGTTTTTTCAAAAGCACATTGAACAGCTTTTTAGCTAGGCGATATTATCAAGAGACAGATTTGCCAAAAGATAGCCGCATCCTTATCAAATATACAACACAAACAAAAGGGAGTTTATTCCATCAATTTATTTTGATGGCGCTTATGTTAGTCACTGTAGTAGGCAAAGGTGGCACGACACAATTTTTATTAGAATTGACTGGCGGCAAAGGTATTTCAACGCAAACAAGTCAATTTTTAACTTTCATTAAAAATAGTAACTCGCTCTTAGTGTTATTGTTTATTGCAGTTTATTTCGTGGTCGTTTTTCGTCAAAAGAAACGATAATTTACAAATATTCATAAAAAAATACTTGGAAAAACAGTGATTGTGGCTGATTTTCCAAGTATTTTTTTATGAAAAGCTGTTTTTTTTTTTCGAAGATTCAAAAAAAATTAATCAATTGTTTCATTTTTAACAAGCTATTATTAGGTTATATGAATTTTATTGAAAGGGGATTAGTATGAAGAAAAAAACTTTTTCTTTTGTGATGTTAAGTATACTTCTCGCACAAAATTTCGGTTTTGCCGTAAATGCCTATGCTGTAACAACGACAGAAGCACAAACAGAGACCACTGATACAGCAAAAAAAGAGGCAGAGTTATCGAACTCAACACCATCTTTACCTTTAGCAACAACGACTACTTCAGAAATGAATCAACCAACTGCAACAACTGAATCGCAAACCACAGAGGCGAGCACAACAGCTTCCAGTGATGCTGCTACACCATCTGAACAACAAACAACGGAGGACAAGGACACCTCACTTAATGAAAAAGCCCTGCCAGATGTTCAAGCGCCAATTACAGATGAACTACTTGACAGTATGAGTCTTGCGCCGATTGGTGGAACAGAATACAGCCAAACAGAGGTTCACCGCGAATTAAATACAACACCGGTAACCGCTACGTTCCAATTTGCTGTTGGAAACACAGGTTATGCACCTGGATCAGTTTATACAGTTCAATTACCAGAACATTTAGGTTATTCAACTGTCAGCGGAGAAGTGACAGGCATTGGCGCAACTTGGGCAGTCGATGCGGCGACCAAAACATTAAGTATTACGTTTAATCAACGAGTTTCAGATACTTCCTTTAAAGTAGAACTAAAAAGTTATCTAACAACAGAGGCGGAACCATTAGTCAAAATTGAAACTCCAGGAAAAAATAAAAAAACCTACTCGTTTGATTTATATGAACAAGTGGAACCAATTCAATATAACGAACGAACCAGAACGACGGGGTTAGATGGCGAAATTTTTTATAATTTAGACCGGACATTAACTGGCAATCAAACATTAGAATTATTAACAACAGAGACGCCAGGCGCTGTCTTTGGAAAACAAGATAACTTGGAACCTCAAGTTTTCAGTTACGATGTCGACATTAATGGTCAAATTTTACCAGAAACGCAAACCTTGTTAACACCTGGCAAAGATTATACATTAAGCGATAATTCACTCGGGCGGATTGCTGTAACTGTTCCAAACATGAATCAACAAAAAGCCTATTCCTTATCGATTAATCGGACAATTTATTTAGAGAGTGCTTCGGACTATAACTACTTATATTCGCAGCAGTATCCAACAACAAAAATTGGGTCAATTTCTTTGAAAAGTACGACAGGAACTAAACAAACAACCGATTTTACTGCTAAGACGAGTCAAACAAGTAAAGTAATTGCTGATCGTGAAATGCGTAGTATGTCCTATATCAGTTTTCAAAGCAAAGGGAAATATTATGTAACAATTTATGGCACGTTAACAGAAACAAAAGTGGGTCAACAAATCGTATTAGAGAGTACAAACGGTCAAGAAATTAAGAATCCTAAATTTACGGCGTATGGTCCTTTATATGAAAATGTAAAATTGGAAGACTATTTTGATATTAAAACTGAAGGTGGCAAGCTCACTTTAACGGCCACAAAAGATAGCTATTTAAGAATAAATATTTCTGATTTAACAATGGATTTTGACAAGAAGGACATTAATCTATCATTAAGTACACCTGTAATTGGTCCTAATAAAGCCATTCAATTAGTATCCGATCAATATATTGAACCAATTAGTGTTGTTAATCCTTTGAATGCTGAAACTGCTTGGGGTAATTATGATCAAAATGGTGCCTATTCATCAAGAACAACTGTCTCAGTTATGGGAAGCAAAGATAAACCGATTCAAAATTTAGAAATTAAAGTAAAGCATCCTAATTATCTTTCATTACGAGCTACAAAAGAAATTTATTTTTATTACAAGTTAGGAACGGATTATACAGTAACGCCAACGTCAGATGGTTCAGTTATTAAGTTCACTACGCCAATAACCAACGAAATCCAAATTCCAATAGGTTTTAATTATGTGCCAGATAGTTTGCCAAAAGATAAAAGTATCCCAGTCGATACGATACCCATAACAATGAGTGCTGAAGGTTTAACTCCAGTTGATACGACAGTAACTACTAATAGTAAGCGTGGTTCAGAACGAACACTTCAAAGTAGTAAAAATCAATTCCTTGTCAATGCACGAAATGATTCTTTTGACTCACTAAGCGTCCGTACAAAAATTCCAGCTGGCGCCGATGTTCTTTTTGACATTTATGATGTTTCAAACGATCAGGTAGATTCAATTTATCCACAATACTGGGATCGTGGCTATTATTTTGATAAACCAATGTCACCAAACAGTCCTGGATACCCAACGATTACTTTTGACGAAAATACCAATAGTTACACGTTTGATTTTGGAAAAACCAACAAACGTTACATTATTGAGTATAAAAACGCCAATGGCTGGATCGATGTGCCAACTCTTTATATAACAGGGACAGCTAAAGAACCACAATCGAATAATAATGAAGGGTCTGCTTCGGTTTCTGTTCAAAATGAAGCGTTAGACATTTTGAGTGCAACACAAGCGGCGAATCCAACATTAAAAAATGTAACAAAAACGACAGTAACAACAAAAAATATTGATAATAAAACACATCGTGTGAAAAATCCAACGATTGAATTAACACCAAAAGGCACAACCAATGCTCAAATCGATTTGAATTCTATTACCGTGAAAGGTGTGCCAGAAGATGCTTATTCATTAGAGAAGACTACAAACGGTGCGAAAATTATTTTTAAAGACTATACATTGACAGAAAACATTACGATTGAATACAATACTGTCTCTGCAAACGCTGGCCAAATCTATACAGAAACAACAATCGACTCTGAAACATTGAACCAGATGTCTGCTAGCAAGAAAAAAGTCGCCACTGCGCCAATCACATTGAAATTCTCAGAAGGCGATGCGGAAGGTATTGTTTATTTAGCAACTGCCACATTCTATACGCATAACATAGAGGATGAAAACCAAGCAATTGCGAAGGTTTCTTTTGAACTAATTGATAATGTTACGCATACAGCAACCGAATTTACAACAGATGAAAAAGGTCAATACTCCTTTGATGCCATCATGACAGGTGATTATACTTTGCGAGTAACGAATGTACCGCAGGAATATTCCGTGGATGAAGAGTATTTGACAGGTAAAGTCATTAAGCTGGTCAAAGGAGACAATCAACTAAAAATTCCATTAACTAAAACAATTGATCACAGTCGTTTACAAGTCAAAGATTCAACGATTTATGTCGGTGATTCATGGAAACCAGAAGAGAACTTTGTTTCAGCGACAGATAAAACAGGTCAAGATGTCCCATTCGAAAAAATCACTGTTTCAGGTCAAGTTGACACTAGCAAAGCAGGTGTTTATCCAATCGTATACAGTTACGAAGGTAAAGAAGAAACAGCTGATGTGACCGTCAAACCCGACCAATCTAAGTTAGAGGTTAAAGATACAACGATTTATGTGGGCGATAAATGGGAACCAGAAGATAATTTCGTTTCAGCAACAGATAAAACAGGTCAAGACGTTCCTTTTGAAAAAATTGACGTTCAGGGAACAGTGAATGTTGATAAAATAGGCGATTATGAAATTGTCTATAAAAATGGCACAAAAGAAGCGAAAGCAATCGTTCATGTCCGTGATGACAGTCAGTTAGAGGTCAAAGATACAACAATTTATGTGGGTGATAAATGGGAAGCAGAAGATAATTTCGTTTCAGCAACAGATAAAACAGGTCAAGACGTTCCTTTTGAAAAAATTGACGTTCAGGGAACAGTGAATGTTGATAAAATAGGCGATTATGAAATTGTCTATAAAAATGGCACAAAAGAAGCGAAAGCAATCGTTCATGTCCGTGATGATAGTCGTTTACAAGTCAAGGATACAACGATTTATGTGGGTGATAAATGGGAAGCAGAAGATAACTTCGTTTCCGCAGCAGACAAAACAGGTCAAGACGTTCCCTTCGAAAAAATCACTGTTTCAGGTCAAGTTGATACTAGCAAAGCGGGCATTTACTCAATCATTTACAGTTACGAAGGTAAAAAAGAAACAGCTAATGTGACCGTCAAACCCGACCAATCTAAGTTAGAGGTTAAAGATACAACGATTTATGTTGGTGATTCATGGAAACCAGAAGATAATTTCGTTTCAGCAACAGATCGTGACGGTCATGCTATATCCTTTGATAAGGTTCAAGTAAAAGGGGAAGTTGATACAAAGAAAACAGGAGAGTACCAGATTTCCTATACCACTGAGCCAGTTAATGAAACCAAACCAGCTGTGCAGTCACGACTTTTCTCAATGTTTTCAAACGAAACACCTCGTCAATTAACGACAGTAGCAACTGTTCATGTGATTGATCGTAATCCTACACCGCTACCAGATAAAAATGAGAACAACCAGACTAGTTCCTCAACGAATCAAACCACGATAAAAAGTAGTCAGTATGTCACACACATTGTGAAATCTGACAAGCAAGGACGTTATCCAAAAACGGGAGAACAAACTAATGGTTTATATCGTGTGCTAGGACTTGTTGTATTACTTATTGTGATTATTAGTGGTATAGTCATCAAGAAGAAACGAAAATAATTAAATGAGCGTGGGGCAAAAGTTTAAAGTGACTTTTGTTCCACGCTTAAAAGATGAATAAGTGCATGAATGAGGGTAGCTGTTTCCTTGGAAAATAGGAAGTTTTACAAGTTACTTAGTTTAAGAACACCTATTAGCAGGTTTTTCTGTTAAGATAGTTGTTTTTATGAAATAGTTTGGAGGAATAATAAACGAGATGAACCAGCGAACTATTTATTATGGTAGTATCGGCACAGCCTTATTTCTTTCTTCAGGAATGTTAATTGCTTCAGTGAATAGCTATGCCAACGAAGTGACAACACCAGGCAAATACACCGTGACTTATGAAGTAGATGGCAAAATTGAAACAGCAACCATTACGGTCAAAGAAAATCAAACGGAACTTAAATTAAAAGACACGTTTGTAGGAGTTAATCAAGCATGGTCACCATTAGACAATGTTGTTTTTCTAAAAGATAAAGAGGGACGCCCTCTAAATTTAGAAAATGTAATTATAGAAAATAATGTAAATACTCAAAAAGTAGGCCTTTATTTTGTAACCTTCCGTTACGAGTCATACCTTTCTATTGCGAAGGTGTATGTCAACCCTACTAATTTTGCTGCAGAGGGGAATATGCTTGCAGAGCTTCCTTATAGTCAAGCAATGATTGGGCCAGAAAGACCAATTATTGCCTCAAGACAGGACAAGGAGCAACAAACAAAACAGGAGAAAAAGAAAAATAAAATTGAACAGGAACGAGTAAATAAAAAGGTGCTGTTAAATGATGAGTTGTTGAAAAAAATAGATACGATAGCCCCAGTGGAAATTACTGGAGGAGCGGCAAGTGGGTCCTCTCAATTTGGCACCACTTTAAGCTTCCTGTCAGGCTCACTTTTGTATGGAACAAGGAGAGTTTAAATGGAATTCTTGTTATTAGATGATCGGGAAAATTTAAAATTAGCGATTATTAGAAAGTTAGAGCAACAATATTCATTTTCTGAACGAAAAGATCGTTTATGTAAGCAATTAGCTATTTCTCCTTATTTGCTAGAACGGAACATAACAGAAATCAATGCAGATTTGCAACGCTTTGGTCTGATTAATGAGATGGAAATCAGTGAAAAAAATAATGAAATTTTTTTATCTCAAAGCCTTCGTATTTCTTCAAGTATTATTGAAGAATATTATTTAAAAGACTCGTTAGAATTTAATCTATTAAAAACGATTTTCTTTCATCAGTTTACCTCAATCAAAAAATATGGCGAAAAGCACGGGATGAGTCGAACGGTTGTATACAAAATTGTTGACCATATCCGGAAAGAATTGGGGCAATACGGTATTAAGTTATCCAAAAATTTACAACTTAGCGGCAATGAAATGGCGATTAGACAATATTTTACTATGCTCTATTACCGAATTTACAAAGATTCTGAAGAAGTATATAATCAAACAGATCTTCGCGCAGTGAACCAATTATTGGCTCAATTGAAAGGCTCTTATGAAAATATCACTAATTTTCATTTATTTAAACATTATGTATTGGTGGCGTTAGAACGAACGCAAAGAAAAGCTAATTATTTTTTATCCCAAGAAGAAAATCCATTCGCTTTTGACGAAGAAAGTTCGATTTATCAAGAAATTCAATGTTGGATCAACGAAGTAATGAAGGCGACTCATGCAGAGAAAAATGCAGAAATTCAAGGAATTATCGGCAATTTATCGGTCTATCAAAGTGAACTTATTTCGGAACATTTGCTGAGTTCTCACAATGAGGCAATTACGGCTACGAAAACATTATTCTTTTCTTATATGCCGTTTACAATTTCGGAAGAAGAATTTTATCAAGAAATTGTTCCGATTATTTATCAACACCGTTTTATTACGCCGTTTATCGATATCACCTTACGAATTATGGATTTAGAATTTTTTCAGGAACGCTACCCAATTGTTTTTGATAGCTGTCGTCAGTTTTTATTTGCGTTGGACTGCTCGGCGTTTGAGTTTAGTAAGCTTTCTTTATTTTTTGATTTACTATTAGTGTTATCCCGTCTTTATGACCAAAGGAATGAAAAAAGCACGATCAATCTTTATGTGAATTTTACGCAAGGAGAAAAATATACTCAGTTTATCAAAGAACAAATCAAAATATTCGAATCTTTCAGCATTCACTTTCATTCAGCGATTCGACCAGATACTGATTTAGTAGTTTCAGATTATTTACCAAAAACGTTATTTTCAGTAAAATGTTTAATTTGGCTAGCGCCCCCGCGAGCCAGTGACTGGCAAAATTTTGGCAACGAAATTGTCCGAATTAATAAAGAGCTACAACAAACAAAACAAAGAAAAAGCGAATAACAGACGAGGGCGGGACAGAATTGTTTAGCTTCGAGGACCAAGTTGTACGCTGATTTTATCTGTTCGTATTTTACAGAGAAATATCGAAGCGTGTAGTGTTGATGCTATTCCCGCCGTTTATCAGGTTTTGAGTGTGGAACAAAAATCCAAAGGGATTTTTGTTCCACACTCGTTTTTTACGAGTAAGAATTGAGAATCAAAAAAAATATCGATATAATTAAAAATAGATGAGTTTTTATTTCCGTTAATTCTCATTTAAAAAAGAAAAAGGAGTGTATTTTTATGAAAAAATTTTTAAAAATTAGTCTCGTCTCAGTCATATTATTGTTGATTCTAACTAGTTGTGTCATTGTGAGGATGTGAGAAAATGAAAAAAAATATCTGGTTATCTGTACTGGCATTATTAATTTTGACTGGTTGTAAAATTAACATTAATAGTCCACAATCTGCCAGAGATGATAATTACGGTGAGACAACCCAGGCAAGTACTAGTATTAATGAAGTAGATGATAAGCTAGCTGGAACAATGTTTTCAAAAAAAGGAAGCGGTGATGATGTATTTACAAACTTAGCTTTTAAAAAGGGGCCAGTTATAGCAAACATTACTTTCAAAGGAACGGAAAAAATAGTTGTTCGGATCGTGGACAGTGATGGACAAGAAATTGCAAAGTTAATTGATACGCAAGGAAATTACATCGGAAAAACAATGGCTCAAATTCCTAAAGACGCAGATACGTATATTTTAGAAATTAAAGCAGAAGGAAGTTGGTCCATTCAATTTTCAGAAGCAAATACGAAAGCCAATCAATAGCTATTTCGGAAAGAAAGCAATCTATACCTATCTGAAGTGGAAGAAACGTAATTTTTGTAGAAAAATTAAGCATGAATAAATGGCGATCGAAAAGAAAAATTTTTATTGAATTCTCTAAAGTTTTTCTCAAATATAGTAGAATTCCTTTCTTTTCTTCTGTGAGAAAGATATAATAAAAAACGTATGAACAAAGGAAAAGGGATGACGAATGAATAGAAAAGAGAAAACAAATTTAGATAGTCGAATTGATTACGGCGTGATATTACCAGTTTTTCTTTTATCACTAATTGGTATGCTATCGCTTTACGTAGCGCTTTACAATGATCCAAGCAAACCTAAAATTGGTAGCTTGTTAATGAAACAAGGACTGTGGTATTTAGTCGGAGGATTAAGTATTGTCATTATTATGCATTTTAGCTCAAAATTACTCTGGCGGTTAACGCCCGTTTTTTATGCACTTGGATTAGTATTAATGGGATTACTACTGAAATTCTATGATCCCGTGCTAGCAGAGCAAACAGGTTCTAAAAACTGGATTCGCTTTGGAGGCACCACATTCCAACCATCGGAATTGATGAAGATTGCGTTTATTTTGATGTTGGCCTATATAGTGACCATGCATAATGTTAAATATGTGGACCGAACACTCAAAAGCGACTTTTGGCTAATCGCTAAAATGCTATTAGTCGCGATTCCGGTAATTGTTTTAGTACTTTTACAAAAAGACTTCGGGACGATGTTAGTTTTCTTAGCCATTTTTGGGGGAGTTTTCTTAATGTCTGGCATTACTTGGAAAATTATTGTGCCCGCCTTTATCATAGCTGCTCTAGTCGGAGCTGGAACCATCTACTTGGTAACAACAGAAACAGGAAGAGACTTATTGTCTAAAATTGGCATTAAAGCTTATCAATTTGATCGGATTGATTTATGGCTAAATCCTTTCCATACAGATCCAGATCGCTCATTCCAACCAGCGCTAGCATTAACAGCAATTGGTTCTGGGGGCCTTTTCGGAAAAGGCTTTAACGTGAGTGATGTGTATGTCCCTGTTCGTGAGTCAGATATGATTTTTACAGTTGTTGGTGAAAACTTTGGCTTTATTGGTGGCTGTTTCATTATTTTGTTGTATTTTATTTTAATCTACCGCATGATTCGCGTTTGTTTTGATACAAATAATGAATTCTATGCCTACATTGCCACAGGAATTATCATGATGATTTTGTTCCATGTTTTTGAAAACATTGGAGCGAATATTGGTTTACTACCATTAACTGGGATTCCATTACCGTTTATTAGTCAAGGTGGTTCTTCCATTTTAGGTAACATGATTGGGGTGGGCTTAATTATGTCCATGCGTTACCAACAAGAAACGGTTCGTACCAGAAGTGGTCGTTAAAGAAAGAAGAAAGAAGGGGTAGAAATGTACACACTTTATGAATATCCTAAATGCTCAACTTGTAAAAAAGCGAAAGCGTGGTTAGACCAACAAGGCGTTAAATACCAAGCAATTGATATTAAAGCAACACCGCCTAGTAGTGAACAACTAGCAAAATGGATGAAAGAAACCGGCTTGCCTGTTCGTCGTTTTTTTAACACAAGTGGGGTTTTATATAGAGAACAAGGCTTAAAAGATCTTGTTGACAGTTTTTCTATTGAAGAAGCAAGTCAGCGTTTAGCTGCGGATGGCATGTTGATTAAGCGTCCAATTCTCTTAAAAGACAATACATTTCTAACGAATGGTTTTAAAGAAGCAGATTACGAAGGAGTGCTTGGAAAATGAGTGAAATGAAACAAATCGATCAATTATGGATCTTACCAACAGAAGCAGGTTATAAAATTGGTTTAACTGCCGAAGCCCAAGAGGATTTAGGGAAGATTACTTTTGCAACATTTCCAAAAGTCGGACAAACATTAGCTAAAGGTGATTCTTTAATTGAATTAGAAGCAGAAAAAGCAGTCAGTGAATTCAGTAGTCCATTATCTGGTAAGGTAGTTGCGATTAATGAAGCGGCTGATCAAGAGCCAAGTGCATTAGATGAAGAAAATGCCTGGATTGCTGTTTTAGCAGATGTTGAACCAACAGAATTTGAAAATCTTTAGTCTTACGTTGACAAGGCCAATGTTTATTGCTATAATTTTCTCAATCTAATCAAAAGAAAGCTTTGAAAAGAAGAGTACATGTTAAGGACGTTTGAAGAGAGCCCTGTTTGCTGAGAATGGGTAACAGATTTAAGATGGAAGATGGTCTTTGAGCAGAGTAAGTGAGCGAAGCAGTGAACTTACTACGGGGCGCCCGTTACAGCCAACGGTATGCGAAGAATCAAGTACCGTATGAGGTTATTATTGAGAAATAATAGCGAATTAAGGTGGTATCACGAAATGACAAACTTTCGTCCTTTTTGCTGTAATAGCAAAAGGATGGAAGTTTTTTTGTTTTTATTAAGCAAATTCGTTTCATAAAAAGTGCGAAACCTTCAAAATAAGAAAGTAGAACAGAAAGAAGAGGAGAACAAAATGGCATTAATTGAATTACGTCATGTAAAAAAAGAGTTTTCCGGTAAAGCGGGTAAAGTCACAGCTTTAAAAGATATTGATTTAACGGTTGAATCTGGTGATATTTATGGCATTATTGGCTATTCAGGTGCAGGAAAAAGTACGTTGGTTCGCTTATTGAATGGACTTGAAACACCTACAGAAGGTGAAGTAGAAATTCAAGGACAAGATATTGCATTGTTGCCAAATAAAGAACTACGAAACTTCCGTAAAAAAATTGGGATGATCTTTCAACATTTTAATTTATTATGGTCACGGACAGTTCTAGAAAATATCATGCTCCCATTGGAAATTGCTGGTGTTCCAAAACAAAATCGGAAAAGCCGCGCAGAAGAGTTAATCAAATTGGTTGGTTTAGAAGGACGGGAAAATGCCTACCCAAGTCAACTCTCTGGTGGGCAAAAGCAACGAGTGGGGATTGCCCGTGCCTTAGCTAACAATCCTGACATTTTGCTTTGTGATGAAGCAACAAGTGCTTTGGATCCGCAGACAACCGATGAAGTGCTAGAATTACTACTAAAAATCAACCAAGAATTAAATTTAACGGTTGTATTAATTACCCACGAAATGCACGTGATTCGTAAAATTTGTAATCGCGTAGCCGTGATGGAATATGGTGAAATTGTTGAAGAAGGTAAAGTAATCGATATTTTCAAAAAGCCTCAAACAGAAATTGCGAAACGCTTTATCCAACAAGAAGCGGATAAAAACATTGAAGAAACGGAACTGGTTGTCGAAGAAATGTTGGAACAATATCCGAATGGAAAAATTGTTCGCCTACTTTTCCACGGTGAACAAGCGAAATTGCCAATTATCTCGCATATTGTCCAAGAATATCAAGTAGAAGTCAGCATTATTCAAGGGAACATTCAGCAAACGAAACAAGGCGCAGTGGGTTCTCTTTATATTCAATTATTAGGCGAAGAGCAAAATATTCTAGCAGCCATTGAAGGATTACGTAAACTTCGTGTAGAAACAGAGGTGATTGGAAATGAATAATCGTGGCTTAGCAAGTTTCTTTGATTTTTCCCAAATTGATATAAGTAAACTACAAGAAAAAACGATTGAAACACTCTATATGACAGGGATTTCAATCATAGTGGTCGCCATTTTAGGGCTGATTTTAGGACTACTACTTTTTGAAACGTCAGGCAGAAAAGGGATTTTGAGCCGATTACTGTATTGGCTAGTGGCCATTTTTGTAAATATTTTCCGTTCGATTCCGTTTATTATCTTAATCGTTCTGTTAATTCCTTTTACAAAAATTATTTTAGGGAGTATGTCTGGTGTCAAAGGCTCCTTACCAGCTTTGATTATTTCCGCAGCACCTTTTTATGCTCGCATGGTCGAAATTGCTTTTCGTGAAGTTGATAAAGGCGTGATTGAAGCAGCCAAAGCAATGGGGGCCAATCGTTTCCAAATAATTTGGAAAGTTCTATTACCAGAAAGTCTGCCAGCGCTTGTTTCTGGCTTAACCGTTACAACCATTTCCTTAGTGGGCTATACTGCAATGGCAGCTGCTATTGGAGCGGGCGGTTTAGGAAGTTTGGCGTATCAAGATGGCTTCCAACGTGGTCAAAATACAGTTACCTTAGTAGCAACGATTTGTATCTTAATTATTGTCTTTGCGATTCAATGGATTGGGGATACAGTCGCTAAAAAAATAGATAAACGATAAATGGAGGGAATAAGATGAAAAAACGTACATTATGGTCAGTAATTACTGTTGCAGTAGCTGTCTTAGTTTTAGGGGCTTGCGGCAATAAAAAGAGTGATGACTCGGTCTTGAAAGTTGGAGCTTCACCAGTTCCACATGCAGAGATTTTAGAACATGTAAAACCTTTATTAGAAAAAGAAGGCGTAAAACTAGAAGTGACGACTTATACAGATTACGTGCTACCTAACAAGGCGTTGGAAAGTGGCGATATCGATGCCAACTATTTCCAACATGTGCCGTTCTTTAATGAAGCGGTTAAAGAAAATGATTATGACTTTGTGAATGCAGGTGCGATTCATTTAGAACCAGTAGGGCTTTACTCGAAAAAATACAAATCGTTACAAGAAATTCCTGATGGTTCAACGATTTACGTTAGCTCTTCCGTTTCAGATTGGCCACGTGTTTTAACGATTTTAGAAGATGCTGGTTTAATCACGCTGAAAGAAGGGGTAGACCGGACAACTGCTACTTTCGATGATATTGATAAAAACACTAAAAAGTTGAAATTCAATCATGAAAGTGATCCAGCAATCATGACCACTCTTTATGACAATGAAGAAGGGGCTGCGGTTTTAATTAACTCAAACTTTGCCGTGGATCAAGGATTAAATCCGAAAAAAGATGCGATTGCCTTAGAAAAAGAAAGTTCACCTTATGCCAATATTATTGCGGTTCGTAAAGAAGACGAAAACAACGAAAATGTAAAAAAATTAGTCAAAGTATTACGTAGCAAAGAAGTCCAAGATTGGATTACAAAAAAATGGAACGGTGCCATTGTTCCAGTCAATGAATAAAGAGAAAAAGACAATAGAATAAAAACTTGAGGTCGGGACAGGCGTGTTAAGCTTCAAGAAATAAGAAGAAAGTTCTGAAAGATGCTTTTTGTCTCTCAAGGACGTTCAGCTTATTTCCGAAGAAGCTACTCCTGTCCCGTTGTTTATTTAAAATTTTAGGGCTAGGCAGATATATCAGGTTGATTTACCTACCAAGCCTAAGTTTTTTTCTTTTAAAAAAGGACCATAAATGATAAAGTTACAAGGAATTTCTTAATTATCAGGAAAATTCAGGGACTATGCATAGGCATTTGCATTAGTTATTGTTATAATAATTAAGATAGATTTTTTGGAATGGAGGGAAAAAGATGTTACGTTTTTTTCCGCAAAAAAATAAATATGTAGAAGAAGCAAGCCAGTACGCCTTTGATAAAGAAGGCCAGATTCCACAGCACATTGCCATTATTATGGACGGAAATGGCCGGTGGGCACAGAATCGAAGACTGCCGAGAATTGCTGGACATAAAGAAGGCATGGATACGGTCAAAAAAATAACGAAGCATGCTAGTCATTTAGGCGTTAAAGTTTTAACACTTTATGCATTTTCAACGGAAAATTGGAAGAGACCAACAGATGAAGTCAATTTCTTAATGCAATTGCCTGTTGATTTTTTTGATACATTCGTGCCAGAATTAATTAAGGAAAATGTTAAAGTCAATGTAATGGGCTACCAAGAGTTTCTACCAAGCCATACGCAAGATGCTGTTAAGCGGGCCATTGAGCAAACCAAAGACAATACGGGCATGGTTTTGAACTTTGCTTTAAATTATGGGGCGCGTGCGGAGCTACTAACTGCCATGAAACAGATTGCTACAGAGGTTTCAGAAAAAGCATATACGGCAGATGAGATTACAGAAGAAACGATCGCAGATCACTTAATGACTGGCTTTTTACCCACGGAACTTCGCGATCCAGAATTGTTGATTCGAACAAGTGGGGAAGAGAGAATTAGTAATTTCTTGCTATGGCAAATTGCTTATAGCGAGTTGTTTTTTACAAAAGCATTATGGCCTGATTTTTCAGGAGACACTTTAGAAACCGCGATTGCTTCTTTCCAAAATCGTAATCGTCGTTTTGGAGGTCTAAAAGAAACTACAGAAACAGAAGGGAGCGATCCGCAGTGAGACAACGTGTCATCACAGCTATCGTCGCATTAATCATCTTTATTCCAATTATCTGGTATGGTGGTTTTGCAATTGAGATTGCCGCTGTTGCTTTGGCAGTAGTCGGCGTGTACGAGTTATTCCGTATGAAAGGATTAACGTTATTAAGTTTTGAAGGTGTTTTATCAGCATTAGGGGCCGTTTTTTTAGTTATTCCAACAATTAAGTGGTTAAACTTTTTGCCGGAAATGCAAACAAATTTCATTTTATTTTATGTCACTGTGATGTTGTTGTTAGGTGCTTCGGTGATTTCTAAAAATACATATACGATTGAAGAAGCTGGCTTTCCAGTTATTGTCAGTTTATATGTAGGGATGGGGTTCCAGAACTTTATTAGTGCCCGTTCCGCAGGTTTTGAAGTCTTGTTATTTGCTTTATTCATTGTCTGGGCAACGGATATTGGTGCATATCTATTTGGACGCCGATTTGGTCGTCATAAATTGATGCCAGATGTTTCACCCAACAAGACAATAGAAGGTGCACTTGGTGGTATTTTATCAGCCGTGGTTGTAGCAGCGTTGTTTTTAGTTTTCACAGCTAATAAAGGGCTATTTCCTTATCCGATGCCGGTGATGCTCGTATTGACGGTTCTATTTTCTATAGTAGGGCAATTCGGTGATTTGGTTGAATCTTCTATCAAACGTCATTATGGCGTGAAAGACTCTGGTAACATCTTGCCAGGACATGGCGGTATTTTAGATCGTTTTGATAGTTTATTATTTGTATTCCCAATTATGCACTTATGTGGATTATTTTAAATTGATTAACAAAATTTAAAAAAGTATCGTCAAATAAGCAAAAATCCAGAAGAGAGACTCTTCTGGATTTTTGTTTATTTGTTGAGATAATGCGTGAAACACCGACAGGGTATGTTTGAGATAAGTTTAATTTTAAACATGCGGTGGTTTTACTCTTTAATTGACAATAGCCTTCTCTTTAAAGAGAAGGCTATCTAACGAATCAATATTATTATTTTAAAGTTGGATCAGACTATTTCTAGTATTCAAGTATTTTTCATTTAAGCGATGTATTCCCTACCTCTAATACATCCTTGTATCTCTCTAGACACGCCAGTTTTGAATAAAATCATCAAAACAATTGAATGGTTCGTTTAAAAATATTTTTCGTGTTCTAATTATTATAACATAAAACTCGTCAACTGACCACTAGCTGACGAGTTCATAATTTTTCCAGATAAATAGACAGCCGTTTTCCGCCGACTGTCTAAGATTAAGATAGATTTGTAAAGAAGTGAATAAATGCTTCCTACTATCTCTTTATAACATGAGGAAAAGAAAACTGCAAAAGATAGCTGTGTTTTTTGAAAAAAAGATCAGCTGGTTTCCGCCAGCTGATCATCCGTTGAAAAGAGATATAAAGAAGTGAATAAAGCTTGCTTTACCTCTATTTTATACCATGTTTTGATTCAAATAACTATTCAGTATTAGTTATACTTAAATAATAAATATGTATACGGATGTATTGTTTTGAGGTATAGTCATAGAGAAAAGAGGGAACGTTTATGAAAAAATTTTGTTTAAGTTATAGCTCTGGTAAAGATTGTTTATTGGCGATGGATCGATTGGTACAAGCAGGAAATCAGCCAGTTGCGTTAGTGACAACATTAAGTGATGAAATTAATCGTTCTTGGTTTCACGGCATACCAATCTCCGTCTTAGAAGCAGCAGCCGAAGCGTTAGATTTACCACTTGTTATCTCACATAACAATGAAACAAATTACACAGAAAAAGTGGTTGAGGCACTGCAGGAAACCAAAAAATTAGGTGCAGAAACGGTTTGTTTTGGCGATATAGATATTGAACAAAATGGTGCTTGGGATCGCCAAGTTGCATTAAGTGCTGGGCTTGAGCCACAATTACCTCTTTGGCAGGAGAATCGCGAAGCACTTGTGAAAGAATTCTTGGCAAAAGGATACACAGCAATTATCAAAACGATCAGCAAAGAGGCAGGTATTCCAATAAAATTTTTAGGAGAACCGTTAGATGAAACATTTATCACGTACCTTAAAGAGCATCAATTAGATATTTGCGGAGAAAACGGGGAGTACCATACGTTGGTAATTGACGGCCCGCTATTTAAAAAGAGGCTCAATTATTATGCTTCAGGAATTTATGAAAGTCCTTATGCTTATTCCTTGATTATTGATGCTTAAATGAAAGTAAAAGGACACAAGCTGCCACTTTTTCTAGGGATATGCTATAATTGACTTAAGAAAAGTAGAGAAAGTGAGTGGTTAATTATGGAAGAAACTGTCTTTTTTAATTTAGGAAATGCCCTTGCTTCAAAAAGAGATCAAAAAGAATTAATTAAAGAAGCCCAAATTGCGAAAGATACTCGAAAGATTCCAGGAAAACTGATTATCGTTGAAGATGAAGAAAATGGTACCCATATTTTATTTGAATTAGCTGATCAAACAGAACCGTCTGCTGAAACAAAAGAATTCAAAGTAAAAAAAGTGATTGATTAAAAAAAAAGCAACGAATTTTTCTAAATTCTGTAGCGACCCCAAAAAGTTAGACTTTTTATAGAGTGGATTTTTCCACTCTATTTTTTATGCAGTTTTTTGATTGAATTGTCGAAATTCTACTGGGCTTTTCCAGTTAAGTTTTTCTTTGATTCGGTGATGATTGTAATAATAAATGTAGTTCTCAATTGCTTCTCTCAATTCATTTTGACTTTGATAGATTTTTCCATAGTACACTTCTTGTTTTAGGATACTGAAGAAATTCTCCATAGGAGAATTATTTAAACAGGTTCCTTTTCGAGACATACTTTGAAAGATATTATTGTCCTTTAATGTTTGTATATAGACATTCATTTGATAAGCCCAGCCTTGATCAGAGTGAAAGGTGCGCCGATAGGGACAATCATTTGTTTGAGAAATTGCTTCTTTCAGACCTTCCATAACTGTTTTACCATTTGGTTGAGTAGAAAGGCTATAGCTTAGAATTTCACTATTATACATATCCATAAATGGATCTAAGTATAGTTTTTTCTGACGAAAGATGCCTGCGTTATCTGCTTCAAAGTACTTAAATTCAGTTGCATCAGTTGTAATTTTTTGATGAGGAACAGAGGTTTTAAATCGGCGACGAATCAAATTTTTAGCGATTTTACCAACGGTTCCTTTATAGGAATTATATTTTCTGGATTTCTTAGTAAAAGCTTTGACTTGTAACTTTAACTTTTGTATTAATCGCTGGACTTTCTTTTTATTCACTTGAAATCCACGTCGTTTCAATTCTTGGGTCATCCTTCTATAGCCATAATGTTGATGTTTTTTACGAATCGCTTGAATTTCTTCTTCAATGATTTGTGTTGAAGCTGTTCTGTCGAGGCGTTTTTGCCAGTACATGTAAGTAGATTTTGGAAACCTTAGGGTTTCCAAAATATCTTTTAATCGAAAGTGTCTTCGGAGACTGTGAATGATTCGTGCGATTCGTTCATTTTTTGTTCGTCCTCTAAACGCAGTCTTCTCAATTCTTTTAAATAGGCATTCTCAATTTTTAACATTCTATTTTCTTTTTCTAGTTTCTCTACTTGAGATCGTTCACTTGGTAATGGTTGGCTTTCCTTTTGTTTCTTCTTAGGCATGGTAGGTGGACGTCCTTTCTGTTTAGAGAGTCCCTCTATACCAAACTTCTGATACGTTCTAAGCCAATTCGCAATCAATGCTGGATTGTTCATTTTTAGAAGATTAGCTACTTCTTGATAGGACAACTCTGTTGTTAAATATAACTCTATCGCATCTAGCTTAAATTGAACAGAGTAATTCTTATTTTTTTGACTGCGAAGTAGGCCTTCTTCACCAAGTT
This sequence comes from Enterococcus sp. LX10, assembly GCF_023539285.1. NCBI lineage: Bacteria > Bacillati > Bacillota > Bacilli > Lactobacillales > Enterococcaceae > Enterococcus > Enterococcus sp. LX10. The sequence goes on along the minus strand of NZ_CP092784.1, from coordinate 2,038,737 downwards.
CTTTATAGGCATTTATCCATTTGCTTATTTGAGAACTATCTTTAAACCCATACTTCTTTGCGAGAAACCTTAGACCTCCTTGACCAGATAAGTAGTCATGAACAAGTTTAAGTTTAAATTCAAAACTGTATTTTGCCATACAAAAAAACCCCAAAAAGTTAGATTTCTAGGTCTAACTTTTGGAGGTCGGCTCATTCGTTGCTTTTTTATATTTTTTTACACAAATGATACAAAAAGAATATCAAAATCAAATAAATGATTAGTATACTTGAAGAAACAAATAGGAAGCAAAGCAAACGTTTTGAGGTGTTCTTTCATGGAAAATCGAGGAATTTTATTTGATAAAGATGGTACGTGTATTCGTTTTGATACTCTTTGGCAAGCAGGTTTGAAAGCTTGTTTTGAAACACTAAGTATGTTAGCCCCTCATCATTCAGCAGAAATAAAAAAGATATTAGCTATTCAGGAGCAACGTTTTTTGCAAAAACATTTACTTGATGAAGTCCTTTATCAGGAACTTTATCAGGAATTGGCGCAATTTGAGGAATTAGTCGAACAGGGAATCAGCAGTCGATGGCTGGAGCAATTTTTTTATGATTATTTACGAAAAAATCTGAAAAAGATTGAACCAATTGGTGATTTAAAACAGTTATTTCTTGAGCTGAAACGGAAGAACTATAAAATTGGATTAGCAACTTCAGATACTTTGCCAGCGACTATGTTGATTATGGAATATCTTGGTTTAACAGAAATGTTTGATTTTATTGCGACAGGAGATCGTTACTTACCGAAACCAGATGCGGCCATGCTCCAAGCCTTTTGTCAGTCATGTCAATTGAAGCCGACAGAAGTAATTATGGTAGGTGATTCGCTCGTGGATGTTTTCATGGGAACTTGTCATGGTAAAGCGGGAATTGGTGTTTTAACAGGTAACTGCCAGTCAACTGATTTTGAAAAGTTTGAAGTAGCCTATTTTCGTGATATCCATGAAATACCTTATCAAGAATTATGGGAAAATACCAAGAATAAAAAAATCCTGAAAAGATGACGAGTCTTTTCAGGATTTTTTTATTAATCTAATTGAAGCAATTGCCGTTTCTTTTGTTGAAATTCTTCTTCTGTTAGAATTCCTTCATCAACTAACAGTTTTAAATTTCTTAACTCAGCCATTACGTCTTCAATAGTGCTAGATGAGTTTTTTTGTGAATCAGATAGCTTTGGTTCAATCGGTTGGTTTTCATCACTCTTTATAGGAGTTGGTATTTCTTTTTCTTTTATTCGACGAACAATAGTGTCTAATGATGAAAGGGCTCGTTCGGCGTTGAAACGGGCTCTATCGATCGCTAATTGACGATCAAATTCAGTGGTTTGCTCACTAAGTGTCTTTAAAAAGGAAATAGTGATGGTTGGGCGTTGCAAATCATCTAGATTAATCAAAATATAGACACTACTGACGCGATCATAAGGTACGTTTTCTTCGGTGAAATGGGTATTTTTTTTCTCTAAAATTTTGTAATCAGCGATAATGCTTACTGGCAAAATTTTTGATGAACCAACCAGTCGAAATTTTTTTTCAGGTTCATCGAATTCAATCGAGCCAGCAATGGTTGTTGTAGGATTGAATAGCCGGTTGTCTTCTTGGACATTTCTTAAATCCGTCAATGTCCAAGTTTGGGTATATCCTTGTCCTTGGACACCGAGTTGACCTGCACATTTCTTACAGATTTGGTAATTATCTGAAGTTAAATATTTTCCTTTATTATCCTGACAAAGAGCACATAGATTTCCATAAACTTCAGCATTTTTTTCATTTGCTTTTGCGATTTCAGACTGCTTGTTTATTAACTCTTGCATTTGTTGTAAATCAGCTAAACTTTTTTTATCAACGGACCAAGTGGATACTTTAAGTTTTTTTAAACAGCTTTTTCCTACGCGATAAAAATCACTCGTAAAGTACTTGCCAGTTTCCTCTTCGCAAAGATAACATAAATTTCCCTTTGCTTGCATTGCTTGATCCTTTTTTATAATTTCTTCTTGACGTTTTATAATACTTTCCATTGTTCGATCTTTAATTTCTTTTGGTTTTAACTCTAAATGTTCTGCACAATGTTTACAGATACCGTGATTATCAAAGGTGATGATTTTACCAGGATTTAGATCACACAGTTCGCACATACTTTTCATGGGATGACTCCTTTTGGTTAAGATAAATTAATTTTACCATTCAACTCTATGAAGAACAAACCAAAAAAGCAAGTAGAACTAAGTGCCTACTTGCTTACAGACTATTTAATTGTAATTTCTTCAACAGCGATAGGATCTCCCATGCTGAACATACTGTCTCTGAAAGTAAAAGTTACAGGTTTTGTTTCATCAGCAAATTCATAAGGGTATGCTGCTTGGACAGTTGCGCCAGGATTAACTTTTTTATTTAACATGTCAATTCTATCTTTAATCGGAGAATCATTAACAATTCCATAAGTTAAATCTTCTGTTGTATCGCCGGTATTTTGTGATACGCTAACAAAGCTAGAGTATAACATTTGTACATCTTGTGCTTCCTTAGTGTTATTAGTCAAATCAAATAGTACATAAAAGATTGGTTTACCATCGAAACTTGTACCTTTTTGGAATTCGGTGATTTTTAATACACCATCAGGAACAGTCAATGTTCGATCTTTATAAGTCCCTTTATCTTCTTTAGCTTTTGTTTCAGTTGTTGCGGTAGCAGTACTTGAAGTTTTTTTAGTTTTATTAGTGTTGTTTGTTCCAGAACCACATGCACCTAAAATCAGAGTACTAATTAAAACTAATCCTAACATAGAAAATTTTTTCATTTTCACTTTACCTCCCATAGTTTAGTTAATGATTTGTAGCGCTTACTAAATAGTTGAAAACAATCCCCAATTAAATAACTTTGGACTACAAAGCACTTAGTTTAAATGAAAATAAGTATACCGTCCTGTGTAAAAATAACACACCACAGTATACTTATTTTATCATTATTCCATAAAAATAACACCATTATTTTTATGAAATAATGAAAAAAGATAAAAAATCTAAAAACTTCGACCGCCGCCACCGAATGTGCCGCCGCCAGTTGAGTGGGTGGTGCTGCCACCACCGCCCATTCCGCCACTGCCGCCATTGTTTTTAGGAATACGACGAGTAGTGATGAAAGAGTTGGTTAACTGATCTGTGCGGGAGGTTAAGTTTAACGTTGTTTTTTCCCTAAAAGGATATTGATAACTTGAAAATTTTAATTGATATTTAGAAATATTGATGCCTAAGAAGACCAAGCTGAGTATCAGCGCAGCAGCAAAAGCAATTACCATTTCCAGCGGGGTAATGACTTTATAACGAGTGATTTTACCTGTTTCGCTGTCCACACGATAGTGACCCCCAGGAACCCCTTTATCAACAAATGCTTGAGTTTCCTGAACAAAGGTTTGAGCAGCCGCAAAATAATTTCCTTGACTCATTCCATCCATTACTTTATCTAAGGTATCATCAATTCGTGCATCCGTCATATAATCAATCATGTTTCCAGAAGTAGAGATGTAGACTTTCCGTAAGTCCATATCAATGAGAAAAAGAATCGCATTTTGATCCTTACCAACTTTATTTAAAAGATAATGATCTGCATAGTCTTGTTCATCACCATAAGTATTATTATTTGTGGTCACGATAAAGACAGAGGCTTTGGTCTTTTCTTCTAAAGGTTGTATCTCTTGTTTTAGTTGGTTGATTTGATCAGGTGTCAGTAATTGTGCACCATCATCAATTGAATTTTCAGCCGCCGAAACGGGTAGGGCAAGGCCAAAGGCAAGAAGTATTAGGAAAAAAATAGGTAAAAGTCGTTTTTTCATAGGAAATAACCTCCTAATAAAAAGAGTGCTAAGAGTCCAGCAAAAATGCCTAACGTTGCTAGCCCTAAACGAGTGTAACTAATTGGAAGTACACCGCTTACTTTACCTGTTTGTCCATTCATGGCGTAATAATAAACCTTTTTTGATTGTTCCTGACTGCGATAGGTGACTAACCAAATTGGTAAAAGCATATAGTGATTATTTTCTTGGTTTAGAGAAATATCCGTGCGAACATTTGTCAACGTAGTATAACCAGAAGCAGAGTCCCGTAACAATGATTCCGAATAATCTTGTAATTCTTGTTGGACGTGTTTTTTGATTGCTTCATATTCAATATCGCGTTTTTCTGCTTGAAAACCTGCTAGGTATTGGCTTTTGAAAGGCACTGCTTGATCAATTAAAAATGGTTGAACGCCTTCCACCATTTTTTGTTGGACGTTTTTTGACAAGGCATTTTTAACTAATTCTTTAAACGATAATTTTCCTGAACGTCCCACATTGAAACGTTTTGTTTCGGTGTATTCAATATCACCTACGCGCCAAATGCGAATACTTGTGCCAGTAGCTTGGAGTTGTCCATCGACTTCTGCATCAACGACCCAATAGGGGAAGTAAACCCCAGTTAATTTATCAATTTGATTTTTGCTGAAAAAATCTCGGGGAATGAACCATTTTTTCTTGGTCCAAGCGAGAAATTTTTCAATCGCTTCGTCTTTTTCAATTGTAAAGGGTAAGACGTTTTCTGGTAAAAATTCGCCACTTAATCGACCAGCCAAGACAACTGGATTATGGCAATAATAACAGTATGTGGCTGCTGTTGTTGCATCGGTGACAATTTGAGCGCCACAGCTTGGACAATTAAAAATTTCCATTGTGCCTGCATCGGCAGTTGTTTCATTCTCAGTGGTCTCTGTTTGTTGCGTGGCGGAGGATTCTTCTTCCGCTGTGAAAGTCAAATTTTCCTCGGCGGTCGTTGTTGAGGGATTCTCTAAATGTGCCTCATGTTGCTGTTGCTCATAACGAGTCACTTCTTCTTCCGTGTAAATATTTAAACAATATTCACAATGAAATTTTTGATCTTTGGGATTAAATAAGAGCGGGCCGCCACAGTTGGGGCATTTATGGGTAAATGTTGTTTCCATTGCAACCGTCCTTTCTAATAGAGTGAGTAAATAACAGGAATCTGATTCAAAGAAAAAGGGTAGACTTGTGCCTGACCCTTTTCTTTAATTGTTCACTACTTGCTTATAAAGGAACCCCTTGGAATGGTTTACCACAATGTGGACAGAACTTAGGAATACCATTACTTAAGTCAACAATTTCGCTACATTCACTACATTTCATTTCTAATTTTGGCTTCTCGTTTGTTGGTTTTGGTGTACCACAGTTTGAACAAAACTTCCCAGTGTTTTCAGTCCCACATTGTGGGCAAGTCCAAGTGTCTGTAGACCCTTGTGCGTTTTGCTGGTTTTGTTTTTCTTGCATTTGTTGTTGGTTTGTTTGAGACGCTTGCGCAAAGTAGTTGCCATTCGCATTCATGCCCATACCAACGCCCATAAAGCCGCTCATAGCGCCACCTTCATTTTTACCAGCAGCCTCCATACCACGAGCCAAGGAACCTTGAACATAGCCTTCGCGAACACCTGGATCGCTGAGCATAGCTCCTTCATTTCGCATGTTGATTAATTTTGTTGAATCATCTGTATAAGAAATGCTCGCAACTGCTACAGAAACAATTTCCATGCCGCGATTGGTGCGCCAATCCTCATCAAGTGCAGTTTGCATATATTTGCTTAATTCAACACTTTTTGAGGGAACATAAGAAATACGTTGCCCATCAGCAGACATTTGATTGATTGCTGCTTGCAATGCTGTAATGAACTCTGCCAAATATTGTTCATTAATATCATTAATATCTACTTGCGTTTGATTTTTAGGAATCGCATTAGTATAAAATAGTAAAGGATCTGTAATTTTAATTGAGTAATTTCCGTGTGCACGTAAGAAAAGTTCGGCATTATAAAAATTATCAAAATAGTTTAATGGCGCAGGTGTTCCAAATTTAATGCCTTTAATTTCTTGCAAGTTAATATAAAAAACTTGTTGTTTTTGTGGAGTTACGCCACCAAATTTGAAACGACTGAAGGTCTCTGCAATCGCATCTTTTAAAGAACCGTTAAACATTGAAGGCGCAGAATCATTTTTGACTGTATAATAGCCTTCTTCAGCAGTGTAATCGATGATTTTGCCCCCATCGACAAGAAGCATCATCATGTTGGGATAGACATGTACAACAGAACCATCTGTTAAAACATCGTCCGTTCCTTTACGATTAGAACCACGTTTATCATCTTTACGCACAAAAACACCTTTTGTCATGACGGTTGTGTCCCCCATATTATCAGGTTCAATAACCTCTAGCCATTGATCGGCCAAGCCACCGCCAACTGAACTTGTTGCTGCTTTAATAAGTCCCATGTTCATTCCTCCTAATAAAAAACTAATTGTTACAGCTAGTATACCACACAATGAATGCAGAGAAATCCAACGAAAGCCTGATGAAATGGAAAAAATTGATCAAACTTTATTAAGAAATTAAAAAAAGTATAGGTGAAACACAAGCATTTTAAAAAAAGTTACGTATAATAGAAGAAAAGACATATTATATAGTTAGGGGATTATTGAATGGAACGAAGCAATCGTAATAAAAAATCTTCAAAAAAACCACTTATTCTTGGTGTTTCTGCCTTGGTTCTAATCGCTGCTGCCGGTGGCGGGTATTATGCTTATAGTCAATGGCAAGCCAAACAAGAATTAGCCGAAGCGAAGAAAACAGCTACTAAATTTTTAAACGTATTGTCAAAACAGGAATTTGATAAGTTACCGTCTGTTGTTCAAGAAGCTAGCTTAAAGAAAAATGGCTATGATACTAAATCTGTTGTTGAAAAATACCAAGCAATTTATTCAGGGATTCAAGCAGAAGGAGTCAAAGCTAGTGATGTCCAAGTCAAAAAGGCGAAAGACAATCAATACACATTTACCTATAAATTATCTATGAGCACGCCTTTAGGCGAAATGAAAGATTTGTCTTATCAATCAAGTATCGCCAAGAAAGGCGATACCTACCAAATCGCTTGGAAGCCGTCTTTAATTTTTCCAGATATGTCAGGAAATGATAAAATTTCGATTCAAGTAGATAATGCCAAACGTGGAGAAATTGTCGATCGTAATGGTAGTGGGCTAGCAATTAACAAAGTGTTTGACGAAGTGGGCGTAGTGCCTGCCAAACTCGGTTCTGGCGCAGAAAAAACAGCCAATATCAAAGCTTTTAGTGATAAGTTCGGCGTTTCTGTTGATGAAATCAATCAAAAGTTAAGCCAAGGGTGGGTCCAAGCAGACTCCTTTGTACCAATCACAGTTGCTTCTGAACCAGTGACAGAATTACCAACAGGGGCTGCGACAAAAGATACAGAGTCACGTTATTATCCACTGGGGGAAGCAGCTGCGCAATTAATCGGGTATACGGGCACCATTACTGCAGAAGATATTGAAAAAAATCCAGAGTTAAGTAGTACGGGTGTAATTGGTAAAACTGGCTTAGAACGAGCGTTTGATAAAGAGTTAAGAGGGCAAGATGGTGGCTCACTAGTTATTTTAGATGACAAAGAGAATGTCAAAAAAGCTTTACAAACCAAAGAGAAAAAAGATGGTCAAACGATTAAATTAACGATTGACAGTGGCGTACAACAACAAGCCTTCGCTATATTTGACAAACGCCCTGGTAGTGCGGTCATTACCGATCCTCAAAAAGGCGATTTATTAGCAACGGTTAGTTCACCTTCGTATGATCCTAATAAAATGGCCAATGGTATTTCTCAAAAAGAATATGATGCTTACAATAACAACAAAGATTTACCATTCACAGCACGTTTTGCGACAGGCTATGCACCAGGCTCTACCTTTAAAACAATTACCGGTGCCATTGGTTTAGATGCAGGGACATTGAAGCCAGATGAAGAGCTAGAAATTAATGGCTTGAAATGGCAAAAAGATAAATCTTGGGGCGGCTATTTTGCGACACGTGTAAAAGAAGCAAGTCCAGTCAATCTGCGTACCGCTTTAGTTAATTCAGATAATATTTATTTTGCCCAACAAACATTACGGATGGGAGAAGACAAATTTAGAGCGGGTCTTAATAAATTCATTTTCGGTGAGGAACTAGATTTACCAATTGCCATGACGCCTGCTCAAATTTCAAATGAAGATAAATTTAATTCTGAAATTCTTTTAGCAGATACGGGCTATGGTCAAGGTCAATTGTTAATTTCGCCAATCCAGCAAGCTACCATGTATAGTGTTTTCCAAAATAATGGAACATTAGTCTATCCAAAACTAGTTTTAGACAAAGAAACGAAGAAAAAAGACAATGTAATCAGCGCCAACGCAGCGAATACAATTGCCACAGATCTTTTAGGTAGTGTGGAAGATCCTTCAGGTTATGTTTATAATATGTACAATCCGAACTTCTCATTGGCTGCTAAAACAGGAACAGCTGAAATAAAAGATAAACAAGATACAGATGGCAAAGAAAACAGTTTCCTTCTAACGTTAGATCGTAGTAACAATAAATTCTTAACAATGATTATGGTTGAAAATTCAGGAGAAAATGGTTCTGCAACAGATATCAGTAAACCATTAATTGATTACTTAGAAGCAACCATTAAATAAAAAGAGAAAATGAACGAAACGAGGTTTCTGTAAAAAGAAACCTCGTTTTCCCTTTTTAGAAAAAGGAAAGTGTGCTACAATGAAGCGACTAAATTGTAGAAGGAAAGGGATTCGTGTGCGAATTTTAGCAATAGATACATCTAACCAAACATTGAGTATTGCTGTGTGTGAAAATCAAAAAATTCTGGGAAGTTATACAGCAACGGTTAAAAGAAATCATAGCTTAACATTAATGCCGGCAATTGACTATTTGATGAGTCAATTGAACTTGGCGCCAACGGGAATTGATCGTTTTGTCGTAGCAGAAGGACCTGGATCATACACCGGCTTACGTTTAGGCGTGACGACTGCCAAAACATTGGCCTATACTTTGAAGAAAGAGCTAGTAGGCATTTCCAGTCTACAAACGTTAGCTGCCAATTGTGTTGGGCAAACCGGTTTAGTTGTGCCTCTTTTTGATGCGCGTCGTAAAAACGTCTATGCTGGTGCTTATCGGTTTGTCGATGGCGTGTGGCAAAATGAGTTACCGGACCAACATATTTCATTGCGGGAGTTATTAGAACAACTAAAAAATGAACCAAATCTTTTTTTTGTTGGTGAAGATGTTGAAAAATTCACTGAAGAAATAGCTCAAATCATTCCTCATGGGGAAATTTGTGATGTCCCGCAATGGCAAATTCCTAATGCTGCAGTTTTGGCTGCGTTAGGTAGTGTGGCTGAACCTGTTGAAAATGTTCATGGGTTCTTACCTGCATATTTGAAAAAAGTAGAAGCGGAAGAAAATTGGTTGAAGACACACACGCCTAATGGAGAAAGCTATGTGGAAAAACTTTAATTTTGTGACAAAATACTTTACAAAAAGACGGCAACGGTATATAACTAAAACCATTGCAATGAACCAGCAAGAATTTCAATTGCGTGAAATCACCTACCAAGATATTAAGGATTTACTAGCAATTGAACGTGAAGTTTATGCTGGGGAACTTCCTTGGACGATGTCTGCTTTCATGGCAGAACTTGGCTCAAAAGCGCCGCATCTCTATTTGTTAGCGGCAATTAACGGAAAAACAGTTGGCTTTATTGGTTGTCGAATTCAAGGAACGGATGCACACATTACGAATGTTGCTGTTCACACAGAATACCAAGGCTTAGGTTTAGGTCGTTCTTTAATAGAAGAAACGCGAATTTTTGCCAAGAAAAATCGTTGTGAAACCTTATCGCTAGAAGTACGAATGAGTAATGTTAAAGCCCAACGTTTATATCGAAAAATTGGCTTTGCCTCACAAACGGTGAAAAAAGGCTATTATGACGAAAATAATGAAGACGCACTAGAAATGATAATTGATTTAAAAGAAGAGTGAAGAAAAAATGTTAGTAACAAAAAAAGAAATATCTGTAGCAAATATTGGTGAAGAATTATGGCGTTTTAGTAATTCTTCTTATACAACTGGCTCCCCTTGGACAGAAACACAATTCGCGGAAGATTTTGCTCAGGAAAATAGCGAATATCTTTTTTTAGTTGAAAATGGCCAGTGGTTAGGCTATATTGCCTATCATTTTATTTTAGATGAAGCAGAAATTAGTCACGTTGTTGTGAATGGTCAGAAACAACACCAAGGAATTGGTTGTCAATTAATGAAAGCTTTTAAAGAATATGTTAAAAGTCGTGACATTACACAAATTTTCTTAGAGGTCAGAGAATCGAATACATTAGCTCAACAACTTTATGAGAAAACAGGATTTCGGAAAGTAGCTGTTCGAAAAAATTATTATAAAGAACCGCAAGAAAATGCCTTTGTAATGTGTGCGAAATTAAGGAAGGAAGCCCGATGACAATTTTTACAAAAGAACGTAAATTATTATTAGCTGTGGAAAGTAGCTGTGATGAAACAAGTGTGGCTGTCATTGAAGATGGCGACAAAATTCTTTCCAATATCGTAGCTTCGCAAATTAAGAGCCATCAACGTTTTGGTGGAGTCGTTCCGGAAGTTGCGAGTCGTCATCATGTTGAACAAGTGACGATCTGTATTGAAGAAGCATTAACAGAAGCAAAAGTCACACCAGAAGAACTCAGTGGCGTTGCTGTGACCTATGGGCCTGGGTTAGTCGGTGCTTTATTAATAGGACTTTCTGCAGCAAAAGCATTTGCTTGGGCGCACCAATTACCACTTATTCCAGTCAATCATATGGCTGGGCACATTTATGCTGCCCGTTTTGTGGCACCGCTCGAATTTCCATTGATGGCCTTACTTGTTAGTGGGGGACATACGGAATTGGTCTACATGAAAGAAGATGGCTCTTTCGAAATTGTTGGTGAAACACGTGATGATGCAGCTGGTGAAGCGTATGATAAAGTCGGACGGGTGTTAGGGTTGCCTTATCCTAGTGGCAAAGAGATTGATGCTTTGGCCCATGAAGGCACAGATACCTATCAATTTCCACGGGCGATGCTAAAAGAGGATAACTATGACTTTAGCTTTAGTGGTTTGAAAAGTGCGTTTATTAACACGGTTCATAATGCAGAACAACGTGGTGAAGCACTGTCTACAAAGGATTTAGCCGCAAGTTTTCAGGCGAGTGTGGTAGAAGTATTAGTGGCTAAAACCATTCGTGCTTGTCAAGAATATCCTGTTAAGCAATTGCTAATTGCTGGGGGCGTTGCTGCGAATCAAGGATTACGAGAAGCAATGAGACATGCAATCAGTGAACAATTGCCAACAGTAACATTACTTATTCCGCCATTAAAACTTTGTGGGGATAACGCGGCGATGATTGGCGCTGCCGCTTTTATCGAAGCTGAAAAGAATCATTTTGCTTCGTATAACTTAAATGCAGAACCTGGCGTTAGTTTTATGACAATTAGTGAAGAAGGCTAGCCAGCTAGACAAAAATTTGCTATAATGAAGCCAGTTTAACAATGACATTCGATGATAAAGAGAGTACTTATTTCAACATCAGCTTAGCGATCTTGGGAAGGTGGGAGCCAAGAGTGATCGGAATGAGGAAGCGCACTTTTAGAATTCTGCTGAAAGCAGACGGCAATCACCGTTATCGATGAAGCAGGTCTATCCAAGTAGTATAGACAATTAGAGTGGTACCGCGGGTAAATTCTCGTCTCTGACAAAACAAAATATTTTGTTTTGTCAGAGACGTTTTTGTTTTTTTATACTTACAAATTAATCAGGAGGGTTCTTATGAACAACAAAGAAATCGTAGCAAAAGCGTTACATGATGTTTTAAATGAAGAATTAACGATGGATCAAATCGAACAATTATTGGAAAATCCTAAATCTGTTGATCATGGAGATGTGGCTTTTCCAGCCTTTTCATTAGCTAAAATTTATCGTAAAGCACCACAACAAATTGCAGCAGAATTAGCAGAAAAAATTGATGGCACAAATTTTGAAAAAATTGAAGTGGTAGGACCTTATTTAAACTTTTTCATGAATAAAGAAGCAGTCAGTCAAGCTGTCATTGGCGCAGTAGTCAAAGAAAAAAACAACTACGGAAACAGTACCTTTGGTAATAATGGCAATGTTCCTATTGATATGTCTTCACCAAACATTGCTAAACCAATTTCTATGGGGCACTTACGTTCTACGGTAATCGGGAATTCAATTGCCTTTATTTTAGAAAAAATTGGGTATCAGCCAATTCGGATTAACCATTTAGGTGACTGGGGTACACAGTTTGGTAAGTTAATTGTAGCTTATAAAAAATGGGGTTCTGAAGAAGCAGTCCGCCAACAACCAATTAATGAATTATTGCGCTTATATGTGCAATTTCATGAAGAAGCAGAAGAAAAACCAGAATTAGAGGACGAAGCACGTGCTTGGTTTAAAAAATTAGAAGAAGGAGACCAAGAAGCTAATGAATTATGGAAATGGTTCCGTAGCGAGTCTCTAAAAGAATTTGATAAAATCTATTCCATGTTAGAAGTTGAATTTGATTCATACAATGGCGAAGCCTTTTATAATGATAAAATGGATGAAATTGTTACTTTATTAGAAGAAAAACATTTATTAACAGAAAATCAAGGTGCAGAAATTGTTGATTTGACAGAATATAATTTAAATCCAGCACTTATTCGTAAATCAGATGGTGCGACGTTATATATCACACGGGATTTAGCTGCTGCGCTTTACCGTAAACGGACGTATGATTTTGCCAAATCGCTTTATGTAGTCGGCAACGAACAAAGCAATCACTTCAAACAATTAAAAGCAGTCTTGAAAGAACTAGGGTTTGACTGGTCAGATGATATGGAACACATTCCGTTTGGTTTAATTACTCAAGGCGGTAAAAAATTATCCACACGTAAAGGGAAAATCGTTTTATTAGAAGAAGTATTGAATGAAGCCGTTACTTTAGCAGGAAATCAAATTAACGAGAAAAATCCAGACTTAGCAAATCGTGATGAAGTGGCGAAACAAGTAGGTGTAGGTGCAGTTATTTTCCATGACCTTAAAAATGATCGTCTAAATAATTTCGATTTTGTATTAGATGAAGTTGTTCGTTTTGAAGGCGAAACTGGGCCATATGTTCAATATACGCATGCTCGTGCGATGAGTATTTTACGTAAAGCAAACTTTACACCAGACGCTACACAACGTTATGCACTAAATGACAAGGATAGCTGGGAAGTCGTGAAGTTGTTACAAAAATTCCCTGAAACTGTGATGCAAGCTGCTGAAAAATATGAACCATCTGTTATTGCGAAACATAGCATTCATTTAGCACAAGCGTTCAATAAATATTATGCCCATGTTCGGATTTTGGATGAAGATGATCAAAAAGGGGCACGCTTAGCGTTAGTTTATGCAGTAGCTACTGTTTTAAAAGAAGATTTACGTTTACTAGGATTACATGCACCAGAAGAAATGTAGAAGTTTTTGTGAAAATTTTGCTACGCTGAACGCTAAACTTATTAAGCAAATATTAAAGTTAAGTTACAGATTGAGAAATTCATAGTAATTAAATAGCTGGGGTGCTATACTCGAGTCAAGTTATAAAAGGATTAGAAAAGGTGGCACCCAATTATATGACAGAAAAATGGCGTGAAGACGAAGAATATCTTTCTTATGTAGAAGATTTATTAGCAACCGAAGAAGTCCAAAAATTAGCAGAATACACACAACATATGCATTCAACTCGTTTAGAACATTCAATTAGTGTTTCCTATCATAGCTATAAATTAGCAAAGCGTTGGAACGGCAATGCTCGTGCAACAGCTCGTGCTGGATTATTACATGATTTGTTTTACTATGATTGGCGCACAACAAAGTTTGACGAAGGCTCTCATGCCTATGTTCATCCACGAATTGCAGCCAAAAATGCTGAAAAAATTACAGAGTTGTCTGATTTAGAGCGAGACATTATTATTAAACATATGTGGGGCGCAACTATTGCACCACCAAAATACAAAGAAAGTTACATTGTAACCTTTGTTGACAAATATTGTGCTGTGAAAGAAGCGGCGTTGCCGATGACGACAGCCATGAAAAACAAATGGCGTCAGTATTTTGGCCAACAGTCAATCTAATAAAAAGCTTATCCGGAAGGATAAGCTTTTTTTGTTTAACGTTGACTAAAAAGTCTAACATTCATCTATTTAAAATAAATATTAAAAGTAATTTTGTTCTGTTAATTTCTTTTGAGCATATCGATAGACTGCTTCTTGATTTTCAGTTGTCAATTGTTTGTAAACATTCATAATATTGGTCGGGACAACAAATGGCGTTTCTTCCGTTTCAGGAATACCTAAGATTTCAAGAGGTGATACATCTAAAACTTTAGATAAGGCGACAATTTTATCCCTCCCCATATTTTCAATCATTCCAGTTTCCCATTTCCTGACGGTACTTTTTCCAACACCAACAAAATTTCCAACTTGTTCTAATGTAAGATTTTTCTCCATCCGTTTTTGCTTTAAAAAATTCTCTTTCAAAAAAATCACCTCCGTAAAAACATTCTAGCACAAAAAGTGTCGCAAAAGAAACATGTTTTTTTGAAAGTAGATATAACAAATATAACAAAAAAGTTATTTGATTTTAATGATATTGACGTTTTTTTCACAAAATGATATAATTTCTGTGTCTTATTAGACACTAAGAGTGAAAAAGGGGGAGAGTAAAATGGAATCAAATTTAATACACTCAAAATTGAGAATGAAAGGAAAAAATGTTGAGTGGTTGGCAAATGAAATGACTGCATACGGACAACCAATATCCGCTTCAACGATTTACAAAAAATTAAAAGGAGAAGTTGTTTTCAAAGCAGCGGATATTAAATTGATTTCACAGTTGTTGGATTTGAAGAATGAAGAAATTATGACTATTTTTTTTAGTGAATTAGTGTCTAAAAAGACACATATTGATATTGAAAGGATTGTGATGAATGAAAAAAATTATTAATAAGTTATTTTCACTTTGTTTAATTATCTTTATTATTTTAGGATCTAATACAAGTATTATTTCTTATGCGATGGATAATGAAAGTGGACCGCAAATTCGGTCTATATCTGTGGAGTATCCAGAAAATAAGACGGAAATAGTTGCAACAAAAGATTGGGCAACTGTTTCCTTGGCATTATCAATTTCCGAATTAACAAAGGGCGAGGTCCTTACGTTAAAAATGGCTAGTGAAAAATATTCCTATTCAATGACGCCTTTTGAAATTGGAGATGCACTCCAAGTGATTCCAAATGATGATGGTACTTGGACGATTAAAGCCTTACAAACAATCACAGATTACTCTGCTAACTTACAACTGAAATTGCGATATAATCAAAATTTATCAGAAGATTTTGAAGATCAAGTCGTTTTTACTTTTGGTGATTCACAAAAAGTTGCAATGATTAACATTGGGCAATATGTTGAGAAAGTTCCAGAAACTGAGCTCGTTCGGAAAGTTCCTTTAGGTTTTACGCCAGAAGGAAGAGTTGCTTGGGTCATCTATTTTAACTATAACCAAGCAGGACTTTCAGGTTCAGAAAAAACAACCTTTAAATTTTTAGATAATGTAGGTCCAAACCAAACATTAGCTGTTGACAGTATTGCCGCGTATCTCACCAAGCAGCCTATTTTAGAAGTAAATGGTGAAATGATTCGGAATTTAGAGCATGATGAATACAGTTACGATGCTAGTCAATTTTTCCAAAAACATGCTTCTAAAAGCGGACTTAATTATGAAGCGGAGAAATTTGAAGGAATACCAACGGCTACGGGCAGTTATCTTTCTAACAAAAACGCCTATTATATTTATTTAGAAACAATTCCAAATGAAAATATTCCAAGTGATGCCTTACTATCAAATTACACCTATATGCGTATTTCTAATGAGGGATTCGATGCTTGGGAAGATGAAGACATCGCTTATATCACTGCTGATGAAAATAGTGGAGGAACAGGTCAAGGTGGTGTTATTTTAGAAAAAATAGACGCAGAGACAGCTGAAGTGCTGCAAGGCGCTATTTTCAAACTTGTGAATAAAAAAACACAACAAGTTATTCAAGAGAATTTAAGGACCAATCAATCTGGACAAATCCGTTTAGCTGGTTTAGAACCTGATCAATATGAATTAATTGAGGTTAAAGCACCACCCGGCTATAAATTAGATGCAACGCCAGTATCATTTGAAATTAAATCAGGCCAAACTCAGACGATTCGTCTGAAAAAAGAAAATACACGTTTAGAAAATCAATTAAAAGTAGAAAAAGTAGATGAAAATAATGAGGCGAAGCGTTTAGCGGGTGCTGAGTTTTCGTTGTACGACCAAAAAGATAATTTAATAGAAAAAGGTGTCACGAATGAAAATGGCGAACTGTTATTTTCAAACTTATCACCTGATGGAGAATATTATTTAGTTGAAACGAAGGCGCCTAATGGCTATGAATTAGACGAAACTAAACATCCTATTTCATTTGCTGGAAAAGCCGACTACACTTTAACATATCGGGTGAAGAATACGCAGCAAGTACAAACTGGCTCTATTAAAATTGTCAAACAAGATAAAGACAGCAAAAAACGTTTAGCAGGCGCAGAATTTCAGTGGAAAGATACGGTGACAGGAAAGACAGGAACAGTGACAGTTGGAACCGACGGAACAGTCACAATTCCCAATTTATCCGTCAATCGTACGTATGAACTCACGGAAACAAAAGCACCCGCAGGTTATGTATTAGATAAAACTGTGCATAAAGTCACGTTAACAACTGCACAAGCTAATAAAATAGTGACAGTAACCATTGATAATGTAGCGCAAAAAGGTTCCATCAAAATTGTCAAACAAGATAAAGACAGCAAAAAACGTTTAGCAGGCGCAGAATTTCAGTGGAAAGATACGGTGACAGGAAAGACAGGAACAGTGACAGTTGGAACCGATGGAACAGTCACGATTCCCAATCTATCCGTCAATCGTACGTATGAACTTACGGAAACAAAAGCACCCGCAGGCTATGTACTAGATAAAACTGTGCATAAAGTCACTTTAACAACTGCACAAGCTAATAAAGTAGTGACAGTCACCATTGATAATGTTGCGTTACGTGGCAATTTAAAATTAGTAAAACAAGATGGTTATTCAAAACAACGTTTAGCAGGTGCACAATTTAGATGGCGTGACACAGTGAATGGGAATACAGGCGTAGTAACTGCTAATACTAATGGTGAAGCAACTTTGTATAATTTTTCCGTCAACCGGATTTATGAAATTACAGAAATAAAAGCACCAAATGGTTATATACTTGACAAAACGGTGCATAGAGTTCTTTTACCTTCGAATTATGCTGGCAAAACCTACACGTTTACCAAAAATAATCAAGCACAAAAAGGCGCCATCAAAATTGTTAAGCAAGATGGATATACGAAACAACGTTTAGCAGGCGCACAATTTAAATTCCGAGACACAACCAATAATTATACTGCAACGTTTACAGCGGATAGAAACGGTGAAGTACTGATTCCTGGATTAGCCGGTGATCGTATCTATGAGATCACAGAAATCAAAGCGCCGAATGGCTATATCATAGATAGACGTGTTCATAAAGTTGATTTACGTGGACAAGGTGGTAAAACCTATACATTAGTTTTAAATAATCAAGCACAAAAAAGCGCCATCAAAATTATTAAGCAAGATGGATATACGAAACAACGTTTAGCAGGCGCACAATTTAAATTCCGAGACACAACCAATAATTATACTGCAACGTTTACAGCGGATAGAAACGGTGAAGTACTGATTCTTGGATTAGCCGGTGATCGTATCTATGAGATCACAGAAATCAAAGCGCCGAATGGCTATATCATAGATAGACGTGTTCATAAAGTTGATTTACGTGGACAAGGTGGTAAAACCTATACATTAGTCTTAAATAATCAAGCACAAAAAGGTGCCATCAAAATTATTAAGCAAGATACGGATACAAGAAAACGTTTAGCAGGAGCGAAATTCAGATTTCGCGATACCACCAATAATTATACTGCAACATTTACAGCAAATGGAAATGGTGAAGTACTGATTCCAGGATTATCATCGGATCGTATTTATGAAATCACCGAGATTCAAGCGCCAACTGGGTATGCGTTGGATAGGAAGGTCCATCGGATTGATTTACGAGGTCAAGGCACAAAAACGTATACGTTAGTGTTAAACAATAAAGCAAACTATGGTGCTATCAAAATTATTAAACAAGATGTTGAAACAAAAACACGTTTAGCGGGCGCTGTTTTTGAATGGAAAGATACAACTAATGGCTATACACAAAGAGTGACAACTGGGAGGGATGGTACAGTTACTATCAGTGGACTATCCGTAAACCGAGTGTATGAAATTAGAGAAGTTCAAGCGCCAGCTGGTTATTCACGAAATACTACGCCAACACGCGTCAGTCTGATGCAAAATCATGCGGGTCAAACAATAGCAATTGTTCGAGAAAATCGCAGAATACCAGTTTATAATCCACCGCCACCAACATATTGGCCCTATGTGCCGCCAATCACTAACTATAATCCACCTGTGTACTATAATCCGCCAAGATATTATTATGGGGGATGTGTCATGGTCATTGTGGTGGTGTGTTGGTAAAAAACAAATAGAGAGAAAGGAGTATTTAATGAGTCAATCCGCTTTACCTAAACTTGGGGTGATTTCAACGGGCGCCCTTTTTGTGACTGATTTAATTGGTGTTATTCTTCTTTCAATCGTCACTTCCTACATTCTATACCGTTATTTTTTTAAAAGAGGTCAAATTACATGAGTTATTTATATCAGTTATACAAAGTAATTATGTTCATCTTTTTAACCTATTTATTTACAAGTTTATTTCTCAGTTTTCGAACAAGAAAAAAAACAAGAAGAGAAGTCGAAGTAGCAGAAGAATTTTTCTGCTACTTTCTTGTACCGTGTGTAAACGAGGAGAAAGTCATCGGAGGAACATTAAAAAAACTGGTTGCTTTACCAATTCAGAAAAAAATAATTGCGATTGATGATGGATCAACGGACCAAACCAAAGCAATGATGGACAGTATTGCTGGTCCAATCCAAGTTCTGTCTCGTCAATTTCCCAATGCACAACAAGGCAAAGGCGCCGCATTGAACCACGCTTTCCAAATTGTATTAGCCGATGCAGAAAAAAAAGACTACTCAAGAAATCAAATATTGGTGGGAGTAGTGGATGCAGATGGTTTTTTTAGTGAGAATATTGTCAATGAACTAACTGATGTTTTTGCAGATACGACAATCTGTGCTGCACAAACAAGAATCAAAATGAAAGATGTCACAAATTTTATGTTTATTGCACAAGATGTTGAGTTTTTTACGATTAATAATTTTATTCAAAAGGCGCGTCGAGCAACAAAAACCATCGGACTTGGTGGCAATGGTCAGTTTTTTCGGTTATCCATGATTACCGAACACTTAGGCTATCAGCCTTGGGGAAATGCTTTGTTGGATGACTATGAGTTAACCATTAAATTAATGCTGAAAGAGTTATCGATTGCTTATATTGATGAGGCCTTTATGGCTCAAGAAGCGCTAAAGGATGTGAAGCGGTTTATTCGGCAACGAAGCCGTTGGGTCCAAGGGAATTTAGATTGTCTAGCGTATTTACCCAGGGTGATCAAATCAAAGTCATTAACGCTAAGACAGAAGTGCGGAATCTATTATTTTTTAGCGCAACCCTTTATTAATCTCGTCGCAGGAATTCTCGTTTTTGTTTTAACTGGGCTTCAACTGCAACACTTGTATAGGTTAGGTTTTTCGTTATCTCTAGGTATTAGTTTTGCTTTGGCTGTCAGTATTTCGCTCGTTTTCGGCATTTTTTTTACAATCAACTATTATCGCGAGTTGAAAAGTTTTCAATTAGCAGTACCGGCAAAATTGGGGCTAATTAGTTTACCTTTTACTATTTCCTACATGTACTTAATTTTATTTGTTAGTGTAGTAATGGCTTATTATCGATTTATTAAAGGTAATACTACGTGGATAAAAACGGAACGCAATTGATTTTTTATTGCACTTTCCAGAGTTGCGTGGTATTATTTTTAATAGTTTAATAGCAACATGGTGATGGTGTTCACCACGAACTATTTATTGGACGAATAAATTAATGACGCCTACCAAACGGGAGAAGTGTACCCTTTGGTAGGCTTTTTCTGTACGCTAGGATCGGCGATAAGAAAATTGTAAAGGAGCATGTAAAGTGAAAAAAGAAACAAAGCAACTACTATCAATTGGCGGGTATATGACAAAATGGTTGCTCATTACCGCAATTATTGGTTTATTTATGGGGGCGTTATCCGCCTTTTTTTTAAAGAGTCTCACTTATGTAACAGATGTTCGTTTAGCAAATCCTTGGTTACTCTTTATCCTCCCCATTAGCGGTGTCGTTTTTACGTATTTCTATACGCGTTTTGGGAAAAATGCTAGCCGAGGAAATAACTTAGTGATTGAACAAGGCAATGGCGGGGAAGAAGATATTCCCTTGCGCTTAATTCCGTTAACGTTGTTTGGCACGATTACTACGCACTTATTTGGTGGTTCTGTTGGTCGTGAAGGGACGGCGGTGCAAATGGGGGGCGCAATCGCAAATGCTGTAGGAAAAGTCTTTAAACTGTCCGCTTTGGAACGACAAGTAATTATTATTAGCGGAATTAGTGCAGGTTTTAGTTCTGTTTTTGGCACACCATTAGCGGGAACGGTTTTCGGATTAGAAGTTTTGGCGATTGGAAAAGTTCGTGCAGAGGCACTTTTCCCAAGTTTTTTTGCAGGCTTATTTGCTAATTTTGTGACTGAAAGTTTTGGTGTAACACATACGCATTATCCGATGGGTAAAATTCCGACTTGGTCGGTTGAGCTATTCGTAAAATTATTTTTGGCATCGATTTGTTTTGGCTTGGCAGGTTGGGTTTTTAGTCGTTCTATTGTCTTTTTAAAAAAGACCTACGCAAATTGGTTTGCTAATGTCTACCTTCGTGCGTTTCTTGGGGCGTCCATTGTTGTTCTGTTTGTGCTCATCTTAAACAACCAACGTTATTTAGGCTTGAGTTTACCTTTATTAGAAGATGCATTTGCAGGCAATGCGCAGCCTTTTGATTTTGTTGGGAAATTATTCTTTACGGTGTTATCCTTGGGTGCCGGATTCCAAGGAGGAGAAGTGACGCCATTGTTTGAAATTGGGGCTACGTTAGGGAGTTCTTTGGCCCCTTTGTTACATCTGTCAATTCCTTTTTTAGCAGGTTTAGGATTTATTGGTGTTTTTTCTGGCGCCACGAATACGCCGATTGCTTGTTTCATTATGGGCATTGAACTATTTGGTAGTGAAGCGGCGGTCTATTTTTTCATGGTCTGCTTAATTAGTTTTATGTGTTCAGGAAATAGCGGTATTTATGCTTCACAACAAAGTTTGTATCGCAAAGGAACAGCAGAATATCCTCTCTTTAATGCATTAAAAAATCGACGTAAATAAGATATTTTTTTATGAAAATATGCTAAACTAGAGAAGATGAGGTGAAGACATGAAAGACTATCAATATCCATTAGATTTAGATTGGACGACAGAGGAAATGGTGATTGTCACTAATATGTGGACAGCAGTTGAGCAAGCCAACGAAACAGGCTTACCTGTTGACAAATTTTTAACAACTTATCAACAATTTAAAACGGTCGTTAAAAGTATCGGCGAAGAAAAACGCTTAGGTCGTGAATTTGAAAATGCTTCAGGATATTCGTTATATCGTACGCTTCAACAAGCTAAAAAACAGGGAAGCGGTAAATTAAAGCTGGGGGATGATTAGATGACTGAAACGCAAAAATTTGTTCAAACAATTCAAAGTTGGCTTTTTGAAGCAGCCGATGTGATTCGAATGAACTTGGAATCAGAGTTAACCGTTCAACAGAAAAATGGCCGCACTGATTTAGTGACAAATATGGATGAACAAACCCAAGAATTTTTAATGAATAAAATTCAAACAAATTTTCCCGAAGATCAAATTTTAGGGGAAGAAAAAGGCTACAATACTTTAAAAAGTTTTGCTGGTCGCGTGTGGATCATCGATCCGATTGATGGCACAATGAATTTCGTGATGGAAAGAGAAAATTTTTGTATTATGTTAGCTGTTTATGAAGAGGGCATTGGTAAATTAGGTTTTATCTATGATGTGATGCGAGAAGAACTTTATTGGGGTGGCAAAGGGCTTGGCGTTTATCGGAATAATCAATTATTAAAAGCGCCTACTATGAAAGCCTTGGCAGATGGATTATGGGGCATGAATGCTTACATGCATGGAAAAAATATTCATCACGCAACGGAAATCGGACAAGCAAGCATGGGCGTGCGTATTAGCGGTTGTGCAGGTTTGGAAATTATTGCTATGTTAAAAGGCAACCATCATGGCTATTTATCTAATCTAAGTCCTTGGGATTATGCAGCAGGCTTAGTACTTTTGGAAGAATTTGGGTTTAAATACTCTGGTATTACAGGAAAACCATTAACTTTTGATGGCCGTGAATACTTTATTGCAGCAACTCCTGAAACCTATGATGAAGTATTTACCCGATATTTAAATGAATCGGAATAATCAAAGAAGAGCGTTGCTGAAAGGTAAGGCTCTTCCTCTTTTAAAAGAGAAAAATTTGTAAAAAAATGTCCTTGTTTTCAGAAAAAGCCGAATAATTTCTAAAACTTTCATTATTTTTGCAGGCGAAAGCCTTTTTTTAATGAAAAAAGTTTGCTATAATAAGCAGTCGGCTTTTATGGACTTAAGTAACATAAGCGTATATAGATAAGGAGCAATTAAATTGAAATACAGAGATGATATTCGTAACGTGGCAATTATCGCCCACGTTGACCATGGTAAAACAACCTTAGTAGATGAACTTTTAAAACAATCTGACACTTTAGATGGACACACACAATTACAAGAACGTGCAATGGATTCCAATGCACTTGAAAGTGAACGTGGAATTACTATCTTAGCAAAAAATACAGCCGTAGATTATAACGGTACACGTATCAACATTCTAGATACACCAGGACACGCGGACTTCGGTGGTGAAGTAGAACGTATCATGAAAATGGTAGACGGTGTTGTTTTAGTTGTCGATGCGTATGAAGGAACAATGCCTCAAACACGTTTCGTATTGAAAAAAGCATTAGAACAAAAAGTAACACCAATCGTGGTTGTTAACAAAATTGACAAACCTTCTGCCCGTCCTGAACACGTAGTAGATGAAGTTTTAGAGTTATTCATCGAATTAGGTGCAGACGACGATCAATTAGATTTCCCAGTTGTTTATGCTTCTGCTTTAAACGGAACTTCAAGTGAATCAGATGATCCAGCAGATCAAGCGCCAACAATGGCCCCAATTTTTGATAAAATTATTGAACATGTGCCAGCTCCAGTTGATAATTCAGACGAACCACTTCAATTCCAAGTCTCATTACTAGACTACAACGATTACGTTGGACGTATTGGGATTGGCCGTGTGTTCCGTGGCACAATGAAAGTCGGCGACCAAGTTGCGTTGATGAAATTAGATGGCAGCGTGAAAAATTTCCGTGTAACGAAAATTTTAGGTTTCTTTGGCCTACAACGTGTGGAAATTGATGAAGCAAAAGCGGGCGATTTAATTGCCGTTTCTGGAATGGAAGACATTTTCGTTGGGGAAACAGTTGTAGATGTTCACAATCAAGAAGCATTACCAATTCTACACATTGATGAGCCAACCTTACAAATGACTTTCTTAGTTAACAATTCTCCATTTGCGGGACGTGAAGGAAAATACATCACCGCTCGTAAAATCGAAGAACGTTTAATGGCTGAGTTACAAACAGACGTATCTTTACGTGTTGATCCAATTGGCCCAGATTCTTGGACTGTATCAGGTCGTGGCGAATTGCATTTATCAATTTTAATTGAAAACATGCGTCGTGAAGGCTATGAATTACAAGTTTCTCGTCCAGAAGTTATTGAACGTGAAATTGATGGAGTTAAATGTGAACCATTTGAACGTGTTCAAATTGACACACCTGAAGAATACATGGGTAGCGTGATTGAATCACTAAGTTTACGTAAAGGCGAAATGCAAGATATGATTAATGCCGGTAACGGACAAATGCGTTTAATCTTCTTAGCACCAGCTCGTGGCTTAATTGGTTATTCAACAGAATTCTTATCAATGACTCGTGGTTATGGTATTATGAACCACACCTTCGATCAATACTTACCAATGATTCAAGGAACGATTGGTGGCCGTCATCAAGGTGCACTAGTTTCAATCGATACTGGTAAAGCAACGACTTACTCAATCATGAGTATTGAAGAACGTGGTACAGTTTTCGTTGAACCAACGACAGAAGTTTACGAAGGAATGATTGTTGGGGAAAACAACCGCGACAACGATTTAACTGTGAACATCACAAAAGCTAAACAAATGACTAACGTTCGTTCGGCAACGAAAGACCAAACATCAGTCATCAAAAAACCGAAAAAATTAACGTTAGAAGAATCATTAGAATTCTTGAATGAAGATGAATACTGTGAAGTAACACCAGAAAGCATCCGTTTAAGAAAACAAATTCTTAACAAAAACGAACGCGAAAAAGCAAGCAAGAAAAAGAAAAAAGCTGAATAATTTTTCGACAAATAAACATTTAAACCAACTATGCTCGTTTTACTACGAAAATAGTTGGTTTTTTTGATGGCAAAAACGAATTAATGCGTATTTTAAGATAAGATTATTTTTTTATGTGTGGATAACTACTCGTTATCCACAACAAGCAAATGTCGCTATTTTTGAAAGCTTTTGATAGCAAGCTTTCACAATTTTTCATTCTTTTTGATGTTTCACGTTAACTGGTGTTTCACGATTGTGTCTTGTTTTAACACACCTTGTTCCTGTTAGATTAGCGTGTTAAAATGACTTGTAGAACAAAGATTGGAGCGCAATAAATGAGTGCATTACAAGAATTATTAAAAGATACATTTGGCTATGATGATTTTCGGCCAGGACAAGAAACGATTATTCGTCATGTATTGCGACAAGAAAATGTCTTAGGCATTATGCCAACAGGTGGAGGCAAATCAATTTGTTATCAGTTGCCAGCCTTACTTCTGGATAATTTAACATTGGTGATTTCACCATTAATTTCTTTAATGAAAGATCAAGTAGACGCCCTGAATTTAATGGGAATTCCAGCTACATATATCAATAGTACCATTTCCTATCAAGAAATGAATCATCGTATTCAACTAGCGGTTAACAAAGAAGTCAAGCTATTGTATGTTGCGCCAGAGCGATTAGAATCTTATGATTTTCAACAGATGCTGACACATGTACCGATTGATTTATTGGCAGTAGATGAGGCACACTGTATTTCACAATGGGGGCATGATTTTCGTCCAAGCTATTTGCGTTTAGCAGAGATTATCGATCAATTTCAACAACAACCAACTGTGATTGCACTAACAGCTACAGCAACGCCACAAGTAGCGGAGGATATTGTCAAGCAATTAAGAATTCCATCAGAAAATGAAATCAAAACAGGATTCGCTCGAGAAAATTTATCTTTTCAAGTCGTGAAAGATCAAAATAGAGACGTTTTTCTTTTGGAATATTTAAAGATGAATACTGGGCAATCAGGTATTATTTATGCAAGCACGCGGAAGGAAGTTGAACGAATTTATCATTTATTAGAGAATAAAAAAATTGCGGCTGGGATGTATCATGGGGGTATGAGTGAACAGCTACGTAGTGAAAATCAAGAAGCGTTCTTGTATGATCAAGTGCAAGTGATGGTAGCAACAAATGCCTTTGGTATGGGGATTAATAAGAGTAATGTTCGTTTTGTCATTCATGCACAAGTACCAGGAAATATTGAATCTTATTATCAAGAAGCCGGCCGAGCTGGTCGTGACGGTCTGCCTAGTGATGCTGTGTTAATGTTTGCTCCACAAGACTTACAAATTCAACAATACTTTATTGAACAATCTGAAATGACCATTGATTATAAGCAGAAAGAGTACTTGAAATTACGGGAAATGTCACAATATGCGAATGCACAAATGTGTTTACAAAAATATATTTTACGCTATTTTGGTGAAGAAGGGACGGACTGCGGTCGCTGCTCGAATTGTCTGGATAATCGAGAATTAGTCGATATTACGGTCGATGCCCAAAAAGTCTTGTCTTGTGTAAAACGTATGGGAGAACGTTTCGGTAAGGGCTTAGTTGGTAAAGTCTTGACTGGTTCAAAAGATCAAAAAATTGATCAATGGCATTTTGATCGTTTGCCAACATACGGACTAATGAAAGGTCGCACGCAAAAAGAAGTCACACAGCTGATTGATTATTTAACAGCAGAACGTTATTTAATTCCTTCTGATGGGCAATTTCCGTTGTTATCAGTCTCGACAGAAGGTGTTCAGGTGCTCTTAGGGGAACGGAAGGTCTTCCGAAAAGAAGACCAAAAAGTTCGAAAGGTAGCAGTGGATGATGCCTTGTTTGAACGATTGCGCGAATTACGTATGGACATGGCTCAAGAGGCAGGCGTGCCGCCATATGTAGTCTTTTCCGATAGTACACTTAAAGAAATGTGTGAAAAATTACCGCAAACAACGATTCAATTATTGCAAATAAAAGGGGTCGGCCAAAATAAATTAGATAAATATGGCACCGCCTTTTTAGAAGTAATTAAAGAATATCAAGAAACAAAAAAATGATATAGTTTGTTATTTTATTTAAAATTAAAAGCAGAAAATAAGAAAAAAGTCTTTTAATGTATTTGTTGTTGTATTGATAAAATAAGCTTGTTATATAAAGAGATTTCTTACTTAATATATCGCTTGGTTTTAGAAAATTTCTTAAAGGAAATTTTCTGAAATCATCATGTATCTAACTGAGAATTATGTTATAATTATTTAATTAAGATAGGGAGGTTCTGTACAAATGGACGAAGGAATTTCAAAGAAATTTGCCATTCAATTATTAGAAGACGATGCAGAACGCATTAAAATGCTTATTCGTAATCAAAAAAACAGTTTGTGCATTTCTCAATGTAAAGCATTTGAAGAAGTGGTGGATACACAAATGTATGGTTTTTCAAGACAAGTGACCTATGCGACCCGTTTGGGGATTTTAACTAATGATGAAGGACATCGCTTACTAAGTGATTTAGAACGCGAATTGAATCAATTATATACAGATGTTTATGAAGAAACACAAGAAAAAAACGAGATTGGCAAGGAGGGTTAAGCTTTGCCAAACAAAGTAAAGAAACGGCATTTGCTAGACTATAGTATTTTTATTCCATATTTAATTTTAAGTATCGTGGGATTGATTATGGTATATAGTTCCACATCCGCATTACAAGTAATGAAAGGTTTTTCACCTACTTCATTCGTTATTAACCAGGTTGCCTTTTGGGTAGTAGGGTTAGTTGCAATGTTTTTTATTTATAAGATGAAAACATCCGTTTTCCAGAATCGAAGTTTTATCATGTTTGCTATTGCAGTAATTACGGTTATGGTTTTAGCCGTTCGGATTCCTGGTATCGGGAAAGAAATTAATGGCGCACGTGGTTGGATTGAGATTGGTGGATTTTCGATGCAACCAGCTGAGTATTTAAAAATCATGGTTGTTTGGTACTTGTCTTATATTTTAGCACGGCGACAAAAGACAATTAATGGAGGCATAGATCAATTTAAACAAGCTGCCGGGCGCCCGTTGATGCTCGTTTTTGTATTAATTGCTCTAGTTGCAATCCAGCCTGACTTCGGGAATGCGGCCATTCTAACATTAATTACCATCGTGATGGTTTTAGCAAGTGGGATTAATTATATGTATACCTACTTGGTCGGTGGCTTGGGCATTTTAGGTAGTATCACGGCTATTCAGTTATTAATTATGTCTAAAGGAAAAATTTTCCCAGCGCGTTATCAATATATTTATAATCGTTTTGCTGTCTTTAAAAATCCATTTTTAGATGAACGGAACTTAGGCCATCAGTTAGCTAATTCTTATTATGCAATCAGTAATGGCGGCTGGTTTGGCAAAGGTCTAGGGAATAGTGTTCAGAAAAAAGGCTTTTTACCAGAAGCACATACGGACTTTATCTTTGCGATTACTTTAGAAGAGTTAGGCATTATCGGCGGTCTAGCGATTTTAGGATTGTTGATGTTTATGATTGCGCGAATTATTTTAGTTGGTGTACGCTCGAAGAAACCTTTTAATTCACTAATGTGTATTGGAATTGGTACAATGTTATTAATTCAAGTCTTTATTAATGTTGGTGGGATTACTGGGATTATTCCATTAACAGGAATTACTTTCCCGTTCTTGAGTCAAGGTGGGAATAGTTTGCTGATTATTTCGATTGCTGTGGCCTTTGTCCTGAATATCAGTGCAGATGAAACACGTCAGAAATTAGAAAATGAGTACTATTTATCTTTAGAACAGAACCAATAAATTTGAAGGAAATTGATGGTAGGAGTGACGTTATGAAAAAGGTATTAGTTGCCAATCGTGGCGAAATTGCGATTCGAATTTTTAGAGCTTGTACAGAATTAGATATCCGTACAGTAGCGATTTATGCTGCAGAAGATGAGTATTCTGTTCATCGTTTCAAAGCAGATGAAGCGTATTTAGTTGGTAAAGGGAAAAAACCAATTGAAGCCTATTTAGACATTGAAAATATTATCCAAATTGCCAAAAAATCGGGAGCAGATGCCATTCATCCTGGTTATGGCTTTTTATCTGAGAACTTGCGCTTCGCCGAACGTTGTGAAGAAGAAGGAATCATTTTTGTTGGACCTAAAACACACCATTTAGATATTTTTGGCGATAAAATTAAAGCGAAAGAAGCAGCTGTAGCTGCGGGGATTGCTTCGATTCCAGGCTCAGATGGGCCAGTAGCAACGGTGGAAGAGGTCGTAGCCTTTGGTGAAACGCATGGCTTTCCTATCATGATTAAAGCTGCTTTAGGTGGCGGCGGTCGCGGGATGCGGGTTGCCCACGATGCCAAGGAAGCACGAGAAGGTTACGAAAGAGCAAAAAGTGAAGCGAAAGCAGCCTTTGGTTCTGACGAGGTTTATGTTGAAAAGTATATTTCTAATCCTAAACATATCGAAGTACAAATTTTAGGCGATCATCATGGGAATGTCTTGCATTTATTTGAACGTGATTGTTCCGTTCAACGGCGCCACCAAAAAGTGGTAGAAGTCGCACCATGTGTATCAATGAATGAAGAACAACGAGCAGCCATTTGTTCGGCTGCTGTGCAGTTAATGGCGCATGTCGGCTACGTGAATGCGGGAACGGTTGAGTTTTTAGTAGAAGGGGATCAGTTTTATTTTATTGAAGTGAATCCTCGTGTTCAGGTAGAACATACTATCACAGAAATGATTACAGATATTGATATTGTGATCTCTCAATTACAAATTGCGCAAGGGCTTGATTTGCATAAAGATATGCATTTGCCAAAACAAAACGAATTGACATTAAAAGGCGCGGCTATTCAATGTCGGATTACGACTGAAGATCCCCTGAACCAGTTTATGCCAGACACAGGGAAAATCGATACGTATCGTTCACCAGGTGGTTTTGGTGTGCGTTTAGATGTAGGGAATGCTTATTCTGGCTACGCTGTGACGCCCTACTTTGATTCTTTATTGGTTAAAGTCTGTACGCATGGTTTCTCTTTTGAACAGGCAATCAGTAAAATGCAACGCTGCTTAAAAGAATTTCGGATTCGTGGCGTGAAAACAAATATTCCGTTTTTACAAAATGTTGTGAGCTATCCAGCGTTTCAATCTGGCGAAGCCAAAACAACCTTTATTGATAATACACCTGAATTATTTGAATTTCCTCGTATGCGCGATCGTGGCAATAAAACGATGAAATACATTGGAGAAGTAACGGTCAATGGGTTCCCTGGTATTGAACGAACGGAGAAAAAATATTTTGAAGCTCCGCGCGTGCCGACAGATATTGAAGTTCCAGAAAAAGTGATCACAGCTAAAAATATTCTAGACGCTCAAGGAGCAACCGCCGTCATCGATTGGGTTAAGGATCAAGAAAGCGTGTTAATGACAGATACCACATTCCGTGATGCGCACCAAAGTTTATTAGCTACTCGTGTGAGAACACAAGATTTTAAAGCAATTGCTGGTCTAACTGATGCAGCCCTGCCTGAGCTGTTTTCTAGTGAAATGTGGGGTGGCGCTACGTTCGATGTTGCCTATCGCTTTTTAACCGAAGACCCATGGCAACGTTTAAGAAAAATTCGTCAGTTGATGCCAAATACACTTTTACAAATGCTGTTCAGAGGATCTAATGCGGTAGGCTATCAAAATTACCCTGATAATGTTATTGAAGAATTTATTAAAGAATCCGCTCGCCAAGGAGTCGATGTTTTTCGAATTTTTGATAGCTTAAACTGGATTCCTCAAATGGAAAAAAGTATTCAAGTCGTTCGGGATACCGGAAAAATTGCGGAAGTAGCAATTTGTTATACTGGGGACATCAATGATCCAGCCCGAGCAAAATATAATGTTCAATATTACCTTGATATGGCTAAAGAATTGGAAAATTTAGGGGCACAAATCATTGCGATTAAAGATATGGCTGGCTTATTGAAACCACAAGCTGCTTATCGTTTAATTAGTGAATTAAAGGCAGCCGCGGATTTACCAATTCATCTCCACACCCACGATACTAGTGGTAATGGGATCATCACTTATTCAGCAGCTACTAAAGCAGGCGTTGATATTGTTGACGTCGCAATGAGTGCGATGAGTGGCGCAACTAGCCAGCCAAGTATGAACAGTCTATATTATGCTTTAGTCAATGGTGAACGGACGCCAACTATTAACATTGATAATGCACAGAAAATCAATCATTATTGGGAAGATGTGCGCATGTATTATCAACCATTTGAAAATGGCTTAAATGCCCCGCAAACAGAAGTCTATATGCATGAAATGCCTGGTGGTCAATACTCTAATCTACAGCAGCAAGCAAAAGCGGTAGGCTTAGGGCACCGTTGGGATGAAATCAAAAAAATGTATCACACAGTGAATTTGATGTTTGGCGATATTGTAAAAGTGACGCCATCTTCAAAAGTCGTGGGAGACATGGCACTCTTCATGGTTCAAAATAATCTGACAGAACAAGATGTTTATGCGCATGGTGAAGAACTAAGTTTTCCTGAATCCGTTGTGACTTTTTTCCAAGGTGATTTAGGTCAACCAGTTGGTGGGTTCCCGAAAGAGCTGCAACGAATTATTCTAAAAGGTCGACCAGCCTTCACAGAGCGGCCAGGTGACTTAGCAGCACCTGTTGATTTTGCGAGAGTACAAGAAGAATTAGCCGAAAAAATTGGGTATCAACCTAAATTGGAAGAAGTTTTAAGTTATTTAATGTATCCACAAGTATTTTTAGAGTATCGTCAAAAATACGAAACCTTTGGAGATATAACCTTATTAGATACGCCAACATTCTTTAATGGTATTCGTCAAGGAGAGACATTGGAAGTTCAAATTGAACGAGGAAAAACGTTAATTATTCGTTTAGATGAAATTGGCGAACCTGATATTGACGGAAACCGTGTCTTGTTCTTCAATTTGAATGGGCAACGTCGTGAGGTTTTAGTTAAAGATGCCTCCATTAAGTCTGCTGTTCAAGTAAAACAAAAGGCGGAACCAACTAATAAAGAACAAATCGGCGCAACGATGTCTGGTTCTGTTCTACAAGTATTGGTCAAACGTGGCGATAAAGTAGAAAAAGGTCAGCCGTTGCTGATTACAGAAGCCATGAAAATGGAAACGACTATCGAAGCACGTTTTGCGGGCACGGTAGATCACATTTATGTTGAAGAAGGCGAAGCAATCAGCTCAGGTGATTTGTTATTAGAAGTGAAAGAAAAATAAGATGAGAGGGGAAAAAATGAAGCGATTTTGGGCCTTTACTGCTGTTTTTTTAACAGTTCTACTCATCGGATATTTAGAGCCAGTTTTTTTCCCTGCTGAAAAACCAACCGAAACAGCTCAAAGTGGGCGCTTATCCAGCGCTCACACCGCTGTTCCTCATGAAGAATTGCCAGCTTCTGGCTACGCAGCATACATAGGGAAAGATGTGGAAACCTTTATCCGCCAGTTTGGCAATCCTAAAGAAAAAATTAAAACAGGTCGTACGTATGAATTATGGACGTTCGGTTTGACGATGAATGATTACTTAGAAGTCAACGTTCGAGAAAATAAAGTCATCGCAATTAAGGCCTTTAACAATGACAAAATGATAGAACCGTTTAAGATAGATATGAAGCTTGCTGACTTGTCTGATTTAATGACGATTTATTCGAATTTTGCATTTAATTTTCATCATGAAGCTTACGATGTCGAGCTGATGGAAGAAGATATGAACTATCGACCACTGGTTGCTTTTGATAATGGCAGTTTTGCAGTGTTATTTTTTAATCAGCGGACAGGCGGTTTAATGGCAGTTAATTATGTCAATAAAGAAACGTTGCTCACGGAAATGCCGTATCAATTAAATGAAGGTTCTCCTTTGCCAGTTGATATAACGCAGTCAATGACCTTCGATCCTGTTCAAAGTAACCAAGCGATTTATGTCATGAATCTGGTTAAACAGCAAGAAAATCAAGCTGCTTTTTCAGTTTCCACACAAAGTCAAAAAGATGCCCAAACATTGTATCAAACGATGGCTAACCATACACCAACAATTTTGTCGGCAAATCGACAAGCAGAATTGTTACAAACGAGAGAGGAACATACAGCCATTCATCCCTTTCATTTGACTAAGGACGAATTTTCTTTATTAGTTAAAACGAGCAAACTTTCGTTGAGAGAACCAGCAGGTATTTTCCAAGAACCTGTTTATGATAGTACCTTTACTATTTTGTCATGGTTTTCGGACCCGCAATATGATAGCTATTTTGCTGAGTCAGAAACGACAGAATTGGGCGTTGCCTTTTCCAATGAAGGTGTGTTAGTCTTATTAGAGAAACGACCAGAAAATAGGCAAATCACGGAGAGTAGTGAAAAGTTATGATTGTAACAGAACATTTATTTGCAATTGAAGATCAAACAGAATGTTTAATTTCAGCACTTTTAGAAAGTGATGCTGTTCAAAACTATAAAGAAACAAAAAAAGCTATGTATGCTTCGGCGGAAGTTGCTCAGTTACAAAAAGCATTTTTAGAAGCTAAGTCAGCCTTTGAACGAGTAGAAGCTTATGGAATTCATGCACCCGATTTTCGGGAGAAACAACGAGCCCTACGTAAAGCGAAGCGGGCGCTTGATTTAAATGAAATCGTTGCAAATTATCGTTTTGCTGAGACAAACGTTCAAACGTTGCTAGATACAATTGGTTTAAAGATTGCGCAACTAATTTCTGAAGATATTAAAGTAGATGCTGGAAATCCTTTCTTTGAACGAGGAAAGAAACATTCAGGTTGTGGAGGAAGCTGCCATGCAAGCTAAAGAAGAAAAAGAATTTACGCTTCAAGAGCGTCGTTGCCTAATTGTTTGGGTATACACATTAAAACCGTTAAAACAGTTACGCCGATATGGACTGATTCACTATGTTTCACGAAAAATGAAATATGTGGTGATTTACATGAATGAAGAAAATATTGAAAGTAACATGGAAAAAATTAATCAGTTACATTTTGTTCGTAGTGTCGATAAATCGTATCGACCAGATGTCGAAATGAATTTTGCTGAAAAAATTGGTACCAAAGCGGCTTATCAAGAACAAGAAGACGATGGCTATGTAGTAGAGGAATTATCTACAGAGATTCGCTTAGCAGAGAATGTCTAATGTAAAAGAGTGAGAAATGTTATGAGAAATTTCAAACATTTTTCACTCTTTTTGTTATAATGAATTATAAAAGAATGATTGATAAAGGAGTCGAAACAATGCGTGTTATTTCTGGAGAATATGGTGGCCGACGCTTGAAAGCGTTAGATGGTGACAATACTAGGCCCACAACAGATAAAGTAAAAGAATCTATTTTTAATATGATTGGTCCATATTTCGACGGTGGAATGGCGCTGGATTTATATTCAGGAAGTGGCGGGTTAGCGATTGAAGCCGTTTCTCGTGGAATGGACAAAAGTATTTGTATTGAAAAGAATTTTGCTGCACTAAAAGTAATTAAAGAAAATATTGCGATTACAAAAGAACCAGAAAAATTTGAAGTTAGAAAAATGGATGCTAATCGTGCCTTAGAACAGTTTTATGAAGAGAAGCTACAATTTGATTTGGTCTTATTGGATCCGCCCTATGCCAAACAAGAAATTGTTTCACAATTAGAAAAGATGTTAGAACGGCAGTTATTAACAAACGAAGCCGTTATCGTTTGTGAAACAGATAAAACTGTCAAATTACCGGAAACGATTGGTACACTAGAAAAAACAAGAGAAACCGTTTACGGAATCACTCAAGTAACGATTTATCGTCAGGAGGCGTAGGATGCGTAAAATTGCTCTATTTCCCGGAAGTTTTGATCCGATGACAAATGGTCATTTAAATTTGATTGAACGCAGTGCGAAGTTATTTGATGAAGTCATTATTGGTGTTTTTATAAATACAAGTAAGCAAACATTATTTACGCCAGAAGAGAAAAAATATTTAATTGAAGAAGCAACTAAAGAAATGCCAAATGTGCGTGTTATTATGCAAGAAACCCAGTTAACTGTGGAAAGTGCAAAATCATTAGGGGCTAATTTTTTGATTCGTGGCATTAGAAACGTCAAAGACTACGAGTACGAGAAAGACATTGCTAAAATGAATCAACATCTGGCACCAGAAATTGAAACGGTTTTTCTATTAGCAGAAGAACCATATGCACATGTAAGCTCCAGTTTACTAAAAGAAGTTTTACGTTTTGGGGGCGATGTGTCTGACTATCTTCCTCCAAATATTTATCACGCGTTAAAACAAAAGAAGAATGACTGGAGCTAAAATAATGAATAAAAAAACAGAGAAATTTTCGTTTAAATCACTCATTCCAATGGTATTGGCATTGCTGCTAATTGGTTTGTTTATCGTCCCCATTCCTTATTATATTGAAGGACCAGGAACGACTGAAAATTTAAAGGAGTTTGTAACTGTTGATGGGAAAAAAGATACGCAGTCTGGTGCTTTTTATTTAACAACGGTGGGCATTCGTTCGGCCACTATTTTTTCTGCCATAAAAGCAAACTTTTCGGATTTTCAAGAAGTTATGTCTAAAAAAGAATTAATGGGGGATAGTAGTAATAGCGAATATAATCGAATTCAACAATATTATATGGATTCCTCAAAAAACGCCGCAATTGAGCAAGCCTTAAAATTAGCGAAGGTTCCATATGAGATGAAATTTAAAGGTGTCTATGTGTTAGCGATGGAAGACAACTCAAGTTTTAAAGGAAAAATTGAAGTTGGCGATACCGTGACAGGCGTGGATGGCAAATCTTTTAAAAGCAGTGAAGAATTAATGAATTACATTAAAGCACAAAAAGTAAATCAAAAAGTCACTGTTCAATTTATTCAAGATGGCAAAGCAAAAGAAGCGACCGGCAAATTAATTGAATTGCCAACAGATAAAAAAGCGGGGATTGGTATTGGTTTGACCGATCATACAGAAATTGATTCTTCTATCCCAGTATCTATTGAAGCGGGTGATATTGGTGGGCCATCGGCTGGGTTAATGTTTACTTTGCAGACCTATGAACAATTAAGTCATAAAGATTTACGAAAAGGTCATGAAATTGCTGGAACGGGTACGATGAACAGTCAAGGAATCGTTGGTAGAATCGGTGGCATTGACAAAAAAGTTGTAACTGCCAGTGAGAACGGCGCAGAAATTT
Organism: Enterococcus sp. LX10; assembly: GCF_023539285.1. NCBI lineage: Bacteria > Bacillati > Bacillota > Bacilli > Lactobacillales > Enterococcaceae > Enterococcus > Enterococcus sp. LX10. The sequence goes on along the minus strand of NZ_CP092784.1, from coordinate 2,002,772 downwards.
TCTTTGCACCTGATGATGAAATAACTCCAGAAATGAAAAAAGTTGAGCCAAAAATCAAATCGAATTATCAAGAAGCACAAGAAGCTGCGAAAAAAATTGGGACAAAAATGAAAATTGTCCCAGTAAAAACGGTTCAAGATGCCTTGAACTATCTAGAGAAATTAAAATAAAAGTACGCCTGGACCAAAAATTACTAGTGATTTTTGGTCCAGGCGCATTTTTTTGTTAAAAAATGCGTAATTATATTTTGAAGGGAGGACAAACGATGGATTGGTTGAAACAGTTACCCAAAAAGTGGCTATTGCTAGGTAGTGGCGCGTCTATAGTTATTTTGATAACTCTATTAGTGGGCATTTATTTGATGGTTAATAAGGAGCCACAAGTAGACACCACAATGTGGGAAGAAACAAGTTTGACCACTACGACAGAGGTCGCCACAGATGCCACAAAAGAAAGGGCAGAAACAATGATCTATGTTGATATTAAAGGAGCAGTGAAAGTACCAGGAATCTACCAACTAAAAAATCAGCAGCGGATTTGGGATGCTTTAGCTTTAGCTGGAGGCGTGAGCGAGGAAGCTGATACTGCCCAGGTCAATTACGCTCAAAAAGTAAAAGATCAAATGATTATTTACGTGCCCAAAAAAGGAGAACCAGTGGCACAGTCATTAGAAACGCTGCAGGAATCAGCACCTGCTCAGCAAAATCAGGGGGAAAAGATCAACCTTAATACGGCAACAGAAGCAGAGCTACAAACGATTTCAGGAATCGGTGCGAAAAAAGCACAAGAGATTATTCGCTTTCGTGACGAACAAGGACCGTTTAAAACCGTCGAGGAACTGAAAAATGTTCCAGGTATTGGAGAGAAAACAGTAGAACGTTTAAAAGACATGTTGACAGTGACTGGCTAACTTTTAACAGAAAATTCCTGAGAATTCTTGACTATGGGATGCGGATAACATACTATTTGTAATAAGATTAAATGATTTGGCAAATCGAACACAGGAGTCATTAAAAATAAAGGAGGTTTATTATGGAACGAATTCCATGGGACCAATATTTTATGGGACAAAGCGTCTTATTATCATTAAGAAGTACTTGCACACGGTTAACTGTCGGAGCAACCATTGTTCGCGACAAACGAATTATTGCAGGAGGTTACAATGGTTCAGTCAGTGGCGGAACGCATTGTATTGATGAGGGATGTTATGTTGTTGATAATCATTGCGTTCGAACAATCCACGCAGAAATGAATGCAATTTTACAATGTGCGAAGTTTGGCGTCCCTACAGAAGGGGCAGAAATTTATGTGACACATTTCCCGTGCCTGCAATGTACAAAGATGATTTTACAAGCAGGGATTAAAAAGATTTATTATTTAAAGGATTACCGTAATGATGAGTATGCCCTAAATTTAATTGAACAAGTAGGTGCCACGGTTGAAAAAGTGACTTTAGTACCAAAATATTTTGCCGAATTACAATGGGGAGAAGAATTTGCCACACTTGAGGACAATCCTTCCTCAGCTGAGGAATAATTGGTTCTTCGTAGCTCTGCTGACTAGTTGTGGGCTGTGGTGTCTTTTCGCACCTAGTTTATTAGGAGCTCTTCTTCTTTCTATCACTGTTATCCGTATTGTCTGTACAAAAAGTTTTCCTGTTATATTGGGAGGTTTTTTGTGCAGTTTTTTAATAGTAGGAGGTGTATTGATTTTCCAGTGGTTAAAGCCAGTCTCTTTGTTGCCTAAAGAAGTCCGCTTGTCAGGACAGCTAACGATATTGCCAGATGAAATACAAGTAGATGGCGATCAAGTAAAATTTCCTGCCAATTGGATCGTAAAAGGCAAAAGGCAGAAAGTGATGGCATTTTATCAATTAAAAAGTGTGAAAGAAAAACAGCAATGGCAACAACTAGCCACAACCATTCAGGCAACCGCTGTAGGTATTTTAGAATCCCCCCAAGGTCAAACCAACAAAAATGGCTTCAATTATCAACTATTTTTAAAGAATCAAGGAATCGAAGCTATTTTATTCATTGAGGAGATAGGACAACCGCGTTCCTTTTTTTCTTGGCGGTTTAAAGAAATCATTAGCGGCTGGCGGAAATGGGCGATGGTACATATTCAGAAAAATTTTGCTGATACTAGTGCAATGTACATGAATGCGTTGCTTTTAGGTTTTCGTAATGAAGAATTTGCTGAAATAAGTGATAAATTTTCAGCATTAGGCATTTTGCATCTTTTTAGTTTGTCAGGGATGCATGTTTCTTTTTTCCTTCGTTTATTTCGCTTGCTGATGCTAAGAATCGCTCGTCGAACGCAAGAAAGTTATTTTTTGTGGCAATGCGGTTTTTCTCTGATATATGCTGGTTTAACAGGATTCTCAGTCAGTGTCATGCGGGCGCTTTTACAAACAAACCTCAATACGTTCAATCGACGGTTTAATTGGCAGGTTCCGGCCCTCGATTGTTGGAGTTTAACTCTCTTAGTGCACTTGATTGTTCAGCCAACCCTCTTTTTTTCAGTCGGCGGTCAATTTAGTTACTTACTTTCCTTTGTTCTGCTGTTTTTAGAGCAAACATTAGTCGGTTATTCTTCGCCTTTCATTAAAAATTGTGTAGGCTCTTTCCTATTGGCTGTGGCTTCCTTACCTATTTTAGTCCAATCATTTTATGAATGGCCCTTGTTAGGGAGTTTCTTAACCTTTCTCTTGTTACCAATTTTTGAACGGTTCTTGTTACCGCTTTTGACGTTGAGCTTTTTTCTAGTGATTATTATGCCAGCACGCTATTTAGCAGCCTTGCTCGAACCACTATTTTTAACAATGAATGGTTTATTTGAGTGGGTGCTAGTTCACTTAAATCCGAAGCTGACCATCGGCTATTTAAATGCTTGGATACAAATTAGTTTGTTATTACTAATCGGACTTTCAATGATTTATTTAGCAGATAAGTCTAAAAAAATTTTTTTCTCAATCGGACTACTAATTGTTTTGATAAATAGTAAATACCTTTCGCCAATTGGCATTGTTGCAATGATCGATGTAGGCCAAGGGGATAGTTTGTTTATCCAAGCGCCTTTTCACAGAAAAAATACACTAATCGATACAGGTGGTCGGTTGTCTTTTGACAAAGAAGCTTGGCGGAAACGGAAAAATAGTCGATCAGGAGCGGAATATTCAGTGATTCCTTTTCTCAAAAGTCAAGGAGTCAAACGTTTAGATGAAGTGATCATTACACACGCACATGAAGACCATTTTGGCGATTTATTAGCCATTGCGCAGAAGGTTCCAATTTCTGTTCTTTATTTCCCTAAAGGAGCAGCTGAAGCCAATTTTTCGTTTCACCAAGTCTTGAAACAACTCCAAAAAAGCGGGACAGACTGTCGGCCAATTTTAGCGCCCAAGCGAATTAATGGGCCCGTTTCTTTTCAAATTTTATCGCCAAATAAGAGCAGTATTGGGGGCAATAATGACTCGATAGTGTTTTCCACACAATTAGGTGGACGGCATTTTTTATTTACTGGTGACTTGGAAGCCGAAGGAGAAGAACAAGTGTTGGCTCGCTATCCCCAGTTGAAAATCGACATCTTGAAAGTCGGTCATCATGGTAGTAAAACGTCGTCTACTAAAAGATTTATCAAACAGCTTAATCCGCGAGAAGCATTGATTTCAGCTGGACTGAATAATCGTTTTAAACATCCTCATCAGGAGACATTAGCGACGCTGAAGGAGCAAAAAATAAATTATTATCGGACCGATCTTCAAGGAATGATTTATTATCAATGGTTACCTTGGCAAGGGCTTTCTAAAGCCAAATTTGTTAAAGAACAAGACTAGTATTTCCAGAAGTAACATGATAGGATAAACAAGAGAAACGAGAAAAGGAGCGAGCCAATGGAGTTACAAAAAGCTTTGAAAGAAGTGCGAGAGCAAAAAATCGCTCCAGTGTATTTATTAATAGGAACAGAACTTTATTTAACTGAATTATTTAAAACAACATTGATGAAAGAATTGTTGACGGAAGAGGATGATCAATTTAACTTTTTCTCATTTGATATGGAGGAAACACCTTTAAGTGGAGCGATTGCTGAAGCGGAAACAATTCCGTTTTTTGGTGATTATCGCCTTGTCTTTGTGGAAAATCCTTACTTTTTAACTGCCGAAAGAAAAACAAACGGTGTGGAACATGATGTCAATCTTTTATTGAATTATTTGGAAAGTCCATCACCAACAACTGTTCTTGTTTTTATGGCCTCATATGAAAAATTAGATGAACGCAAAAAAATTACCAAAGCATTGAAAAAAAATGCCACAGTAGTTGACGTCAATCCAATGGATGAAAAGGCTATTCGTCAGTACATTTCTCAAACGATTGAGAGCGAAGGGTACACTATTCGCTCCGATGCTTTTGATTTATTACTTCAATTGACAGACTTGAACTTATCAAAAATTATGGGAGAATTACAGAAGCTGTATTTATATGCCCTTGAAACGAAGACAATTACACGAGGTGCGGTTCAAGAATTAGTCCCTAAGTCTTTGGAACATAATGTTTTTGACTTAACCAATGAAGTACTTTCTGGAAACAGTGAAAAAGCTGTTCAATTGTATGAAGATTTACTTTTACAAGGAGAAGAAACCATTAAGTTAAATGCAATCTTATTGAATCAGATTCGCCTTTTTCTACAAACAAAAATTTTGGCTAAGATGGGCTATCAACAAGCGAATATCGCTGATACATTAAAGGTTCATCCTTATCGAGTCAAGTTAGCGTTACAACAAGTCCGACGATTTGAATTGTCTCGATTAGAAAGACTTTATGATGAATTAGTTGAAAATGATTACCGCATGAAAACGGGCCAAATGGATAAAGAATTATTATTCCAATTATTTATTTTAAAATTGACTGCACAAGCAAAATAAGAAAGTGCCAGAGGCAAACGTCATACAACGATTGTCTCTGGCACTTTCTTTTTATTTAGCTCCTAATAGTTCTTCCTTTCCGTGAACAAGCTGTGTCAACATGGCACAGAAAGGTGTTGCTACGTTGTATTTTTGTCCTTTGCGCCAAACGGCACCATTGATGTAATCAATTTCTGTGAGACGATGATTTTTAATTAAATCTTGATACATAGACGGATAGTGCAAGCCAATACCGTTTGGATCATAAGTTTGAGCAATATGTGTATAGACTTCTGCTTGATCTAAATGAATGGCTTCTTTTTCTGCGACTGCTGCAAATTCACTGATTAATGTTTTAACAAGGGATTCACTAACAGGTAGTGCACCAAATTCGGCAATATTACAATCAAGGATTGTACACAAACCATTTAGCGTGCCATTGACACAGGCTTTCCGCCAAATAGAGTAGCGAACATTGCTACTATAGCTTGGATTTAAACCAGCTTGTTGGAAGACATCGACGACTTCTAAAGCAAATTCTTTACCAGAAGGATCAATATTTTCTAATTCAATTTCGCCATCACCTAAAAGTTTAACACGTCCCGGTCCTTCTAAACCAGCTGTCCACATGGTAATGCCAACCAAGATGTTTTCTTTTGGCACATATTTTTCTAGTACATCTTCATGACCTAAGCCATTTAATAAACATAGTACATACGTTTTTTCAGTAATCATTGGTTGAATCGCTTTAAACATTGCATCTAATTGTTGTGCTTTGGTTAAAGCAATAATTAAATCTACTTGTTCATTTTGATGGTCAATTTCTTCTGGTGAGAAGATTGGTAGTTTTGCGACAACTTCTTTTCCATTAAAATCAGCGATTAAACCATGTTCACGAATGGCTTCAATGTGCGCGGGCCATTGATCGATTAAAGTTACATCATTTCCGCCTTGATGCAACATAATTCCTAAACGGCTGCCCATAGCGCCGGCACCAGCAATTGCAATTTTCATGTGTATCCATCTCCTTAAAAGTTCTTTAACCGTTATTATTATACAGCAACTTTCCTAAAAATGAATAAATGGGACTTGCAAATTTGTTATTTTTTAAATGTTTCCTAAAAAGTAAGGATTGCATCAAATGGTAAAGTAAGCTAAAGTAAAGCGTGGAAAAGTTTATAAATGAAAGTAGAGGAATCGTTAATGACGAAAGAAAAATTTTGTCGAGAATCACGAGTGATTCAAACACATCGTGTATTTCCCTTTGATTTAAATCCCTTTGGTGCACTATTTGGTGGGAAATTAATGTCTTTAATTGATGACGCCGCATCCATTTCCGTTTCACGACATTGTCGGAGAGGGGCAGTTACAGCATCTTTAGATAACTTGAATTTTTTAAAACCTTTAAAAGAAAATCACTCAGTGTGTGTTGAAACGTTTGTTTCTGGCGTGCATCATAAATCGATGGAAGTATTTGTTAAAGTTGTAGGAGAAGATTTAACAACTGGAGAGCGTTATTTAGCGGCGACTTGTTTTACAACTTTTGTAGCCATTCCGTCTCATATGAATCCCGAAAGTGACTTCCAATTAGCGGCAGTCGTCCCAGAAACTGCAGAAGAAAAGTTGATTTGTTCCAATTATGAAACGAGAAGACAACAACGTTTAGCTTTGCGAGAAGAGACTAAATTATTTAGTCAACATCTCACAACAGATTTACCGTGGATTGATTCACCTTTATAAAAAAATGTCCGAGTCTTTGTGAAAACAGACTTGGACATTTTTTGATGAAAAAAGAAGCTAACATGAATGCTAACTTCTATCTCACATTATTTAGCTAATTTGCTTAAACGAATTTTATCGCGGTTAGCTTTGTTTTTATGGATTAAACCTTTAGTTGCAGCCATATCAACAGCTTTAACAGCTTCGTTGTATAAAGCATCGACGTTATCAGCTCCAGCAGCTACAGCTTCTTCAAATTTCTTGATTGCTGTACGCATTGCGTTTGTTTGAGATGAATTTTTCGCATTCGCGTTAGCACTTGTACGTACGCGTTTGATTGCAGATTCGATATTTGGCATTTGTTTCACCTCCGATGATTTAGGTTTTACACTGGTCAGCCAATGTAATTCAACAGTAATCATTATACCTAATCCATTGTTCCATTGCAATAAAAGACGACAAGTTTTTTTCCTTAACAGACAATTTCAAGAAAAAAATAAGAAAATTTGCCAGAGCCTTAAGAAAAAAGCATACATTTTTTTTAAAACATGCTATGATAAAATAGATAAATGAAAAATGGTGGTGTCTTTGTGAGTATTGCATTATTGGTAACGATTACTTTGGTAATGGGTGTAATTTTTGTTAACGGTTGGACGGATGCGCCGAACGCAATTGCAACCGCTGTCTCGACTCGGGTGTTAAAGCCGAATGTCGCAATTTGGATGGCTGTTGTGATGAACTTTTTAGGTGCATTAGTCATGACCTTTTTTAATGCCCAAGTAGCTGAAACGATTAGCAACATTGTTAGTTTTGACGCAAATGGAAACGCTTCACAGGTGGCTTTGGCTGCTTCGCTTTTTTCAATTGTGGTTTGGGCAGTTGCTGCGTGGTATTTTGGTATTCCCACAAGTGAAAGCCATGCGTTAATTGCCGGCTTGACTGGTTCGGCAATGGCATTAGGTGGTTTGGGTGCAGTCAATGGCTCGGAATGGATCAAAGTGCTTGTTGGCCTAGTTGTTTCTACCGTTATGGGCTTTGGCGGCGGTTATTTGATTGCCAAACTTGTTGTGAAAGCTTTCTCGGCTGTGCCTAGAAGAAAAGCCAACAAATTTTTTACAGTTGGGCAAGCCTTTGGTGCAGGAGCTAATGCTTTTTTACATGGTGCGCAAGATGGGCAAAAATTTATGGGCGTGTTCATGTTAGTGCTTTTTTATAATAATTTAGTCGAAAAAACAGGTGGCGGTTTTGTGATTCCGTTATGGGTTATGGTTCTGTGTTCCATTACAATGGGCATTGGAACTTCTGTGGGCGGCATGAGAATCATTAAATCAGTCGGGATGGATATGGTAAAGCTTGAACGCTATCAAGGCTTCACTGCAGATTTAAGCACGGCTATTTGTTTATTTTTAGCATCGGCTTTTGGGATTCCAGTTTCAACTACTCATACAAAAACAACAGCGATTATGGGAGTAGGTGCTTCTAAGCGAATCTCAAGTGTTGACTGGCGTATCGTGAAAGAAATGCTGATAGCATGGATTTTAACTTTCCCAGGATGTGGGCTGATCGCTTATGTGATGTCAAAATTATTTATTGCAATTTTTTAAGGAGAGAAAAACATGGCACGTAAAAAACAATTTGATTATTTTGGAGAATTAAACCAGTTAGCAACAAATGCTTATGAAGCGGCAAAGGTTTTGCAAGAAATTGTAGACAATTATTCATTAGAAAACTTAGTAAAAAAATCAGAAGCGATTCATCAATTGGAAAAAGAGAATGATGAAATTGTTCGCAAAATTTTAAATGAACTCTATATTTCCTTTATTACGCCGATTGATCGAGAAGATATTGTCGATATTACGGATCACTTAGATAACATTATCGATAGCATTAATAGTTTGTCTTATTTACTTGATCATTTAGTTGTCGAAGAAATGATTGCGCCCGCGCTAGAATTAACTGCTTATATTGTTAAAGCGACAGAAGGCGTTAAATCAGCAACGAAGGAATTTGCAAAATTTAAAAATTCTAAAACGTTAGTTTCATTGATTGATGAAGTGAATACGATTGAATCTCAAGGCGATAAATTATACAGTAGCGCCATGAAAGATTTGATGACCAACGAAAAAGATTTATTAAAAGTTATCAAGTGGAAAGATGTTTATGATCAGCTTGAGCGCACGATTAATGATTGTGAATCAGCTGTTAATATTATTGTCGGAATTGTCATCAAAAATACGTAAAGAAAAGAGAGGGGGAGCTGTTGGTTAAAGTAATTATTGATGCTGATGATTTTGGGATGTCAGAAGCGATTAATCATGGCATTATCAAAAGTTATGTCGATGGTTTAACGACGTCGACACTTTTGATGCCCAATTTACCAACAGCAGAACACGCCGTTGCGTTAGCAAAAAATTATCCAGGCTTATTTGTAGGTCAGCATACGAATTTTTTATTAGGGAAACCTTGTGCGGACCCATGTATGATTCCTTCACTGGTAGATGAACAAGGCAATTTTCATCGCTCTTCTTATTATCGTCAACAAAAGCAAGTAACCTTCGTATATGAAGAAGTACGACTTGAAACGATTGCGCAATTGACGCGCTTTAAGGAACTAACTGGACATTATCCTGAACATTTTGATTGCCATTCGATTGGGGATGAAGTGGTTGATCAAGTATTTTTAGAATTAGCAGAAGAGTACGGACTTCATACAACCCTGAAATATAGTGGGGAAAAAGAATATCCACCGCAACAAGGTTATTTCCAGGTGACACATTTGTTAGAGTCTGGGGCGCTATCTTATATTCACGAAGGCGTATCAGTGGAGAATTTTTTAGAAGATGACTTTGGTTTATTACGGATGCCGGAATTCGCAATTGCTGAGATGCATTTTGATGTTGGGTATTTGGATCAATTTGTGTTAGATAATTCTTCATATACCACTTTACGCTGCAAAGAATTAGCAACGATTTGTGATCCTCGTGTTCGTCAGTGGTTTGAAGAACAGGGGATTGAGCGAATAACGTTTGGCGATTTAAAAAAATAAAACCGTTGCTTTCAACAGTGAAAGCAACGGTTTTATTTTTATGAGAATAACCAGTAGCCAATTAAAATCGCACCTAAAATTACACGATACCAACCGAAAACTGTAAAATCGTTTTTCTTCAAGTAATTCAATAAGAATTTAATCGCAATGATGGAAACAACGAAGGCAACAATAGAGCCAGTTAATAAAATAATGATTTCTTCTGATCCAAACGTATTTCCTTTGGCCAAGAATTTAAAGATTTTTAAAAAACTTGCTCCAAACATTACTGGAATTCCTAAGAAAAATGAAAACTCTGTTGCAACAAAACGTGAGGCCCCAATTAAGATTGCCCCTAAAATGGTCGCTCCTGAACGTGAAGTTCCTGGAATTAATGCCAGTACTTGGAAAGCACCAACGATTAAAGCGGCTTTATAAGTGAAGTCTTTTAGATTAGTACACTTCGGTGCAACATTTTTATTTCGTTTTTCAATGATAATAAAAGCAATCCCATAAACAATTAACATAATCGATACTGTTAAAAAGTTATAAAAATGTGCATCTAAATAATCATCAAATTTTAGACCAATAACTGCCGCTGGTAAACAAGCGACTAAGACTTTAGACCAAAGAATCCAAGTATCTTTTTTCTCTTCGCCATTTTTCTTTGGTGAGAAAGGATTCAATTTGTGGAAGTATAAAATAACAACCGCCATAATTGCTCCCAATTGGATAACGACGTTGAACATTTCCATAAAATCTTTACTTAGATCGAGTTTAATAAACTCATCCACTAAAATTAAATGTCCGGTACTACTAATTGGAAGCCACTCGGTAATTCCTTCGATAATACCAAGAATAATTGCTTTCCATAGGTTAGCAAAAAGCATGTCACCATTCCTTTCTGAAATAAATGCAAAATACATCAAGTATAAGTATACCCGCTGACAAAGTAAATGCCAATGCAAATTCTTATTTTAAAATAAATTTTAGAATTATACAAAGGTGCCACTTGTAATTCATGAAACTTTTTTCTATACTAGTGATACTTTAAAAAATGGGGGAAGAGAAATGTTTGGATTTTTGAAGAAAAAGAATGAAGTTGTCGAAAATAATACAATGTATGCCGTTGCCAATGGAACCGTTATCCCAATTAGTGAAGTGAATGATCCTGTTTTTTCACAAAAAATGATGGGAGATGGCTACGCAGTAGTTCCAGAAAATGGTGAAATTTATGCACCTATTGAAGGAGAAGTTTTAAGCGTTTTCCAAACAAAACATGCCATTGGTTTAAAAATGACAAACGGTCTTGAAATTTTATTACACATGGGTATCGATACGGTGGAGTTAAACGGGGCACCGTTCACTATTAAAGTGAAAGAAGGCGACCAAGTGACTGCAGATACGGTGGTCGCAATTGCTAATTTAGAAGCAATTAAAGCAGCTGGTAAAGGAACTGAAATGGTTGTCATCATTACCAACATGGATAAAGTAGCACAATTTTCGTTAGAGAAAACTGGCGTGGTTACAGCTGGTACACCAGTTGGCTCTGCCACAGCCAATTAATGCATTAGACGAGGTCGGGACAGAACCGTTTAGCTCCGAGAAATAAGAAGAAATTTCCGAAAATTGATCTTTGATTTTTGGAGAATTTCGGCTTATTTCCGAAGGAGTTGGTTCTGTTCCCGCCGTTTATCAGTTTTTGAGCGTGGAGCAAAAATCCAAAGTGATTTTTGTTCCACGCTCGTTTTTTTTGAACATAAATAAAATTTTATTTTGGAATTAAAAAATATTTAGAAAAATAGTTGAAATTTTATTTCAAACAAGTTATAATGAAAGCGTATTAGAGAGGAGCTAAAAAGATGTATGGTATTTCAGTTTTTCTTGGTGAAGAGATTACAAACGATACAATTATTTATATCAAAAAGATGAAAGCGCTTGGATTTGATGGTATTTTCACTTCTTTACACATACCAGAAGATGATACTTCCCTTTACCGCCAACGCTTGACTGATTTAGGGGCAATTGCTAAGGCAGAAAAAATGAAAATTATGGTAGATATTTCAGGTGAAGCGCTAAAAAGAGCGGGTTTTTCTTTCGATGAATTAGAGCCTTTAATCGAGTTGGGCGTAACTGGCCTCCGGATGGACTATGGCATTACGATAGAACAAATGGCTCATGCTTCACATAAGATTGATATAGGATTGAATGCTAGTACCATTACACTTGAAGAAGTGGCTGAGTTAAAGGCTCACCAAGTGGACTTTTCTCGCTTAGAAGCTTGGCATAATTATTATCCAAGACCTGAAACCGGCATTGGAACAACATTTTTTAATGAAAAGAACCGCTGGCTTAAAGAATTAGGCTTACAGGTTTTTACTTTTGTTCCAGGAGATGGGCAAACAAGAGGCCCAATTTTTGCTGGTTTACCAACATTAGAAAAACATCGGGGGCAAAATCCTTTCGCCGCTGCCGTTGGTTTGATGGCTGATCCTTATGTCGATGCTGTTTATATTGGTGATCCCACAATTAGTGAGCGAACCATGGCTCAATTTGGTTATTATCACCAAACCAATCAATTTCTGTTAGAAGTAGCACCTAGCAAGAGCCGCTATTTGAAACGAATACTTGGGACTCATACCAATCGTTTAGATGCTGCAAGAGATATTTTGCGAAGTGAATTATCAAGAACGAGTGAAATGTTCAGAAAAGATGAAATTGAAACGATTGAGTCAGAGCAGACTGAAGCCCGTCCAGTGGGAACCGTAACGATTGATAATGAAAAATATGGTCGCTATATGGGAGAAATTCAAGTCACACTTGTGGACTTGCCGAAAGATGAAAAAGTCAATACGATTACACGAATTATTGAAAAAGATCAAACGATATTGCCGTTAATCAAGGCAGGCAATCAATTTACGCTAGTCACGGAAGGAACGATAGAGAATGAATTTAGAAAACTTAACAACTGAACGTAGAAATGAAAATACAATGGGCTTAGATGAGATGAGTGTCAAAGAAGCTTTACAAAAAATGAATCAAGAAGACCAAAAAGTTGCAATGGCAGTGGGTCAAGAATTAGCAGCCATTGAACCAGTGGTAGAAGCCATCATCAAAAGCTTCAATCAAGGCGGCCGCTTGATCTACATGGGCGCTGGTACGAGTGGTCGGTTAGGTGTCTTAGATGCAGCCGAATGCGTACCAACTTTTGGCGTCGAGCCAGAGATGGTTCAAGGCCTCATCGCTGGTGGTCAAAAAGCAATGACTGTCGCAGTAGAGGGTGCTGAAGATTCAAAAGAACTAGGTCGTCAAGATTTAGTTGATCTAAAATTATCAGCAAATGACATTGTTGTCGGGATTGCAGCCAGTGGTCGGACGCCTTATGTAATTGGCGGTTTAGAATATGCTACAACGGTGGGAGCAGCTACCGCAACTGTGGCATGTAATAAAGATGCCGAAATTAGTAAGTATGCACAAATGCCGATTGAAGTAGATGCAGGACCTGAATTTTTAACAGGTTCGACTCGCTTGAAATCTGGAACAGCTCAAAAATTAATTTTAAATATGTTATCAACTATTTCCATGATTGGTATTGGGAAAGTCTACAATAACTTAATGGTTGATGTAAAACCAACCAATGAAAAATTAGTGGAGCGTTCCAAACGGATTATTATGGAAGCAACGGGTTGTAGTTATGAAGTTGCCGAACTAAAATTTGTAGAAGCAGAAGAAAATGTGAAGTTAGCAATTGTAATGATTTTAACTGATAGTACTAAAGAAGAAGCAACACAAAAATTAATTGACGGGAATCAATTTATCAAGAATACATTAAATTAAGGAATTAGGAGGGTGTTTTAACATGGCAGAAGAAAGAATTAAACGCATTGCTGATGGGATTTATAAAGAAGTTGGTGGTCAAGAAAACGTGGACAAAGTCATTCATTGTATGACTCGTGTTCGTATGGATATCCGCGATTATGACAAAGTGGATATTGAAGGATTGAAAAAAATTGATGGCGTTATGGGCGTCGTAGAAGACGATACGTTGCAAGTAGTTGTTGGTCCAGGGACTGTTAACAAGGTTGCACAAGAAATGGTAGATCAAGCAGGTGTCAAATTGGGAGAACCATTTAATCATGGCACCACAACTGACGATTCAGCAGGCAAATCTGGAAAAGATTTAGTAGAAGAAAAAGCCGCTCAAATGAAAGCACAACAAAAAGCGAAACAAAATAACACTTCACCATTTAAAAAAGTGTTAAAAGCTATTTCTAGTATCTTTGTTCCGATGATTCCTGCCTTTGTTGGGGCTGGTATTATTGGCGGGATTGCAGCTGTTATGTCTAACTTAGTTGTTGCTGGTGATATTTCAGCTTCATGGCAACAATATATTGATGTCTTAAATATCATTAAAAATGGGATTTTTGCTTATTTAGCTCTTTACACTGGGATTAACAGTGCCAGCGTTTTTGGTGCAACGCCAGCGTTGGGTGGTGTTATTGGGGCAGTCACAATGTTGACAGGAATGAATCCGGATGCTCCAATCAGTAATATTTTCACTGGGGGAACATTATCTGCAGGACAAGGGGGAATTATCGGTGTTATTTTTGCCGTATGGTTATTATCATTGTTAGAAAAACAATTGCATAAAATTGTCCCAGAATCAATTGATATTATCGTAACGCCAACCATTTCACTTTTAGTGATTGGCTTAGCAACTATTTTCTTAATCATGCCTGTAGCCGGAGCTATTTCTAATGGCTTAGTTGGTATTATCAATGTTGTCTTAGAAAAAGGTGGCATGGTTGCTGGCTTTACTCTTGGTTTAACCTTCTTGCCAATGGTAATGTTTGGTTTACATCAAATTTTGACGCCAATCCACATTGAAATGATTAATCAAACAGGGATGACTTTGTTATTACCAATCTTGGCCATGGCTGGTGCGGGACAAGTCGGTGCAGCTTTAGCATTATGGATTCGTTGTAAATCAGATAAAAAATTAGTTGAAATGATTAAAGGTGCCTTGCCAGTTGGGATTTTAGGTATTGGTGAACCGTTAATCTACGGAGTTACTTTACCATTAGGACGTCCATTCATTACTGCTTGTATCGGTGGTGGTATTGGTGGTGCGGTGATTGGGGCCTTCGGTAATGTTGGTGCGATTGCTATTGGACCAAGTGGGGTGGCTTTAATTCCATTAATTGCCAACAACCAATGGCTTGCTTATGTATTAGGTTTATTGGCTGCTTACGCAGGTGGTTTTGTAGCAACGTTATTCTTTGGGATTCCTAAAGATATGCAAACAACTAAATAATAAATAGAAAAAGGAGAACTTGGCTTCTCCCTTTTTCTTTGTTAAAATTTAATTGCGTAGGAAATGGTGTATCAGGAGGGGTGTTTATGCAACAAAATATTGTCTTATCTATCCAAGATCGTCTACAACAATTACCAAAATCAGAACGAAAAATCGCAGAATATATTTTAAAAAATACAGAAACAGTTATTTCAATGAATGCGCAAGAGCTAGCGAAACAAGCAGGATCAAGTCCAGCGGCAATTATTCGCTTTTGTCATTCTATGGATGTGAATGGCTTCACAGAATTGAAACTTTTATTATCTGCAAATCTTGGCCAAATGAAGCAGCAAATGTACACTGAAGTTACTAAGGGGGAATCAACAGCTGACATTAAACAAAAGTTACAAGCGCGCTTTGTTCATGTGGTTGAGCGAAGCGGTCAGACATTAGAGGATGTCGCAGTGAATGAAGCCGTTGATTTGTTGGAAGAAACAGAAGTAATTTTTGTCTATGGGTTGGGTGCCTCTTCGTTGGTTGCTCAAGATATTTATCAAAAATTTACGCGATTAGGCCGAACGGTATTTACAACATTGGACCATCATTTATTTGCTTCTATGTTAGGCTCAACAGAAAAGCCTAGTGTTTTTATTGTTATTTCTAATTCTGGAACGAATAAAGAAGCAAGTACTTTAGCTGATTTAGCGAAGCAGCAAGGGATTCCTATTATTAGTATCACACAAGATGAAAAATCAGTGATTGGTGAAAAAAGTGATATCGTCCTCCAAACCTCTAGTGGGGAAGACGTGCCATTGAGAAGTGCGGCTACTGTTTCCTTGGTGGCACAATTGTATGTAGTCGATGTTTTATTTTTTGCTTATGCAGCAAAAAACTATAAGGAAACCTTAGAAAAAATTCAAATCTCAAGAAAAAATGTAGAACGTTTAAAAGAATAAACAAAAAGAGAAGGTTATCTGTCATTTTGACAGATAACCTTCTCTTTTTTTACAATAAACGGCGCTTTTCAGCGATCTTTTTTCCCTTTTCAATATAAGAAATATCATTAATTCCTTGAATGGTAAATGTTCCTTTTTCGTAAGTTAAGGTCGTCACGCTACCATTCTCCAGTGCCATCTGCATAGGCAAACTTGCATCAATTAAAGAAAGTAAAAAAGAAATTGTTAGTCCATGGGAAACCACCATGACTTTGCCGCCACCATTTTTTTCTCGATGATGAGCGATATCTTCGAAACCAGACCAAACACGATCACGGATAACTTCATAAGGCTCCGCCCAGTCAGCCGTATCGGCTTCAATAATAGCATTTGCTAACTCGCGATAGGTAATCTTCGTGGTCATCATGTCCTCATAACTTTTAAAAGCTAAAATGCGTGGCACCACACCCCAAAGTTCACCATCATAGCCACCATCTAAAGAACCAAAACACCACTCACGAATCCGTTTATCGGTTAGGTAAGGAATCTTTTGGTGGTTTTGATGTTCTTGTAAAATAATCTGAGCGGTTTGCATGGCACGACCACTATCACTACTATAGGCTTCCTTAAAGTCTATGTCTCTAAGACCTAAGCCTAAATGATAAATGCCTTCTTCTCCTTGTTTGGTTAAGGGGGTATCTGACCAGCCTTGGGTACGGCCAATCGTATTAAACATCGTTTTTCCGTGACGAATAATATAAAGTGTCGTTGCTTCAGTCATTGCTACTCCTCCTAAGTTTCTTTAAATAGTGAATAAATCTCTAATTAAAAAATGGGTTTGTGGCTTTTTCATGTTGAATGGTTGTGGCATCACCGTGACCTGGATAAACAGGAAATTCTTCCGGTAAAGTGAATAGATAGGTCGTAATGCTGTGTAATAATTGTTGCATGTCACCAGTGTGTAAATCGGTACGACCAATACTACCTTTAAACAATGCATCCCCAACAACAACAAAATCATCAAAGACAAAGCTGACGCTACCAATTGAATGACCAGGTGTTGGGACTACGGAAAATTTCATGCCGCCAATTTCATAATCGGTTAGTTTAAATTCATGTTCGGCGGGTTGAACAATAATATTTGCTATATCATCATGTCTGCCTAATCCTGAAAGATTCAAAATAGGATTGGAAAGCCATGCTTGTTCTAATGGACTAACATAAACAGGGATTTGATAATGATGGCGCAATTCTTCTACCGCACCAATATGATCATAGTGAGTATGTGTTAATAAAATAGCGGCTGGTTTCTTCCCTAAACGGGTAATTTCTTGAATTAGTTTTGCTCCTTCTGCACCTGGATCAATAATTAATAATGCTTCTTCATTATAAACAAGATAACAGTTCTCTTGAATAACACCTGTTCTAATTTGTTCGATCTGTATCATCTCAGGACCTCCTAAAGTTCTAACGATTCTCTTCAAGTATACCGAAGAATCTTAAGAATAGAAAGTTTTCTTGTTTATCCAAAGAAAAAATAAATCATTCTTAGAATGTTCGGTTTTTGCTTGTTTGAACATGGATTTTTTTTAAAAAAACCACATTTTTATAGTTATTAAGCGAAAGTTTATGTATAATCTTCATGTGATAGTAAGGAGGAGTATTAAATGTTTCATTTTGTAATAAAAGGAACAGGTTTTTCTAGTAAAAATTTGCAAGAGATTAAAGTCTATGAAGAGACACTTTTTTGTATAGATGAGGCCGGAGTAATTCAGGAAATAATTGAACCAGATGCTGAAGCGTATGAAACTGTGCTAGCAGAACAAAAAGAGGCGCAACGTTTTCAAGAATTGCCCCAAGATTCTTATCTTTTACCCGGCTTTGTTGATTTACATGTCCATGCACCTCAGTGGGCACAATCAGGGACCGCCTTGGATATTCCATTGCATGAATGGCTGAATACGTACACGTTTCCTTTGGAGTCCAAATTTGCAGATTTAACATTTGCCCAACAAGTCTATGATGAATTGGTAACCCAATTGTTAGCTAATGGGACAACAACAGCCCTTTATTTTGCAACCATTCATTATGAAGCTAGCCGTTGTTTGGCAGAGATTTGTGCGGAAAAAGGGCAGCGTGGCTTAATTGGTAAAGTTGTAATGGATGATCTTAATGAGAATCCAGAGTACTATCGTGATCAAACAACGGAACAAGCATTAGAAGAAACGGAACGGTTTATTCAAGAAATTCAAACATTAGCGCAGCAAACAAAACAAGGCGTATATCCCGTTGTAACTCCGCGTTTCATTCCTAGTTGTACAGAAGAAGCACTTAAAGGATTAGGAGAATTAGCAGCGAAATATCAAGTCCATGTTCAAAGTCATTGTAGTGAGAGTGATTGGGAACATCAATTTGTTCAAGAACGTTTTGGAAAAAATGATGCTCAAGCATTGAATGATTTTGGTTTATTGACAGAAAAAGCAGTGATGGCACATGCAGGCTTTTTAGAAGAAGCAGATATGAATTTATTCCATGAAACAGGGACGGCTGTAGCGCACTGCCCAATCTCCAATGCTTATTTTGGTAATGCAGTAACACCGATTGCAAAATTAGTACATCAACATCAAGTAGAAGTTGGTTTAGGCAGTGATCTTTCAGGTGGTTTTTCACCAAGTCTTTTTGACAATTTAAAGCAAGCGGTTATTTCTTCTAGAATGTTAGAAGATGGCGTCGATGCTACAAAAAAACCAGAAGTACGAGGTGTTAAAACAGCACGGATTACAGTAAATGAAGCGTTTTATTTAGCTACTGCTGGCGGTGGCCAAGCGCTAAGTTTGCCAATTGGGAAATTAGAAAAAGGGTATGCTTGGGATGTTCAAATTATTAATACAAGCTTGTCACAAGCACGAATCCCTAAAAATCCAGGGGAATCATTGCTTGATATTTTCCAAAAAATCTTATATTTAGCACAACCAGAAAATATTCGAGAAGTCTGGGTACAAGGTGAAAAAGTACATGATAAAAATTTAATGTCAGCAACTAAAGGAGTATAAAAAATGAGTGAAAAGAAACAAAATAATCTTCATTTAACAGTGGGGCCAGAAGATTCAGTATCTTTTGGGCAGGCCACTATGTTAGGGATTCAGCATGTCTTAGCAATGGACGTGTACGTCGTACCTGTGATCATTGCTTCAATTATTGGGATTAGCACAGCACAAACGTCTTCTTTAATCCAAGCGACATTCATAGCAGCAGGACTTGCCACGATTATTCAATCTCATTTTTGTATGAGATTACCAGTTGCGCAAGGCCCTTCATTTATTCCAATCGGGGCAATTGCAGGAATTTATTTTGCCAATAACCAACAAGGAAATGGCTGGGGCGCAGTTTTAGGTGCTAGTTTAGTGGGAGCAATTGTTGTTATTATATTAGGATTTACTGGTATCTTTAATCGTTTAATCACTAAATTTGTTCCACCAATTGTGGGAGGAACAATTATTTTTGTGGTGGGGCTTTCGTTAATGCCAGTCGCTTTATCGGATAATATTTACCATGCAAAAGGGGAATTAGGACAAAATATTTTATTAGCATTTATAGCAGCGGGTACGTTGATCTTCTTTGCGCTCTTAGGTTCTGCTTTGAAAAAAGGGCGGATTTTCCGCGTTTCTTCTGTTATTTTGGCATTGTTATTTGGGAGCATCGCGGCACAATTATTAGGGGTACTTGATTTATCAGCCGTTAGTGAAGCGGCTTGGTTTAGTTTGCCTCAGTTACCATTAGTTAACTTTTCTTTCCAATTTGATTGGTCAGCTATTGCCACGATGTTAGTTATTTATCTGGTTTTAATGGCGGAAACAACAGGCACTTGGTTTGCTGTGAGTCATGTTGTCGCTGAACCTTTGACCGAAGAAAAAATTAATCGCGGCGTAATTGGTGAAGGCTTAGGTTGCTTAGTTTCTTCATTCATTGGCGGCACGCCAGTAACTAGTTACTCTACAAATGCTGGGATTATTTCAATCACTGGAGTTGCTAGTCGCAAGGTTTTTGTGGCTGCAGGTGCGTGGTTTGTCTTATTTGGCTTATCTGGAAAACTTTCCACCTTGATTTCGGCCATTCCGGCACCAGTTATCGGCGGCGTTTTTGTGGTTGTTTGTGGCATCATTTCTGTAAGTGGAATGAAAGTCATGAGTGATGTAACAATTCATGAAAAAGAGATGTATGTAATTGCCGTTCCGATTATTATGACATTAGCGTTGACATTGTTACCAAAAGAGTTTTTGGAAACTCTACCACAATTTTTACAATATTTATTTAGTTCACCCGTGGCAACTGCCTCAATTGTTGCTATTTTATTGCAGGCCATTTTACCAAACGTTCAAGAAGGGTAAAAAGATTAATTTTCGTTAAAACGCCTTTGACAAGTGGCGGTAAATAGTGTAAATTAACAATGGTGTTTGTAAACACGAACGTTAAACGACCGAATGTTCGGTTTTTACGTTATTCTTGTAAATAACTAGGAGGCAGTAAGTATGAAAGTTTTTGATTATGAAGATGTCCAATTAATTCCCAATAAATGTATCGTGAATAGTCGTTCTGAATGTGATACTACAGTAACTTTAGGAAAACATTCGTTTAAAATGCCTGTCGTTCCAGCGAACATGCAAACAATTATTGATGAAACGATTGCGGAAACCCTTGCTGAAAATGGTTATTTTTATATCATGCATCGGTTTGATGAAGAGGCGCGAGTGCCATTTATTAAAAAAATGCAACAAAAGGGCTTGATCACGTCAATTAGTGTGGGCGTGAAAGAAGGGGAATACGCTTTTGTTGAAACGTTAGCCCGAGAAGGTTTAGTTCCTGACTACGTGACAATTGATATCGCCCATGGTCATTCAAATGCGGTGATTAATATGATTCAACACTTAAAAAAATTTTTACCAGAAACGTTCGTTATTGCGGGCAATGTTGGAACACCAGAAGCCGTTCGCGAATTAGAAAACGCTGGAGCCGATGCCACCAAAGTGGGGATTGGACCAGGAAAAGTTTGTATTACTAAAATTAAGACTGGCTTTGGGACAGGTGGCTGGCAGTTAGCGGCTTTACGTTGGTGTGCCAAAGCTGCTCGGAAACCAATTATTGCAGATGGTGGGATTCGGACCCATGGAGACATTGCAAAATCTGTGCGTTTTGGGGCAACTATGGTCATGATTGGTTCACTATTTGCTGGACATGAAGAATCACCAGGTGAAACAAAAGTGGAAGATGGCGTTGTTTACAAAGAATACTTTGGTAGCGCCTCTGAATTCCAAAAAGGCGAAAAGAAAAACGTTGAAGGGAAAAAAATCTGGTTACGCCATAAAGGGAAGTTGGCAGATACTTTAGTCGAAATGCAACAAGATTTACAATCTTCCATTTCATACGCGGGAGGTCGCGATTTAGAAGCGATTCGTAAAGTTGATTATGTGATTGTAAAAAATTCTATTTTTAATGGTGATACCATTTAAGATTCAACTATAGACTGAAAAGAAGACAGCACGTAGTGCAGAAATTAAAATGATTTCTGCATTACGTGCTTTTTTTACTTTACCTATCGTAGTAATCGTGTTAAGATAATTACAACGACAGACGTAGTACGATAGTTGAAGTACTTGAGGGAGGAATTTATGTGATTGGTAGTGATGCAATTCGAGGATACAACGATACCTTTATTCTCTCAATCTTACAATCCGGCGCTTCATATGGTTATGCGATTTCTAAACGCATTCGTGAAATTTCTAAAGAACAATATTCGATTAAAGAAACGACACTTTATTCTGCTTTTACACGTTTAGAGAAAAATGGCTACATTGAATCATTTCCAGGAGAAGTAACGCATGGCAAAAAGCGGACCTATTATCAAATAACCCGTGCAGGAGAGCGTTATTTAGAGGAAAAGTTACTAGAATGGGAAGTAACAAAAGACGTCGTCGAAGCATTTGTAAAGGAGATGGGAAAATGAAAATTATAGAAGAATTTATTGATAGCTTATTTTCAGGCGTTGTTGAAACATCTGAAACAAAACAATTAAAGGCGGACTTATTAGCAAATGCTGAGGATCGTTATGAAGATTTGCTCAGCCAAGGAAAATCGGAAAATGAAGCAATTGGTACAATTATTTCTGAATTTGGTACTATTGATGAATTAATGGAAGAATTGAATTTAGAAAATAAACAAGTGGATGAAACAAACGATTTAATGAACGGTTTGCCAGAAATTTCAGTGGAGGAAGGACTTGACTATTTAGCTGTCCAACGTAAAGGTGCTATTCAAATTGGTCTTGGTGTTGTTGCAATCATGGTGGGTGTTGGCTTGCTGGTTGGTATGCGTGGTGTTCTTTCTAACGGTCTCGGTTTAGTTTGTCTTTTCATAGGTGTGGCAATTGGCGTTCCATTATTTATTGTTGCTGGTAATCGGTTTGTTGCAATGGATAAACAACTGGGGCAACGATTGATTCCGACTAAGTTAAAAAAAGAAGTTGCACAAAGAGAACAAAGTTTTCAACGATCATTTATTTTTTGTATGGCAGCGGGCGTCGTTTTTTGTATTTTGGGTTTAATCCCAGTTGTTGTCTTTAGTAGTGGCCTTCATCTGATGATGCGCCGTTCCATGCATCAAATGATGGGCGGACAATATTATAATGGAACGATGGGGATTAGTTGGCTCTTCTTTTTAGTATCGGTTGGTGTCTTCTTGTTTATATTTGGTGGAGTAATTAAAGGAAGTTTTAATAAATTGTTGAATGAAACTTATTTTTATTCAGAACATGTTGGTCATCCTGAGTATGCCCCTCAGCAAACAAAAACAGAGGAAGGACCTGTGGGAAATCCTGTCGGTGCAATTATTGCATCCGTTTATTGGCCCTTAGTTGTTGCACTCTATCTATTTATTAGTTTTGTTTTAGGGGATTGGCGGTTTAGTTGGTTAATCTTTATGTTCGCAGGAATCTTTTATAACACCATCCAAGCATTTTTACACAAACATTGAGACAAACCTGTTAATAGTAAAACAGAAAAGTGGGACATTCGTCAAAACGGCTGTCCCACTTTTCTTGTATTTTCGATTGACAAAAGCATTAAACTGGATTACTTTTAACTCATCCAATTGTTGAGGTGATGGCTATGTGGCAACTTAAAAAAGAACAAAATGTTCCCATTTATCGCAGTATTATGGAAATGATTGTTCAAAAGATTCAAACAGGCGAATTATTACCAGGCGAAAAAATCCCTTCGGAACGTAAACTGGCAGAATACTTGTCTGTCAATCGTTCAACCGTTGTTCATGCATTAGATGAACTGGTGGACTTAGGCTGGATTGTGCGAAAAAGAGGGAGTGGAACGATCGTCAACGAAGGAAAATGGGGGGTAATGATGACGCCACGAACGGATTGGCATCGTTATTTAGAACAAAATGTGTTCAAACAAGTTCATCCCTTGGTGGCAGAGATTGAGTTACGTGCTAAACAAAATTTGCCGACTGACTTAGATATGTATACAGGTGAGTTACCGTTAGACTTAATTCCCAGTTTCGATTTTCCAGCATTAAATTGGAAACAATTTTTAAAAGAGGAAGCACAAGATGAATTAGGTTATTTGCCGTTAAGAAAAGAAATCCAAGCCATTACAGCAACGGAATATCAGCTTCATTTACCAAGTGAAAGTTTATTGCTTACTTCAGGTGCGCAACAAGCACTTTTTTTAGTTTTACAAGTTTTATTGAGACAAGGAGATAGTGTTGCCGTAGAAGATCCATCTTTCTTCTATGCCTTACCAATTTTCCAAGCTGCTGGTGTGCGCTTATTTGGTGTGCCCATGACAGAGGAAGGGATTGATCTTGAAGCGCTAGAACAAACAATCCGACAACATCGCATCAAAATGGTTATGGTTAATCCTTCCTTTCAAAATCCCACTGGGACAGTAATGCCTTTAAGAAAAAGAGAACAGCTTGTGAAAGTCTGTCAAACGTATCAAGTTCCTATTTTAGAAGATGATGTTTTTGGGCAGTTAAGTTTTATCCCGAAAACAGAAATTCCTCCTTTAAAAAAATTAGATCCAGATAATGTCTTGTATATCGGTTCGTTGTCAAAAATTTTAGGTTCGACCACGAAAATTGGTTGGTTAAGTGCGCCCGCCTCCGTGACGAAACAAATTGCAGAAGCTAGAAAAATGATGGATGTTTCGTTGAGTATTTTTCCGCAGATGCTCGCTAAAATGGCGATTGAAGATTCTTCTTTTTCTGAAAAAATTACGTTATTAAATAAACAAGTGGAACAACGAGCAACAGCTGTATATCAAGTATTTAAATCGTTGCCAGAATGGGAAGTTTCGCCAGTAAAGGGCGGCTTTTATTTATGGGCACATTGGCGTCAAGGGGCACTTAAGCCAGAAGATTGGCAAGTGTTTTTACGAGAAGGTGTTTTGGTAGCACCAAGTGTCGCTTTTAGTGAAAAACGTGGAAGTATTCGCTTGAATTGTTCCAGAATTTCACCAGAAGAAATGCCTCTTTTTTGTGAGCGAATGGTACGGATTACACGACAGCTTTCTGAAAATAGACAAACAAAAATAGAACAGTAAGTAAGATTTTTCTTATAAAAATCATTTGCTGAGAGAAAACGCTACAACTTCCCTTTTCTAAACGAATATCCAATGCTATACTTAAAAAGTAAAAACAAAAAAACAAATGAGGTGTTTTCCATGTCTTGGGAACAAGTTTACCAACAATGGTTAAATGAAGAAAATATTCCAGAAAATTTAAAAAATGAATTAAAGGACTTAAATACAGATCCTGAAAAATGTGAAGATGCATTTTACGCACCATTAGAATTTGGGACTGCCGGGATGCGTGGAATTTTAGGCGCCGGTATTAATCGGATGAATATCTTTACAGTTCGTCAAGCGACAGAAGGGCTTGCACGTTTTATGGATACGCAAAATCCTGAAACAAAACGTCGCGGTGTAGCCATTGCCTATGATTCACGTCATATGTCTCCAGAATTTGCAATGGAAGCAGCTAAAACATTAGCTAAACATGACATTCCTTCTTTTGTGTTTGAAAGCTTACGACCAACACCAGAATTATCTTTTGCAGTCCGCTACTTTAAAGCTTTTGCGGGAATCATGATTACGGCTTCTCACAATCCAGCTGCCTATAATGGCTACAAAGTCTATGGTGAAGACGGTGGTCAAATGCCGCCAGCTGATGCAGATGCATTAACTAAATATGTTCGTAGTATCGAAAATCCTTTGAAAATTGATGTCTTATCAGATGAAGAAGTTGCCCACAGCGGTTTAATTAACATTGTTGGTGAAGAAGTCGATAATGCGTATTTGAAAGAAATTAAAACAGTTACGATTAATCAAGAATTAATTAACGAAATGGGTAAAGAATTAAAATTAGTTTACACTCCCTTACATGGAACTGGGAAAATGTTAGGAGAAAAGGCATTAAAACAAGCCGGTTTTGAAAAATTTGTTTTAGTACCTGAGCAAGCCGTTGCTGATCCTGACTTTACTACAGTTAAGTCACCAAACCCTGAAGAACATTCAGCTTTTGAATACGCGATTCGTTTAGGGGAAAAAGAAGGCGCTGATTTATTGATTGCAACAGATCCAGATGCTGATCGTTTAGGTGCTGCTGTGCGGATGCCAAACGGAGACTACCAAGTATTAACAGGAAATCAATTAGGTTCAATTATGATTCATTATATTTTAGAAGCCCATCAACAAGCAGGCACGTTGCCTCAAAATGCTGCGGTTCTAAAATCAATCGTTTCTAGTGAACTTGCTACAGCGATTGCTGAGAAATATAATACGAAGATGTTTAATGTTTTAACAGGTTTCAAATTTATTGCTGAAAAAATTCAACAATACGAAGAAGACCACAGTCAAACGTTTATGTTTGGTTTTGAAGAAAGTTATGGTTACTTAGTGAAACCTTTTGTTCGTGATAAAGATGCAATTCAAGCGTTAGTTTTATTAGCAGAAGTAGCGGCTTTCTATAAAAAACAAGGAAAAACATTATACGATGGCTTACAAGATATCTTTGAAGAATTTGGTTACTTTGAAGAAAAAACTATTTCCGTAACAATGAGCGGAATTGAAGGCAGCGGTAAAATCAAAGCTTTAATGGCAAAATGTCGTGAACAAGCGCCAACTGAGTTTGCCGGGATTCAAGTTACTCAAACGGAAGATTTTAAAGAATTAACACGCACTTTTGCAGATGGTCAAACAGAACAATTACAAACGCCTCCTTCTGATGTGCTGAAATATCATTTAGAAGATGGCAGTTGGATTGCTATCCGACCATCAGGAACAGAACCAAAAATTAAATTCTATCTAGCGACAAAAGCAACAAGTAGTTCAGAAGCTTCTGAAAAAATTGCTGCGTTTGAAGCAGTCGTTAATGAATTAACAAAATAAAATAAACGAAACAGGCTGTACGGAAAAAAGTACGAATGTTAGTGTTTGTGTCAAAAGCTAATTGACTTTTGACACAAACACTTTATTTAACTAAGGAGGGAATGCTATGAAAATTGGCTTTATCGGTGCTGGCAGTATGGGCGGTGCCATGATTAAAGGGTTACTAAAAGCTGAGGCAGTCAAGAAGGAACATTTATATGTGAAAGGTGGCTCAAGTGGAACAGCAGAAGCACTTCAAAAAGAGTGGGGCTTTCAACTTGTCACAGATTATGCACTTTTCCAAGAATGTAAGGTTATTTTTATTGCGACAGGAGCAAAGGTCGTGTTACCTGTCCTTCAGGAATTAGCCCCTCATTTTTCCAACGAAAGTCTATTGGTTTCTGTTGCAACAGGTCATACCATACAAGAAGCACAAATGGCCCTTGGCAATAAAGAAGCCAAAGTTGTTCATGCCATTCCTAATACACCAGTTAGCGTGAATCAAGGCGTGATTGGCGTAGCCTTGGCACCAACAATTGAAGGCCAAACGAAGGACCTGGTAATGGAACTTCTTGCTACTTTAGGGTTAGTCAAAGAAATTCGTGAAGCGCAACTGGAAACTTTTGGTACTGTGGCTGGTTGCAGTCCAGCTTTTGTTGATATCTTTATGGAAGCATTGGGAGATGCAGCAGTCTTAGAAGGGTTACCAAGAGACTTATCTTATGAAATTGTCGCTCAAATGATAAAAGGAACGGCGACCTTAGCCTTAGACACGAAAAAACATCCAGGAGCATTGAAAGATGAAGTGACTTCTCCAGGAGGAAGTACGATTCGCGGTGTTGTAGCTCTAGAAAAAAATGGCTTCCGTTATGCCGTGATGGATGCAGTTCAGCAAGCCAACCACGAATAGATGAAGAAAGTTGGAAAATCGACAAGTTTGTCATTTTTCCAACTTTCTTTGTGCCATATTTTTCGTAGGAAAGAACAATCGCAGTTCTTATTTTAAAAAACTCTGTGTTATAATGAGTGCAAAGTGAGGCGACTATAATGAAACAAATGGAAGAAATCAAACAAGTAAGTCAATTATATAAAGTATTAAGTGATCCAACACGTTTAAGAATTTTGCTACTTTTAAAAGAAGGCGAGCATAACGTAACGGCGATTAGTGAACAATTGGAAATGGAACAGTCCGCCGTTTCTCATCAACTAAAATTATTAAGAGATAGCCGGGTTGTCAAGGCACGTCGCGAAGGAAAAACGATTTTTTATACATTAGATGATCATCATGTAATAGATATTTTAAATCAGACCTTTGAGCATATTGAACATCGATAAAAAGTAGGAGAAAATAGCGTAACTAGAATAGCGCTGTTGATGGAGGTAAAAATGAAGGATACCTTAAAGATCGGGTTACTAGGATTAGGGACTGTAGGCACTGGCGTTTTAACTCTCTTGAAAGAACATCAAGAGAAAATTTCACAAGTGACAGGAATGAATGTAGTCATTGAAAAAGCATTTGTCCGAAATCTTGAAACGAAACAAGCGCAAGCGGAAGAATACGGTCTGTCTTTAACAACTTCAATTGATGATATTTTAGAAGATAAAGAGATTCAAATCGTTGTGGAATTAATGGGAACCATTGAACCAGCCAAAACCTATATCATGAAAGCTTTAGAAAAGGGCAAACATATTGTGACTGCCAATAAAGATTTACTGGCGCAACATGGGAGTGAATTAGTAGCGTTAGCCCAAAAACATCATTGTGATTTATATTACGAAGCAAGTGTTGCTGGCGGGATTCCTATTTTAAGAACAATTGCTAATAGCTTAGCGGCAGACAATATTCAACAAGTTTTAGGAATTGTGAACGGTACGACGAATTATATGCTTACGCAAATGGTTTCTGCTGATAAAAGTTATGAAGAAGCTTTAGCAGAAGCGCAAGCGCTGGGATTTGCTGAAGCGGATCCGACAAATGATGTCGATGGAATCGATGCAGCCTATAAAATGGTTATTTTAAGTCAATTTGCTTTTGGGATGAATGTTTCATTACCACAAGTTGATATTCGTGGAATTCGCGGATTGTCTTTAGATGATGTCGCTATGGCTAAACAACTGGGGTATGAAATCAAATTGATTGGCTCTGCTGAACAAAATGAGAATAGTATCTCGGTGGAAGTGGCGCCTATGCTAGTCAATCAAAAGCATCCTATTGCATCTGTTCGTAATGAGTACAATGCAGTATTTATAAAAAGTGCAGGCGTGGGCGAATCAATGTATTACGGTCCAGGAGCTGGCGCTAAACCGACAGCAACCAGTGTTGTCAGTGATTTAATTACGATTGCTAAAAACATTCGCTTGACAACGACTGGCCATATGTTCAATTCGTATCAACATAAAACCCAATTGACGCGTTCCGAAAATGTATTTGGGCAGTACTATTTTTCGTTAGATGTTCCAGATACACCAGGACAATTTTTGCAGTTGACACAATTAATGACTAAAGCAGAAGTCAGCTTTGATCAATTAGTTCAACAGAAATCAGATGGACAGCGAGCAAGAATTGTTGCCATTACACACCAGATATCAAAAGCACAAATGCAACAAGTTGTGACAGCTATTCAAAATACGGAAGCCTTTCAGTTATTGAATGTAATGAAGGTTATAGGAGATGAGTAAACATGTATGAAGGTTTGTTAAAACAGTATCAAGCGTATTTGCCCGTAACAGAAAAAACACCAATGATTTCTTTAGCCGAAGGAAATACGCCACTGATTCCTTTACCTAATTTATCCAAAGAATTAGGTATTCAATTATATGGAAAATACGAAGGCTTAAATCCCACTGGCTCATTCAAAGATCGCGGGATGGTGATGGCTGTAGCAAAAGCGGTAGAAGAAGGTGCCAAAGCGATTGTTTGTGCTTCTACAGGAAATACTAGTGCCGCCGCTGCTGCGTATGCCACAAGAGCAGGCATTAAAGCGTATGTAGTGATTCCAGAAGGAAAAATCGCACTGGGAAAATTGGCGCAAGCTATTATGTATGGGGCGGACATTATTTCGATTCCAGGTAACTTTGATGAAGCATTAAAAGCGGTGCGAGAGATTGCGAAAACTGAGGCAGTTGCGCTAGTTAATTCAGTGAATCCTTATCGCTTAGAAGGGCAAAAGACAGCAGCTTTTGAAGTTTGTGAACAATTAGGTCAAGCGCCCGATGTCTTAGCGATTCCAGTTGGAAATGCCGGCAATATTTCCGCTTACTGGAAAGGCTTTAAAGAATGGCATGAAAAACAAGGAACAACTTTACCAAGAATGCATGGTTTTGAAGCAGAAGGTGCCGCAGCGATCGTGAAAGGCCAAGTGATTGAGCAACCTGAAACCGTGGCGACAGCGATCCGGATTGGAAATCCTGCTAGTTGGCAACTAGCAGAACAGGCACGCGATGAATCGGGTGGTTTCATTGATGCCGTGACAGATCAAGAAATTTTAACGGCTTACCGAAAAATTGCTGCTCAAGATGGGGTTTTCATTGAACCTGGTTCGGCTGCTTCATTAGCTGGAGTTATTCAACATGTTAAAAGCGGTAAAATCAAAGCAGGTGAAACCGTCGTGGCAGTCTTTACTGGTAACGGACTGAAAGATCCTGATACAGCAATGGAGACAGAAGTAGCTATTTCAAAAATGAGTGACGTGGAAGAAATGCGTCTGCACTTACGAAAAGGAGTCGCAACACTATGAAAATAAGAGTACCTGCCACTAGTGCCAACTTAGGACCTGGCTTTGATTCATGTGGCATTGCATTATCCGCTTATTTAACAATCAACGTTTTAGGTGAAAGTGAATTTTGGGAAATTCAACATACTTTGGGAGAAGAGATTCCTACTAATGAAGAGAATTTATTAATTCAAACGGCATTGAAAATTGCACCAGAATTAACACCAAAAGTTATTCGGATGGTTTCTGACATTCCCCTTGCAAGAGGATTAGGCAGTAGCTCAAGTGTGATTGTAGCAGGAATTGAATTAGCTAACCGACTAGCACATTTAAATTTGTCCCCTAAAGAAAAGGTCCGTTTGGCCACAGAGATGGAAGGACATCCGGATAATGTGGCCCCAGCTATTTTAGGAGATTTCGTGGTGGCTAGCCATGTAGAAAACCAAGTCTACCATGTCAAACATCACTTTCCAATGTGTGATGTCATTGCATTTATTCCAGAGGAACCATTATTTACCGAAAAAAGTCGTGCTGTTTTGCCCGAAAAATTGGCTTATAAAGAAGCAGTCGCGGCCAGCTCAATTGCCAATGTAATGATTGCCGCAATTTTAAACGGGGATTTACCTTTAGCAGGCAAAATGATGGAACAAGATAAATGGCATGAAACGTATCGTCGTTCATTGGTTCCTCACTTAAAAGAAATTCGTCGTTTAACTCAGCAAAAAGGTGCTTATGGCTCTTTCTTAAGCGGTGCTGGTCCTACTGTTCTAATCTTATCGCCAGAAGAACGAACCAACGAAATTGTTCAAAGCTTGGAGAAATTATCTACCAAAGCGAGCATCCAAATTTTCAATATTGATCAAGAAGGCGTTCAAGTCTTTTAAAAAAAACGAGAAAAAATCACTAGTGATTTTTTCTCGTTTTTTTTAATCCTCGGAGGTTTCCGTGGAATAATAACTATGATCTTCTAAGTTCAAAGCATTAAGAATCATTGAGGCAGTTTCTTCAATTGAAAGAGAAGCGACATCAATAACGATACAACCTAATTTTTGATAAAGATCATTAGCAAAAGCCAGTTCTCGCCGAATTTTTTCAATATCTGAATAAGAAGTATTTTCAGGCAATCCATATGCGCGCATTCGTTCTTTACGAATACCGTTTAAAACATTGGGATCGTTGGTTAAACCAACAATTTTTTTAGGGTCCATTTCGAATAATTGTTTCGGTAAATGTGCTTCAGGAATTAGTGGCAAATTAGCAACTTTTAAGTTCTTGTTGGCTAAAAAG
The DNA here is from genome assembly GCF_023539285.1 of Enterococcus sp. LX10. Taxonomy (NCBI): domain Bacteria; kingdom Bacillati; phylum Bacillota; class Bacilli; order Lactobacillales; family Enterococcaceae; genus Enterococcus; species Enterococcus sp. LX10. The sequence continues at coordinate 1,971,464 of NZ_CP092784.1, read as the reverse complement.
AGACTTAGCGGTGTTTTAGAAGTTCGGGAAACACCAAGAAGTAACACATCCGCTTCTAAAAAGCCTCGTGGGTCCTTGCCATCGTCATATTTGACAGCAAATTCCATTGCTTCAATTCGTTTAAAATAATTTTCATTCAGATGATGTAAGGCACCTGGTTCCCGCATAGGTGCGACACCTGTTAATCGTTCGATTTCCGCAACAGGTGGTGTCAAAATGTCAAAATGGAACAATTGATGCTCATTGAAAAATTGATTAGCAATCGCCACGAGATGATCATTAATGATAGTATGCAGTACCATGGCCTCTGCTTTTTTGGCATCTTCTAACGCTTGCACCAGTTTATCTTCGTCTTTAACGAATGTTCGTCTAATCAAAGTAAAATCAACAGTGGGGTACTGGGCCATTGAAGCAGCCGCCAATTTTGAAGCGGTCTCGCCAGCAGAATCTGAGATGACAAAAATCGTCACACATTTTTTTTCTTCAGAAATAGTCATAGAGGGTAAGTCCTTTCTTGCATTTTTAATAATTTTATTATACCATAAGTCCAGAATCTATTTCGTAATGATTCTGATTTAGGTTGGTGAGGGAGGAAATGGCGATGGCACCAGTAAAAACCAATATTGAACAAGCCTTAGAAACCATGAAAGCCAGTGGATTAAAATATACTAAAAAACGAGAATTACTGATGAGCTATTTGATTAAGCGAAATCGGTATGTTTCTGCACGTGAAGTGTATGAATTTATGAATGAAACCTTTAAAGGAGTCAGTTATGATACGGTTTATCGTAACTTGCATGACTTTGAGCGCTTAGAATTGCTAGAAAAAACAGAATTAAATGGCGAGCAAAAGTTTCGCTTCCGTTGTTGCCAAGAGGTGGAACATCATCATCACTTTATTTGTACGGTTTGTGGCAAAACGGAAGAAATTCACATGTGTCCGATGAATTTTTTTGAAGAACAGTTAAAAGGTTGTTCAATTGAAGGACATCGCTTTGAAATACTTGGTCGTTGTGCCGATTGTTGCGAAAAATAGCGAATAAGACGAAAAATCAAACAAAAATTTCGTATTTTATCAGTAGAGTGGTTGACGGTTATTTATGCTTTAGCTATAATATAACAAGGACAGTATTTTAATTTGTGGGTTTTTCCCACAAATAAGAAAAACGGTTACTTTTTAAGCTCGGAGGGAGGGAATAACATGTCAAAAACAGTCGTTCGTAAAAACGAATCTCTTGATGATGCTCTTCGTCGCTTCAAACGTTCCGTTTCAAAAGCGGGTACTTTACAAGAATCACGTAAACGTGAATTCTACGAAAAACCAAGTGTAAAGCGTAAGAAAAAATCTGAAGCAGCTAGAAAACGTAAAAAATTCTAGTTTTGAATGAATTGGAGTTGGTGGTATGTCATTGCTAACCACATTGAATGACGACATTAAAACAGCGATGAAAGCTAAAGACAAAGAAACTTTAGCCGTACTTCGTATGTTAAAGACTGCCATTCAAAATGATCAGATTAAAGCGGGCCGTGAATTGAACGGAGAAGAAGAACTCACTGTATTGTCTCGTGAGATGAAACAGAGAAAAGATTCTTTATCAGAGTTTGAAAAGGCGGGACGCGACGATCTTGTTGAAAAAGTAAAAGTTGAAATAGCAATTGTTGAAAAATATATGCCTCAACAACTAACAGAGGAAGAAATTCGTCAACTAGTTCAAGAGGTAATGACGCAAACTGGCGCCACTTCACCAAAAGATTTTGGTAAAGTGATGGGCGCTATGATGCCGAAAGTCAAAGGCAAAGCCGATGGCAACCAAGTTAACGCAATTGTGAAAGAATTATTACAAGAAAACTAAGAGCGTTATCGAAACTAGGACAGTATACTGTCCTAGTTTTTTTATGTAAAGAGAAAACCGGTAGCTTTTTACGGTTTTCTCTTTTTTGACTTTCAAAGTCAAATCAGGTACGACTTCTTTTTAAACAGATAAGAATGTGGTATCATTGTAAAGGACTATATAATAAAGGAGATGGACGTTTTTTGACAGATAATCAGTCAAAATCTTTGGAATTAATACTTACTGATTCTGATGATGCACACATGCTTTTAGGAACACATGATAAACATATCAAATTTTTAGAAGAGAATACCCACGTAACGATTAATAGTCGTGGCGAAGTTATTCAGTTAATTGGCGAATCATCAGAGGTAGAGTTAGTCGCTTCCGTGTTAAGAGCGCTACAAACATTAATTCAACGAGGCATCAAAGTGCATACGCCAGATGTCGTTTCTGCTTTAAAAATGGCCAAAGCTGGAAATTTAGAGGCGTTTATTGCCATGTATGAAGAAGAAATTATGAAGGACCATCATGGTCGGGCCATCCGAATTAAGAATGTTGGTCAAAAAAAATATATCGATGCAGTTAAAACTCATGACGTCATTTTCGGGGTGGGACCTGCGGGAACAGGAAAAACCTTTTTAGCCGTGGTGATGGCGGTAGCAGCTTTGAAAAAAGGCGAAGTACAAAAAATTATTTTAACTCGTCCAGCGGTGGAAGCTGGCGAAAGCTTGGGCTTTTTACCAGGTGACTTAAAAGAAAAAGTCGATCCTTATTTACGTCCAGTTTACGATGCCTTATATCAAATTTTTGGTATGGATCATACAAATCGTTTAATGGAACGCGGCGTTATTGAAATTGCCCCGCTTGCTTATATGCGTGGTCGTACATTGGATGATGCTTTTGTCATTCTAGATGAAGCACAAAATACCACGGTTGCCCAAATGAAAATGTTTTTAACTCGTTTAGGGTTTAGTTCAAAAATGATTGTTAATGGAGATACTAGTCAGATTGACTTGCCACGTGGTGTAACAAGTGGTTTAGTTAACGCCGAGCGTACGTTAAAAGACATTGAAAAAATTGCCTTTGTAAATTTTGAAGCCAGTGACGTTGTGCGTCATCCGGTTGTAGCACAAATTATTCAAGCCTATGAAAAAGAACAACAAAAGCATTCCTAAGCAGTTAGGGAAGGAGTGAAAGTACCTTTTGAAAAAAGTACTTACAAAGTTAGGGGATCGTTTAGGTAAGGCCTACTTACCTATTTTATTAGCCGTTTTTTCTCTTCTTTTATTTATGATTATGTTTGGCAGTGTCCATCAGAAAAGAGTAGAAATTAAAGAAGGTCAACTGGCCGAGAAAACCATTCGTGCAAATAAAAATATCGAGAATACCTACGAAACAGAACAAAGAAAAAAATTGGCAGCAGAAGCTGTCACCCCCGAATATATTTATCAAGAAGATACGGCATCTGTCCAACATAATCGTATTGATAAATTATTTAAATTGATTGATTCTGCGAATGAAAAAGTAGACAAAGAGTACAGCAATAAGCAAGCGAAGGCCAAAAAGGAAGAAACGATTCCTGCGCCGACCGTGGAAGAACGAGTAGCTAGCTTAAAGTCATTGTTTGAATCTTTACCGCAAGATGAAGTTACGTTTTATCAAAGTTTTCCTAATGTTTTTTATCAAACAATCTTTACATTAACCTCTGAGCAATTGGATAAGGTTCGTTCAGAAAGTTTGATGTTGGTGGATGACGCAATGCAAAATCACGTTCGAGAATCTGATTTGGATAAAATTCGCCAAGAAGCTAACGGTAAAATTCAATACTTAGATATTACGAGTACCATGCAACAAGTCATTCGTTACATTGTTAACCAAGGGATTGTGGTAAACGATATTGCCAATGAAAAACGAACAGAAGAGCTGCGTCAAAAAGCGATGAATGCTGTTCAACCCGCAATGATTTATCAAGGCGAAATTATTGTTCGTGAAGGTACTCAAATTGATGCAAAAGCGGTCGAAAAACTTGAGTTACTAGGAATGACTAGTCAAAATACCTCTATTTTTCCGATGGTGGCATTAGCATTAGCTATTTTACTTCAAGTTGAAGTGTTAATTTTCTTTACAAAACAAGTGACTGAGCCTTCGCGACAACGCTCGTTTATTATCTTTTACACGGGTGCTATGCTAATCAGTGTTATTTTAATGAAATTCTTCCAGATTTTCCAAACAGAGCAGTTGATGTATATTCCCTTGTTCTATCCGGCAGCCTTTGCGCCGCTGATTCTAAATCATTTTGTAAATCGTCGTTCAGGGATAATCGCTGCCATTTTCCAAGTCGTTTTTGCGTTATTTATCTTTTATAATTCTATTGGCACAAACTCGTTGACGGTTATTCTGATTATGTACTTATTCTCAGGATTTCTAGCAACAGTTGTTAAACGGAAACGGATGAGTGAGCAAGTTTTCCCAGCTTTAATGTGGGTAGTGGTCTTTCCTGTTTTCATGGCGGTTGTCTTAATGATTTATCAAGGAATGAGTTTAACAGATGGTAAAACGTGGACAGCTTTAATTTGTGCAGGTGCAGGAACGGTACTTTCATTTTTAGCAACAATGGGCTTGCATCCATATATCGAATTATTAGTGACTGATGATAGTATGATTGTCTTGAATGAATTAAGTAATCCGAACCATCCGTTGTTAAAACAACTGTTAGAAGAAGCGCCAGGTACCTATCATCATAGCATGATGGTGGCTAGTTTGAGCGCTAACGCTGTTGCTGAGATTGGTGGACGGTCGCTATTAACACGAGTTGCTTGTTATTACCATGACATTGGCAAAATTAAACACGCCAATTTCTTTGTGGAAAACTTACCTGCTGGCGCAGAAAATCCACATAACTTTTTATTGCCAGAAGATAGTAAACAAATTATTTTTGGCCACGTAATTGATGGCGCCAAAATTTTAGAAGAGTACAATATGCCGCAAATGGTGATTGACATTTGTCGTCAACATCATGGCACAACATTGATGAAATTTTTCTATGTGAAAGCAAAAGAACGCAATCCTGAAATTAAAGAATCAGACTTCCGTTATCCTGGGCCACGTCCACAAACACGAGAAGCAGGGATTGTGAGTATTGCTGATACTTGTGAGGCTGCTGTGCGGGCGATGGATCATCCGACCAACGAAAAAATTCAAGCCTTTGTGCATAATGTGATTCAAGATAGAATTTCAGATGGCCAATTAGATGAATGCGGGTTAACGATGAAAGAGATTCGCATCATTGAAAAATCATTAATTAATGGATTATGCAGTACCTTCCATTCACGGATTAAGTATCCAAAAATGAAAGCTGAAGCAGAAGAAATGAAAGATGAACAAGAAAAGAGAGATGACTAATGGATATTACTTTCATTGATGAAACCGAGAAAGTACCAACAGAAGAAATCAAAGAAATCGAAAATTTGCTGCAATTTGCAGCGGGTTTTCTAGAAATTGCCGAAGATACGGAGATGTCGGTGACTTTTACAGATAACGCAGGTATCCAAGTGATTAATCGTGACTATCGGGGCAAAGATATGCCTACAGATGTCATCAGTTTTGCTTTAGAGGATGAAGGGGAAGACGAATTGCCAATTATTTTTGATGATGAAGAGTTGGCAGAGCTACCACGTAATCTAGGTGATTTAATTATTTCAACAGAGCGAGCAGCAGAACAAGCAGTTGAATATGGGCACACATTGGAGCGAGAAATGGGCTTTTTGGCAGTACATGGCTTTTTACATTTGAATGGGTACGATCATATGGAACCTGAAGATGAAAAAGAAATGTTTGGTTTACAGAAAGAGATTTTAGATGCGTATGGCCTTAAAAGATGAGCAAACAGGAAAAAATAAACATTTTATTAATTCATTAGAATTTGCCTGGCAAGGAATCAAAACAGTTTTTCGAGAAGAACGTAATATGCGCAAACATGTGGCGTTTGGCGTCACGGCCATTGTGTTTGGTTTCTTGTTTTCCTTAACACTTGCTGAATGGCTGTGGTTGTTATTGGCCGTTTTTCTTGTCTGGTTGGCAGAAATTATCAACACAATTTTTGAAAATGTCGTAGATATGTTTACGGATTTTCACTTTCATCCAATCGGAAAAAAAGTCAAAGACATGGCCGCAGGAGCTGTTTTATTAACAGCCGGTTTCGCAGTGCTAGTAGGACTAATTCTATTTGTACCAAAAATTTTACAAATCATTCAAATGTGGAAATAAGAGGAGAAATACAATGACAACTGAACATAAATCTGGTTTCGTAGCCATTGTCGGCAGACCAAATGTTGGAAAATCAACATTGTTAAATCGAATTGTCGGCCAAAAAATTGCAATTATGAGTGACAAAGCACAAACAACTCGTAATAAGATTCAAGGAATTTATACAATTCCTGAAGCACAAATTGTTTTTATCGATACTCCAGGGATTCACAAACCTAAACACCGCTTAGGCGATTTCATGGTGGAAAGTGCCTACAATGCGATGCGTGAAGTAGATGCTACTTTATTTATGGTAAGTGCTGATCAAAAACGCGGGAAAGGTGACGACTTTATTATTGAACGATTGAAAAATAATAATAGTCCAGTCTACTTGATTATTAATAAAATTGACAAAGTCCATCCAGATGATTTATTGAGTATTATTGAAGACTATTCGAAACAAATGGACTTTAAAGAAATTATTCCCATTTCTGCCACTGAAGGAAATAATTTTGAGCATTTGATGGATGTTCTCGTTGAGCAAATGCCAGAAGGACCACAATATTTCCCTGATGACCAAATTACGGATCATCCAGAATATTTTATCGTTTCCGAATTAATTCGTGAAAAAGTGTTACTTTTAACAAGAGATGAGATTCCTCATTCTGTCGCTGTCGTTGTGGACTCAATGAAACGGGATGAAAACGATAAAGTCCATGTCCAAGCAACCATTATTGTGGAACGGGACAGTCAAAAAGGTATCATTATTGGCAAAGGCGGAAAAATGCTGAAACAAATTGGTACCAAGGCGCGTCAAGATATTGAATATTTATTAGATGACAAAGTGTATTTGGAGCTTTGGGTAAAAGTCCAAAAAGACTGGCGTGACAAAAAAATCTATTTACAAGATTTTGGTTATCGCAAAGAAGAATATTAAGAAAGTAGTGTTTGGGAAGCGAGTGTATAAACGAACTTTCCAAACACTACACTAATTTACATAAGAAATGGAAGTGAATTGAATGGCATTAGGGGAGACCAAAGGCATTATTTTATTTACGAAGGATTTTAAAGAGAAGGATAAACTCGTCAAAATTTTTACAGAATCCTATGGGAAATTGATGTTTTTTGTGAAAGGCGCGCATCGAAAAAATAATCCTCTTTTGCCAGCGATTCTGCCATTTACAGAAGCCGTCTACATCGGAAATTTTAGAGAAGAAGGCTTATCTTTTCTCAATAGCAGCAAAGAAGTTCAACCTTTTCGAAACATTCAACAAGACATATTTATTAACGCATATGGAACATATATTTTAAACTTAGTCGATGCAGCAATTGAAGATCAGCACTATGACCCTAATTTATTTCAATTTACCCACATGGCATTATCCGCTTTAAATGAGCAAAAAGATCCGGAAATCATTACAAATATTTTTGAAATTCAATTGTTAGAACGGTTTGGTGTACGACCAGAATGGCATCATTGTGTGGCTTGTGGCGAAACACAAGGGAAATTTGATTATTCCTCAAAATATAGCGGTGTGCTTTGTGAAAAACATTGGCATTTAGATGAACAGCGCTACCATGCAGATCCTAGAGCAATTCATTTTATTCGCTTATTTTCGCAAGTCTCCTATGAAAAAGTCCAAAACATTCAAGTAAAAGAAGAAACTAAGAAAAGTATTCGAGAAACGATTGATATGTTATACGATGAATATGTCGGGTTGCACTTAAAAAGCAAAAAATTTATTGATCAAATGAAAACGTGGGAAAATACGTTAAAAATTCCACCACGAAAGAAGGAAGAAAAAGAAACATAAACAAGCAGTCGTTTTTCTAAAAAAAATTTGACAACTTCCCTCAGACACCGTATTATGATAGAGAAGTTAAATACGTACGAAGAAAAAGAGAAGTAAAAAGAACCCTCTGTTAAGCGAATCTGGGAGAGTGGGAGCCAGAAACACGGAACTTTTGAAAGGCACTTTGGAGTACGACAAACGAAGCTGCCGATGAACACATCGGAAGTAGGGTGGAACCGCGATAATTATTCGTCCCTATGTCTATTAATAGGCATGGGGACTTTTTGCTGTGAATCACTACGATTGGCGCAAATGCGACAGAGTAGATGATGAACAGTACAAGGTGACCAAAGGGAACGTTGTAACCGAATAAAAAAAGCAAACAGTTAACACCAAAAGAAAAATAGTAACGTTTATTCAAAAAAGCTCAATTGGCGCAAAAGTGTCAGAGCAGATGTGGAACAGTACAAGGTGACCAAAGGGAACGTTGTCTCCTCTGTGCTAAAACAAACTGTTTAGCCAAAAACATGGAGCAGATGTGGAACGTTATAACAGCATAAAAATTATCCCATTCTACAAAATTGTTTCTCTGTAGCCCTTTTTAAATTTACATTCCCGAAGCAAAGCCAATCCCTATGTCTATAAAAAATATTCCAAGGAGGAAAACAATGAAAAACAAGTTAACCGTACAAGAAATGATTTTAACCTTGCAAAAATTTTGGTCATCTAATGGCTGTATGTTAATGCAAGCCTATGATACAGAAAAGGGAGCCGGCACCATGAGTCCTTACACGTTTTTACGTGCCATTGGACCTGAACCATGGAATGCTGCCTACGTAGAACCTTCTCGTCGTCCAGCTGATGGACGCTATGGTGAAAATCCAAACCGTCTATACCAACATCATCAATTCCAAGTTGTAATGAAGCCTTCTCCTGAAAATATCCAAGAACTTTATCTAGAAAGTTTGAAATTATTAGGAATTGATCCATTAGAACATGACATTCGTTTTGTAGAAGATAACTGGGAAAATCCTTCAATGGGCTGTGCTGGTTTAGGTTGGGAAGTTTGGTTAGATGGCATGGAAATTACCCAATTTACGTATTTCCAACAAGTCGGGGGCTTACAATGTCATCCTGTCACTTCTGAAATTACTTATGGGTTAGAACGCTTGGCATCATATATCCAAGAAGTCGAAAGTGTCTATGATCTAGAATGGACACAAGGCGTTAAATATGGTGAAATTTTTGTCCAACCTGAATATGAACATTCAAAATATTCCTTTGAAATTAGTAACCAAGAAATGCTTTTAGAAAACTTTGACAAATTTGAAAAAGAAGCTAAACGCTGTATTGAAGAAAGCTTAGTTCACCCAGCCTATGATTATATTTTAAAATGTAGCCATACATTCAATTTATTAGATGCTCGCGGCGCTGTCTCTGTAACGGAACGTGCAGGATATTTAGCCCGCATTCGGAATATGGCTCGTTCCGTAGCGAAAATTTTTGTGGCTGAACGTGAAAAATTAGGGTTCCCATTATTAAATAAAGATCAAAGTGTATCCAAGGAGGCAGAATAACATGGCAAAAGATTTATTATTAGAAATTGGCTTAGAAGAAATGCCCGCACATGTTGTCACACCAAGCCGTATCCAACTTGAAGAAAAAGTAATCAAATTTTTAGATGAACATCATTTAGACTATGAAACAGTGCAATCCTTTGCCACACCTCGTCGTTTAGCCGTGAAAGTAACTGCGATTCCTGAAAAACAAGCGGATGTTGAAGAAGAAGTAAAAGGTCCAGCGAAAAAGATTGCTTTAGATGCTGAAGGAAATTGGTCAAAAGCTGCACAAGGTTTTGTACGCGGCCAAGGAGTCACAACTGAGGACATTGTTTTCAAAGAATTAAATGGTGTCGAATATGTCTATGTGACGAAGTTTACCAAAGGCCAAAGTGCCAAAGAAGTATTAACAAAATTAAATGACGTGATTACAAGTCTAACTTTCCCGGTAACAATGCACTGGGCAAACTATGATTTCGAATATATTCGTCCAATTCACTGGATTGTGGCACTACTTGATGATGAAGTAATTCCTTTCAACGTGTTAGACGTGACGACAGGGCAAACTTCTCGTGGCCACCGTTTCTTGGGAGACGATGTGACGTTCCAACATGCTAATGAATATGAAGCAAAATTAAAAGAACAATTTGTAGTGGTTCAACCGAATGAACGGAAACAAATGATTGTTGATCAAGCGAACGCACTCGCTGCAGAAAAAAATTGGCAGTTAGCTTTAGATGAAGAGTTATTGGAAGAAGTTACGAATTTAGTGGAATATCCAACTGCATTTGTAGGTAGTTTTGATGAAAAATATTTATCTGTTCCAGATGAAGTATTAGTGACTTCTATGAAAGAACACCAACGTTACTTTGAAGTTCGTAACGACCAAGGCTTATTAATGCCGCATTTTATCGCTGTTCGCAATGGGGATAATGTTCACCTTGAAAACGTGATTAAAGGAAATGAAAAAGTGTTAATTGCTCGTTTAGAAGATGCAGAATTCTTTTACAATGAAGATAAAAAATTAACGATTGAAGCATGTGTTGAAAAACTAAAAAATGTGACTTTCCATGAAAAGATTGGCTCAATTTATGAAAAAATGCAACGGGTTGCTCTAATTGCACAAATCATTGGTCGAAAAGTTGGCTTATCTGAGGAGGAATTGGAAGATTTAAAACGTGCCTCTGAAATTTATAAATTTGACTTAGTAACAAATATGGTTGGTGAATTCCCAGAATTACAAGGAATTATGGGAGAAAAATATGCCTTATTACAAGGCGAAAAACCAGCTGTAGCAACGGCTATTCGAGAACATTATCTACCAACTTCCAGTGAAGGTGAATTGCCAGAAACAGCAATCGGGGCTGTTTTAGCCTTAGCCGATAAGCTTGACAGCGTCTTTTCATTCTTCTCAGTTGGTATGATTCCAACAGGTTCTAACGATCCTTATGCACTTCGTCGTCAAACCTATGGCGTTATCCGAATTATTGAAGATAAAGGCTGGACCTTCCCATTAGTCCAATTACAAACAGAAGTTGATGAAGCAGTGAATCAAGATGTTGAGAAATATGGCGTTTTACTAAACGAAGGACAAGCAGAAGTCGTTGAATTTGTGAAAGCTCGCTTACGTCAATTATTAATGACGAAAAATGTTCGCCATGACATTATCGATGCAGTGGTGTCTGCTGAGCAAGCCGATTTATCGAAATTATTTGCTTCAGCGAATATTTTAAAAAGCCGTTTTGAAGATCAAGATTTTAAACCATCAATGGAAGCCTTAACGCGTGTTATTAATTTAGCGAAAAAAGGTCAAGAACTTTTAGGTGATACTGAAGAAGGGATTGATCCAAGTCTATTTGAAAATAAGGCAGAAAAAGAACTGTATCAAGCAGTTAACGATTTATCTGAAGCATTTGCGATACGCACGATTGCAGAAAACTATGAAGCACTAGTAAATCTACGTCCGTTAATTGATGCGTACTTCAATGAAACGATGGTTATGGTTGAGGATGAAAAAGTCAAACAAAACCGATTAAAACAATTAATGCAAATTGCTAAAATGGCGTTATCAATTGCTAGCTTAGATTTATTAATTGTAAAATAAAAAGCGCTGCTTTTCGACCGCTAAGGAGGAACCGACAGCATGTCTGAAACAACGTTTGAACAAATTTTAACACAATTATCAAAGCCAGCTGTTCGTGCACTAACGAATGAAAAAATCGACAGTGTGGATGAACTCTACGCACGAGGCCGAAAAGCGTTACTTTCGTTGCATGGCTTTGGTCCAAAGTCTATTCGAACTATTGAAGAGATGACTGGGAAAGAATTGAAGTAAAAAAAGGATCGCCGTTTAGAGGCGATCCTTTTTTTATTTACGTTTTTGTTTTCCAGCATTGCGACCTTTATTGCCGTTTGCTTTTGGTTGGTTCGTTTTTTGCGTTACTTTGTTTGTTTCTTTTGGTGTCACATCCTTAATAGGAGTAACCACTTGTTTTGGTGGGTTATTTTTCAATTCTTCTTGTACTTGTTTTTTAATTCTTGGACGTAAGAGGATATTTGTGATGGCAGATTGAATACATGTGAAAATACCACCAACTACCCAGTAAAGCGCTACGCCTGCAGGTGAGCTAAAGGACATGAAAACAATCATTAATGGTGAAACAATCAGCATTGATTTCATTGTTTTCTTTTGTTCTTCAGGAATACCAATCATTGAAATATAACCTTGAGCTAAATAGGCTAAACCAGCTAATGCCACTAAAATCATATTTGGTTGCCCTAAATTCATTCCTAAGAAGCTTGCCGTGGCAATACCTTTTGTATAACGAGCAGCAAAGAACAGAGAAGAGAAAATAGGCATTTGAATTAATAAAGGCAAACAACCAATTCCGCCAACCATACTCACATTGTTTTCTTTATAAATCCTTTGTAGTTCTGCTTGTGCGGCCATTTGTTCTTCACGCGTACTTGCTTGTTTCATTTTTGCTTGTGCAACATCCACTTGAGGTTTGATTGCTTGCATTTTTTCCGTTTGGATAAAGCTTTTTTTCGATTGATGTAAGCCTAACGGTAAAATAATGATCCGTACAATAATGGTGATAAAAATAATCGCCCAACCATAGTTCCAATTAAAGTTATCGACAAGATAAGTAATTGCATTACTCATCGGTAAAACAAGGAAGTTATAGACAAAACCTTCACCAGTTGGTTGTCCATCTGCTCCTGTTTTCACACAGCCTGATAAAAACATTACTAAAAATAGTAAGCCAGAGCCGTAAAGCCATCGGTTTAATTTACGCATGTAATTCGGTCCTTTTCTAAAAAATTTTTACATGGTTAACTATACTTGAAACAGCGCTCTTTTTCAATCAAAATCGAAAAGAAGCTCTTACAAAAATCAATAAAAAGCAGGAACTACTTGCTGTTCAAGGCTTCTTCCCAAAGAAATCAATCGTTAGAAAGTAAGTTTATTGGATTACTTTAAATTGTTCCGTTTCTTCTAACAAAGGGTCTTCTTGAATATCAACATACGTTACACGTCCCGCTGGACTGGGGGAATCTTTGATTTTTTTGATAAATGTTTCCATTATGTCTTCAGGTGCAATTGCTGTGATTGAAACGGACCCGTCGTCTTCGTTTCTCACTGAACCAGTGACACCTAATTGATCTGCCACCATTTTGGTCATGTAGCGGAAGCCAACACCTTGGACACGCCCTTGTACATTCATTCTTAGTTTTTCCATGAGAGACACTTCCTTTGCTTTTTTCTTTATGATAGCGATTTTTCTTGGTTCTAGCAAGTATCCAAGCAAGCTAGAAGCATGCTATAATACAAAGGCGAGGTGACTTATGAAAGAAATTACATCAACGAAAAATAACCAATTAAAAGAATGGAAAAAATTACACAAAAAGAAGTACCGAGAAGAACTGAACCAATATATAATAGAAGGATTTCATTTAGTTGAAGAAGCCGTGAAGGCCAACGCCGATGTTCAGTGGATTTTGTTTAACCAAAGAGGTCAACAAGAATGGGGAACTTGGTTAGCTGAACAAGAAACAGAAAAATTAATTTTTGTTAGTGATGAGGTTTTAAATAGCTTGTCGGAGCTGCCAACTTCACAAGGAATTTTGGCAATTGTCACCTTGGAAACGCAACAAGAGCAGTCGCTTTCTTTTAAAGGTGGTTGGTTACTTTTAGATAATATCCAAGACCCTGGTAATGTTGGTACGATGATTCGCACAGCTGATGCAGCAGGTTTAGCAGGTGTGATTTTAGGTAAGGGCACAGCAGATATTTACAATACAAAAGTGTTGCGCTCAATGCAGGGAAGTCACTATCATTTGCCGGTTCTCCAACGAGAATTGACCGAAGTGGTTCAGGCATTCAAGAAGCAAGGTCTACCAGTTTTCGGTACAGAACTAAATGAAGCTGCGATTGCTTATTATGAACAAGAGGCAGTGGAAAATTATGCGTTGATTTTAGGCAATGAAGGTAGCGGGGTTTCGCCAGAATTGTTAGCAGAAACCACGAAAAATCTTTATATTCCAATGAAAGGTCAAGCAGAATCATTGAATGTCGCTATCGCAGCGGGCGTGTTAATGTTTTATTTTGAAAATAATCAATAACAGAAATGAGTGTCAAAAAATGCTGACTATCAAAAAGACAACCCAGTTAACAGAAAAAGAATTAGAAACCATTATGGCTATTTGGCTGCAAACGAATCTAGAAGCTCATCCATTTGTCGCGCCAACTTATTGGCAAGAAAATAAAGCATTTGTCCGCGCTGCGTTACCAAAAGCAACACTGATCTTAGCAGAAGAAGAGGATCAGATAATTGGGTTTTTAGGATTAATGGATAACTATATCGCAGGAATTTTTATAAAAAAAGCGTTTCAAGGGAAGGGTATCGGTCAGAAATTACTGCAAGTAGCAAAAGAAGAACAGGATGTCTTATCTTTGGCTGTTTACAGGGAAAATCAAGCAGCTTATGCCTTTTATCAAAAACAAGGCTTTGTCCAACAAAAGCGAACCATCGATGAAACGGGAAACGAAGAATGTCATCTTGTTTGGCAAGCGCAGTAGGAGCGACATTTCTAGTTTTAAGGCTTGCTATTTTTCTGAAAATATCTTATACTGTTAAAGGTGTGATTTTCACACACGAAATCCACATTCTTTTCCATCTGCGAAGTGGTGCTACTACGGTAGTTCTTCAAGGAGTTGACGAAAAGAAGAGGAAAATAAAAACCAAACTGGAGGAAACACAACATGGCAGTAATTTCTATGAAACAATTACTAGAAGCCGGCGTACACTTTGGTCACCAAACTCGTCGCTGGAACCCAAAAATGAAGAAATATATCTTCACAGAAAGAAACGGTATCTACATCATTGACTTACAAAAAACAGTGAAATTAGTAGATGCAGCTTACGATTACATGAAAAACGTTGCAGAAGAAGGCGGCGTTGCTTTATTCGTAGGAACTAAAAAACAAGCACAAGAAGCAATCAAAGATGAAGCAATCCGCGCTGGTCAATACTATGTAAACCATCGTTGGTTAGGTGGTACGTTAACTAACTGGGATACAATCCAAAAACGTATTGCTCGCTTGAAAAAAATCAATGCAATGGAAGAAGACGGCACTTTCGAAGTTTTACCTAAGAAAGAAGTTGCTGGCTTAAACAAAGAACGTGAACGTTTAGAAAAATTCTTAGGTGGTATCGCTGATATGCCAAGAATTCCAGATGTAATGTACATCGTTGACCCACGTAAAGAACGCATTGCTGTTCAAGAAGCACACAAATTAAACATTCCAATCGTTGCAATGGTTGATACAAACTGTGATCCTGATGAGATCGATGTTGTAATCCCTTCAAATGATGATGCAATCCGCGCCGTGAAATTAATCACTGCTAAAATGGCTGACGCTTTCATCGAAGGTAACCAAGGGGAAGACCAAGCAACTGAAGAGTTATTCGTTGAAGAAACACCAGAAGCAACTTCAATCGAAGAAATCGTTGATG
This sequence comes from Enterococcus sp. LX10, assembly GCF_023539285.1. NCBI lineage: Bacteria > Bacillati > Bacillota > Bacilli > Lactobacillales > Enterococcaceae > Enterococcus > Enterococcus sp. LX10. Next base: position 1,956,012 of record NZ_CP092784.1, on the reverse strand, counting down.
TTGTTGAAGGAAATAACGAATCAGCTGAATAATAATGATTACGGAGCTGTCTCAAAGGCTAGGCGACAAAAAGCCTGATTCTCCTTTGAGATAGCTTTTTTAAAAAGAATTGATAATATCCGAGGAGGACACAAATAATGGCAGACGTTACAGCTAAAATGGTAAAAGAATTACGCGATATGACTGGCGTTGGAATGATGGACGCTAAAAAAGCATTAGTAAAAGTAGAAGGCGACATGGAAAAAGCCGTAGACTTTTTACGTGAAAATGGTATGGCTAAAGCAGCGAAGAAAAATGACCGCATTGCGGCTGAAGGTTTAGCAAACGTAGCAACTGTAGGTAACGTTGCAGCAATCGTTGAAGTAAACTCAGAAACTGACTTCGTTTCTAAAAACGAAATGTTCCAAGATTTAGTTAAAGATATTGCGACTAAAGTTGCTGAAAACAAACCAGCTACGATGGAAGAAGCAATGGCTATTAAAACTGAAAAAGGCACAATCGAATCTGATTTAATCGAAGCAACAACTGTTATTGGTGAAAAAATCAGCTTCCGTCGTTTTGAAGTTGTCGAAAAAGCTGACAATGCTGCATTTGGCGCTTACTTACACATGGGTGGCCGTATTGCTGTATTAACAGTTATCGATGGCACAACTGACGAAGAAGTAGCGAAAGATGTTGCTATGCACATCGCGGCAATCAACCCTCGCTATGTCAACGAATCTCAAATTCCTCAAGAAGAATTAGAACACGAAAAAGCTGTGTTAACTGAACAAGCATTAAACGAAGGTAAACCAGCAAATATCGTTGAAAAAATGGTTGTTGGTCGTCTACAAAAATTCAAAGCAGAAATCGCTTTGGTTGACCAACCATTTGTTAAAGATCCAGATATGACTGTCGAAAAATTTGTTGCTTCTAAAGGCGGCGAAGTGAAATCATTCGTACGTTTTGAAGTTGGCGAAGGTATCGAAAAACGTGAAGATAACTTTGCGGATGAAGTAATGAGCCAAATGAAAAACTAAGAGCATCAAACGCTCGGTTGAAAAGCCGTGAATCATAAGTATCTAAACAGACAGCGATCCCCAAAGGAAGCTGCATAAATTGATTACTGCTTGATTCAAGGCAGTCTTTCAGCCATTTGGGAACGCATAACTTTGATATGCGCTCCCTTTTTTTAGGCAAAACCAGTGGATCGCACTGCTTGGTCTAAAAAATCATTTTGGTGAAAAGTCATCTAAATGAGGAATTGAATGATTTTTAGAGAATCTTGGAGGGAATTATGATGGTTAAACCTAAGTATCAACGTGTCGTATTAAAGTTAAGTGGAGAAGCGCTAGCCGGAGAAGACGGTTTTGGCATTAAACCACCAGTCATTAAAGAAATCGTCCAAGAAATTAAAGAGGTCCATGAATTAGGTATCGAAATGGCCATCGTGGTTGGCGGCGGAAACATCTGGCGTGGACAAATTGGTGCTCAAATGGGCATGGAACGTGCACAAGCAGATTATATGGGCATGTTAGCTACTGTGATGAATGCCTTAGCATTGCAAGATACATTAGAAAATCTTGGTGTGCCTACACGTGTTCAAACATCAATTGAAATGCGTCAAATTGCAGAACCATACATTCGTCGTCGTGCAGAACGTCATTTAGAAAAAGGCCGCGTTGTTATTTTTGCCGGAGGAACAGGAAATCCTTACTTCTCGACAGATACAACGGCTGCGTTACGAGCTGCAGAAGTAGATGCGGACGTCATCTTAATGGCGAAGAACAATGTTGATGGTGTTTATTCTGCGGATCCACGTGTGGATGAAACAGCGACAAAATTTGAAGAACTAACACATTTAGATGTTATTTCTAAAGGGCTGCAAGTAATGGATTCAACAGCAAGCTCATTAAGTATGGATAACGATATTCCTTTAGTTGTCTTTAACCTAAATGAAGCAGGAAATATCCGTCGTGCCATCCTTGGTGAAAATATCGGAACAACTGTAAGGGGGAAATAAAGAATGTCTAAAGAAGTTTTAGCAACAGCCAAAGAAAAAATGACAAAAGCGGAAGAAAGCTTACGCCGTGAATTAGGTCAAATTCGTGCTGGTCGTGCGAACGCAAGTCTATTAGACCGTATTCAAGTAGAATATTATGGTGCACCAACACCAGTTAACCAATTAGCAAGTATCAATATCCCAGAAGCACGTGTATTAATGATTACACCGTTTGACAAAAATTCTATCGCTGACATTGAAAAAGCTATTCAAATGAGTGATATCGGCATTAGTCCAACCAATGATGGAAATGTCGTCCGTTTAGTGATTCCACAATTAACGGAAGAACGTCGGAAAGAATTAGCCAAAGACGTGAAAAAAGAAGCGGAAAACTCAAAAGTTGCTGTCCGTAACGTTCGTCGTGATGCAATGGATGAGTTGAAAAAAGCTCAAAAAAATGGCGACATCACTGAAGATGAATTACGTTCATTTGAAAAAGATGTTCAAAAATTAACAGACGATAGCATCAAAAATATCGATGCGATTACTGCTGAAAAAGAACAAGAACTTTTAGAAGTATAAAACCAATCACTAATAAAAATTATTGAATCCAGAGAAGCAATTGCTCTGGATTTTTTTGTATAGATGAGGAAGGCGTATCTCAACGCTCTCTTTGCGAAAGTCATTCTAAAGTAATTATTTAAGAAAACGCTTTCTTTAATAAATTTTTTTATTCTACCAGAATTTTTTTCTTTGTGTAGGGAGGATCACTTAAAAATATAGAGAAACTTTGAAATATCAGCCTTTTAAAATTTTCCTTCACAAATTGAATCCTAAAATTTGATGATAAGAGTTGTTATTTTTAGCAATTGTAATTTGCGATTCATTCTCAATTAGGCTAAAATGAGTGAGAACGGAAAAACGATTAAAACAAGTTGGAGGGAATTGTACATGTCTGTTTTAGAAATCAAAAATTTACACGTATCAATTGAAGATAAAAAGATTCTAAAAGGAGTCGATTTAACAATTAATACTGGAGAAATCCATGCAATTATGGGGCCTAATGGAACTGGTAAATCTACTTTATCAGCAGCAATTATGGGAAATCCTAACTATGAAGTCACAGAAGGAGAAATTCTATTTGATGGCGTCAACGTTTTAGATTTAGAAGTAGACGAACGCGCTCGCCTTGGCTTATTCTTAGCAATGCAATACCCAAGTGAAATTCCAGGGATTACCAATGCTGAATTCATGCGTGCAGCAATCAATGCAAAACGTGACGAAGACAACAAAATGTCAGTCATGCAGTTCTTAAAAAAATTAGATAGCAAAATGGAATTATTAAATATGCCTGAAGAAATGGCTGAGCGTTACTTAAACGAAGGGTTTTCTGGCGGCGAGAAAAAACGAAATGAAATTTTACAATTATTGATGTTAGAGCCTACGTTTGCCATTTTAGATGAAATTGATTCAGGCTTAGATATCGATGCGTTAAAAGTAGTTTCTAAAGGGGTTAATGAAATGCGCGGCGAGAACTTTGGTGCGTTAATTATTACCCATTATCAACGCTTATTGAACTATATCACGCCAGATGTTGTTCATATCATGATGGAAGGCCGCGTTGTGAAAACTGGTGGGGCTGATTTGGCAAAACGTTTAGAAACAGAAGGCTATGCTGGTATCAGCCAAGAATTAGGTATTGATTACAAAGAAGAAGCGTAAGGAGGACAAGATAAATGAAAAAAGTAAATCTAATGGATTATCTTGACGAAGTCACCGCTTTTTCACTAGAACATGAAGAACCAGCTTGGATGACTGAATTGCGAACAACGGCTTTAAAAAACGCTGACGAAAGTGAGTTACCACATATTGATCGTGTGAAATTTCATCGTTGGCCTTTATTAAATGTTCACATGGAAAGTTATGTGCCTTCTGAAGGAAATGTCGCAAGTTTTGATCAAATGAAAGACAATCCTTTAATTGTTCAACAAGGATCTTTTCATGCTTTTGAGCAATTGCCAGCCTCATTAGCGGAACAAGGGGTAATTTTTACAGACATTTTTACTGCTTTACAAGAACACCCAGAATTAGTTAAAGAATACTATATGACTAAAGCCGTATTACCAGAAGAGGATAAGCTGACAGCAGCTCATGCAGCTTTCATGAATAGTGGCGTTTTCTTATACGTTCCTAAAAACGTAGTGATTGAAGAGCCCATTGAATCTTTGTTTATTCAGGATTCAGATAGCAACCAACCTTTCTTTAAACATGTTTTAATCGTTGCAGATAATCATAGTGAATTCAGTTATTTAGAACGTTTTCAATCAACTGGTCATCACGCAGAGAAGGCTTCTGGAAATATCGTTGTGGAAGTGATTGCGAAAGATGGCGCAAAAGTTAAATACTCAGCTGTGGATCAATTAGGGCAAACTGTAACGACTTATATGAATCGTCGTGGCTATATTATGCGGGATGCCTCTGTTGATTGGGCTCTAGGCGTCATGAATGATGGCGATGTTGTTGCTGATTTTGATTCTGATTTAGTTGGCGAAGGCGCTCATTCAGAAGTTAAAGTCGTTGCAATTAGTGCAGGTAAACAAACACAAGGCATCGACACACGAGTGACAAATAAAGCGCCACATTCAATAGGTCATATTTTACAACATGGAGTTATTCGTGAACGTGGTACTTTAACGTTTAACGGAATTGGCCACATTTTAAAAGGAGCAAAAGGAGCCGACGCACAGCAAGAAAGTCGTGTTTTAATGTTGTCTGATAAAGCTCGTGGTGATGCCAATCCAATTCTTTTAATTGATGAAAATGAAGTGACTGCCGGACACGCAGCCAGCGTTGGTCGAGTAGATCCAGAAGAAATGTATTATTTAATGAGCCGCGGCTTGCGTAAAGAAGAAGCGGAACGTTTGGTGATTCGTGGCTTCCTAGGTTCTGTCATTACAGCAATTCCAGTTAAAGAAGTACAAAATGAATTTGTAGAAGTAATCGAAGGGAAGTTAAACGCATGATGGATGCAGCAACCATTCGTCAATCGTTTCCTATTTTATTTCAAGAAGTTAATGATGAACCGCTAGTTTATTTAGACAATGCTGCGACAACCCAAAAACCAACGGCGGTGTTAGATGTTTTACGACATTATTATGAAACCGATAATGCCAATGTTCATCGTGGGGTGCACACGTTAGCCGAACGAGCAACGAAAGACTATGAGGCCTCCCGCGAAAAGGTTCGCCAATTTATCCATGCCAAAGAAACAGCGGAAGTTTTATTTACACGAGGAACAACAACCAGTTTGAATTGGATTGCCAAAAGTTATGGTGACTTGGCAGTTACAGCTGGGGATGAAATCGTCATATCTTACATGGAACATCATTCAAACATTATTCCCTGGCAACAATTAGCCCAACGTACAGGGGCTATTTTGAAGTATATAGACGTCACTGAAGACGGCTTTTTAGACATGGCAAGCGCACGTCAACAAATTACAGAAAAAACGAAAATTGTTTCGATTGCTCATGTTTCAAATGTGTTAGGGGTCATTAATCCAATCGAAGAATTAACACAATTAGCCCATCAAAATGGCGCTGTGATGGTGGTAGACGGCGCGCAAGCAGTTCCTCATATGCCTGTGGACGTTCAAGCCATCGATGCTGATTTTTATGCATTTAGTGGTCACAAAATGTGTGGACCAACTGGAATTGGTGTCCTTTATGGCAAACGTCATTTATTGGAACAAATGGAACCTGTGGAATTTGGTGGCGAAATGATTGACTTTGTTCATCTTCAAGAAAGTACTTGGAAAGAGCTTCCTTGGAAATTTGAAGCTGGCACACCTAATATTGCTGGGGCAATTGCCTTAGGTGCCGCCATTGATTATTTAACTGAAATTGGTTTAGAGGCCATTCATCAACATGAAGCAGCCCTTGTTCACTATGTTTTGCCGAAGTTGCAAGCTATCGAGGGCTTGACGATTTATGGTCCACAGAATCCAAAAGACCACACAGGTGTGATTGCTTTTAATATTGAAGGTTTACATCCACATGATGTGGCTACGGCGTTAGATATGGAAGGGGTCGCTGTCAGAGCGGGTCACCATTGCGCGCAACCGCTATTAAACTATCTGAGCGTGCCAGCAACTGCACGGGCAAGTTTTTATTTATACAATACCAAAGAAGACGCAGATCGCTTAGTTGAAGCGATTAAAGCGACAAAGGAGTTTTTCCAGCATGGCACTTTCTAAATTAGATAACTTATATCGCCAAGTCATTTTGGACCATTCTAGCCACCCACATCACCACGGAACGCTAGATGCGTCTAGCCAAACAATTGAACTGAATAATCCTACTTGTGGAGATGTGATTGAACTGGATGTGGCCATTGAAGACGGTGTGATTAAAGATATCGCCTTTCAAGGAAGTGGCTGTTCCATCAGTACCGCAAGTGCTAGTATGATGACTGATGCGGTCTTAGGAAAAACAATCGCCGAAGCAACGGCCTTAGCAGAGGATTTCTCTCAACTTGTTCAAGGAAATGAAGTGGCCGAAGATGAAAAATTAGGCGATGCAGCAATGTTAAGCGGCGTAGCTAAATTTCCAGCTCGGATTAAATGTGCAACCCTGGCTTGGAAAGCCTTAGAGCAGGCTGTTGCTAATAACGGCCAAGGCGAAGCCGGTCATTTACATTGTGAAAAATAAAGAAAGGGTGACGACGAATTGAGTACAGTACCTGAATTAGAAGAATATAAATTTGGCTTTCACGACGATGTGGAACCAGTCTTTAGTACCGGAGACGGCCTAACCGAAGACGTCGTTCGTGAAATTTCTCGCGTGAAAGGCGAACCAGAATGGATGCTTGACTTCCGTTTAAAATCGTTAGAACAATTCAATAAAATGCCCATGCAAGAATGGGGTCCAGACCTGTCAGATATTGACTTTAGTAAAATTAAATATTACCAAAAACCGAGTGACAAACCCGCACGCGATTGGGATGATGTACCTGATAAAATCAAAGAAACCTTTGAAAAAATTGGGATTCCCGAAGCTGAGCGTGCTTATCTAGCTGGGGCTTCGGCTCAATATGAATCAGAAGTTGTTTACCACAACATGAAAGAAGAATTTGAAAAATTAGGCATCATTTTTACAGATACTGACTCTGCTTTAAAAGAATATCCTGACTTATTCAAAGAGTATTTTTCAAAACTTGTGCCACCAACAGATAATAAACTGGCCGCTTTAAACTCAGCTGTTTGGTCAGGTGGAACCTTTATTTATGTACCAAAAGGCGTTCGAGTTGATGTACCATTACAAACATATTTCCGAATCAACGCTGAAAATACCGGCCAATTTGAACGGACCTTGATTATTGTCGATGAAGGGGCTAGCGTTCACTATGTTGAAGGTTGTACGGCACCAACGTATTCAAGTAACAGCTTGCATGCGGCCATCGTAGAAATTTTTACAAGAAAAGATGCTTATTGTCGTTATACCACTATTCAAAACTGGTCAGATAACGTCTACAACTTAGTAACCAAACGTGCTAAAGCTTACGAAGGTGCCACTGTCGAATGGATTGATGGTAACCTAGGAGCTAAAACAACCATGAAATATCCAAGCGTTTACTTAGATGGCAAAGGCGCCCGTGGCACGATGTTATCGATTGCCTTTGCTGGTGCTAACCAAATCCAAGATACTGGGGCCAAAATGATTCACAATGCGCCGAATACCTCTAGCTCAATTGTTTCAAAATCAATTGCTAAAGACGGCGGCGAAGTTAACTACCGTGGCCAAGTGACTTTTGGAAAAGACAGCGCAGGCTCGATTTCCCACATCGAATGCGACACGATTATCATGGACGAAAAATCAAAATCAGATACGATTCCGTTTAACGAAATCCATAACAGCCAAGTGTCCTTAGAACACGAAGCCAAAGTTTCAAAAATTTCTGAAGAACAATTATATTATTTAATGAGTCGCGGCTTATCTGAAGCCGAAGCGACAGAAATGATTGTTATGGGCTTTGTTGAACCATTTACGAAAGAATTACCGATGGAATATGCGGTTGAGTTGAATCGGTTGATTAGTTATGAGATGGAAGGTAGTGTTGGCTAAGAAGTGATTGAAAGCTATAAACCCTATATATATAGGGTTTATAGCTTTTTTTAAGAGTGGAGATTAACAATTTGTTTTGAAAGATGTACAAGAAGTTGTTGCTATTCAATTTTGATACATACAACAACCTAATCATCAGAAAATTATTGCAGGTGTAGCTTATTATAGAAAAACTATGACTAACAAGGTTATCTTACAAATAATTTAGTGATAATTTTTCATTAATTTGTTATAATATAAGTATTTAGTAAACAATAGAACGGAGCTATAATTGTGAATTTTCAAGATAAAGTTAGCTTTATATGGTCAATTGCTGAAGTACTAAGAGGAGAATACAAGCCAGAAAACTATGGTGAAGTAATTTTGCCTCTAGTTGTTATTCGAAGATTTGATTGTGTTTTAGAGAAGACAAAACCAGAAGTACTAAATCTGTACGAAACAATTAAGCATAAACCTGAAGGAGTACAACAAGCTTTACTAACAAAAGCATCCAAAGAAGATTTTTATAATATTAGCAAGTATGATTTTAGTAATTTATTAAGTGATCCAGATGCCATTGCCGATAACTTTAAAGACCATTTAAATGGATATTCTAAAAATGCTGATGAAATTATTCAATATTTTGATTTTTTTCCAGAAATTGATAAATTAGATCGAAATGATTTGTTGTATGAGGTACTTAAGCGATTCTCTGAAATTGATTTGCATCCTAGTGTAGTATCAAATATTGAAATGGGTTATATTTTTGAAGAGTTAATCCGCCGATTTTCTGAAAATACAGAAGCAGGGGATCATTATACACCAAGAGAAGTAATACGGTTAATGGTTCATCTTTTATTTAATGATGACCGCATTGATATTGCAACAGAAGGAATTACGAAGACACTATATGATTGTGCGGCGGGTACTGGAGGAATGGGCTCTGTAGCAAATGAGTACATGAAAAATCATAATATGTTAGGTGAGCTGATTTTTTATGCACAAGAGGTAAATGAGGAATCTTATGCTATAGCTAAATCCGACTTGCTTCTAAAAAAGGAAAATGCAGATAACATTCGTTTAGGGAATACATTAACAAATGATAGATTTAAAAATGATAAATTCGATTTTATGATTTCTAATCCGCCATATGGTGTAGATTGGAAAAAAGTAGAAAAATCTGTAAAAGACGAACATAATGATTTAGGATTCAATGGTCGATTTGGTGCAGGTCTTCCTCGTACAAGTGACGGGCAATTATTATTTTTACAACATTTGGTTTCTAAAATGAAACCCGTGACCAAAGAAAATCCTTATGGTTCTAGAATAGCGATTATTATGAATGGTTCTCCCTTGTTTACTGGCGATGCTGGATCAGGAGAAAGTGAAATTCGTCGCTATTTATTTGAAAATGACTTAGTTGAAGGCTTAGTTGCTTTACCAAATGACTTGTTTTATAATACGGGAATTTCAACGTATATTTGGATTTTAACGAATAACAAAGAACCACATAGAAGAGGCAAGGTAACGTTAGTAAATGCGGTTGATTTTTCTGAAAAAATGAAAAAGAGCATGGGTAATAAGCGTAATGAGATTTCTGAAGAGCAAATAATCGAAATTGTTTCTCTTTATAATGAGACAAAAGAAAATAAAAAAGTAAAAATATTTGATAACGAAGATTTCGGCTTTCATAAAATCACTGTTGAAAGACCGTTACGTTTAAACTTTAATTTATCAAAAGAACGTATTGAACGTGTAAAATACGAAAAAGCTTTTCAAAATTTAGCTACTTCAAAGAAAAAAGGAGAAGCTGGAGAGAAACAAGTTGAAGAGGGAATTGCTTTGCAACAAGCAATTATCTCTACGTTGTTGAAAAATTGTTCTGATAAATTAATCAAAAATAGAGATGAATTTACAAAGCAATTAAAAGAACTGTTTAAAAAAGAGGAAATAGTCGTTTCAACATCTGTTTTTAAAGCGATTCTAAATGGATTATCTGAGAGAGATAAAACTGCAGATATCTGTATGAAAAATAAAACGACCGTGGAACCAGATACTGAATTGAGAGATTATGAACCAATTCCCTTAAAAGAAGACATACAAGCGTATTTTGAACGAGAAGTATTACCACATGTTCCTGATGCTTGGATCGATGAAACGAAAACAAAAGTTGGTTATGAAATACCATTTACAAGACATTTTTATGAATATACACCGATTAGAAGTTCAAAAGAAATACTTGGTGAGATTCAAAAGTTAGAAGTTGAAATTTCTGAACAGTTGAAGAAGGTGTTTGGAAATGGATAGAATTAAATTAAAATATCTAACCAATAAACCTCTAATGTATGGTGCTAACGAATCAGCTGTATCAGAGGATAAAGATAAACCTCGATTTATTAGAATCACTGATATCAATGAAGATGGTTCACTTAAAGATACAACTTTTAAAAGTCTTGATTTAGAAAAAGCAAAGCCATATTTATTGAAGAAAAATGATATATTATTTGCTCGAACAGGAGCTACAGTAGGTAAAACCTATATTCATAGTAATGATGAATTATCTTGTTTTGCAGGATACCTAATAAAGTTCGAAAGTGATATAAATAAATTATTACCTAAATTGCTTTTTTATTACTCAAAAACAATAGAATATCAAGATTGGATTAGAGAAAATACCATTCAAGCAACTATACAAAATGTTAGTGCAGAAAAATACAAGGAATTAAAGTTACCTATTTTTAAAATGAATGAACAAAATATCGTTATAAGTTTTTTAGACAGGAAACTTTCGGATTTAAACTTCCTTATCTATTCGAAAGAAAAACAAATCAAACTCCTTGAAGAACAACGTCAAGCAATGATCACAGAAGCTGTTACAAAAGGATTAAACCCTAATGTAAAAATGAAAGATTCTGGAGTAGATTGGATTGGAGAAATTCCAGAACATTGGAATTTGAAAAAATTGAAATATATTTCGAAAATAAAAACAAGTAATGTTAACAAGAAAAGTACTGACGGTGAAAAAAGTGTTAAGTTATGTAATTATACTGATGTCTACTATAATGATTTTGTATCTAATTCGATTGATTTTATGCAAGCCACAGCAACAAAAGAGCAAATTGAAAAATTTACTCTCAAGAGAGATAATGTTTTAATTACAAAAGATTCGGAAAATCCCAATGATATTGGTATTCCTGCTTACGTAGTTGAAGATTTTATTGATGTTGTTTGTGGGTATCATTTAACAGTATTAGAGCCAAAGAAATCAAAAATGTTAGGAAAATATTTATACTATTCTATCGTTGCAAAAAATTTCCAAGAACAGTTCCATTCTAAAGCTAATGGAGTAACAAGATATGGCTTAACATTATCTTCGATTGGTGATAGTTTAATTTTAGAACCGACCATTGAAGAACAATTAAAAATTATTAGTAAGTTAGACTCAACTTCTAGTGATTATAAAACTATGAAAGAGAAAATTAAAAAACAAATAATTAAACTAAAAGAATACCGCCAATCTTTAATTCATGAAGCGGTTTCTGGGAAAATACCCATTGAAGAGATGGAGACTTATTTAAAGGAGGCTGAAAACGATGGTAATTGATACATCTGAGAAAGGGTTTGAGGGAAATATAGAACACTATTTAATGAACTCAAGCTATGAATCCTTAGTTTTCGATCAGCCTTCTTTAATCTCTCTTCGATCTTTAGGGATTAATACAGAGATGCTTTGGCGGTTTTTAGAGTCGACACAGGAAAAAGAACTCAATCATTTGCGCCGTAAATATTCTATAGGAAATGCGGACGATAAAATTTTGGAACGTATTTTGAGTGAAATAGATCGCAAAGGATTATTAGATGTTCTTCGTCACGGAGTAAGAGATCGAGGTGTACACCTTAAGTTAATCTATAATAAACCTGAAACGGAATTAAATCGAACTTTAGTTGAAAACTACGAGAAAAATATTTTTGCAGTTAGTCGTCAAGTTTACTACACTCATGAATCAAAAAATAGTATCGATTTGGTTCTATTTGTGAATGGTTTTCCACTAGTAGTCATGGAATTAAAAAATCAATTAACCAATCAAACAGTGTACAATGGAATGAAACAATTTAGAGAAACACGCAGTCCGAAAGAATTGATATTTCAATTCAATAAAAGAACACTTGTTTATTTTGCTGTTGATACCGATGAAGTATATATGACTACAGAACTTAAAGGAGAACATACCCACTTTTTACCCTTTAATCTTGGCAACCAAGGTGGAAAAGGGAATCCTCCAAGTGAAGGAAATTATCGCACGTATTATTTGTGGGAGAATGTTTTACAAAAAGATAGTTTGTTGGATATTATTTTTAAGTTTATGTATATCAAAAAAGATGATATTAAAGATTCCAATGGAGAGTTATTATATCAAAGAAAATCACTAATATTTCCTAGATACCATCAATTAGATGTTGTGAGAAAAATTGAAGACGATGTTCGAAAATTTTCTGTGGGTCAAAATTATTTAATCCAACATTCGGCTGGTAGTGGAAAAACAAATAGTATTTCATGGCTCGCACACCGATTATCTAAAATGCATAATCAAGAGAATAAAGCTTTTTTTGATAGTGTGATTGTTATTACAGATCGAAGAGTATTAGATAAACAGTTACAAGATGCTGTTTATCAATTAGAACATAAAGCAGGAACAGTTGAAAGAATTGATAAAGATTCGAACCAATTAGCAAAAGCCATTCAAAGTGGAACACGGATTGTGATCACAACATTACAAAAATTCCCATATGTTTTAGATAAGATAGCAAAACTTAGCAGTAAAAATTATGCAGTAGTGATTGATGAGGCTCATTCGTCCCAAGGCGGAAAATCAGCTAAAGCGATGTCACAGGTGCTGTCTAATATGACGCTAGAAGAAGCTTACGAACAAGATCGACTGATTGAGGATAATTTAACGGATGTAGAAGAAATGATTGTAGAAGATATTGTAAAAAGTGGTAAGCAAACCAATGTTTCGTATTTTGCTTTTACAGCAACGCCAAAACCTAAAACGCTGGAACGATTTGGACGTAAAAACTCTGAAGGAAAGTTTATTCCTTTTCATTTATATTCTATGAGACAAGCTATTGAAGAAGGATTCATTTTAGATGTATTACAAAATTATACAACCTACAAAACATACTATAATATCATTTCTGCATCTGATGAGAAGGTATTAAAAAGTGAAGCTACGAAAAAAATTGGTCGTTTTGTTTCTCTGCATCCACACAATATTGCTCAAAAAGTAGAAGTGATTGTAGAACACTTCAGAGAACGTACTCAGCATAAACTAGATGGACGTGCGAAAGCGATGCTGGTAACATCTAGTAGACTGCACGCCGTAAGATATAAATTAGCGATGGATGATTATATCAAAAGAAGACACTATAAAGATATGGAGACATTGGTTGCTTTCTCAGGAAAAGTTGAAGATGGAAATGATACGCCTTATACAGAGAGTAATATGAATGGATTTTCAGAAAATGAACTACCAGATAAATTTCATACGGATGATTTTCAAGTGCTAATTGTTGCTGAAAAATATCAAACAGGGTTTGATGAACCGTTGCTACAAACAATGTATGTTGATAAACCTTTAAGTGGTGTAAAAGCGGTACAAACATTATCAAGGTTAAACCGAACTTGCCCAGGAAAATCGGATACCTTTATCCTTGACTTCGTTAATGAAACAGAAGAAATAAAAAAGGCATTCCAACCTTACTATGAAACAACAGCTTTAGAAAGTGAAACGGATCCTAACCTGTTATATGAATTAAAAGACACAATTGACCAATATGAAATCGTTACTTTAGAGGAACTAGACACAGTAGCAAGCTTGGTAATGAGTGGGAATTTAGAATCTTCAGCAACTGTACAAGGAAAACTTAACTCTATTATTGATAAAGGTGTGGAAAGATATATAGGGCTAGATACAGAAGATCAGGAGATTTTTAGAGACGCAAGTGTAAAATATCTGAGAACGTATGGTTTTTTATTACAAATTATTGATTTTGCTGATGTTGAACTTCATAAAATGTATCTCTATGTCAATTATTTAATTAGAAAATTACCTAAGAAAAAAAGAGAAACTTTTACTTTACCCGATGATGTAGCTTTGAAGTATTATAAAATTAAACAAACCTCTGTTGGTACTATTGGTTTAGAAAAAACAGGTATCGAATATATTGAAGGTGTTGGTCATGGAGTAAGTCCAATTATAGAAGAGGAAGAAGTTAGTTTTTCAGATATTATCAATAAAATTAACGAACGTTTTGGCACTAATTTTGAACCAGAAGATAAATTGTTTATGGATCAAGTAACAAGAAAGATGCATAGTGATGAAAGCTTCGTAATGAAAGCGAAGAATAACTCATTTGACAATTTTGTTTTAGGCGTTGAAAAACAATCACAAGACATATTAATAGATAAATATGAAACGAATAGTAAGTTTGTCGATAAATATCTAACAGATGATGAATTTAAGAGTTTCGTTCTAACTTATATGCTTAAAGATGTTTATGAAAAAGTGCATAATTAAGACATTTAAAAAACGTTGAGGTATATTTCAAACATTAATTGCTTTCAATAATATAACTCATTTAATTAGATTTTAACTATTTTAATTTGACAATCTGTGATAACTATTGTTTAAATGAACTGTCATAAGTGAACTTAATTACTTAATCTTACAATGAATGACACTGGTTGAAAACTCGATTCCAATATCGAAGGTTCAGTCCCCTAAAACCTCAAACAAACAACATACTTCAAGAAACCAGCGTTAGACGCTGGTTTCTTTCTTTAACAACTACCGTTCTGCCTTGCAAAAAACAAATAAGAAATTTCCTTGTCTATTCAAAGTTATTTCTATTAGAACCAATCAACTATAGCTTATATTTTTTCTATAACGAGCTAAACAAACCACATTCTTATTGAATTTTTAAAGCAACGTTCTCAAATTAACGGATTTTCTAAAAAAACACAAAATATCTAGGCGAAGTGGTCAAGTCCAATGGTTATTTATGAGTGAATATGCTAAAATAAAACTTGTCTTACATAAGGAAAGATTTGTTCACTAACAGTGGCGACTGTTCTCAGTAAACAGTTGCACTGGTTTATCGGGAAGGGAACAGAGCAAGTTTTACGAGACTTTCCCATGTAATAATAAAAAGCACTGAACGTCAGTGAATGAAGGAAGAAGGGCATCTATGAAAACAATTATCACATTCATTATTGTCTTCGGTATTCTTGTCCTCGTACATGAATTTGGCCACTTTTATTTTGCAAAACGAGCGGGTATTTTAGTTCGTGAGTTTGCAATCGGAATGGGACCAAAGATTTTTGCGCATCGTGGAAAAGATGGCACCACTTATACGATTCGCTTATTGCCGATTGGTGGCTATGTGCGAATGGCTGGGATGGGCGAAGACATGACAGAAATTACACCAGGTATGCCTCTATCTGTTGAGTTAAATGCCGTGGGTAATGTGGTTAAAATTAATACAAGTAAAAAAGTACAATTACCTCATAGTATTCCGATGGAAGTCGTTGATTTTGATCTTGAAAAAGAATTATTCATCAAGGGCTATGTCAATGGAAACGAGGAAGAAGAAACCGTTTATAAAGTTGACCATGATGCAACGATTATTGAAAGTGATGGTACCGAGGTGCGGATTGCGCCACTTGACGTTCAATTTCAATCAGCGAAATTATCGCAACGCATTTTAACGAACTTTGCGGGACCCATGAATAACTTTATCTTAGGGTTTATTCTGTTTACGTTAGCGGTCTTTCTACAAGGAGGCGTCACTGATTTAAACACGAATCAAATTGGACAAGTGATTCCTAATGGCCCAGCCGCAGAAGCTGGGTTGAAAGAAAACGATAAAGTCTTATCGATTAATAATCAAAAAATCAAAAAATACGAAGATTTTACAACCATTGTGCAGAAGAACCCCGAAAAGCCGTTGACGTTCGTAGTTGAGCGTAACGGCAAAGAAGAGCAACTAACAGTGACACCAGAAAAACAAAAAGTGGAAAAACAAACGATTGGTAAAGTCGGCGTTTATCCTTATATGAAAACTGATTTACCGTCAAAATTGATGGGCGGTATTCAGGATACTTTAAATAGTACGACACAGATTTTTAAAGCACTCGGCTCACTATTCACCGGTTTTAGTTTAAACAAACTAGGTGGGCCAGTCATGATGTTTAAGTTATCGGAAGAAGCATCCAATGCTGGAGTAAGTACAGTTGTATTCTTAATGGCCATGTTGTCAATGAACTTAGGGATTATTAATTTGTTGCCGATCCCAGCTTTAGATGGCGGGAAAATTGTCTTAAACATTATTGAAGGTGTACGTGGAAAACCAATTAGTCCTGAAAAAGAAGGCATCATTACGTTAATTGGCTTTGGGTTTGTCATGGTGTTAATGGTGTTAGTTACTTGGAACGATATTCAACGCTTTTTCTTTTAAGGAGAAAGCTTAAGTAAAAAAGTGTGTAAAGAAATCAAAAATAGTTGATTTTAAAATAGAGGAGAGTTTTAATGAAACAGTCAAAAATGTTAATTCCAACGTTAAGAGAAGTACCAAATGATGCAGAAGTCTTAAGTCATCAAATTCTGTTGCGCGCAGGCTATATTCGTCAAGTCGCTGCAGGGATCTATTCTTATTTACCTTTAGCCAATCGTGTTTTAGAAAAATTAAAAACGATTATGCGAGAAGAATTTGAGAAAATTGATGCAGTTGAAATGTTAATGCCTGCGTTATTACCAGCAGAACTTTGGAAAGAATCAGGCCGTTATGAAACTTATGGACCTAACTTGTATCGCTTAAAAGATCGCAATGACCGTGACTATATCTTAGGCCCAACGCATGAAGAAACCTTCACAGAATTAATTCGTGATGAAATCAATTCTTACAAACGATTACCTTTGAATTTATACCAAATTCAAACAAAATATCGTGATGAAAAACGCCCACGTTCTGGCTTATTAAGAGGCCGTGAATTTATCATGAAAGATGGCTATTCTTTCCATGCCGATGAAGCTAGTTTAGATCAATCATACCGTGATTACGAAAAAGCTTACTCACGCATTTTTGAACGCTGTGGACTAGAATTCCGTGCCATTATTGGGGACGGTGGTGCCATGGGTGGTAAAGATTCTAAAGAATTTATGGCGATTTCTGAAATTGGGGAAGATACTATTTGTTATTCAACAGAAAGTGATTATGCTGCCAATTTAGAAATGGCAACAAGTCTTTATACGCCGAAAAAATCACATGAAACACAATTAGATTTAGAAAAAATTGCAACACCAGAAGTGGGTACAATTGCCGAAGTGGCAAACTTCTTTGAAGTTGAGCCACAACGTATTATTAAATCAGTACTATTTATTGCCGATGAAGAGCCAGTAATGGTCTTGGTTCGTGGCGATCATGATGTCAATGATGTCAAATTGAAAAACTTCTTAGGCGCTGATTTCCTAGATGAAGCAACAGAAGAAGATGCTCGCCGTGTCTTAGGAGCGGGCTTTGGTTCAATTGGTCCAGTCAATGTTGCCAAAGATGTTAAAATTTATGCAGATTTAGCTGTTCAAGATTTAGCCAACGCCATTGTTGGGGCTAACGAAGATGGCTATCATTTGACAAATGTAAATCCAGATCGTGACTTCCAACCAATTAGTTACGAAGATTTACGCTTTGTTCAAGAAGGCGATCCTTCTCCTGATGGCAATGGTGTCTTAGCCTTTACTAAAGGAATCGAAATTGGTCACATCTTTAAATTAGGAACGCGTTATAGTGATGCTATGGGCGCAACAGTTTTAGATGAAAACGGTCGTGAAAAATCAGTGATTATGGGTTGCTATGGCATCGGCGTTAGTCGTTTACTTTCAGCAATCGTTGAACAAAATGCAGACGAGCGCGGTATTAATTGGCCAACAGGAATTGCGCCATTTGATTTACACGTGGTCCAAATGAATGTGAAAGATGAGTATCAAACAAAACTATCACAAGAAGTTGAAGCAATGATGACCGAAGCAGGCTACGAAGTATTAGTTGATGACCGCAATGAGCGCGCAGGCGTAAAATTTGCTGATGCTGATTTAATTGGTTGTCCAATCCGTATCACAGTCGGGAAAAAAGCAGTCGATGGTGTGGTAGAAGTCAAAATCAAACGTACTGGTGAAATGTTAGAAGTACGCAAAGAAGAATTAGAAAGCACACTTTCTATTTTGATGAACACAACATCAGAAGCGGAATAATAATGAAAAGGGCGGACAGAATGATTAGGATAAACTGTTTCCGCCACTTATCAGCGTTTAAGCTTGAAGCAAAAATCTAAAGTGATTTTTGTTTCAAGCTCTTCTTAGCTCTTTTTAGAAAAGAAACAAGATTGTTTTTTTACAAAAAACGAGTATACTTAATAGAGAAGCGAATGCAGAGAAACCGAAAAAAGGCACTTGACAGATTTGTCTGAGGGCCTTTTTTCAATGATAGAAGGAGGTTCATTTTGTGACAGAAAAAGCACGCGATTTATTTGATAAACTGATGACGCAAATTCAGTTAGATGACACAGCGAAAGAACATCCCTTAATTCAAAATGGCCGGATTGACAAGGTCATTGTTCACCAACAAAGTCGCTTATGGGAATTTCATTTAAGTTTTGATGAATTGATGCCAGTGATGCTATATCAAACATTTATGCAACAATTGGAACTAGCTTTTCAACAAATTGCGCAGGTTTCCGTTCAAATAACCACAAATCAGACAACATTTACTGAGGAACAATTAACGGATTATTGGCAGTTGGCCTTGTTAAATAGTCAATGCAATACGCCGTTAGTTCAGAAAGTCTTAAAAACACAGACACCACAATTTGAAGATCGGAAAATTATCTTACCTGTTGATAATGAAGCAGTTATTCCTTATTTGAAGCAACAATATTTACCAATTATTGAGGAACTTTATTTCTCTTACGGGTTTCCTAAATTTCATATTGAACCAAAAATGGATCAACAGCAAGCTGCAGAAGTGCTGAAAAAGTTTGAAGAGCAAAAATTAGAACAAGCCGCAGCCTTTCAACAACAAGCTGCTGAATCGCTTGTTAAACATGAACAAATGAAAAAAGAAAAACAACAACAAGCGCCTGCGTTTGATGGTCCAATTCGTTTAGGTCGGAATATTCCCAATGATGAACCCATTATGCCAATGGGAAACATACTGGAAGAAGAACGTCGGATAACGATTGAAGGCTTTATTTTTGATAAAGAAGTGCGTGAATTGCGTTCTAAACGAAAAATTTTAATTTTGAAAATTACTGATTATACTTCCTCTTTCGTGGTGAAGAAATTTTCGAATGGGGAAAAAGATGAACAAGTTTTTGATGCGATTCAACCGCAAAGTTGGATTCGTGTTCGTGGTAGTGTACAAGAAGATACCTTCATGCGTGATTTAGTCATGAATGCCCAAGATTTGATGGAAGTCGCCCATGCGCCAAGAAAAGACTACGCGCCAGAAGGTGAAAAACGTGTAGAATTACACATGCATAGTAATATGAGTACAATGGATGCGACCAATAAAGTCGGTGACTTGGTGGCGCAAGCGGGGAAATGGGGTCACAAGGCCATCGCAATTACGGACCATGGCGGCGCCCAAGCGTTTCCTGATGCCCATGCTGCAGGTAAAAAAGCAGGCGTTAAAATTTTATACGGCGTGGAAGCTAATATTGTTGATGATGGTGTACCCATTGCTTACAACGAAGAACATATTGAATTAACAGATGCTACCTATGTGGTCTTTGACGTGGAAACAACGGGGCTTTCCGCTGTTTATGATACCATTATTGAATTGGCCGCTGTCAAAATGCACAAAGGAAATGTCATTGAGACTTTTGAGCAATTTATTGATCCTGGCCATCCATTATCTCAAACAACGATCAATTTAACTGGGATTACAGATGAAATGGTGCGCGGTTCAAAATCCGAAGAAGAAGTTTTACGCATGTTTAAAGAGTTTTCAGAAGGAACTATTTTAGTGGCCCACAACGCTTCTTTTGATATGGGGTTCTTAAATACAAGTTATGGCAAACATGGAATACCTGAAGCGGCTAATCCCGTCATCGATACATTAGAATTATCCAGATTCTTGTATCCACATTTCAAAAGCCATCGTCTAAATACCTTATCGAAAAAATTTGGCGTCAACTTAGAACAACATCACCGCGCCATCTATGACTCGGAATCAACGGGTCATTTGTGCTGGATTTTCTTAAAAGAAGCGAAAGAGAATCATGATATGCATTTCCATGATGATTTGAATCGTCATATTGGCGAAGGAGACTCATACAAACGAGCTCGGCCTTTCCATGCAACGATTTTAGCAACAACTCAAGCAGGATTAAAAAATCTTTTTAAATTGATTTCGATGTCCAATGTAGATTATTTTTTCCGAGTACCACGGATTCCTCGTTCGCAATTATCGAAGTTAAGAGAAGGGCTTTTAATCGGTTCCGCATGTTCAAACGGCGAAATTTTTGAAGCAATGATGCAAAAAGGTGTCGAAGAAGCAAAAAATCGTGCCAAATTCTACGATTATATTGAAGTTATGCCCAAACCAGTTTACGCGCCATTAATTGAACAAGAATTGGTGAAAAATGAAGCAGATTTGGAAGAAATTATTAGTAATCTAGTGAAAATCGGTGACGAACTTGGCAAGCTGGTTGTCGCCACTGGAAATGTTCATTATTTAAATGAAGAAGATGCCATCTATCGGAAAATTTTAGTCGGGTCTATGGGTGGCGCTAATCCGTTAAATCGCCATAGTTTACCAAAGGTTCATTTCAGAACCACCGATGAAATGTTAACGGAATTTCAATTTTTAGGACAAGACGTCGCTAAGCGAATTGTAGTAGAAAATCCCAACAAAGTCGCTGATTTATGTGAAGAAGTTATTCCAGTAAAAGACGATTTGTATACGCCGAAAATTCCTGGGTCTGAACAAGAAATCACTGATTTAAGCTACAATCGTGCGCGCGAATTGTATGGCGATCCTTTACCAGAAATTGTCGAAAAACGGTTAGAAAAGGAACTGAATTCGATTAACGGAAATGGTTTCTCGGTCATTTATTTAATTTCTCAAAAACTGGTGCATAAAAGTAATGAAGATGGCTATTTAGTTGGTTCACGGGGCTCTGTAGGTTCGAGTTTTGTTGCGACAATGACAGGGATTACTGAAGTAAATCCTTTAGCGCCACATTATTATTGTCCTGAGTGTCAATATTCTGAGTTCTATGAAGATGGTTCCTATGGTTCAGGGTTTGATATGCCTGAAAAAGCCTGTCCAAAATGTGGCGCTCGATTGTTTAAAGATGGTCACGATATTCCTTTTGAAACGTTCTTAGGGTTCCATGGCGACAAAGTTCCCGATATCGATTTGAACTTTTCTGGCGATTATCAAGCCGAAGCCCATAACTACACGAAAGTTCTTTTTGGTGAAGAATATGTTTACCGGGCAGGAACCATTGGTACAGTAGCCGACAAAACAGCGTATGGCTTTGTTAAAGGATATGAAAGAGATCATAATTTACATTTGCGCGGCGCTGAAATTGATCGCTTAGCCAAAGGTTCAACAGGGGTTAAACGGACGACTGGGCAGCATCCCGGCGGTATTATTGTAATTCCTGATTACATGGATGTTTATGACTTTACGCCAATTCAATACCCTGCTGATGATCAAGAGGCAGAATGGAAAACGACGCACTTTGATTTCCATTCCATTCACGATAATATTTTAAAACTTGATATTCTGGGACATGATGATCCAACCGTGATTCGGATGTTACAAGATTTATCTGGGATTGAGCCAAAAACCATCCCAACAGACGATCCAGAAGTGATGCGTATTTTTGAAGGACCTGAGGTTCTAGGTGTGGATGCAGAGCAAATTTATTCTAAAACAGGAACGTTAGGAATTCCTGAATTTGGAACACGTTTCGTTCGAGGCATGTTAGAGCAGACCCATCCATCAACTTTTGCAGAATTACTTCAAATTTCTGGACTGTCTCACGGAACCGATGTGTGGCTAGGGAATGCAGAAGAGTTGATTCGCCGTGGCGAAGCCAATCTTGCTGAAGTAATTGGTTGTCGGGATGATATCATGGTTTATTTAATTCATGCTGGTTTGGACAGTGGGATGGCCTTTAAGATTATGGAAACGGTACGTAAAGGACAATGGAATAAGATTCCTGATGAACTACGGGATACGTATTTAAATGCGATGAAGGAAAACAACGTCCCTGACTGGTATATTGATTCTTGTTCTAAAATTAAATATATGTTCCCGAAAGCCCATGCGGCAGCATACGTATTAATGGCATTGCGGGTCGCTTACTTTAAAGTTTATTTCCCAATCTTATATTACTGTGCATTTTTCTCCGTTCGGGCGGATGACTTTGACTTAGTGGCAATGTCACAAGGGAAAGAAGCTGTGAAAGCACGAATGAAAGAAATTACGGACAAGGGGATGGACGCCTCCACTAAAGAGAAAAACTTATTAACGGTTTTAGAATTATGTAATGAAATGTTGGAACGGGGCTATAAATTTGGCATGATTGATTTGTACAAATCAGATGCTGAAAATTTTGTGATTGAAGGGGATACCTTGATTGCACCTTTCCGAGCAGTGCCAAGTTTAGGACTCAACGTAGCGAAAGCTATTGTCGCTGCGCGAGAAGAGCAACCGTTCTTATCGAAAGAAGATTTGGCAACACGAGGCAAAGTTTCTAAAACGTTGATTGAATACATGAATGAAAATGGTGTCTTAAAAGACTTGCCAGATGAAAACCAATTATCATTATTTGATATGTTATAAAAGAAAAATCTCTTAGAAAAAGGCTGGTGAAGCAACTTATTCACCGGCCTTTTTTAGTCATCAAATAAATTAGAAAATCATTGCTAGAAGCGTTTTAATTACTTATTAAAAAGCCATCTTTATTTAATTATGTTGAGCTTGTGCATAAAAAGTAAAATGCTTATGATAAATGAAGAGCTTTATTTTTTTTATAAGAAAGGAATTGGTTATATGGACAAAAAGCAATTACGATGGTTCACCGTCGGGTTAATTGCCTTTAACATGGTCTGGGGTCTTGGAAATGTTGTGAATAATTATGCACAACAAGGGACTTCAGTGGTCACTTCATGGCTTTTGATTTTAGTTTTATATTTTATTCCCTATGCGTTAATCGTAGGACAGTTAGGTTCAACATTTAAAGACAGTAATGGTGGGGTTAGTTCGTGGGTGCAAAACACCAGTACTAAACGTCTAGCCTATTATGCAGCATGGACTTATTGGGTAGTGCACATTCCTTACTTGGCACAAAAACCACAAGCAATTTTAATTGCCTTAGGTTGGGCAGTTCAAGGGAATGGAAACCTAGTCAATACGATGCCAATAGTAACGGTATCATTTATTTCATTAATAATTTTCTTGGTTTTCTTGTTATTATCAACAAAAGGGTTAACCACCTTAAAAGTTATTGGTGGTTTAGCTGGAACCGCCATGTTTGTGATGTCTATTTTATTCATTTTATTAGCGGTAGGCGCACCATTTATTAATTCAACGGTTGAATTTGCGACGCCAAACATGTCACAAGTCAGCACTTACATTCCTAAATTTGACTTTAGTTATTTTACAACCGTATCGATGTTAGTTTTTGCGGTAGGTGGCGCTGAAAAAATTTCTCCTTACGTAAATGCAACTAAAAATCCAGCCAAAGAGTTCCCTAAAGGAATGATTTTCCTAGCAGCAATGGTTGGTTTATCGGCTGTTTTAGGTTCATTTGCAATGGGAATGTTATTCTCAAGTGACAATATTCCTAAAGATTTAATGGCAAATGGTGCCTACAGTGCCTTCCAAAAATTAGGCGCATATTATGGTGTCGGTAATCTCTTAATGATTGTTTATGCTTTGACGAATACAGTGGGTCAAGTGGCTGCGTTAGCCTTTTCAATTGATGCTCCACTGAAAATTCTTTTAGCTGAAGCAGATCCAGAATTTGTTCCAAGTTGGTTACGCAAACGTACGAAAAAAGGTACGTTAATTAATGGTTACCTATTAACAGGTATTTTAGTAAGTATTATTATCGCTTTACCGATGTTTGGGTTGAAGGACATGAACGAAGTGGTTAAATGGCTAACTAACTTAAATTCTGTAGTTATGCCAATGCGTTACTTGTGGGTCTTCTTTGCCTATATGCTTCTAAACAAAGCATACAAACAATTTAATTCAGAATATAAATTTGTTAAAAATCCTAAAATTGGTTTTGTGTTTGGTCTTTGGTGTTTCCTATTTACAGCCTTTGCTTGTATCCTAGGAATGGTGCCTAAATTTGAGTATGCCTCAGACCCTCAAGGCTGGTTGTTCCAATTAGCTTCTAACATTGTGACACCAATCGTCTTAATTCTATTAGGAATGATTTTACCAGCAATTGCACGTCGCGAGAAAAAAGACACGATTTTGCCAATTGATTCAGCAGAATAATTGGTTACATGTTTCAAGGATAAAATAGTCAGTTTAAGTATTTTGCGTGAGATAAATGGTCAATAGGACTGTTTGTCTCACGTTTTTTTCTGTCGATTTTTCTCTAAAATTTCTATTGTCTCTTAAAAATATGAGAAAATCAGAAGAATTTCTCCTGTATACTAAAGGTATCTATCATTAAAAAATGGTTATTAACGGAGAAAAAGGAAGTGAACCTCATGACTAAAACACTTGAAACACAACCAGAAGAGAAAACGGTCTTTCTTTGTAAAGAAACGAATCCAGATTTTTTAGGACGAGAAATTTATGCGGATAATGTTGAAACACCGTATAATTTTTACTTAATTCGCAAGCTTTATTTAGCGAAAGAGTACCAAAATTTAGCAGAAGGGGAACAATTTTTTGAGGCTTTATGTGAAAGTTGGGATGAATCAGAACAGTTTGAAGAGTTAATTGTTAAAAAGATTTATGTCTATGTTGAAACGGAGTTAATGTACTACACTGTTTATTTTGGAAGCTTTGAGCCGACCACTCGTGACTTACGATTCGCACTAAAACAATGGATGTATGAAATACCGACAACTAAAAATAAAAAAACAGTCCGTACGAATGAAACCAATGTGCAAGTAGTGCCGCAAGAAAATCAATTAACGGAATTAGCTGGTGAAATTGCTGTCTTACGTGAAATGTTGACACTTTTAAAAGAAAATTTAGCCTCCTTGAATGAAGCCGTTAATCAAACGAGAAATCCCGTCATTTCTAGACAAATAAAAACGATCCATTTGAAAAGAGCTTCTCCTGTGATAGCCGCAGAACAGGCATCTCTGAAAATATCAGAGGATACTAATCCGGAACAACCAGACGTCAATCTCTCGCCTGATAATCTGGAAAAGCAAGAAGTTGAAACTACTGTAGCACCAAGTGAAGCAGTGCTTCCTGTTAACAAACCAGCGCTTGAAGAACGAGCGAAAGAACCAGTGTTATCTGAACCAGCGCCATTTAAAGAAGCGCTGCCAGAAGAACCTCAAGAAAACCAGCAGAGCACCGCGGCAAAACCTTTATTTACTTTTCTACAAGAAACAGAAAAAAGCTCGCTAAATTCAGTGAATGAATCTGCCGAAAAAGAAGAGGAGCAGAAGCCAGAAAAAGAAGCTGTCTCTATGGAAAGTGAGGAAGAAAATTCATCAAGTCGGACAATTCCTGCAGACTTTCAACGACAATTGGACGAATTAGAAGAGGAAATTTATCGTCGCTTTATGAGTCGCCAGTTAGAGGATACTGATGGAAATCAAGCAGTTCCGAAAATAACGATTGAAAAAAGACAGTTAGAAGCACAAATGCTTGAAGCAAAAGCATTCTCACAATCATTTAAACAAGTTCAAAAGAAAAAGGCAGGAGACGTGCGAATTTGCAATCAGTTAAGTTGTATAAAATTAGAAAAAGGATTAGATAAATTTTTAGACGAAGTTACAGAATATGTTGAAAAGCGGACCCTATTTAATAAAAAGGTTCGTTGTCCGCTCCCAGTAATCAGAGAATTGGAAGGCTATGGGCAATTAAACCAGTATATGCAGAAAATCCTTGACTGTTATTAATCGTTTATTTAGGAGAAGGTAAGACAAAACCGTTCAGTTTATCAGCTTTTAAGCCTGAAACAAAAATCACTTTGGATTTTTGTTTCAGGCTCTTTCTTATTATCTCTGGAAAAGATTTCAAGAGAATTTTTGAAATACTAGTGAAAATCCTATAAATTGTAGTATAATTTTCAAAGATGAATGAAAGGCGTGAAGTCATTGAAAGACAAACAAGTGTATGCAGTAGTTGACCTTGAGACGACTGGAACAGATCCTACAAGTGATCGGATCATTCAGTTTGGATGCGTTCTCGTTCAAGATGGAAAGATTATTGCGAACTTTGCGACAGATGTGAATCCCAATCAAGTAGTACCAAAACAAATTCAAAGTTTAACTGGGATTAGTAATACGCAAGTTCAAAAAGCGCCTTATTTTGAAGATGTAGCACATACAATTTATCATTATCTGGAAGATACTATTTTTGTGGCGCATAACGTCCACTTTGATTATAATTTTTTAGCTCGTGAACTGGTACGGTGTGGCACGCCGCCACTTACCATTCCAGCCATTGATACAGTGGAATTGGCACAGATTTTTTTACCGACAGAAAAAAGTTTCCGTTTAAGTGATTTGTCGGAAAGTTTAGGTTTGTCTCATGAGAATCCCCATCAAGCAGATAGTGATGCGCAGGTTACAGCCGAACTTTTGTTATTAATTCAAGAAAAAATGAAATCTTTACCATTAGTCACTATGGAAAAAATTGCGGAATTAAGTCAACAGACAGCGCGGGAAACCAGTGCCTTTATTCAACAAACGTATGAACAAATGAAAAAACAAGTCACACCATTAAATCCAGCTTATCAAGTGGTCAGTGGCATTGCTTTACGCAAAAAAGAAGTTCCTCTTTTTGAAGAAACGTTCTATCAGACTAGTACGTATCCCAAAACTAAAAAAGCCAAAGAAAAACTGTTTGGCGAACGTTTCGCTTATCGTGCGGAACAGAGTCGGATGATGAATTTAGTCTATGATCATTTTACAGAAGGAACGACAAAAGATTTATTTATTGAAGCAGCGACTGGAACGGGAAAAACATTAGGCTATCTGTTGCCGATGAGCTATTTAGCAACGCCAGAAAAACCAGTCATCATTTCAACAGTTTCGATTGTTTTACAAAATCAATTAGTGGAAAAAGATTTACCATTAGCCAATCAAATCTGCCAAGGGAAATTACGAGGCATTGTTATTAAAAGCCATCGACACTATCTTGATTTACAACGCTTTAAGGCAACGTTGAATCAGCCAACTCCGCAAAAACAATACGCTCTTTATCAAATGGGCGTTCTCGTCTGGTTGCTAGAAACAGAAACGGGCGATTTAGATGAACTACAATTGACGAATTTAAATCATTTATTCTGGAAAGAAGTTACACATCGCGGATTGGATTTTCTTTCAAAAAAAGATGAACTTTATGAAGTTGACTTTTTAAGACATCTGTATAAAAAAGTCGCTCAAAGTAACGTGTTGATTGTTAATCATGCATTTTTGGCGCAAGAGTCGCTAAGAAAACAACCGTTATTACCTGAAAGTCCGTGGCTAATTATTGATGAAGCACATCATTTACCAGACATCGCTAGTCGGATGGCGAGCGAACGAGTGAACAGTGTGATACTAAAAAAACAAGTCACACATTTTATTGAAAAAGAACAACTTTTTGTTGCTTTACAGCAAATTTTTCAACAGTTTTCTGAAGAGCAGCGGTTTGTAAAAATTTATCAGCAAGGTTTACTGGATTTTGTGGATGAATGGCAAGATTTTCTTTTTGAATTGCATCGTTTATTTAGTAAAACGCAGAAGCGGATAGACCATCAGGAGTTGCTTTTAACCAAAGAACGTATTGATTATTTATCTGCTGCGGGAGAAAAACATAGTCAAACGCTCCAGCTTTTACTGCAGGAGTTGTTAACTATTCAAAGTAAGTTACAGCAAACAATTATGAGTCAGTTGGAAACCTTTAGTTTGGCTGATCGCATCGTTTTTGTTCGCTTGTTTCAATTTTTTGATGAAATTGAACGTATTCATCACTGTTTTACCATTTATCTTGATGATTGGCGTCCACGTTGGGTAAAAGAATATTTACCACAAAATGAAGACCATGGCTTGATTGAAATTCATGACTTAGAAGCTAGTTTGCTTCCTGAAACAAAGTGGTATCCGCGGTATGAACGAATTATTTATACAAGCGGCACATTGAAGTTTGGCAACAATAAAAAGTATTTACCGCAACGGTTAGGTTTAACAGAGGTGACGTTCAAAACCCTGCCAACGCCATATAACTATGCAGAAAATGCGCGAGTCTATGTACCGGAAGAAGCAGTAGCCATTCAAAATGCCTCTTCCTATGAAATGGGTCAATACATTTCAGATACCATTGAAAAATTGATGGCGCAAGAGGAACGTTCGCTGTTGGTTCTTTTTACTTCGCATGAATTATTGTCCACTGTGTATCATCAAGTCCAGCCGAGATTATTGGAAAAAGGACAAGAGGTCCTCGCCCAAGGGATTAGCGGCAGTCGTGAAAAAATTCTTAAACGGTTCTCTAATGGAAAACCGAATGTCTTGCTAGGAGCCGATAGCTTTTGGGAAGGTGTGGACTTACCAGGAACAGCTTTACAGTTATTGATAGTCACGCGTTTACCTTTTGAAAACCCGAAACGACCACTTGTGCAAGCAAAATATGCGTATTTAGAAGCAGAAGGGATACAACCATTTGCTCAAGAAGCGGTACCGAAAGCAGCCTTACGTTTGCGACAAGCACTGGGCCGTCTAATCCGTTCTGAAGAAGACAGAGGGGCATTGCTGATTCTGGATCGTCGTTTAGTCACTGCAAAATATGGCAAACGATTAATCAAAGCGTTTCCCAAGGGACTTTCAGTAAAAGAAGCGCCCATGCCTGAAATTTTAGAAGAATTAAAGGAATTTTTAAACAAATAATCGATTATTTTTAGGTCATATTTGTGAAAGGCCGCTATTTTTCTGCTATAATAAGACCCAGTAAGTTTAGAGAGGATGGAAGGATTTTTGGAGGAATTAGAAGAAAAGAAAGAGAAGAAACGGATTACTGTCCTTTTAACCCTATTGGCAATCCTTTTAGCAATTCTTGTAACAATAATTATCTTTTTTGTACGAACCAATCAACCAATGGCTCAAGCCAAAAAAGAAGCAACCGCAATTGCCAAAACTTCTGCTAATTTAGAAACAGTTGATAAATTTTACTGGTTTACACGCAAAAATACGTATTTTACTTTAACCGGCAAAAATGATAAAGGCACAGAGATTGTCGTGATTGTCCCTAAATCGGGAGAAAAAGTCACGGTCTTAAATCAAAAAGATGGTCAAACTGAACAACAAATAACAGACATTGTTGCTAAAGCCCATCCCGATGAATCGGTGATGAAAGCTACGTTAGGGCTTTATGATAAGCGCCCTGCATGGGAAGTGGTCACCGAAAATGATCAAGGAGTACTAACATATTATCTTATGAGCTTTGATAAAGGCGAAGAGATCAACGTTGTCAAAGATATTTAATTTAGATAGGTTTTGATGAAAGTGGGAGTGAAAGGTGTATGAACGTATCAAATCGAGCACAGCAATTGACTCCTTCTGTTACATTAGCAGCTGCCGCCAAAGCGAAAGCATTAAAAGCAAAAGGTGTAGATGTTTTAAGCTTAACGGTTGGGGAACCAGATTTTGTGACCCCAAAAAATATTCAAAAAGCAGCAATTGCTTCAATTGAGGATGGAAGAGCAAGTTATTACACACCTTCTGGCGGCATTCCTGAATTAAAGCAAGCAATTGTCTCTTATGTGGAACGAGAATATCAACTTCGTTATCAACCCAAGCAAGTTATTGTGACAGATGGTGCCAAATATGCGCTGTATCTATTATTTCAAGCCATTTTGAACGTTGGGGACGAAGTGATTATCCCTGTCCCTTATTGGGTAAGTTATGGTGAACAAGTCAAGTTAGCAGAAGGCAAGCCAGTGTTTGTATCAAGCACGCAAGAGCAATCATTTAAAGTGTCAGTCGCACAATTAGAAACTGTACGAACGGACAAAACAAAAGCAATCATTTTAAATTCACCATCTAACCCAACTGGTGTTATTTATACGGAAGAAGAATTACGCCAAATTGGTGAATGGGCAGTTGCTCATGATATCCTCATTATTGCAGATGATATTTATGGTCGTTTGGTGTACAATGGACATCGGTTCACACCAATTGCAACCATCTCAGAAGCAATTCGCCAACAGACAATCATTATTAATGGCGTTTCCAAAACATATGCAATGACAGGCTGGCGCATTGGTTTTGCAGTCGGGGATGAAAAAATTATTCAAGCAATGACACAACTCGCTTCACAATCCACCAGTAATCCAGTCGCAGTTAGCCAATATGCGGCAATTGAGGCTTTAACAGGTGAACAGTCGACAGTTGAAGACATGCGTCAGGCCTTTGAAAAACGCCTAAATCATATCTATCCAAAAGTAGCAGCTTTGCCAGGCGTTTCGCTAATAAAACCTGAAGGCGCCTTTTATCTATTCCCGAATGTCAAAAAAACGTTAGAAATTTGTGGGTATGATAACGTGACTAATTGGGTGGAAGATTTATTACAAGAAGCGCATGTTGCTCTGGTAACGGGAGAGGGCTTTGGTGCACCAGAACATGTGCGGATGAGCTATGCGACAGATTTAATGACGTTAGAAAAAGCGATTGAGCGAATGAATGACTTTAT
Organism: Enterococcus sp. LX10; assembly: GCF_023539285.1. Lineage (NCBI taxonomy): Bacteria > Bacillati > Bacillota > Bacilli > Lactobacillales > Enterococcaceae > Enterococcus > Enterococcus sp. LX10. Next base: position 1,924,983 of record NZ_CP092784.1, on the reverse strand, counting down.
AGAAAAGAAACGAATTCAGCACAACGCCTAAAAGAATAAACTAAGAAATGAACGGAGAGACAGACGTGGAACAAATTCAAATTATTGATTCAAACAAACATGTTGGAGAAACAGTAAAAATTGGCGCTTGGATTGCTAACAAACGCTCAAGCGGAAAAATTGCCTTTTTACAATTACGTGACGGGACAGCCTTTTTCCAAGGTGTCGTGTTCAAACCAAACTTCATTGAAGCCTTTGGTGAAGAAGCTGGTACAGAAAAATTCCAAGAAATTAAACACTTATCACAAGAAACAGCAGTCATGGTTACTGGTGTTATCAAAGAAGATAGCCGTTCTAAATTCGGCTATGAAATGGATATCACTGATTTAGAAGTCGTTGGCGCTTCAGAAGATTACCCAATTACGCCGAAAGAACACGGCACAGATTTCTTAATGGATCATCGTCATTTATGGTTACGTTCAAGCAAACAACATGCGATCATGTTAGTTCGTAACGAAATTATTCGTGCTACTTACGAGTTCTTTAATGAACAAGGATTCATTAAAATTGATAGCCCAATTTTAACTGGCTCAGCACCAGAAGGCACAACAGAATTATTTGAAACAGATTACTTCGGACAACCAGCATTCTTATCACAAACAGGTCAATTATATGCAGAAGCTGGTGCGATGGCATTTGGAAAAGTCTTTACTTTTGGACCAACCTTCCGCGCGGAAAAATCCAAAACTCGTCGTCACTTAACGGAATTCTGGATGATTGAACCAGAAATGGCATACACAACTCATGAAGAATCACTAGATATTCAAGAAGCCTACGTAAAACATTTAATTAAATCAGTATTGAAAAATCAACAATATCCATTGGATGTTTTAGAACGTGATACAGCTTTACTGGAAAAATATGTTTCGGAACCATTCAAACGTATTACTTACGATGATGCGATTGAGTTATTACAAAAAGAAGAAGCAAACAATGATTATGATCACATTGAATGGGGCGAAGACTTTGGTAGCCCACATGAAACCTTTATTTCAAATTACTATGGCGTTCCAACATTCATTTTAAATTATCCAAAAGCTATTAAGGCCTTTTACATGAAACCACATCCAACACGTGAAGATGTTGTAATTTGTGCCGATTTAATTGCGCCAGAAGGTTATGGTGAAATTATCGGTGGTTCAGAGCGTGCAACTGATTATGATTATTTGAAAGAAAAAGTAGCTGAGTTTGGCTTATCTGAAGAAGAATACAGCTGGTATTTAGATTTACGTAAATACGGTTCTGTGCCACATTCTGGCTTCGGATTAGGTTTAGAACGTGCTGTTACGTTCATTACTGGTAATGAACACATTCGTGAAGCGATTCCGTTCCCACGTATGTTAAACCGTATTTATCCATAGAGAACAATAAAAAAAAGAACTTCAGCAAAAGCCGAAGTTCTTTTTTTAATTCTGCCATAATTTTTGCATCTGGTCCAAAATATCAATGACTTCTGTCGTGAAAAATAAGGAGCGGTTGGGTTGAGTACCTTTGATTGCTTCAACCATATTGTAGATTTCATAATTCATGGCTTCAGCTGAGTACCCAGAAACGATGGTCTCAACCGTACCGTCATTGTAGTGAACAATCGCTTCATCTGCACGTGGATAATCTGTAATGGTAATATAGGCATCTTCAAAAGCAACAATTCCTTGCTTTGGCATTTTTGCTTGGAATGTTAATGAAATAGTCGCCAACTCATTTTCTTTATTCCGAAGCAATGTCACCGATTGTTCATCAACACCAGTAGAGAAGGGAACCATGCTAGAAGCTAAAACGTCTGGCTGTGAGCTGAGAAACCAACGAGCAAACGAAACCGCATAAGTACCAATATCTAACAATGCGCCGCCTGCTAAGTCAGGATTAAAAAAGCGATTTTTAGGATCGGGTTCTTTGTAACTTCCAAATGGTGCTTGAATCATTTTTAACTGACCAAATTTGCCAGCATCCATCAAGCGACGTAATTCGTCGTATAGTGGCATGTTAAAAATAGTCATGGCTTCTGCTAAAATAAGGTCATTTTTTTCTGCAACTGCCAAGGCTTGTTTTAATTCTGCCGCGTTCATCGTAATAGCTTTTTCACACAACACATGTTTTCCGGCCTGGAGCGCTTTTAAAATGTGTTCAGCATGTTGTTTATTTGGTACTGCTATATAGACAACATCGATTGTTTCATCTGCTAGCAATTCTTCATAAGAACCATAGGCTTTAGGGATTGAATAATCAGCGGCAAATTGTTCTGCTTTAGTCAATGTCCGCGAAGCAACAGCTGCAAGTTGGCTAGTTTCTTGTTTAAACGTTGAAGCAAATTCGTGGGCAATCCCACCTAATCCGACGATGCCCCATTGATATAATTTTTTTGTCAAAAGAAGTCCTCCTAATCTATGCAATTTCTTCAAATCTTCTTCATTATTTATTATACTGTAAACAAGAGAAATTAGAAAACAAGGACAATTTTGTAAATATGATAAAATCCAGAGATAAAAAGATGCTTTTTTTAGAGAATTTCAGTAAAATAGAAAATGGAGGCGAATGATTATGCATCAAGTTTATGTAGATATTATTGTTGACGCAATTATTGAACAGTACCAAACAGAAGAAAATTTTTACTCCGCTTATCAAATTCAAGCAGCCGATTGGCAAGCTTGGAAAGAAGGCCAATTTGGTTTGGACAATGAAGTCATGCAAAAAATTAAGAATTTGTTTACGGATTATGAGTGGATGCTGACTCAAAAAATACTCCGCCAAACCATCTTATTTCCGGAAAAACGTAACCTAGCTGTTTCGGAATATAAACGGTTAAAAACAACAATTGCCAAAAAATGGCTACAATCTGATTTGGGCGTTGTAGAATTGATTCCTAACAATAAACAGGAACAAGAAATTGCTGCTGGTTATATCGATTTGAAAGTGACGCTGGCCTATGGTGAATGGGGTTTTGATGACATTATTACATTCCGGTTACCAGCTACGATTCAACGACAATTGGAAGGTTCAAAAGTTGAATTATTAGATTGGGTCAATGAAAATCTGATGGATACTTACGTAGGTGAATAACGAATAGGAAGGATGGTCTTTTGAAATACACAATTGCTGGGATTTTATCTGTGATTATTATGTTTGGTGCGGTAATTTTTGTCTTTTTTGGCAAAAAGCCAGTTGAAGAATCTGTTCACACATCAACTGAAACAACAGTGAAATCGTCCACTAAAATTTCTGAAAGTAGTACAGTTTCTTCAACTGCTACCACTGAATCAAGTACTGAAATCACGAGCGTAAGCAGTGATGAAAGTTGATAATTTTCTGTGAAAATGATACAATTATTCGGTTATAGTAACAAATGAAATCAATCACGAAAGTGAAAGATAGTGAAACATTTTATCGGAAAATAAAAGATGAAGTGGGGAATTAATGAAGTGAGCAACTATCAGAAAAAAAGAAAAAAGCAGCTGAATTTGCCAAAGTTATTCTTAGGCGTAGTTGTCGTCGGTTTGGCCTTTGTCTTTTCGTTATCTGTCCTTTCTGATTCAGATAAGGGACAAAGCGAGTCAGTCAATCGCCAAAATGAAAACATCTCAAAAGAAGAATTTGTTGCTGAAATCACACCGTATGCACGTGAATTACAAGAATCTTACGGGGTGTTACCAAGTATTATTATGGGGCAAGCAGTTTTAGAATCAAATTTTGGACAAAGTCAATTAGCATCGAAATATAACAATCTTTTTGGGATTAAAGCATATGGCAATCAACCAAAAGTCAATTTAGAAACAAAAGAGTATGTCAATGAGGTCTGGATTACGATTCAGGGTGATTTTCGAGTTTATGACAATTGGGAAGAATCCATGCGAGATCATACCAAGTTATTTGTTGATGGGGTCGATTGGGATCCAAATTTATATGAAAAAGTCTTGTTAGCCAAAAATTATAAAGAGGCCGCACAAGCGCTTCAAGATGCTGGATACGCAACGGATCCTACATACGCTGATAAGATCATTCATGTAATTGAAGAATACAATTTAAATAAATACGACCGTTAAGCATGGAGGAACGATGACAATGAGCGAAAAGTGGATTCCAGAAATTATGACGCCGCTGAAACAAGATATTGTAAAAATGCCAGAGATTATTCGGCAAGCCAGTGGCATTAAAATTTTTGGCCGTAAAATAAAATCAATTATTTTTACGACAGATATTGCGATTATCCGCAATACGGATGCACAGGCAGTGATTGCTGTATATCCTTTTACACCGCATCCAGCGATTACAAAAGGCATTATTGAAGCAGCGGATATTCCTGTCTTTTCAGGAGTCGGCGGCGGTTTAACGCAAGGCATGCGTTCTGCTTATATGAGTTTATTTGCAGAAGCACAAGGCTCAATGGGTGTTGTTTTGAATGGTCCTACACCAATTGAAACAATTAAAATGGTGGATGAAGCAATCGATATTCCTATTATCAGCACAGTAACTTCTATTCATACGCCAATTGAGGAAAAACTTGCGGCTGGCGTGGATATGATTAATATCAGTGCAGGAAAAGACACTGCAGCCACTGTACGCTATTTTCGTGGCAAGTATCCAGAATTACCGATTATTGCAACAGGAGGACCAACTGAATCGAGTATTCATGAAACCATTATCGCCGGAGCGAATGCTATTACATATACGCCCCCTAGTAACGGTGAATTATTCAGCAAAAAAATGAAAAAATATCGTGAACAAGAAAAAGCAACCGATGAAGAATAAAAAACGCTTTGGCAGCCGATCCTGCCAAAGCGTTTTTGGCTATTTAATGTTCGCTTTTACGGAACAATGGAAGAATGAACCAATTATTTGAAAATTCTAATGAAAAAAAGTTGTTAAACCATTGAAAGTTAGAGATTTTTGTACTATCCTAGAGAAACATAGAAGCTTGTATAAGGTCAAAATACGGTTGACCGTCTCTACCCAGCACCGTAAATGCTGGTCTATAAGTGAAGAAGAGCGGATAGCCCTTTTTTGCTTTGGCAAAATGGGCTTTTTTCTTTTGTTAGAACACGAATATAAATAGCACTTTGTTTTATTTCGTTCGTTTTTAACGAACCGTCCTTTCCTCAGGATGAGAACAAAGCATCTATCGAAAAATAAGTAAAGGAGTTCATATTGTGAAGGAATTAGTCGAACGTATTAAAAATGATGGCCGTGTATTAGGTGAAGGTGTTTTAAAAGTAGATAGTTTTATTACGCACCAAGTGGATCCAGAATTGATGGAGGCTATGGGTAATCGTTTTGCTGAGGTTTTCGCAGAAGCAGGCATTACCAAAGTAATTACAATTGAAGCATCAGGAATCGCTCCTGCCTTATACGCAGCGCAAAAATTAGGCGTGCCAATGATCTTCGCGCGTAAGGCAAAAAGTTTAACCATGGATGAAGAGCTTTTAACAGCTTCAGTTTATTCATTTACAAAACAAGTGACAAGTCAAATTTCCATTTCAAGAAAATTTTTATCTGATGCTGATAAAGTGTTGATTATTGATGACTTTTTAGCTAACGGACAAGCTGCTAAAGGATTGGTAGAATTATGCCAACAGGCTGGTGCAAAGGTTGAAGGAATTGGTATCGTAATTGAAAAATCATTCCAAGATGGTCGTCAGTTATTAGAAGACATGGGCTTAAATGTAGTCTCTTTAGCACGTATCGCTTCATTAAGTGAAGGAACGGTGACGTTTTTAGAGGAGGATGCATAATCTTGGAAACAAAACAATTGAATACACAACAACAGACGGAAACACCAAATGGGAAAGCCGCCGTTTTAGGATTGCAACATTTATTAGCGATGTATGCTGGAGCAGTTGCCGTACCTTTATTAATCGGAACCGGCTTGAATTTTGATTCGCAACAAATGACGTATTTGATTTCAATCGATATTTTTATGTGCGGCGTTGCGACACTTTTACAATTGACGGTGAATAAGTTTTTTGGGATTGGCTTGCCAGTCGTTTTAGGTTGTGCCATTCAAGCAGTTGCGCCTTTAATCATGATTGGTACGAACAAAGGGGTTGGGGCAATTTACGGTTCAATTATTGCTTCGGGCATTTTTGTCGTTCTTATTGCAGGATTTTTCTCAAAAATTAAACGTCTATTTCCGCCTTTAGTCACCGGCACAGTCATTACAGTTATTGGTTTGACCTTAATTCCTGTTGCTGTTGAAAAAATGGGTGGCGGCTTAGCAACGGACAAAAGTTTTGGTGATCCTAAAAACTTGCTTCTCGCATTTGTAACAATTGCCTTAATCATTGTTGTGCAAGTTTGGGGACGTGGCTTTATCAAGTCAATTGCCGTGTTAATCGGCCTAGTCGGCGGCACAATTTTAGCTGCATTTCTGGGATTAGTTGATTTGTCTCCTGTTGGTCAAGCTACGTGGTTTCACTTTCCACAGCCATTTTATTTTGGCAAACCAACGTTTGATCTTTCTTCTATTGTGTTGATGATTATTATTTCAATTGTTAGTATGGTTGAATCAACAGGTGTTTATTTTGCCTTAGGAGACATTACAGGGAAAAAAATTGGCGAAGATGATTTACGTCGTGGGTATCATGCAGAAGGCTTAGCCGTCATTTTAGGAGGGATTTTTAATACGTTTCCTTATACAGGTTTCTCGCAAAATGTCGGGTTAGTTCAATTATCTGGGATCAAAACACGTCGGCCAATCTATTTTTCTGCTTTTTTCTTAATTATTTTAGGCTTATTACCAAAAATTGGTGCGATGGCTCAAATTATCCCAGAGCCAGTTTTAGGCGGCGGAATGCTGGTTATGTTTGGAATGGTGGCTGTCCAAGGAATGCGCATGTTGTCAAAAGTTGACTACTCAAATGACAAAAATTTATTAATTATTGCCATTTCGATTGGCTTTGGTTTAGGCTTTAATATTATGCCAACGCTCTTTAATAAAGTACCAGAAACTGTTAGCATGTTTACTGGTAATGGAATTGTCATGAGCAGCATTACCGCAATTATTTTAAATCTTTTATTCAATGGTTTAAAAGAAACCTCAGAAAGTAACGAATAGTTTCAAAAAAGTATGATAGATAAGGTCAGGTGGCTTTTCTTTCATACTTTTTTGACCTCATCATCGTTTAGAAAAATTTAATGTTTTCATCAATTTGAAGAGAATAAGAGAAAAATGCTTGGTTACAAAGAGACGAATAGTAAGTTACCGCTGTTTTATCCTAAAATATGTTAATAAATTCTGATGAGAAAACCTAAGGGAAACACTGCTGGCACTTGAAGTTGAGCCTTTTTCCTTGTATCATGTAAAAAGAGCACTCTTAAAGGCTAGACTGCGACGAGAAACCGCAGAAGGATTTTAAGGATAAAACTGTGATGGAAAGTTGTGATGAACTTGGATAAACCACTATTACCTGGTCAAGTGATTGGTATCATTGGTGGCGGACATTTAGCAAAAATGATGGCCCTTAGTGCAAGAGAAATGGGGTTTCGAGTGGGTGTGCTAGATCCACAAATTGATTGTCCTGCTGCACAAGTTGCCGATTGGCAATTATTAGGAGCATATAATGATCCTGAAGCGTTAGAGAAATTGGCAAAACGTGCCCAAGTGATTACGTATGAATTTGAACATGCAGATGTTGATGCGTTAACAGCGATTCAACATTTGGCGAATATACCGCAAGGAACAGACATTTTAGCAATTACGCAAGATCGTTTAATGGAAAAAAGTTTCTTGGAAGATAATAATATTGTGATTGCACCTTATGCAACGATTGTTAGTCCGACTGATATTCAAGAAGCAATTGATGGCATTGGTTATCCGTGTATCTTGAAGAATACGCGAGGGGAAGGTCGTTATGTACTACATAGTACTTCAGACTTAGCGCCATCCATGAATCTTCTGAGAGAAGGAACCTGTGTCTTGGAAGCTTGGATTCCTTACGAAAAAGAATTATCTGTTCTGATTTCTGGTAATGGTCGTGGCGAATTTGCGACATTTCCAGTTGTGGAAACAATTAAAAAAGAGCGTAAGCTACATGAAACGATTGCGCCAGCCCGAATTGATGACGAAGTCAGTGGCGAGTTGCAACGAATTGCTAAGGTGATTGCTAAAGCTGTTGGTTTAGTCGGCACCCTTTCAATTGAAATGTTTTATACAGAAACAGGCGGGATTTATGTAAATAAAATTTTACCTCGTCCAGAAGATGCTGGGAATTTTTCTATAGATGCTTGTTCTTTTAGCCAATATGATACGCATATTCGTGGTTTATGTAATTGGCCAATGCCAACGATTCAACTGTTGTCAGAAGCGGTTACGGTCAATGTGCTTGGGAATGAAGCCTATGAAACGATGGACATTATTAATGAACATCCAGATTGGCATTTCCACTATTATGGGCACAGTGAAGCAAAAGAGCAACGAGCGATGGGGCATATTACTATATTAACCAAAGAAATCGATGAAACACTGGAAGAAATTAAAGAAACAAAGATTTGGTCGTAATTATTTTTCAAAAATTGAGGAGTAAAGAGGGGATAAGGCACAATGATTGATCGTTATACAAGACCCGAAATGGGCGCAATTTGGACAGATGAGAACCGCTACAAGGCATGGCTAGAAGTTGAAATTTTGGCGGATGAAGCTTGGGCAGAACTTGGCGAAATTCCTAAAGAAGATGTACAAAAAATCCGAGAAAATGCATCATTTGATGTTGCACGTATTTTAGAAATTGAAGCAGAAACTCGTCATGATGTTGTCGCTTTTACTCGTGCCGTTTCAGAAACGCTTGGTGAAGAGCGAAAATGGGTGCACTATGGCTTAACCAGCACAGATGTTGTGGATACTGCCTATGGTTATCTATTGAAACAGGCGAATGATATTTTACGGAAAGATTTACAAACATTTACGGAGATTGTCGGAGCCAAAGCCAAAGAGTATAAACATACGGTCATGATGGGCAGAACGCATGGTGTTCATGCAGAACCGACTACATTTGGTTTGAAATTAGCGTTGTGGTATTCTGAAATGAAACGCAACATTGAACGTTTTGAACATGCAGCCAAAGGTGTCGAAGCGGGTAAAATCAGTGGAGCCGTAGGTACCTTTGCCAATATTTCACCATTTGTTGAAGAATATGTTTGCGAACATTTGGGAATCCGTGCTCAAGAGATTTCGACACAAGTTTTACCACGTGATTTACATGCAGAATATGTTTCTGCCATGGCATTAATTGCGACAAGTATTGAAAAATTTGCAACAGAAATTCGTGGTCTACAGAAATCAGAAACGCGTGAAGTAGAAGAATTTTTTGCAAAAGGACAAAAAGGGTCTTCGGCAATGCCGCATAAACGGAATCCAATTGGTTCTGAAAATATGACTGGTTTGGCACGTGTGATTCGTGGTCATGTCATTACTGCCTTTGAAAATGTGAGTTTATGGCATGAACGAGATATTTCTCACTCGTCTGCTGAACGGATTATTATTCCCGATACGACGATTTTACTAAATTACATGTTGAATCGTTTTGGTAATATTGTCAAAAACTTAACGGTCTTCCCAGAAAATATGAAACGTAACATGGATGCGACCTACGGACTAATTTACAGCCAACGTGTCTTATTAAAATTGATTGACCATGGCATGACACGTGAAGAAGCGTATGATCTGGTCCAACCAAAAACAGCTTACGCATGGGATCATCAAACGGCGTTCCGTCCGTTGCTAGATGCGGATGAAAAAATTACTTCTGTCTTATCAAAAGAAGAGCTAGATGATGCCTTTGACTATCATTATCATTTAAAAAATGTTGACACGATTTTTGAACGTGTTGGTTTAGGATAACAAGAAAGCGAGAAGGAGGATGATTCTTCTCGCTTTTCTCTTATAATGTTATAAACTGAAGGATTAAAAAACAAACGTATTGTTAAATACGTTTGTTTTTTTCTATACTTTTTTCGATTTATCCTTTATAATGTAACTTAAATAGTTACATTAACTATTTAATGCAAACAAAGGAGGAGAAGTATGGATAAACAACAGCGAGGCATTCAAGTGATTAGAATTTGGCTAGGGGTGACGATGCTAATTCATGGAGTGATGAAAGTAACGTCATTGGAAGATACTTTAGCGTTTTTTGCTAGTATTGGTTTGCCAAGTCTTTTCGTTTATGGTGTAGCGGCAATTGAATTAATTGGTGGGTTATTTATGATTATTGGCTTTTTAATTCCTTTGGTATCAGTAGGATTCATAGCAGTTTTAGTCGGAGCTATTTTTTCTTTTGGTTTGGCAAGTGGTTTTAGTGGTTATGAGTACGAATTATTTTTAGCAATAACCAGTTTGGCTATTTTGATTAGCCATGCCGATAAAAAGTATCTTACGTTAAAACTTTATTTTTAATAAATCAAAGCAATAAAGAGTTGGTCAAACTAGTTGTTATTGCGAAAAAAGCCCTAAAACAGTGATATTTAACTGTTTTAGGTTTTTTTTTATCGAAAAGGTCAAAAAAGGTCAATTTATTCATTGACCTTTACTGACCAATGGAGTATAATAAATTTATAAGGTTTACAGATACCTTAACTTTTGAAGAAATCCATCAAAAGTCGGATAATAATAATTGTAAAGAATGTTAAAATAAAAAAGACAAAACAATAAACGGGAGGGATCGTTTATGAATATTGAAAAAATGACAACCACGCTACAAGAGGCGATTGCTGAAGCTCAAAAAGTTGCGGTGACACGGCAACATCAAGAAATTGATATCGCACATTTATGGAAAATTTTTCTTCAACCAAACCATTTTGGGCGTAATTTTTACACAGATGCTGGTTTAGATGTTGACGCATTTGAACGAGAAGTAGATAACGCATTAGATGAATATCCAAGTGTGGCAGGCGGTAATGTGCAATATGGTCAAAATTTAAGTCAAAATTTGTTCCATTTATTGCAAGAAGCTGATTCACTTCGAGAAGAATTCCAAGATGAATTTTTATCAACCGAAATTGTACTTTTAGCTTTAATGAAATTGAAAAATTATCGTTTAACAAAATATTTAATGCAACAAGGCATTACGGAAAAAGAATTAAGAAAAAATATTGAAGAGATGAGAGGAGGAGATCGTGTGACTTCTCAAAACCAGGAAGAACAATATAAAGCACTAGAAAAATACGGTGTTGACTTAGTACAACAAGTAAAAGCAGGGAAACAAGATCCAATCATTGGTCGTGACGAAGAAATTCGTGACGTTATTCGGATTTTATCAAGAAAAACTAAAAATAATCCAGTCTTAATTGGTGAACCAGGTGTTGGTAAAACAGCGATTGTTGAAGGATTAGCACAACGAATCGTTCGTAAAGATGTTCCCGAAAACTTAAAAGATAAAACCATTTTTTCTTTAGATATGGGTGCCTTAATTGCGGGAGCAAAATTCCGTGGCGAATTTGAAGAACGGTTAAAAGCTGTTTTAAAAGAAGTGAAAAAAAGTGATGGCAAAATCATTTTATTCATTGATGAAATTCATAATATCGTCGGAGCTGGTAAAACAGAAGGCAGTATGGACGCCGGGAATTTATTAAAACCGATGCTAGCACGTGGTGAATTGCATTTAATCGGTGCCACAACGCTTGATGAATATCGCCAATATATGGAAAAAGATAAAGCCTTAGAACGTCGTTTCCAAAAAGTATTAGTCAAAGAACCAACAGTAGAAGATACCATTTCTATTTTGCGTGGCTTAAAAGAACGATTTGAAATTCACCACGGCGTGAATATTCATGACAATGCTTTAGTTGCTGCCGCTACTTTATCCGATCGCTATATTACTGATCGTTTCTTACCAGATAAAGCGATTGACTTAGTCGATGAAGCAAGCGCAACGATTCGAGTGGAAATGAATTCGATGCCAACAGAGCTCGATCAAGTAACACGTCGGTTAATGCAACTAGAAATTGAAGAAGCAGCCTTGAAAAAAGAATCAGATGATGCAAGTAAAAAACGGTTAGCCAACTTGCAAGAAGAATTAGCAGATTTGCGTGAAGAAGCCAACTCAATGAAAATGCAATGGGAAACGGAAAAAGAAGAAGTTAATGCGGTTTCCAATAAACGTGCAGAGATTGATAAAGCAAAACACGAATTAGAAGATGCTGAAAATAATTATGATTTAGAACGAGCTGCTGTTTTGCGTCATGGAACAATTCCACAATTAGAACATGAATTGAAAGAATTGGAAGAAAAGAACGCTAAAGATAACGTCAAAATGGTACAAGAATCGGTTACTGAAAACGAAATTGCGCAAGTGGTCGGTCGTTTAACCGGCATTCCTGTGACAAAATTAGTTGAAGGCGAACGAGAAAAATTAATGAAACTGAATGAAACATTACACAAACGTGTGATTGGTCAAGATGAAGCCGTCGATGCTGTTAGTGATGCGGTGATTCGTTCAAGAGCAGGCTTACAAGATCCAAATCGCCCACTTGGTTCGTTCCTTTTCTTAGGACCAACTGGTGTTGGTAAAACAGAACTTGCTAAAGCTTTAGCTGAAGATTTGTTTGATTCTGAAGATCATATGGTACGGATTGACATGAGTGAATACATGGAAAAACATGCCGTGTCTCGTTTAGTTGGTGCCCCTCCAGGCTATGTTGGTTATGAAGAAGGTGGCCAGTTAACAGAAGCTGTTCGTCGAAACCCTTATACAATTGTCTTATTAGACGAAATTGAAAAAGCGCACCCAGATGTCTTTAATATCTTATTACAAGTTTTAGATGATGGTCGTTTGACAGATTCTAAAGGTCGGGTCGTTGATTTTAAAAATACAGTTTTAATTATGACAAGCAACATCGGTTCTCAGCTTTTACTGGAAGGTGTGACACCTGAAGGAACAATTCCAGAAGAAGTTGAAAATCAAGTCATGAATATTCTAAAAGGACACTTTAAACCAGAGTTCTTAAACAGAATTGATGATACCATTTTATTCACACCATTAAGCTTGGATAATGTGAAAGGAATCATTGGTAAAATGACCGCACAACTTGCTCATCGTTTAGAGCAACAAGAAATTGTGTTGGAAATCACTGATGAAGCTAAAACATGGATTGCTGAAAATGGGTATGAGCCAGCTTATGGAGCTCGTCCGTTAAAACGTTTCATTACTCGTGAAGTCGAAACACCATTAGCAAAAGAAATTGTTTCTGGACGAGTAATGCCAAAAACAAAAGTCACGATTAGTCTATTAGACAATCAATTAGTTTTTGAAAATGAACCAATAGAAGAAGTATAAAAAAAGAACGAGCGAATTCGCTCGTTCTTTTTTTATGGCAATCGTTGCTTAATTTCTTCCAACAAATCCTCTTCTGAAGAAACTACCCGACCATTCAATTTAATCAAACCAACTGTGTAAAGGTTTAAATAATGGAATTGATTTTCAGCGATTTCGTTCAAAGCATCAAGCTTTTGGTGATTATCAGCACCTTGTTGGCGGCTGTCTGTGTAAAGGGCAACCACTGGGATTCCTTTGGCATAAGCAACACCAATTTCGGAAGCTACGCCCGCATCAATGGTTGGACCGTCTAATAAAGCAACCAATAAATCGCTAGCAAGGACCTTTTCTGTATCTGCTAAGGCAATCATTTTACTATCGGCATAAGCAGATTTGTCGTTAATCGCCGCATTTTCTTGTGGTAAATAAAGATCGATTGTTTTATCCAATTGTCGAATTTGTTCGACTAAATAGGCATTATAACGTAAGTCAGCTTGCGAAAATAAAGGTCCTGCAAAATAAATTTTTGTCATTTGTCTGTCTCCAATCCAAGGTTTTAGAAATAATCACTGAAATAAGCTTCTTGGTCAGGAAAAATCCGTTCCAAAGAATTTAAAGTTTCTTTATCTGTATCAATGCGCTCAATTCGATGTAAGTACGAAGGGCGTCGGTAATTCATGACTAAACAAGTTAGTGTTTGAATATCTAAGTGAACGGCGGTGCCTAAAGGTTCATCCGTAATGGTTACTTGATCATTTTCATCCCAAATTAAGCCAAAAATACCATTGTTCCACTCAGCGACAGGATCTTTAACGACAAAATGGAAGGGCTTAGCCGTACTTTCAAAAGGAAAGTTTTCTAAAAAGGCTTTGACATCGACAATTCGAGCCATATAATAGGGCTCAATGCTTTCTTTAATTTGGCTATCTTCTAAAAGAAAAGCTAATGGTTCGTTTTTATAGATATCGCCCTTGACCCAATAAACCATCGAAAAATGCGCAGTAATAAAATTCCACAAGCCATTTCGGGCTTCTTGGTTCAAGTAAAACATTTCCTTAATATGAAATACCTCATCGGCCACCCAATAGAAAAGTACTCCTAAAGGTTCTTGATTGGCACCATAATAGACAGCAGCAGTCCGTTCTTCCTCGTTTTCGAAACGCCAATATTCTTCCCAGTTGAAGGCACTACGAATGAGCGCGCCGTGATTTTGACGAGCGAATCGCGCATAGACATCAAAGACATCTGGGTGATCGACAGCTAACCGTTCAATCATTCCTGGAACGGGAACAGTTTTTGGTAATTGCGTATCCCGAATTTTAAAAGATAACTTGTCGGACATGATTTCCCAACCTTTACGTCGATAATAAGGAATGTTGTAAGGGAAAAGATAAGAAATCCACTGTTTATCTTGGCGCATTTCTTCTAATGCTGTTTGAATCAAGTCTTTCATTAAACCGTGGTTGGCATATTCAGGATAGGTACCGACACCAGTAACGCCGCCCATTTTATACAAAGCACCATGGATATTGACTTCGCATGGATAGATAGCAATTTGTGAAATTAATTGATTTTCGTGAAACCAGCCAAATACTTTTGAAAGTTCTAAAATCGGTTGTTTTGATTTGATAAATGCGCGTTTGTTTTCAAAACCACTTTCTTCAATATCTGCTTCAGTTACTTGAAAAACATAGGAAAGAAGTTCATTAAATTGATCAATGTGTTCTTCCTCAACAGGCTTTAAGGTCAGTTGCTTTCGAAATTCTTGTTCATCCATTTTTCCATCTCCAATAAATTTACTGTTTTTAGTATACCAAATTTTTCGAAACTCTGTTAGCCTTTCGAAACCAAAAGAATAAAAGGGAAGTGCTTTAAATCTTCTTCAAAAATTGGTATAATGAAAAGTGCTGATTATCCTAGACCTTTAAACATGATAATTTGATAAAAAAGGCAACTAAAATATAACAATTGATTGATGAAGCTAGCAGGGAGCTAGCTTTTCTTAAAAGAAATGAGGCAAAAAATGAACAATAAAGAAATGAAAGCAAGACAAGAGAAAATTCGTAATTTCTCGATCATTGCCCACATTGACCATGGGAAGTCAACTTTAGCCGACCGGATTTTGGAAAAAACAAATACAGTTAGCAGTCGAGAAATGCAAGATCAATTACTTGATTCAATGGATTTAGAGAGAGAACGCGGCATTACTATCAAATTAAACGCAATTGAATTAAACTATACAGCCAAAGATGGTGAAAGCTATACTTTCCATTTGATTGACACACCAGGGCACGTCGATTTCACCTACGAAGTTTCTCGTAGCTTGGCAGCTTGTGAAGGGGCTGTTCTAGTTGTTGATGCGGCGCAAGGAATTGAAGCGCAAACGCTAGCAAATGTCTATTTGGCATTGGATAATGACTTAGAAATTTTACCTGTTATTAATAAAATTGATTTACCCGCCGCTGATCCAGAACGTGTTCGGACAGAGATTGAAGACGTAATTGGAATTGATGCATCGGAAGCTGTTTTAGCAAGTGCAAAAGCAGGGATTGGGATTGAAGATATTTTAGAACAAGTGGTGGAGTATGTACCAGCTCCATCAGGCGATATTGAGGCTCCTTTAAAGGCTTTGATTTTTGACTCTATTTACGATAGCTATCGAGGGGTCGTTTTAAACATCCGTGTAATTGACGGTGTCGTTCGTCCTGGGGATAAAATCCAAATGATGAGTAACGGTAAAACGTTTGATGTAACAGAAGTCGGCGTTTTTTCACCGAAACCAATCGCTCGTGATTATTTAATGGTTGGCGATGTGGGCTATATCACCGCTAGCATTAAAACGGTTCAAGATACACGGGTCGGGGATACAGTGACTTTGGCCGACAATCCAGCAGCAGAAGCACTACCAGGCTATCGCAAAATGAATCCAATGGTGTATTGTGGCTTATATCCAATTGATACGTCGCGCTACAATGATTTACGGGAAGCATTAGAAAAATTACAATTAAATGATGCGGCGTTACAATTTGAACCGGAAACATCACAAGCTTTAGGGTTTGGTTTCCGTTGTGGTTTCTTAGGTTTGCTGCACATGGATGTTGTTCAGGAACGTTTGGAACGAGAATTTAATTTAGAGTTAATTACAACAGCACCGTCTGTAATCTATCACGTTAATAAAACTGACGGAACAACCGTTGTTGTTGATAACCCAGCTGAATTTCCAGAACCAGTAACGATTGAATCTGTGGAAGAACCTTATGTTAAAGCGCAAATCATGGTGCCAAACGATTATGTAGGAGCAGTAATGGAATTATCACAACGTAAACGTGGCGAATTCATTACAATGGATTACTTAGACGATTATCGTGTAAACGTAGTTTATGAAATTCCGTTATCTGAAATCGTGTTTGACTTTTTCGATAAATTGAAATCAAGTACAAAAGGCTATGCATCCTTAGATTACGAAATGGCTGGCTATCGTACCAGCCGCCTAGTGAAAATGGATATTCTATTAAATGCTGAAAAAGTGGATGCTTTAAGCTTTATTGTTCACCGAGATTTCGCATTTGAACGTGGTAAAGCGATTGTTGAGAAACTGAAAAAACTAATTCCACGTCAACAGTTTGAAGTCCCAGTTCAAGCGGCGATAGGTCAAAAAATTGTAGCTCGTTCAGATATTAAAGCCTTACGCAAAAACGTACTGGCTAAATGCTATGGTGGCGATGTTTCTCGTAAACGTAAATTGTTAGAGAAACAAAAAGAAGGGAAGAAACGGATGAAACAAATTGGATCCGTGGAAGTTCCTCAAGAAGCCTTTATGGCGGTTCTGAAAATGGATGAAGATGATCAGAAAAAATCATAAATTTATTCTTTTTTTATTGAAAGTGGGACATTAGTCATTTCGACTTGAGCCGACTCCAAAAAGTTAGACCTAGAAATCTAACTTTTGGGGGTCGGCTCAACTTATTATGTCCCACTTTTTAACTCTTAAGATAATCAGTTTGAACAAAAGAAGACTTTTAAGAAAAGCCTTTTTATTTTTTTGATCTAAACATTTATTCTTTAATCAGCTATTATTTTAGTAAAAAATAGATTAATTTACTAAAATAATATATAATAAAGGTAAAACTAGGAGGGAAGCATATGACGTGTATTTCATTATCGATTTTAAATCAAGAACAAGAAGTTAGAAAAGCTAAGATAGATGATTCAGATTCTTTGAAAGAGTTAACTATTACAGGAAAAGATTTTGTTTGTTTAGCTGCTCGGGATTGTCAATTACAAGACGGCGATGTGATTCAAGTTTGTTTAGATACGCCCAATACTTATTTAATGGTGAAGTTAGATGCTACGCTTGATAGCAGTTTAATTTATGTTCCAGAACAAAAATGGACGTTTCCAATCATAAAAAATGAAAACGCTATCGAAGCGCGAGCAGCGTATCGTTTTGAAACCAAGAAACCTTATATAAGTGTGCGTATTGCCACTAAAGAAGAAATTAAGAGTTATCGTAATTGGGCGTTAAATCCACATGATTTACAACATTTTACTGGTGCGTATCCTCATGCATCTGCCAACGTGGAAACGCGAAATGATGCCACTTTTTTTGCTTGCAATGCGATTGACGGTACCTTTGCTAATCTTTATCATGGGCCGTATCCTTATCAATCATGGGGGATTAATCAGCAATTAGATGCCGCATTAAAAATTGAATTTGGGCGTGAAGTCTTGTTGGATAAAGTGATCTTAACATTACGAGCGGACTTTCCTCATGATAATTATTGGCAACAAGTGACTTTAAAATTTTCCGACGGTACACATGAAGTTTTTAAAACTGTTAAGACTGAGCAACGCCAGAGCTTTACCTTTGCGAAACGGGCAGTGGAGTGGGTGATACTAACAGAGTTAATTCAAGCAGATGAACCATCACCATTTCCAGCATTAACACAAATTGAATTATTTGGTCAAAACAAATAAAAAATAAGGACGGTTCCTTTATAGGAGCGGTCCTTATTTTTTATTTCTGGCGTGGGCTAGTTGTCGATTGGCGGACAACCAATTCTGTGTTTAACAGGACTCTACGAGGAATGCTAGGCATTTGAATTCGTTTGTGCAATAAATTAATGCCTGTCTCGCCCATTTCTTCAGTAAAGGCATGGACAGAGGATAGCGGCGGTGAGACATATTGAGAAATAGAGATATCATTGATCCCCATGACACTAATTTCTTCAGGAACCTTTATACCGTGTGCGGCTAACGTATGTATCACACCGATTGCAAAGGCGTCATTATAAGCAAGAATCGCAGTAGGTAAATCATTTCTCCATTTTTCTAACGCTTCTTCTGTCAATTGTTCCCCCGTTTTGACATCCAACATGCCATTTTCTTTTAAGATAAAATAATCTTCGTTAAACAAGTGATAATGCTGCATAATGTCAAGATAAGCGTTGGTTGTCGGCGTTTTATAACGACGGAAACCATACATATTTTCGCTTTCTTCGGCACCAATAAAGGCAATTTTTTCGTGGCCCAATTCCAAAAGATGAGTTAAGGCAATCTCGGTTGCTTGATAAAAATCAGTATTTACAGAATCAAATTCTTCCAGTGGGAAATTACTGCCAATTACACAAAGATTTGGATGTAGTTGCTGCAACTCTTGTAACGTCTTTTGAGTGAATTTGCCAATTGCCAAAATGCCATCAATCCCTTGAAGGTTATGTTGTTCCAATTGAGAAACTTTTAGAATATTGTAACCTAACTCTTCGGCCCGTTTTTCAGCGCCTAAACGAATCGACATATAGTAAATATCCGTTAGTTCTTCGTCATCTGAACGCCACTGAACGACGGCAATCGAAGGCTCTTGCGGAGCTGTTTGTACGGAAAGGTTAGGTGTCAGTTGCTCCTGCTGTTTGTTTTTATTTTTAGTTTTATATTTCGTATAATTCAGGGTTTCTGCTGCTTCAAAAATTTTTCGCTTGGTTTCCTCTGTAACGGATAAGTTTGGATCATAGTTCAGAACTCGCGATACAGTTGAAATTGAAACATTCGCGACTTTTGCGATATCTGTGATAGTTGCCATTCTAAATGCCTCCTTCTCAAGTACTATTATAGCATATAGTATATTTCTTTTTAGTAAAAAAAAGCAAGAAAAAGCTTTTTTTACTTTTTTTTAGCAAAAACTATTGATTTTTTGACTAAAAAAATATACTATAAAGTCAAAGAAAGCGCTTTAATTCGATGGAGAAGGTGGTTTAGTGAAAAGATTTTCATTTTTTTTACTAATTTTACTTGCTTTAACAGGTTGTAAATCCGGTGAAAAAGAATTTGATGAAGAATCTCTTCAAAATCTAAAGGAAACGGCACAGTCTTATTCAGAAACAGAATTACAAAATGGTGACGTTCGTTTAAATGAATATATTTCTTTGAAAGGGGAGATTGTTGAGAGTGACAGTCGTTCCAGTTTAATAAAAAAAGGTGATCGTTTTATTTTGAAAAGTGGTTCTAGTAAATATCAAGTTTTTAATGAGCAAAAGAAAAAATTGAAAATTGGTGACGAAGTGACAGTTTACGGAGAATATTACGGCTTTTTGAAAGGGACATTAATTGAAAGTGAGGAGAATCATGATTCAGCCACGAATTAGACAGAATCCTTTTGAAACATACGAAGAAGTTGCAGAAGGATTTGAAGATTTATTAGCGCCACTGGAATTGTTTTTTGATCGAGAGTATCAAGGTCACCTGGATTTAGGGACACACGGAACGGTTTATTCTAAAGGGACACGTGATGCGGAGGCATTTTTACGACCATTATGGGGACTAGGTCCTTATGTAACGCAAAATGAAAGTGAGTATTTGAATGACTTTCTAACGGGAATTATCGAAGGAACCGATCCTGAGAGTTCATCTTATTGGGGAAAAACAAAAGATTATGATCAATTGATTGTTGAGATGGCAGCATTAAGTACATTTCTTTTGTTAAACAAAGAAAAAACGTGGGACCAATTAACAAAAGAACAGCAAAACAATTTACACAGTTGGCTGATACAAGCCAATGAAAACATTATTCCGCCAAATAATTGGCATTTCTTTAGAGTGTTGCTGAATTTAGCGATGAAACATTGTGAAATGCCGTATTCAAAAGAACAGATTGCTGTTGATTTGGCTGTAATTGATCGTTTTTATGTCGGTAATGGTTGGTATTATGACGGAGTCGAGACACAAGTTGATTATTATGTTTCTTTCGCTATTCATTATTATAGTTTATTGTATTGTCGTTTTGCCCCGGAAGATACCACAAGAGTGGCTATTATGAAGGAACGAGCAACTTTGTTCGCGCAAGAGTTTAAATATTGGTTTACTCAGCCAGGAGAAGCGATTCCCTTTGGACGTAGCTTAACGTATCGTTTTGCTCAAGTGTCATTTTTTAGTGCCTTAGTTTTTGCAGATGTTGAAGCATTGCCGTGGGGTGAGATCAAAGGTCTAATCAGCCGACATCTTCATCAATGGATGAACAAAGATATTTTTACAACAGATGGATTATTGTCGGTAGGTTATGCTTATCAAAACATGGTCTTTGCCGAAGGCTATAATGGTCCTGGTTCACCTTATTGGGCCTTTAAAACATTTATTTTGTTAGCGGTTCCAAAAGATCATCCTTATTGGCAAGCAGAAACACAGCCTATTAGCTTTCCAGAAAAACACTTACCTTCACCAGAAAGTCGGAACTACTATCAAGTAAATGATGCAGGGACACATGGTTTAATGTTTCCAGCGGGACAATTTATTAATTATCAAGCTCATGCGCATGATAAATATAGTAAATTTGTTTATTCTTCCCATTTTGGTTTCAGTACTATAAAGAGTGATTATTGGTATTACGAAGGTGCTTATGATAATTGCTTGGCTTTAGCTGAAGACGACCATTATTTCCGCACGAAGGGATTAGATGATCAGTACGAAATTCTTGATGATCGTATCATTCATCAATGGCATCCTTGGTCCGATGTAGCAATCAAAACGACAATTGTACCATTAGAAGGCCAACATTTACGGATCCACGAAATTGAGACACAACGTGCATTAGTGGCTTATGAAGGTGGCTTCTCAATCCCGCTCTTCGATGAAAAGGTCACTTGCGTTTCTGATCAAATGGCTGAGGTAAAAAATGCAAAAGGTGTGTCAAAAGTAGAAAATATCAACGGCTTTTCTGAAGCTGCGATTATTCGAACAGAACCGAATACAAATTTACTTTATCCGTTAACGGAGTTGCCATATTTGAAAGCAAACTTGTCGAAAGGGAAACATCTTTTAATTTCATTGGTGACAGGCGTACTACCGAATGAACAAATTGAGCCAGTTAAAGTTAGGTTAAAAGAAAATCAGCTTTTAGTTGAAGAAAAAGTTGTAATTTTGGGGAATTAGGGGGAGAAATACACAATGACAGAAAATGGACAGATTGAGTGGTTGCCGAAGCAAGTCAGTTTTGCTTTAAACAAAGTTCGAGGAAATTTAGAGACATTTAAAGAATTAGTTCCACCCGCGGCAAGTTTAAATCAAATTTATTATCCTGAAGAAAATATTGACTGGACGGCCAGCTTTTGGCCAGGAATGTTATTTTTAGCAAAGGAATTAACAAATTCAACAGAGTTCGATGAAGTGATTACCACACAGATGGCTTCTTTTCAACATCGCTTGGATGAACAAATTGAGCTGGAAACACATGATATAGGCTTTTTGTATATTTTAACAGCCATTGCCGATTATCAAGTCAATGGTCATGAGGCCTCAAAAAAAATGGCCTTGCAAGCTGCGGACTTATTAATGAAACGTTATTCACCAAAAGCCAAGATTATTCAAGCTTGGGGGAATTTAGACGATCCAGAGCAACGAGGCAGAATGATTATTGATTGTTTAATGAACTTACCATTATTATACTTTGCAGCAAAAATGACTGGCAAGCAAGAGTATTATGAAGCTGCCTACAATCATGCGAAACAAACACAAAAATATATTGTGCGAGAAAATCACACCACGTTCCATACGTATTATTTTGATACGGAAACAGGCGAAGCCTTGTACGGGAAGACACAGCAAGGATATTCAGATGATTCTTGTTGGGCTCGCGGCCAAGCCTGGGGAATTTACGGCTTTACGTTAAGTTATTTATATACAGGAGATAGTAGTTTTCTGGAAACAGCAAAAAATGTTGTTGATTACTTTATTCAAGAATTACCAGAGGACAAAATCTGTTACTGGGATTTAATTTTCAATGAAGGGAGTGAAGAAGAACGTGATAGCTCATCTGCTGCAATTGCTGCATGTGGCTTACTGGAATTATCTCGTCAGCTTCCATTAAATGATGAAAAACATGGCTATTATGAAAAGGTTGCGCTAGAACTATTACAAGCATTAGCGGAAAAGTATACAACGGTTTTACGACCAGAGTCGAACGGCCTATTGCTTCATGGTGTCTATGATAAAAAAACAAATACAGGAGTCGATGAATGCATGATTTGGGGCGACTACTTTTATTTGGAAGCGTTAACTCGTTTAGCGAAAAGCTGGTATTCTTTTTGGTAATTCATGGAGGAAAACTCCTAAAAAATAATAAATAGCGGAGGTAGTACAAATGAAATTTTGGAAAAAAGGCTTAACAGCGGCAGCGTTGTTAGCAGTGGCGGCAGTAACTTTAACGGCATGTGGTGGTTCAAGTGAAAAGAAAGCAACTGAAAAGAGTGAAGATGGCAAAACAAAATTAACAGTAACTACTTGGAATTATGACACGACCCCAGAATTTGAGAAATTATTCAGAGCTTTTGAAGCGGAAAATCCTGATATCACTATTGAACCGGTGGACATTGCTTCAGATGATTATGACACAAAAGTAACAACGATGCTTTCATCAGGAGATACGACAGATATTTTAACTATGAAAAACTTACTTTCATATTCTAATTACGCGCTACGCAATCAATTGGTGGATTTAACCGATCACGTTAAAGATTTAGATATCGAACCTGCCAAAGCAAGTTACGAGATGTATGAAATCGATGGTAAAACCTATGCTCAGCCTTACCGTACAGATTTCTGGGTATTGTATTACAATAAAAAAATGTTTGATGAAGCCGGAATTGCCTATCCCGATAACTTAACTTGGGACGAATATGAAGCGTTAGCGAAAAAATTATCTAAACCAGAAGAACAAGTATATGGTGCCTATCAACATACTTGGCGCTCAACCGTTCAAGCGATTGCTGCTGCTCAAAATAATGCCAATTTGATTGAACCGAAATACAATTATATGGAAACTTACTATGATCGCGCATTGAGAATGCAAAAAGATCAATCACAAATGGATTTTGGAACAGCAAAATCAACAAAAGTAACGTATCAATCACAATTTGAAAATTCAAAAGCGGCGATGATGTACATGGGTAGCTGGTACATGGGGACTTTATTAACCAACATTGATGATGGCAAAACAAATGTCGAATGGGGGATTGCCGAAATACCACAACAAGAAAAAGGCAAAGCAACTACCTTTGGCTCACCGACAAGTTTTGCAATTAATAAAAACAGTAAAAAACAAAAAGCTGCTCAAAAATTCTTAGACTTTGCTTCAGGTAAAGAAGGTGCAAAACTTTTAGCAGAAGTAGGGGTGGTTCCTTCTTATAAAACAGATGAAATTGATAAAATCTACTTTGCAAGAAAAGGAATGCCTTCAGATGAAGTCTCACAAAAAGCCTTCAACCCAGATACAATTAATTTAGAATTCCCATCTGATAAAAACGGTGCCGCAATTGATAAAGTATTACAAGAAGAACATGATTTAATTATGGTCGGCGATGAAAAAACAAAAGATGGTATTGCTAACATGGAAAAACGTGTCAAAGCAGAGATAGACTAATTATTATTTCCAGCAAAAACACAAAAGATTGATGAAAAAAATAAGCTGAAATGAGTAACCTACAATGAATTTCAGCTTATTTTTTTAAATAAAGAATGTAGCTTGAGTTTGGAAGGAGGGCCTGTTAAGTTCACTTAACAGAATACAATTATGGAAATTACTTCAAAAACAAAAACAGCAAATAAATTGAGACGAAAAAATACGTGGACTGCGTTATCTTTTATCGCACCAAACTTTATTGGCTTTTTCCTCTTCACTTTAATCCCGGTTATCTGTTCACTGATTTTAGCTTTTATGAGTTGGGATTCTTTTTCAACTCCTGAATTTGTCGGAATGAAAAATTTCACCAAAATGATTCATGATGATACGTTTTGGATTTCGTTAAAACAAACGTTTATCTATACGATTGGTGTTGTTCCGTTAACATTGATTTGCTCATTAGGACTAGCGATTTTGTTGAATCGTAAAATTAGAGGGATGAAATTTTTTAGAACGGCTTTTTTCTTTCCTTATGTAACGTCATTAGTTGCGATTGCGGTCGTTTGGAATATGCTATTTCATCCAACAATGGGACCAATTAATCAATTTTTGAAATTATTTATTGAAAATCCTCCTGGCTGGACATCTAGTTCTACTTGGGCTTTACCAGCAATTATCATCGTTAGTGTGTGGCGCTTTATGGGGTATTATATGATTTTGTATTTAGCTGGTTTACAAAGTGTGCCAAGAGAATTATATGAAGCAGCGTCAATGGATGGGGCGGGTAAATGGAATCAATTTTTAAATGTTACCTTACCTTCATTACGACCAACGACCTTTTTCGTGACTATCATGCTTGTAATTAACTGTTTCAAGGTGTTTGACTTAGTTCAAGTTATGACTGGTGGTGGACCAGGACGTGCAACGAATGTGTTAGTTTACGAAATTTACAATGAAGCCTTTGTCAAATTTAATTTTGGTTATGCATCAGCCATTGCGATGGTCTTATTCATCATCGTTCTAGCGATTACTGTGGCTCAATTTAAATGGAATCAACATCAAGAGAAAGTTTAGGAGGAGAAAAGATGGAAGCAACTTTTTCAAAAAAAGAAAATACTCGAAAAGCAAAAACGAAAAAAGCAGAAAAAGTCACACCTGGTGGGATCCTTGTAATCATTCTCTTAACTTTACTTGCGTTAATTACTTTGGTTCCTTTCATTTGGATGGTTTCAGCATCATTTAAAACAAACAATGAAGTTTTCACCATTCCAATTCAATGGATTCCTAAAAGTTGGCATCCAGAAAACTATTCCGTTATTTGGGAACGCATTCCATTGTTAACTTTCTTTAAAAATACGTTATTTTTAAGTATTGTGATTACGATTATTCAACTATTTACTTCAAGTTTTGCAGCATATGGCTTTTCAAAAATGAATTTTAGAGGAAGAGATACACTTTTTATTACGTACATCGCAACAATTGCTATTCCTTGGCAATCGTATATGATTCCACAATTTATTATGATGCGTCAATTAGGTTTGACTGACACGTTATGGTCACTGGTTTTATTACAAGCATTTAATGCATTTGGAGTCTTTTTACTGAAACAATATTACAGTAGTATTCCAGATTCACTATGTGAAAGTGCGCGGATTGATGGGTTAAGTGAGTGGGGAATTTATTGGAAAATTATTTTACCATTAACCAAACCAGCTTTAGCCAGTCTCACGATTATTACTTTTGTGAATACATGGAATGACTATATGGGACCTTTCATTTATTTATCTTCTACTGAGAATAAAACGATTCAGTTAGGTTTGAAAATGTTCGTCGGTTTATTTGATGCTGAATATGCCTTAATCATGGCTGCATCAGTGGTTTCTATTTTACCAGTAGGGATTGTCTTTTTAGCAATGCAAAAATACTTTGTTGAAGGTATTGCTACATCTGGAATGAAGAATTAGGAGGAAGTTTGAATGTTTACTAAGCAAACCTTTGATAATAATATCTATATGAAAATTTTTCGCTGGCTTTACATTTTATTTATCGGTAATCTAGGGCTTCTCTTAGTGAACATTCCTTTTTTCATAGCGGTGATTAGCTTAGACATTGATCCACGAAACCTCCCACTTTTTGTAGTAACGTTGCTGCCGATGGGGGCAGGGATGATTGCACTTTTAGGCTTAATCGATACTTTTAAAGAAGAAAAAGAGCTGGATCCGTTTAAAACTTTTTTCCAAAAGTTTCGTCAGTTTGGGTTAAGAGGCTTTCTTATCAGCTTGCTTGGCTTAGGAAGTAGCATCATCAGTGTGACAGATATATTCTTTTTTGCCAAAACAACGATTGGTAAATGGTTTATTCCATTGATGGTCCTCCTGCTAATTTTTGGGTTAGCTATTATGCTGAATGCTTGGTATTTTCAAGTACGAAACCCGCAAGCTTCTTTTAAAGATGTGTTTCGGATTTCTGTTTACTATGGACTGCGGAAATGGTATGTCAGCTGTCTAAATGTTTTTTTACTATTCTCAATGTTTGCAATGATGTTTTTGAAGCCACAGTTTGGGTTTGTTGTAACCCCTGTCCTTTTCCTAGGGATTATTTATTTAAATACTGGGAAATTGCATGAAAAGCAAAAAAAGAATAAATAATTTTTACATAATAAGTAATCTCGATTTTCAGGAAAATGAATGAAGGTGGGGTTGCTTATTTTGTTCTTGCCTTGTTTATTAAAGTGGAGGGAGCGAACGAATGAAGAAAAAAATAATTATTTTAAGTAGCTTTTTGATAGGTGCTATTTTTGTGCTCGTTATTTTTACTACCAGCCAGCAAAGTATGATTAATAACGAAGCAATCCAAGTCGAAGAATTAATTGTTTATGGCGATAAAAATATGAATCGTATAGCGAAGCAATTCTCTGATCAGAATAATTTAACTTCGTTTGGAAAAAATTTCTGGCGCAAAACGTATAACGGAAAATCACCCACTCAGGAACTACTGAAGGTTGCAACGGAGGATTTAGTACAACATAAAATGATTAAACAACTGGCGACGGAGTTAGAAATAGTCCACTCACAAACATTTGGGCAAGAAAAAAAAGAATGGCAAGACCAAAAGAGCAGTTTAACGCTCTGGCAATTTTTAGATGCAAAAGATCAACAATTACAGGACCAAATAAAAGAGAAATTAATGGAGAAAGAAAAGCCAACGCAAAAAGAATTGCGGCAGGCCTTTGAGCAATTGGATGATAAATATAAAAAGACCGATTACTTTGTTGAAGCAATTGAAATTCCAACTTTTTCAGGTAAGCAAGCAGAATTAGAAAAAATAGCCGAAGCAATCTCTCCGAATCTATCTTATGAGGAGACGTTATTGGAGTGGCAAAATAAATTACCTAATCTTGTTATTGAATCGTATCAATTGAAGAGTGCAGAAATCCAAAAAGAGGATATTTATTCGTTGTCTGTTGGGGAGATTCTTAGTGAAAAAGCTGTTGGTACCGTGGTGAAAGGATACCACGAAAACCAATACTTTTATATTTTTAATAAGGAAGGAGGGCAACTTTTACAGTTTGAAGAAGCACCACAATTTGGCAAAAATGCCTATATCAACACATGCTACAAAGAGAAATTAGCTACGTATCAACAAGCAACTAAAGTGGACTTGTTAGAGAAAGACAGAGAAAAGTTTTTTCAAAATTATCAAAATAAAAACAGTTAAGGAGCAGAAAATGAGAAAAAAAGCGTATTTTAAAAGTGTAACCATCTTCCTTTCTATTTTGCTTGTTTTTTCCCAGCTTCAATTATTTAGTCTTCCTGCTTATGGGGAAACAGTGAGTAATCAACCGTTACTTTTTCGTTCAGTAGGTGTCGCTCAAAATGGAACGACCTACTACGTAGACGGGGAAGGAGGAAATAATGCCAATGATGGGCAGTCGCCAGCCAGTGCTTGGCGTGATTTTGAAAAAGTGAATCAGACGGAGTTTCAGCCAGGCGACCATCTTCTGCTGAATGCGCAAAGTACCTGGAATAACCAATTGTTGCATCCAAAAGGGAATGGGACAGCGGCACAAAAGATTGTCATTGATTTTTATGATACGAATGACAAAGGAGAGACCATTTTTGAAACAACACGGCGTCCGATTATTAATGGTGGTGGCACCTACAGCACAGGGACTTTCAAACGTGCAATCTCAGGGGCCGTACAGTTAGTGAACCAAGAATATTGGGATATTTCAAACTTAGAAGTGACAAATACACCAGAGCTAGATAATCTCGAAGGCTATAAGAAACCAGGAGATGCTCAAAGAGCGGGGATATTAGTCCTAGGATATGAACAAAATCGAACGTTCAATAGTGTCACGATAAGGAATAACTATGTTCATGATGTTCAAACAGAATATTATTTGAATCTAAGTGGGAATACTGCAACCAAACGATTAAAAGCGGTAGGTGGAATTATTGTTTTAGGAAGTTGGTTTGATGAGAATGGCAATGTAGTAACGGCAGCTAATGATCATCGAACAACGACTGGATTTAATGATATTTTGATTGAAAATAATGTGATTCAACGAGTGGGACTTGAAGGAATTCGAACAAAAGCTGATTCAGATACCTCAAGAGGCAACACTTTCTACAAAACGTTTTCTAATATTACGATTCGTAATAACTATTTAGAAGATATTGCTGGCGACGGAATTGTCTTGTCAGAAGCCAAAAGTGGCGGTGTCGTCGAAGGAAATGTTGCTGTCCGAATGTGCAATGCCGATTATGGTACACAAAATTACGCGGGCGTTTGGGCAATGTCTGTAGATGACGGACTGTTCCAATATAACGAAGTATACGGAATCAAATATGGATTTAACGATGCCGAAGCTTATGATGTGGACATGCAGTCAAACAATGTTATTTATCAATATAACTATTCACATCATAATACTGGCGGCTTTTTATTGCTTATGTCTGATCAAAAAAATTCGGTTATTCGTTACAATATCTCAGCTAATGACGGCGGTGGTAACCGAGGAACAGGTAAAGACAATCCAGGAGGAGCTGGTGGCTACAATTATAAAGAACAAAGCATTTTCCATTATTGGGTGAAAAATGATGGAGCGGCAATGCCAACTATCCACAATAATACGATTTATGTTGGCGACGGCATTTCAACATCATTATTTGGTGAAGGAAATAGTTCTGACAACAGTGGTACAGTAGCCAATTTTTACAATAATATTTTATACAAAGAAGGTACCGGACAATTAAAATTCTTATCTAATTATCCAACAAATGGGACACAACCAATTGAACGTAAAATGGTCGATAATCCAGAAAAATATTTCAAAAATAATGTTATTTGGCCAAAAGAAATTGCTACAGAAAAAAGTGGTGCAACTGTTGAAAAACTAGTATCAAGTGGAAACATTTTTGAAAAACCACAATTAGAAATCACAGATAACCCTGAAAAAGTGAAAGAGTTGGCAGAGCAAGAATTTACGACATTGAAACCAACAAAAGATAATGTGGTTGAATTTACTTCCAAAGAACGCTTACGTCAGCGAGCACAAATATTCCAATTAAAAGAAACCTCTCCAGCGATTGGTAAAGGCTTGTCGGAAGTGAACAGTGCGGCCGAAGACTTCTTTGGAAATAGCTTGAAAAATAAAGTTTTAGATATTGGTGCACAACAAGCATCCACAATTGAAAAAAGTATTCGTTATCAAAATCAAGTGTTAGAAATTAGTTCGGCAACAGGTGTGTATCCTAATTTGCCAGAGCAAGTTGAATTAACGTACGAAGAAGTCGTTAATGAAGAAGTGGTTGCGACAGGCAAAAAAGAATTTAAGTTACAATGGGAAGCAATCCCTCAAGAAAAAATTAATACAGCAGGCACAGTTGAAGTTGCAGCAACAGTTATCGGCTTACCGATAGATGCTGTCAAAGTAACAGCCAAGGTCTCTTTTGAGGGTGAACTTGGTGAAGGAAAAGACACCGTTAAACTAAAAACAGCTCAAACTGCCTATGTTCAAAAGAGTGAGGGTAACCGAGCATACTCTGCTATAGCAGGCGGTACCGCTGCCATTAGTTCAGGAGACGCCTATAAATATCCTTATGGAGTAAACTACACGGGCAATTACGCATTAAAATTAAAAAATGCTAGTTCTGCGGGGTATAATCGCCGGATTTACGTTGAAATTGATACACAAGAATTGAAGAACTATCAATCACTAAAAAGTGCCAATTTAGAACTAAATGTGATGCGTTATGATGCGTGGAATGGTGCTGGAAATACAACTGATGAACGTTTGAAAAATACGCAGTTCCAAGTAGATGTTTATGGAACAGATACTAATTGGATGAGTAACACCATTACTTGGAACAATGGTCCAAATAATTTAAATGTACCAAATGAAGAATTTATTGCTCGACAATCTTTTACAAATAGTTCAATTATGAATAATCAAAATACAATCTCTATCGATATTAGTAACTATCTACGGAAGCTAATTCAAAGTGGTGAGAAAATTCCAGCCAAGTTAAGTTTCTTATTAGCGATTACAGACAGTCGTTTGCCTGGTTATGATTCTGATAATGCTGGGTTTGATGCTTTTTCAAAAGAAGGCGCACAAAAGGCCTATCAAGACTTTTTAGCAGGCAAATTGACCTTGCCAACTGGTCAACAGCTAACAGAGGATAGTTTAGCTCCTAAAATTGTTTTATCGAATGTTTTCGAAGTCAAACATGAGTCGATTGAGGTCACGACAGAAGCGGGTCAAGCCCCTAATCTACCAGAAAAAACAACTATTTTTTATTCGGATGGTTCACAACGAGAAGTGACTGTCAATTGGTCAGAAGTTCCAGCATCTTCTTATCAAAAAGAAGGAACATTCACTGTTGTAGGACGAGCAGCAGGTGTCTCAATGCCAATTATTGCCGATGTAAAAGTCACCGCTAAACATATTGTTGGGTTCAAGGAATTGCCTACGCTGGATCGATTAACAGGCACCTCGCGAGGCGAACTGAATTTGCCAACTGAAGTAATTGCAAAATTAGATGATGGTAGCGAAACGAAATTGAAGGTTATTTCTTGGGATGACGATGTTAGTAATTATTCGCCAAGTAGCCCGCCAGGTACTTACCAGTTCCCTGCTGCAGTAGAAGAAAAAATAGGAATTGCGAATCCTGATGAACGAAAAATTTTCCAAGTCGTGCAAACTCATGCGATTCCTGAAAGAATTCAATTTGCTACAGAAACAGCTACTATAAAATCAGGCGAAAATTATCAAATTCAATCTAAAGTGATTGGTCAAGCGCCGCACACAGAAACGGATGCTTGGAGCTCGCAAGTAACGTATGAGTTGGTTACACCAGATGCTGGCAATACAGTAAGTGTAGATGAAAACGGTCTGATTAGGACAGAAGCAACGACTGCTGCAGGAAATTATCAAATCAAAGTAACAAGCAAAGTCTTGCCGATAGTAACTGCACAATTTTCAATTAAAGTCACAAAATAAATAAACTGTTTGAAGAGACTGGAACAAGAATTGCTGTAGCTTGCAATCTTTCTAGTCTCTTCGATTATCTAGAATCAATAAATATTCTATTGCCTACTATTCATTCTTTTTAAAACAAGGTAAAATAATAAATGAAAGTAAACGATAAAGGTGTGTAGACAATGAATACTATCTTAACAGGTGATCGTCCAACTGGTAAATTACACCTAGGACATTACGTAGGTTCCTTAAAAAAACGAGTAGAAATGCAAGCAGACCCTACAAATCAATTATTTGTCATGATTGCAGATTTACAAGCATTGACAGATAATGCAAAAAATCCCGAAAAAGTTTCAGCCAATGTTTTAGAAGTTGCTTTGGACTATTTAGCAGTTGGTTTAGACCCTACGAAAACAACAATTTTTATCCAATCGCAAATTCCACAGTTAGCTGAATTAACAATGTACTATCTAAATTTAGTGACCACGTCACGTGTTCGTCGGAATCCAACGGTCAAAGCAGAAATTGAGCAAAAAAAATTTGGCGAGGGTGTTCCGACAGGATTCTTTATTTATCCCGTTTCACAAGCTGCTGATATTACTGCCTTTCAAGCGAACTTAGTCCCAGTTGGGGAAGACCAAAAACCAATGTTGGAACAAGCGCAAGAAATTGTGCATAGTTTTAATCAGACGTACGGTGAAGTTTTAGTTAGACCGGAAGCTGTGTTACCACCAAAAGGCATGGGACGCTTGCCAGGAATTGATGGCAACGGAAAAATGAGTAAGTCTTTAGGTAATGGTATTTATCTTTCAGATCCAGCTGAAGTGGTTCAGAAAAAAGTAATGAGTATGTATACCGATCCAAATCATATTCGTATAGAGGACCCAGGACAAGTTGAAGGAAATATGGTCTTTACTTACTTGGATGTCTTTGGGAAAGAGAAAGAATATATTGAAGAATTAAAAGAGCACTATCGTCATGGCGGTTTAGGAGATGTGAAAATTAAACGTTACTTAATTGATGTCCTAGAAGAAGAACTCGCACCGATTCGTCGACGTCGTGAAGAGCTGGCTAAAAATCCAGAAGCGATTATGGAAATGTTGCATAAAGGAAGTCTTGCTGCTGAAAAAGTGGCAGCACAAACCTTAACAGAAGTCAAAAAAGCAATGGGAATTCAATACTTCTAAGCAATAAAAGAACTGGAACAAGTCAAAAGAAGAATGACTTGTTCCAGTTCTTTTTAAGTGGTTTGAAATTGACTATTATATAAGCTGGCGTAAAGAGTCGGAGCTTGTAATAGTTCCTGATGCGTTCCTTTTTCAATAATATCGCCATTTTTCATCACTAAAATTAAATCAGCATTTTCAATCGTGGATAATCGATGAGCGATAACGAAGCTTGTTCGATTTTCTGTGACAGTTTCCATCGCTTTTTGAATATGGGCTTCTGTTCGTGTGTCCACACTCGAAGTTGCTTCATCGAGAATAACAACGGGCGGATTTGCTAAAATGATTCGGGCGATGGTTAATAACTGTTGTTGCCCTTGTGATAATGCACCATTTTCGCTAGAAATAATTGTGTCATATCCTTGAGGAAGGGTCCGAATAAAATGATCACATTGAGCAATTTTAGCCGCTTCAATTATTTCTTCACGAGAAGCGTCTTTTTTTCCATAGGCAATATTATCTGCTACGGTTCCTTCAAATAGCCAAGTGTTTTGTAATACCATGCCAAATAAATTTCTTAGATTTTGTCGAGAAAGTTTCGTAATATCAATCCCATCAAAAGTAATGGCGCCTTGATTTATTTCATAGAAACGCATCAATAAGTTGACTAATGTTGTTTTACCAGCGCCGGTGGGTCCCACAATGGCCACTGTTTTTTTCGGTTGAACAGAAAAATCAACATTCTTCATTAAAATTTTTTCTGGTGTGTAGCCAAATTGAACATTTTTAAATTCAATGGCTCCTTTAGGAGAAGAAATAGTTTCTAAATGAGTTGCTTCTGGCTGTTCATCAGCTTCATCTAAGATAACAAAAATCCGATCAATGGAAGCCATCGCTGCTTGAATTGAGTTAATGACATAAGAAGCGGTAGAAATCGGCTCAGAAATTTGGTTGATATATTGCAAATACGCTTGCAAGAAACCAATCGTAATACCACCAGATAAAACGAGCATTGCGCCTAAGATAGCACTGATAATAAAAGCCAACTGATTAATAAAACGAATAGCTGGATAAATCGCAAAATTTAGAAACTGTGCTTTTTTAAAGGCACGATAATGTTGTTGATTAACAGCAGCAATTGTTTTTTCAGCATTTTGCTGTTGATTAAAGGTTTTTGTGACCAAATTTCCTGCTAAATATTCTTCCATTTTATTATTTAATTGACCTAATTCAGCTTGACTTTGATCAGCAAACACCTTGTTTTTATTCGCAATTTTTGTCGTCATGAAAGTACTACCGCCAATTAGCAGCAACACTAAAATAGTTAATTTTGCATCAATATAGAACAACATAATTCCTGCAAAAAGGATAGTCACGACGGAAGTGAAAAATTGGTTGATGCCTGTTAAAAGAACTTGTGACAATTGGTTTAAGCCAGTTGTTGAACGACTAATGATATCGCCCACTTGGTGATTGTCAAAGAAGGCCATTGGTAAAGTTTTAAACTTTTTTGTCACTTCTTTTCTAATTCTTAAAGTAACCCGTTCGCTTAAAGAAGCCATTGCTCGTTCCTGAATAAAAGAAGTGATACTACTAATGATTGAAAAGAGAATTAAAAGTAAGACGGGACCTAAGAGTGCTTCTTCAACTAAAGGAAGTGTCATGCCTTTGAGCCCGACACGCTTGATAGCTTCTAAGAGGTTATCAATCCCGATTGCCATAATATAGGTCATGGCAACAATTAATAAGTTTCCAATTAAACTGCAGATCATTAGACCATAAAAGATTGGATGCTCAGGTTTAATCATTTTCCAGAAACGTTTAAAGCTTTGAAGATTCATTGTTTTTTTCATTGTATAGCTTGAAAAGAAAATTTTCTTTCAAGCGGTCACATCCTTTCTTTAGTTACTTGGGTAAGATACCTTGCGATTTAGCAAAGTCTTGGTAATAGCTATTAGTGGTAAGTAAATCAGCGTGGGTGCCTTGACCAACAATCCTTCCTTCATCTAAGACGATAATATTGTCAGCGTTCATGATTGTACTTAACCGTTGAGCAACAATGAGTAAAGTTTTGTCTGCCATTTGTGCATGTAAAGCGGCACGTAGAGCGGCGTCAGTTTTGTAATCTAATGCAGAAAAGCTATCATCGAAAATATAAACATCTGCCGGTTTGATTAAGGCTCGTGCAATACACATTCTTTGTTTTTGACCACCAGAATAGTTGGACCCGCCTTGTGCTACGAAACTTTCAATCCCTTGTGGTAAGGAATCGATAAATTCAGAAGATTGTGAAATTTCTAGTGCCGTTCTTATTTCTTCTGTAGTTGCTTTGGCATTTCCCATTAATAAGTTTGATAAGATTGTCCCACTGAAAAGAAAGGCTTTTTGTGGCACATAACTGATGACTTGGCGAATCGTTTGCTGAGATAATGAGCGGATATCTGTGCCAGAATAGCTAATCGTGCCGGCTGTGACCTCATTTATTCGTAAAAGTAACTTAACTAAAGTACTTTTACCAGCGCCAGTTGCCCCAACAATCGCCGTTGTTTTTCCTTTAGGGATGACAAAACTAACATTTTCTAAAACAGGATCAGCTGTTTCTGTGTATTGAAACGTGACGTGATCGAAGCAAATCAAGGCTTTCTCAGGATGATAAGCAATGGTTGCTTCAGTATGAGGATCGCTAATTTCAATTTCTTCTGACAAAACTTCTTGCAAGCGATTCAAGGAAGCAACGGACCGTGGAATGACAACTAATACCATAGCCGCGATCATTAAGTAGGCCAAAGTTAGAAGCGTATATTCAATCACAGCTGTAACGGTGCCAATTTGTAGGGTGCCTACCGCCACTAAATTACCGCCAAACCACAAAATAGAGGCATACACAACGCCCATTAATAAAAAGGCAACAGGAGTAATCCAAGCAAAGATTCGATTCACTTTACTCATGCGTTCAGCATAATTTTTAAATGTTTGATTGGTTCGCTGCTCTTCAAAGTCTTGATTATTGAACGCACGAATCATATTAATTCCAGTAAAGAACTCTCGTAAAGTCGTAGTAATTCGATCCATTTTTGGTTGAATTTTTAAAGATAAAGGGGTGCCTTTTTTCATTAAAAAATAAACAACGACTAAGTAAAATACGATGGAAGCCAATGTTACCCAAGCGAGTGAAACTGAATAAGAAAATGTCATCACTAAGGCAAATAAACTAATAATAGGCGCTGGAAAGATTAATTGGCAAAACAGCACAATCATTGTTTGAACATTATCTACATCGTTGGTCATTCTAGTTAGCAAAGAATTTGAACCAAATTTATCAACATTTTTCATCGAGAATTGTTGAAATTTTTTAAAGAACAATCCTCTAACTTGAAAACCAAATTTAGCAGCTACTAAAGCAGACAAATAGCTAGAAATAATTGCGGCAATTGTTCCAATGAATGCCACAAGAAACATTTGTATGCCAATCGTTTTAATTACTTGTTGGTCACCGCTAACGATGCCCACATCAATCAACTTGCCAACTAATTTAGGGACGCCAAGGGTTCCTGCGATTTGCAAACAGATGGTTAAAGTTGTCGCAAGAACAATCCATTTATTTTCTTTAATAAACTCTTTCATTAATTTCATGAAATTTCCTCCTTAAACAATACCGTTTTAGCTGTTACAAAGAGTCATTGTACACGTTCAAGTAACTTGAATGTCAACAGTAGAAATGCTAAACTTTTTGATGGAGGGAACAGTATGGAAAAAAATTACACAATAAAAGATGTTTCTGAGTTGTTAAATATCCCTAAGTCCACGATTCGTTATTGGGACGAGCAAGGGTTGATTAGTACAACACGCAATGAAGAAAACGGATATCGAACCTTTGATTTAGAAGATTTGTTCAAAATATATGATATTGATTTTTATCGAAAAATGGGGATTCCTATCAAAGATATGTTGAATTTGTATAAAAAGACTCCTACCGATCTCTATGCCACCATGGAAGCAACAGAAGAACAACTGGGGCAAGAAATAAAAAGGCTTCAGCATAAATACAAAGAAATCAAGAAAAGAAAATTACATTTACATGCGTTAATTGATTTAGAAACATTGGTTTTTTCAGATGAACCAATTCCTTTTGATAAAATTGTTGTTGTTGATATTGAGGATCCAGAAGAGATGAAAGTTTACATGGAACACATTTCAACTTTAGGTATTTACGGGGATTTAAGTGAATCCAATGAACTGACGTATGGGATTTGTTTGGCAAATCATGTGAATAAAAAAAGTTTAGACAAAGTGATTTGGCTCAAAGAACCAAGTAGCCAATACAAAGGCTTTATTTTAAAAGTCAATACACAAGATACCCGTTTGAATAATATCGAAGAAGTAAAAAAGCGTTTAGCAAAACAAGGATTTGAAACAGGCATCGTTGTCGGGGAGCATATCTTGACACAACTAGAAGAGGAAAATCAATATATTGAATATTATTATGGTTGGATTGAAATTTTAGGGGAAAAGTAAAACAATTTAAAAAAAAGAAACTAGTAATAGCAAATGTA
The DNA here is from genome assembly GCF_023539285.1 of Enterococcus sp. LX10. Taxonomy (NCBI): domain Bacteria; kingdom Bacillati; phylum Bacillota; class Bacilli; order Lactobacillales; family Enterococcaceae; genus Enterococcus; species Enterococcus sp. LX10. The sequence continues at coordinate 1,887,616 of NZ_CP092784.1, read as the reverse complement.
GCTAAGCTAGTTTCTTTTTTTGGTAAATGTAATGAAAATTACATGAAAAAATTTTTAGTTTTTAAAACAATTTAGAACGAATGTTATTAAAGGGAAAACAATAAAAAAATTACTCTTAAAGCTAGAACTTACCTATATTTGTATTTTTTTAGGGAAAGTCAATATATTTGCTTCATATAAAACGTGTTATTTAATTCGTAATTTTTTGTTGAAATATCGGGTTTTTTTCTTTTTTTAGCCAATATAATGTGTTACTTTTTGATTATAAGGAGAAACGGAAAATCGTACGTTAAAAAAAGTTGTTTGAAGATGATTTGTTTAAGTAAATGAAAAGAACGAAGGAGAATGTAAATGAATAAAGCGGTTAAAAATTTTGTGAGTTACCTTATGATTACCATGCTGTTTATTTTAAATTTGTTACCAATGATGAACGCATTTGCTCAAGAAGTAACGAGTGATGCTGAGAATACTGTTGAAAAAGACGGGCTCAAAGTAATAGGGAAAATAGAAGATACATCGTCTCAAGAAGATATTAAAACGGTCACTTACGAAATAACAAATACACGAGATGTACCAATCAAAAATCTCATTTTAAAACAAAAAAATAACAATGATAGTCCAATCAAATTTGTATTAGATACTTTAAGCGAAGAGCGAGGACCTACGTCTTTAGAAGAACAAGCAAAGGTTGAAACAAATGAGAAAGATCAAACAACCGATATTAAACTGCTTAACCTTCAACCAAATTCAACAAGAAAGATTACCATAAATGGGCAAATAACTACAAAAGCGTCGAGCAAGTTATTGGTCAGCGTACTAATAGAAGATAATGAAAAAGGGACACTAGTAATTGATTTACCTAGTAAAGATATGCTAGCAGATAAAGAGTTTGTTTCGAAGGAAAAACAGGAAACTTCAGAAACAAAAGTAGAAAATCAGGCAAGCGAAACAGCCTCTTCTACAAATGAAATGACCGCAACTACTAGTAACGAAACAAAGCCTGAAGCAGGAAAGGCGACAGAAAGTATTCAAGAGACAGCACTAACGCAGGCTACCGAAAGTCCTGAGCAACCTCCATTAAAGGCGCAACCTACTGGTCCGTTAGTGCCACCAACACCTGGTCGGGGGTTTAATACACCGATTTATCAAAGCGTTCATAGAGGAGAACTTTTTTCAACGGGAAATACCAACTTAAAAATTGCGAATGAAAATACGGGGGCTGCGCAAACATTTTTAAACACACGAGGAGCAAGTAGTGGTTATGCAATTAACAATTTTCCTTTAGAATTTGCAGATGTTGACAATGATCCAAATACGTATAACTCTAGTCGGGCTTATATTGATTTAAATGGTGCAAAAGAGATTGCTTGGGCGGGCTTATTTTGGAGTGCCTCTAGATATAAAGGCCCTGCTTACGGAACAAATCTTTCTGATGAAGAAATTAGTGCACCAGTTCAATTTACAACACCAAATGGAACCGTACAGCGTGTTTCGCCCCAAAGGTACCATCGTATCGATCAAGATGCAACAAACCCAGGACAACGTTTCGGATACAATAATACTGGATTTTCTAATTATGCAGATGTAACTTCAATTTTACAAGGGGATAAAAGTGCGACAGGAAGTTATACGTTAGCAGATATTCCTATGACAAGTAGTTTAAATGGTCAATATCAATATTATAACTTTAGTGGTTGGAGTTTGTTTGTTGTTACAAAGGATCAGGCAAGTAAGTCAAGAGCTTTTAGTATTTACTATGGAGCACGTGGCAATGCTGCTGGAACTAATAATGAATTTACTATGAGCAACTTTTTAACAGCAAAACAAGGAAAGCTTGATCCAATTGTGACCTGGTTTACTGTTCAAGGAGATAAATACTGGACTGGAGACAACGCACAAATTAAAAATAGCGCAGGAACTTGGGTAAATATTTCGAACACGCTCAATCCAGTTAACAATGCTATGAACGCAACTGTGACAGATAACGATGAACATATGGTAGACAAGTATCCAGGGAAATTTGCGCCGGATCATCCTAATTTTTTAGATATTGATATCGATCGTATGGCAATTCCCGAAGGTGTTTTAAATGCTGGACAAAACCAAATTAATTTTAGAACAACAAGTAGTGGTGACGATTATTCTACGAATGCGATTGGTTTTGCTGTAAACGCAGAAACACCTGAATTTGAAATTAAGAAAGAAATTGTGGAACCAAAAGAAACTTACAAAGTTGGTGAAACAATCACGTATCGTGTCTCACTAAAAAATACAAAAGCTGATTCAGAAGCGATAAATTCAGTTTCGAAGGATGCACTAGATGGTCGCTTAAATTATTTGCCAGGCTCTTTAAAAATTATTAGTGGACCAAATTCTGGTGAAAAAACGGATGCTTCAGGCGATGATCAAGCAGAATATGATGCAACCAATAAACAAATTATAGTCCGTGTTGGCAATGGTGCAACTGCTACACAAGGAGGTAGCTACAAAGCTGATACAGCTGAAACAATTTACGAATTTAAAGCGCAGATAAATGAACGAGCAAAAGCAAATGAATTAGTGCCTAATAGCGCAACCGTTGAGGCAGTAGATATTTTAACATCTGCAAAAGTCAACGAAACTTCTAATATAGTAGAAGCAAAAATTGCGGACGAACAAGTAACTGGCAAATTAACCGCAACAAAAACCGTTAATAACGCTAAACCAAAACTAGGCGAAACTATCGAGTACACCATTAGCTTCCGCAACACTGTCGAAAATGGCGTCTTAAACAAAGTGGTTATCACAGACCAACTACCAAAAGGACTGACGTATGTCAAAGATAGCCTAACAAGTGTCGGTGATGAACCCAAGCCAACCAGCTTGAAAGAAACCAACGGCATAATCACGGCGGAATACCCAAGTATCACTGATACAAAAGAGCGGAGTATTCGCTTCAAAGTGATTGTTAATGAAGAAGCCAAAGCGGGCGAAACAATTCTCAACAAAGCCAAAGTAGATGACACAGTTAATCCGCCCGAAGAACCAGAGGTGCCTGTGGTACCAGAAGCGAAAGCAGGCAAACTAGCCGCTACAAAAACCGTTAATAACGCCAAACCAAAACTAGGCGAAACTATCGAGTACACAATTAGCTTCCGCAACACCATCGAAAATGGCATCCTAAACAAAGTAGTTATCACAGACCAACTACCCAAAGGACTGACATATGTCAAAGATAGCCTAACAAGTGTCGGTGATGAACCCAAGCCAATCAGTTTGAAAGAAACTAATGGCACAATCACAGCGGAATACCCAAGTATCACTGATACAAAAGAGCGGAGTATTCGCTTCAAAGTGATTGTTAATGAAGAAGCCAAAGCGGGCGAAACAATTCTCAACAAAGCCAAAGTAGATGACACAGTTAATCCGCCCGAAGAACCAGAGGTGCCTGTGGTACCAGAAGCGAAAGCAGGCAAACTAGCCGCTACAAAAACCGTTAATAACGCCAAACCAAAACTAGGCGAAACTATCGAGTACACAATTAGCTTCCGCAACACCATCGAAAATGGCATCCTAAACAAAGTAGTTATCACAGACCAACTACCCAAAGGACTGACATATGTCAAAGATAGCCTAACAAGTGTCGGTGATGAACCCAAGCCAATCAGTTTGAAAGAAACTAATGGCACAATCACAGCGGAATACCCAAGTATCACTGATACAAAAGAGCGGAGTATTCGCTTCAAAGTGATCGTTAACGAAGAAGCCAAAGCGGGCGAAACAATTCTTAACAAAGCCAAAGTAGATGACACAGTTAATCCGCCCGAAGAACCAGAGGTGCCTGTGGTACCAGAAGCGAAAGCAGGCAAACTAGCCGCTACAAAAACCGTTAATAACGCCAAACCAAAACTAGGCGAAACTATCGAGTACACAATTAGCTTCCGCAACACCATCGAAAATGGCATCCTAAACAAAGTAGTTATCACAGACCAACTACCCAAAGGACTGACATATGTCAAAGATAGCCTAACAAGTGTCGGTGATGAACCCAAGCCAATCAGTTTGAAAGAAACTAATGGCACAATCACAGCGGAATACCCAAGTATCACTGATACAAAAGAGCGGAGTATTCGCTTCAAAGTGATCGTTAACGAAGAAGCCAAAGCGGGCGAAACAATTCTTAACAAAGCCAAAGTAGATGACACAGTTAATCCGCCCGAAGAACCAGAGGTGCCTGTGGTACCAGAAGCGAAAGCAGGCAAACTAGCCGCTACAAAAACCGTTAATAACGCTAAACCAAAACTAGGAGAAGCAATCGAATACACCATCAGTTTCCGCAATACCATCGAAAACGGCGTCCTAAACAAAGTAGTTATCACAGACCAACTGCCAAAAGGACTGACATATGTCAAAGATAGCCTAACAAGTGTCGGTGATGAACCAAAACCGATCAGCTTGAAAGAAGCCAACGGCACAATCACAGCGGAATACCCAAGTATCACTGATATGAAAGAACGGAGTATTCGTTTCAAAGTGATCGTTAACGAAGAAGCCAAAGCAGGCGAAACAATTCTCAACAAAGCCAAAGTAGATGACACAGTTAATCCGCCCGAAGAACCAGAGGTGCCTGTGGTACCAGAAGCGAAAGCAGGCAAACTAACCGCTACAAAAACCGTTAATAACGCTAAACCAAAATTAGGGGAAGCAATCGAATACACCATTAGCTTCCGCAACACTGTCGAAAATGGCGTCTTAAACAAAGTGGTTATCACAGACCAACTACCAAAAGGACTAACGTATGTCAAAGATAGCCTAACAAGTGTCGGTGATGAACCCAAGCCAACCAGCTTGAAAGAAGCCAACGGCATAATCACGGCGGAATACCCAAGTATCACTGATACAAAAGAGCGGAGTATTCGCTTCAAAGTGATTGTTAATGAAGAAGCCAAAGCGGGCGAAACAATTCTTAACAAAGCCAAAGTAGATGACACAGTTAATCCGCCCGAAGAACCAGAGGTACCCATTACACCCGAAGAACCAATCACACCTCGAATAAAAGAAGGCAAACTAACCGCAACAAAAACCGTTAATAACGCCAAACCAAAACTAGGGGAAGCAATCGAATACACCATTAGCTTCCGCAACACTATCGAAAATGGCATCCTAAACAAAGTAGTTATCACAGACCAACTACCAAAAGGATTGACGTATGTCAAAGATAGCCTAACAAGTGTCGGTGATGCACCAAAACCTACCAGCTTGAAAGAAGCCAACGGCATAATCACGGCGGAATACCCAAGTATCACTGATACAAAAGAGCGGAGTATTCGCTTCAAAGTGATTGTTAATGAAGAAGCCAAAGCGGGCGAAACAATTCTCAACAAAGCCAAAGTAGATGACACAGTTAATCCGCCCGAAGAACCAGAGGTGCCTATTACACCCGAAGAACCAGCGAAAAATAAAAAGGAAACAAAAAAAGTTGTTACAGACCAGAACAAACCTACAAAAAATAGTAAAAATGAAATTGCCATAAACAAGAAAGAAACGTCTAAATCATCCTATTTACCAAAAACAGGAGAAAAAGTCCAAAAAATATTTGCATATCTGGGTGTAGGACTGATCTTAATTGTATTAATTCTCTATGTTATAAAGAGAAACAAAGAAAAAGAAGAGTAAACAAAATCGATTGTTTTAGAACGACTAATTAGCTGAAAATTTAAGAGTTGGCAACATAAGTCAAAATGACCTATGTCGCCAACTCTTTTTGATTTATAACAAGAAACCCAACATATTATTAACAATATGAATAGCCATAACAAATACAAGCGAACGATTTGATTTTAAGTAAGCTGCAGATAATAAAATAGCTCCTGGCAGATAAATGAGAAAATCAAGGGGCTGTTGTGTGTGCATAAAGGTGAATAAAAAAATTGAAATTATAGTCGCACTGGCTATACCAATTGTTTCCGATAAACAATTCATTAATACTTGCCGAAAAACTAGTTCTTCAGCAATTGGCCCCACGATTGCTAAGAAAAATAGAGTAACAAGCAATGGAACTTGTGCACCAAATGAGAGAACATCTTGTTGATTAGCAATTGGATTATTACTCATGATTTTTTGAATAATAATATCGACTAAAAAAATCAGCCCCACCCATAAGAAAATGCTAAAAATACGCCAAAGAGTCTCTTCTTTAAAATAGTCGAACCCAGCAACGATTTCTTTCCAAAATAAAACTATTCCCACAATAGCAGTAATAGTTAAACCTGTTACGAGATTTGCAAAAGATGATTCTACTAAATTATTATCAAATAACAGTGAAATAGCTAATAATAATAAAGAACCAGCTTGCATTAAAACTGTGAAAAAATATACCACAATTAAACTAATTGCTCTAGTGTTTTTACGGATAAAATTCAAAAATAGTCCTCCTCAAAAATAATTAGATAATATCCTTTGTGAAAATAACAAGTTCTCAGCTTTTATACAACAAATACGCACTAGCGAAACCGCTTTATGAGTGAGATTTATCCAATTATTTTTTAAGTTCTTAAATAGTTATTAAAAAAATATCAGATAAACGTTTTCACAAAGAACGGTCAATTCGGTAAATTTTTACCTTAAAATGATACAAAATCTATAATTTGTTTCTCAAATCCTATAATTTGTTCCTTAAAAAGATATTATGAAAACGCTATTATATTTATGAAAGGAGCGAAATGAATGAAGAAGAAAAACGGGTTTTTTCAAAATGTATGGCGTTATAAGGCCTTAATTCTTATGGCGTTACCAGGATTTATCTGGTTTATATTTTTCTTCTATATACCAGTCTTAGCCAATGTGGTCGCATTTAAAGATTTTCATATTTCACCAGATGGTTTCTTAGCTAGTCTAAGAGAAAGTCCTTGGGTTGGTTTTGAAAACTTTAAATTTTTATTTGCGTCAAAAGATGCTTGGTTAATTACTAGAAATACCATTTTGTACAATGTCATCTTTTTAGCCTTTAACTTATTCTTCGCGATTGCTTTTGCTATTATTATGAGTGAATTAAGAAATCGTCGCTTGGTTAAAGTTTATCACACGATGTCATTGCTACCATATTTCTTATCTTGGATGGTTATTAACTATTTTGTTTATGCCTTTTTAAGTCCAGATAAAGGGATTTTGAATCAATGGATTACTGGTAATGGCGGTACAATGATTAACTGGTATGCAGATCCACGTTGGTGGCCAGTAATTTTTGTCTTCCTAAATGTTTGGAAGAGTCTAGGCTACAACAGTATTATCTACTATGCTTCTGTGATGGGGATTGATCCGACATACTATGAAGCAGCGATGGTAGATGGTGCCAACAAATGGCAACAAATAAAAAATGTTACGATTCCACAAATTTTACCAATGATGTCTGTTTTATTAATTTTAAACATCGGCGGTATCTTCAGAGCAGACTTTGGTTTGTTCTACATCGTACCAAGAAATTCAGGTGCGCTTTACAACGTGACAAGTGTGTTAGATACCTATATTTACAATGGCTTAACGGCTACTGGTGATGTAGGCATGACGGCAGCTGCAGCGTTATATCAATCTGTCGTTGGGGCATGTTTATTATTAATTGCGAATTTAGTTGTTCGTCGAATTGAACCAGATTCAGCACTATTTTAGGAGGAAGGATTATGAAAAAGAAAAAAGTCACTAGCGTTAACGTTCGATCCTTCAACCCGACAGCGAATTTGATTTTCAATATTGTCATTGCTATTTTTGCTATTTCCTGTGTGGTTCCGTTTTTCTTTGTTATTATGATTTCATTGACAAGTGAAGGATCATTAGCAGCAAACGGCTACCGGTTTTGGCCAAAAGAATTTTCATTGGAGGCCTATCGTTACATTTTCCAAGGGGCAATGAGTCAACGTATTATTCATGCCTTAGGGGTAACGGTCTTCATTACGGTGACAGGGACGATTGTCAATGCAACAATGACGTCATTATATGCCTATGTCATTTCTCGTTCCAACTTTCCATTTAAAAAATTCTTTACATTGTTTGCTTTAATTACAATGTTATTTTCACCAGGGATGGTTGCGAACTATTTAGTAATGACAAACTTATTGCAATTGAAAGATACAATTTGGGCGTTAATTTTGCCTTTAGCTTTAGGACCATTTAATATTTTAGTGATGCGAACGTTTTTCAAGAAAACCGTGCCTGACAGTATTATTGAATCGGCACGTATTGATGGCGCAAGTGAAATGCGCATTTTTGTCAGCATTGTGTTACCACTAGCCGTTCCAGGGATTGCCACAATTAGTTTGTTTGCGGCTTTGGGTTATTGGAACGATTGGTTCAATGCATTACTTTACATTCAAAAAGATACCTTGGTACCATTACAGTATTTATTGATGAAAATTCAAAACAACTTAGAGTTCTTATCAAGAAGTACGGATATGGGTGCAGCAGCACAAGAAGGGTTAGGCGTTCTACCAAGTGAATCGGCTCGAATGGCGATTGTTGTCTTATCTACGTTACCAATTGCGTTAACTTACCCATTCTTCCAAAAATATTTCGTGGGTGGTTTAACAATCGGTGGCGTGAAAGAATAAAATTGTACAGGAGGAAATAAGGAATGAAAAAATGGCAAAAAGGATTAGCCGTAGCTGGCGCAGCAGCTTTAGCTGTAGGACTAAGCGCGTGCGGTAAATCTTCAAAAGATGCAGCGTCAAAAGGTGATGATAGTACACCAACGTTATTAATGTATCGTGTTGGGGACAAACCAGATAATTATGACCAATTAATCGATAATGCGAATAAAATTATCGAGAAAAAAATTGGGGCAAAATTAAAAATGGAATTTGTTGGTTGGGGCGATTGGGACCAAAAAATGTCAACAATTGTTGCTTCTGGTGAAAGCTATGATATTTCATTAGCACAAAATTATGCAACGAATGCACAAAAAGGCGCCTATGCTGATTTAACTGATTTAGCACCTAAATATGCAAAAGAAGCCTATGATCAATTGCCAGATAACTATATTAAAGGAAATACGATCAATGGAAAACTGTATGCGTTCCCAATTTTAGGTAACTCTTACGGTCAACAAGTTTTAACTTTTAATAAAGAATATGTCGATAAATACAATTTAGATATTAGTAAAGTCGATGGTAGTTATGAAAGTGCAACGGAAGTTCTAAAAGAATTCCATAAAAAAGAACCAAATATTGCTGCTTTTGCTATCGGCCAAACATTTTTTGCAACAGGTAATTATGACTTCCCTATTGGTAACCAATATCCATTTGCAGTAAAAACAACTGATACTGGTTCACCAAAAATTATTAACCAATATGCCGACAAAGACATGATTAATAACTTAAAAGTCTTACATCAATGGTATAAAGATGGCTTGATTCCAACAGATGCTGCTACAAGTACAACACCATATGACTTAAATACCAATACTTGGTTCATGCGTCAAGAAACACAAGGTCCTATGGATTATGGTGATACAATCTTAACACAAGCTGCTGGCAAACCACTTGTTTCTCGTCCACTAACAGAACCATTAAAAACAACAGCACAAGCGCAAATGGCTAACTATGTTGTTGCAAATACGTCTAAAAACAAAGAAAAAGCTGTTGAATTGCTAGGTTTATTAAACAGCAATCCAGAATTGCTAAACGGACTTGTTTATGGTGAAGAAGGCAAACAATATGAAAAAGTTGGCGATGATCGTGTGAAATTATTGAAAGATTACACACCAACAACTCATTTGAGTGCTTGGAACACAGGAAACAACTTAATCATTTGGCCAGAAGAATCTGTCACTGAAGACATGGTTAAAGAACGTGATAAGAGCATCGAAGAAGCAAAAGATTCACCAATTCTTGGTTTTACTTTTGTAAATGATAAAGTGAAAACTGAAATCACTAACGTTGCTACAGTTATGAACCGTTACGCAGCAAGCTTAAATACAGGAACTGTTGATCCAGAAGAAATACTTCCAAAATTAATGGATGACCTAAAAACAGCTGGCTGGGATAAAGTTCAAAAAGAAATGCAAACACAATTAGACGAATATATCCAATCTCAAAAATAATCACAGGAGGCTGAGGCATTAGTTGAGCGCTTTTGGCTCAGCCTTTTACATAATAGAAAGGAAGAGGAAGATGGAAAGTACAGGGATTCAGCGGTTGTTTTACCTTTCCTGGACAGTAATCAAACTAAATTTACTGTTTGTTTTATTTAGTTTAGCTGGAGGGATTATTTTTGGTGTTGGTCCAGCACTCCAAATGATGACTGATTTCATTTTGGAAGAGGGCATGAATTATCAAGCAATCACCGTTAAACGAGCATTTGAATCATGGAAAGCACATTTTAAAAGAAGTAACTGTTATTTTTTACTTTTTCTCTTCACTTTAGGATTTGTTTTTTATAATATTTATTTAGCCGTTCAATTTACCGGAATAATGTGGTTAATTATTACATTTATTTTATTTTTTGTTTCCCTAATACTCGTTATTTTTTACATTTATATGCTACTATATGAAGGAAGCTATTTTATCTCAACTATTGATTTAATGAAGCTTTCATTTATCAGTATCTTTTTAAACCTCGGTGTATTTTTTAAAGTCTTATTCGGTGTAATTAGTATCGTTGCTTTAACTTGGAAAATGAAAGGACTGCTACTATTTGCTTCGTTTGCCTTAATTATGATGTGGTGTGCCTATGTCACGCGTAAAAATCGCCAGTTTATTGATGGAAAGTTGGAACAAAATGAAGCGAATCTTCAAAAAACTGTTTAAAAAAAAATATTTATTAAATCGATTAGTACAAAAATACAGTCTACTGTTAACAAGTATTATTTTGTTAACGGTGGCTGCTTTGTGCGTTTATGTTACTTATACAATTAACTTATCAATTGATTCACAAAAAAATAATGCCATTTCCCAAATTGACAGCTATGTAACGAATAAAAATAATGCGGCGACAAATATGATTAATGAATTAGCTGGCTCTGCAAGTAAAATTGAAAACATGCGAAAATATATGGAACTTTCTCCTCCTGAGTATTTTGACTATACTTACAGTCAATGGTCGGAAGATCGGGTCAGTACTCACTTTGGAAATAATTTAAGTACATTATTTAGCACCTTTCCTGACTTAGAAGAAGTGATTATTCGCTTAGATGAATTTGATCAGGTTTTGTTCGCCAATCGCACAGCTACAAATGGGAAAAAAATGGATATGTCATCAATTAAAAAACATGGCTTTCAACTAATGCGAATTATCTCCGATCCTTATACAGGACAACCACTGGGAGAATTGTACACTGTATTTTCAAGTCAAGAATTGCTAGGCAACCAAGCAGACTTATTGAAAAAATCAGGTATTAATGCGTTTATCTATGATAGTGCTGGAAATCAAATTTTTTCTGAAAAAGCACAATTTACCAAAGAAGAAGAGCGGCAACTAGATAAAAGAATGCACACCGATAGTGACATTCAACAGGTTTTTCATAATCGCTACGATATTACGGAAATAGAAAGCAGTGGCCGGAGTACCATTCTCTTATTAACAAGCCGCCGAGTCTTATTTCAGCAATTGTTTATGAATTATGCGGCCATTTTAGGGATTGGGTTACTTTTGATTGTTATTTTATTAGTGGGCTTAAACCGCCTGTTTAAACGCTATTCTCAACAAGTCCAATTAATTTTAGAAGCGACACGAGCCATTGGCGATGGCAATTTAAAAGAACGAATTGACACGAATCAAGTTCAGGAAGAGTTGAATGATATTGCTTCCGCGATTAATTTTATGGTAGACAGTTTAGATCAATACATTCACGATATTTATACTTTAGAAATTAAGCAACGCGATGCTCACATGAGAGCGTTACAGTCGCAAATTAATCCTCATTTTCTTTATAATACGTTGGAATATATTCGTATGTATGCCTTGAGTCGGCAACAAGAAGAACTAGCTGATGTTGTCTATGCTTTTTCAACGTTACTTAGGAATAATATTAACCAAGAAAAAACCACGACCTTGGCAGAGGAAATCTCATTTTGCGAAAAATATGTGTATTTGTATCAAATGCGTTATCCCGACCAATTTGCCTATAAGTTCGAAATAGAAGAAACAATTGCTGATGTTGAAATTCCTAAGTTCATCATTCAGCCGCTTGTCGAAAATTATTTTGTGCATGGAATTGACTATCAACGACAAGACAATGCTATCAAGGTCCATGCCTACCGAGAAGGCGAAAAAATTATTGTGGCTGTTGTGGATAATGGAAAAGGAATTACCGCCAATCGGTTAGAGGAAATTCGCGAACGTTTAAATCAAACAGAAATAGAAACGGAACAATCCATTGGATTAAGAAATGTTCATGAACGTTTACAACGCTTTTTTGGGGAGAGTTATGGTTTAACCATTGAAGGGAAAGAAGGAGAAGGGACGACAATTCGTCTTTCGTTTGTAGCATAAGGGGTGAAAAGATGTATCGAGTGATGTTTGTTGATGATGAATATATGATTTTAGAAGGCTTAAAATGGATTATTCCTTGGCAAGAGTTAGGCTTTGAAATTGTTAAAACAGCGCGTAGTGCGCAAGAAGCATTGGCTTTTTTAGAAACAGAATCCATTGATGTTTTATTAACAGATATTACGATGCCGGAAATGAGTGGGATCGAATTAATTGAGCAAGCAAAGAAAAAAGGACATCAATTTATTAGTTTAATTTTATCAGGTTATCAAGAGTTTGATTACGTCAAAAAAGGCATGGCTTTGCAGGTCCAAGATTATCTTTTGAAACCAGTCAATAAGCAAGAACTATTAGCCAATATCCAAAGAATCAAAACAGAATTGGACCAACAAAAAAAATCCCATGCTCGCGTGCGTCTATATTTAGAAAATGGCTTGATGCGTTGGCTTAATGATGAAATCAGCGAAGGGGAATACGAAGAGTTAATGCAGCAATTTACGACTATAAAACCAGGTGATTTTACCGTTTTATTGGTTGAAGCTGAGATGCCATTTTTAGAAACAATCAAGGAACTATTTATGAAAAAAGGTCAACTGTTATTCATTGAAAGTTGGATGAGTACGTACCACCAATTGTTACTTATCTATAAAGGGGCTAGACAAGAAGCGTTCTTATTTATTCGTGAAATTGAAGCGATTCTAGCTGGTCAAGGTCAGATTTTTGTAGGGGAATCTGTCAATGAATGGGAAACGGTTTATGAAAGTTATGAGAAAGTAAAACAGTTGCAAGCAATTGAAACGTTCTATCAAGAATTTTTGCCAAATAATCAAAAAGAACAAATGAATCGTTCGGCAGAAGATTTTACTTTTCTAGCGTTTAACCAAGCCTTGATGATTGGGGATATGCAGACCATTCAACGGGAATTAGATGCCATTTTCAATCAGTTAAGTCAACAACACGCTACGCCAGAATATGTACGCTATGTAGTCTTCTTACTTTTTTCAGATATTTCCCGTCAGTATCCAACTGTGTTAGAAGAAAACTATGAAAAAATCGTGGAAGAAATTCGAGCTAGCAACAATCTTAATACACTGTATGCGTTAATGCAGCAAGTCTTGGCAGAAGTGAAAAATAAACCTAAAATAAAAAAATATTCAGAAAGTGTTAGCCAAGCTGTAGAAAGAATTGAACAAGGCTATTTAGAAGAATTAAACTTAAAAACGGTGGCGGATGAGCTTCATTTGAATCCTAGTTATTTAGGCCAAATTTTCAAAAAAGAAACCAAGCGGAGTTTTTCTCAATATTTGAATCAAGTGCGTACCAAGCATGCCCAGAAATTATTATTGTACACGGATGATACAATCAACGAAATTTCAGAAAAAGTAGGATTTAACAATACCAACTATTTTTCAAAAATGTTTAAAAAATTAAATGGAATTACCCCAAAAGAATTTCGAGAGCAATACCAATCAAATTACGCAGGTGTCGAAGAATAAAAAGAAAGATGTTCAATTTTTATGAACATCTTTCTTTTTATTATTTTTCTGTACTTAATGAAAACGGTCGTTCTGCTGTGTTTTGTGGATTCGGGACAATCCCTAATTGATAATCTAAAGTCCCGCCGTTTAATAGTTCTTGATGAGTAAAATAAGGCGCAGTATGTTTTTCTTGGTTTAACTGAATTTCATGAATAAATTGTTGTTGGACTTTGTTTGGTGATGTCTGAATGGTTAATTGTTTACCATTTGACAGTTTTACTTCCGCCGTCTGGACTAAAGGCATCCCGATTACATATTCACCAGTTCCTGGTGTGACGGGATAAAAGCCTAAGCTATTAAAAATATACCAAGCAGACATGCTACCATTGTCTTCATCACCTGGATAGCCAGTTGGTGAAGCATCAAATGTTTGCATTAGTTGTTTTAAAAGTGGTTGAGCCATCTCTGGTTTGCCGATGTAGCTGAATAGAAACGGATAATGGAAACTTGGTTGATTTGAGATGGCTAATTGACCAAAATCAATTGCCGCCATTTCACTCATTTCATGAATTTCAAAACCATAGCCTTCAACGTTAAAGTTAGGCGCTTGATTGCAGAGCTGAATTAATTTTTTTTCGAAAGCTAACTCGCTACCATATAGTTTAATCAAACCTGCAAAATCTTGATAAACCGCAAAACTTGATTGCCAAGCACTTCCTTCGGCGTAATCTTTGCCCCAACGAATATCTAAAAAGTCAGGACGGAAATTACCTTCAGTATCCTTGGCTTGCATAAAGCCAGTTTCAGGATTAAAAAGTTGTTGATAATTCAAGGCTTGTTGACGATAAAACGTTGCGGTCTCTGAATCATTCAATGTTTTTGCAACTTGCGAAATACAGAAATCGCTGTACGCATAGTCTAAGGTATGATTGACAGATTCATGATAGGTTGAAGGAACATAGCCATATTTTAGATAATCCAGAGTTCCTTGACGTCCATAATTTTCTCGTTCGCTTTGTTGTGTGGCGCCTTTTTTCATCGCTTCTAGGAACTGAGACATCAAGTCAGGACGAATCTTTTTCACGGCGGCATCAGCAATGACAGCGTCAATCAAGGTGCCGGGCATTAAACCACGCTCATCTGGAGATAACCATTTTGGCAAGAAACCTGTTTCGTTGTAACTATTTAAAAAGCCTTCTAGCATCTCTTCGTATTTTTCTTGAGCAATTAGTGAGAACAATGGGTAGACCGTTTTATAAGTATCCCAAAAGCCATTATTGGTATATAGTACACCAGGACGAACCGTTTGCGAGAAC
Organism: Enterococcus sp. LX10; assembly: GCF_023539285.1. NCBI lineage: Bacteria > Bacillati > Bacillota > Bacilli > Lactobacillales > Enterococcaceae > Enterococcus > Enterococcus sp. LX10. Next base: position 1,872,366 of record NZ_CP092784.1, on the reverse strand, counting down.
GTATCATAATGAATCGGCTGCTGATTTTCGTCCAATTCATAAAAGGTTTGCGGAAATAGGAATGTTCGATACAGTGTATGATAAAACGTTTTAGTATGTTCAGGATTTTCATGCGTTACTTTAAGGCGATCGAAATAATTATGCCAATCTGCGATTCCTTGTTGCAGCATCTCAGTAGAACGCAAAGAGATTTCTCGCGCTAAATTTAACTGCGCTTGTTTTTCAGAAATAAATGAACTACTAAAATGAACAACTTGTTGAGCAATATTTCCAAAAGAAAGAAGGATTTTGCCATCTTCACCTGAAGAAGGGGCAAACCATTTGGTTAAAGGCTGTTCAAAATGAAGCACAAAATAAAAACTAAAATCTGGATCTTCACAACCAGAATAGTTGATGACTTTTACAGCCACTTGATGGTCATCTAATTGTTTTACTTGATAACGTCCAGGCAGAGTTAGCAGTAAGTGATTATCTTTTTGTTGATAATCAATGGTTAAGATACCACCATACATGCTTGGGATTAATTGAGAAGTTATTTGATAGCGTAATTGAGTTAAGTTAATTTCGACAGGAGAAAAAAGGCTTTCTTCTGGACGATAAGAACTTTGGGCATGGAATAAAGAAAGTTCCGACAATGAACCACTGACAGGGGTCATTAATAAATGGCTAAAATCACCCATCCAAGGACTTGGTTGATGCGTTACTCGATAGCCTTGAAATGTTCGATCTTCTGGATGAAACCACCAGCTGCCTTTTTGGTCAGTTGTTTGCGGGGCGTAAAAATTCATCCCAAATGGCACGCCAGTATAGGGTAGACAATTCCCATTTGAAAAACTATGTTGGTTGGCAGTTCCGTGTCGCGTATCAATCGCTTGAATATTCATGAAAGTAGCTCCTTTGTTTTAAATGATATATCATATAGGCTGATTATAGCACAAAAAACGAGAAATGAAAGCGTATTTATTTGCTTTTTTATTTATTTTTAACGAATTGGTATATTCAATTTGGAAAGGGAATTGACAAGCATGTTACAATGGATAAGGAATCGATATTGGAGTGATTGTTATTTATTTTCTTAGTACAAAAAGTCAGCAATTTTTTGCGTATGTTTGGGCCATTTTCCCAGTCATCGCCTTTTTTTTGGTTAGTTTTTATACATTGGATTTTTTATTTTCCCCAAGCTATTTAATTATGGTGCCTGTATTTACTATTATGTTTAAAATTAACTATAAAAAAGATTATTCGTTTGTAGCGCTGCTCAAAATGAGTATCAGGCAATTTGTGATCAGTTTTTTAGCATTTATAGCCAGTAGTTCCTTTAGCTGGTCTATTATTTTAAATAGTAGTGTGACATTTTTAATTGTTTATTTATTTTATTCATCTGCGACACCGATGCGGTATCATAGTTATTTGATGATGTTTACGTTTTGTCAGTTAATCCAGGTTAAAGGAAATACATTTTTGATGCAATCTCAAGTTGTGGCCTTTTTAATTGGTCTTTTTTTATTGGCTTTAACATTAAACGCTTGGTGGCAAACAGGATTAAGTCAGCTAACCAGCTTAAAGAGTAGAGGCCATGTTCGCTTTTTTAAAAGCATTCAATTAAATATGAAACAACAAAAATTGGCGGTTATTAATTTCTGGCACGACTTACAACAGACTTTTTTTGGGATCACAAGTTTCAAACAATTTTTAGAAAGTCCTGACGAAAGGGTGCAACGATTTCGTTTAGCTATTCGTATGAGTTTCACCATTACGCTGAGTTTTATTTTAATGTGGAGTGTAGGAGGCATTAAAATAATTTGGATTCCGATGAATGTTTTTCTACTCTTGCATCCAGTGAAAGCAGAAATGAACACGCGTATTAAGACACGTTTTTGGGGGACTCTTTTAGGATGTTTCCTTAGTCTGTTTGTTGTCAATTGGCTTCAATTGCCACTGACACACCTCGTTGTTTCTAGTTTGATTGGCATTTTTGTTTATGCCCTAAAACCAGGAACCGTGTTACAAGTGACAATGGCAACGATTTTTGGGTTATGTTTGGCAACAATTAGTTTACGAGGGATGTATGCCGCAGAGTTGCGGGTCTCTTTTGTATTATTGGCAATTTTTGTTGTTTGCTTAATTGATTTAGGTTTATTTGTTTATCAGCGTATCTTGCGTTTTTAAAAAGTGTGGCACAGAGGGTTATTTACCCGTTGTGCCACACTTTTTAATTTTCTAAATTCGTTAATTTTTCCAAGTAATGATTTTCTATTTGCGGAAAATCTATTTTTTCTGGTGCTGCATCAGGGGTTTCAACTACTTGCTTCAAGCGGTTGAGAACAATTGACCAACCAGCGATATCTTTATGGCGAGGTGTTGTAAAATTTTCTGGGAGAGATTCTGAAAAGACTAACAGGGTCTGATGAGGTGCTTGTTCTTTTAAGTCAAAATAGATGATACCAGTATCCCAAGTCACGCCCAGATATTTTTCCTCTGCATAATCAGTGAAAGGCATTGTTTCTTCAAAATCGGGCAGAATAAACCGCCAAAACCCGTTAACACCTAATTCACCAATCTCTAATTCTGGAAACCATTGTTTTAGCTTGTCTGTCTCAGTGAGGTAGCGCCAAATCGTTTGAGGGCTGGCTGAAATTGCCCGTTCTGTACCAAAATAAATCGTCTGGTTTTCTAAGCGAAAGGTATCTTTCATTTTGTTTCTCTCCTTTATTTATTATTCATGAAGTTCTAAAGGTAGTCCATCTGGATCAAAAAAGAAGGTCATTTTTTCACCCGTAAAATCATCTACTCGTAGCGGTTCTGTTTCAATTCCTTGCTCATTTAAAAAAGCAATCACTTCTTCAATATGTTCAACTTTAAAAGCTAAATGACGTAATCCTAAAGCTTCAGGATAAGAGGGGCGAGCGGGAAATTGATCAGAAATGAAAATTTCCAATTCTTGGCTGCCTAATTTTAAATCTAATTTAATATCGTTTTTTTCGGGACGATGATTTTCGCGAAGAACTTCAAAGCCCAACTTTTCGACATAAAAATTTTTAGTTGCTTGATAATTTGAGGCATTGATTGCCACATGATGAATTTCTTTAAAAAACATTTTTCATACTCCTTTTCGTTTTTTCCCTCTGTAGTATAGCAATAAAGAAGCAGCTAAAAAAGCGTTCTGTTTGACTCTTTAAGAAAAGACAAGGGATTTGTAAAAAAATAAAATTATTTTTTCGAAAGAAAGCGCTTGCCAAAAAAAGAATAATCGAGTATGATGTATATACAACTTAATTGTATATACAAGTTTGAGAGGAGAATGTAAAATGGGTAAGTTTCAAAGCGATGCACAACAGTTGTTGAAAGCAGTAGGAGGCAAAGAAAATATTTCAGCTGTTTCTCATTGTGCAACTCGAATGCGTTTTGTATTAAAAGATCCAAAAAAAGCGGATGTACCTGTGATTGAAGATATTCCTTCTGTAAAAGGAACCTTTACCAATGCTGGACAGTTTCAAGTAATTATTGGGAATGAAGTCCCACAATTTTATAATGATTTTTCTGCAATTTCCGGTTTAGAAGGGGTTTCAAAAGAAGAAGGGAAAGCAGCTGCCAAAAGTAATTTGAGTCCTGTTCAACGAGTTGTTTCTGTTTTAGCTGAGATTTTTACACCATTGATTCCTGCGCTTGTTATCGGGGGATTGATTTTAGGGTTCCGCAATATTTTGGAAGGGGTTCCATTTGGCTTTCTTGATGGTCAAACAATCGTGGAAGTTTCTCAATTTTGGAATGGAGTCAATTCATTCTTATGGTTAATCGGCGAAGCAATTTTCCACTTCTTGCCAGTTGGGATTACGTGGAGTATTACGAAGAAAATGGGAACCACACAAATTTTGGGGATTGTCCTAGGGATTACATTAGTCTCACCACAACTTCTGAATGCTTATTCAGTTGCGACGACTAAAGCAGCAGAAATTCCTTTCTGGGATTTTGGGTTTGCTCAAGTTAACATGATTGGTTATCAAGCGCAAGTTATCCCAGCTATGTTAGCCGGCTTCTTGCTTGCCTATCTTGAAATTTTCTTTAGAAAAGTGATTCCTCAAGCAATTTCAATGATTTTTGTCCCATTGTTTGCTTTAGTACCAACAGTATTGGCTGCACATGTCATTTTAGGACCAATCGGTTGGACGATTGGTAGTTGGGTTTCTGATATCGTAAATGCAGGATTAACGTCAACATTTAATTGGTTATTTGGCGCCGTCTTTGGCTTTATGTACGCACCATTAGTCATCACTGGGTTGCATCATATGAGTAATGCGATTGATTTACAGTTGATTGCTGACTTTCAGTCAACCAACTTATGGCCAATGATTGCTCTATCAAATATTGCACAAGGTTCAGCGGTTTTAGCAGTTATCTTTATGCATCGTGGAAACAAAAAAGAAGAACAAGTTTCGATTCCAGCGATGATTTCTTGTTACCTAGGTGTGACTGAACCAGCGATGTTTGGGATCAACTTAAAATATGTTTATCCATTTGTTGCGGGCATGATTGGTTCGGCAATGGCCGGAATGTTTGCCACTTTAATGGGCGTTCGTGCGACAAGTATCGGCGTCGGTGGCTTGCCAGGAATTTTATCTATTGTGCCACAATATTACTTGCCGTTTTTAGTCGCAATGGTGATTGCGATTATCGTACCAATGGGCTTAACTTATATTTTCAGAAAGAAAGGCATCTTTAATAAAGTCGATCCAGTTGATGAAGCAACAGGGATGTTATACAGCGAAGAAGGGTAATCGCTTTTTGAAGTTAAGAAGAATTCGTAGACATTTGTCTACGAATTCTTCTTCTTTTTATAGAAACTATTGGCTTTTTTCTCTCTTTCAGTTAGACTAAAAAGGTTGAGAAAAGGAGAGCGTAAAAATGGATATTTATTTAAAAAAAGCAATTTTACACATTATTGATCGAGAAACTGGGACGCCGGTTTTCTCTGAAAAGGAACTAGATTTAACCACTGAGTATATTCGAACGTATTTAACTGCAAAAATTTCAAAACTTTCGACTGCACAAACAAAGACTGGAACATTGGCGGAAAATAGTTCCTTTGTTGACTCCTTACGTGGGATTCCTAGTGATTTTGTGAAGAAAAGCCAAGAAATTACCCAACATTGGTATGATGTTTATTCAGGAAGCGAAGATGCGCCTAGTGCTGATATTTTGTTCATTTTATATGAATTAGATACGGTGTTACATGTCGCAATGATTAAATTAAACTATAAAGAAAGTTACACGCATTACGTCGACTATGAAGAAGAATCCGTTTATAACAAACTGATTATCAACCGAGCAATTTTGTCTTCAAAATCACAAAAACCAGATGAAGGGATTACGGTTGACTTAGATACATTAGCGTTTGAATTACTAGAGAAAAGATATGAATTTTCAGGAGAAAAAATCTGGTATTTCTCTGAAAAAGTGATTGAGACGCAAGCGGCACCTTCCATGGAAGAAAATATCAAAGAAATTAAAAAAGCAGTCAAACGCATTGGAAAGAAATTTAACGAAGATGAGTTTGAACTAATGGCTTCTGTAAAAGAAGCGGTATATGATAGCATTGAGGAAACGGGAACGATTGACAATGAGCAGATTGCTGAGCAAGTATTTAAAGAAAATGTATCAGCTAAATTAGCTTACCAAGAAGAAGTGAATGAGTCGAAGTTTGTCGATAAAACACCGCCAGTCAGAGAATCTCGCGAAATTTCTGAAAAGAAATTTGGCAAACAAAAGTTAAAAATGGATAACGGTATTGAATTAATTGTTCCGTTAGATGTTTACCGCAATGGCGATTTAATTGAATTTGTTAATAATCCAGATGGTACAGTGTCCATCATGCTAAAAAATATCGAAAAAATTAGTAATCAATTATAAAGAAAAAACCGTTGGTCGCTTGCCAACGGTTTTTTCTTTATTTTAATTTTTCTAAAGCTTTTTCAGGGACTTCTTTTTCTGTCACTTCATTCCAGCTGATCACGCCTTTACGGGGATTAACTTTCAATTTTAGATAGGCTTTCATACGCAAAGGTTGATCACGGGATTCGTTTAATTCCACGGTTTTTTCTTCACCGTTTTTATTAAACGCAGATTGTTGATAGTAATAAATGGTCATTGCTTCACCAGAATTTGTTTTTTCATCTTTCTTTTCACCAGATGTTGTGATTTGTGTATAATAGGCTTCTCCACCGTAATAGTAATTATAAACGCCCCAGCTACCACCGGCTAAAATGACTATGGGAATTAATATTTTTAGTAATGTTTTCATTTTCCTCACCTCAAGGAATAGTATGCCTTTTTTTTAGGAAATTCGCCATATTTTTTTCCGTTAATTGAGTGACAATTTTGTTAGTTTTGGTACTTTCTTGAAAAATTCATCATTTTTTTAAACAAAAGACAACGTTTGTCGCTCCCTTTTTTTCACTATCATGCTACAATAAAGAAAAAAAGATGGAGGTAGAGGACAATGATGCCCTTTTATTTTGGAATCGATCCAACCTATATATTGGTAATTATTGGAATTGCGATTTCTGGTGCGGCCTCCGCATATGTTAACAGTACCTTTCGTAAATATGATCAAGTACGAAGCAGTAAACATGTTACAGGCACGCAGGCAGCACAATATATTTTACAAAAAGAACAAATTAATGATGTTGGAGTTCAGCAAATTGCGGGTGATTTAACCGACAATTATAATTCTGGAAACAAAATGTTGAGCTTATCCGAAGCCACTGCTCAATCGACATCGGTCGCGGCTATTGGCGTGGCGGCTCATGAATGCGGACATGCGGTACAAGATCATACGAACTATGTGCCTTTACGTCTTCGTGCAGCCATTGTTCCAGTTGCCAACATTGGCTCAACCATCTCCTTTCCACTAATTTTGATTGGTGTATTATTTAGTTGGAATCAAACGTTAATCAACATTGGAATTTTGGCTTTTTCATTAGCCTTGATTTTTCAATTGGTGACCTTACCGGTGGAGTTTAATGCGTCTAGACGTGCATTAAGTATTCTTTCTGAAGGTGGGTTATTAACAGAAGAAGAAGTCCCTATGGCCAGAAAAGTTCTTTTTGCAGCTGCACTTACCTACGTAGCAGCGGCGCTTTCGACCTTTTTACAACTTTTACGTTTGGTTATTTTATTTGGTGGCAATAACCGACGAGACTAAGTGCTAGTAAAGGTCTTTCTATTACGCATAAAAGTAATAATATGTTATGATTAAAGTAGAAAATAACAGAGGAGCTGAAGGAAATGAAAGCATCAACAAAAATTGGTATCGGTTTAAGCATTGCTGCAGTTGCAAGTGTCTCTGTTGCAGTCATCGCTTCTGAAAAAATTATTAAGAAGGTATCTCATGTTTCCAATCGTTATAAAGTTAAAAAGTTTGTAGACGATAAATTTGATGGAAACCAAAAATTATTATCGATTGTCGATGATTTATCCGATGATGAATTAGATTCTGTTTTAAATGTTGTTGATCGTGTGAAAGATGGCGGTTCAAAATTAGCTGAATATGGCGAAAAAGTTAAAGACAATACAGATTCTTTAAAAGAACGCTTTTTCACATTTATTGAAGATGCAATGAAGTAAAAAAGATGGCCTAGGCCATCTTTTTTTTATAAAAATAATTCTTTTGTTTCAACATAATAGCCTCTGCCACCAACTAGAACTTGATCAATTGTCTTTTGGGATGTAGTGTTCAAACGCACTAAGACTTCTGAAGGAGCGTTTAAGGTATAACCTTGGGCAAAGGTGTAATTGGTTTTTTGTAAAATTTGGTGATGGTACAGATAACAAGCTAACGCACCGTTTGATGTACCAGTGGCGGCTTCTTCATCGATGTCATAAAGGGGCGCAAAATTCCTACAAATGATATTTTCTTCAGACAAAGCAAAAAGATGCATCCCGATAACTCCGTACTTTTGACTAAGTAACTTAATTTTTTCAAAGTTTGGTTGTAAATCCTGTAATAATTGCGCATTTTTAATGGGAACCAAAATATCTTTTAGACCCGTTGACACAATCTGGATAGGAAAAGCAGTTGCCACTGCGTTTAAATCAAAGCAGCCGCTCAATTCTTCTAAAGTGAGCGTATCATAAAAAGTTGGGACAGTTTGTTCCATAAATAGTTGTTCATCGTTCGCCGTGATTGCGAGCAAACCGCTGTTCGTTTCGATTGTATATGCTGTTTGCAATAATTTATTTAAGTGCTTCATGATGGTGAAAGCGCCAATTGTCGCGTGGCCACATAAGTCGACTTCTTCTTTTGGTGTAAAATATTCAAGTCGGAAATCAGCAACCTTTGAGTCTGAAATAAAAGCAGTTTCTGCAAATCCTAGTTCTTTAGCGATGGCCATTTTTTGGGTTCTCGTTAAGGGCTGTGTCATAAAAACAACGCCTGCTTTGTTGCCACCTTCGTGGTTTTTACTAAACGCACTAGCGACATATGCGGTAATTTTCATTGGAACGCCTACTTTCTAATTGGGAATAAAAAACATACGAGTAAAAAACGGATGTACTACTTTCTTAATAACAAATAACAAAAGATTAAATCATCCATTTTTTTTAAAGATAAGCCAGTTTGTTCAAAAAACTTTTCCAAACGATAGTGTAAAGTATTTCGATGCATAAATAAATCTTTTGCAGTGGAGCTAATATTGCCTTGATTTTTCCACAAAGCGCTGATGATTGGCTGAATATCGGTGTCTTTATTTAATAAACGACGATAATACTCAACAAGTACATTTTGGCTCATGGCTTCTTTGGTAAAATAGTGGAGGGCGACATCGGTTAAACTAAAAACAGTCGTCCGACTAGAGGAATTAAGTTCTTCTGAAAAAATACGTTGTTCTTCATGGAAACAACGCCGGAGAATGTCTTCAGAGGAATAAAAATTGCCAACAAATACAGCGCTAGTGCAATCAAAGTCTGTATCTAATGTTAAAAAGATCCCTTGAATTTCTTCTTGTTGAAAGGTATTTTTTGACTGTTCTTCAACTAAAATATACATATTATTACTTGGACTGAAACAATCAACTGTATCTGGAAACATCTTTGTTAAATTAAATTGCCATTCAGCTTGTAATTCTTTTGTGACATTCGTCTGAATTTGCAACATACGAAAGGTCCCTTCGGCAGGTAATTTTGCCTGTTGAAATAAGTAACTGAACCAAGGATGGTTACCAGTAATGGTTGGGTTTTCAGAAATCGGGAAAAGCGCTTCCAACAAATGCTGTTCTTTAATACTTAAGAAAGCTTTATTCACAATGAAAAATTGGTCGTCAACAGGAATTGAATAGGTGGCTTCGGAACCAATTGTTTTTGATAAATAGCCTTTGGGATAAAGCTGAGATAAATTTTCAATAATCATAGACACACCTCACTGATTTATTGTACCATGAAGCAAGACAGAAGTTTAGTGGGAAAAAGCCGAAAGGTGGAAATTAATTGGGAAAAAAAGAAACAACGTTAACACAAGAAGAAAAAGAATTTTTTATGCGAGAAGCCATTGCAGAAGCGAAAAAAGCAGAAGGTTTGGCTGAGGTGCCTATTGGAGCTGTAATTGTTCGGCAAGGGGAAATTATTGGCCGCGGGCATAATCTGAGAGAAGCACGGCAAGAAGCAACGGCGCATGCAGAAATGTATGCAATCCAAGAAGCGTGTCGCGGGATAGAAAATTGGCGTCTAGAAGAAACCCAATTATTTGTAACTTTAGAGCCTTGTCCAATGTGTAGTGGGGCGATGCTTTTAGCACGAATTCCAGAAGTTTATTATGGCGCAACTGATCCTAAAGCAGGCACTGCTGGGACTTTGATGAATTTATTAGAAGATGAACGCTTCAATCATGTGGCCTATGTCGAAGCAGGCGTTTTAGAAGAAGAGTGTCGCTTATTGCTAGTTCAGTTCTTTAAAAAGTTACGGGCAAAGAAAAAAGAAGAGAAACTTTTAAAAAATCAAAAGAAAGACTAGTCAAAAGAATAAAAATACGTTATACTAGGTTTTGCCGAAAGGCTAGGACAATGGCGGGCTAGTGAATTGTGTCAGATCCGGAAGGAAGCAGCACTAAGCAAGTGCCGCCATGTGTCTGATTGAATAAGGAACGTATCAAGGCTGAGAAGCCTTTTTTTATTTGAAATAAAAAGAAGCAAACCGTTATTTGGAACTGACCTAAGATTGTGAGACAGGAATAAAAAAGCATTTTCCTAGACTGCTGATTTCCGATAGTCTATCGGCGATTGGTAGTCTAGTTTTTGTTGAATTCGACTTTCGTTATAATAAGTAATGTATTTTTTTACAATTTCTATTACAATAGATGTAGGTTCATTTATGAGCCCATCTAAGTAGAACGTTTCAGACTTTAGTGAGGCATGAAACGATTCGATGCAGGCATTATCTGAAGGTGTCCCTTTGCGGGACATACTCATGGTAATGCCTTTTGTTTTTATTTGATTCTGGTAGTCAAAAGAAGTATAAACAGAGCCCTGATCACTATGCAATAGACAATCCGTTGTTTGGGGCAATTGATCAAGTGTATCCAGAACAAAAGCCGTATCTTGCTTATCACCGATGGTATAGGTAATAATTTCACCATTGTATAAATCCATAATTGAAGACAAATACAATTGCTTTTGACCAAAAGGCAGATAAGTAATATCTGTTACCAATTTCTTTAAAGGAGCGTCTGAAGAAAATTGTCTATTTAGCTTGTTCTCGACAACCGTGTAAGGTTGTCCCACTTTACTGTGTTTCTTCATTTTCACGCGATAATTCCAATGATATTTCTGCATAATCTTTTGTACGGTGTTTTTGTTTACTTTGTATTCCTGATTAATCAACGCAGTAATCTTTCGATAGCCATATCGAAACTTATGCTGGAAGCAAAGTCGACGAACGGCTTCTTCAAGAGGTGTTAACTTTCCCAAGTCTTTTCGATGAGTCCAACGATAATAAGTAGCTCGCGAAACGCCGAAAAGTTGACACAATGCAGTAATGGTTATTTTTCCTTTCATTTTTTTAACTAATTCTACAAATATTTCTGGCTCCACGTCCTTTCCAATTCTTTGTACTTTTTTAGCACCTCAATATGCATTTTTAAATAGTTATTTTCATTTCTAAGCTGTTGTTCATTTGATAGATTTTCTGGACCTTTACCATAAGCATATTGTTTTCCAACGGGTTGAAACAGACGATGATTCTCGCCATTACGGTACCAACGCCACCATGTTTCAATTTGTGTTTTGTTTTTAATGCCTAATTCTTCCATAATCGTTTTTACAGGAATATTCTCTTTTTTCATCTGTATAGCCATTTCTTTGATGTGGATCGGATAAGACACTCGATTTCCCATTGAAAAAGCACCTCCTAGTTAAATTCATTTTAACGTGAATTCAACAAGAGGTGCTCTTTTATTTTGTCTCAGTTTATTGGGTCAGTTCAATTTTTACGGCTTGCTTCTTTTTAAATTTATGCCCAATCACCATTTCTAAAAACAGGAACAATCGTCCCGTCTTCCTTAATGCCGTCAATATTCATTTTGTCAGATCCTACCATAAAGTCCACGTGTGTTTGGCTACGATTTAAACCAGCTTCAGCTAATTCTTCTTCGCTCATCTCAGTGCCGCCTTGTAAGTTGAAGGCATAGGCCGAACCAAAGGCTAAATGATTAGAGGCGTTTTCATCGAACAATGTATTATAAAAAATCAAACCGGATTGTGAAATTGGTGAAGGGTCTGGCACTAAAGCAACTTCTCCTAAGTGTTTGGCACCTTCATCAATAGCTAAGAGATTTTTCAATGCTTCTTCGCCTTGTTCAGCTGAGAAGTCAACAACTTTTCCATCTTTAAATGTAAATTTCATGCCCGAAATGATTGTGCCAGCATAACTTAGTGGTTTTGTACTAGAGACATAACCATCAACGCGGCGACTATCTGGAGCGGTGAAAACTTCTTCTGTTGGCATATTAGCCATGAATTCTTCTCCACGCGCGTTATAACTACCAGCGCCTTCCCATAAATGGTTTTTAGGCAAACCAATCGTTAAATCTGTCCCAGGAGCTGTGTAGTGTAAAGCAGTAAATTGTTGTTCGTTTAATTCAGCCGCTTTTTCTTGTAATTTTTTATCATGGATATCCCAAGCAATGACTGGGTTTTCTTCATAAATTCGTGTTGTTTTAAAAATTTCATTCCAAAGTGCATCAACTTGTTCTTCACTTGTTGCTAATTCTGGAAAGACTTTAGCTGCCCAGCCTTCACTAGCAGCAGCTACAACAGTCCAACTTACTTTGTTGGCTTGCGTTGCTTTTCGTAGGTTGACCAATGCTTTCCCATTAGCCGCTTGGAAAGCTGCTACACGTTGTGCATCCACGCCAGCTAATGCATCAGGATTAGAAGAAACCACGCTAATTCGGCTTGCGCCTTTGGCAATCCAATCATCGGTTTGATCAATTTTATATTGAGGAACATTTTCAATACGATCAGTTGCAGCATGAGCTAAAAATTCACGTTGAATGGTTTCGTCGCTCCATTGAACAATTACTTCGGCCGCGCCTAAGCGATAAGCTTCTTCCGTAATTAAGCGGGCAAGGGGCGCTTGATCGACACTGATTTGTAAAACAACCGTATGATTGTCCTGAACATTGACACCCGTTTCAGCAATTAAACGTGCATATTTCTTTAGATTTTCATTAAAATTCTCTAAGGTCATTCGTGATTCCTCCTTCATTTTGATGGGTAATGACTGCTCATATCATAACACGGAAGAGCAGGGAACTCAACGAAATAAAGCCTTTATCAACTGTTATTTTAAGTCGGGGTAAAAGTTGTCGTGCTCCCGCTCAGTGAACTTTTGTACAAAGAGTTGTTCTAATTTTGCATAATAGAAAAATCGTGTTACAATAACCATAAGCATTTATTTGGAAGCGTTGTATATGAATGAATAAAGGGGATAGGGAATTATGGCAAGAAAAAAAACCATTACGAAAGAGCAGATTTTAACAGCTGCCTATGAAGTAGTCGCCACTGAAGGATTTTCGAAGTTCACTGCACGTAATATTGCTAATAAAATGAAATGTTCCACCCAACCGATTTATTTGGAATTTAAAAACATGGATGATTTACGCGATGCTTTATTCCAAAAAATTCATAAATACTTAGCGAAAGAAGTATTTCCAGTAAAACATACCGGGAATACAATTGTTGATTTGGCTTTAAACTATATTCATTTTGCGACAAGTGAAAGTAAGTTATACCGTGCGCTTTATTTAGAAGAATATGGTGGCGGCAAAAAAATGCAAGAATTCTCTTATCACTATTTTACTGAAGCGGTAAAAGCTGATCCTGAGTATGCTAATTTAAACGATGTTCAAATTGACTCTTTACACATGGGAACATGGGTGGTCGCTACTGGTGTGGCTGCATTGATGACTTCTGGAATTATCCATCCTTCAGAAGAACAAATCATTCATTTAATGAAAGATAGTATTGAAGCAATTCTTGAACGAGATGAACCAATTGATATTGACCTATAAAAATTAAAAAAAGTGTAACCTCATGCTGATAACTTCTGTGAGGTTACAGCAAAAGACTGTTTCTTAAAAGAACGGTCTTTTTTTGTTAAGTGTATTAATGGTAGATTATTCGCAACCATGCTACAGTAAAGAAGAGAAATAGAAAGGGGCAAAAAACATGAACCGAGTGAAAGATAAGCGTTTATGGCTAAGTATTGTAGGAATTACCGGACTAGGGCTCTTGTCGGGCTTATTTTCAGTAAATGCGAGAGAATATTATCAAGCGTTGAGATTACCAAGTTTTGCTCCGCCAGGCTGGTTATTTGGACCGGTATGGTTGGTGTTGTATATTTTTATGGGCATTACTTTTTATTTCATCTTAGTTCATCCAAATAAACAACAGAAAAAACGGATGATTACGCTATTTATTTTACAATTTATTGCGAACTTTTTCTGGACATTTTTCTTTTTTTCTTTACAAAATAATTTATTATCTGTGATTGATATCTCTTTGTTATGGCTATTATTAATAGTTCAACAGTGGGACTACTTGCGTTATAAATTAATAACGCGTGGCTGGTTGATGATTCCTTATATTCTTTGGGTTACTTTTGCGGCAGCTTTAAATTACAGTATTTTATTTTTAAATTAGGAATATCAAAACACCAGAGAAAAATGGAAAATCGCCATTTTCTCTGGTGTTTTTTTTGTTTATTTTAACGTAGTTATTCTGCGGCAGTTGCTAATTTTTTCGCAAATTCTTCTAAACGTTGGATGTCGTCTTCTTCAGCGGCTAAATCAACTTTAACGCTGTCGGCGCCTTTTTTTGCCCCAATTTGAGTAAAGACTGCTTCGAAGTCGTCCACCGATTTACAAAAATCATCATAAAACGTGTCTCCTGAACCACAAACGCCGAAGATTTTTCCTGATAAATCAATCTCTTGTAAGTCTTCATAAAAGTCGACAATTTCATCAGGTAAATCGCCATCGCCATACGTATATGTAGCTACTACACAGATATCGGCCTCTTCAAAATCAGCGGCATCGACTTGCGTACACTCATCAATTTCGACCTCTAATTCTAAATCTTCAAATGCTTCTGCAACAATGTCGGCAATTTCTTCTGTATTCCCAGTCATGCTTGCATACACAATTTTAGCTAACGTCATAAACTTTCTTCCCCCTCATACAATTCTGTCACTTATTATAGCAGATGCGCATTTCTTATAAAAGACTAGCGAGTGCTTTTATTAAGGGACTTTTTGAAAATTGGTGTTTGAACAATCTTTTTTGCAAAAAATGTGATAAAATAATTTGAATGAAACAAGTTTAGGAGAGATAGTATGATTACATTAAAATCACCACGAGAAATTGAAATGATGGATGAATCAGGGGAATTATTAGCGGATGTTCACCGTCATTTACGGACGTTTATTAAACCTGGCATTACAAGCTGGGATATTGAAGTATTTGTGAGAGACTTTATTGAAAGTCATGGTGGCGTGGCGGCTCAAATTGGCTATGAAGGCTACAAATATGCTACCTGTTGTAGTATCAACGACGAAATCTGCCACGGATTTCCTCGTAAAAAAGTATTAAAAGATGGCGACCTAATCAAAGTAGATATGTGTGTCGACTTAAAGGGCGCAATCTCTGATTCATGCTGGTCTTATGTCGTGGGTGAATCAACACCTGAAATTGATCGCTTGATGGAAGTAACCAAAAAAGCGCTATATCTTGGGATTGAACAAGCACAAGTAGGAAATAGAATTGGCGACATTGGTCATGCAATTCAAACGTATGTAGAAGGAGAAGGCTACGGGGTAGTTCGCGACTTTGTAGGTCACGGTATTGGCCCAACTATCCATGAAAGTCCAATGATTCCTCACTATGGTGAAGCAGGTAAAGGACTACGTTTAAAAGAGGGAATGGTTATTACCATTGAGCCAATGGTTAACACAGGAACTTGGCGCATGAAAATGGACCCAAATGGTTGGACTGCTTATACTGAAGATGGCGGTCTAAGTTGTCAATATGAACATTCATTAGCGATTACGAAAGAAGGTCCAAGAATCTTAACGTCACAAGGCGAAGAATTGACTTATTAATAAGGAGAGTGTGTGATGAAGTTTCTCGACAACATCAAAAAGAATCAATCTTTGATGCGTTTTATTGAGACAACGCAAAGTCACATGGTCACAGCCGAAATAGGCAACAGCTCAGTGGTTGTTGCCTATTATTTATTACTCTCGCTGTTTCCATTACTGATTGCGGTAGGTAATGTCTTACCTTATTTAAGAATCGACCCTAATTCTGTGTTGCCTTATATTGCAGAGGCCATTCCGAAAGATGTTTATATGAACTTAGAACCAGCGATTCGTTCACTATTGACTCAACGTTCAGGCGGGTTGCTTTCTGTTTCCGCTTTAGCAGCATTTTGGAGTGCCAGTCAAAGCATTAATGCACTACAAAATGCGATGAATAAAGCTTTTGGTGTCGAACAAAGGAAAAATTTTATTCTCGTAAGAGTGGTCTCATTTTTAGTTATTTTGTTATTTATGGTAGCGATTGTTGGTGTAGTAGTAATTTTAGGTTTGGGTCAGTACATTATTGAATTACTGCAACCAATTTTCCACTACTCAACATCTGTGATCGATACTTTCCAAGCGTTAAAATGGCCGTTAACGACCGTTGTTTTATTAGTGATTATGTGTTTGATTTATGCGGTCGTTCCTAATCGGAAATTATCGTTACGTTCTATTTTGCCAGGGGCTATTTTTTCGACAGTCGGTTGGATGCTATTATCACAAATTTTTGGTTTGTACGTAAAATATTTTAGTTCTAGAATCGCAAGTTATCAAATCATCGGGAGTTTTATCATCTTGATGTTATGGCTGAATTTTGCTGCCACGATTATTATTTTAGGAGCAATTGTCAACGCTGTTGTCGATGAATACTTATCTGGAGATAAAGAAAAAAAACAACCAAGTTTTGAACAACGCTTGTTTAGATGGTTTAAAAAGAAAAAATAAATGGATTTCTTTAAAAAAGTCTAAACCGTTGCCAGAACACATGTTTCAGCTTGTAAATGCTTCAGTTTACGGTATAATATACCCTGAACGAGAAGAAAGTGGGTTCGACTATGTCACTATTTATTTATGAAGTTTTGATACGTTTATTCATGACATTTATCTTATCTTTGCTATTAACACCACTTGTTAAGCTTCTAGCGTTTCGGATTGGCGCCTATGATGCACCAGGAGAGCGACGAATCAATACCAAAAATATGCCTACAGCAGGAGGACTTGCAATCTATATTGCTTTTGCTGGTTCATGTTTATTGATTTTTCGTTCGATTATCCCACAAGATTATATTTGGCCGATTATTTTGGCTGGTGGAATGGTTGTTTTGACAGGCCTCATTGATGATATTAAAGAGATTACTCCAATGAAAAAAACAATCGGTATTTTGTTAGCAGCATTAGTTATTTATTTTGTTGCTGGAATTCGGATAGATTTTGTGACGTTGCCAGTCGTTGGAATGATTGATTTGCGCTGGTTTAGTTTACCACTAACTTTATTGTGGATTTTAGCGATTACAAATGCAGTAAATTTAATTGATGGTTTGGATGGTTTAGCATCAGGCGTATCCATTATTGGATTAACCACGATTGGTATTACAGGGTATTTTTTCCTACATGCTAAAACGGTCTATATTCCAATTGTTATTTTTATTTTAGTTGCGAGCATTGCGGGATTTTTCCCATACAATTTTTATCCAGCTAAAATATTTCTAGGAGATACTGGGGCGTTATTCCTCGGGTTTATGATTGCGGTAATGTCGTTACAGGGCTTAAAAAATGCCACGTTTATTACGGTAATTACGCCAATGGTGATTTTAGGTGTGCCAATTACGGATACGGTTTATGCAATTATTCGACGGCTATTGAACAAGAAGCCCATTTCCTCAGCAGATAAAATGCATTTGCATCACCGCTTGTTATCTTTAGGTTTTACCCATAAAGGGGCGGTCATGACTATTTATGCGTTAGCGTTAGTTTTTTCCTTTGTTTCTTTATTGTTCAGCTATTCAAGTACAGTAGCATCAATTTTATTAATTGTCTTTTGTTTAATTGGCTTAGAATTATTTATTGAATTAATCGGTCTAGTTGGGGAAGGGCATCAACCGTTGATGTATTTGTTACGGATTTTAGGGAATCGTGAATATCGTCAGGAGCAAATGAAAAAGCGACTTGGCAAGCATTCTAAGAGAAAGTAAAGAAATCTTTAGGTTGCTTTGCGAGAGCGTGAACCTATGATATAATTCCATTAAACTTAAAAAAGTATATGTGTGAAACATATGCTTTTTTTTTAAGACGATGTTTCAGTAGTAAGGAGAAATGAGCATGCAAGAAATGGTAACAATCTCGATTGTCACTTATAATAGTCGTTACATTTTTAATGTATTAGACCAATTAAAAGCCGAACTAGGTACTAATAGTATCTATGATATTCATATCTATGACAATCATTCTGAAACAGCGTATCTTGAAAAATTAACAACATATGAACCATTTATTACTATCCATCGCGCTGAAGAAAATCAAGGGTTTGGTCATGGTCATAATCAAGTGTTATTCAATGCTTCGACAAAGTATGCAATTATTTTTAATCCCGATGTTTTGGTTACTAAAGACGTGCTTGATCGTCTATTAGACCGTATCAAAATAGATAAGAACATTGCAGTCGTTAGCCCTAAAGTGTTAAATGAAGATGGCACGACGCAATATTTAGTTCGTCAAAAATTAGATGTCTTCGATTATATGTTACGTTTTATTCCCTTTCAATTTGTAAAGAAAATTTTTGATAAACGTTTGAGTATTTATGAATGTCGCGATTTGTCGGATACAGAAACAACGAATATTAAAATGGGCTCAGGCTGTTTTATGTTGATTGATCGTGAAAAATTCGTTGAAATTGGTGGGTTCGATGAACGTTTCTTCATGTACTTCGAAGACAACGATTTATGTTTACGCTTTGGCAAAGCAGGCTATCGGATTCTCTATACGCCTTTTGAAACGGTTGTTCACATGTATGAAAAGGGCGCCCATAAAAGTCGAAAATTGTTTAAAATCTTTATGCAATCAATGGGGAAATTTTTTAACAAATGGGGCTGGAGGTTCTTTTAATGAGTCAAAGATTAGCGGTAGTCATCGTCTTATATCAAATGAAAATGGCTGATACGCCGAATTATTTGTTATTAAAAGAAGTGGTAGACCACCCCCAATTGCACTTATTTATTTATGACAACAGTCCACTTCCTCAAGAAGATGCATTATTTTTACAACCAAATGTTACTTATCGACATAATCCTGATAATCCAGGACTAGCGACCGCTTATAATGAAGCGATTGCTTTTAGTCAAGCGAATCAATGTGAATTATTGTTGCTCCTTGACCAAGACACAGAAGTGCCAGCCTCTTATTTTGATACGTTGATCATCATGCCATTAGATCCGACTGTGGCAGTCTATGTTCCAATTGTAGAAGCAAATGGACAACAAATTTCGCCAGTATATAGTGATCAATACGTTGGGCTTAAAGGAGCAAAGCCAACAGCAGGGATAGCCAACCAACCGTTGATGGCTATCAATTCTGGTACAGTTATTACGGCAGAAACGCTACGCTGGTTGGAAGGATTTTCGGAAGAATTTCCTTTGGACTATTTAGACCATTGGTTCTTTTATCAATTAAATCAAGCCAATAAAAAGATTGAAGTCTTACCAATCCACCTAAAACAAGAATTGTCTGTTTTAGATTATCGTACAATGAGTCCTCAACGTTATCGCTCTATTATTGAAGCAGAAACGTTATTTTATCGTCGATATGATCAAGAAAAGTTTTCCCATCATCGACGCCATTTATTTTTACGCAGTAGTAAGCAATTTTTAACTGTCAAAAATCGCCAAATTTGGCGGCAAACATTGGCAGAATTTCTCAAGTTAATGAAAGGATAATCTATGATCTCAGTTTGTATTGCGACATATAATGGAGAAAAATATCTCGCGGAACAATTAGATAGTATTCTTTTACAAGTCAGTGAAGAAGATGAACTAATTATTTCAGATGATGGTTCTACTGATCATACGTTGGAAATTTTGAGGACGTATGCAGCGAATTATCCCCAAATTCAATTGTTACAAGGTCCAGGGCAAGGAGTGATTGCTAATTTTGCATTTGCGCTTACGCATACGAATGGCGAAGTAATATTTTTAGCAGATCAAGATGATGTTTGGTTGCCAAATAAAGTAACGACGGTGACAGAATATTTTGAAGCGCACCCTGACATCCAAGTGGTTATTAGTGACTTGAAAATTGTTGATGCGGATTTACAAGTTACCAATCCCTCTTATTTTAAGTTTCGAAAAGTCAAACCAGGGTTTTGGCGAAATGCGATAAAAAGTGGCTATATTGGGGCAGGTATGGCCTTTCGTCAAGAAATGAAAAACGTCATTTTACCCATTCCGCCAGAAGTTCCTATGCATGATATGTGGATTGGCTTATTAGCTGCACGGAAGAAGCAAACGGGTCTCATTAAAGAACCATTAGTGCTTTACCGAAGACATGGAGCGAATGTCAGCCCCATTATTACCAAAACAAGTTTCCAACAAAAATTAAATTGGCGTGTGAATTTATTAAAAGCTTTACATCAGCGTTTAAAGGAACAGCGCTAAACTTTTACAGATTTGTAAAATTTACGTAAAAAACATGACAAACCCTATGCTTAATGCGATAATAGGGAAGGATATTTGGTTTTATAGAAACTAAAAATAGAAGTTATTTAAGGAGATTGTTCATGAAAGGAATTATTTTAGCAGGCGGAAGCGGGACACGCTTATATCCGTTAACAAAAGCAACATCAAAACAATTAATGCCAATTTACGACAAACCAATGATTTATTACCCAATGTCAACGTTAATGTTGGCGGGAATTAATGAAATTTTGATTATCTCTACACCAGAAGATACACCACGTTTTGAAAGCTTATTCGGCGATGGCCATGATTTAGGCATTCATATCGAATACGCGGTGCAAGAAAGCCCAGATGGTTTGGCGCAAGCATTTATTATTGGTGAAGAATTTATTGGTGATGATAGTGTCTGCTTAGTTTTAGGGGACAATATTTATTATGGTGGTGGCTTATCAAAAATGTTGCAACGAGCGGCTTCTAAAGAATCAGGGGCAACAGTCTTTGGTTACCATGTAAATGATCCAGAGCGTTTCGGCGTGGTAGAATTTGATGAAGAGATGCGGGCGCTTTCTATTGAAGAAAAACCAGCACAACCGAAGTCAAATTACGCAGTGACAGGTTTGTATTTTTACGACAATGAAGTGGTTGAAATTGCGAAAGGGATCAAACCTTCAGAACGTGGGGAATTAGAAATAACAGACGTTAATAAAGTCTACCTTGAAAAAAATAAACTTTCTGTTGAGGTAATGGGCCGTGGCTTTGCTTGGTTAGATACAGGCACACACGAATCCTTATTAGAAGCGTCAACATTTATTGAAACAATTGAAAAACGTCAAAATTTAAAAGTCGCTTGTTTGGAAGAAATTGCTTATCGAATGGGCTATATTACAAAAGAACAATTGGTAGAATTGGCACAACCATTGAAGAAAAATGGCTACGGCCAATACTTGCTACGTTTAGCAGCAGAATAGGAGCGAAGAAACGTGAAAGTTATTGATACAAAATTACAAGATGTCAAAATTATCGAAATGGATGTTTTCGGTGATCATCGTGGCTTTTTTACAGAAAGTTATTCCAAAGCTAAATTTGCAGAACATGGATTAGACTTTGATTTTGTCCAAGATAATCATTCATTATCAACAGAAGCAGGTGTCTTGCGTGGATTGCATTTTCAAAAAGGCGAAGCTGCGCAAACAAAACTAATTCGTGTTGTAACAGGTGCGGTATTAGATGTGATTGTTGATATTCGTAAAGGGAGTCCAACCTATGGTCAATGGGAAGGCTACATTTTATCAGAACATAATCACCGTCAGCTTTTAGTACCAAAAGGTTTTGCCCATGGTTTTGTCACTTTGACACCGAACGTGAACTTTATGTACAAGTGTGACAATTACTACAATGCGGCAGCAGACGGCGGTATTGCTTTTAACGATCCAGCGTTAGCTATTGATTGGCCAATTGCGCCAGAAAAAGCGATTACGTCAGAAAAGGATCAAAAACATCCAACCTTAAAAGAATTTGAAGCGGAAAATCCGTTTATCTATGGCGAAATTTAAGAAAAAAGTAGGAGAGTTTCAATTATGAAAAAAATCATCGTAACAGGTGGAGCTGGTTTTATCGGCTCAAATTTTGTTCATTATGTTGTAAAGAATCATCCAGAAGTTCATGTAACTGTATTAGATAAATTAACGTATGCAGGAAATGAAAAAAATCTTGAAGGTCTACCAAGTGATCGCGTGGAATTAGTCGTAGGAGATATCGCTGATGCTGAATTAGTTAATCGTTTAGTCGCTGAAACAGATGCGGTCGTTCACTATGCTGCTGAATCGCATAACGACAACTCATTAAACGACCCATTCCCATTTGTACAAACCAATCTGATTGGGACGTACACATTGATCGAAGCTTGCCGTAAAAATAATGTTCGTTACCACCATGTATCGACTGATGAAGTTTATGGCGATTTACCTTTAAGAGAAGATTTACCAGGACATGGAGAAGGCGAAGGGGAAAAATTCACTGCCGAAACGCCTTACAATCCTTCAAGTCCTTATTCTTCAACAAAAGCAGGATCTGACTTGTTAGTCAAAGCGTGGGTTCGTTCTTTCAACTTACAAGCAACAATTTCAAATTGTTCAAATAACTATGGTCCATATCAACATATTGAAAAATTTATTCCCCGTCAAATTACCAATGTCTTAAGTGGCATTACACCAAAACTTTATGGTGCTGGTAAAAATGTTCGTGACTGGATTCATACAAACGACCATTCTTCGGCTGTTTGGGCAATTTTAACAAAAGGGCAAATTGGCGAAACATATTTAATCGGAGCCGATGGTGAAGAAGACAATAAAACAGTAATGGAATTAATTTTAGAATTAATGGGACAACCTGTTGATGCCTATGAGCATGTCAACGATCGTGCAGGACATGACTTACGTTATGCGATTGACTCAACCAGATTACGCGAAGAACTAGGTTGGGAACCAGAATTCACGAATTTCCGTGAAGGCTTGGCAGAAACAATCAAGTGGTATACAGAAAATGAAGACTGGTGGCGTGCAGATAAAGAAGCTGTTGAAGCAAAATATGCACAAAATGGTCAGTAATTTTTTCTGACATGTGAGATAACAGTCGAAAGGCGATGGCAAAGTACAAAAGCTACTTTGCCCTGCCTTTTTTTCAAGAAGGAGTGAAAAAAATGATTTTAATTACTGGTGGAAATGGCCAATTGGGCACAGAATTACGTCACCTATTAGATGAACAAGGAATTGAGTATGTTTCAACGGATTCAACAGAATTAGATATTACTGATGCGGATAGTACGTTGGCAAAAGTGAAAGAAATTCAACCAAGCGTCATTTATCATTGTGCTGCTTATACAGCTGTTGATAAAGCAGAAGACGAAGGCAAGGAATTAGATGAAAAAGTGAATGTAGATGGCACACGTCATATTGCAGAAGCTGCTAAAGCAGTGGGGGCGACACTTGTTTACGTAAGTACAGATTATATTTTTGATGGAACTAAAAAAGAAGGTGTCTATGCAATTGATGATCAACCGAATCCTTTAAATGAGTATGGTCGGACGAAGTTATTAGGTGAACAAGCGGTACAAGAAATCCTGGACGACTATTATATTATTCGAACATCATGGGTATTTGGTCAATACGGTCATAACTTTGTCTTTACCATGCAAAAATTAGCGGAAACAAGAGACCAACTAACGGTAGTGGACGATCAATTTGGCCGCCCAACTTGGACAAGAACGTTAGCGGAATTTATGGCATTTGTTATTGCAGAAAAAGCGCCATTTGGTGTTTATCATTTGTCTAATGAAAACAGCTGTAGCTGGTATCAATTTGCTAAAGAAATTTTAAAAGATACTGAAGTGGAAGTACTGCCAGTGGATTCAACTCAATTTCCACAAAAGGCGCAAAGACCACAATATTCTGTCATGGATTTAAGTAAAACAGAAGCGTTAGGCTTTAAAATTCCTACTTGGCAAGAAGCCTTAGCGCAAATGTTAGAAAATGTTCAACAATAAAAACTTAACTAAAGAGTTTTTTTGTGGAGAGAAAGTGGAAAGGTGTTCTTCTATGAAAGTTCTTTTAATCATTCCTGCTTACAATGAGGAAGAAAACATTTTGCGGACGATTGCTTCCATTGAAACATTTAAACAGGAAGTTACGCATTTTCAACATGAATTGGATTATGTGGTAATCAATGATGGCTCGACAGATAGAACAAAACAAATTTTAGAAGCCAACCAAATTAATGCCATTCATTTAGTGTTGAATTTAGGTATTGGCGGGGCAGTACAGACAGGCTATAAATATGCCTTAGAAAATGAGTATGATGTGGCGGTTCAGTTTGATGGTGATGGTCAACATGATATCAATAGTTTACCTGTCTTACTGGCACCATTAGCAGAGGGTAAATGCGATTTTTCGATTGGCTCTCGTTTCCTTCCTGGAAACGAAGCGGCTTTTCAAAGTACGAAAATGCGCCGTTTTGGTATTCGTTTGTTATCTTTTTGCATTCGAATGGCTTCTGGTAAAACAATTTATGATGTGACTTCGGGGTATCGAGCGGGAAATCGGAAAGTGATTGCTTTTTTTGCAAAGCGTTATCCGACAAATTATCCTGAGCCAGAATCGATTGTTCACTTAATTAAAAAACGTTTTGTGATTGTTGAAAGACCTGTCAATATGATGGAACGGCTTGGTGGTGTTTCTTCGATTCGTGCCTTGGCTTCTGTGAAGTATATGCTAGAAGTCGGCTCAGCAATTCTGATTGCTGCCTTTATGAAGGAGGGAGATTAATGCTACCAACCGTGTTATGGCTAGCTTTATTTTTATTTGCAATTGGCTTTTTCTTATACATTATTCGAGGAATTAATAAAAATATTTTTCTCCTAAAAAATGCTTTGATTTGGTTATTAATCTCAATTGTCTTAATTATTTTTGCTATTTTCCCGCATGTGGCAGAATGGTTAGCAATGGCCTTTGGGTTTGAAACAACATCAAACTTCTTATTATCAGCTGCGGTGATTGTCCTTTTAATCATGGAAATTAAAAATTCTGTGTTGATTTCAAAACACGAAAATCGCATCAAAACATTATTGCAGGAATTATCTATCATGAAATCTGAAGAAAATAAAAAAGATCGCTAATGTGTAGTGACCCTTAAAAGTTGGACCTGAAAGTCTAATATTTAAGGGTCAGCTCAATGAATAGCGATCTTTTTTATTTAAGATTCATAATCACAATGCCGACAATAATAACCACAGCACCAATAAGGGCATTCGTTGTGATCGTCTCTTTTAGAATCAGATTTGAAGCAATTAAAATAGCGATGTTTGTACAGGCAACGCCTAAAGGAACAATGTAAGAAACATCGGAACGACTAATAATTAACATCCATAAAATAAAACTAATTAAATAACAAAATAAACCTAATAAAGATATAAGTGAGATATTCATTGAAAAGATTGTTTGTTGGAGTTGGATGTTCAAACTGCTAGAACCTAGTTTAAATAAGACCAGACCAGCAGAAGACAGAAATACGTAAATAATAAAAAGAACCATAATTTCCCTTCTCTCAAAAATAGTTTCCGTGCAAAAAAATGCAAGACCTCCATTATTGTAGCATAATCTCCCGAAAATTGGACAAGATTTTTTAATATAGCGAAATCAGTTAAATTTTTCTTTATAAAAAGGGGTCTACTATTGAAAAGCTAGGCGTTTATCGATAAAATAGAAATGTTGTTTAAAATGGCATTTTTGTATCCAAAAATTTTAGTTAAAAATAGTTTATTACGGAAGGAATAAGTATATGTTTAAAGAAACATTTTCAATTTTCAAGAATATTTTTCAGAACAAAAAATTGTTATTACAATTTTCATTTAATGATTTTAAGGCCAAGTATGCTGGTTCAGCACTAGGAATTGTCTGGGCATTTTTAACGCCATTAGTAACTGTTTTGACGTATTGGTTTGTCTTTTCTGTAGGCCTTCGTTCTAGAGCTGGCGACAATATGCCGTTCATTGTCTATTTAGTAACAGGGATGGTGCCTTGGTTCTTCTTTTCAGATTCGTTATTATCAGCCACGAATGTGTTTCGTGAATATAGTTATTTAGTTAAAAAAGTTGTGTTTAATGTACAAATTTTACCAACGTCTAAAATTTTATCGAACTTGTACACCCACTTGTTTTTCATTCTAATTGGTTTTGTGATTACTACAGCCAACGGTTATTACCCAAGTCTGTACAGTTTGCAATTAATTTACTACTTAGCTTGTTTATTAGTCTTTTTAACAGCAATTACGTGGATTACTGCTTCAACACAACCATTTTTACCTGATATTATGCAATTTATCAATATCATTATGCAAACAGTTATGTGGACATTGCCAATTTTATGGCAACCAACTGGAATGATTGCGACAATCTTAAAAATCAATCCATTATATTATATTGTTCAAGGATACCGCGAATCTTATTTAGGCGGTGCATGGTTCTGGGAACATTGGCAATATAGCTTATATTTCTGGGGAGTTACTATTGTTTTACTATTAATTGGCTCAACCGTGTTTAGACGCTTAAAACCACATTTTTCAGATGTACTATAAGGAGAGAACGACATGTCAGAATATGCAATTGATATCCAACATATTACCAAAACATACAACATGTATAAAAAGCCGTCCGATCGGTTTAAAGAAGCGCTTAGTCCAACAAAAAAATCTTACCACGATTTGTTTTATGCGTTAGACGATGTCACGATGCAAATTAAAAAAGGCGAGATGATTGGTTTTGTCGGCGAAAATGGCTCTGGAAAATCAACCATGTTAAAAATTATTACAGGAGTACTAACACCAACCTCCGGGTCTATGGTGATTAATGGGAAAATTTCAGCGTTACTTGAATTAGGTTCAGGTTTTAACCCAGAATATTCAGGGTATGAAAATATTTTCTTAAATGGAATGGTCTTGGGTTTTTCCCGAGAAGAGATGGAAGAGCGTGTCCAAGATGTCATTGATTTTGCTGACATCGGCGATCATTTGTATCAACCAGTTAAAACGTACTCTAGTGGTATGTTTGTCCGCTTGGCTTTTGCGGTAGCTATTAACGTGGATCCCGATATTTTAATTGTCGATGAAGCATTGGCTGTTGGGGATTTAGAGTTTCAATTAAAATGTATGGAAAAATTTACAGAAATTAAAAATTCTGGTAAAACAATTTTATTTGTTTCTCACGATGTAAACTCCATCCGTCGTTTTTGTGATAGAACTTTTTGGTTGCAACACGGGAAAGTCGTTGAATATGGAGATACGATGGACGTGACTACCAATTACGAAAACTTTTTGAAAAAGAAATCAATTAAAACAGTTGACCGCGAAGCGACCATGAAAGATGAAACCCCAACGCCAGATATTATTGAAGTGGATCATGCGGAACTTTTAAACGCGGATTATGAACCATTAGAAATGGTAACGCAAGATGAAAAAGTGATTGTAAAAATTGAATATACTGTCAAAAACGACCAAATTAAGAAGCCTGTTTGTGGGGTCGCCATTCGAACAGTGGACAATCATTATGTCTGTGGCTTAAATACGTTGTTAGATGGCGTGCAAATTCCTTGGAAAAAAGGACGGAATGTTTTTTATTTAGAATATGAAAAAATGTCATTATTAACAGGTGAATATTATTTTGATATTGCTTTCTTTGAGGAACATGCAACGGTCCCACTAGTCTACAAAACAAAATACGTGACGATGTTTATTACCGGTCGTTATGCCGGAGAAGGAATTGTCATCTTAGATCATAAATGGAAGGATACGACAAAAGATGAAGTATGATTTTGAAATGGAAACAGACGAGAGTACCAGTGTTGGGAAAATCGTAGCACAAATCAAAGAAAATAGTGATGTCTTGGAATTTGGTCCAGGTAATGGGCGGATGACTAGCTATTTGATGGAAGAAAAAAAGTGCCGGGTCTCAATTGTTGAATTAGACAAAGAACTTTATGATCATGTCAGTCAATTTTCAACAGATGCCTTTTATGGCAATATTGATGAAAATGATTGGGTCGAATACTTTGCTGGTAAGACGTTTGATTATATCGTTTTTGCGGATGTGTTGGAACATTTAATGAATCCTCAAAGCGCCTTAGCAAAAGTCAAACCGTTTTTAAAACCAGGCGGTCAAATCTTAATCACTTTCCCTAATTTGGCGCATAATTCGGTCTTAATTGATTTATTTAATAATCGTTTAACGTGGAATGAAACTGGGCTGTTGGATGCTACGCATAAATCATTCTATTTACAAGAAGGATTTGAAAAAGTTTTTGCAGAAGTTGGTTTATACATTGCCAAAGAAGATTTTACATTTAATCAAGTTGGCTACAACGAAATTCCTACGACGTATGAAGCGTTACCTGTAGAAGTACAAGCAGCTTTTAAAGCGCGTCCCTTTGGCGAAGTGTATCAGTACTTTTTTGCCTTGACTGCTGAACCAGTAGAACAGCCAGAGCGAGTGACACCTGTAAATTCATACAATGAAAAAAACGTTCATATTTTAATTAATTGCGGCGAAGAAAAAGAGACTGAGTTGGATCAACCAGTTGATTTACAAAAACCTGAAACAAAACAGTTCCAACTGAAGATACCAGAAGACGTCCAACTGATAAAATTATTCCCAAGTTTAACGGGGGCAATTGTCAAATTATCCATGACGATAGACGGCCAGACAGTCCCAGTCGCAGCCACGAATGCTTTTCTGGTACAAGAGAATGTCTATTATTTCTTAGATACGCAAGTACCTGTAATCGAAGTAACCGATGCACAAATGGCAGGCAAAGACCTGACAGTAGACATTGATTATTTCTTTGAAGGCAACTATTCAGAACGTGAAAATACCTTTATTCATGCATTGTTAGATGAAAGAAATCAATTTTTAGAAGAAATGAATAAACAGACGGAGACAGCCCCTATGCTTACTGGAAAATATAAACGAATCACGTTAACTAAATTTGATAAAATGATTAACTTAACCATCGATGATATTGCTCGCGATGTAGAAAATAACGTTTCTGTTATCAGAGGGTGGGCGTATGACAAACAAACAAATTATCCGCTAAGATTCAGTATTGCAGAAGCTAGTGAATCAGTCACTTATACGGTGGAAACAGAATATCGTCGGGATGTTATTGATATGTTTGAATTAGAAGGCGATCAAGATTATGGTTTTGTCATTACGATTAAAGATCCAGAAGATTTACCAGCCTACACGTTAAACATTGACACCAAATCAGGCCAGAAGGTTCAATACGTGGTGGAGCGTCCAAACATGGTTCAACCGGGCACGAAATTTGATCGAGCATGGCGTTCGATTCAGACACGTGGTTTGATGGGCTCAGTGAAGTGGTACTTTAAACGACAAGAAAAAGCAGAATCCCCTGTTGACGTGGAGGCAGTTTTAGCGGAAATTAAAACGTTCCAATTTCAGCCTAAAATTTCTGTCGCTGTGCCTGTTTATAATGTCGAAGAAAAATGGCTTGCAGCGTGCGTTTCTTCTTTACAAAATCAGTACTATGAAAATTGGGAGTTATGTTTAGCAGATGATGCATCGCCAAGCGAACATATTAAGCCCATGCTAGAAAAATATAAAGAACTAGATCAACGAATCAAAGTTATTTACCGCGAAGAAAACGGACATATTTCAGAAGCAACTAACTCAGCTTTGTCGATTGCTACTGGCAATTTTGTTGGTTTCATGGATAACGATGATGAATTAGCGCCACAAGCATTATATGAAGTGGTCAAAGCTTTAAATACAGACCCAACGATTGATTTTCTTTATACTGATGAAGATAAAATTACAGAAAATGGTCGTCGCTTCAACGCGTTTTACAAATCGGACTGGAATCCAGAACTGATTTTAAACCATAATTACATTACACACTTTGTTGTTGTGAAACGTGATTTATTAGAAAAAGTAGGCGGATTGAACTCAGCATATAACGGCGCTCAAGACTATGATTTCGTATTACGAGCAACGGAACAAGCAACGAAAATCAAGCATATTCCTGGTATGATGTATCATTGGCGTGCCATTGAATCATCGACTGCTCTAAACCCTGAAAGCAAAGGTTACGCCTATGTAGCTGGTCAAAAAGCGGTCCAAGCGGCAACGGAACGCCGTGGCTTAAAAGCACAAGTAGAGATTGCCGAATTTTATGGTTCCTATAAAATTAACTATCTTTATGATCATGTGCCGATGGTATCATTGATTATTACGAATGATACAGAGAATATGAGTAGCTACTTACGTCAATTATTAGAAAAAACTGCCTATACAAATTATGAAATTCTATTGCCTGCACGCTTCGAGAATCAAATAAATATCCAAAATGACCGTCTTCGTTATGTTTCAACAGAAACTCGTCATGGCATGATTCAAGCTGCTAAGGGAGAATATGTAGCTTTATTAAATGCTGGATTGGTACCAACGAAAAATGATTGGTTAAAAGAGTTAATGAACATTGGTCAACAAGAGACCTCTGGTTTAGTGACTGGCCGCGTAGTTGACGCACGCTATCGCGTGGAAACAGTAGGAGTATCAGTTGATACAGACAAAGGGCGATTACTTTATCCCGAAAAAGGCACCCCTGGTAAAAGCTTAGGTTACTATTACAGAATTGCTTTACCAAGAAATATTCAAGCAGCAACTGAAGACTGCTTACTATTCAACAAACAACTTTACCTAAATTTAGAAGGAATTAACGAAAACTTAGGAAAAGAATGGATGGGTGTCGATTTATCGTTACAATTTGCTAGCGCTGGTAAACGAAATGTATATGTGTCCTATGCAATTTTGAAAGCAGACGAAAAAATGCAAAACCATGATAAAAAAGGATCTTATAAAGAACTTGCGGAAAAATGGACCGCGGAAGCTTTAGTTGATCCCTACCGAAATCCGAAACATCTATAAGGAGAATGCACATGAATGAAGACATTAAGGTGATCTTTGATAGTATCTATCGCGACAAAACAACAAATAATTTAACCATTACAGGTTGGGCGTTAGATACAATCACTAAAGAAAGCCCAACTTTCACAATTAATAATGAAAACCAAGTGTCCGCTTATAACATTCAGCGCGTTTTACGTGAAGATGTTAATCAAATTTATCAAACAGAGCCTGCGATTGAAGCTGGCTTTGTTGTTACACTTGAAGGAATTAAACAAAAAAAAGTACTCCCTTTTCATTTTCAATCATCAGCACATGTTGTAACGGTGGATTTTCCCTTGAATAAAAAATATCCAGTGATTCCAGGGACAGAAGATAAAGTGACTCGTCTCTGGATAAAAGCCAAAAAAGGATTTAAATATATGGCTAAAAATGGTATTTCTCATACCATTCAACGAGCGAAAATTGAGAAACTGAGAAATCAAGCTTCGTACCCTAACTGGTTAGCTAGAAATGAAGTGCTAGACATAGAAGCAATGACACAAGAAATCGCAACATTTCATTATCAACCTAAAATTTCCATTGCGATGCCAGTGTATAATGTTGAAGAAAAATGGCTTCGGTTGTGCATTGATTCTATTTTGAATCAAGTCTATACTAATTGGGAATTATGTATGGCCGATGACGCCTCAACAGATCCCAATGTCAAAAAGATTTTAACAGAGTACCAGCAATTGGATGAGCGAATTCGGGTCGTCTTTCGTGAACAAAATGGTCATATTTCCGAAGCAACCAACTCTGCTTTAGCGATTGCTACCGGAGAATTTGTCGCCTTACTAGACAACGATGATGAATTAGCGATCAATGCTTTTTATGAAGTGGTTAAAGTGCTTAATGAAAACCCAGAACTGGATTTAATTTATAGTGATGAAGATAAGATTGACATGGATGGAAATCGTTCTGATCCAGCCTTTAAACCAGATTGGTCACCTGATTTACTTTTAGGAACGAATTACATTTCGCATTTAGGCGTGTATCGTCGGAGTATTCTAGAAGAAATTGGCGGCTTTCGAAAAGGTTACGAAGGTTCTCAAGACTACGATTTAGTCTTAAGATTTACTGAAAAAACGACAAAAGAACGCATCAAACATATTCCAAAAGTTCTTTACTATTGGCGGATGCTACCGACCTCAACAGCAGTGGACCAGGGTTCCAAAGGTTATGCTTTTGAAGCGGGACTAAGAGCCGTGCAAGATGCGCTTGTTCGTCGAAGAATTAATGGCCATGCAACGCATGGGGCGGCGAATGGCTTATATGATGTTTATTATGACATTGAATCTGAAAAGTTAGTCTCAATTATTATTCCAACTAAAAATGGCTATAAAGACGTACAACGTTGTGTTTCATCGATTATTGAAAAAACAACCTACCAAAATTACGAGATTATTATGGCTGACAATGGAAGTACAGATCCAAAAATGCACGAATTATATGCAGAATTTGAAAAACAATTGCCTGACCGCTTTTTCGTTGAATCAATCGATATTCCATTCAATTTCTCAACTATTAACAATCGTGCAGCGAAAAAAGCGCACGGAGAGTATTTGTTATTTTTAAATAATGATACCGAAGTGATTACAGAGAATTGGTTAACTTTGATGGTTTCATTTGCTCAGCAAGAACGGATTGGCTGTGTAGGTGCGAAATTATTGTATCCAAATAATACGGTTCAACATGCAGGTGTTATTTTAGGATTAGGTGGCGTCGCTGGGCATGGCCATTATGGGTATCCCCATGGTGACTTAGGCTATTTTGGCCGGTTAGCTATTAATGTCAATTATTCAGCAGTAACTGCCGCATGCTTACTTATGAAAAAAGCAGATTTTGATGCAGTTGGTGGTTTTGAAGAAGCGTTTACCGTAGCTTTCAATGATGTTGATTTATGCCTGAAAGTCCAAGCTTTAGGACGTGACAATGTTTGGCTTCATGAAGCAGAGCTTTATCATTTTGAATCTCAAACTCGTGGATATGATGATAAAGGCAAAAAGAAAAAACGTTTTGAACAAGAAAAAGTGATGATG
Organism: Enterococcus sp. LX10; assembly: GCF_023539285.1. Classification (NCBI taxonomy): domain Bacteria; kingdom Bacillati; phylum Bacillota; class Bacilli; order Lactobacillales; family Enterococcaceae; genus Enterococcus; species Enterococcus sp. LX10. The sequence goes on along the minus strand of NZ_CP092784.1, from coordinate 1,839,526 downwards.
GAAGAAAAATGGGGACCTTTAATTGAAAATGATCCATTTTATAATCCTAATCTGACAAGGGATATTCCCAACTTTTCATTACGAATTGACTAGATGCAATTGCGGATGACGAAATGGAGCGAAAAGATGGAACAACAACTAACTACAAGAAAAGAAAAACAACCATTAAGCAACCAAGCTGAGCAGAGCGCTCGCTTGGTTGATCATTTGTTACGCTGGCGCTATCTGCTAGCGGCAGTCATTTTTATTTTACTGGTCGCCTTTAAAGTCCATGGTAGTTCATTAAACATGTGGGATGCGTATGTTTCTGAATATGCGGATGGCCAAAAAAGTTCATTAATTGCTGGTGAACCAAGAGGTGTTCGTTCGGATGAATGGCTCGTTCAAACCCCATTTAGTCTGTCGCAAACACAAACGGGTTTGAAAACACATAATGATGTGATTACGTTAAATGGTCAAGACATGGTGGTAGGCTATAATTCGCCAGCGTGGAATTTGGCCACGTTAGCGAAACCTTTTACGTGGGGCTACGTGCTACTAGGTAAAGAATATGGCTTATCTTGGTATTGGAATCTTAAATTAATTGGTTTGATTTTATTCTCTTTTGAAATTGGTTTGATCGTCACACGGCGGAATAAATATTTAGCTTTGTTAGCAAGTGTTTGGATTCCGTTTTCTTCGGCCCTTCAATGGTGGTTTGTCTCGCCAGTTGGAGATTTAGTATTTTTTGGCTTAGGTTTTTTAGTAGGAATTTATAATTATTTCTATTATCATAGTAGTGTTCGACGTCGTGTCATTTGTGCGATAACGGCTGTTATTATGGCCTCAGGATTTGTTTTAGTTATTTATCCTGCGTTACAAGTACCACTTGGTTATTTGATTTTATTATTTTTAATTTTATTCTTTTTAGAATTTCGTAAAAAAATTAAGTTGGATAAGTGGGATGGAGTCCTGATAGGTGGGGCACTCTTGATGACGGCGATTATTGTTGGCGGATCGCTATATGGCTCATTGGATTCCTTAAAAGCAGTAATGGATACCGCTTATCCAGGAAAACGGGTAAGTTTAGGTGGCGATATGCCTAAACGCGACATTTTGTTATTTTTAACAAATTGGAAAATGCCGTTTCAAGATGTTCCATATTCAAATAATTCGGAAATCAGTAGTTTTTATCAATTATTTTTTGTTATTTTGCCACTCTCACCATTTATTTTTTATAAAAAAATCAAAGAAAACATTTACGGTTTTGTCTTATTCGTGTATTGTTTATTTAACTTAGTTTGGATGAGCGTTCAATTTCCAACAATTTTTGCTAAGTTGACACTGTGGTCTTATGTGCCAGAACAACGGGCGATGTTATCCTTTGGGTTTGCCGCTGTGTTGTTGAGTTTATGGTTCATCGATTATTTATGGAATCGTCAAGCAAAAATTCCAATGATGGCCTGGTTAGGGGCGCTAGGATTAAATGTTGTTCTGTATTTCTTTGTTTTATATACGGGCAATTTACGGTTATATGTTACACGAATGGACATCATTGGTGTCTTGGTTGTCGCTACCGTTTTAATTGTTGCTTTATTTAAACGTTGGCGCACGTTATTTGTCCTTGTCTTATTAGGAATCATTATGGTTTCTGGAGCCTTTGTTAATCCAATTTCTCGAGGCGTTTCTGCTGTCTATGGAAAAAAATTAGCGGTAGAAGTGGAAGAAATTAACAAAAAAGACCCCAACCAATTGTGGGTGGGCGAACGCTTGATGTATGGCTATTTGCCAATGTTAGGTGTGCATACCTTTAACGGTGTCGCTTTTACACCTGACTTAGAGGCTTGGAAACCATTAGATCCAAAAGGAAAAGACACATTTATTTATAATCGCTATGCGCACATCAATGTTGAAGTAGGAAATCAGACTCCTGTTTTAGAGTTGATGCAAAAAGATGCGATTATTGCTCGTTTATCTCCAGAAAAATTAAAAGAATATGGGATTAAATATGCGGTCGTTTATAAACCATTAGAACCGTTAGACACACCAACGATTCATTTTGAAAAATTATATGGACCTGATCAGAACGGGGCATATATTTATCGAATAAACGACTAGTGATTCATTCATGGAATGAGGTTTGAATATGGGAAAAGTATTGAATAGAATCGGTCGACTTATTTTATTAGTTACAATGATCGGCTCGTATACGATGTGGGTCGTAGGAATTGATGCGCCAGTCACAAAATATATGTATGCCAATAGTTCAATTTTATTATTAACAGCAGTAATACTTGTATTGCTATTAAATTGTACGAAATTAAAATTTATTGACTGGCTGACCGTAGCGTTGGCACTAGCCACCTGGCTCTTGTTTCACTTTACGGAATCAATCCGTCATAGCACAATGCAAACAGATACAATGATTCCTTTAATTATTTTGTTGGTCCTTTGTTTTAAAGTTTGTGTCTTTGATCGTTTGGATCAAACACTTTTATTAATTGTCTCTTTAGTTGCTTTGAGTGCGACTTTGTATCGGATGTCCGTGGAGTTGCCTCAGTTGATTCCAGCAGACGAAATTTTTAAAGAATCAAATAAACTAGAAAGTATTTGGATTAATACCAATACGATTGGTGCCACGTTGATGTTTTCAACAATGATGGCCAGTAGTTTGATCAAAGCATATAGAAATAAGGTTTTTAACCTGCTGCTTTTACCTGTATACATTGGTGGTGTTTTAGGTACATGGGTCAGTCAATCAAAAACCTCGTTTGCCATTTTAGTTGGTTTTATTCTGGTGGATAATCTTTTACCCAAACGTTTCTTGCAACGTTCGAAAGTTTGGCTGTTTGGTTTTGTCGGAGTAGCTACATTGGGACCGTCGTTATTTTACTTATGTGCGGAAACAGATACTGTTGATTTATTTACAGGAAGAGAACGAATTTGGCATGAGTTTTTTGCTAAATGGTTATCTGATCCTCAACATATTAAAGTCGGTATGGAGCCTTTTGTGGCCTCATGGAAACCGCTGGGGACACATAATGCTTTTCTATTTACGTTAAGTAATTTTGGTGTCATCGGCTATCTGATTTTATTTGGTTTTTTAGTCAGTATGATTTTATTGATTGGTTTCCGCAAAAAAACATTGGATCGTTTGCAAGTTAGTTTACTTTTAGGCTTCCTTTTAATCTGGATTCATTCATTTATGGAAGATATTTTATTAGCGCCTCATTGGATGCCGATTGTTTATAGTTTCCTTGGGCTAGCCTTCTACTTCCGGCCAGAGAAAAAACGAGGAAGACATGAAAGACCAACGACGCCTAAAAGAAGAAAACGAATGAAACAAACAAGTCCTGTTAGCAATGAAGAGCGCCCGATAGCACCTGTTGACGAAGAGGGCTGGGACCAACCGGAAGAATTAAGTCGTGTCCAAAGACATCGCAGATAATTTTCATCCTATAGAACTTTCTTGTCCGCTGACATTATGGTAATATAGGGGTTGCATGTTATTACAAATAATGTAATTACTGGAAGTGAAGAGAGGAAGTTTTTAATGACATCAAAAAGTGAATGGAGTAATGCAAGACGGATTGTAATTATTTTAGCAGACGTTTTGCTCTATAATTTATCAATCATCTTAGGGTTTATGGTGAAATTTGGCCGAGAAATTCCTTCATTTAACTTTGTGGCTTATGAAAAATCAGCAATTTACATTTCAATCTTTTTTATCTTTTTGAATTTGTTGTTAGGTGCGTATATTTTTTATAATCGCAAAATTAGTGACATCATTTTTGTCACGGTGATTGGTCAAATTTTAATGACTTTAACGATTATGATTGTGACATTTGCCGGACGTTGGTTTACGTTCCCGCGTTCTGTTTTAGGATATTCCTTTATAATCGGAATTATTGTTCTAAGTCTTTGGCGAATTCTTGTTTATTATCTTTACTTAAAGGTCAGCAATGAGCGAAAAGTTGTTTTACTAGGTAAAGAAAATCAAGTTATGCGGTCAATTCAAAACTTTATGTCTGATAAAAATAACAAGCATAAAGTAACGAGCGTTGTTGTCAGCAATTACTATGAAAACTTAAAAAAAATTATCGATGAAATCGATATTGTTTATATTTCAAGTAATGTTGATGAGAACGAAAAAGTAAAATTGTATCAATTAATTGTCAAACACAAGAAAAAAATCTTTTTAGATACAAGTTTTGAAAATCTAATTATGTTAAAACCGAACATGATGAACTTTGAAGATGAAAGTATTATCGAAGTCTCAAATTTTGAAATCCAACCAGAAGAGAATTTTATTAAACGTTTATTCGATATTTTAGTCTCTGTTTGCCTATTTGTGATTACCTCCCCCTTAATGCTTATTGCAGCAATTTTAGTCAAAGCAACCTCACCGGGACCAGTGATTTACAAACAAACACGGATTACATTAGATCAACGTGAGTTCTCGATTTTAAAATTTAGAACGATGTCGGCAACAGCGGAAGCAAAATCAGGTCCAGTCTTATCTACAAGTAACGACAGTCGCGTCACTACAGTTGGTAAATACTTGCGCGCTTTACGTATTGATGAGTTGCCACAACTAATCAACGTTATTCGCGGAGATATGTCTATTGTCGGACCACGTCCTGAACGACCATTCTTTGTTAATCAATTTAATCAGGAAAACCCGAATTACTATTTACGTCACAATGTACGTGCGGGGATTACCGGCTATGCCCAAGTTTATGGGAAATATGCTTCTGACTACAATAGTAAATTGAACTTTGATTTACTGTACATCAAGAATTATTCATTACTATTGGATATGAAAATTCTGCTTCAAACCATCAAAATTCTCTTTGATAAAGTATCATCAAGAGGATTGGATGAGTCTGAAGAACGTGAAACGATTACTTGCTCTTATTTAAAAGAACGAAATATAAAGTTATTGAAATGAGGATTTTATTGTGGAGACTGTGCCTATAAGTATTCTAATGTCAATTTACAAAAATGAAAAACCAGAGTATTTAATTGACACAATGGAGAGTATTTTAAGACAAACTATTCAACCTGAAGAAATTTTTTTAGTAAAAGATGGCCCTTTAACGTTAGAACTAGATGAAGTTATTGATGAATATAAACGAAAATTAGGCAATCAACTAAGTCTTTATTCGTTATCAGAAAATAAAGGATTAGGTATAGCGTTGGCAGAGGGAGTTTTAAATTGCCGAAATGAGTTAATTGCAAGAATGGACACAGACGATATTATGGTAGAGGACAGATTGGAAGTTCAGTATAAACTATTTAAAGAAAACCCAAGTTTAGCGATTGTTGGTGGTAATATTATAGAATTTGAGGGGAATGTTACCAATATTTTGGGAAGACGTATAGTACCAGAAAGTAACGAGGAAATTCGCCGCTTTTCGAAAAGAAGAAATCCATTTAATCATATGACAGTTATGTATAAAAAAGAGGATATTATTCAGGTTGGTAACTATAAACCTTTGAAGGGGTTTGAAGATTATTATCTTTGGATAAGGCTGTTGAAACAAGATAAAAAAGCGGCAAATATAAATAAGATTTTGGTTTATGCTAGAGGTGGAAAAGATATGTATTCTAGGCGTGGCGGGATTAAATACCTAGTTCCAGGATTAAAAGCGCGTAAAGTAATATATCAGGAAGGATTAGGATCTTTTTCTGATTTTATATTTGTTTCTGCAGTACATTTAATTATTAGTTTACTTCCTAATGGTATACGTGGAGTGATTTATCAAAAAAAGTTGAGAAATAAATAATATTCAAGGAGAGAATAATGAAAAAAATTTTATTACTGTTGTTACTTCCTATTTGTTTTTGGAGCCAAACGGTTTTTGCTTCAGATAAGCTTCAGGATTCATTACCTACAGAAAATCATAAAATGGGAGATTTTATTTATTCAACGTCAAGTTTATCTAATCAAATTTTATTTAGAGCAATGAACCAATTATCGCCAGTTGATGTAAATGCTGGCGATAAAAACACTCCAGGTCAAGATTTTATTGATGTTTCATACTGGAATGGATACATATCTACTACTCAATACTCTATGATGAAAAACCAATATGGTATTAAAGGTGTTGTAGTGAAGTTAACAGAAGGCACGTACTATATAAATCCATATGCAGAAAGTCAAATTAGAAATGCCCAAAGTGCAGGCCTAGTAGTTTCTGTGTATCATTTTAGTAGATATACGACTTCTGAGGAAGCAATTCAAGAAGCAAATTATTTCGTAAATTATATGAAAAAATTGAAACTTAACTCAAGTACTATTGCAGTTAACGATGCTGAAGCAACGGAATTATTGCAGGGGAATGTAACTGAAAATAGTAAATCTTTTATAAATCAAGTTAAAGCACATGGATACAATTATTCACTTTTATATACAGGAAAAAATTGGTTAAATAGTGGTTATATTGATCCTAACCAATTTGGATATAAAAATATTTGGGTTGCTCAGTATCCCTTCTATCCCGCTGCAGATTCAATTTGGAATCAAGAATATGGATCTTGGCAATGGAGTTCTCAGTTTTATTTTCCAGGTATTGCTCATCCTTTTGATATTTCTATGAGCTTTACTGACTATTTTGTGAAATCGCTGAGCGGTTATGATATCATTACAGAAGAGAAATCATTAAATAAGGACGGAAATATTTTATCTACTCCTTTTGATGAATATGGTAATAAACCATGGGGAACAGAAGGTTATCAAAAATTAGGAGCTGTAACTCAGTTTTTAAACAAAGACATAAAAGTTAAAAAAGAAGTGGTAACGACATCTAACAATAAGTATTATCAGTTTGAAGCTGATGGAAATAATTATTGGACTGACTACAGAAATATCAAATTATTTGATCAAGTCGTTTCAGAAAAGCCAATAGACGCAGATGGGACTATCCAATATTTCGAGTATTCAGAGTATGGAAGCGTCCCATGGGGAACACGAGGTTATAAGCGAGTAGGTCTCCTAAAAGAATATGAAGGTCAGACAGTGAAAATAACCAAAGAAGTGACAACTTCAGGGAACAATACGTACTATGAATTTGAATTGAACGGTCAGAAGTATTATGGAGATGTTCGCAACTTTAAGTTGAAACAGTACGATCAAGTCGTTTCAGAAAAGCCAATAGACGCAGATGGGACTATCCAATATTTCGAGTATTCAGAGTATGGAAGCGTCCCATGGGGAACACGAGGTTATAAGCGAGTGGGTCTTTTAAAAGAATATGAAGGTCAGACAGTGAAAATAACCAAAGAAGTGACAACTTCAGGGAACAATACGTACTATGAATTTGAATTGAACGGTCAGAAGTATTATGGAGATGTTCGCAACTTTAAGTTGAAACAGTACGATCAAGTCGTTTCAGAAAAGCCAATAGACGCAGATGGGACTATCCAATATTTCGAGTATTCAGAGTATGGAAGCGTCCCATGGGGAACACGAGGTTATAAGCGAGTGGGTCTTTTAAAAGAATATGAAGGTCAGACAGTGAAAATAACCAAAGAAGTGACAACTTCAGGGAACAATACGTACTATGAATTTGAATTGAACGGTCAGAAGTATTATGGAGATGTTCGCAACTTTAAGTTGAAACAGTACGATCAAGTCGTTTCAGAAAAGCCAATAGACGCAGATGGGACTATCCAATATTTCGAGTATTCAGAGTATGGAAGCGTCCCATGGGGAACACGAGGTTATAAGCGAGTGGGTCTTTTAAAAGAATATGAAGGTCAGACAGTGAAAATAACCAAAGAAGTGACAACTTCAGGGAACAATACGTACTATGAATTTGAATTGAACGGTCAGAAGTATTATGGAGATGTTCGCAACTTTAAGTTGAAACAGTACGATCAAGTCGTTTCAGAAAAGCCAATAGACGCAGATGGGACTATCCAATATTTCGAGTATTCAGAGTATGGAAGCGTCCCATGGGGAACACGAGGTTATAAGCGAGTGGGTCTTTTAAAAGAATATGAAGGTCAGACAGTGAAAATAACCAAAGAAGTGACAACTTCAGGGAACAATACGTACTATGAATTTGAATTGAACGGTCAGAAGTATTATGGAGATGTTCGCAACTTTAAGTTGAAACAGTACGATCAAGTCGTTTCAGAAAAGCCAATAGACGTAGATGGGACTATCCAATATTTCGAGTATTCAGAGTATGGAAGCGTCCCATGGGGAACACGAGGTTATAAGCGAGTAGGTCTTCTAAAAGAATATGAAGGTCAGACAGTGAAAATAACCAAAGAAGTGACAACTTCAGGGAACAATACGTACTATGAATTTGAATTGAACGGTCAGAAGTATTATGGAGATGTTCGCAACTTTAAGTTGAAACAGTACGATCAAGTCGTTTCAGAAAAGCCAATAGACGCAGATGGGACTATCCAATATTTCGAGTATTCAGAGTATGGAAGCGTCCCATGGGGAACACGAGGTTATAAGCGAGTGGGTCTTTTAAAAGAATATGAAGGTCAGACAGTGAAAATAACCAAAGAAGTGACAACTTCAGGGAACAATACGTACTATGAATTTGAATTGAACGGTCAGAAGTATTATGGAGATGTTCGCAACTTTAAGTTGAAACAGTACGATCAAGTCGTTTCAGAAAAGCCAATGGACGCAGATGGGACTATCCAATATTTCGAGTATTCAGAGTATGGAAGCGTCCCATGGGGAACCCGAGGTTATAAGCGAGTGGGTCTTTTAAAAGAATATGAAGGTCAGACAGTGAAAATAACCAAAGAAGTGACAACTTCAGGGAACAATACGTACTATGAATTTGAATTGAACGGTCAGAAGTATTATGGAGATGTTCGCAACTTTAAGTTGAAACAATAGTAAAAAAGGTGTACGTAAAAGTTTATGTACACCTTTTTAATTAAAATCGTTATTTTTTTGACTTTCTAGCATAGAAAAGTGTATTATAAAATGTATTAGTTTAAAAGAAATGAGTTAGGAGATAAGATGAAATTAGTCAGTGTAGTCATACCCGTATACAATGTAGAAAAATATGTAGAAAAATGTTTAGACTCAGTTATTAATCAAACCTATCAAAATTTAGAAATTATCATTGTTAATGATGGTTCTACCGATAATTCTTTAAGTATTTGTCAAAAAAAGAAACTATCAGATTCCAGAATAAAATTAATTAACAAGGAGAATGGAGGACTCTCTTCTGCTAGAAACGCTGGGATTGAATATGCACAAGGTGAATTTATCTGTTTTATCGATAGTGATGACTGGATTGAGCTGGATTATATTGAAGTGTTATTGAACGGCATGGAAAATACGAATGTGGATATATCGGTTATTCAGATTATTAAAGTAAAGAATTTTAATAAAATTGCCTTTCAAAGTGAAAGCCAAACTAAGTGGGACATATTCGAACGAGAAACTGCAATGAGAGAACTATTCTCGAGTAATTTAATTGGTTATTCGGCAAATAATAAGTTATATAGAATTAGTTTGTTTAAAAGCATAAGATACCCAGAAGGGATGTTAATGGAAGATAAAGGAACTACGTATCGTTTAATTGATAGTTCAACCAAAGTTGCTGTTAATGGTTCTACTAAGTATCACTACTATTTACGAGATAATAGTATTTTAAGAACAGATTTTAATCAAAAAAATTTTGATTCTTTTATTATCCATGAAGAAATTTTAAATTTTATGGATGAACATTATCCTAGTATAAGTCCTAAAGTAAAGTCTAGATATGTCTATGAAGCAATTAGAATGATGATGAGAATGATTGAAAGTAATTATACCTCAAAATTAGATTATACTAAATGTATGGATATTGTAGAAAAATATCAAAGTGAAGTACTAAATGATAATAAGATATCTGTTAAGCTTAAATTAATCACAAAACTATTAGTTAAGTTTCCTAGTTTACCAAGTCGCATCTCTAAGAATAAATTAATCGCTAAAATATTTAAAAAAATGGAAGGAATTAACCGATGATAATAAAGATAAAAAAATTTCTTTCACGCTATATTTATCCTGTGTTTTTTTTAATGTTGCCTATTCAAAATAAAAAAATATTTTTTTCTAGTTTTGGTGGGAGAAACTATTCAGGTAATCCGCGAAGAATATCTGAAGAGCTTTATAAATTGAATCCTAAACTAAAGTATATATGGTGCATTAATAAAGATGTTTCTGTTCAAAACCTGCCACCATATATAAAACGTGTTGACAATAATTCGCTTTTGGCTACTTTTCATCTATATACAAGTAAAGTTTGGATTGATGACTCAAGAAAAACAATTTTTTTTAAAAAACGTAAAAATCAGATTTACTTTCAAACATGGCATGGAACTCCCTTGAAAAAAATAGAGTTTGATGCCGTGGATAAACTCCCAAATAGTTATTTAAACTATGCTCTAAAAGATTCAGAAAGCTTAGACTATCTACTTTCTGGTAATAAGTATAGTAGTGATATCTATGCTTCTGCTTTTAGAATAGATGAAAATAAAATTGCTAATGTTGGAACGCCGAGAAATGATCAATTATGCCTAAAAATTGATAAAGAAGTTTCGTTGTTTGAAAAAGAAACTATTAAGTTGCTATTTGCACCAACTTTTAGAAATAATAAAGCTGATAATGGTCAAAAGCAACTAGATATTTTAGGTATTCCGTACCTAGTTAAATATTTTGAATCACTCAATAAAAAAGTAGAAGTTTATTTGAAATTTCATCCTAATGTAAATCAAAGCCTAATTAAGCAGGTAGAAATACGAGATTTGATAAAAAAATATTCAGTTCACTTAATCGATAATAATGTAAGTTCAGAAGATACGTTTCTTGATATGGATTTACTGATTACCGACTACTCGTCTATTTTCTTTGATTTTGCATTATTAAATAAGCCAATTATTCTTTTAAACTATGATGAAGATGAGTATAAGAAGGAAAGAGGATTTTATATTGATTTAGATTATTTACCTTTGCCGAAAGCAAAAAGTTACCAAGAAATTTTGGCTATTTTCGAACATGATAGAGAAACGTTGATAGAAGGTCCTAAAATGTTACTGAAAAAAATAGGTAATTTTGAAACTGGAAAAGCAACAAATTTTGTCACTGAAAAAATATTAGAAAATATTGAGAGATGATAGAAAAATATGAAAAAATTCATTAGTGATGTTTTGTTTAATGCAACTTACCAAGTATTATTAATTATACTGCCAATTATAACAATGCCTATACTTAGTCGTCGGCTGGGAACAGAAGGATTAGGGATATACAGTTATGTATTCTCTATAGCCCAGTTTTTAATGATCTTGATATCAGTTGGGATGAATCCCCTTAGAATTAGAAGAATAGCACAAAATAAATTTAATAAAGATGACTTAAATAAAGAATTTTGGAATCTTTTTATCATGCAAGCATTAATTGGATTAGTGATCACAACTATATATTTTTTCGCAATTTTTTTATTTAAAATTGAGTATAAAGAATTATATTATATACAATTAATTTTTTTAATAGGTACAACCTTTGATATTGCTTGGTTTTTTCAAGGTATTGAACAATTTGCTCAGGTAGTTATTAGAAACGTGATCATAAAATTGTTATCAGTATTGTTGATTATCTTGTTAGTGAAAAACGATAAAGATTTACCTTTGTATGTTTTAATTACATCTGCATCTACTGTAGTTGGAAGTTTAATTTTTTGGCTGAGTCTAAAAAATAAAATTTCTAAACCTAACTTTTCTATGCCTATTTTTAAATCTTTATGGAAACCTAGTTTGATTATCCTTTTGCCACAAGTGTTTATGCAAGTTTATACGACTTTGGATAAAACGGTAGTGGGATCTTTAACTACCAATACAGAGCTTTCTTACTATGATCAGTCTCAAAAAATTGCAAGAATTCTACTAACATTACTCTCATCTTTAACTATTGTTATGTTACCTAAAATGACTGGAGCTATCAAAAATGGGGATAATGATAAGGTATATATGTATACTAAAAAGGCATTTAATTATACGTTGACTTTTTCATTAATTTTGTTTTCTATTATTTTTGCTAATACGAAAGAGTTTGTTGTATGGTTTTTTGGACCTAAATTTGTTCCTATGACCGCAAATATGATGATTGTCTCATTTATTATTATATTAAATCCGATTGGAGGGATTTTCTCTAATCAGTTTGCTTTGGCTATGGAAAAAGACAAAGAATATGGAATCCCATTAATAATTGGTTCAATTGTTAGTTTACTTGGTAATTATATTCTTGTTCCAATTTATAATGCATTAGGTGCGACTATTGTACTAGTTTTTGTAGAACTCATCGTTTGCATATTAAGAATAGTATTGATTAAAGATTTTATTAATTTACAATTTTTAATTACCAAACAGATACTTATTGAATTGGGCTTAACAATAGCAATTACAATTACTGGGCTTCTATTACCTTCAATTTTTGCTAATTCTTTTTTTAACATTGCATATAAATCAATGGTCATGTTATTATTGTTTGGTATCATATTATTTACGACTAAAAGTGAAGTTGTGTTAGATGTAAAAAAAATACTAAAAGGAACTAAAAATTAATGAAAAAACATGTTTACTTAATCATGGCGCATGATAATTTCGATATGTTAAGCTTATTGTTAAAAGAGTTAGATGATATTAGAAATGATATTGTAATTCATATTGATAAAAAATCTAGTAATGTTAATATAGCTGATTTAAAAAAACATTGTCAGTATTCGGAAGTTTCTTTTATTGAAAGTATTTCTGTAACATGGGGGGCTTATTCACAAATTGAATGTGAACTGGCATTACTTAAAGCTGCTGTGAAAAGAAATTATAATTATTATCATTTGATTTCTGGGCTTGATTTTCCTCTTAAAAGTCAAGATTATATTCATGAATTTTTTGATAAAAATGATGGAAAAGAATATATACAATTTCAGCAGCCAAAAATTAAACAAAGAAATTTAGAGCGTGTTATGTATTACTACCCATTTCAAGAAAAAGTTGGTAAGAAAAAAAATTTTTTATGGTTTTTAGGTAAACTGTATAAAATTATTCAAAAATTTTTAAATAGTAATAGAATAAAATCAGATGAATATACATTTCAAATGGGGGCAAATTGGTTTAGCATAACTAACGATTTGGCCAAATATGTGTTAGAGCAGGAAAAGTTTATTAATGATTATTTTAAAGATACGATTAACGGAGATGAATTATTTCTACAAACGATTGTTTATAACTCTAAATTTTTAGAAAAAGTAAATACACCCAATTTTGATAATTCTTGTCATTCAAATATGCGTTATGTAGTATGGGAAAATGATACACCAAAATATTTTTGTGACAGCGATTATGATATGCTGATTAACAGAGAAGAATTATTTGCTAGAAAATTTAATGTATCATGTTCTGGTCAGTTAGTAAATAAATTAAAAAATGCGAAAGAGAGGAGATATAAATGAGAAAGATAATAACATATGGTACCTTCGATTTGTTACATTATGGACATATTAATCTTTTAAGAAGAGCGAAAGAAAGAGGAGACTATTTAATCGTTGGACTATCTACAGATGAATTCAATTGGGATGAAAAAGGAAAGAAAACCTATTTTTCTTTTGATAAGAGGAAAAAATTATTAGAAGCTATCAGATATGTAGATTTAGTTATTCCGGAAAATAGCTGGCAACAAAAGATTCAAGATATTAAAGAATTTCATGTCGCTGAATTTGTGATAGGTGATGATTGGTCAGGGAAATTTGACTTTATCGCTAATGAAACGAATGCGGAGGTTATTTATTTACCAAGAACACCTGAAATATCAACAACTCAGATAAAAAAAGATTTAGAAAATAAAACATTTTAAGTTTTTAGGTATCATAATATTTGTATTTAAAGCGTAAATTTGTATGAGGAAGTGGATAACTAGATGCTAAAACCAAATAGCACACTGAAGAATATAAAAGGAATATATATCTTATATTTTGAGCTGATATTAATTTTTCGTACAATCGGTCCATTAATATTAATGCCCAACTTGTTGGATAAACTATTCTTTGTATCATCTGGTCTTATAGGATTAACAATTATTTTTATTGATGCAATTGATTCTATTAAAAAGAGTAATCAAAAAAAATTTGACATATGGCTCATATTATTTATTGCTATTATGTTGATATCTAGTTTAGTCAATATAAAGTATGGATTGGCTGGTAATTTAAAATTAATTATGTGGCAAGCTATATACTTTTTTGTAATATTTCAATATGGCAAAGATTATGGTAAAAAAGATAAGATTTTTGATTATTTTTTTGTTATATTAATAATCTTCTGGTTCTTTTCTGCTATTATTTCTTTATGGATGTTTTTTACGCAATTTGGCGTTAAAATTCCTATGGATAACCGTTATTATCCATTACGTATGGGATTTCTAGGAAATAGACTTTTCGGAGTGTTTCCAGACCCCAATTTTGGAGCTACTATATCCGTTGTTGTAATTTTACTTTCTGTTTATTATATTAAAACAAATTCTAATAGAACGTTTACTTTATTTAATAGCCTTAATATTTTGTTACAGTTAATGTTTATATCGCTATCAGGGTCTAGAACTGCATTAATTGTGTTATTAACAGTAACTGCTGTAGGTATGTTTTTTGTTAGCTATCATAGCAAAAAGATAGATTCTCAGAAATTATTTTTACGTTGGATTCTATCTATAATTAGTTCGCTCCTCACTATTGCGGTCTTGTACTTGATAATTGATGCTCTTAAAACAGGTTTATCATATATTCCAAGCCTTTTGCAAATGAAAGAAGCCTCGCTTCCTACGATTGATACTAAGAATAATTTGAATAAAGTAAACTTAGACAGACCAGATGTTTCTAATGGCGGTGATATATCTAATTTACGATTTTCTCTTTGGAGTAGTGCTGTTGAGATATTTAAATCAAGTTGGTTAGTAGGAGCTTCAGCTGCTAATTATATTCCATATGCACATGATGTTTTACCAGATTCATTTATAGGGCAAAATACATTAACAACACATAATTTTGTGTTCTTAATCATGGCTTCTACAGGAGCTTCTGGATTATTAGTTTTCTTTATATTCTTTGTAAATAAAATATACATTTCTTTAAAATATTTATTTGGTAAAAGTAGTTTGATGCAAGATATGAATTTTTACGTAATACTTAGTGTTTTAGCTATTACAATATCAGCATTGTTTATTACCGAGCTAGTGTTAGTGAGTACAATTGGTGCTGTTGTGATTTGGTTCTTTTTAGGTAAAATTACATCTTTAGAAAATAAAAAATAAAGATTTTTTGTCAAAATAATGTTGGCAAAGAGAAATTATAGAATAGAGTCACGCCCAGAGAAGAAATTTTTCTGGGCTTTTTTCATTTGATTCGTATTGCGTGTGTGTACTTGATAGACGACAATTGGCAATTTGAAATTATAAAAGTTACAAAACATAGGAATTTTATTTAAACTGTTGCTTCCTCAATTGCAGATATGTTTTGAATTTTGTGACTTCATTAAGAAACAATCGAGTGTTGCTCGTAGTCCCATAGCGAATGATAATTAAATGATTTGTGCAATGTTAAAGTAAGTAGAGTATGTTGATTTTCCTATATAAATTGTGCATTTAGTTTACAAGTAAAAAAAATAAATATTTACTTATATTAATTTTTCAACAAAACTATTAAAAAGTAGATATGCCTAGTTATTTATGAATTTCCTTTGCGAACAATAATTACTAGAAAGCATCAGGATATTAAATTTTAACTTATTAATATAAATTTTCGATTTATTAATGGAAATATATCAAGTTTTAAAACTTGATGTTTCATGATAATCTTGTATTGCAAACAATAAGTGTTTAGGTTATCATTTGTTATGTTAATATAGAGTTAATAACTATTTAAGGGGTTAATTAAATGAAATCATTTCTAATCACAGGCGGCGCCGGATTTATCGGCTCGACCTTAGCAAATTATTATAGTAAAGACAATCAAGTTGTGGTCATTGATGATTTATCAATGGGCCAAACTGAAAATTTAAACGCATCTGAAAACATCACGTTCATTGAAGGTAGCGTGACTGATCAACAATTAATGGAAAAAGTACTGCGAGAGTATCAGTTCGATTACATTTTTCACTTAGCCGCGATTGCTAGCGTAGCAGATTCAGTAGCGCGTCCAGTGGAAACACACCAAGTGAATTTTGAGAGTGTGTTACAATTACTGGAATTAATTCGGAAATACCAGAAAGATTTAAAACGTTTGGTGTTTGCTTCTTCTGCAGCGGTTTATGGTGATGAACCAACTTTACCAAAACAGGAAGAATCAGTAATTCGTCCATTAACACCTTATGCGGTGGATAAATTTGCTTCTGAAAAATATGTGTTAAACTATTGTCATTTATATGATGTTCCAACAAGCGCTGTTCGCTTCTTTAACGTTTATGGGCCAAACCAAAATCCTAATTCACCTTATTCTGGCGTTATTTCGATTGTGATGGACTCCTACAAACGCTTATTAGCCAATCAAGAAGTGACATTCAATATCTTTGGTGATGGAAAGCAATCTCGTGATTTTGTCTTTGTTGAGGACGTGGTTCAAGCGTTGAATCTTGTCGCTCATTCTGACCAATCACTTGGGGAAGTATATAATGTCGGAACAGGGAAAGCAACCGATTTAAATGAGTTAATTTCTTCTCTAAATGATATTATGAAAGTCACTTTACCAGTTGAATACAAAGAAGCGCGAGCAGGTGACATCAAAGATTCCTTAGCGGATATATCTAAATTACGTGCCATTGGTTATGAACCAAAATATAGTATCCAATCTGGTTTAGATAAATATGTTAAGTATGAATTAAAAGAGTAAATATCCACCCGCATAGCGGGTGGCTTTTTAATAGCCCTAGAAGGGCTCGCTACCTGCCGCTCCCTTTCTTTAAGGGAGCTTTTTTAATAGACCGCCAACCGCTACCTTTCTATTCTTAACTAGTTGTTACTTACTAAATGGATCTCTATACTCTCTTTTGTTTATACTATCCCTTACTCGATCTTCTGCTTCTTGTTCTCGTATATACTTAGCTATCGTTTTTTGGTTCAGACCTACAGTGCTCACATAATAGCCTTTTGACCAAAATGATCGATTCCCATAATTATATTTTAAATTCGCATGACGTTCATGAATGATTACTGCACTTCTTCCTTTTAAGAAACCCATGAATCCTGATACACTCAACTTCGGCGGGATTCTTACCAACATATGGATATGGTCAGGCATTACATGAGCTTCAATGATTTCGACTTCTTTCATTTCACACAATTTTCTCAGTATTTTTCCAATATCCTGCCTTAACTGACCATAGATTACTTTTCTTCTATATTTTGGTGTAAATACAAGATGGTACTTACAATTCCAACGAGTATGTGCTAAACTTTTATCGTCGTTCGACATACAAAAACTCCTTTCGATTAGATAACGGTTGGTAGCCTTTATCTATTATATCGAAAGGAGTTTTTATCGCTAAAGCTCTGAGCTCCACGCGCAGTACGCGTGGTTTTTTTGTCGAAATCTCTTTAGAGATTTCAACTGACTAAAGTCATTAATAAATAAAACTTCTTGAGAGCTGATAGTTCTCAAGAAGTTTTCAGGTAATTTATACGAAGTAGTCATAGATAAAAAAAGTTTAATGTGGTATGCTAAAATTTGTATGCAAGTATTAAATTTGGGGGATTTAACCTGTGAAAAAGAAAATTTTAATTTCTATACCCGCGTATAATGAAGCAAATAATATACGTCCTCTATATAAAAAATTAAATGAAACTTTAGAAGAAAAAAGAGATGAAGTTGATTTTGAAATATTATTTATTAATGATGGAAGCAAAGATAACACTGTGAGTGAAGTTTTATCATTAATTGAACAAACGGATAATGTTTCTTTAATTGATTTGTCTAGAAATTATGGAAAAGAGATAGCAATGAGTGCGGGATTTGATTATTCTACACATGATGCTGTTATTACAATGGATGCTGATTTGCAACATCCGCCAGTTACAATTATTGATATGATTGATCTTTGGCAGCAAGGCTATGAAGATGTCTATGCTAAAAGAAACCAACGCAAAGGGGAGTCATGGTTTAAAAAAACATCCTCTAAATGGTTTTATAAAGTATTAGGAAAACTAGCCAACACGCCTGTTTTACCAGATGCAGGAGATTACCGGTTACTTGATCGTAAGGTAGTAGAGGCGCTGAAGCAAATGAGAGAATCCCAACGTTATACGAAGGGGTTATATAATTGGGTAGGCTTCAAAAAGGTTGCGATTGAATTTGATGCGGATGAGAGACTACACGGTGAAACAAAATGGAGTTTTGGCGCATTATTGAAATTGGCAATTGAAGGAATTACTTCTTATACAACGGCTCCTTTAAAGATTTCAATGTATTTTGGCTTTTTAGTTTCTTTTGTTGCGTTTATTTACATGATATATGTATTAATTAAAACATTGATATTTGGGGCGGATACTTCAGGCTTCCCATCGCTGATGATTATGATGTTGTTTTTGGGTGGATGTCAATTGATTTCTGTAGGTATTTTAGGAGAGTATGTAGGACGTATTTTTTTGGAAACAAAAGACCGTCCATTATATTTTGTAGAAGATACACATTGTTCAAAAAATAGAAATAAGAATGGGGAAAATAGATGAAAATATTTAATAATAAAAAGACATTTTGGTGTTTAATTCTATTGGTCTATATAAGTTTTGTAATATTGAATTTTCTTACTCCCTTATTGGCAGATGACTTTAATTATATTTTCAAAACGGGGAATATATTTACTGTCTTTCATGACGAATATCTTCATTATTTGAGTACTAATGGACGTTCAGTTGCACATTTAATTGTAAGAACTTTGTTATTAATGCCAAAGTTTATTTTTAATATTGTAAATCCTATAGTTTTTCTTATAGTAAGTGGAATTATTTATAAGCTAACTAATTTTTCAAAACAGAAATTTAACACTATTCGTCTACTATTTATAGTGATGTTGATTGTTTTGTTTGTACCAAGATTCGGTGAAACAATTCTTTGGGAAACTGGTAGTATAAATTATTTGTGGACTTTTGGTATTATGCTAACATTTATTAGTATTTATCACTGGAAAATTATAAAAAATGTTTCACCTGTTATGAAATATGCTTCTTTTTTTATGTTTATATTTGGTCTTATAGCAGGCTGGTGTAATGAGAATACATCGGGTGGATTAATACTTTTGACTATTTCATATATTTTTATAGAGTGGAAAATAAATAATAAAAAAGTGTTAAATTGGATGAAATTTGGTTTATTAGGTGAATTTATTGGATTTCTTATTATGTTATCTTCTCCAGGGAATAAAATGCGCAGTACATTTTTTGAACGTTCTTCTTGGCCCGTTTTAAAAAAAGTTCTTGTGGGAATAGGAGATGTCTCGAATGCTCTGGTAGAACATTCGCTGATTTTATTTGTTCTAACAATTATTATGATTACTATTTGTATTACATTTTATAAAAATAGATATAATTATTTACTAGCTCTTGTTTATTTATTTGTTGGTACTGCAACTTGTTATTCATTAGCGTTGTCTCCTGCGGGGTTTGTTTGGGGAAGATCTTATTTTGGTGGAATTATGTATATCATAATAGCCTTGAACATGGTTATTCCAGACTTTAACTTAACAGGGATTGATAAAAAAATAGTAGACGCTACTTATTCAATTATATATTTATATGTAATGTTACTTACGGTATGGGCATTCTTGCCTGCTATTCCAGATATTTATCATTCCTATACAGAACAGAATAAAAGATATAGTTTTATCATATCTGAGAGAGAGAAAGGTAACAAAAATCCTGAAGTCCCATCGTTTGATATAAAAACAAGCACTTCTTATCCTGCTTATTCAACTAGGTTGTCTCATATGGGTGAAGATACTAATGCAAATCACCCCGTAGCAGATTATTTTCATGTGAATACAGTTAAAGCTATTCCCATGAAAGAATGGGAAGAAAAATATGGTAAATGGTAAGTATGTAAGTATTTAAAAGAAAAGCTTGAGACTTGGAACCGACCCAAGCAACTGAAAAAATAAAAAAGAACCACTTATTGAATTCAAAATCAAATGAATCCAATAGGTGGTTCTTTTTAACGGAAAAGCACGAATTTTATCCGATTGATATTAAAAAACGAGTATATGGATTAAAAAAGAGAACACTCCTGTAAAAATGATTACGAAAGAATTAGGTGTTAAAATTAAAACACAAAACGAAACGTGATGGCGTTGGTATCGTAATGGTCAGAATCATTAGTTATTAAGTCAACAAGTTAGGAAATAGCATGCTTATGAAAAGGTTCAGGAAATAAATCTGAAGAACAATAGCTTAAAATGAAAATAAATACCTAAAAACGCATATGGAAATGCTAAAAAGATACAAAGCGTTGGAAAGGATGTAGAACCAGAAATATTTGTAGAATTAGTTAATATAATGAAAGTGAAATTAACCATTACTGCACGGATTAATCAAGAATACCAAGTGAATAAAAACACTATACAAAAAAATATGCAGAAATATTATTGAAGTTCACGTGTGAAAATGAATAAATGCAGTAAAGCGAAATAAACTTAGGTGGTTGTCGAAAACAAGTTAAACAGATAATTTCGTTAGATGACCTTTAAAGAAATTGATAACGGATATTGCTTATCCGTCTTTTGGTCAAAAATAATTGAATTTATCTTCTATTATGGATTTGTACAATGGTTAAATTATTGCTTATACAACTGGGGATAAGCAAGGTGCTTTATTTGTTCTAGATGCAATTAATCAACTGTTTCAAACAACAGACTGCCTGTTGCATAGTGGTTAAGAGTTTGTTTATACTATTTTCGACTACAAATCACAGATAAACTATTAAAATTCAGCAGTCTAGGAAAGTGCTTTTTTTGTTATTCAGATCTTTATACCAGTTCATTTTTTCCTAGGCTCTTTTTCTCTGTTTTTCCTATATTTGAACCCACCTCACTCCAATGGTACAATAAACAAGATTGGAGTGAGAGCATGACAGATATTATTGCACATCGAGGAAGTAAAGGCACCCATCCTGAAAATACGTGTATTGCTTTCAGAGAGGCTGTTCGTATTGGTGCTGAAGGAATTGAATTAGACGTTCACCTATCTAAAGATGGTTATTTAATCGTTATGCATGATGAAACGGTGGATCGTACGACAGATGGTCATGGTGAAATCCAACAGTTAACATTAAACGAATTAAAACAACTAGACGCTGGAAGCTGGTTTCAGAAAAATCCTTCTGTTCAATGTGTTCCAACATTGGAAGATGTTTTAAATTGTCTTGTAGAAGAACAATTCAATGTTTTTTTGAATATTGAACTTAAAACGGATATTATCCATTATGAAGGAATTGAGAAAAAAGTCGTCCAACAAATGAATCAAAAAAACTGGCCGTTTCGTTATTTATATTCCAGTTTTTATTTTCCAAGTTTAGTTAAATTAAAAAAAGCTGATCCTAAGACAGAAATTGCCTTTATTTATGAATCTGCAGAGGATTTAAGTCAAGCGGGACCGGCATTCGCGCTTGTCGATAGTTTACATCCAAAAATGTCTTGGGTGTTGGCTCATGAAAAAGAACTTATCACAATTGGCAAACCGCTGCGGCCGTGGACTGTTAATCGGATGGAAGAAATGGAAAATTGTTTTCAGCTAAAATTGGCAGGTGTTCATACAGATTTTCCTGAAGAAGCAAAATTTGCTCGTCAAAATTGGCAAGAAGAAGGAGAAACATAATTGGAGAAAGTATTAGTTATTGTAGGACCCACCGCGGTGGGGAAAACAGCATTAAGTATTGCTTTAGCAAAAAATTTTAATGGTGAAATTATTAGCGGTGACTCCATGCAAGTTTATCGCTCGTTAGACATTGGCACCGCTAAAGTCACAGAAACAGAAAAAGAAGGGATTCCTCACTATTTAATTGATTGCCGTGAAGTCAGCGAGACTTATTCTGCTGCTGATTTTCAGAGAGAGGGTCGTCAAAAAATCAAAGAAATTACTGAAAAAGGGAAACTGCCAATTATCGTTGGAGGAACAGGTTTGTATATTCAATCACTTCTTTATGATTTTCAACTAGGAAGTCGTGAGATAGATGACTCGCCTGAAATTAGAGAAACGTACAATTTATTTGCGGAAGAAAAAGGGAATCAAGCCTTATGGCAGTTATTAAAACAAAAGGATCCTCTAGCGGCTAACAGCATCCATTTTAATAATCGCAAAAAAGTGATTCGTGCGTTAGAGGTCTTTGATAAAACCGGTTATAGTATTTTGACCCCGAAGGAAAAACCAGCTCGTCTCTATGATTATTATTTATTAGGTTTGGAAACAGATCGCGCTTTATTGTATGAGCGTATTAATCAGCGGGTGGATCAAATGATGACAAAAGGACTGTTGGAAGAAGCAAAACAGATGTTTCAGCAACCACATGCACAAGCAGCTCAAGGCATTGGCTATAAAGAATTTTTTCCGTATTTTTCCGGTGAACAATCATTAGAGATGGCGGTTGAAACAGTCAAACAGCAATCACGGCGATATGCCAAACGTCAATTGACTTGGTTTAGAAATCGAATGGCTGCGCATTGGTGGGATTTGGTTCAACAGCCAACAGATTTGCCCAAGTTGGAAAAAGAAGTAGCGGAATGGCTACAACAGAAGGAGAGTGAGTAGGCGATGACCACTCATGAAAAAGTTATTTTAGTAGGAGTTGAGACGGAAAAAAATTATCAGACATTTTCTGCATCAATGGAGGAACTGGCGAATTTAACGGAAACTGCTAATGGAGAAGTGGTGTTTGTTTTAACGCAAAAACGACCACAAGTTGATCGACAAACCGTAATCGGTAAAGGGAAATTGGAAGAATTAATTCAATTAACAGATGCCTATGAAACGGATCTTGTGATTTTTAATCACGAGCTCACACCGCGTCAAAATCAACTGTTATCTGAAGCGTTAGCTGTACGAGTAATTGATCGTGTACAATTAATTTTGGATATCTTTGCTTTGCGTGCGCGCTCCAAAGAAGGAAAGTTACAAGTTGAATTAGCACAATTGGATTATTTATTGCCTCGCTTGGCTGGTCAAGGAAAACAGTTGTCCCGACTTGGAGGAGGTATTGGGACACGCGGGCCTGGTGAAACAAAATTAGAGTCGGACCGCCGACACATTCGGAATAAAATCTTAGGCATCCGTCGTGAGTTAAAAGAAGTCACTGCTCATCGTGAACGAAGCCGCAAAAAAAGACAAAATTCAGAACTATTTCAAATTGGCTTGATTGGTTATACCAATGCTGGCAAATCAACCATTCTCAACATGTTGACAACAGCAGGAACTTATTCAGAGGATCAATTGTTTGCAACGTTAGATCCTTTAACCAAAAAATGGCAATTGCCTCAAGGCATGGAAGTTACTCTGACAGATACGGTCGGCTTCATTCAAGATTTACCAACACAACTGATTGAAGCCTTTCAGTCGACATTGGAGGAAAGTCGGACGATGGATTTACTGCTCCATGTAGTGGATGCAAGTGCGCCAGATCGGTTACAACATGAACGCACAGTTCAAACATTGATGAAAGAATTAGCGTTGGAAAATATTCCGTGCTTGACGGTTTATAATAAAAGAGATCAAGTGGACAGTAAAGAATTTGTCCCAACCTTATTTCCCAATGTATTGATCTCAACTAAAATTTCTGAAGATAAAGAACGACTGGTTCAAGCTATCCGTGCCCAAATGATGGAATTACTCGAGCCTTATCAATTAGAAATTAGCCCAACTGATGGACAACTATTAAGTGAACTTCGCCGGATGACACTAATGGTTTCAGAAGAATATGCTGAAAATGAAAATCGGTATATCGTGAAAGGATTTGCGAAAAAAGAGTCTAAATGGTTGGCTGAATCCGAAAAAGAATAAAAAATGGTAAGTTGATTAGAAATGATTTGTAAAAACAAATCATTTCTATTTTTTTGATTAGTAGTAGAAAATCAGCCGTGAAAAGATGGAAAAGTCCATATTTATCAGGTTTTTTGTTTTATGTTAGAAAATCTAACATAAGTTCTTGACAATTTGTCATTCTATTGTTATTCTAAGAAATAACTAAGAGAGGAGGATGGAGATGAGAGAAAAAGAGTTACGCCGTTCCATGTCAGTTTTTCCAATTGGTACAGTTATGAAACTAACGGATTTGACCGCTCGACAAATTCGCTACTATGAAGAACAGGGATTGATTCATCCAGAACGTAGTGAGGGCAACCGACGCATGTATTCTTTAAATGATATTGATGTTTTGTTAGAAATTAAAGATTATTTATCTGATGGATTGAACATGGCAGGGATTAAGCGTGTGTATGAAATGAAATTAGAGGAACAAAAAAACACCGCCGAGGCAACTCGTCCATTAACCGATGCAGATGTTCGTCAGATTTTATACGACGAAATTCTTTCGCAAGGAGGACTTACTCAGCAAAATCCGTTCCAATCGAATGTACCAAGGCTTTAACGTTTCAGCAGCCAATAAAAATGAAGGATGGGGATCAGACCGATGACAAGAAAAGCCAAAACGGCAGAAGAGATTAAACATATTGCAGAAGAAGAAAACGTACGTTTTTTACGACTAATGTTTACCGACATTATGGGAACAATTAAAAATGTTGAAGTTCCTGTGAGTCAGCTAGATAAAGTATTAGATAATAAAATGATGTTTGATGGGTCATCCATTGAAGGATTCGTTCGTATCGAAGAAAGTGACATGTATTTATACCCTGATCTATCTACATGGATGATTTTTCCGTGGGAAAGCGACCATGGAAAAGTTGCGCGCTTAATTTGCGATATTTACAATCCTGATGGTACCCCTTTTGCTGGAGATCCCCGCGGTAATTTAAAACGCGCCTTAGCAGATATGAAAGAATTAGGCTTTACTTCTTTTAACTTAGGACCAGAACCAGAATTTTTCCTATTTAAATTAGATGAGAATGGTGAAATTACCACTGATTTGAATGATAAAGGTGGCTATTTTGATTTTGCGCCAACCGATTTAGGTGAAAATTGTCGCCGTGATATTGTTTTAGAGTTAGAAAGTTTAGGCTTTGAAGTGGAAGCTTCGCATCATGAAGTAGCACCTGGTCAACATGAAATTGACTTTAAATATGCGGATGTAGTTGATGCTTGCGACAATATTCAAACGTTCAAATTAGTTGTGAAAACTATTGCGCGCAAACATGGCTTGCATGCAACATTTATGCCAAAACCTTTGTTTGGAATTAATGGTTCTGGTATGCACTGCAATATGTCATTATTTAATGAAGAAGGTAATGTTTTTTATGACGAGTCAGGAGAGATGGGCTTAAGCCAAACTGCGTATCATTTCTTAGGTGGTTTATTAAAACATGCCCGTGCCTATACTGCGGTATGTAACCCAACAGTGAACTCTTATAAACGCTTGGTACCAGGTTATGAAGCACCTGTTTATGTAGCTTGGAGCGGCAGAAATCGTTCGCCACTCATTCGAGTTCCTGAATCTCGTGGTTTATCGACTCGTTTAGAGTTACGTTCTGTCGATCCTTCAGCGAATCCGTATTTAACAATGGCAGTCTTATTACAAGCAGGTTTGGATGGTATTCGTAATGAACTTACGCCACCGCCAGCAGTTGATCGTAACATTTATGTGATGAATGAGGAAGAACGTCAACATGCACAAATTGAAGATTTGCCATCAACCTTACACAATGCCATCAAAGAATTACGTAAAGATCAAGTAATGATTGATGCATTAGGTCGTCACATTTTTGCCAATTTTGTAGAAGCGAAACGAATGGAATGGGCAGCCTTCCGTCAAACCGTTTCTGAATGGGAAAGAGAACAATATTTGGAGTTGTACTAAAAGCCGTTACTTTTAATAATCTTAATGTTTAGAAAGAGGGAGATAAGTCGAAACGCTTATCTCCCTCTTTCATTCTTTAGTTTGTGAACGAATAGATAATTTCTATTTCACAAAATAAAGTAATTTTAATTCAGTGAAATAGTTTGTTTATAGGGGATAAAGTGGTTTTTTCTCAATTTCTCTTTTATTTTTAAGCAAAAAAATTGACAAAATCTTTCATAATTTGTGAAATTCCGCTATAATAAACAAGAATATGCGTGCAACTATTCTATTTTTTAGATATAAAGGATGAGAAAAACATGCGGAAAATGAAAACAATGGATGGGAATGCTGCAGCAGCTTATATTTCCTACGCCTTTACAGAATTAGCAGCCATTTATCCAATAACACCAAGTTCAACAATGGCTGAGCTTGTTGATCAGTGGTCGGCCGAAGGTAAGAAAAATATCTTTGGTCAACCTGTGAAAGTAGTCGAAATGCAATCGGAAGCTGGTGCTGCCGGGGTGGTCCATGGCTCTTTAAAAACAGGCGCGCTTACCACGACCTATACGGCTTCACAAGGGTTACTTTTAATGATTCCTAATATGTACAAAATAGCTGGAGAACTATTACCATCTGTTTTTCATGTGGCGAGCCGAGCTTTAACTACGAATGCTTTAAATATTTTTGGTGATCAAGGAGACGTAATGGCCGCACGCCAAACAGGCTTTGCTATGTTGTCAGAAAGCAGTGTACAAGAAGTGATGGATTTGGCACCAGTGGCTCACTTGGCTTCGATTGAAGCGAGTGTTCCATTTATGAACTTTTTTGATGGCTTTAGAACAAGTCATGAAATTCAAAAAGTGGCAGTTCTTGACTATGAAGAATTAGCACCCTTAGTAAATCAAGAGAAATTAGCCGAATTTCGTCGTCGAAGCATGAACCCGAATCACCCTTCCGTTAGTGGAATGAACCAAAATCCAGATATTCACTTTCAACAACGAGAAACAATAAATCCTTATTATGAAAAATTACCTGGTATTGTTCAAAAATATATGACAGAAATAAACCGGTTACGGGGAACCAATTATGATTTGGTGACGTATTATGGCGCAGAAGATGCAGAAGAAGTGATCGTTACAATGGGTTCAGTTGCGCAAACAATTGAACAGACTGTTGATTATTTACAAGAAAAGGGAAGAAAAGTTGGCTTCCTTAATGTCCATCTTTATCGACCATTTCCAGTTGAAACATTTCTCGAAAAAATACCACAATCAGTTAAAGCAATTGCTGTTTTGGATCGGACGAAAGAGCCCGGTTCTGGTGGCGAACCGTTATTATTGGATGTCCAAAGTGCGATGTATGAAGCGGACATTCGCCCAACAATTATTGGTGGGCGCTATGGTTTAGGTTCTAAAGATGTACTGCCAAATCAAATTGTTGCGGTTTTTGATGAATTAATGAAAGAACGTTCTGCCATGAAGAAGCGTTTTACAATTGGGATTGATGATGATTTAACTTATACTTCATTAGAAGTTGGCAAACCACTTGATTTGACGAATCCGAAAACCTATCAAGCTAAATTTTGGGGCTTTGGTTCTGATGGCACAGTAGGGGCGAACAAGTCAGCAATTAAGATTATCGGTGATCATACAGACAAGTTTGCGCAAGGCTTTTTCTATTATGATTCAAAAAAATCAGGCGGGTTGACCGTTTCTCATTTACGTTTTGGCGAGACGCCTATTCGTTCAACGTACCTCATTGAACATTCTGATTTTGTAGCCTGTCATACAGCCGCTTATTTGCATACCTATGATTTAGTAAAAGGGTTAAAAAAAGGCGGTACTTTCCTCTTAAATACCATTTGGAATGATGAACAACTAGCACGATTTTTACCAAATCAATTAAAACGGTATCTAGCTGAAAATGAGATTCAGTTTTATACAATCAATGCAGTAAAATTAGCTAGTGAAGTCGGACTAGGCGGGCGAATTAATACCGCAATGGAAACAGCTTTCTTCAAATTAGCGGAAATCATGCCTTTTGAGCAAGTGTTACCAATTTTAAAAGAAGAAGCACTGAAAAGTTATGGTCATAAGTCCATGAAAGTTGTCGAAAAAAATATTCAAGCAATCGATAAGACCGTTGAATTGTTGCATCAGGTACCTGTTCCAGAAGAGTGGAGAACGCTTGAAGTTCAACCGCGAAAACGTTCAGAAAATGTTAGTGATTTTGTTCATGAAATTGTTGAACCGATTAATCGTCAAGAAGGCAATGCGTTATCTGTTGCGACACTAGCGAAAAATGGGATGACAGATGGGCGGATGCCTTTGGGAACTGCGGCAGTTGAAAAACGTGGGGTGGCATTAGAAGTACCTGAATGGATTAGCGATCGGTGTACCATGTGTAATGAGTGTGCCTTTGTATGTCCCCATGCGGCGATACGACCATTCTTAGCCGATGAAGAAGAAATGACTGAAGCTCCAGAAGGATTCATTGTGCGTGATCTACGTGGTGCCGACGGCTTGAAGTATCGTATCCAAGTCTCAGTCAAAGATTGTACTGGCTGTGGTCTTTGTGTTGAAGCCTGTCCAGCTAAAGGCAAAGCTTTAGTAATGAAACCTTATGAAGAAGAAAAAGAGCAGGCTATGAACTGGGCGTTTGCTATGACGTTACGTCAAAAGGAAAACCCAGCAAAACCGAATACTGTTTTAGGTTCACAATTTAATAAACCTTTATTAGAGTTTTCTGGTGCTTGTTCTGGTTGCGGCGAAACGCCTTATGTTAAATTATTGACGCAAATGTTTGGTGACCGAATGCTGATTGCTAATGCCACAGGTTGCTCATCGATTTGGGGTGCTGCAGCGGGTGTGACACCTTACACTACGAATGAACAAGGACAAGGTCCAGCCTGGTCAAATTCTCTTTTAGAGGATAATGCCGAGTTTGGTTACGGCATGTTGTTAGCAACGCAAGCGCGTCGCGAACGTTTAGCTAGTAAAATGACCAAAGCTTTTTCTGTAGCCAGTGACTCATTGCGTCTATTGATGGAAGATTGGATAGCACATCTGTCCGAAAGTGAAGGTACGCAACAACGTGCAGCTAAATTACGTGCAGCTTTGCTTGAAGAAAAAACGAATCAACCTTTATTGGAAGCAATTTATGACGATCAAGATCTTTTTGTCAAACCAAGTCAGTGGATGATTGGTGGGGACGGCTGGGCCTACGATATTGGCTACGGCGGGATTGACCACGTGTTAGCCAGTGGCGCGGATGTAAATATGTTAGTTCTAGATAATGAAGTCTATTCCAACACAGGTGGCCAAACTTCCAAAGCAACTCCTGCATCAGCGATTGCGAAATTTGCTGCCAGTGGGAAATATGCTTCTAAAAAAGATTTAGGGATGATGGCAATGACTTATGAAAATGTCTATGTCGCTCAAATTGCCTCAGGTGCAAACCAAATGCAGACGATTAAAGCTTTTGAAGAAGCAGAAAAATTCCCTGGACCATCGATTATTATTGCTTATACACCATGTATTACACATGGTTTAGCAGGTGGGATGAGTCAAACGTTGAAAGAAGCGAAAGATGCAGTTCATTCAGGTTACTGGTCTTTATATCGCTATAATCCATTATTGCGAGAAAAGGGCAAAGAACCAATGACATTGGATTTCAAAAAACCAGATTTTTCATTAATGAAAGAGTTTATGCGCCAACAAGTTCGCTTTGCATCCTTAGAATCTAGTCAACCAGATACAGCGGAATTGTTATTTAATAAAACAATTAATGATGCTAAGAGACGGTTCTATAATTATGCTCGTTTAGCTGGTCAAGAAGAAAAAATTCGAGCAAAACTTGAAAAACAAAGTGAACCAGAAATAACTGCGCCAGAGAACGAGAAGCCACGAGTGAAAAAGGAACGCGTAGTTGATCCGGAAGCGGAAGCAAGAAGGGCTGCCCGCCGCGCAGAACGAGCAGCCAAGAGAAAACAACGTGAGCAAGATTAAATAGAAATCAAAAAAACGTGTCTGAGCTTTTTGCTTGGACACGTTTTTTAGTTAGAAATGCGATTTTTTGATGAAAAATTTCAAGTTATTTGAAAAAGTTCCTAAATTTTTTTGATGTTTCCGCTTGCGTTCTGTGATGAAAGAAAATAATGTGGTATACTTGTTAGGAAATCTTGAGAGAGAAGTGAGGGGTATGATGTCGTTTCAATTGAATCAATTATTAGATTTGAATTATTGGCAGCAAGTCATCTCAACGGATTTCTTATCTAAGGATTTTGTTATCAATATCATAGATATCCTAGTCGTATGGTACCTCGTTTACAAATTAATCATGCTTGTTCGTGGAACAAAAGCAGTTCAACTATTAAAAGGTGTCGCTGTTTTTATCATTATCCGCATTCTAAGTGAGATAATTGGTCTACATACATTATCTTGGTTAATGAATCAAGTCATCATGTATGGTGTAATCGCCGCGGTTGTTATTTTTCAACCAGAAGTGCGAAGAGGGCTGGAACATCTAGGGAGAAGTTCGTTTTTCCGCCCGAATAAAGGTGCGCAACAAGAAGATGAGCGTATTATTCAGGCCTTTGACAAAGCCATTCAGTACATGTCAAAACGGAAAATTGGTGCTTTGATAACCATTGAGCGCAATACTGGTTTAGATGAATACATTGAGACAGGTATTGATTTGGATGCCGATATTACTGGTGAATTACTGATTAATATTTTCATTCCAAATACACCACTACATGATGGTGCAGTGATTATCAAAAATGAAAAAATTGCTGTTGCTAGTGCGTATTTACCGCTATCAGAAAGCAATTTAATTCCAAAAGAATTTGGAACGCGCCATAGAGCCGCAGTCGGTATCAGTGAAGTCAGTGACGCCATTACGATTGTTGTTTCTGAAGAAACTGGTGACGTTAGTTTGACGTTGAACAATGAATTAATTCCTGGCCTAACGCAAGAAGAGTATTTAACAATTTTGCGTAAGGAGTTAATTTCGGAATCATCGGAAGATAAAAAAAGTGCTTTACAGCATTTTATCGATGATGTAACAAAGGGGGTTAAACGCAAATGAGAAAAGCCTCCCAAAAAAGCTGGTTTAATGGTTTGCTTTCATTGCTGTTTGCATTGTTGTTATTTTTTAATGCCAATGCAACAGGCAATAATCCCTCCAATTCAGGTTCAAGCCAAACGTATAGTGAAACACTGAATAATATTCCGGTCCAAGTCCAATACGATAAAGACAAATATTATGTCTCTGGATTTGAAGAGAGTGTAAATGTTCATTTACGTAGTGCGAACCGCATTCAATTAAACATGGAATCAAATGCTGACACACGAAATTTCCAAGTGGTCGCAGACTTAACCAAATTGCCATTAGGAACTTCGGAAGTGCCTTTGACAGTTCGGGGACTAAGTTCAGCTGTTACAGCTGAAATTGAACCGAAAACAGTGACTGTAACGATTGAAAAGAGAGTAACAAAAAAATTCGATGTAGAAGCACAACTTTCTGATAACATTGAAAAAGAAGGGTACAAAGTAAAAAATATTTCTGTAGATCCAAAAACCGTAGAAGTAACAACTGGAGAAGAAACAGCGAAAGCAATTGACAAAGTGATTGCGCCAGTCTCAAGTGCCAAACAAACAATTGATACGATTAAACAAACGGTAAATGTTCAAGCGCTAGATGCTAAAGGTCAAGTCCTAAGTATCGAAAATCCAGCACCACAAGTCAAAGTAACAGTAGGCTTAACTGCGCCAACAAAAGATGTACCACTGAATGTTAGTATGACAGGTACGCCACCTGCTGGGATCGCTCATTACAATTATAGTTTATCAACGTACCAAGTTAGGGTCAGTGGTCCGCAATCAATTTTAGATACGCTAGAATCAATTGAGGTACCGGTAGATATTTCTGATATTCGCAAAGAAACAAAACAATCAGTGACTATTCCCGTTAATGGAGAATACGTAGTTACACCAGATGAGGTTGACGTTTCTTTGAGCCCCGTGTACAATCAACAACAGTCATCAAATACAAATGAAACTTCAGGGGAACCTGCAAGTTCAACAACGGCTGGCTCAGGTAGCCAAGCAGTACAACCAAGTACATCCAGTCAAGTAGAATCAAATACTTCTGAAACAACAAGTGAGGGATCAACAGTAGAAAGTACAACTGCTGGTTCAACTGAAAATACAGAGAATCAAGTGACTAAGGAGAATCAAAATGGGTAAATATTTTGGAACAGATGGTGTAAGAGGAATTGCAAATAAGGAGTTAACACCGGAATTAGCTTTTAAATTAGGGCGTTACGGTGGTTATGTGTTGAGTCAACATGAAGATAGTTCAAGAAAACCTCGTGTTCTCGTAGGCCGCGATACACGTATTTCAGGTGAGATGTTGGAACAAGCATTGATTGCTGGATTATTATCAGTCGGAATTGAAGTTTTCCAATTAGGGGTGATTTCAACACCTGGTGTAGCATATCTAACTCGTTTACAAAAAGCATCCGCTGGCGTAATGATTTCAGCTTCACATAATCCTGCGGAAGACAATGGGATTAAGTTTTTTGGGGCAGATGGCTTCAAATTAGTAGACGATCAAGAAGCAGAAATTGAAGCATTGTTAGACGCAGAAGAAGACACCTTACCAAGACCTTCTGCAGAAGGCTTAGGCTCGTTAGATGAATTTCCAGAAGGCTTACTAAAATATTCGCAATTTTTAGTTCAAAGTATTCCTGGCGATTTAGCAGATATGACTGTTTGTTTAGATGCTGCCAACGGAGCAACCGCAACAGCAGTCAATCGTGTCTTCGCGGATTTAGAGACAGATTTCTATACAATGGGAACAAGTCCTAATGGCTTGAATATCAATGATGGTGTGGGTTCCACTCATCCTGAAGCTTTGGCAGAAATGGTTGTTGAAAAAGGTGCAGATGCTGGTTTGGCTTTCGATGGCGACGGCGATAGAATTATTGCGGTCGATGAATTAGGACGAATTATCGATGGTGATAAAATCATGTATATTTGTGCCAAGTATTTAGCTGAGAAAAAACGTTTGAAAAAAGATACAATCGTTACAACAGTGATGAGTAATCTAGGTTTCCATAAAGCTGTAGAAGAAATTGGCTTAAAAGATGTGGTAACGCAAGTGGGTGATCGTTATGTGGTAGAAGAAATGCGTAAAAATGATTACAATTTTGGTGGCGAACAATCTGGTCACATGATCTTTTTAGATTACAACACAACAGGTGATGGCATGCTTTCAGGGATTCAATTGTTGAATGTTATGAAGCAAACGGGCAAAAAATTATCTGAATTAGCGGATGAAGTGACGATTTATCCACAAAAATTAGTCAATATTCGTGTCACAGATAAAAATGGTGCAATGGAAGTTCCAGCAATCAAAGCAGTTGTCGAACAAGCAGAAGCAGAAATGAATGGCGAAGGTCGTATTTTAGTTCGTCCTTCTGGAACAGAACCATTGTTACGTGTGATGGCCGAAGCGCCAACACAAGAAAAAGTTGATTATTACGTTGATAAAATTGCTGAAGTAGTACGTGCAGAAATCGGCGTTGAATAAGAACCAATTAGAAACCAGACACTTAATGCTAGCTTGCGTTAAGTGTCTGGTTTCTTTGTTGGAAATCAAAAAAAGAAAATAGCTAATAAGCTCCGTCTATCATTGACATAGAGCGGTTAAAAGGGTACTATTTTAGAAGTAAGATGCACCGTGTATCTTCTTTTTTTATTCGATAAAATCAAGAAGGGAGCGGCTGTAAATCAATGGAGTTATAGAATGGAGGAGCGAAATGAAAGAAAAAATGTCCGTCAAGACAATTGTAGCAATTGGAATTGGCTCTGCAGTTTTTGTTATTTTAGGTCGATTCGTTGTGATTCCAACTGGGATTCCTAATACGAACTTAGAAACGTCGTATCCATTTCTTGCTTTAATGTCAGTTGTTTTTGGACCAGTAGCTGGAGGGCTAATTGGTTTGATTGGTCACACATTAAAAGATTTTACCACGTATGGTAGCGCTTGGTGGAGCTGGATTATTTGTTCAGGAATTATTGGTATTATTTTTGGCTTCGCTGGTCGTAAAATGGATCTTCAACATGGTGAATTTACAACAAATGACATGGTGCGTTTCAATATTTTCCAAGCCTTTGGCAATATCGTCGTTTGGGGCTTAATCGCGCCTAGCTTGGATATTTTGATTTATAGTGAACCCGCAAGTAAAGTGTTTACACAAGGAGTATTCGCGACTGTTTCAAATATTGTCGCTGTGGGGATTATTGGAACATTGTTGATGAAAGCTTATGCATCAACAAGAACAAAGAAAGGCAGTTTATCAAAAGATTAAGAAACTGTCGAAATAATTTAAATGGTTAAGGGTCTGCCCTAGTAATTACTTTGCTAATGCTCAGACCCTTTCTTTTATGGAGAAACTGAGGTGAGGCCGAATGAAAAAACCAATCATTACTTTTAATAATTTTTCCTTTCAATATCATAGCCAATCTGAACCGACATTAAAGGGGATTCAATTAACCATCTATGAAGGAGAAAAGGTTTTAATCGTTGGGCCTAGTGGTAGTGGTAAATCAACATTGGCGCAATGTATCAACGGGTTAATTCCCAATATTTATGAAGGTGAGATTCAAGGAACAGCTACGGTTGCTGGTAAAAATATCCAAGAAACAAGTCTATTTGATTTGTCTTTTGATGTAGGAACTGTTTTGCAAGATACCGATGGGCAGTTTATCGGTTTAACGGTTGCTGAGGATATTGCTTTTGCTTTAGAAAACGATGCAGTTGTACAAGCAGAAATGAAAAAGGCGGTCCACAAATGGTCCGAGATTGTTGAGCTGAATCAGTTATTGCAACACCGTCCACAAGATTTGTCAGGTGGTCAAAAACAACGTGTATCTATGGCGGGCGTTCTAATTAACCAATCAAAAATTTTACTTTTTGATGAACCTTTGGCTAATCTTGACCCACGAGCGGGACAAGAAACAATGACTTTGATTGACACCATTCAACAAGAAACAAAAGCGACTGTTTTAATAATAGAACATCGCTTAGAGGACGTTCTTTGCGAATCAGTTGATCGAATTATTGTCATGAATGAGGGCGCAATTATTTCTGATACAACGCCAGATGAATTGTTACGTCAAGATACGTTGACCCAACAAGGGATTCGTGAACCTTTGTACGTTACAGCCATGAAATATGCTGGGATTGATTTAACACAAGTTAGTCATTTAGACAAATTAGCCGAAGTATCAGGCGAAACAGTTTTGTCCAAAATGACACAGTGGTCTGTCCAACCTAGTTCAGTTAGTGCAGTCAAAGGAGCTGAACTGTTACGTTTGGAACAAGTGTCCTATCAATATGATCGTCACGGTGAAAAAGTGTTAGATGACTTCTCAGTAACTATTCATCATGGAGAAATGATCAGCATTGTAGGAAAAAATGGTGCCGGGAAGTCTACACTTTCTAAAATAATTTGCGGGTTCATCACGCCTCAATCGGGCAAAATTTTATGGGAAGGCCAGGATTTTTCCAATTATTCAATCAAAGAACGTGCAGATAAAATTGGTTATGTGATGCAAAATCCCAATCAAATGATTTCTAAAAAAATGATTTTTGAAGAAGTAGCTTTAGGATTAGTTTTACGAGATGTGCCACAAGCAGAAATTGAGGAACGTGTGACGAATATTTTACATATTTGTGGGCTGTATCCCTTCCGGAACTGGCCGATTTCTGCATTGAGTTTTGGGCAGAAAAAACGGGTAACTATTGCATCAATCTTAGTTTTAGAACCTGAATTATTAATTTTAGATGAACCAACAGCTGGGCAAGATTTTAAACATTATACAGAAATGATGACATTTTTAGAAGAATTGAACCGCTTAGGTGTGACTATTTTAATGATCACTCACGATATGCACTTAATGTTGGAATATACAACACGTGCGTTAGTAGTTTGTGATGGACGTTTACTAGCAGATGCGACTCCAGTTGCTGTTTTAACAGATGAAAAATTAATTCAAGCAGCTTCTTTAAAAGAAACGAGCTTGTTTACCTTTGCTAAAGCGTTAGGCTTGGAAAATCCCTTGCTATTTACGGAAAAATTTGTTGCTTACGATCGTGAGGTGCGTTTTGGATGAGTGAACGACAAATGTTAGGCTATCATCCTGATTCAACCTGGATTCATCGCTTAAACGGCACAAGCAAATTAGTCTTTTTAATCGTTGTCTCTGTGGCTTGTATGACCACGTATGATACTCGTTATCTGTTAGGAATGTCTGTGGTTTCGCTTGTTTTGTTAAAATTATCAAATATTAAATGGCATCAAATATCTTTTGTTATTAAATTTATTGCTATTTTTTCTTTGTTAAATATCTTAACGGTTTACCTTTTTGCACCTGAATATGGGGTTGATTTATATCAATCACGTACCGTGATTTGGGAAGGAATCGGACGGTTTACTTTGACACAAGAAGAATTATTTTATGAATTTAATTTAGTTTTAAAATATTTCTGTACGATTCCGTTGGCATTAATCTTTTTATTAACAACAAATCCTAGTGAATTTGCCTCCAGCTTGAATCGAATTGGTGTGAGTTATCGGATTAGTTATGCAGTAGCGCTGGCTATTCGTTATATTCCCGATATCCAAGAAGATTTTTTTAATATTTCTTTAGCACAACAAGCGCGAGGTTATGAGATGTCTAAAAAGGGACGGTTAGGCCAACGAATCAAAGGCGTAGCACAAATCGTTTTACCCTTAATCCTATCTAGTTTAGATCGAATTGAAACTGTGAGTACCGCTATGGAATTAAGGCGTTTTGGTCAAAAGAAAAATCGAACGTGGTATGCGCAACAACCTTTTCATCTGCGTGATTTTTCGGTAATGATACTTGCCTTGTGCTTATTAGGAATCAGTTTCTGGTTGTTCCATGTGAATGGTGGACGGTTTTATAATCCATTCCAATAAATAACAAATTGATAAGGTTCTATAAATAGAACGGATATTTTTTTATTATTAAGAATCTAGTACTTTCTCTTACTATGAGTGTACTAGATTCTTTTTTTACAACTTTAAAGAACTAGACCAATTTTAGTTTTTTAGATTTTTGTTGACAAGCACCTACTTTTAATTGTATTATTGTTTATGTTTCTACGGAATATATTTGCAAAGGAGGTATATAGACCAATATTGGATAGCGCCAGACCTGAACGTTCAGGTGACGAGGAGAGAGCTTATCGAAGATTCGGCGGGTGGCTCTAGGGACTGCACTCTACAGATAACAAAGAAAAACTAATTGTGAAGTTAGAACAAAGCGGTTATCACGCAGGTAGAAACATATAATGGGATTTGCTAGTTAAACAGGACCTAGTAAATACAGAATTTCAATTGGAAAGTAGGAATTAGCATTATGTGTGGAATTGTCGGAATGATTGGGAAAGAAAATGTCACGGAAAGTTTGATTCAAGGATTAACAAAATTGGAATATAGAGGTTATGATTCTGCTGGGATTTGTGTGAATGATCAAAGCCAACAGCCCCATGTAGTTAAGGCAGTTGGGGGCATTGCCGATTTAGCAGCAAAATTAACGCCAGAAATCGATGGAACAGTTGGTATTGGTCATACTCGTTGGGCCACTCATGGCGAACCAACTGTCGCCAATGCACATCCCCATGTTTCAAGCGATCAACGCTTTGCATTAGTGCATAATGGTGTCATTGAAAACTTTGAAGAATTAAAAGAACAATTTTTAAGTGGTGCTCACTTAATTGGTGATACAGATACTGAAATCGTCGTTCAATTAATTGCTCATTTTGCTGAAAATGGTTTTTCAACAAAAGATGCTTTTAAAGCGGCTTTAGCCGAAATTAAAGGTTCATACGCTTTTGCTTTAATGGATAAAATGGACCCCAATACTATCTACGTAGCGAAAAATAAAAGCCCGTTACTTATCGGTCTAGGTGAAGGCTTTAATGTTATTTGTAGTGACGCGATGGCGATGATTAAAGAAACCAATCAATTTGTTGAGATTGTTGATGGTGAAATTGTAACTGTTACAGCGGACAAAGTAGTAATCGAAACGCCAGAAGGACAAGTAATCAACCGAGAACCTTTTGAAGCGCAATTAGATTTAAATGACATTGAAAAAGGAACATATCCGTTTTATATGCTCAAAGAAATTGATGAACAACCTGCAGTGATGCGCAAAATTGTTCAAGCGTATACTCAAGGTGAAAAAGTGACTTTAGATGAGGCGTTACTTGAAAAAATTAATCAATGTGATCGAATTTACATTATTGCTTGTGGAACAAGTTATAATGCAGGTTGGGTCGGAAAATCTTTAATTGAAACGATTGCCAGTATTCCTGTGGAAGTTCATTTATCAAGCGAATTTGGCTACAACATGCCTATTTTATCTGAAAAACCGTTCTTCATTTTCTTAAGTCAAAGTGGTGAAACGGCAGATAGTCGCCAAGTACTGGTACAGGTTAATGAATTAGGGCATCCATCACTTACATTAACAAATGTTGCTGGCTCAACATTATCACGTGAAGCGGACGATACCATGTTATTACACGCAGGACCAGAAATTGCTGTCGCTTCCACCAAAGCTTATACTGCTCAAATCGCTGTCTTAGCTATTTTAGCAAAAGCAATTGGCGAAGAACGCCAAACATTAGCAGCCGTCTCATTTGATGTGGCTCACGAATTGAGCGTGGTAGCAGCTGTCATGGAAACCTTGATTGATGAAAAACAACAAATGAAAGCCTTAGTGGAAGATTATCTGACGTATACTCGAAATGCCTTCTATATCGGGCGAGGAGTCGACTATTATGTGTCGATGGAAGCGGCCTTGAAGTTGAAAGAAATTTCCTACATTCAAGCAGAAGGCTTTGCGGCAGGTGAATTGAAGCATGGAACGATTGCCTTAATTGAAGAAGGAACACCTGTGATTGGGATTGTGACAGATGCCAAAGTCGCAGCGCATACAAGAGGCAATTTAAAGGAAGTTGAAAGTCGTGGAGCAAGAAATATTGTGATTGCCTTGGAATCCTTGGCAAAACCACAGGACCAACTGATTATTCCAGATGTTCATCCGTTACTTTCTGCCTTAGTTAGCATTGTTCCAGGCCAATTATTAGCGTATTATGCAACCTTACAAAGAGGCTACGATGTTGATAAACCAAGGAACTTAGCCAAAAGTGTAACTGTTGAGTAAATCAAGAACCTGAGAGAGATGTTTAACGGGTTCTCATAAGTTTTAATATCTGAGGTCGGGACAGAAGCGATTAACTCCGAGAAACGCGTAGTGTTGCTTCTGTTCCCGCCGTTTATAAGTTTTTGAGCGTGGAGCAAAAATCCAGAGTGATTTTTGTCCCACGCTCAAATATTTTTTATAAAAGAAAGATATTCAGTCAAAAATGAAAGATTCCAAAGAAATTCTTTTTTTCCGTTGAAAACTGTTTGCATTTTAGCAAAATTAGATATAATTAATAAGAACCGAAAAATAAGAATTAGCCAGTGAGGTAACTTTGTTTGAAAGAAAGCAAAAAGTAGGTTAAGCTGAAAAGTGCTAATTTATTTAACAAAAAAAGATTGTGAGTTGTTTGATATGGATCAGTTTAGTACATTAACTGAACAAGAATTTACTACCTTTGCAATGACACATCCTGCAGGTAACTTTTTAGAAACACCCGAAATGAAACATTTATTGGAACGACGTGGCTGGCATTGTGAATACGTTGGCGTCAAACGAGAAGGTCAACTAATTGCTGCGTGTATCCTAAGCAAGAAAAAAGTCAAAATTGGTTATGCTTTCGACATTGACGGCGGGATTTTGATGGATTATACAGATAAAAAATGTGTAGAAGCCTTTTTCACAGGCTTAAAAAAATATGTGAAAAAAAATGATGGCCTTTATTTAACCTTTACTCCAAATAAACAAATTTGTTTACGTGATTTTAATGGCAGTGAAGTTGAAAAGGTCAATCAAGAAACATTTGACTATTTCACATCAATTGGTTTTGAACACCAAGGGTTTGATGTGCACAATTTTGATGGCGCGCCACGTTGGCTGTTTGTCAAAGATATGACTGGATTAACAGAAGAAGAGCTTTGGAAATCTTATGGAAAAGATGCTAAATATGACATCAAGAAAACATGGGAATATGGAGTAACAACCCGAGAACTTCGTTACGAAGAGCTACCTCTCTTTAAGAAATTAACGGAAGAAACAAGTGCACGGCGTAATTTTGAAGATAAGGATTTAGCTTATTACCAAGCTGTTTATGAAGAGTTTGGCGAACGAGCGAAATTTATGGTGGCGGAACTAAACTTTGCTACTTATTTAGAAAATCTTCATGAGAAATTACGCAAATTACAAGAGACGCTCAACGAAGTCAATGAAGCGTTAATTGCCAATCCTAAAAGCCGTAAAAAAAATAACCAGAAACGTGAATTTGAAGATGAAGTTCGTACCGTGCGCAAACGGATTGACGAAGCTAAAGAAATGAAAACATCAGATGAACCTGAAATTTTAGCAGGCGCCTTATTCATTGTTCATCCACAAGAAGTGGTTTACTTGTTTAGTGGTACGTATGAAAAATATAAACAATACTATGCACCGT
The DNA here is from genome assembly GCF_023539285.1 of Enterococcus sp. LX10. Lineage (NCBI taxonomy): Bacteria > Bacillati > Bacillota > Bacilli > Lactobacillales > Enterococcaceae > Enterococcus > Enterococcus sp. LX10. Next base: position 1,798,877 of record NZ_CP092784.1, on the reverse strand, counting down.
ATTTAATTCAACATAAAATGTTAACTTACACAGTAGAAAATAACATTCCCAAATATAATTTTTATGGCGTTGACGGTGTCTTTGATGGAAGTGATGGGGTTCTTAAATTCAAACAATCCTTTGGCGGTCATGTCGAAGAATTAATGGGCAATTTCCAATGGAAAGCCAAACCAATGAAATATGCCTTATATCACGCATTAAAAACAATTAAAGAAAAAGTCTAAAATTAAAACCTAATCCTTAAAAAGGAATGGCAAAGTGAGGCGTTTAAATGGAAAATCAAGTCGAGGTTATGACGTATACAAAGTTAAAAGAAATTATGCAGGCGTTAGAAGCAAACGAAGCGATTACAGAAGATACAAAGGTCTTTATTGATACAGGCTGGGATAGCGTGCAAGAAGTAGCCCCAGATGCGGTCAGTATTGAAAAAGTTGCTAAATTTACAGTAGCAGATGTTTTAACAAACGAAAGTTTTGCTGGGTATAGTTTAGAAGAAAAGGCGGAGAAGATGAACGCTGAGGGCGACCTAGAAACGGCAATTATTATTCGTAATCTTTACTAAAAAAGTCCGTTTGAATAGTTAAAATCGAGGTCGGGACAGAAGTGTATAGCTCCGAGCAACGCGTAGTGTTGGTTCTGTTCCCGCTGTTTATCAGGTTTTGAGCCTGGAGCAAAAATCCAAAGGGATTTTTGTCCCAGGCTCATCTGCTTTAAATAAGAAATAAAGGAGGTTAGATATGAGTACCATTCATGAATTTCCCAAAAACTATGAACGTTTTATTGCGCAAGGAGAAGAAGCACTTGTAGAACATAATCAGATCGCCGCTTTAGAAAATTTTCAACAAGCCTATCAGCTACAACAAACGCCGCCAGTAAATCAAAAAATTGTCCAATTATTGTTGGAAATGGGCGAAGCTGACGAAGCACTAGCATTGGCAGAAGCGTTCCAAGAGTCTTATTTTGAGAACCTTGAAACAGCGGCAATTTATATGCAAATTTATAGTCAGAGCCGTCGCTTTATTGAAGGATATATTTTATTGAAGCAACTACTTCAAACTAAAAAAATAACGCTAGCACAACAAAAAACGTTAGAACAGCAATTAATGCAAGTGGAAGAGGCGTATCAACAATTAGAAACGCAGCAAATTCAAGCAATTAAAAGGAACTTGTTAGTAAGCGATCAATTGCCCGTTTATCAACAATTAGCGAACATTAAAACCAGTTTATATTTGCCTAAACCAGTATTTGTGGAAGTCGCAAAAGATTTAGTTATGAACCAAGCACTTAGTTATTTTGCTCGGGAATGGTTCATTGAAGAATTAGCACTGTTGCAATTTTCAGAACCACTGACCTTTCTTTGGTATGACAATCAGCCTCAGACAGTCTTACTAGAAGGAAAAACTGGACCGTTAAATACGCCGATCTATTCCGAAATTTGTACTGAACTTAGGAATCGTTTAGAAAATGATGATCCAATTATGCTACAGCATTTGGAAGAAGAAATTCGATTGCATCTTGCCTATTTGTATCCATTAGCAGAGACTGTTATTTCAAATCCAACTATCTGGGTCTTGGGTTATTTGGCAACCTACTATCCTGAATATATTGAAAAAGAATTGACTGAAGCAAAAGGCCATCAAATCGCTGCTGTTCAAAATGTTCAACAGGCGATACGAACGGCATTTACACAAATAATGCTTTAAAAAATGGCACGTCCTAAAAGCGAGGACGTGCCATTTTTTCGGTTTCAGAAATTTGCTGAATCTGCTCTAATTGCTTTTCTTGACTGATTATTGCGGATAATAGAAAAAAGCAAGACAGAAATAAGTAAAAAGAATTCCTTGAATCAAGCAAATCACAACGAACAATGGCGTTGCTCCTGGAAAAGAATCAGAAATCCGTGTAATTAAAAATTCAACTAACCACAAAATCATTGAAAATAAAAATAATTTTTTCTGACGAGTTCTCATAGTCCGCAACAACCTTTCTGGTGATTTTCACTTCTCTATCATAACATAGAAAACGAGCTGTTTTTTCTCAAAAATTTTGTTACTTCATAAGAAAAATGGGAAATAAACAAGTTTCAGGAAGTACTAGCTTTACCCGAAAAGAATACTTAATCCATCTTAATCAAACCATACAGTCACGTTTATTGCAAAAGAAGTGTTTTTGGATGGAACAAATTATTTCATAAACACAAATATTTCTTTGTTGTTTGTATAAATGTCATAAAAGTGATTACTTACTACTTTTTGATTTTTAGACATATCCGTATCGATCAGTGGTGCCATCTCTACTCCTAAATTCGATGAAGTATTGAACCAAACGTAATTAGGGAAGTATAGACCGTCATTTGGTGGCACAATTTTTGAAAGAATTGGGTAGTTTCGACTTGTATTAGCATAAACAGTTGAATTTTTGAAAAACGTATTTAAATAAACTTTTTTTCGTTCGTTTGTTACAACATTTTTTAAATCATCTGTTAAAACAGCTGCTTGGCGATTGAATGCTTCTTTTTGATAGTTTAATGTGGAAGAATACACCAAAACAAACGATAAAATATAATAAGAAAACAAGCTGGCCACAAGTAACGAAGTTAGATAAATTGCTTTCACTTGTCGATTGTTAAATAAACTTAACATGCTGATTGTAACGAAAACAGCAAATCCGTAAATATAGCGAGGCGCATCACCTGCGATATTTCTTGAATAGACAATAAAAATACCAAAACTTAAGAGAGAAGCAAGTCCTAAATACAAGATACAATAAAGGAAACTTAAGCCCAAGCTGATTTTGCTATTTGATAGATGACTAATAAAAAATAAAACAAGCAGTAGGAGCAGTAATAAAAGCCATAAACGATTACTTTGGTTCAATAGCTCTGAAAAATAATGGTAACTATTTTGATAAGCCACACTGGGAATATCGTGCAAACTTGGTAAGGCCTGACTGCCTCCAATGTTGTTTGTTGCGGAAGGTACAAATTTTAACTCGATAAGGTAGCTGACTATAGAAAGTAGATAAGCGATAGCAGCAAGTGCGACTTTTTTACAAAGAGCAATGAAATTTTCCCCAGCAAGTAACTGCTTGAAAGTAAGGAATAAGACGATAACTATATAAATTCCTGACGAGGCTTGGTAAGTATTAAACATAACAAACAGTGAAAAGAAAGAAACCAAGAAAAACGTAAAAGAATTACACAGCCACCAATAAAAAGGAAGAAACGAACAAAAAATACTCAATGCCATATAGGGACTATCAAACCTGAAACTAAGACATTGGAGGAACCAAGGATTGAGGCCAATTAAAGTAGCTACTAAAGAGGAACCCCAGCTAATTTTTTGGTCATTGATGATATAAATAGCTAGTATGCTTGTGAGAGATAAGATAAGACCTGTCAGAATCGGTGTGGTCAAGCCCAGATCTGTCAAATGACGACTTCCTTGAACAAACCATGAGAGAAATTCACTGCCCCAACGTGCGTAAGTCGTACCAAAATCTGTCATTCCAGCGACTTGGCGAGCATTATCATCTAAGTAAGGGAAATTGATAATGCCGATGGATAAAATTGCCACTTGATAAATTAAAATGATCAATAGAAGATAGGCTTTATTTTCAATACACCAATTTTTTAAATCAAATTTTTTTGATTCTGTAGGTAATTGTTTCATCATTGTACTCCACTCCAATAATTATTTAACAATTAAAATATACCATAACGAGTGGAATGAAGAAATTGCTTTTGTTATTTTCTCATCTTGACAGAACACTAAGGATAGGCAAAACAAAAAATCCCAACTCTTTATTAAAGAGTTGGGATTTTACCAAAAAGCCACCTGCCGGGCTTGAACCGGCGACCCCCACCTTACCATGGTGGTGCTCTACCAACTGAGCTAAGGCGGCACTTTCAAAGGCTAAACTAACTCGAGGATTGCAACGAAGTGAAACCCATAGAGTTCACTTTCAAAGGTTACACTGCGACGAGTAATCGTCAAAGTTCCTTTTGAAAAATCGTACAAATCTCGTGCACAAGAAATAGAATAACGTATAGACGAAAGTTTGTCAATTGCTCTTTCGTAAAAAAAGAAAAATGATTTTTTTCTGAGAAAAACTGTTGACAATCTCTTTTTTCTCTAGTAAAGTGTAAATCAACATCACAGATAACTATTCATTCGTTGAAGAGAAGAGTAAATTTTGATGACCTTCAAAAGAGAGTCCTGATTGGTGAAAAGGGACAAGGTTCAGAAAAGTTGAAGATGGCCTCTGAGAATAAATTGCTGATAAGTAAGCAATTTCGGCTAAGCACCCGTTACCATGTGCACCAAGTTAATAAAGACTTGGATAAGAGATGAGATATAAAGAATCAGTTATATTTCGAAAAAAGGTGGTACCGCGAATCATTCGCCCTTTACTAGCAAAATGCTAGTGAAGGGCTTTTTGCTGTGAATCACTACGTCTGGCGCGAAGCGACAGAGTAGATGATGAACAGTACAAGGTGACCGAAGGGCAAGTTGTGTCATTTGCACGAAAGTGTTCCTACGATTCTCGCCAAGGCTGTGATTCTCGTCACAGTCAAATCCTGTTGAGCACTACGACTGGCGCGAAGCGACAGAGTAGATGATGTCTGCGGTTACTCGACGCAGTATGGCCTTTGTAAGTGATGAACAGTACAAGATGTTCGAAGAGAACATTAACTCTAGTCTGTTTGATTTTGAAAATAAACGAAAATCAGTTTAGAATGAATAGAAATAAAAAAGCAGTGATATAGTAAGTACAAGACTTTATTTGTCTAACAGAGAGCCTAGGTAGCTGAGAATAGGTGACAAAGACGTTTTGGAAAATGGCTATTGAGCAAGCGCTCCGAGTGTTAAACACAAGGCGGCGACGGGGGCTCCCGTTATCGAGCTAGGGTATCGAACATATTGTTCCGTACTTGAAAAGGGAATTTGTGTGAGCAAATTCTGAACATGAGGTGGTAACACGCAAAAAAGCGTCCTCAACGATACAACTCGAGTTGTGTCGTTGAGGATGCTTTTTTCTTTTTTATGAAAAAATGCAGGTTGGTAAGAATGAAGGGGGATAAAGAATGATTGAACTAAAAAATATCAGTGTGACATTTCAACAAAAAAAACAAGAAATTCAGGCTGTCCAAGATGTTTCTTTGACAATTGATAAAGGGGATATCTACGGAATCGTTGGGTATTCCGGTGCTGGAAAAAGTACGTTAGTACGGGTAATTAATTTATTGCAACGACCAACAGCGGGCACCGTTATTATTAACAAAGAAAATATTTTAACTTTTTCTAAAAAGGAATTACGACAACAACGAAAAAAGATTGGAATGATTTTTCAACATTTTAATTTGATGAAAGAGCGGACCATATTTAGTAATATCGATTTTTCATTAAAATATTCTGGGCTAAGTAAAACTGAGCGGCGTCAAAAAATCAGCCACTTATTAGAGCTAGTTGGACTAAGTGAAAAACGGGACGCTTACCCCAGTCAACTATCAGGAGGGCAAAAACAGCGGGTTGCGATTGCCCGCGCTTTAGCAAATGATCCTGAAATTTTACTTTGTGATGAAGCGACGAGTGCGTTAGATCCAAAAACAACAGGACAGATTTTAGCTTTGTTAAAAAAGTTAAATCAAGAACTGAACTTGACGATTGTCTTAATCACCCATGAAATGCAAGTGGTTAAAGAAATTTGTAATAAAGTTGCGGTGATGGAAAATGGCTGCGTTGTCGAATCAAACGATATTGTTTCGATTTTTAGTCAACCCCAACAACCTTTAACCAAAGATTTTATTCGGACAGCAACTCATATTGATCAAGCATTAACCACGATTCTTGAACATCCTAAATTAGCTAATTTAGATAAAAATCAAGAATTAATTGAATTTTCTTATGTGGGAGATCAAACGAACGAGCCATTAATTGCACAATTGTATAGCCAATATCAGGTGTATACGAATATCCTATATGGCAATGTCGAAATTGTTCAAAACGTTCCTATTGGCCATTTAATTGTGGTGCTTTCTGGTGATGAGGCCCAGCGTCAACAAGCCCTTACTTATTTAGCGAAACAAGGCGTGCGAACCAATGTTTTGAAAACCTATCAGCAAACGAAGCAAAAGCAGAATTTACAGGTGATTTAAAAAAGGAGTGAACTGAGAATGTATCAATTATTTGAGAAATATTTTCCGAATGTTGTCCAATTAAAACAAGAGTTTCTTCAAAGTACATGGGAAACAGTATACATGGTTTTTTGGACAGCCTTGATTGCTGGCGTGTTAGGAGTCTTATTGGGTGTCGTGCTTGTCAGTACTGGCCCCAGTGGTGTTTTGAAAAATCCACCCCTGTATAGTATCTTAGAAAAAATTATTAATGTTTGCCGTTCTATTCCTTTCATCATTATGCTCGCACTGATTCAACCATTAACACGAATTTTGGCAGGAACAACAATTGGTACAACCGCAGCGTTAGTCCCATTAGTTATTGGCGTAATCCCGTTCTTCGCGCGCCAAATTGAAAATGCGTTATTAGAAGTGGATCCTGGCGTTATCGAAGCGGCAGAAGCTATGGGGACGAGTCCCTTAGGGATTATTTTTCGGGTTTATCTAATTGAAGGGTTACCAAGTATTATTCGTGTTTCAGCAGTGACAATTATTAATTTAATTGGATTAACAGCCATGGCAGGAGCTATTGGGGCAGGTGGTCTGGGCAACTTAGCGATTACTCGAGGCTACAATCGGTTTCAAACCGATGTGACATTTATGGCCACGTTAATTATTTTAATTATGGTATTTATCAGTCAAGCCATTAGTAATCAATTAATCAAAAAAACATCACATTAGAAAAAGGAGAAATGACAAATGAAAAAATTGAGTAAATTAATTGGACTTATTGGGGTATTAGCTTTTACGATTGCAGGTTGTGCATCGGGGTCTGCGAAGGATACTAAGACAGAAACCGTTAAACTAGGGGTTGTAGGAACAAAAAATGATGAATGGGAATCGGTCAAAGACCGTTTGAAAAAGAAAAATATTGATCTACAATTGGTAGAATTTACAGACTATACGCAACCAAATGCAGCATTAGCAGAAAAAGAAATTGATTTAAATGCCTTTCAGCATCAAATCTTTTTAGACAATTACAATAAAGAGCATGGGACGAAATTAGTATCAATTGGCAATACAGTCAATGCACCATTGGGAATTTACGCTAATAAATTGAAAGATATCACGAAAATTAAAGACGGCGGAGAAATTGCTATTCCTAATGACCCAACGAATGGCGGGCGGGCGTTAATTTTATTACAAACTGCGGGACTGATAAAAGTTGATCCTGCGAAACAGCAACTACCGACTGTCAGTGATATTACTGAAAATAAACGCCAATTGAAAATAACTGAATTAGATGCTACGCAAACAGCGCGTGCTTTACAAGATGTCGATGCTTCAGTGATTAATAGCGGCATGGCTGTCGATGCTGGGTATACACCAGATAAAGATGCTATTTTCTTAGAACCGGTAAACGAAAAAGCGAAACCTTATGTGAACATTGTCGTGGCTCGAGAAGAAGATCAAGAGAATAAACTTTATCAAAAAGTTGTAGAAGAATATCAACAAGAAGAAACGAAAAAGGTCATTGCAGAAACATCAAAGGGCGCCAATGTTCCAGCCTGGGAAACATTTGGTAAAAAATAAAGGAGGTATTTATAATGAGTATAACAACGATTCAAACAATCCAAGAAGCTATTGCTACGGAAAAGGAATGGATAATCCATTTAAGACGTCATTTTCATCAATACCCTGAAGCAAGTTTAAAAGAATATGAAACGATTAAACGAATTAAAGAAGAACTACTAGCCTTAGCTATTCCTTTTGTAGAAGTAGGGGAAACGGGTGTTTTAGCAACCATTGAAGGAGGTCTTGGCGCTGGCAAAACGATTTTGTTACGTTCAGATATTGATGCGTTGGAATTGCCAGATGCAACAGGCGCTGCCTATGCTTCTAAAAATCCAGGACTCAATCATGCTTGTGGACACGATGGTCATGCGGCAGCATTGCTAGGTGCAGCTAAAGTGCTCAAAAAACATCAGGATACCTTTTCAGGAACGGTTAAACTGGCCTTCCAGCCAGCTGAAGAAATTGGTGCAGGCGCTCGACAATTTGTGGAAGGAAATTATTTAGAAGCAATCGACCAAGTGTTTGGGATTCATTTAGATTCCAGTGTGCCAGTCGGAAGATTAGTTGCTACCAAAGGCGCCACCAACGCCTCTTGTGATATTTTTAAAATTGAAGTCAGTGGTCAAAGTAGTCACGTCGCCCAACCACAGAATGGCCGGGATGCTGTTTTAGCAGCGGCCAGTATCGTTGTGGAATTACAAAAAATTGTAGCGCGCGAGATTGATCCTTTAGATTCTGTCGTAGTAGGAATTGGCGTTTTACAAGCAGGAACACGCTATAATATTGTAGCAAACCATGCAACCATTGAAGGCACTGTTCGAACATTTAGTCAGGAAACGCGCCAATTTGTTTTACAACGAGTCGAAGAAATTGCCCATGAAATTGCCCAGTCTCATCGCACAGAAATTGCTGATTTTTCTGTTTATGCGGCAGCGAATCCATTAATTAATGAAGAACAAGCAACCAACCGTGCACAGCAGGTAGCCAGTGAGATTGTTGGTTTTGAAAATGTTGTGACCGATCATCCTAAAAGTTTAGGGGCGGATGATTTTGCTGATTACTTAGCGGTAATTCCTGGTATCTATGGACGGGTCGGTTCACGAAACCCTGAAAATCCTGCTACTCATTTTGGACACCATCATGAACAATTTGATATTGATGAACGTGCCTTACTTTTAGCAGCAGAGTACCACGTACGCTATGCATTAAACTATTTATCAGAATAATAGGGATAGGGAGCCGACAAAATGATGGTTTGTGGGCTCCTTTCGTTATAAACTAACGTGGCTTGCTTTCTTGTCATTCTATGGTAGAATACAAGCATAAGAAAGGTGATTCACATGTTTTTTGTTTTAACTGATAAATTAACAAGAAAAGTAGCTCCCGATAGTTTAAGAACAGATGAAGCACTGTTGTGGAGCCGAGCAATTAATTTCTTCATCGCTTGATAGGACATTTTGTGACTAGAAAAGCTAGTCTTATTTGAGTGTACGTACAAGCGGTTGTCGGGATTTCTGTCAGGATGGACGACGTGCAGACGTGGTTCTTTTTTTGTTGTCCCAAAATAATCAGTTAACAAGAAAGAAGTGACGAAAATGAGTATTTTAACTATTGAACATTTAACGCATCGATTTGGCGAAAAGGTCTTGTATGAAGAGGCTTCATTGCAAGTGAATAAAGGGGATCATTTAGGCTTAACTGGCCAAAATGGGGTCGGCAAATCCACCTTAATTAAAATTTTAACGGGGGAAGTATTGCCAGACGAAGGAACGATTCAGTGGCAAAAAAATTGTAAGATTGGGTACTTGGATCAGCACGTTTCTGTAGAACAATCACTAACGATGGTTGATTTTTTGAAACAAGCCTTTCAAGAACTTTTTGATAAAGAGGCGAAACTGGCAAAACTTTATGAAGAATACAGTCAAACGGCTTCGGAAAAACTTTTAGAACAAGCAGGCAAATTACAAACAGATTTAGATGAAAGTAATTTTTATCAAATCGACACGATTATTCAGGATTTAACCAATGGGTTAGGACTACAAGCAATTGGTTTGGATAAAAAGTTAGGGGAGCTAAGCGGTGGTCAACGTTCAAAAGTGATTTTAGCAAAATTATTGTTAGAGGCCCCTGATGTGTTACTTTTAGATGAACCCACCAACTATTTAGATGATACACATATTCAATGGCTTATTCGCTATCTGAATAATTTTGAAGGAAGCTTTCTATTAGTCTCCCATGATTATCAATTTTTAAATGAAGTGACGAATTGCATCGCAGACATTGAGTTTGGCAAATTAACCAAATATACTGGAAATGTAGAAAAATCTTTTGCACAAAAAGAGCAGAATAAACAAACCTATTTGAAACAGTATCAGGCCCAACAAGAAAAAATTGAAAAAATGGAAGCCTATATTCGTAAATACAAAGCTGGAAATCGAGCAACGATGGCTAAAAGTCGACAAAAACAATTGGACCGGTTGGAACGATTGACTCCGCCAGGTTCCTTGACTAAGCCAGCGATTGAATTTCCTTATCAAGGGTTAGTTGCAACGCAAGCACTAACGACCCAGAAGTTAGTTGTCGGCTATCGGGAACCTTTGTTAGAACCGTTAGATTTAATGGTTCATGTCGGTGAAAAAGTCGCATTGAAAGGCTTTAATGGGATTGGCAAATCAACATTAATTAAAACGTTGACGAAAGTGATTCCTTCATTAGATGGAGAATTTCATTATCCGCTGAATACAAAAATTGCTTATTTTACCCAAGACTTGGCGTGGCCTAATGAGCAGTTAACGCCGCTAGACTATTTATCAGATCGTTTTCCAGATACAACGATTAAAGAGCGAAGAAGTCATTTGGCTAGAGCAGGTTTACCAGATAAGTTAGCAATGCAGTCGTTAGCCCTGTTAAGTGGTGGTGAGCAAACAAAAGTAAAACTAGCGGAACTAATGATGCAAACAAGTAATTTGTTATTTTTAGATGAGCCAACCAATCATATTGATGAAGCGGCCAAAAAAAGTTTACAAGAAGCAATTCACGTTTACCCAGGAACGGTTTTTCTGGTTTCCCATGAAGCAGATTTTTATGAGAAAATTGTGGATCGAGTAATTGATATTGAGGAATTAGTTAAATAAAGAAGAAAGAACCAAGTTGAGGGGGAGTCAACTTGGTTCTTTCTTCTTTATTATTTATTTACTCATTAAGCCATCATGGATTTTTGTTAAATTCCAGTTCATCATGCTGTAGTACGTATCGCCTTCTGTTCCTTCTTTGGCAAGAGAGTCTGTGAAAAGTGTATCGTAAATTGGTCGTTTCACTTCTTTTGAGACCCGTTCCATACTACGTTTATCGACACTGGTTTCAACAAATAACACAGGTGCTTTTGATTTCTTAATGGTATCAATAATCGTGGTCATTTGTTCAGGTGTTCCTTGACTTTCTGTGTTAATTTCCCAAATATAAGCGGCATTTAAATCATAAGCTTTGGAGAAATATTTAAAGGCACCTTCACTTGTAACTAATAATTTTTTATCATCAGGAATATCAGCAAATTTAGCTTTGGCTTCCTCATGTAATTTGCTAAGTTTTTCGGTATAATTTTTCGCGTTTTCTGTATAGAAATCTTTATTTTTTGGATCTTTTTCTACTAACACGTCACGAATGTTTTCTACATATTTAATGCCATTTTCAATGTCTAACCAAGCATGTGGATCTTCTGTTTGTTCTTGACCGGCACTTGTTAAATATTGTGGCGTAACATTTTTGCTTGTAGAAAAGTAATCTTTATTCTCAACTTTTTTGGCCGTTTTCATTAATTTGTTAAACCAGCCATTTCCGCCTGTTTCTAAGTTCAAGCCGTTAAAGAATAAAATGTCCGCTTCAGAAGCTTTCGCAATGTCTTCTGGTAACGGTTCATATTCGTGAGGGTCTGTCCCGATTGGCACAATACTATGCAGCTCAATTTTGTCTTGCCCAACATTTTTCACTAAATCGGATAAGATCGAGTTCGTTGTCACAATTGCTAATTTTTCTTTCTTTTCAGCGGCTTGATTCCCGCAAGCAGCTAACGTTAACCCTGCTAAAAGTGTTAAAAAAAATAAACTAAATTTTTTCATTCGTTGATTCCTCCATTTCTTTCTGACGGTTTACAAATACTAGGCCTTTCTTTGGTGAGAAAAAGAAAGCCAATAAAAAGAATAAGGCGGCGGTTAAAACAATCGTCGCACCAGAAGCTAAGTTATAAGAATAACTAAAGAATAGGCCAATCACTGAACTTAAAATCCCAAAAGTAGAGGCTAAGCCAATCATTGTCGGTAAGTGATTTGTTAATAGATAAGCTGTTGCCGCTGGCGTAATCAGCATGGCAATGACTAAAATAGTTCCGACGGTTTGCAAAGAAGAAACAGCGACTAATGTTAGTAAAAACATCAATGCATAGTGGAAAAATTGAATATTTAAACCATAGGCCTGAGCCATTGTGGGATCAAAAGAAGTGAGTTGCAACTCTTTATAAAACAATGCCACAAAAATCAAAACAATCACGCCGACGACACAAGTAATTAAAATATCGGTATCTGCGACCGCTAATACATTTCCAAACAGAATATGATATAAATCGGTGGAACTTTTTGCAAAAGAGATAAAAATAATCCCTAAAGCAAAAAAAGAACTAAAGACAACACCAATGGCAGTATCATTTTTTAGTGGACTTTTTTGGGTAATAAAGCCGATCGATAATGCAGCTAGTAAGCCAAAAATAGAAGCGCCAAAAATATAATTGAAACCAAACATATAAGAAACAGCGACCCCTGGTAAAACAGCATGGGAAATCGCATCACCCATCAAAGACATCCCACGTAAAATAATGAATGAACCAATTACCCCTGAAATGAGTCCGACAATTACAGACGTCAAAAGGGCATTTTGTAAAAATTGATAACGGAATAAACCATCAATAAATGCAGCAATCATTTTGCAACCCCCTGTATTAATAAATCACCTAACAAATCACCGTATGCTTCTTGGAGCGTTTCTGCAGTAAACGTTTGTTCAACAGGACCCGCAGCAATTAGCCGGTTTTTCAAAACGATTAATTCATCAAAATAGTGGGATACTTTGTGCAAATCATGGTGAACAATGATAATCATTTTACCTTGACTTTTTAATGATTTGAGAATATCCATAATCACTTTTTCACTAGACATATCAATGCCGACGAAAGGTTCATCTAAAAAAATCACCTCAGCACCTTGGGCCAAAACACGGGCGATAAACACACGTTGTAATTGGCCACCAGAAAGTTCGCCAATCTGGCGTTGCGCATAGTCTTCTAATTGCACCATTTTTAATGCAGCCATGGCTGCTTGCTTTTCTTTCTTTCCTGGGCGTTTTAATAGTCCCAAGTTTGGATAGGTTCCTAGCAAGACCGTTTCAAAAACGCTAATTGGGAAACTAAGATCCAAGGCGCTACGTTGTTCTACATAGGCAATGGTTGTTTTTTGTTGGTCAATCGCTTGATTATTTAACAAAACATCACGTTCCTTTGTTTTAATCAAGCCTAATAACCCTTTAATAAATGTTGACTTTCCAGCACCATTTGGTCCGATAATTCCAGTAATTTTACCGGAGGGAATAGTAACGTGGATATTATTTAAAGCGGTCCGTCCTTGATATTGAACGGTTAACGCTTGAACAGCTAAGTTAAAGCTTTTTCTCATGAAATTCCTCCTTTTTAGGTTTGCCTTAAAATCAGTATAAGGGATAGTTTAAGAAAATGCAAATAATTTTTAGGCGCACCTAAATACAAGCGCTTTTTTCACAAAGAAAACCGTTTCTTTCAATAAATTAAGGAGGATCCCATGATTTTTATGACAAAAAATGGTAGAATATGAATGAAAACGACTATTATTTTATATTGACGGAGGATATCATGACCGAAAACTATCAAGATGACACCTTACGCATCTTCAGTTTAAATGCAAATCGACCACTTGCTGAAAAAATCGCAGCATCAGTAGGAACAGAATTAGGAAAAAGCACCGTGCGCCAATTTAGTGATGGCGAAATTCAAATTAATATTGAAGAAAGTATTCGTGGCGATCATGTCTACATCATCCAAGCAACGAATGCCCCTGTAAATGATCATTTGATGGAACTGCTTATTTTAATTGATGCATTAAAACGTGCTAGCGCAAAAACAATTAATGTTATTTTGCCTTACTATGGTTATGCTCGCCAAGACCGCACAGCGAAACCAAGAGAACCCATTACTGCGAAATTAGTTGCTAATATGTTGGTAGAGGCAGGCGCAACACGTTTGTTGACATTAGACTTGCATACTGTTCAAGTCCAAGGATTTTTTGATATCCCAGTAGATAATTTATTTACAATGCCTTTGTTTGCTCATTATTATCGTCAACAAGCATTAGTAGGGGAAGAAATTGTGATTGTTTCGCCTAAAAACAGTGGCGTTCAACGTGCACGTAGTTTATCGGAGTACTTAGATGCGACCTTAGCAATTGTCGACCATGAAGAGATTGATGGGGTGCGTCAAGAAGGTTACGTTATTGGGAATGTCGCTGGGAAAAAATGTATTCTTGTTGATGACATTTTGAATACTGGTCAAACGTTAGCCACAGCGGCGGAAGTTTTAATGAAAAATGGTGCGCAAGAAGTGTATGCTTGCGCCTCGCATGGTTTGTTATCAGAAGGCGCAAAAGCAACCTTAGAAAATGCGCCAATTAAGGAAATTAGTATTACTGACTCTGTTTATACGACAGCAGACCGCCAACCAGCAACCTTGAATATTATTTCTTGCGCTGAGTTAATGGGGGAAGCGTTACTTCGTATTCATGAAAATAAACCAATGAGTCCATTATTCCGTTTAGAACCAAAAGGAGAATAAGTGATTCCTTAAACTAGAAATAGGTCTAACAACTTTAACAGTGTTGGACCTATTTTTCTTATCTCTTTTATAAATAGAAGAGAAAGTATTCTGATTTTGTGTTTTAAGCTTTTTATGCTAGAATAACGCCAGAACATAAGGAAAGGGACGAGTCATTTGGAACCCATTTATTTAGATCATGCGGCAACAACACCGCTTCATCCAACGGTCATTCAAGCGATGACTGAAAATATGCAAACGACTTTTGGCAATCCATCAAGTATTCATCAGTTTGGACGAAAGGCACACGGTCTTCTGGAAGAAGTGCGTCAAACGATTGCCGAGAGCTTACAAGCCAAACCCCACGAAATTATTTTTAATAGTGGTGGCACAGAAGGGGATAACACAGCCATCTTGGCAGTTGCTTTTTCTCGTCAAAAGGAAGGAAAACATATTATTACTACGGCAATTGAACATCCCGCTGTATTACGAACGATGGAATACTTAGAAACGTTAGGCTTTGAAGTGACTTACTTGCCTGTGAATGAAAATGGTCAGATTTCAATGGATCAATTCAAAAAGTCTTTACGCGAAGAAACGATCTTGGTTTCAATGATGTATGGCAATAATGAAATTGGAAATCGATTACCAATTGCTGAAGTTGGTGCAATTCTTAAAAATCATTCGGCGATTTTTCATACAGATGCCGTCCAAGCTTATGGAAGTGAAGTCATTTTACCTCATGAATTAGGGATCGACTTATTAAGTATTTCCGCTCATAAAATCAATGGTCCAAAAGGCGTAGGTTTTTTATTTAAAAGCGATGCAATCCAATTACCACCTCTTTTACATGGTGGGGAACAAGAAGAAAAACGACGTGCGGGCACGGAAAACTTAGCTGGAATTATTGGCATGGGTACTGCCGTTTCATTACTAACTTCTACAGAAAAGCAAGCAAGAAAAACAGCTTATCAAAGTTTTCAAACGATTATTTTAAAAGCGTTAGAAGAAGCCAATATTGATTTTTCAATTAATGGTGAACCAACCAATCGTTTAGCGCATGTCTTAAATCTTCATTTAAAAGGAATTCCCAGTGATTTGCTCTTAATGCATTTGGACTTAAGAGGTATTGCGATTTCAACAGGCTCGGCTTGTACAGCGGGAACTGTGGATCCTTCGCACGTGTTGACAGCGATGTATGGAGAAAATTCCTCAGCTATTAAAGAATCAATCCGGATTAGTTTTGGCTACGGGAACACACCAGAAGAAATTGCGACTTTTTCTGAAGTACTAGTTGCAGTGATTCAACAATTGAAAAAATAATCTGATTGCGGCAGCTACAGGTTTTCGCTATAATGAAGATAACAATGAAAATAACGAGGTGGAACCCATGGCATTTACAACAACGGCTGCTGTTGAAGGCTCAACAGTTTTTTACAAAGTACATCCTAGTGCAAAACGCTATACATTAAAAGATAACGGCTTTACTGAAACAAAATCAGGGAACTTTCAATTGATTCGTTCCTTAGATCCAACGCCTCAGAGAAATGAAGGCTTCAAATTGAAAATTACGATCACTGCTGATCTAAAAGAGTTGAAAATGTCCATTACAACGGCAAATGGTTTAAAACCAATGAATATTTTCAAGAATGAACAACATGAAATGAGTAAAGAAAAATACTTTTTCTTAATGGATGGCTTAATTAGTCGTGGTGTATTAGAGAAAGTAGAATAATTTAGAGAAACCTGAAGAAACAAGTGAAAGTAGCTTGTTCCTTCAGGTTTTCTGTTTATTTGAAAGCAATAGCTTGTTCGCTGTGCCTTTGTTCCAAGTATTTTCTCATTATACGCCCGGCTTGCTTTACTTATTTCAAAAAAATAGTATAATGAAAAGCACTGAAAAGTTACGACCTTCAAATCGTGGATGATTTCAGAATCTAATTGAAATGATGGTGATAAAATGGCAGATAACAGCAAAACGCGTGTCGTGGTAGGCATGAGTGGCGGTGTCGATTCATCTGTCACAGCGTTGCTTTTAAAAGAGCAAGGCTATGATGTAATTGGGATCTTTATGAAAAATTGGGATGATACAGACGAAAATGGTGTCTGTACCGCAACTGAGGATTATAAAGATGTCGCAAAAGTAGCGGATCAAATTGGGATTCCGTATTATTCGGTCAATTTTGAAAAAGAATATTGGGACCGTGTGTTTGAATATTTTTTAGCAGAATATCGGTTAGGACGGACACCAAATCCAGATGTCATGTGTAATAAAGAAATTAAATTTAAAGCATTCCTAGATTATGCTATGCAACTAGGCGCTGACTATGTTGCAACTGGCCACTATGCGCAAGTAGAAACGGATGAAAATGGCGTAGTGCATATGTTACGTGGAATTGACAATAATAAAGACCAAACCTATTTTTTAAGCCAATTATCACAAGCCCAATTGGCAAAAACAATGTTTCCATTGGGGGGTATGGAAAAATCAGAAGTTCGTGCAATTGCTGAACGTGCTGGATTAGCCACAGCCAAGAAAAAAGACTCAACGGGCGTTTGTTTTATTGGTGAAAAGAATTTCAAAGAATTTTTGAGTAATTATTTACCAGCTAAAAAAGGCAACATGGTGACAGAAGATGGCGAAATCAAAGGACAACATGATGGTCTGATGTATTATACTATCGGTCAACGCCAAGGCTTAGGAATTGGTGGCGGCGGTAAAACACAAGAACCATGGTTTGTGATTGGGAAAGATTTAACTACCAATACATTATATGTGGGACAAGGATTTCACCATGAAAAACTATATGCAACACATTTAGAAGCTAGTGAGGTTCATTTTACTGTTGATACGCCAATGCCAAAAGAGTTTGACTGTACGGCTAAATTCCGTTATCGTCAAGCAGATATTCCAGTGCATGTTTCCTTATCTGAAGATGGCACAAAAGCAACCGTTACGTTTAAGGAACCAGCGCGCGCAGTCACTCCAGGTCAAGCTGTTGTTTTTTATGATGGGATGGAATGCTTAGGGGGCGGCTTAATTGATCGCGCCTACCAAGATGAAAAAGAACTACAATACGTCTAAAAAGTTTCACGAGTTGTGAAACAAAAAGGATGAAGTTAACCAAAAGAAAAGCGGATATGCTGGTCATAAAACCAGTAAATATCCGCTTTTCTTTTTTGTTTTATATGCCTATTTTTTTTAAAATAAGAAAAAGAGAAAAATTAAAAATTCAAATTGTGGATAACTTTTCTGTGTATAACTTAGTCATCATTTTTCTCTTTTTTTAATTCGGCGGTGCTTCGACGAACCCATAGAAGGTTAATGAGAACCAGACAAGAAGTGGAAATAAAGACCCCACGATAACCGAAAGCGGCAGATACGCTTGAACCAATCATAGGACCAATCACATTTCCTGTCGCTTGGAAAGATTGATTGTAACTGAAAATACGACCTGCAGCGTCACTTGGGGAATAACGAGTGATCAACGTTTGAACAGCTGGTAGTAAACAGGCATCGGAAATCCCAACTAAGAAACGAAGCATGGCAAGCTGCCAGACATTTTGAACAAAGGCCATTGGTAGATAAACGAAAATGGCTAAAATTAAGCCAATTGTCAAGATGCGTTCACTGCCAATACGATCGCCTAACCGGCCGAAACGAGGGGCGGCTATTAACGTTGCAATCCCTGGAATAGAAGCAATGACTCCGCTGATTAAGGTGACATTTCCGTGACCGCCCAACAATTGTTGAATATATAAACTGATGATGGGACTAATTGAATTATTGGAAGCTTGAATGATTAATGTCGTAATAAACATTCCAAGAATCACGTGGGGATGTTCTAGTTTTTTTAAAATTTGTTTCCCAGATGCGGCTTGATTTTTTTCAATTGGCACAAACTCTTCATGGACAAAGACGAGACTCAAAACAAAAACGAGTAATAAAATCGTACCAGTAATAAAAAAGGTTGGCCGATAACCGAAAATAGACGCAGTGACACCGCCCAAAAGAGGACCAAGCAACGTGCCGGTAACAGAACCAGTGGCTAAAGTACCAAGCACTTGGCCGCTTTTTTCCTTAGGTGTGCCTGTAGCAACTAACGCAGTCGCATTACTGATATAACCAGAAAAAACACCTTGTAATAAGCGTAAGCCAATCAATTGATAAACACTTGTGACTGCGCCCATTAAACTAATGACGATAGCCATCCCTAATGAAGCGCGTAATAACATTAACTTGCGTCCTTTTCGGTCGGCTAAACGGCCCCACCAAGGAGAAACAATGGTCGTGACTAAAAAAGTGGAGGAGAACGTGATTCCGCTCCAAAAATTCAATTGTTGGTGGGTAAAAGTACCTAATGTGTTGATATAAAGAGGCATGAATGGCATCACTAAGCTAAAGCCAATACCAGCCATAAATGTGCCAAACCATAAAACAAGCAGATTTTTTTCCCAAGGTTGTCTTGGACGGAAAATTTTACTTTTAATTAATTCATACATTCTATTTCCTCACTTTCTAGTAAAGAAATTCAAATTTGGCTTTGGCGAGTCGTTGATCATTCAATGCTTTATGCAATTCATTCGCAAAAAAGCCTTCTTTTAAATTTAGTGGATTTTTTGTAGCGTATACATATAACGTATAGGTGTGCACACCAGAGCGAGGACTTAACCCCAGATAACGTTCGGTTAACTCAGGTAACGTTTCAGTGGCAAGCGCAGGAATCATCTGTTTCCCCAAAGGAGAAGCAAGACTATTTTTTCCTTGAATGGTAGGCTTGAGTGCTGTTCGACTAAAGTCTTCAGGAATCTCATTGGTTACAGGAACATTGGCAGCTAACCAATGAATAAAAGGGAAACCGATTAGAGGAATCGTGTCATAATCAATTAATTCCCAGGATAAATAGCGGGCTTCTTTAGGAATGGCCGCTAAAGAAATAGGAAAAGATAAAATAGGACGTTCGTGTAATAAAAATTCTGCACTGGTTCGTTTGCCATAACGATCGGCCAAATGAGAACGGTTGGTAATATGCATGCCAAACAGCCTTCTTTCAAAAATGATGTTTACAAATTATTATTATAAACTATAATTTATAGTTTAAAAAGAGTCAATAGATATGATAAACTAATACTTGTCCAAAATTTAAGAATTGGAGGCGTCAGAAAGATGGCAAAAAAACGGAATTTAACGAAAGCCAAAATCCTTGAAAGTGCCCGCAACCTAGCGGAAGAATTGGGCGTTCAACAATTAACCTTTCAAAATTTAGCCGTTGATTTAGGCATCAAGTATCCTTCACTCTATAATCACTTTAAAAATATTGCTGAAGTAAAAAATGCTCTAGTGGACTTGTTAATTCAAGAATTAAATGATGCATTGCGACGAGCCTTAGTGGGTAAGAGTGGCGCAGAAGCAATTCGGATATATGCTGAAACGTACCAACAATTTGCTTTTGAAAATTCTGCAGTCTATGAATTACTTATCAGTGTGCCGAAAACGCAAAACCAACAATTAATTGAAGGCATCCATGAAACCAATCAAATTATCTTACAACTTTTAGCTTTTTATCCATTTAATAATGAAGAACGACTGCATAAAAGCCGAGAATTACGTAGCTTAATCCATGGCTATATTACCTTACGTTTTTTAGGTTATTTTCAACGCGAAGAAGCCACGCCGGAAGAAAGTTATCGTCGCATGATTGAAGATTTTATTGCTTCTTTAGAAGTAGCAGGATAAAATAAATTTCAAAAATTTCTCAGTCCGAAACCAAATCCTTGCAACTTTTTCAGAAAGTGACTATGATACCTACAGTAGCAAAAAAAGGAGCGGTTCAATGTATCAAGTAATTACAATGTATGGCGACAATGAACCTTGGTGGTTTTTTGATGATTGGCAAGAGGACATTGTTCAAGAAAAAACCTTCGATAACTTGACCGATGCAGAGACATATTATGTGGAAGTTTGGCAAAAACTTTCTCAGAATTATACATACGTCAACACAAAGCCTAATTATTTAACGGCTTTCTGGAATGATGGGGAAGAACGCTGGTGTGAAGAATGCGATGAAGATTTACAACAATACTTCGGTTTAGCATTACTAGAAAATCATCATGCAGTTACTTTTGAAAATAAAGCTGAGTTTACCACAATATCCAATCATTTTGGCAAAACAAAATTCTGCAAACGGAAAGTTATTTGAAACGCATGAGTTTAAAGAAAAACCTCAGGGAATTTTCTTTAAACTCTTTTTCTATTCTCGGAATTTAGAGAAAATCGAGCTAATATTTGGTATAATACGAAAAGATAGCACTCAAAAAGGAGCGAAACTAGTGGTTGCAAAACAATTAATTATTGCCGAAAAACCTAGCGTAGCAAAAGATTTAAGCCGCGTTTTAGGAGCAAATCAAAAAAATAAGAATTATTATGAAGGACCCAACGTGATTGTCACCTGGGCTTTAGGCCATCTCTTAGGACTAAAAATGCCAGAAGATTTAAACAAAGAATGGCAAACGTGGCAAATGGAAACTTTACCGATGATTCCTAAGAATTTAGGGATTAAACCGTTACCGAAAACGGGACATCAATTAAAAGCGATTAAACAATTAGCTAATCGTAAAGATGTTTCTGAAGCCGTGATTGCCACCGATGCTGGTCGTGAAGGTGAATTAGTGGCCCGCTGGATTTTAGAATATGTCCGTTTTAACAAACCAGTCAAACGCTTATGGATTTCATCTCAAACAGACAAAGCCATTAAAGACGGGTTTAAGAAAATTCGCCCAGCGAAAGACTACGATAATTTGTATTACTCTGCCTTGGCGCGCGCAAAAGCTGACTGGTTAGTTGGGCTAAACGTCACACGGGCCTTGACAGTGAAATATCAAGATAACTTATCCGCAGGTCGTGTTCAAACACCAACTTTAGCAATGGTACGCCAACAAGAAAAAACGATTGAACAATTTAAGCCTCAAACTTATTTTACTATCTCGTTATCTGTTGAATCAGAAAAAGCAAAGATGACCCAAAAAAATCCATACGCTTTAAAAGAACGGCAGGAAGCAGAACAATTAGTCAAAGAACTCTCAAAACAAAAGGGCTTAGTTACCGATATCCAAGAAAAAGTTAAAACAGAAAA
Organism: Enterococcus sp. LX10; assembly: GCF_023539285.1. Taxonomy (NCBI): domain Bacteria; kingdom Bacillati; phylum Bacillota; class Bacilli; order Lactobacillales; family Enterococcaceae; genus Enterococcus; species Enterococcus sp. LX10. The sequence continues at coordinate 1,777,171 of NZ_CP092784.1, read as the reverse complement.
TGCGCCGTTACCATATGATTTAACCGAAATCCAGCGTGAAGCCAATCAGCGATTCCAATTTTCTGCAAAGAAAACGTTGTCTCTTGTACAAAGTTTATACGAAACCCATAAAATTGTTTCCTATCCTCGAACTGACAGCAAATATCTAACGACGGATATGAAAGGAACGATGAAAGAACGACTTCAAGCCATTGCTGATTTTTCACCAGAAGTGAAAGGCTACCTTAAAAATGGGGCCGTTGTTAAACAACAAAAAGTTTTCCAAAATGCAAAAGTCACAGATCACCATGGGTTGATTCCAACTGAACAACGTCCTCGTTATGAAAAGCTAAGTAATGATGAACAAAAAATCTATCAAATGATTGTTCAACGATTCTTAGGTTTGTTTGCTGAGCCAAATCAAACCAAACAAACAAAAGTTACAGTCGCTTTTGGAAAAGAAACATTTGTCTTTCATCAAAATAAAGTAGTTGTTGCTGGCTGGAAAACAACAGCCGAACAGCCGCTATCCACTGTCCAATGGCAAAAAGGCATGACCGTTGCGCCAAACTTTACCATTAACAAAGAATTAACGTCGCCGCCAAAACCATTAACCGAAGGAACGTTGTTAGGAAAAATGGAGAAACACTGTTTAGGCACACCGGCAACGCGAGCTGAAATCATTGAAAAACTGATTAAATCAGAATTGATGGAACGAACCAATAGCGGTTTAAGTGTCTCTGCCAAAGGAAAGCAACTATTAGACTTGGTGAATCCATCACTTGTGACACCTGAACTAACGGAAAAATGGGAAAAATCGCTCGAAGCAATCGCTTCGGGTCAACAAAAGAGTCAACTTTTCTTAAAGGATATTGAAGAGGATACGAAAAAATTAGTCCGTGAAATTAAACAAAGCGAGAAAAAATATCAAGATTTTTCCATTACGCAAAAAAAATGTCCAGATTGTGGCTCAAACTTACGGGAAAAAAATACAAAAGATGGGAAGATTTACGTTTGTACAAACCAAGAATGTTCTTATCGTCGGCGAAAAGATCCTAAAGTATCCAATCACCGTTGCCCACAATGCCATAAAAAAATGGTCATCATAGAAGGAAAAAATGGTCGTTCTTTCAAATGTAAATTCTGTTCGATTACTGAAAAAATTCCCGATAAAAAAGAACGAAAACAAAAAATGACTAAACATGAAGAACGTCGTTTGATGAAAAAATATTCACAACCAGACGAACCAGAAGAAAGTGCTTTAGCACAGGCCTTAAAAGCCGCTATGAACCAAGAGTAGCGATTTGACGAATGTTGGCTCTAAATAATCAAGTCATCCTTGTTGGTCTTTAGTAAACTTTCAAATAGAAAGAGAGGGACACGGATGCTCGCAAATTTAAATCAAGCAATGGATTATATTGAAGAACATTTAACGGAAGAAGTATCCTTCGATGAATTGGCGAAAAAGACAGGGATTTCTGTTTACCATTTTAAACGAACTTTTTCGTTTATTGCGGGGATGAGTCTGGCTGAGTATATTAAAAAGAGACGTTTGGCGGAAGCAAATTTAGCATTACTTGCTGGTGAAAAAGTGACAGATGTAGCTTTTAAATATGGTTATCAAAGTATTGAAGGATTCTCAAGAGCCTTTCGCGATTGGTCAGGACAAGCCCCTTCTGAAGTAATGAAAACACAAATCCAAAAAACGTTCCCTAAATTCTCTTTCTATATTGATATTAAAGGAGGACAATCAATGGATGTTAAATTGATTGAAAAACCAGCGTTTCAAATAGTCGGAGTTAGTCAGAAGGTTCCCTTGCAGTATCAAGGGGAAAATCAAGCAATCATGGAATTAGCACAGCGCATTACACCACAACAACGAGCGGAAATGCATACATTTGATGATGTATATCCTCATCAAGTAGTAAATGCTTCTTTTGACTTTCAAGAGGGACGAACAACAGAAGGTGGAGAAATGACACACATGATTGGCTTTGCCACTTTGCAAGAAAATATCTATGAAGATTTGGAGCAACTAAGCGTACCTGCTCATACATGGGCGGTTTTTCCTAATGAAGGTCCTTTCCCACAAACATTACAAGAAACCTGGGCAAGGATATTCTCTGAATGGTTGCCTTCATCTGGTTACCAAGTCGTTGCAGCACCAGAAATTTCGTTTACGCAATATCAAGGACCAGCAGAAGCTAAGTACAGTGAAATCTGGCTCGCTGTTACAGCTACTAAATAAAGAAAACCCACCATTGAAAAATGGTGGGTTTTTCCGCCAAGAAGGAGAAAGTTTGGTATAATAAACGTGAAGAAAAAAATCAGACCTTCTAAACTGAAATCTAGCTATGGATAAGTGATGCGACTACGGAATCATAGAGAAAAAATAATTCTCCGAGGTTTTAGAGTCATGTTGTTTAGAATGGTACCAAAACCTGCCAGATTTCAGAGCGGATGAGCTGCCTGTTTTAGAGTCATGTTGTTAAAAAACAAACTATCACCTCAAGCAATCCGTAATTTTCATCACAAGATTAGAATTTTTATCATCAAAGACGAGCTGCTTCAATTTTCGAAAACTAATCAAGTGATAAGTCAAAATGTTGATAGATTGAGATTAGTTCTTCCTTTTTTTAGGAAGGGCTTTTTTTATTGATAGAAGAAAGGGAAGAAATCTTGGTAGCACCTAAAAAAATTGTGAGAAATGCTTCTGTATTGTTTGGTTTCTGCATCAGAAAGTTGTATACTTAGATTGGAATTATTCTATATTACATGCATTTTCACACTTTTTGGAAAAGTTCACTTGAATTTTCTTTTAGTTTCGTAGATAAAAGGAGTCATCGCTAATGGAAATGAACAATTCAGGTAAGCTTGTTTCTTTGTGTGGAGGCAAATCAGGGAGGAAATAATATGTTTGATATTGTAACATTGGCGAGAATCCAATTTGCGATGACAACAGTTTTCCACTTTTTCTTCGTACCGTTTTCAATAGGATTAGCACTTGTTGTAGCAATTATGGAAACAATGTACGTTGTGAAAAAAGAGGAACGTTATCGTAAAATGGCCAAGTTTTGGGGAAATATATTCCTATTAAGCTTCGCTGTTGGGGTTGTAACCGGGATTATTCAAGAATTTCAGTTTGGGATGAACTGGTCTGATTACTCTCGATTCGTCGGAGATATTTTTGGTGCACCGTTGGCGGTAGAAGCGCTCTTAGCTTTCTTCTTAGAGTCAACATTCTTAGGTTTATGGATCTTTACTTGGGATAAAATGAATCCGAAAGTTCACGTAACCTTTATCTGGTTAGTCGTATTCGGTTCAATGATGTCTGCTTTCTGGATTTTAGTTGCCAATAGTTTTATGCAACATCCAGTAGGTTATGTCATCAATAATGGCCGTGCTGAAATGGTGGACTTTGTAGCTGTCATCAGCAATCCAAAAGTTTGGTATGAATTTTCACACGTTATCATGGGCGCCTTTACATTGGGCGGCATGGCAGTAGCTGGTATGGCTGCTTTCCAATTGTTGAAAAAACGGGATATTTCATTCCACAAAGCATCTATGCGCATTGGCTTATGGGTTACTTTGTTCGGTTCAATCGGCGTTTTATTAGCTGGCGACTTGCAAATGAAAGCTCTAATTGAAGGACAACCAATGAAATTTGCGGCGATGGAGGGGGCCTATGAAGACTCTGATGATCCTGCTGCTTGGACATTGATTGCTTGGGCAGATGAACGAGAACATAAACAAGTTTTTGGTATCGATATTCCATATATGCTAAGTATTTTATCGTATAACAAATTATCAGGTTCGGTTGATGGAATGGATACAGTCAACAAGCGTTTGGTAGAAAAATATGGGGATGATAAAAATTATTATCCACCAGTTAACACTTTATTCTGGAGCTTCCGTATCATGGCTGGTTTTGGTGCCTTAATGTTATTGGTTGCTGCCTTAGGACTATTCTTTACAAGGAAGAAAAAACCATCTCTGTACGAGAAGAAATGGATGCTGTGGATTGTTGCTTTATGTACGTTCGCGCCATTCCTTGCGAATACAACAGGTTGGTTAGTCACTGAATTAGGTCGTTATCCGTGGACTGTCTATGGACTATTTACGATTGAACAAAGTGTTTCACCAAATGTATCGGTTGCTTCATTAATTACGTCAAATGTCATTTATTTCTTATTATTTGCTGGTTTAGGTAGTGTCATGGTTTACTTGGTTATTTTAGAATTACGTAAAGGACCAGACTATGAAGCGAAAAAATTAGCGAAAGAAAATGAACCAGCGTTGGATCCATTTGATAAGGGGGTATTTGGCGAATGAGTACACTACAATTATTATGGTTTGTCCTTATCGGCGTCTTGTTCTCAGGTTTCTTCTTCTTAGAAGGATTTGACTTTGGTGTTGGAATGGCCGTTCAAACGTTGGCACACAATGACGACGAAAAAGATCAAGTCGTTGCAACAATTGGACCTGTTTGGGATGGAAATGAAGTTTGGCTATTAACAGCGGGCGGCGCAATGTTTGCCTCTTTCCCATATTGGTATGCTTCATTATTTAGTGGCTACTATTTAATTCTATTTACGATTTTATTTGGCTTAATTATTCGCGGAGTTTCCTTTGAATTCCGCCACAAAATGCCGGAAGGTAAACGTCGTCGGATGTGGAACTGGACGCTATCAATTGGTAGTTTCCTTGTACCGTTCTTCTTTGGTATTTTGTTTATCAGCTTAGTCCAAGGAATGCCTTTAGATGCAAACGGCAATATGCATGCGCAATTTACGGATTATTTTAATCTGTTTTCAATTGTTGGTGGAGTAGCCTTAACATTACTTTGCTACTTACACGGCATGAACTATATTGCTTTAAAAACAGAAGGCCCAATTCGCGAACGTGCTCGAAATTATGCAGAAATCTTATACGGCGTTTTATATGTCGGTTTAGTTGTTTTTGCAGTGTTGATGTACTTCAAAACGGACTTTTATGAAAAGAACTTTGCGGTCACTTTAATTTTAACGTTAGCAATTGTGGTCTTAACGGTCATTGCCAATGTTGGGGTGTTTAAACGCAAAGAGATGTTAGCTTTTCTAGCGAGTGGTTTAACATTAGTTGTACTAGTTGCTCTCTTGTTCAGTGGCTTGTTCCCACGTGTTATGATTGGTAGTGAAGGTTTTGATTTGTTGATTAAAGATGCAACAAGTACACCATATACACTAAAAATTATGACGTGGATTTCTTTAAGCATTTTACCATTCGTCTTAGCTTATACTGCTTGGTCCTATTATATTTTCAGAAAACGTATTTCACAGACAGCCGTACCAGAGGGGTATTAAAACTATGATTGATAAAGACATCTTACAGATGCCTAAAATCAAAAAAATTCTTGTCTTGCTTGCAGGTTTTTCTTTCCTGCAAGCAGTCTTTATAATTGGGCAAGCTTTTTTTCTTTCAAAAGCCATTGTCGGCCTTTGGAGTGGCGGGCATCTTAACCAACAACTACAGAGTATTTTACTCTTTTTTATTTTTTATCTTGGTCGACATGTTATTACGTATTTTCGTGAGAGAATGCTCGATACATTTAGTTATGAACGCTCAAAAGAATTACGCGAACAATTGTTAACCAAAATTTTCCGTTTGGGGCCAAATGTTGTTCAAAAAAATGGGACTGGAAATATGGTTACCATGGCTTTAGAAGGCATCAGTCAAACCGAAAATTATTTACAATTGATTTTGACAAAAATGATGAATATGATGATTATTCCTTGGATTATTTTGGCCTTTGTTTTTACACAAAATATTCGTTCAGGCGTAACATTGCTGATTGTTTTTCCGATTATTATTATTTTTATGATTGTGTTAGGTTATGCAGCACAAAGTAAAGCGGACAAGCAATATGCGGCGTTTCAAATGCTCTCCAATCATTTTATTGATTCCTTGCGAGGAATTGACACGCTGAAACTGTTTGGGTTGAGTAAAAAATATGCTGGGAGTATTTACCATACAAGTGAACGATTCAGAAAAGCGACCATGAGTACGTTGAAAATTGCTATTTTATCAACCTTTGCGTTAGACTTTTTTACGACATTATCGGTAGCTGTTGTGGCAGTTTTCCTTGGATTAAGTTTATTAAACGGCACGATTTTATTATTTCCTGCCTTGGTTACTTTAATTTTAGCACCCGAGTTCTTTTTACCGATTCGTGATTTTTCAAGTGATTATCACGCAACCTTAGATGGAAAAAACTCTTTTCAAGCGATCCAAGCGGTATTAGCATTGCCAGAAGCAGAACAGACCGATGTGCTCACGTTAGATGATTGGCATCAAGAAAGTCAGTTGTCAGTCACAGCGTTAAATTTTTCCTATGAAGATGCAACGCAAGAAGCAATTCAATCGTTGCAATTCTCTGTTGATGGTCGTAAAAAGATTGGAATTATCGGGGCGAGTGGTTCTGGTAAGTCAACGTTAATTAATTTATTAAGTGGCTTTTTATTACCAACAGAAGAAATGAGTCAATTGGCAATAAATGGCCAAACGATTCCACATTTTTTACAAAAAGACTGGCAAAAGCAAATCCTTTATATTCCGCAAGCGCCATATATTTTCCAGGATACTTTGGCAAACAATATTCGCTTTTATACACCTGAAGCAACAGATGAGGCGATTCAGCAAGCGATTCAGTTAGTTGGCTTAGACGAGCTGGTTAAAGATCTTCCCGAAGGAATTCATACCTTGATTGGGGAAAGCGGTCGAATGTTAAGTGGGGGACAAGCGCAACGAGTAGCGTTGGCCCGCGCCTTTGTTGATCAAAAACGCCACGTCTTGCTGTTTGATGAGCCGACAGCGCATTTGGATATTGAAACAGAAGTTGAAATGAAAGAGCGCATGTTGCCATTAATGAACAATCATCTTGTCTTCTTTGCGACACATCGTCTGCATTGGATGGAAGAAATGGATTACATTTTAGTGATGGAAAAAGGTCAATTAGTGGAACAAGGAACGCTAGCAGAGTTGATTGAAAAAGATGGCTACTATGTTCAATTAATGAAGCAAATGAGAGGAGGACGCCAATGATGGAAAAACAGCCGACAACGAAAGACGTTTGGAAAAACGATCAATGGGTTCGTCCTTTCTTAAAACGCTATAAAAAAACCTTGTATTTTGCCTTACTTTTAGGCTTCTTGACGTTCTTTAGCGCAGGGGCATTAATGTTTACGTCTGGTTACTTAATCAGTCGTGCGGCTTCCTTACCAGAGAATATTTTATTAATTTATATTCCCATTGTTTTAACAAGAGCATTTGGGATTGGCCGTCCTGTTTTTCGTTATGTGGAGCGTCTAACGAGTCATAACTGGGTGTTAAAAATGACCTCTGATCTGCGCTTAAAACTTTATAATGTGCTAGAAAAAGATGCGATTTTCTTTAAGACAAAATATCGCACTGGGGATATCTTAGGTTTGCTTTCAGAGGATATTAATCATATCCAAAACTTGTATTTACGAACGATTTTCCCAACCGTTATTGCTTGGATTTTGTATATCTTTTTAGTGATTGCATTAGGTTTCTTTTCTTGGTGGTTTGCTTTATGTATGTTACTGATGTTAGGAGTGGTTGTTTTTCTATTGCCACTCGTTTCAGTTCTAGTGAATGGTGCGCGTCAAGAAAAACATAAATATGCCAAAAATGAGTTATATCAAACACTAACCGACAATATTCTAGGTGTGTCTGATTGGGTATTTAGTCAACGAGGCTCTGAATTCGTTGCTCGTTATGAGACAGATGAAGCAAACGTTCGTGCATTAGATGAAAAAATGAAGCAATTTAACCGTGGCCGAGACTTTGTTTTACAACTTCTGTTTGGTGTGATTGCGATTGCTGTCTTAGCTTGGACTAGTGTGCGGTTTCCAGGTAATCATGGGGGCGCAGCCAATTGGATTGGTGCCTTTGTTTTAACCGTTTTTCCGTTAATTGATGCCTTTGCTCCGCTACCTGCTGCAGCACAGGAAACAACGATTTATAAGGATTCCATTCGTCGTTTTAATGAGCTTCCTGAAGGGGAAGATGACTCAACAGAAGCGCCTGTTCAGCCAAATGGTACCAGTTTATCGATAGAACATTTGTCTTTTGCATATGAAAATCAAGAGAAAAAGGTATTAAATGACTTATCGTTAACAATTCCTGAAAAACAAAAATTAGCGATTTTAGGGCGCAGTGGTTCCGGAAAGAGTACGTTGGCTTCGCTCATTCGTGGTGATTTACGGCCTACTTCGGGAGAAATCCTTTTAGGAAACATCCCAACTGAGGCATTTGGAGAGACGATGACTGAATATATTGGGGTTATGCACCAAGCACCGTACCTATTTCGAACAACCATTTTAAATAATATTCGGATTGGTAGAGAAGAAGCGAGCGAAGCAGAAGTTTGGGCGGTTTTAGAAAAAGTTGGCTTAAAAGAAATGGTTGCCCAATTACCAGAAGGTTTACAAACAATGGTGGATGAAGCAGGTTTGCGTTTTTCTGGTGGCGAACGACATCGCTTGGCACTAGCGCGGATTCTTTTGCAAGATACACCGATTGTGTTATTAGACGAACCAACTACTGGTTTAGATCCAATTACAGAACAGCAATTGCTGGAAACCTTTTTTGAGGCATTAAAAGATAAAACCGTCATCTGGATTACCCACCATTTGCAAGGCGTAACTTTGATGGATCAAGTGATCTTTATTGAAGATGGCCAATTAGAGATGAGTGGTACACCAGAAGAATTACTTGCAACCAATGCGCATTATCAAAAACTTTACCGAATTGATCGTGGCATTAGTTCTTTCGAGGAATAAAAAAACGACTGGTTGTTGATTAAAGCAAACAATCAGTCGTTTTTCTATTTCAATTAATGGCAATTCTTCCATAAAACGTTTAAAATGAACGATGTAATAAGAGCTCAGTTAAGGAAAGTAAGGTTTCTTTTGCTGTGCCATCAGGCAATTGTTGAATATCAGTGATTGCTTTGTTGGTTACTTTTTTAGCAAAAGCTTGTGCTTCTGTAACGCCATGATAGTCGTTGACTAGCGCCGCAACTTCAGCTGCTTCTTCTAAGGTAATGGCGCGTCCTTTATCCAAATAAGGGCTGAATACGTCAGGTGCTGCTTGGTAAGCGAAGAGAAGGGGTAACGTATAAACACCTTGTGACAAGTCTTCTAAAGCGGGCTTTTTCAAGGTTTCCGTGTCAGCAGTATAATCTAAAATATCGTCATAGACTTGAAAAGCAATGCCAATATGACGGCCAATTCGTTTAGCTAAACGTTGGACTTCTTTTGAACTATGACCGAAATAGGCCCCTTCAAGACAGCTTAGTGAAAAAAGTTCGGCTGTTTTGCCGTTGACACTTCTTAAATAAGCAGGAATCGACATGCGGCGGTCAAATCGATGACTCATTTGATCGAGTTCACCAAGTAATAACCGTTTCATTCCTTGTGCATTGATTTTCATAAATTCAGAGCCATTCATGGCATCTGCAATCAAAGTAAAGAATTCAGTGAATAGTAAATCACCTGTGTAAACAGCCACGTCTTTACCATATTGTGATTGAATAGTCACAGCGCCTCTGCGCAATGGAGAATCGTCAATAATGTCATCGTGAATCAACGTAGCCATATGTAGGATTTCCAAAGATGCAGCTATTTTTAATAATTGTTGTTTCTCTTGTTTTTCTTCATCACCCAGTTGAGCAAAAAGAAAGAAAAAAGCGGGGCGTAATAATTTGCCGCCAGAACGAGCCAAAGTTACTAAGGCTTCTTCAATGTCTTCGTTGCGTGTATGCAACGTTTGTTCAATTAATTCACATGTTTCCGTTAAAGAACGTTCAACGTCAGGAAACGACTTCCAAAATGTGTTCATAAATATACTACGATCCTTTCAGTGGTTCAATACTATTTGATTGTATACGAATTGGCGACAGAAATACAGTAATTAAGTTTTAAAAGTAACAAAGTTTGTAAAAAAGTAGCGGAGGGATAGTTTGAATCGAGAAGTATTTTTTGAATTAGTAGAATTAAAAGCAAAAACGGCTAGTGTTTTGCCATTTTTGTTAGGAATTTGTTTTAGTTGGTACCAATATGGGCGGCTCCATGTCGGCTATGTTTTAATTTTTTTCATTGCGATGTTTATTTTTAATATGGCGGTCGATATTTTAGATAATTATAATGATTACCATCATGCCACAGAAGTTCATGATTATAAGGAAAAAACGAATATTATCGGTCGAGAAAATTTATCTTTGCCATTAATACGCAAAATGATTTTTTGGATGATTCTCGTTTCTGCTTTAATGGGGATTGGGTTGTCATTTATTGTCGGCTGGCCGTTATTAATTATGGGTCTTTATTGCTACTTAATTGGTATTTTTTATTCATCAGGACCGAAACCTTTGTCCAGTCTACCATTAGGGGAAGTTTTCTCAGGATTTACAATGGGGTTCATGATTACCCTTATTTGTGTCTACATTAATACGTTTGAAGTTTTCAATTGGTCAGCAGCTAATTTATGGGGTATTTTCTTAGTCGCCTTACCTAACACTTGTTACATTGCTAACTTAATGTTAGCAAATAATATCTGTGACTTAGAGGAAGATGAAAATAACAAGAGATATACATTAGTTCATTACCTTGGCAAAGCAAGTTCTTTGAAATTATTCGTCGGATTAAATACAATAGCAATGTTAGCCATTTTGTTAGCTGTCGGTTTAGGATTAACCCCGCCAACAATGTTACTCATGCTTTTAACTTTACCTTTTGTACGGAAACAAACCCAAGCCTTACTGAAGGAACAAGTGAAGAGTAAAACATTTGTTTGTGCTGTGAAAATCTTAGCTGTGGGAGCAACTGCACAAGTGCTATTTTTTGCCATAGGTTTGTGGTGGCTGTAAATTTTTTATAGAGTGGAAGGGAATCAAAATGAATAAGAAACATGTTGTTATTTTAGGTGCTGGTTACGCAGGCTTAAAAACATTACGCGAATTACAAAAAGGCGCCAAAGACGTCGAAATTACTTTAGTGGATCGTAACAACTATCACTACGAAGCAACGGATTTACATGAAGTTGCTGCTGGAACACAACCAGCTGAAAAAATCACATACAATATTATGGATGTTGTCAATGAAAAAATGACCACCTTTATCCAAGGAACAGTTAAAACAATTGATGCTGCAACACAAACAGTTGCTTTAGAAGGTGGCCAAACAATCAATTATGATTACTTAGTTGTTTCTCTTGGGTTTGAATCAGAATCATTTGGTATCCCTGGTGTGCAAGAACATGCTCTACAAATGGTAGATGTGAAAACGGCTTTAAACGTGTATGAACATATCCAAGAACAAATGCGTCAATACAAAGCGACTCAAAACGAAGAATTCTTAAAAATTGTTGTCTGCGGAGCAGGCTTTACAGGGATTGAATTATTAGGTTCTCTTGTTGAAAACAAACCAAAATTTGCTGAAATCGCAGGTGTCTCAGCAGATCAAATCCAAATTTATTGTGTCGAAGCAGTTACTCGCCTATTGCCGATGTTTAACGAAAAACTTGCGAACTATGGTGTGCAATTATTAAAAGATTCAGCTATTCATTTATTATTAGGTAAACCGATTAAAGAAATCAAACCAGGCGCAGTTGTTTATCAAGATAACGAAGCAGGCGACTTGGCAGAACTTTCTGCCAAAACAATTATTTGGACAACGGGTGTTAGTGGAAGCCACGTTGTAGGCGATTCTGGCTTTGAAGCTCGTCGTGGTCGTGTCATGGTTCAACCAGATTTAACAGATGCGAACCATAGCAACGTCTATATTATTGGTGACTGCTCAGCAGTTATGGATACAGAAACTAATCGACCTTACCCAACAACAGCACAAATCGCCTTGAAGATGGGCGCTCATGCTGCTAAAAATATTCAAGCACAATTGAAAGGGGAAGCAACTAAACCTTTCAGCTTTAAATCACAAGGTTCTGTTTGTTCTATCGGAAATACACGTGCCTTAGGAATCGTTGGTAAAACAGACATTAAAGGATATCCAGCTTCATTCATGAAAAAAATTATCATGAACAAAGCGCTCTTTGAAACAGGTGGTACCAAAGAAATGATGGCTAAAGGTCGTTTCGACTTATACCATTAAGAATCAGCAAAATAAGAAATAATGGAACAGTGGTTGAGAGACCATTGTTCCATTTTTCTTAAATGAAAGTTTTTAAAAAATTTCCATGATTTTTCAAGTAAAATGAGGTGGGCACTTTTGTTCGATTCCATTTTTATGTATAATGAGAAGTGATGGAAAGAGGGAAGTTAAATGGCACAAAAAAGAGCAACAAATAAGAAAAAAAGTACGACAAAGAAAAAGACCAAAAAACAACAGCAACAACAAGAACGTTTAAATTATATGTTTCTTGGCCTGATTTTTATTTTATTCGGTGTCTTTGGACTCTTTCGCTTAGGGTTTTTAGGCACGTTATTAGCGAATTGTTTACGCTTAGTTGTAGGTAATACCTTTCCATTTGCAGCGATTTTACTAATCCTGTATGGCTTATTAGTCATGATTTATGGGAAAGATTTTCCGTTAAAAAGAGGGCGCCCTATTTTTGGGGCTGTTCTGATTTATATTAGTGTTTTGTTATTTTTCCATGCCTTTATGTTTCGAAATGTTAGTGGCAGTCAACCAGATATTTTAGGTAACACTTGGGAATTTTTGCAAAGCGATTTAAAAGCCAACCAAGTGACGCAAAACGTAGGGGGTGGTATGATTGGCGCGCTGCTTTATCAAGGAACGTACTTTTTGGTGGCACAATTTGGTAGCTATTTAATTGCTACATTGCTACTGTTAGCGGGTATTTTCTTGATGAGTATGTGGGATTTTCAGCAAATTGTTGATCATTTCCAAAGTATTCAAGATCGCCTAAGTCATGTTTCGGCAAAATCACAGGCGCGACAAGAAGAAAAAGAGGCGAAGCGAGCAGCGAAGAAAGAAGCCAAAGCTGCAGAACGCCAAGCAAAAATTGAAGCCGCTGCCCAACAAAAATTACAAGAGCGGGAACGCATGGAACAAGCGGCAGCCGAGCGCTTAACAAAAACACCAGTTGAAACCCACCAACCAATGGTGGAAGAACCGGCTGCACCAACGCCTGTTCAAATTGATTCGTTTCAACAGCAAAATCAGGCGATGCCTGTACCACCAATCGCAGCAACAAAACCGCAACGAGAGCAGGAAGAAGAGGCGTCAGATGAAGCTGGTGTTCTCGAATTTGAAATTTCTGAAGAAGCGGAAGATCGTGATTATCAACTACCACCAACTGATTTGTTAGATACAATTCAAGCAACGGATCAAAGTGGTGAATATGAAAAAATCGAAAAAAATATTGGCGTCTTAGAACAAACCTTCAAGAGCTTTGGTGTTGATGCTAAAGTAGTCAAAGCTAGTTTAGGACCATCTGTCACAAAATTTGAAGTTCAACCCGCTGTTGGGGTAAAAGTTAGCAAAATTGTTAACTTGACGGATGACATTGCTTTAGCGCTTGCGGCCAAAGACGTTCGTATGGAGGCCCCAATCCCTGGCAAATCACTAATCGGGATTGAAGTTCCTAATAGTGCAATTAGTACAGTATCCTTTAGAGATATTGTTGAGGCACAACCAAGTCATCCAGATAAACTACTAGAAGTACCTTTAGGTCGAGATATTTCAGGGATGGTTCAAACTGCGGATCTATCAAAAATGCCGCATTTATTAATTGCAGGATCGACAGGGAGTGGGAAATCGGTTGCTATCAATGGCATCATCACAGGTATTTTGATGCAAGCGAAACCCCATGAAGTAAAATTAATGATGATTGACCCGAAAATGGTGGAATTGAATGTGTATAACGGGATTCCTCATTTATTAACGCCAGTGGTTACTAATCCGAGAAAAGCGGCCCAAGCCCTACAAAAAGTAGTTCAAGAAATGGAATTTCGTTATGAAAAATTTGCAGCAACAGGCGTCCGAAATATTACTGGTTACAATCAACTAATTCAACAGAAAAATGCGGAAGATGGCGAAAATCGTCCGATTCTACCATTTATTGTTGTCATTGTTGATGAGTTAGCTGATTTAATGATGGTGGCAAGTAACGAAGTAGAAGATGCGATTATCCGCTTAGCCCAAATGGCACGGGCAGCGGGTATTCATATGATTTTAGCGACACAACGGCCAAGTGTGGATGTCATTACAGGAATCATCAAAGCAAATGTCCCTTCTCGAATGGCTTTTGCGGTCTCAAGTGGGACAGACTCGCGTACCATTATTGATACCAACGGGGCGGAGAAACTATTAGGTCGAGGCGATATGCTCTTCTTACCAATGGGAGAAAATAAACCAATTCGTATCCAAGGGGCCTTTATCTCTGATCAAGAAGTCGAACGAGTGGTTGCGTTTGTAACGGACCAACAAGAAGCTGAATATCAAGAAAGCATGATGCCAACAGATGAACCGACCACTTCAGGCGGTGGCGAAGCTCCTCAAGATGAGTTGTTTGAAGAAGCGAAAAACTTGGTGGTTGAAATGCAAACAGCTAGTATTTCATTGCTACAAAGACGTTTTAGAATTGGCTATAATCGTGCGGCTCGCTTAGTGGATGAATTGGAAGCACACGGAGTTATTGGACCATCAGAAGGTAGCAAACCAAGAAAAGTCTTTCTACAAGCGGAATCAGAAGAGGCAGCAACTGAAACGCCAGAACAATAAACAAAAAGAACAAAAATAGATAAATTTATCTATTTTTGTTCTTTTTTTATAATTTCAGCAAAGCATCATGTTATAATTATCATTTTCTGGTAAAATAGAAAGGAATAGTGCGGTTGGGAGGGAGCGTATCATGAGAAGAAAGAGCGTGCTTTATTTAGAAGTAGCAGATCAGATTAAAGAAGATATTTTGAGTGGCAAGTATCCAGTAGGAACGTTTTTACCAACAGAAACAGAATTGGAAGAGATGTTTAACGTTAGTAAAATTACGATTCGGCGGGCAATCGAAATGTTAGCAACGGAAGAATTTGTTGAGAAAAAAAGTGGCCGGGGCACAACTGTTTTAAGCAATCGGCCCTATAATAAACTATCAAAAGCAGGGACGTTCACTGAATTTTTGAATGAATCAGGTCAGAAAGTAACTAAAAAAGTTTTACAAGTTGAAAACTTGACGTTGTCAAAAGAGATGACGGCTTATCAATTTTTAGGAGAAGAAGTGGTTCACCTTTCACGGTTATATCTAATCGATGAACAACCCTATATTTATTTTAATTACTATTTGCCAGCTGCCATGAAAGACGTATCATTGACTGAATACAAGGAAGAATCCTTGTATCGTTTGATGGATCGCCATGCCATTGAAATTTATAAATTTGAAGACCGTTTTGAAGTTGCAACTTTGACAGAAGCAGAGCAAAAGATGTTGCAAACAACTGAAACAACGGGCTTAAAAAGAATTCGGCGTTCGTTAAGCCCAACAGGTCGTTGCGTAGAATATTCAGAAGCTATTTATAATACGAAGATTCATCCTTATGTGATTGAATATGAAGCATAACTTTTAAAAGAATAACAGTGCACTTACAGTAATGTAAGTTCATTGTTATTCTTTTCTATTGTCGTTTTTTTTCGTTTTCGATACACTAAATGAGTGAGAAGAATAGGAGTGGAAAATATGTTAGAAGTACAAAATTTAAAAAAAGTTTACGGAAACGAAATTAAATATGAAGCCTTAAAAGGGATTAATTTAACTGTCCAAGATGGTGAATTTATTGGTATTATGGGACCTTCTGGAAGTGGGAAAAGTACACTTTTAAATTTATTGGCAACAATCGATAGTCCAACAGACGGTGAAATACTTTTAAATGGAAAAAATCCAAACAATTTGAATCAAGAACAAATTGCTAAATTCCGTCGTACAGAATTAGGATTTGTTTTTCAAAGCTTTAATTTAATGCCAACATTAACCGTTGAAGAAAATATTGTTTTGCCATTGACGCTTGATGGAGAAAAAGTCTCTGTAATGAAACGACAATTAGCAGAATTAAGTGAGCGTTTAGGTATCAATCATCTGTTGAAAAAACGAATTGCAGAAATTTCTGGTGGACAAGCACAACGGGTCGCCGTTGCGCGGGCAATGATTCATCATCCACAATTATTATTGGCTGATGAACCAACAGGAAACTTAGATACGAAATCATCTAAGGATGTGATGGGTTTGTTACAACAATTAAACGAAGAAGAAGCGGCGACTATTTTAATGGTGACCCATGATCCGCTAGCCGCAAGTTATTGCAAGCGCATCGTCTTTATTAAAGATGGTGAATTAATTGATGAAATTGTCCAAAATGGCAATCAAAAAGAGTTCTACGATTTAATCATGATGAAACTGGCTGAGATTGAAGGTGTCGATAATGAATTTTAATCAGTTTGTTATAAGAAACACGATTCGAAATAAGCATTTATACTTGGCTTATTTCCTAAGTACAATGTTTTCTGTGATGATCTTTTTTACGTTCACTGGTTTTGTCTTTCACCCAGCCTTAGCTAATGGTTTAAATCCTAAAGCACAAATGGGAATGACGGCTGCGGCTATTATAATCTATGGTTTCTCTTTCTTATTTGTTTTATACTCGATGGATGTCTTTATCCAATCTCGAAAAAAAGAGTTTGGAACCTTGATGATTCAAGGGATGAGTCCAAAACAGTTAAAGAAAATGATTTTTATTGAAAACTTAGTGATTGGTTTCTTTGCTACAATTTTTGGTAGCATTTTAGGTGTTGGATTTTCACAGTTTATTTTATGGATTAGCAATTTATTGATGCATCTAGGTTTAGGTTTTTATTTGCCAGTGATGCCGTTTATCATTACTGTCATTTCATTTGCGGTATTGTTTTTAGTAATTTCTTTCTTTATTCAATTCCGCTTGCCAAAAGCGACACTTCAAGAGCTATTAAAAGCAGGAGAAATGGGTAAAGGTGAAATCAAAAGCTCTAAAGTTAAATCTTTCTTAGCCGTGTTACTTTTAATTGTCGGTTACGGAATTGCTTTAGTTGCTAAGGGACAGTTAGTTTTAATGGTGATGTTCCCAGTAATTTTCTTAGTTATTTTAGGGACAAAATTCTTATTTGACCAATTGAGTGTTTCTGTCATTGAACGTTTAAAACGGAAACCAAAAATCTTTTGGAAAAAAACCAATATGGTCGTTTTATCAGATTTGGCTTTCCGTATGAAAGATAATGCGCGTTCGTTCTTCTTGGTTTCGGTGATTTCAACGGTCGCTTTTGCTGCCATTGGAACGTTATACGGCGTGAACGAGATGATTTTTAAAGGAATAAGTTCTGTACCGTACGAACTGACATTGTCTGATTCGACCAACCCAGAAAATCAAGAAATGAAACAATTTGCGACAAAAACATTCCAAGAAAAAAATATTCAGTTTGATCAGATTGATTACACAATGTACAAAACAAGTGCCGGTATCCAATTGATTAAAACATCTGAATATAATAAACTTGCAAAATTTATAGATGAACCAACTTTAACAGGTGAGAAAGTAGTTAATTTATCACAAAAAGATGCTCCTTCTGCTGCATCAGTAGATGTCAAATCTGTTCAATTGGGAAATGATCAAGTTTTAAACATTGATAAAACAGAAGAAACCAATGTATTACCGACTTTTGGCGGTGTGGTTGTTATCCCAGATAGTACCTCAACTGATGGAATCAAAGCGGAAACAGAAACAATTTGGCAGCCCAAAGCAGGAACCAATCGTGAAGAATTGATAAAAGCAGAAAATATCATTGGTGACAAGTATCCCATGTTAGTAGGAACAGCTGCAATGTCGGCAGCCATTACGCAACATTATACGCCAGTTCTATTTGTCGGACTATTTATCGGTATCGTGTTCTTTGTCTCTGCGGGTAGTTTCTTATACTTCCGTTTATACAGTGATATGAATACAGACGTTGAAAAATTCAAGATGATTTACAAACTTGGTTTGACGAAAAAAGAATTGAAGAAAATGATTTACCAACAAGTAGGTATTTTATTCTTTACCCCAATTGTTGTTTCATTTATTCATGGAGCTGTTGCTTTGAAAGCAATGTATGCTGTCTTAGATCAGCCAATGCAATTAGCTGGCTGGGAAGTTTTAGGTGTTTTCTTATTGATTCAGGTCGTTTACTATTTAATTGCCAGAACGTTCTACTTCAAAAAAGTTTATCACTTAGTGAAAGATTAATTATAAAAAATCGTTAAGTATACACGCTTAACGATTTTTTTTGATGCTCTTCGTGATATTGCATTCAAAGTGAGAATACGTTATAGTTATGAAGCGAATGTAATAGCAGAAATGAGGAAAAGAAATGCAGAAAGAATCCATTTATGGACTGACGAGAGAACAGCTTGTGGACTGGTTTTTAGCCCATGGCGAGAAGAAATTTCGCGCAACACAAGTGTGGGAATGGTTGTATACAAAACGTGTTGCTTCATTTAGTGAAATGTCGAACATTTCTAAATCGCTGATGACTTTATTAGAAGAGAATTTTTCATTAAATCCATTAAAACAAGTCATTGTGCAAGAAGCGCAGGATGGTACTGTGAAGTATTTATTTGAATTACCAGATAAAAATATGATTGAAACAGTCTTAATGCGTCAAGAATATGGATTATCTGTTTGTGTGACCACTCAAGTTGGCTGCAATATTGGGTGTACATTTTGTGCTAGCGGGCTATTAAAAAAACAAAGAGATTTAACTGCTGGCGAGATTGTCGCCCAAATTATGTGGGTACAACATTATTTCGATGAACGTGGGTTGGATGAACGTGTTAGCCATGTCGTTGTGATGGGAATTGGTGAACCATTTGATAATTATGCCAATGTCATGAACTTTTTACGAACGATTAATGATGATAAAGGGTTGGCTATTGGTGCCCGCCATATTACAGTTTCAACAAGTGGTTTAGTGCCAAAAATTCGTGAATTTGCAGACAGTGGACTACAAGTAAACTTAGCAATCTCATTACATGCTCCTAACAATGAAGTCCGTACATCAATTATGCGGATTAATCGTAGTTTTCCAATTGAAAAATTAATGGCAGCAATTGATGAATACATTGAAAAAACCAACCGGCGTGTTACATTTGAATATATTATGTTGAGTCAAGTGAACGACCGACCAGAACATGCTCAACAATTAGCAGATTTACTACGGAATAAGAAAAAACTTTCTTATGTTAATCTGATTCCGTATAACCCAGTGAGTGAACACGATCAATATAGCCGAAGCTCTAAAGAAGCGGTATTAAAATTTTATGATGTACTCAAAAAGAATGGCATCAATTGTGTTATTCGTAAAGAGCACGGAACAGATATTGATGCGGCTTGCGGACAATTACGCAGCAAACAAATGAAAAAAGAAAAAGTCAAAAACCAATAACGTAGTTAAAATCGGATCAGAAAGTTTTCTTTTTGATTCGATTTTTCATTTATTTAATGAAAAATCGTCGGTTTCTCAGTTCTTGTTTATAAACAAAAGATGAATGCTCTAAAACTTTTATGACAAATTTTCTTTTTGTGGTTTTCAAACTTGAAATTCTAAAAGAAATAGCTATACTGAAAAGAGATCGTTACAGAATTTTTCATGAAAACAGCTATTATTTTCGTTATCTTTTCAAGAAAGTGAAAATTTTGTTACGCTTGTTTAGTTTAAATGAAATGAGGGAGTCTATGGAGAAAAAGCAATTAAAAAGAGAGATCACAACGTTTGGCGCGTTATCCACGGTAATGGGTACGGTGATTGGCGCTGGTGTTTTCTTTAAAGCTGCGAGTGTCGTTGGACACGCACAGTCAGCTAGTTTAGCTATCTTTGCTTGGGTGTTAGGTGGTGCCTTAACCATTTGTGCAGGATTAACCAGCGCCGAACTTGCTACAGCAATCCCTGAAACAGGTGGCGCCGTGAAGTATATTGAATATACATATGGTAAATTAGCTGGTTTTCTTTTAGGTTGGGCACAAAGTATCATTTATTATCCTGCCAATATTTCGGCGTTATCCATTATTTTTAGTACACAACTAATCAATTTGTTTCATTTATCGGCAAATTTATTGATTCCAATTGCCATTCTTGCGGGAACCAGTATCACGATAATTAATTTATTAGGAACAAAAATTGCTTCTTTGGTCCAATCAACGACATTGGTAGTAAAACTGATTCCAATTGCCTTGATTTCTTTAGTGGGGTTATTTACTCCAGGACAAGTAGCTGTTTCGCTTTTTCCCATTGAAACAACAGCGAATACTGGCTTTTTAGTTGCTTTTAGTGGTGCCTTAGTTGCCACCATGTTTGCTTATGATGGCTGGCTAGGTGTGGGTAACGTGGCTGGTGAAATGAAGCGACCAGAAAGAGACTTGCCTAAAGCCATTATTTTTGGTTTGTTATTGATTACTTTAATTTATGCCTTAATTAATTTTGTGTTTCTAAAAACATTACCAATTGAGCAAATCGCTGGGAATTTGAATGCAGCTTCGGATGCTTCTGTGGCTATTTTTGGACCAATTGGCGGCAAAATCGTAACTATTGGGATTTTAATCTCTGTATATGGTGCGTTAAACGGCTACACAATGACAGGGATTCGGATTCCTTATGCCTTAGCCTTAGATAATCTGATGCCTTTTAGTCGTCAGTTTCAAAAGTTGTCTAAACGTTTTGTTGTTCCTTACGTTGCTGGAATTTTTCAGTTAGCCGTGGCCATTATTATGATGTTTTTCGGGACCTTCGATTTATTGACGGATATGTTAGTTTTTGTTATGTGGCTGTTTAATCTATTAATTTTCTTAGCCGTTTTTATTTTAAGAAAACGAGAACCTGAATTAAAACGACCGTATAAAGTTCCTGGCTATCCAATTATTCCAATTATCGCAAGTCTAGGTGGTATCTTCATCTTGGTTACAACAAGTATTACACAGCCTATTCTTGCATTGATTGGTATAGGGATTACGCTTCTAGGAATTCCAGTTTATTTAGTTAATAAACAAAAAACGAAGCCAAAAACGTAAACGATCCAATCTGATTCTGATAGTTTTTCTCAAAAATTTTGTGATTCAGAGAAATTTTTGAAAACTAAATGCAAGATTTTTTTAGTATAATATTAAGTGTCTAGGAGTTCCACTATTTTGGGGAAGATAGATGGACAGCGCAAACTTCAAAAAAAGAACCTTCATCTTTATTGGTGAAGGTTCTTTTTTTTTGCTGAAATCATAAAATAAATGCGTAGTTTATTAGTGAGAGGAGGAAATGAATGACTGAAAATGTAAAAAAATTAGCCCATCAATTAATTGAATGGGGCGTTCTTCATGGAGCGCAAGACGTTTATTTTTTACCTAATGATACTGAAATAGCCATCTCTTTTCGGACAGGGATGCAACGGACACCTTACACACAAGTTTCCGCAGAAATAGGCGAAAAGTTAATTTTCCACTTTAAATTTATCGGCGGCATGGATGTCGGAGAAAGACGAAAAGCACAATTAGGCGCGACAACTTATCTAATTGGCGAGACGAAGCAACGCTTGCGTTTATCATCTGTGGGAGATTTTCAGAATCGAGAGAGCTTAGTGATTCGTTTTTTGCACCGATTTGGTGAACAAGCTGAACATTTTTTCTTTCCGCACCAGCTGAATGAAATTGAAGCATCTTGTCAGAAACGAGGACTTTATTTATTCAGTGGGCCAGTTGGTTCTGGGAAAACAACAACCATGTATCGTGTGGCTAAACAAAGAAGTGGCGAACAACAAGTGATAGCAATTGAGGATCCTGTTGAAATTGAGGAAAAGCAGTTTTTACAGTTGCAAACAAATGAAAAAATTCAGTTAACGTACGAAGCCTTGATCAAAGTTTGCTTGCGCCATCATCCTGATATTTTGATTATTGGTGAAATTCGTGATGGCGAGACGGCTCAAGCAGTTATTCGAGCCGCCTTAACGGGTCATACTATTTTTGCGACAATTCACGCCCGTAACTTATTGGGGGTGCAACGGCGTTTGATAGAATTAGGTGGCCCAGAGCATGAATTGGCTGAATGCTTGCAAGGTATCATTTACCAACAGATTTTGACAACCACGATTAATAAGGAACAAGTAGCGGGAATTCTTTATGATTATTTCTTCTTTAAGGAAGCTGTTATAAAGAGTAGTTGGCAAAAGAATCTAAGAAAGGCGTGGGCGTATGGGTTTATTACAGAAAAAACGTATTTTCAAGCCATCGAATAAACTAACAAAAAAACAACAGCAGCTTTTTTTGAAACTATTAGCGGATTTACTTGCCAATGGTTTTAATATACAAGAAAGTTTTTCCTTCATGAAAAAATCAAACGCATTACCTCAGCACAGTATAACTTTTTTAGTTGAAGGTTTTTCCTCAGGCATTGCCTTACAAGCTTTAGTCGAAGAATTAGGATTTTCAACAATGGTCTCGGCTCAATTATCGTTTGCTATCGCACACGGGGATTTGGTAGGGACACTACAAGCGATTTCCGAACATTTTTTTCAAACGGAAAAATATCGGCAACAGTTCTTTAAAATAATTAGTTATCCGCTGCTCCTGATTGTTTTTTTGATTCTCGTCATTATTGGTATTCGGCAATTTTTATTGCCCCAATTAATGGTAAATGATACCAATAGTTATTCTAAAAATATTGGGATTCTTCTGATTGTGTACAGTCCGTACATTCTGGTTACCTTAGTTTTTGTCCTCTCATTTAGTTTCTTTATTTTAAGCCGTTATTTGAAGCATCAGTCTGCTATTCAGCGAGCGTTCATTTATCTGAAATTGCCAATTATCCGTGGCCTTTATCGGGAATACGTCAGTGCTTTTTTTGCACTAGAATGGGGGAAGTTGCTCGCACAAGGATTAGAAATGAAAGAAGTCATCGATTTGATGCGCCATACAACCAATTACCCCTTAATGAAAGAATTAGCTGGAGCAATTAGTGAAGGTCTGCTAGTTGGTGAAACCTTACATAGACAATTAGCTGCTTATCCTTTTTTTACAAAAGCATTGGGTTTAATGATTCAACAAGGAGAAGTAAAAGGAAAATTAGGCAAGGAGTTGATGGTTTATAGTAATGTCTGTTTCCAAGGTTTTTTCAAAAAAATTGAACGAGTCATTACTCTTGTTCAACCATTTATTTTTATCATAATTGCTTGTTTAATTATCGGTGTTTATGGGGCAATGTTGCTGCCTATTTATGGCAATATGGAAGGAGTTTTATAATGAAAAAGAAACAAAAATACGCAGGGTTTACATTATTAGAAATGTTGATTGTCTTATTGATTATTTCCGTATTGATTTTACTTTTTGTCCCTAACTTAGCGAAACATAAAGAAACAGTTGATAAAAAAGGCAATGAAGCAATCGTAAAAATTGTGGAATCACAAATCGAGCTCTATACACTAGAAAAAAATAGGACGCCTTCCTTAAATGAATTAGTCAACGAAGGCTACATTACTAAAGAACAGTTAGATAAATATACAGCAGAAAAGCAATGAACAAGTCAGCAGGATTCACATTAATGGAAACACTTGCTAGTTTGACGATTGTTTGCTTTATGACTATGCTCCCAACACTCGCTATTCACCGCTGGCAAGAAACGTTAAAAATTGAACAGTTTCTTGCTACGGTAGAAAAACAACTTCGTTTTGCGCAACAGCAAGCAATTGTTTTAGAGGAAACACAAGAAGTTTGGTTTTTTGAAGAACAACAAAGCTTTTCATTTCCTGATAAATTGAACCAATCAGCTGGAAGGACTTCGCTAGCTGTACCTGAAAAAATGACAGTGAGTGGTCCAAACAAGCTCAGTTTTCTTCATTCGTCAGGGAACAATGGCCGTTTAGTGAAATATATTTTTACTTGGACTGAAAAGAAACAGCAACTTATTTTACAATTTCAGATGGGGAGTGGCAAATATACGAAGAAAATTAACTATTTATAGTGGTTTTATTTTATTAGAGAGTCTCGTTAGTTTTAGTGTTGTATGTGTGGTAGCAGGGATATTCTCCCTGACTATTACACAATTAATTCAGCAAAATTATCAACGGGAGCAACAATTAACGCGTACTCGTCTAGGATACGAAGCAATTTTATTTTTAGAGCAGACGGGTGATTTACGTTTCAAAGAGCGGATATATCAAGGAGAAACTTACCGATTTTCTTTGATGGAGAACGAGGGAAGAAGGATACTAAAAGTCACAGATTCAAGAGGAGCGATTTTGATTGGTGAATAAAAAATATGCGGGTTTTACGATGTTAGAGTGTTTAGTGGCACTAGTCGTTTTAAGTTGTATGTGTCAATTGTTTCAGTTGATGATTCAACAAAGTTTTATCGGAAATCAATATTTGAAAAACAATGATTCGAAATCCTGGCATATTTTTTTAATTCAATTAGAAAAAGAATGTCAAAAGCTCGTTTTCCAAACAGGCTCTGCTCAAGAGATTTCTTTCCTCGACTCAGAAACAAACAAGACTATTTCAATTCAAATCAAAGAAGATAAAATTATTAAGCGAGTCAATGGTAAAGGCTATCAACCGCTGTTAATTGGTATCAAAAATGGCCAGTTTAAAAATGAAGGACAATCGTTTACTTTGGAAGTTACTTTTACTTCTGGAAAAACATTTGATAGTTTTTTTCCGATAAAGGGAGAATTTTAATGAGGCAAAAATATTCAGGAAACTTATTGTTCACGGCCATGGCCTTTGTTTATTTGATGAGTTTTCTCGCCCTTCAGTTACTAGAAGAACGTCAGTTAACACAAAAATTTACGCAAGCTACCCAGGAATACTATGCAGGGAAAAGTATCCTTCATTTATTTCTTGCAGATGTTAAACAAAATAGACGAAAGTTAAAAACAGAAGAAAAGCTCATGTACGAGCAAGTAACCCTCGATTATACATATAAAAATGAACAATTAAGAATAACTGTTTTATTAAACAAATCTGGTCGAAAATACCAATATCAAGAGAGAGTTTCTCATCAAAAAAAAGCGGAAACAATGCTGGAATAGCGTTGTTTTTCTACAAATTATTAGATTTTAGAAGAAAGACAGTAAAGGCATTGATTATTCTTTCTTTTTTCGTTAAAATAAAACAGGTATGGAAGTTGTTACATTTTGAATAGAATAGAGGTGCTAATTTGTTCCCAGAAAAAATTGAAGAGGCTTTCGAGCCAATGGAACAAGCAATCCAGTTATTGCAACAGTCATTGGATACTTCTTTTTTAGATGCGTATATTGAAAATGGTGAAAATATTTTAGATGATTTTCAAGTACGAGTACTTGACGGAGTACCTAATCCAGAGACAGTGAAACAATTAGAAACGCTGTATCATACGATTAAAAAAATTGATTTAGCTCCTGAAGATGTGCGACGCTTGTCCCAATTACTTTTGTTAAAAGGAACGAGAAAAGAGCAGCTTCAAGCAAATCATCAATTGACACCAGACGGTATTGGTTTTTTGTTTGTTTATTTAGTAGAACAATTAACAAATAAATCAGAGCCATTAAAAATTTTAGATCCTGCTTCAGGAATGGGAAATTTACTGTTAACGGTTCTGCTGAACCTTGAAACAGCTGGTTACAAAGTTTCTGGTTATGGTGTGGATATCGATGAAACACTTTTGGCAGTATCTTCTGTGAACAATGCTTGGTCACAAGCCAATATTCAGTTGTTCCATCAAGACGGATTGCAAGATTTGTTATTGGATCCAGTTGATTTAGCATTAAGTGACTTGCCGATTGGCTATTATCCAAATGATGAGCGAGCAAAGGGATTTGCTGCTGCTGCTGAGGAAGGCCATAGTTATGCGCATCATTTATTAATGGAGCAAGCTATGAAATACGTGAAGCCAGCAGGGTTTGGCTTATTCTTAATCCCGACCAATATTTTAGAGACTGAGCAAAGTGAATTCTTTAAAAATTGGTTGACAAAAAATGTCTATTTACAAGGAATGATACAGTTACCTGATGAATTGTTTAAGTCAGAACGATCACGTAAAAGTATCTTGCTTGTTCAAAACAAGGGTGCAGATGCTGAGCAAGTGAAGGAAGTTTTGTTAGCAAAACTTGCCTCTTTGAAAGATATCAATAAAGTAACGGAGTTCTTTAAACAATTTGAAGCTTGGAAAGCTTCAAATTTAAAATAAAATAGTAACGAAGAGGAGAAAATTATGTCTAAAACAATTGCAATTAATGCAGGTAGTTCAAGTTTAAAATGGCAATTATACCAAATGCCAAATGAAGAAGTGATCGCTAAAGGAATCGTTGAACGTATTGGCTTAAAAGATTCTATCTTCACAATTAAATATGGTGAAGGACAAAAATATGAAGTAATTGTTGATATTGATAACCATGAAGTGGCAGTAAAAATGTTACTAGACCAATTAATCGACTTAAACATTTTAGGTTCTTATGATGAAATTACTGGTGTTGGTCACCGTGTAGTTGCTGGTGGAGAAGAATTTAAAGATTCTGTTGTTATTACAGACGAAGTATTAGAAAAAATTGAAGCTTTATCTGAATTAGCACCTTTACACAACCCAGCGAATGCAATGGGAATTAAAGCATTTAAACATATCTTACCAGAAATCATTAGCGTGGCAGTCTTTGATACGTCGTTCCACACAACAATGCCAGAACACAACTATTTATATAGTGTACCGCGTGAATATTATGAAAAATTTGCTGCACGTAAATATGGGGCACATGGAACAAGTCATCGTTATGTCTCTCAACGTGCTGCAGAAATGTTAGGACGTCCAATTGAAGACTTGAAAATTATCACTTGTCACTTAGGAAATGGTGCTTCAATCACTGCAGTTGATGGTGGTAAATCAGTCGATACATCAATGGGCTTCACTCCTCTTGCTGGCGTTACAATGGGGACTCGTTCAGGGGATGTTGATGCGTCACTATTGCCTTATTTAATGACAAAACTTGGCTTGACTGATGTACAAGACATGGTTGATATTTTAAACAAAAAATCTGGTTTATTAGGTTTAACAAATGGTTTATCAAGCGACATGCGCGATATTCAATCAAACCTAGATAAACCTGAAGTTCAAACAGCATACAACATTTTTATCGATCGTATTCGTAAATACATTGGTAGCTATGTCACTGTTATGAATGGCGTTGATGCGATTGTCTTTACTGCTGGAATCGGTGAAAATGCAGTTGGCGTTCGTAAAGATATTATTGATGGCATGACTTGGTTTGGTTGTGAAATCGATGATGACAAAAATAATGTACACGGTGAAGAAGCAGTTATCTCAACTGATGATTCAAAAATCAAGCTTCTATTAGTACCAACTGACGAAGAGTTAATGATTGCCCGTGACGTAGAACGTCTAAAATAATTAAACGAACACATCTTGTGAGATGCTCTCACAAGGTGTGCTTAATAGGTAAATAAGAAAAAACTGAGCCAACTATCAAAAGTGATAGTTGGCTCAGTTTCTTTTTATTTTTCTTCATTTTTTGGTAATTTGTTGTCTAAATCCGTCCGTACAACGAGAACATCGCAGCTAGCGTTACGGATAACTGATTCAGAGACAGAGCCAATAAATAAACGCTCAACGGCATTTAATCCAGTTGCTCCTAACATAATTAAATCAATGTTGTATTCTTTTGGTAATTCTTTGGCAATAATGTTCTTAGGAGAACCATAGGCTAGAACGCTAGAGACTTTTGTTTGTCCCATATCCACCGCTTGTTGTTGGTAGGTGTCTAAGGTTTCTTTTGCCATTGACATTGCTTCTTCTGCTAGCGCACCATCAAAAGAGGACACTGATTGGAAAGAGCGCGTATCAACAACATGTGCTAATAGTAATTCAGCATCGTTTCGTTTAGCGACGTTGACCGCTTTTTTAAAGGCTAAGTCTGCTTCGTCAGAACCATCGATTGCTATCATAATTTTTTGATATTGTTGTAACATAATAACCGCTCCTTTCAGCGTAAAAAAAATCATTAATTGTTTCTATAATAATTGTAAAACAAATAAAGAAAAAAAGAAACTGAAACCGCTTCTTTTTTTCTGAATATTGGCATTTTTTTGTAAAAAAAGAGGTCGGGATAGAAGCGTTTAACTCCGAGAACCAAGTAGGTACTGTTTAACATCTATTTGCTTTGCAAATAGTGTTTCTCAGCAATAAGAAGGGATTTCCGAAAATTGTTCTTTAATTTTTGGAGACCAAGTAGGTATTGTTCATCATCGAAACACTACGTTCTTCGTGATTCTCAACAATTCCGGCTTATTTCCGAAGGACCTTCAACTCTTAGAGCTTTAGCTCTTAGAAGTTGTTGCTTCTGTTCCCGCCGTTTATCAGTTTTTGAGCGTGGAGCAAAAATCCAAAGTGATTTTTGTCCCACGCTCTTTAAATTCATCGTCTTTTATGACATTTTTTTTGCAAAAGTTAAACTAAACAACGTTGAAAGTAATAAAACAAAAAAGATAAAACCAATTGACAATAACGGGCGATTAAAAATAGCCGCTAGAACACCTAGAATGGCGATAATCAAGTAATAACGCCCAAAACGTTCGATAAACTGTTGACTTTCTGTTGCAGTTTCTTTTTTTAAGAGTGGTAAAAAAGCTGCACTTTTCTTCATCAAATAATAACTGGCTACGCCTGTGACAAAGGCGAGTAATAGTACGAGTATACGAATCATCTTGTCCTCCAAAAAAAAACAACTTGCCAGAGCAAATTGTTTAGAAATCTTCATAAAAATGGTAAAATCCGTCGATGCCGGTAATCGTCCTAGAGTATTGAACCCGCAAGATAAGCAGGTGGGTTCCTCGATCGCAGTATTGAACTACCAAAAGAAAAGGCATGTTACCAACTTTGATACAAGCAGGATCCCTAGATATCAATAAAAATGTTCGGTCAACACAGTGAAAGGACAACGCGTACATCACAGATTTACCATCTTTATAATAGCATACTCTCTCAAAATCGGCAACGAGATTGTTTCTTTTTTTGAAAGCGTATTATTTTGTTATTTTTTCTGTTTCCATTCTTGGATACGCTTGAGTTGCTGATGTAAGGCTTGTTCATATTTACCAATATCAATCGGCTCGTAATAACGTGCCTCTTTTAATTTGTCAGGTAAGTATTGCTGATTGACCCAACCGTTTTCAAAATTATGTGGGTATTGATAACCAATACCACGGTTTAATTCTTTGGCTCCAGCATAGTGGGCATCACGCAAATGATCAGGAACCTCTCCCACAGAGCCTTGTCGAATATCTGCCAAAGCAGCATCAATCGCTGTGACTGCAGAATTTGATTTTGGCGATAAACATAAATCAATGACGACACTAGCTAGAGGAATCCTAGCTTCTGGAAACCCTAGCTTTTCGGCGGCTTGAACAGCGGTGACTGTCCGAGCGGCGGCCGCAGGATTCCCAAGACCGATATCCTCGTAAGCAATGACCATTAAACGACGACAAATAATCGGTAAATCACCTGCTTCAACTAAGCGACCCAAATAATGAAGTGCAGCATCTACATCGCTTCCTCGGATCGACTTTTGGAAAGCGGAAATCACGTCATAATGGGCATCGCCATCTTTATCATGGGTTATGGCTTTTCGTTGCACGCACTCTTCAATAATCGGTAAGGTGATCTTAATTTCGCCTTGTTCATTTTTGGGTGTTGATTTAACAGCTAATTCTAGTCCATTTAGCGCACTACGTAAGTCACCGTTCGTGGCGCGTGTCAAATGTTGTAATGCTTTTTCTTCTAAGTGGACGGGATAATCGCCTAAGCCACGTGTGCTATCGGTTAAGGCTTCTTGAATCGCTTGCTGAATGTCTGTTTCTGTTAAAGGCTTTACTTCAAAAATTTGCGTGCGACTACGAATCGCAGGATTAATTGTGATATATGGATTTTCGGTAGTGGCTCCAATCATAATAATTCGTCCGTTTTCTAAATGAGGGAGCAAAAAATCTTGTTTTGTTTTATCTAATCGGTGAATTTCATCAAGCAGTAAAATCACTGTGCCACTCATTTTGGCTTCTTCAGCAACGATTTGTAAATCTTTTTTAGTGTCTGTGGCCGCGTTCAACATGCGAAAGGCATAATTTGTTGAACCAGCGATTGCGCTGGCAATACTGGTTTTTCCAGTGCCAGGCGGCCCATAAAGAATCATCGATGAAAGCATTTTGGCTTCGACCATCCGACGAATAATTTTACCAGGGCCGACTAAATGTTGTTGACCAACCACTTCGTCTAAGTGACGAGGTCGCATTCGATAGGCTAAAGGTTGTTGCATAAAAGGACCTCCTTTTTCATAATCATCTTATTATAACATAAAGAACGTACATTCGCTTTTTGGTGGTTTTTTGGGTTTTAGATGGATATAGCGGAAGGTTTCGTGTATGATAGGGAGTGGTGAAAGAAATGAAAGAAACGATAAATATCTTTAACACAAAAACAACTGAAGAAGTGGCACAATATTTGTTAGGGATGTATTTAGAGAACGAAACAGCAACAGGCGTTTTAGGTGGGTACATTGTGGATGCAGAAGCTTATTTAGGTCCTGATGATGAGGCGGCCCATAGCTTTGGCTTGAGAAAAACGCCACGCTTACAAGCCATGTATGACAAACCAGGCACGATTTATTTATATACTATGCACACGCATTTAATTTTAAATATGGTGACACAAGAACAAGGCAAACCACAAGGGGTGATGATCCGTGCGATTGAACCTGTTGAAGGTGTTGACAAAATGATTGAAAATCGCCAAGGACGTCAAGGCGTGGAATTGACCAATGGACCAGGTAAATTAGTTGCAGCCTTAGGAATTGATAAGCAATTATATGGGCAGTCGATTTTTTCTAGTTCGTTACGGCTCGTGCCAGAAAAACGAAAATTTCCGAAAAAAATTGAGGCACTACCACGAATTGGGATTCCCAATAAAGGTCGTTGGACAGAGTTGCCTTTAAGATACGTCGTGGCTGGCAATCCATATATTTCTAAACAAAAAAGAACAGCAGTAGACCAAATAGATTTTGGCTGGAAGGATGAAGAAAATGAAAAAAGCAACAATGCTCACATACTTAGAGGAACAACTTGAAAAACACTTAGCAGATTACGAAGTAGGCCTTGATTGGGATCGCAAAAACCATACCATCGAAGTCATTGTTCGTTTATATGCAGAAAACAATGAACAAGTGGCGATTGATGATGTTGACGGTACGCTTTCAGAAGAAGAATTCATTGAATTTGAAGATGGCTTGTTATTTTATAATCCGCAAAAGTCAGTCGTTGATGATGAAGAGTATTTAGTCACAATTCCTTATGAAGGAAAAAAAGGGCTACGCAAAGCAGTTTTAGACGGATTCATTCACTATTTAAAAGTGGTTTTAGATGAAGGGCAAAGTGATTTGTTAGACTTTTTATCAGATGAAACAGCGGAAGTTTTTGAATTGCATTGGGAGCCAGCAGATTTTGAAGCGATGATTAAAAAAGTGGCAGAAACAGAAAAAGAACAATGGATTGCGTATCCAAGTTATTAATTTAGAGGTGAGAACATGAAGTGGACAGAAGTAAAAGTAGAAACGGCTAGCGAAGCAGTTGAAGCAATTTCAAACATTATGATGGAAGCTGGCGCAAGTGGTGTGGCCATTGAAGATGCGTTGGACATTGAAAATTTTGAAAGTGATCTGTATGGGGAAATTTTAGATAAAGAGCAATTCACCCACATTAAAGAAGGGGCGATTGTGATGGCTTATTTTCCTGAAACAACCTTCTTACCAGAAATTTTACCATTTATGAAAGAAAATATTTTACGCTTGCCTGAGTACGGCTTATCCATTGGTAAAAACGAAATGACAATTAGTGAAGTAGCAGAAAGCGACTGGGCAACTGCTTGGAAAAAATATTATCATCCTGTCCGTGTCACACGATTCTTAACGATTGTGCCAAGTTGGGAAGCCTATCACGCACAAGATGAAGCAGAAAAAATTATCACATTGGATCCGGGCATGGCTTTCGGTACAGGCACGCATCCAACGACTCGTTTAACCTTGCAAGCTTTAGAAACTGTTTTACGTGGTGGCGAAACAGTTCTAGATGTAGGAACGGGTTCTGGTGTTTTGAGTATTGCAAGTCGCTATTTAGGGGCTAAAGACGTCTACGCATATGATTTAGATGAAGTAGCAGTTGCAGCGGCAAAAGAAAATATGGATTTAAATCCCGTTGCGGCCGATGTTCATGTGTCAGCCAATGATTTACTAAAAGGGATTGACCATTCTGCTGATGTAATCGTCGCAAATATTTTGGCAGATATTATTGTGTTAATGATTGAAGATGCTTGGCGTTTGCTAAAACAAGACGGTACCTTCATTATTTCTGGAATTATTGAAGATAAAAAAGCAATGGTTTTAGAAGCACTAACGAAAGTCGGGTTTGTGGTGGACCAACTCTTTAATCAAGGCGATTGGTATGCGATTATCTTGAAGAAACCAGAGGAAGAGTAAAATGCAACGGTATTTCATGAAAGAAGATTATCAAGAAAAAGATTTGTATAAAGTCGCAGATGAAAACTATCATCATATTGTGCGAGTTATGCGAATGACGCCGAATGATCGTTGTTATTTAGTATTTCAAAATAAAACTGCCATTTTAGCTGAGATTGTGGAAATTGATTCAACATCTGTTTACTTTAAAGAAATTAGTAAAGAAGAAATGGACAAAGAATTGCCAATTGAAGTGACGATTGCGTGTGGGTTACCAAAAGGGGACAAGTTAGAATGGATTGTTCAAAAAGGCACGGAGCTAGGTGGCAATCAGTTTATCGGCTTTCCTGCGAAAACTTCCGTTGTCAAATGGGACCACAAAAAAAGAGCAGCCAAAGAAAAAAGATTACAAAAAATTGCCACAGAAGCGGCGGAGCAATCGCATCGGCAGCAGACACCAAGTGTTTTTTTGGTGGAAAAAACACAAGAAATCATTGCGCAATTTGACTCATATGACACAGTCTTGGTTGCGTATGAAGAATCAGCAAAACAAGGAGAAAAAAGTCAATTAGCACAAGTATTATCCACTTGCCAGCCAGGCGCACGTTTGTGTGTGCTCTTTGGACCTGAAGGTGGCTTTGCACCGCAAGAAATTGAACAATTTCTGCAGGCTGGGGCGAAACTTTGCGGGTTGGGTCCGAGAATTTTACGAGCAGAAACAGCACCGTTGTATCTTTTAAGTGCGGTTAGCTACCAAATGGAACTTTTAAATTAAACGAAAGCCCGCCTGTAAAATTCTTGTAAGCATTCTCTTTGAATAAACAGAGAGTAAAAAAGCGACAGTGATTGAAATTTAAGGGAAATTTAGTATAATAGAGTTGTTGAAAGTGCTACTGTTTCAAGTGGTACTTTTCTTTTTTATTAAAATAGATAAAACGTGAACGAAGTGTTCTTTATCCAAAGGTCACCTTCATAGAGGAGTGAATACCATGCCAAAAGAAGAAATACTGACAGGCCCAGCGGTCATCAAAATTGTAAGTACCTATATGGGACCAGAACATGTTGAGTTGGTTCAAAAAGCATTAACTTATGCTGAAAAAGCACACGAAGGTCAAGTCCGACAATCAGGTGAACCTTACATCATCCATCCGATTCAAGTGGCAGGCATTCTGGCTGAATTACATATGGATCCCCATACTGTAGCAACAGGATTTTTACATGATGTTGTCGAAGATACGGACGTAACACTGGACGATTTAAAAGAAGAATTTGGCGAAGACATCGCAATGTTAGTCGATGGCGTAACGAAACTAGGAAAAATTAAATATAAATCTCATGAAGAACAATTAGCTGAAAATCATCGGAAAATGTTATTGGCAATGGCGCAAGATTTACGGGTTATTATGGTGAAACTAGCCGATCGTTTGCACAATATGCGCACATTAAAACATTTACGTGAAGATAAGCAACGACGGATTGCACAAGAAACTTTAGAAATTTATGCGCCTTTAGCACATCGCTTAGGGATTAGTCGAATTAAATGGGAATTAGAAGATACGGCCTTACGTTATATTAACCCCAACCAATACTATCGAATTGTTAATTTGATGCAAAGCAAACGCGATGAACGTGAAGCTTATGTGGCAGAAGCAGTCGAAGATATTCGTTTAGCTACGGAAGATTTAGAAATTTACGCAGAAATATATGGTCGACCAAAACATATTTATTCAATCTATCGTAAAATGAAGGACCAAAAGAAACAGTTTAATGAAATCTATGACTTATTAGCGATTCGTGTTATTGTCGATTCCATTAAAGATTGCTATGCCGTGTTAGGGGCGATTCATACACGTTGGACACCAATGCCAGGTCGCTTTAAAGATTATATTGCTATGCCAAAAGCGAATATGTATCAATCTATCCATACGACAGTTATTGGGCCAAAAGGGAATCCAGTAGAGGTCCAAATTCGGACCCATGAGATGCACCAAATCGCCGAATTTGGGGTGGCGGCTCACTGGGCCTATAAAGAAGGCAAAGCGGAAAAAATTGAAACAGATGAACTGACGAAGCAAGTCGATTGGTTCCATGAAATTATTGAATTACAAGATGAAAGCTATGATGCTTCTGAATTTATGCAAGGTGTGAAAGAAGACATTTTTAGCGACAAAGTCTATGTCTTTACGCCAAGTGGAGATGTAACCGAACTGCCAAAAGGCTCCGGACCACTAGATTTTGCCTACAGCATTCATACTGAAATTGGGAATAAAACAACCGGTGCGAAGGTCAACGGCAAAATGGTACAGTTAGACTATGTCCTAAAAAATGGGGATATTATTGAAGTCTTAACATCACCGAATTCTTTCGGACCTAGTCGCGACTGGCTGAAAATGGTTAAAACAAGTAAAGCCAAAAATAAAATCAAACGTTTCTTTAAAGAACAAGACCGTGAAGATAACATTATTAAAGGGCATGATGCTGTCATTAAATACATGACAGAAATCGGCTTTACACCGAAAGAATTTTTAACGAAGAATAAAATGGCGGAAGTGCTAGATAAATTTAAATTTCAAACGGAAGATGATTTATTTGCGGCAGTAGGTTATGGCGAAGTAAGTGCGCAAGTAGTGTGCAATCGTTTAACAGAAAAAGAACGCCGCGAACAAGAGTTGGAACGCCAACGTCAAGAAGCAGAAGAGTTGTTAAATCAGCCAGCTAAAAAAGAATCAGAAAAAATGAAAGTTCGTCATGAAGGCGGCATCGTGATTCAAGGGGTGGACAACCTATTGATTCGTTTAAGCCGCTGTTGTAATCCAGTGCCTGGTGATGAAATCGTTGGTTACATTACCAAAGGACGGGGCGTTTCAATTCATCGTGCGGACTGTCCTAACGTACAACATCAAGAAGAACTAGCACAACGTCTAATTGAAGTTGAGTGGGAAGATACCGAGCACAGTCGCAAAGAATACGCTGCCGATTTGGAGATTTACGGCTATGATCGTAGTGGCTTACTTAGTGATGTTTTACAAGTCATTAGTTCGATGACAAAAAATTTAGTCGGCGTTGAAGCTCGTCCATCCAAAGATAAGATGGCCCAGATTCATGTCACTGTGAAAATTCAAAACCTTTCTCATTTAAAAACCATCGTTGACAAAATTAAAAGTGTACCAGATGTTTATAGTGTTCGTCGAACCAATGGGTAAGTGTTAAAAGTGAGGCAAAAAAGATGAAAGTAGTTATTCAAAGAGTCAGTCAAGCACAAGTTGCGATAGAAGAGCAGATAGTGGGACAAATCAAACAAGGCTTCATGGTGCTGGTGGGCATTCATCAAGAAGACACGCCAGAAGATGTGGCTTATGTTGTTGGCAAAATCAGTAAATTACGTGTTTTTGAAGATGACGAAGGAAAAATGAATCGCAGCATTCAAGAGATTGAAGGATCAATTCTGAGTATCTCTCAATTTACCCTCTATGCAAAAACTAAAAAAGGCAATCGTCCCAGTTTTATTGAAGCGGCTCGTCCAGATGTGGCGATTCCTTTGTATGAATTATTTAATCAACAATTAGAAGCAGAAGGAATAGCGGTAGCCACAGGAGAATTTGGCGCGGATATGCAAGTATCGTTGACCAATGATGGTCCAGTGACCATTGTGATTGATACACGAGAAAAATAATTGATTTTCCTGTCGGAACCCCTTGACTTTCTAAGAGAACTTTAGTAGTTTATAGATAATATTAAAAATCTACGAAGGAACGAGTAAGTTTCATCTGTCTGCGAAGAGAGAGTTGCCGTGGCTGAGAGCAACTTCAACAGTGAAAGTGAAAGACATTCTGGAGATGGACGGAAGAAAAGCCGTCCCGTTACGAGCGTTAATCGTTGAGGAAAGAGTAAAATCTTTCAAAACTAGGTGGTACCGTGTAAAAGAGACTTTTACGCCCTTGTATGTTCAACATACAAGGGCTTTTTTCATTTTTAGAAAAAAGAAAATGGCGCACACATTTTTGTGGAATGATAGAAGGAGAGAAAGACAATGAGTTATCAAAAACCAAAAGGAACAAACGATATTTTGCCAGGAACTTCTGAAAAATGGCAATTTGTGGAAGAAACAGCTCGTTTGATTTTTAAAGATTATCAATACCAAGAAATCAGAACCCCGATTTTTGAACATTATGAAGTGATATCTCGCAGTGTTGGCGATACTACAGATATTGTTTCAAAAGAAATGTATGATTTTTATGATAAAGGAGACCGTCACGTGACGCTACGTCCTGAGGGGACAGCGCCAATTGTTCGGGCCTTCGTTGAAAATAAATTATATGGTCCGGAATATACGAAACCATATAAAACCTATTACATGGGGCCAATGTTCCGCTATGAACGCCCACAAGCTGGTCGTTTGCGTCAATTCCATCAAATTGGTGTGGAAGCATTTGGTAGTGAAAACCCAGCATTGGATGTTGAAATTATGGCTATGGCTTTGGACTTCTTCAAACAATTAGGCATCCAACAAATCAAATTAGTTATTAATTCCTTGGGGGATAAAGAAACACGTGCTACGTACCGTCAAGCATTAATCGATTATTTAGAGCCCCATATGGCAGAATTAAGCGAGGATTCACAACGTCGCTTACACGAAAATCCATTGCGGGTGTTAGACAGCAAAGATAAAAAAGACAAGGTGATTGTCGCAGAAGCACCCTCCATTTTAGATTATTTAAATGAACCATCTAAAGCACATTTTGAAGCAGTAACTGATATGTTAGATTTACTAGAAATTCCTTATGAAATTGATAGTAATATGGTTCGCGGACTGGATTATTACACACACACAATTTTTGAGATTATGAGTGAAGCGCCTAAAATGGGTGCGCAATCAACTATTTGTGCAGGAGGCCGATACAATGGTTTAGTTGAAGAATTAGGCGGCCCAGACACACCAGGTTTTGGTTTTGGTATGGGCATTGAGCGAGTGTTGTTAACAATGGAAGCTGAAGAAGTTGTGATTCCAGCGTTATCTGAATTAGACGCATATGTGGTTGGCATTGGTTCAGAAACAAACGTCGCAGCTTTGCAACTTGTTCAAAGCATTCGTAACTTTGGTTTCTCAGCTGATCGTGATTACATGAATCGCAAACCAAAAGCGCAATTTAAAACGGCCGATAAATTACAAGCAAAATTAGTTTTAACAATCGGTGAAAATGAATTGAATGAAGGCATTGTCAACGTAAAATCAATGGCAACACGCGAAGAAAAATCCTTCCCGTTAAGTGCTATTCATGATTCATTTGATGAAGTGTATGACGAAATGATGACAAAAATGATTGAAGAATAAAAAGGAGAGATTGAGAAATGGCAAAACGCACAACCTATTGCGGCAATGTATCTGCCGAATTTATTGAAAAAGAAGTTGTATTAAAAGGATGGGTTCAAAAACGTCGTGACTTAGGAGGCGTTATCTTTATTGATTTACGTGACCGTGAAGGAATCGTCCAAGTGGTCTTTAACCCAGAAAAGTCAAAAGAAGCATGGGAAATTGCTGATAAATGTCGTAGTGAATACGTCATCGAAGTTAAAGGTCAAGTCGTTTATCGTGATAAAGAAGCGATTAATCCAAAAATGAAAACTGGCGAGTTTGAAGTGATGGCGACTGACATTACGATTTTAAATACTGCGAAAACAACGCCATTTACCATTGAAGATGACAATAACGTTAATGACGAATTGCGCATGAAATATCGTTATTTAGATTTACGTCGTCCATCAATGACAAACAACATTAAATTACGTCACCAAGTAACGAAAACAATCCGTCACTATTTAGATAATCATGACTTTTTAGACATTGAAACTCCTTATTTAGGCAAATCAACACCAGAAGGCGCTCGCGATTATTTGGTTCCTTCTCGTGTCCATGCCGGTCATTTTTATGCTTTACCACAATCACCACAACTCTTTAAACAATTATTAATGGGGGCAGGCTTCGATCGCTATTACCAAATCGTTCGCTGTTTCCGTGATGAAGATTTACGAGGCGACCGTCAGCCAGAATTTACACAAATCGATATCGAAACGACCTTTTTAACACCAGAAGAAATTCAAACATATACAGAAAATATGTTGGCTGAAGTGATGAAAGAGACAAAAGGAATTGAGATTTCTGTTCCGTTTCCACGAATGAGCTATGACGAAGCAATGGCACGCTATGGTAGCGATAAACCCGACACTCGTTTTGCTATGGAATTAATTGATGTTGCAGATGTAGTGAAAGACGTAGACTTCAAAGTTTTCCAAGCAGCGTTGGAAAATGGTGGACATGTGAAGGCTTTGAATGCAAAAGGCGCCGCAGATAAGTATTCTCGTAAAGATATGGATAACTTAGGTAAGTATGTGAGTCAATTTGGTGCAAAAGGCTTAGCTTGGTTAAAAGTTGAAGAAGATGGCTTAAAAGGACCGATTGCTAAATTCTTAACAGAAGTTAGTGATGAATTAATTGCTGCTACCAATGCAGAAGTCGGTGATATTTTAATGTTTGGTGCCGATAAACCTGAAATCGTAGCCGCTGCTTTAGGTGCGGTACGTACACGTTTAGGTAAAGAATTAGGTTTAATTGATGAATCGAAATTCAATTTCTTGTGGATTGTGGATTGGCCGTTGTTTGAATATGATGAAGAAGCTGGTCGCTATGTTTCTGCTCATCATCCATTTACACAACCAAAAGCAGAGGATGTGGCCCGCTTAGCAACAGACCCAGCCTCTGTGTATGCTGAAGCTTACGATGTTGTCTTAAACGGCTACGAATTAGGTGGCGGCTCATTACGGATCCATACACGAGAATTACAAGAAAAAATGTTTGAAACGTTAGGTTTTACAAAAGAAGAAGCACAAGACCAATTTGGTTTCTTGCTAGACGCATTAGATTACGGCTTCCCGCCACATGGAGGGATTGCTTTAGGGCTAGACCGCTTAGCAATGCTATTGGCTGGGGAAGAAAATATTCGTGAAGTGATTGCCTTCCCTAAAAACGGGAAAGCAATTGACCCAATGAACAACGCACCAAGTTTAGTTTCTCCATTACAATTGTTTGAATTAAACATTGATGTAACAGCCATTGACGAATAAGTGTTAAATCCAAAGAAAGAGTGACTTCATTGACGGATGAGGTCACTCTTTTTTTGGAAAGGAAAAAGATAACGAAAGACTTAAAAAGTGGCTGAGCTAAAAATCTGCCAATTGGCTGTTTTTTCTTTTTAGAAAACTTTGTATGATAACTGAGTGTATAAAGGAGCGAAACAAATGACAAAAATAATTTTAACAATTGGCGGTTCCGATCCTTTTTCAGGTGGCGGGATTCAAACAGATTTAAAAACGTTTGAAAATCATCAAGTCTTTGGCTTATCAACTTTAACTTGCCTTGCTACAGCCCCCAAGAATCATTTTCAGATTCATGACCTTGAGACTTTTTTGGTGAAAGAGCAACTCGCTTCCATACCTGCCGGGAGTTTAGACGGCATCAAGATTGGCTTGATTCACAGTGAAGAAAGTATGTTACAAATTGCAACCTTTTTGAAAAAGCACGCAGGTCTGCCGGTGGTGTTGGATCCTGTCTTGGCTTTTAAAGAAACGACTTCAGTTTATGAAAAAAGATACATGCAGTTATTGATTGAAAAACTTTTTCCATTCGCAACGATTATAACGCCTAATTTAAAAGAAGCAGAATTACTCATTGGCAGAAAATTAACAACCGTTGAAGAAGTCCAACAAGCGGCGGAAGAGTTAAACTCTTTAGGAGCGGCAACGGTGGTGATTAAAGGTGGTAATCGTTGGCTTGGCCAAGAAGCACGTGACTTTTTTTATGATGGACAACAACATATTCAATTGGTCAAAGAAAAAGTAATGGCCCACACCATTGATGGCGCTGGTTGTTCCTTTGCCTCTGCAATTGGTGCGAATTTAGTTAAAGGATATCCGTTAATTGAAGCAGTTGATTTAGCAAAAACATACGTTCATGAAGCCATTGTTTCTGGGGTCCAGCTAAATGCAGCTTTTGGAAGTGTGTGGCATGAAGGATTACTAGCAGGAGGTGTGGCGGATAATGACAAGAAAAATTAGTCTATATGCAGTAATTACCGCTTTAACAGTGGCTGTGTCAATGGTCTTTATTATCCCCGTCCCAGCAACAAATGGCTTTGTTACATTGGCGGATGCAGGGATTTACATTGCTAGTTTACTTTTTGGTCCGATTGGTGGCTTGACAGTCGGAGCTTTAAGCGGTGGTTTAATTGATTTATTGTCAGGCTATCCACAATGGTTCGTTTTTTCGTTATTGATTCATGGCGGACAAGGGTGGTTAGCAGGTCACTTCTTTAATAAAAGTAAAAAGATGCAAACGCTAGGATTACTTTTAGCCAGTCTCCTCATGATTAGCGGGTATGCTTTAGCGACTAGCTGGCTTTACGGCGTGGGTGCGGGGATTGCCTCTTTACCAGGGAATATCATTCAATCCTTATTTGGGGTGATTGTAGCATTGCCCCTTAGTCAAACATTAAAACGTGTGTTACCAAAAAATGGTCGTTTAGAAGAAAGAAGGATGAACAAATGACTATCGATGAAAAAATGTTAAAAGAACAGTTAGTGACAATTACAGAAGAAGTCATTACAGCAGGAAATTTACAAAAAGGGGACCTATTTGTTTTAGGTTGTACCACCAGTGAGGTAGTAGGTGGCGTCATTGGTAAAAATTCCAGTGCCGAAGTAGGACAATGGATTGTCTCAACCTTAATTGAACAATTAGACAAAAAAGGCATCTCTTTGGCTGTCCAAGGATGCGAACATATTAATCGTGCTTTAGCGATGGAACGTCGTGTGGCTGAAGAAAAAGGCTTTGAAATTGTCTCTGTAGTACCGCAATTACATGCTGGCGGTTCTTGTTCAGTGGCTGCCTTTGAAAAATTTGATGAACCTGTGGAAGTGGAGCATATTGTTGCTCAAGCAGGGATTGACATTGGCGATACATCTATCGGTATGCATGTAAAACATGTGCAAGTTCCTCTTCGCTTGAGCATTCGAACGTTAGGTGCGGCCCATGTTACAGCATTATATTCTCGTCCTAAATATATTGGTGGACCAAGAGCCCATTATGAAACAACCCAAGAACGAAATCGTTAAGATTTCGTTCTTTTTTCATTTCTATAAACATTTGATGAATCTTCCGTAATTATTATAGGAATCTCTTTTTTTCTCTCGGTAAACCACGTATAATATGAAAAGAAATGTAATTTATTGAAAACCTGAAACGAGGCTATTATTTATGAAAAAAATTTATGACGGACTGCCAGTTCATGACTATACAACAAAATTTTCCGTGTCGATTGTCTATGCTATTCTTGCATCAATTGCCATGAACTTTTTCTATCAACCAGGAAATATTTATTCCAGTGGCTTAACAGGCTTGGCACAAATTTTAACAACCCTCTCAACAAAAATTGTCGGTTTTAATGTGCCTGTCTCCATTACATTGTATCTGTTAAATGTGCCGTTATTCTTTATTGCGTGGAAGAAAATAGGTAAGAAGTTTACAATTTTTACTTTCATTACCGTGACTTTAACTTCATTATTTATGCATATTGTTCCGCAAACGGTGATGACTCAAGATCCAATTATCTGTGCTATTTTTGGTGGGGCGATTTCTGGATCAGGAATTGGTTTTGTTTTAAAAAACGGGGTTTCTTCTGGGGGCTTAGATATTCTAAGCATTACCATTCGGAAAAAAACGGGGCGTTCCGTTGGCTCGATTTCCATTTATTTTAACGCACTAATTGTCTTCGTTGCAGGTTATTTATTTGGCTGGCAGTACATGTTCTACAGTGCGTTATCAATTTTTGTAAGTGGAAAGGTCACAGATGCTGTTTATACTAAGCAAAAGAAAATGCAAGTTATGATTGTCACTAAAAACCCAGATCGAGTCGTGGATGAGATTCAAAAGAAAATGCGCCGTGGTATTACAATTATTCATGAAGCGGAAGGGGCATATCGCCACGACCGCCAAACTGTTTTGCTAACTATTGTG
Organism: Enterococcus sp. LX10; assembly: GCF_023539285.1. Taxonomy (NCBI): domain Bacteria; kingdom Bacillati; phylum Bacillota; class Bacilli; order Lactobacillales; family Enterococcaceae; genus Enterococcus; species Enterococcus sp. LX10. Next base: position 1,734,570 of record NZ_CP092784.1, on the reverse strand, counting down.
ACACGCTTTGAGTTGCCAAGTTTAGAAGCAGCCATGAAAGAAAGCGATCCGAATGCCTTTGTCAGCATCTCAGATAATGTCAAAATTTTAGGACGTTTTTACGAAGAAGATTACAAATAAAAGGATATGAAGCAACGAGAGAATGGCTGTGTCTATTCTTTCGTTGCTTTTTTTGAAAAATAAGTAAAAAAATGCTTTGTGTGAGGACCTGAAATTCCCATTTAAACAAGAAGTTAATTGAAAGACGTTCGTGAATTCCTTTGCTTTTGGTTTAATTAAATCTAATTATTCGGAAATAAGTAGCTATTGTTTCTCGCAAACGAATGCTTTGTTTGGATTTGAAAGAAAACGATGAAAAAAGAATCATTTTTATTGAAAAGACCCAAAAAAACTGGTACACTAAGTGTGTAATTGATAAGTACTTTTAATACTGTTATGAATAAATAGTAGGAAAAACGAACATCAATTCTATTTTTTTAAAGTTCATAGGTCGTTTTCAGTCTTACTTGGACATATTTCGACCCACAAAAGGAGCGCATCATGTTAAAAGAATTTAAAATGATTGAAGCAGTTGCTCCAGATATGCTCGATGTATTACAAGAAAGATTCCAAATTCTTCGCAATATTTATTGGATGCAACCTATTGGACGTAGAAGTTTATCAGAAACGATGGGAATTACAGAGCGAGTCTTGCGTACAGAAACAGATGTTTTAAAGCAACTCAACCTGATTGAATCTTCAAAAAGCGGGATGACATTAACAGAACGCGGTTTGGAAGTCTACCAAGGTTTAGAATTAGTCATGAATCAATTGCTTGGTATGCACCAAATCGAAAAAGAAATGACACAGTACTTTGGCATTCAACGTTGTATCGTTGTTGCAGGAGATAGTGATATCCAAAAGAAAGTTCTTTCGGACTTTGGAGATGTCTTAACCAATACGCTGAATTTACTCTTGCCAAATGGTGAGAATACAATTGCGGTTATGGGTGGGACAACAATGGCCATGGTGGCCGAAAATATGGGATCACTAGAAACTGAAAAACGTCATAATTTGTTTGTTCCAGCCAGAGGAGGGATTGGTGAAGCAGTTTCTGTCCAAGCCAATTCAATTAGTGCTGTAATGGCCAACAAAACGGGTGGTAACTACCGGGCGTTATATGTCCCAGAACAATTGAGTCGTGAAACGTATAATAGTTTATTACAAGAACCCTCGATTCAAGAAGTTCTTACGTTAATTAGTCATGCCAACTGTGTGGTGCACAGTATTGGTCGAGCGTTGCACATGGCGGCACGCCGAAAAATGTCTGATGACGAAATGGTTATGCTCAAACAAAAAAATGCCGTGGCAGAATCGTTTGGTTATTTCTTTGATGAAGAAGGAAAAGTGGTCTATAAAATTCCACGAATTGGCCTTCAATTAAAAAACTTACAAGAAATTCCCTATGTCGTCGCAATTGCGGGCGGCAAAACGAAAGCCAAAGCCATTCGCGCATATATGAAAAATGCACCAAAACAAACGTGGCTCATCACAGATGAAGCTGCCGCAAACGAGATTTTAAAAGGGGTAACCCTTTAAAATAAAAAATTTTTGATTTTCATAAGGAGGAAATCTTTAATGACAGTTAAAGTAGGTATTAATGGATTTGGACGTATCGGACGCTTAGCTTTCCGTCGTATCCAAGATGTAGAAGGAATCGAAGTAGTTGCAATCAACGACTTAACAGATGCTAAAATGTTAGCACACTTGTTAAAATATGACACAACTCAAGGCCGTTTCAACGGTACAGTTGAAGTTCACGAAGGTTCATTCAACGTTAACGGCAAAGAAATCAAAGTTTTAGCTAACCGTAACCCTGAAGAATTACCATGGGGCGAATTAGGCGTAGACATCGTTTTAGAATGTACTGGTTTCTTTACTTCTAAAGAAGCTGCTGAAAAACATTTAACTGCTGGTGCAAAACGTGTAGTTATTTCAGCTCCTGGTGGTAACGATGTACCAACAATCGTTTACAACACAAACCATGAAACATTAACTGGAGAAGAAACTGTAATTTCAGGCGCTTCTTGTACTACAAACTGCTTAGCTCCAATGGCTAAAGCTTTACATGACAACTTTGGTGTTGTTGAAGGTTTAATGACAACTATCCACGCTTACACAGGTGACCAAATGACATTAGACGGACCACATCCTAAAGGCGACTTCCGTCGTGCGCGCGCTGCTGCTGCAAACATCGTACCTAACTCAACTGGTGCTGCTAAAGCAATCGGCTTAGTAATCCCAGAATTGAACGGTAAATTAGATGGCGCTGCTCAACGTGTTCCTGTAGCTACTGGTTCATTAACTGAATTAGTTACTGTATTAGACAAAGAAGTTACTGTTGATGAAGTGAATGCAGTAATGGAAAAAGCTGCTAACGAATCTTATGGTTATAACACAGACGAAATCGTTTCTTCTGATATCGTAGGTATGACTTACGGTTCATTATTCGATGCAACTCAAACAAAAGTTATGACAGTTGGCGACAAACAATTAGTTAAAACTGTTGCTTGGTATGACAACGAAATGTCATACACTGCTCAATTAGTTCGTACTTTAGAATACTTCGCTAACTTATAAGATTTATTCTTATCATTAGTGAAATTTGAACAATTGTGAAATAATAAGCGGGGAAGCAACGCGCTTCTCCGCTTTCTTTTTTTAAAAAAGAAAAATCCTAAAATTGACAATACAGGAGGTCTACTCATGGCTAAAAAGACAATTAAAGATGTAGATTTAAAAGACAAAAAAGTCCTTGTCCGTGTTGACTTTAACGTTCCGTTAAAAGATGGCGTGATCACAAACGATAATCGTATCGTAGCGGCTTTACCAACAATCAAATACGTGATTGAAAATGGCGGAAAAGCAATTCTTTTCTCTCATTTAGGTCGTGTAAAAACAGAAGAAGACAAAGCTGGCAAATCATTAAAACCAGTGGCTGAACGTTTAAGCGAATTACTTGGTCAACCAGTTACTTTTGTTCCAGAAACACGTGGTAAAGAATTAGAAGACGCTGTTAACAATATGAAAGACGGCGACGTTTTAGTATTTGAAAACACTCGTTTTGAAGATGTTGACGGCAAAAAAGAAAGCGGCAATGACGCTGAATTGGGTAAATACTGGGCTTCTTTAGGCGATGTATTTGTCAATGATGCTTTTGGTACTGCACACCGTGCACATGCCTCAAACGTTGGAATTGCTTCAACTGGTATCCCAACAGTTGCTGGTTTCTTAATGGAAAAAGAAATTAAATTCATCGGCGAAGCTGTTGAAAATCCAAAACGTCCATTCGTAGCAATCTTGGGTGGCGCAAAAGTTTCTGACAAAATCGCTGTCATTGAAAACCTAATTGAAAAAGCCGACAAAATTTTAATCGGTGGCGGTATGGCTTACACATTCATGAAAGCACAAGGCTATAGTGTTGGTTTATCTTTACTTGAAGAAGATAAAGTGGACTTAGCAAAAAGCTTAATGGAAAAAGCTGGCGACAAATTAGTTTTACCGGTTGATACAGTTGTCTCTAAAGAGTTCAGCAATGACGCTCCTTTCCACACGGTTCCTTCAACTGAAATCCCAGATGATGAAGAAGGCTTGGATATCGGTGAAAAAACAATTGAATTATTCGCTAACGAATTACAAGGTGCGAAAACAGTTGTTTGGAATGGTCCAATGGGCGTATTTGAAATGAGTAACTTTGCCAAAGGAACAATTGGTGTTTGTGAAGCGATTGCTAATTTAGAAGACGCAACAACAATCATCGGTGGCGGGGACTCTGCTGCTGCAGCAATTCAATTAGGCTACGAAAACAAATTCTCTCACATCTCAACAGGTGGCGGAGCAAGTTTAGAATTATTAGAAGGCAAAACTTTACCAGGTTTAGCTTCTATTAACGATAAATAATCAGTTTAAAAGACAATATTTTTAAAAAAAGAAAAGGATGTGCTTTTCATGCGCAAACCAATTATCGCTGGTAACTGGAAAATGAACAAAACTTTAAGCGAAGCACAAAGCTTTGCAGAAGCAGTCAAAAATGCTGTTCCATCAAACGATGTTGTTGACGCTGTGATTGGATCTCCAGCATTATTCTTAGCTCCTTTAGCTTGGAACCTAAAAGATTCTGAAGTGAAATTAGCTGCACAAAACTGCTACTGGGAAAACGCTGGTGCCTTCACTGGTGAAAACTCACCAGCTGCAATTGCAGATTTAGGTGTGAACTATGTGATTATCGGACACTCTGAACGTCGCGAATATTTCCACGAAACAGATGAAGATATCAATAAAAAAGCCAAAGCAATCTTTGCAAATGGTATGACACCAATCTTCTGTTGTGGTGAAACTTTAGAAACGTATGAAGCTGGTAAAACAGCGGAATGGATCGAAGGTCAAATCACTAACGGCTTAGTTGGTTTATCAAACGAACAAGTTGCTTCAATGGTTATCGCTTACGAACCAATCTGGGCAATCGGAACTGGTAAATCTGCAGATGCTAATATTGCAGATGAAATCTGTGGTGTTGTTCGTTCAACAGTTGAAAAATTATACGGCAAAGAAGTTTCTGAAGCTGTTCGTATTCAATACGGTGGTTCTGTTAAACCAGAAAACATCGCTGAATATATGGCAAAAGAAAACGTTGACGGTGCTTTAGTCGGCGGCGCAAGCTTAGAAGCAGATTCATTCTTAGCTTTATTAGATGCTGTAAAATAAGAAATCACTAACGGTAACGTTTTCTCAATGACTTTTGCAAAAAAATGTTTGCATAGTTTGCGAGAATTAACTACAATCATACATGAGGGAATCCCCTTAGTATAAATACAAACTCAAAGGAGAGACAAAACATGTCAATTATTACTGATATTTACGCACGCGAAGTCTTAGACTCACGCGGTAACCCAACAATCGAAGTAGAAGTTTACACTGAAAGCGGAGCTTTCGGCCGTGGAATGGTTCCTTCAGGAGCTTCAACTGGTGAATACGAAGCAGTTGAATTACGTGATGGCGACAAAGCTCGTTACTTAGGTAAAGGTGTTACTAAAGCTGTAGATAACGTAAACAACATCATTGCTGAAGCAATCATCGGTTACGATGTACGCGATCAAATGGCTATCGATAAAGCAATGATCGATTTAGATGGAACTCCTAACAAAGGTAAATTAGGTGCTAACGCTATTCTTGGTGTGTCTATCGCCGTAGCTCGTGCTGCTGCTGATTACCTAGAAGTGCCTTTATATCATTACTTAGGCGGATTCAATACAAAAGTATTACCAACTCCAATGATGAACATCATCAACGGTGGATCACATGCTGACAACAGTATTGACTTCCAAGAATTCATGATCATGCCTGTAGGTGCGCCTACATTCAAAGAAGCTTTACGTATGGGTGCAGAAGTATTCCACGCATTAGCTTCAATCTTAAAAGGTCGCGGCTTAGCTACTTCAGTAGGTGACGAAGGTGGTTTCGCTCCTAACTTAGGTTCAAACGAAGAAGGTTTCGAAGTAATCATCGAAGCTATCGAAAAAGCTGGCTATGTTCCTGGTAAAGACGTTGTTCTTGCTATGGATGCTGCTTCTTCAGAATTCTACGATAAAGAAAAAGGCGTTTACGTTTTAGCTGACTCAGGCGAAGGCGAAAAAACAACTGAAGAAATGATCGCGTTCTACGAAGAATTAGTTTCTAAATACCCAATCATTTCAATCGAAGACGGCTTAGACGAAAACGACTGGGACGGATTCAAAAAATTAACTGAAGTATTAGGCGACAAAGTTCAATTAGTTGGTGACGATTTATTCGTAACAAACACAACTAAATTAGCTGAAGGTATCGAAAAAGGTATCGCTAACTCAATCCTAATCAAAGTTAACCAAATCGGTACTTTAACTGAAACATTTGAAGCAATCGAAATGGCTAAAGAAGCTGGCTACACTGCAGTTGTATCTCACCGTTCTGGTGAAACAGAAGATTCAACAATCTCTGATATCGCTGTTGCAACAAACGCTGGCCAAATCAAAACTGGTTCATTAAGCCGTACTGACCGTATTGCTAAATACAACCAATTATTACGTATTGAAGATCAATTAGGCGATGTAGCTGAATACAAAGGCTTAAAATCTTTCTACAACTTAAAAAACAAATAATTCATTTAATGAATAACGCTTAAAGGGACAATTGGTTAATGAATCAATTCTCCTTATACTCGGACGTAAAAACACGCCTTTCTGCAAAGAAAGGCGTGTTTTTTTATATTTATAAAAATATTGAAAAAAATAGATTGGAAATAATTTCAACCGTACATTGCTCTATAATCACTTGTTTAAAAATAACAAAACATTAACAAAATAACATTATATAAAAAATTAATAAAACAAAATAATTGTTATTTTATAATTTTAGTATTGACTGGTTTCAGATAACGCTGTACGCTTAAAGAAATAGTATATAATTTCACAAAAAAATGAAAACACAAATTTAACTTGGAGGATGTTGAGTAGTGAGCAACGGGAAAAAGATTTTTATTAGTCATAGTTCAAAGGATCAAGAATATGTGGATGCGTTTATCCAATTGTTGAAAAAGTTTGGGTTTCGAACACAGGATATTTTTTATAGTTCCACTATTGAAACAGGTGTACAGCCAGGAGAATTAATTTTTGACACGATTAAAAGGGAGCTAACCAATCAACCTGTCATGCTGTATTTTTTATCTGATCATTATTATCAGAGTATTCCATGTTTAAACGAAATGGGTGCTTCTTGGATGCTATCAGATAAACACTATCCAATTGCGTTAAATAATTTTTCTATGAAAGATATGAAAGGTGTTATTAGCAGTGAGCGTTTGGCGATTGCGTTTAATGATAAGACAAGTACTAATGAAATCAACTGCTTATTAAAAAAGTTATCTCATGACACGGATGTACAAGCTGAGCCAGATTTTGAACTAAACGTTGAGAAAAATATTCAGCCATTCCAAAATAAACTGACACAACTGATTCGGCAAGCAAGTTATTTAAAACCTGATGAAAAGGGATATTTTGAAACGACTCTTAGCACTCATCGTCCTGTGTATGGCACAGCAAAAGGGGTGTATGACTGTTTTAAATTACCTAGCTTAATTGAGCCTAAAAGTTTAGGTTTAGACACGCTATCAGAGGATGAAAGCCATTGGCTATTCTTTTTTCTTACGTGGGGAACTTTTCAAGAAGGCGAAAAAGTGCGGTTTAAATTGAAAAAGGATAAGGCGTATAACAATCGGGAATTTAGTGATATTGGGAAATGTAAAAATATTTACGTCTCTTATTTAGAGAAGGTAGAGTAATTGGAGGAGGTAATAAATGAAAATGAATTGGCGTCAGTTGGTTGGTACATATCGTATTTCTGATAATGGCAAACAATATCAAAATGACTGGTTAAATAAGCAAGTTGATTTAGCCCCAGAACTTCGTAAATCTTTTGATAGTGACTATCGTAGAGTAATTAAAAGTGATGCATTTAGACGTTTACAAGACAAAACACAAGTTTTTCCTTTAGAACGTAATGATTTTGTAAGAACGCGTTTAACGCATAGCTTAGAAGTGGCAATGCATAGCAGGGATATACTTAGATTAGTTATTTCACAGTTGAACGAACGAAACATTGAGGTTATGGAATTATCAGAATGCTATCGGTTGTTAGAAACAGCTGCATTAATCCATGATATTGGCAATCCCCCTTTTGGACATTTTGGGGAAGAAGCCATTCGTATTTGGTTTGAAAAAAATGGTCCTTTGTATGCTTGTTGGTCTGATTTTTCGGAGCAACAACAAAATGATTTTCTTAACTTTGAAGGAAACGCTCAAACCATCCGACTTTTAACAAAACTACATCATGATAATGGGACTTCTAAAGCAGGAATGAAACTAACAGCCACGACATTAGATACAGTTATCAAATATACGGCATCTTCAGATCAATTAAATAAGCAACAGCTTTTGTCTAAAAAAGTTGGCTATTTTTACTCGGAAAAACAAGTCTTTAACGCCATTAAATTTGCGACAGGAACACAAAATAAGCGACACCCATTAGTCTTTTTGTTAGAAGCTTCAGATGATATCGCCTATACTTTTTCAGATATCGAAGATGCCTATAATTATGGTTTATACAGCTATCAAGATTTAAAGCAGTTTGTTGATGCGCAAACAGGAACAAAAAAATTTTTAATGTTAGAAAAAGATAAAACAGAAGAAGCTACCTTACAAGAATTTTTGAGAAAGACACAAAGGGCTGTTTGTCAAAGCGTAGCGAAAAATTTTGCTAATCATTATGACTTAATTATGAGAGGTATCTATCATAATGAAATTATCATTGAAGATTGTGATGAAGTGAAATGCTTTCAGGCATTAAAAAACTTTTCTAGAGCCTATGTTTTTCAAACAAAAACAATTTTGGATCAAGAGGTATTGGGCTTCAATATCATCAATCGTTTACTAGATGAATTTGTTCCAGTCGTACTAAAATACGAAAAAGTTTCCATGAATAAGTATGAGGAGCGAATCTTTAATAATATTTCGGAAAGCGCGAAAGCGTTGTATAGAAGAGAAGCAAAGAACGCTACAGAAGCAGAAAAAGACTATTATCGTTTGAAAATGGCGGTGGACTTTGTATGTAATATGACGGATGGATATGCCAAAAAAGTTTATGATACATTATTCACTTAAAATTTGAGAAAAAGCTTCTCAGCGGTTGCCGCCGCTGAAGAAAACTAGTTCATTGCACAGGCTGATCGTTTCAGTAAAAATTTTAAAGATGCTAGTAATTTCACTGAAAATCGGGTACACTAAAATTAGCTAGTGTAACTAGCAAAAAAGGCAACTGGAATAGATAGGTTGTGCTGTCTATGAAGGGCTTTGTTTGTCAGGTGGTGCTGACATGCAAAGTGCCTTTTTTCTTTTTCTCAACATTTTAAGGACAAAAAACGATTGCAACATGTCACAATCGCTAACCTCGGAGAAAAAGGAATTTTTCTCCAATGGCCATTTCGATAACCTGTTGTGTGTTTCGAAACATTCAGAACGGTGGTGCGTTCTTTCAGTGCCTAATTATCCAATTCGTTTCTTGTTCCTCTATTTACAGTATACTGAATGAAAGCCTATTCTGCAATGATAGAATCAGGTTCCTGTGATTAAATAACATAAAAAATGGGCTCCTTTATATAAAGAAAAATAACAAAAGAAATTTTGAATATTGACGTTTTTTTTAGGTACGTTATGATAAATGAGAGGTGATTTTATGTTAAAAACGCAAATTGTTGATTATTTACGCAATCAAACAGCTTTTTTTGAACCATCTTTAGTCAGTGAAATTTTCACAGCAAGCAATATTGCAACGACATTTTCTATCAAACGAAATACAGCTAGTCACTATTTAAATCAGTTAAACGAAGAAGGAATTCTAGTTAAGATCAATACACGACCAGTTTACTTTTTTCATAAAGAAGCGTTTCAGCAACAAAACTATCTTTTAAAAAGAACTGTTTATCAAAGTTTCCAAGAAATGATCGATGAACAGCCTGTTTTTGATCGCAAAAGTGATTTTTTTCAGTCGGTCATTGGTTATCGCGGTAGTTTAGCCCAGACCATCGAACAATTAAAAATGGCAGCGCTTTATCCAGGCGGTGGATTGCCTGTCTTAATTACAGGTGAAAGTGGTACGGGTAAAAGTTTTTTAGCATCCTTATATTATCAGTTTTGTCTTTCAAAAGAACTACTTGACGATTCAGCACCTTTTGTAACAGTTAATTGTGCGCAATATGCCAACAATCCAGAGCTTTTAACTAGTCAATTATTTGGACATCTTAAAGGCGCTTTTACGGGAGCAGATTCCGATAAAATTGGGGCCTTTCAAAGTGCAGAAGGGGGCGTTTTATTTTTAGATGAAGTTCATCGTTTGAGTCCTGAAGGGCAGGAAAAATTGTTTACATTTTTAGATCAGGGTATTATTTATCGAATGGGTGAAACCAATCGGCCCATTCCTGTTACGTGTCGGTTGTGCTTTGCCACAACTGAAGAAATTTCTAGCACCTTTTTAACGACATTTTTAAGACGAATTCCTATTCAAATTAAAATCCCAAGTCTTGCTGAACGCACTCAAGCGGAAAGAAAACAATTAATTATGCGAGCATTTTATGAGGAACAGCAAGCTATTCAAAAAGCAGTTACTATCACGCCACAAGTTATCCAACTTTTAGAAAACCACCATTATGTAGGCAATGTAGGTGAATTAAGAAATAATATAAAAATTATTACTGCACGCAGCTTTGCCGCCAATCTTGATAAACGTGTTATTCCAATCACTTTGCACGATCTACCGAAAGAATTTCTGGATCAATCAATCAAACTAGCTCCTGATGAAAATGAATTGCCTATTCGTTTAGATGAGCAAACAAATCTGGTTAGTTTGTTAGAGGAAACAGAGCTTGCGCAAAGAAGAATTATCCAGAGTTATGAACGAATCCTTCGTCTTTATGTCTCTCACCATCATCATCTTTCCACTGCTAATAACGACATCTCGAAAGAAATTGAACGCTTATTCGATGATTTATTATTTGAAAAGAAGCGAGAGAAAAATCACGAAATGCTATTGTTTATTACGCAAAATATCCGTCAATTATTGGAAACGATTGAATCGTCTTATCAAATTCGGTTTAATGGCAGTTTAGTCTATGCATTAAGCACCTATCTGTTTCAACGAAGATGTATTGATTGGTTTCCAGAAAAAGAACCTACAACAGTCATTGACGAACTTTTAACAGAAGTTCAAACCAAATTAGCAACTAGTTATGGCTACGCTGAACAACTGTTAACTTTAGTGAAACGTTCATTAGATATTGAACTATCCCAGATGGATCGAATTATTGTCACCATTTATCTTCACTATTCGGGTTCAGTAAAGGAAAGTCACTATCCGAAAGCGGTGATTGTTGCCCACGGATATGCCACAGCAAGTAGTATTGCGAATGTTGCAAATCGGCTGTTAGATGTGCCAATTTTTCAATCGTTTGACATGCCGTTAGATGTTACTCCCAAAAAAATTTCCGAACACTTAATTCACTATATGGAACGTCAAGAAACGAGGAATGGTTTAGTAATTCTTTTTGATATGGGTTCATTGAAAGAAATTTATCAGTATTTTCCGGCAGAAGAAGAAGGTCCTTTTTTATTAATGAATAATGTGACAACAAGCTTGGCTCTGTCTATAGGAGAAGCCATTAAAGACGAAGTTTCTTTTGAAGAATTGCCCCAAAAAGCGTTAACGGTTCATCCAAATGAATGGGAAATCATATTACCTGAAAATAAAACGGAACGTGTCATTTTAACAACGTGTAGTACCGGAATTGGCACAGCCGTTAAAATTAGAGATTTACTTGGAAAAAGTTTACCTGCGGAAGCACAATTAAAGATTATTCCTTGTGAATATAATCAATTACGTAATGCAGAGTCGATCAAAGAAAGTTTTCCAGAATATGAGATTGTCGGCATCATCGGTACAAACAACCCGTCTTCAAATGACCTCCCGTATATCTCTTTAGAAGAGTTGATTGCAGGAAAAGGAATTACGACCCTTTTAGAATGGACAAAGAGAGAATTAACTAAAGATATGCTGTCCTATGTAAATCATGAGTTGATTCGTAACTTTTCATTAGATCGGGTCATTCAATCAGTGACGATTTTAGATACAGAAAAAATTATTCGACAAGTAGAAGTCTTTTTAATTCAATTAGAAGAGCGGTGGCAACAAACAATTCAAAATGATCGTAAATTAGCGGTATATGTCCATGTCAGTTGTTTAATTGAACGATTAATCCGGAATGAACCTATTGAAAATTATAATGGCGCTGAACAACTAAAGCAGTGTCAAAGAACGGTCTTGCAAGAGTTAAAAGAGGCGTTTAGTGTCATTGAAAAAGTTTATAGTGTCAATATACCTGAATCGGAGCTTTTTTATGTCTATGATGTGTTGTTTGGAAAAACGGAGTTTAACAACGCAGAAAGCGATTTTTAAAATAAAAAGGAGGGAGTGCCACTTTTTTGGCACTCTTTTTGCTATATAAAGAAGTAAGTGAGGTGAAGAAAATGGAACGTAAAATTATTCTGGCAACACATGGTAATTTCGCTGCAGGGATTCAGACATCATTAGCTTTAATTTGTGGTGAAACAAAGAATGTGGAATGTCTTTGCGCTTATATGGAACAACCTTATGATTTAGCTAAGACAGTCAAAGACATTTTAAAGAACAATCAACAAAATGAATTAATTGTGATTACAGACCTATTTGGCGGAAGCGTGAATAACGAATTCTTTAATTATGTGGGGAAACAAGCAATGCATTTAATTTCAGGATTAAATTTAGCAACGTTAATTGAAATATATACCCAAATAAATACTGTTGATTCATTAGTTGATTTAGTAAAACGTGCCGTTGAAAACGGACAAGAAAGTCTTTGTTATTGTAACGAGTTATCTAGTAAAGAAATTTTAGAAGAAGAATTTTAGGAGGAAATGAAATGATTAAATTGTTAAGAGTCGATCATCGCTTGTTACATGGTCAAGTGGCTTTTTCATGGACCCAAGGCTTAGGCGCCGATTGTATTTTAATCGCAAATGATGACGTACCTAAAAATGATATTCGAAAAACAACCATTAAGCTAGCTAAGCCAGCAGGAGTAAAACTGGTCATTAAAACGATTGAAGATGCGATTGCCGCACTAAAAAGTGGTGTTACAGAAAAATACAAACTTTTTATTGTAGTTGAGAGTGTGGAAGATGCTTATCGATTGGCTACTGCTTATCCAGAAATAAAAGAAATTAACTTAGGAGGGATGAAAGTAAGGGAAAATACTCGAAACATTTCTAAAGCAATTAATATTACGCCGGATGAAGAAAAAATGGTTAAAGAATTGGTCGCAAATGGTTGTGAAGTTGAAATTCGACAAGTCCCAAATGACAAAAAAGTAGCAGTATTAAATGTCTTGTAGAAAGGAGAAATACAAATGATAGGACAAGCGATTCTTTTAGGTTGCATCGCTTTTATTGCGCAGTCGGAATATGCTTTAGGAACCTCGTTGCTTTCAAGACCAATTGTAACCGGTTTATTTGTCGGAATTGTATTAGGTGATGTCAAAACGGGCGTAATCATGGGCGCGACCTTAGAGTTAGCTTTCATCGGTTCTTTTTCAGTGGGCGCATCAATCCCACCTGATGTAGTGACTGGTGGGATTCTTGGTACAGCGTTTGCTATTACTGCTGGCGCAGGAACAGAAACAGCCTTAGTCTTAGGCTTGCCAATCGCAACGTTAACGTTGATTCTTAAAAATATTTATTTGGGTTTGCTCATCCCAATCATGAGTCAAAAAGCTGATCAGTATGCTGAAGAAGGAGCATATAAAGGGGTGGAGCGCATGCATTTACTCGCAGGCTTTGGCTTATCGTTCATGCTAGCGCTCATTGTAACTATTTCATTTGCCGTGGGCAGCAACACCATTAAAGGCTTACTTGATCTGATCCCTGAATTTATTCAACATGGGTTGTCTGTTGCAACGGGGATTATTCCAGCGCTAGGATTTGCGATGCTTGCACGCTTACTGATTAACAAACAAGTGGCGCCATATTTCTTTTTAGGTTTTGTCTTAATGGCCTACTTTAAGTTACCTGTAACAGGAGTAGCAATTTTGGGTGCCATTACAGCAGTAATTGTTGTGAATATCATGAATTATGCCAAAGGAAAGAATGAAACAATACAAACAACAAGTGGGGAGGCAATTGATGATGACGAAGACTTCTAAAACTAAGACAGAAAACTTAATTACAAAAAAAGAACTTAATCAAGTCTTTTGGCGTTCATTTCAAATGGAATTTTCATGGAATTATGAACGTCAGATGAATATGGCTTATGTCTATGCCATGATCCCTATTTTAAAGAAATTATATCCTCAAAAAGAAGAGATGGCGGCAGCTTTAAAACGGCATCTTGCTTTCTTTAATACTACGCCGCATATCGTGACGTTTATTTTAGGAATTAATGCTGCAATGGAAGAAGAAAATGTTCTGGATGAAAATTTTGAAGTTGGAACAATCGATAGTATTAAAACCTCGTTAATGGGACCTTTAGCTGGTTTAGGTGATTCCTTTTTCTGGGGAACCTTACGCTTGATTGCAACAGGTGTTGGAACTTCGTTAGCTTTACAAGGGAATGTGTTAGGGCCAATTCTATTTTTACTCATTTTTAACGTCCCCCATGTGATTGTTCGTTATTTACTGAATCGTTGGGGCTATAAATTAGGAACTGGTTTTCTCAAAAAGATTCAAGCAAATGGCATGATGGAAAGTCTCACATTAGGCGCTTCAATAATTGGCTTGATGGTAGTAGGTGCTATGACCGCCTCCATGATTGATTTAACTATCCCGATTACAATCAGCGGAAGTGGGAAAAATGCAGTCACGGTTCAAAATATCTTTGACGATATCATGCCTAAATTATTACCGCTTGCATCTTTTGGTTTTGTTTTTTATTTATTGAAAAAAGAAGTAAAACCTTTAGCGATTTTAGGTGGCATGGCAATTGTCGGAATTCTTGGCTCATTAATTGGTCTATTTTAGGAGGCAAAATATGAAAACGATGCTGGATTATATAAATGAGGAGCAAGCAGCTCTAACTCAGATTCTTAACCAATTTCAATTAAATGATACAGACGTTTCAAAGGTCACGCACTGTCTAATTTTAGCAACTGGCTCGTCACATAACGCTTGTCAGGCGGCTAAAGTTTACCTTGAAGAAGTGGCGCCTATTTATGTGGAAATCCAAGAGCCGTTCAATTTTGCTCATTATGGCAAAGTGGATGATCGGTTTGATCTGGTCGTAGCGGTTTCGCAAAGTGGTAAAAGTGCTTCAACAATTGATGCCATTGCAAAAATTAAAAACCAAACGTCTGTAAAAACAGTGGCCTTGACAAGTGATGTCACCAGCCCGATTACGGAGGTTGTGGATGAAGTCCTGGATTTAAAAATGGGGCTTGAAACAGTTGGTTTTGTCACAAAAGGCTATACGGCAACACTTTTAAATTTATTTCTATTTGGTTTGAAACTGGGCTATCAAAAGCATCAATTAACAAAAGTAGAGGTTGAAGAAGAATTAGCAAAACTTGCCAAAGCAATTCAGGAAATCGATTCGGTGATTTATAAAACCGAACAATTTTGGCAAAAAACGAAAAAAGAATTAACAGAGGGGACACGATTTATCGCAATTGGTTATGGGCCTAATATCGGTACGGCAAAAGAGTTTGAGACGAAGTTTACAGAAACAGTTCGCTTACCTTCCCAAGGATTTGAAGTCGAAGCCTATATGCATGGGCCTTATCTTGAAGCGGATACTACACATCTTTTGTTTTTTATTGAAAATCAAAGTCCTATTCAAGCACGTAGCCAAGCCTTGAAAAACTATCTAGCCAGTTATGTTGGCCAATGTTACACAATTACAACGCGTTCAACGAGAGCATCAAATACGTTAGAGTTAGCAAGTGATGTCGAAGAAAAAATTAGTCCTTTATTATTAGTTATTCCATTTCAATATTTGGCGTATCAAGTAGCTACAAGTAAAGGAATTGATTTATCTCAACGGATTTTTGATGATTTTGATTGTGTCCTAAAAAGTAAAATAGCAAAGAAAGAGGGAAATCAGCCATGTTAAAATTTAATGAAGAACAACAAATCAAAGACATACGAGGTGCCTTAGCCTTGCGTTCAGATGTTGAAAAAGTTGTTGATCAAGTTTGGACGAAAGGATTTGATGCGGTCTATTATTTAGGAATCGGCGGTACTTATGCTTCAGCCATGCAAGCAGTTACTTATGCGAATGGAAAAAGTAATTTACCAATCTATGTTCAACATGCTGCTGAGTATTACACAACAGGCAATAAACGTTTAACAGAAAAATCATTCGTCATCTTGTCTTCCGTTACTGGGACAACACAAGAAGTGGTGCAAGCCGTTCAAGAAATCAAAAAGGTCGGCGCAACGCTATTTGGTTTTATTGATGCAAAAGATAGTCTTTTAGCAGATTTATGTGATTATGTGGTGACTTATCCAGCCCCAGGAACTGAGCAAATCAAGTTCTTTATGGTAGCTGATCGTTTAATGCAAAAAAACAACGAATTTACAGATTACGAAAATTATTACCAAGAATTGGAAGAATATTTGCCTACAGGTTTAGCTGAAGCCGAAAAAAGTGCCGATGCGTTTGGCTTAGCTTTTGCGGAAAAACATCGTCATGATAGCATTCACTATTTTATTGGCGCAGGAAACCAATGGGGAGCGGTCTATTCTTATGCAATGTGCTATTGGGAAGAGCAAAGTTGGCTTCGTTCAAAATCAATTCATGCAGCAGAGTTCTTACATGGAACGCTAGAAATTGTAGATGAAACTACGCCAGTAACGTTGTTTATTGGAGAAGACGAGCAGCGACCATTGGCAGAACGAGTAGCAAAATTATTGCCGAAAATCTGTGCCAATTATACAATTATTGATTCGAAAGCGTATGAACTTCCAGGAATTAGTGAAAAATATCGTGGTCGAGTTGTTTCATTTCTCCTAATGCATGCGGTAACGCAACGAATTGATGCGCATGTAGAAAAATTAAATTGTCACCCATTAGAGATTCGTCGTTATTATCGTCAATTTGATTACTAAGACAAAATAGCCTCTTTTTCCAGTAAGCCTGTGGTAGACTGAAGAGAGAATACTTCAGAAAGTAGGAAAACCAATGACAAAACCGAAAATCTATACAATGACCTTTGCCAGTGTTTACCCGCTATACATCCAAAAAGTAGAACGTAAAAATCGAACGCAAGCGGAGGTTGACGAAATTATTTACTGGTTAACTGGTTATGATGAAAAAGGCTTGCAGCAACAATTGGCTCAAAAAGTAACGATGGAAACATTTTTTGAAGAAGCACCCAATTTTAATGAAAACGCCCAATTGATCAAAGGCGTAATTTGTGGCTATCGCGTGGAAGAAATTGAAGATCCTTTAATGCAAAAAATCCGTTACCTAGATAAATTAATCGACGAATTGGCCAAGGGAAAAGCGATGGAAAAAATTTTAAGAACATGAAGAGGTCGGGACAGAAGTGTTTAACTCCGAGAACCAAGTAGGTACTGTTTAACATCTATTTGCTTTGCAAATAGTGTTTCTCAGCAATAAGAAGGAATTTCCGAAAGATGCTTTTCGTCTTTCGAGGAATTTCGGCTTATTTCCGAAGGAGTTGCTTCTGTTCCCGCCGTTTATCAGTTTTTGAGCGTGGGACAAAAATTCAAAGTGATTTTTGTCCCACGCTCTTCATGTTCTCTTGTACACGGAATTTAACTATTTCCTGTATTAACGAAAGAGGTAACTCTTGCATGTAGGGAAATTGAATGGCACCTTTCGAGGTTTTAAAAGGGCGTAATTCTTTGCTGAAACGTTGGATGGCTGATGGCGTAGGATAGAAACCTAAATGTTGCTTGGCCGCCGCAAAATGCACTAAATTGCCATTTAAGTAAAAGGTCGGCATTCCATAAGCGATTTTTTCAGTAGTCTCCTGAGGAACAACCGCTAAAATTGCTTGGTAGATTTCTGTTAACTGTGTTTGATGTTGGGATTGCTGGCGTATATAGTTTGCAATGATGGTCATCTAAAAACACCTCCGTTTGTTTCAGTATACTATGTAAAAAATAAAAGGCGAAGAGGATACAAAAAAACCGTCTAGTATTTTTTCTTTACTAAACGGCTTTTAGCTTAAATAACTACCTAAAGGGTCTTGCATGGAAATGTTTGTCACTCCTTAGTTTAATTGTTTTAAGTGTGCAATTGCTTCTTCAATTGTGTGACCAGTTGCTGTTTTACTTTCATTTTTTGCATCAAAAACAATGAAAATATTTTTGTCTGTGTCTAATTGAATACGGTATTGAATGTTTTTTACTTTGTAAGTCATAGTTATTCTCCTTTCATAAAGTACTCTAAAAAGGCGACGATAACTGATAACGAAATTCCATTGTTACTATACCACTGGAAAATTATTTTTGCAACAAATAACATTTTTTCTTTACTATTCCTTAGACTTCTTTGTTAGCTACTTCTTTACATTCTTTTTCAAGAAGCATAAAATAAATACATTACTAGTTTTTGAATAGGAGATCGATGTGAAAAAGAGAGTTGAGAAAATTAAACGATGGCCCTACCGCTATCTTCTGTATGGAATCGGGTTCATCATATTAATTATTTTTAGTAATTTATATCTGCAATGGTGTCAGAATAACTTGTCTGTTGATTTAGCCTTCAAGTTTGCTTTTTCGTGGCATACGGAAAAGTTTTTCTTAGGTTGTTTTGTGCTAAGTGTTTTTTTACTTTTTTTATGTAGTTTGGCAGGTTCATTAGGAGTTGGCGCTCTTTTATATAGTGTCATAATAGGTGTTTTAGGATTTGCGGACTATCAAAAGATGTTTTATCGTGTCGAACCTATTTACCCAGACGACTTAAAAATGATTACAGAAGTTAGTTTATTAAAAGAAATGGTTGGTTTATGGCCGTTTATTTTTGTGGTAGCGTTATGTTGTGTAGCACTTTTTTTCTTAGGAAAAGCCTTTTATAAAAGTTTCTTTTTATCGAAGAAAAAACAAACGATTCGTGTGTTAAGTCTTGTTCTTTCGATTAGTCTATTTTCATATATTGGTGATTTTAACAATCCGCAAAATTTGTTACGTAAAGCCTATAATAAAACCGCGTTATGGATTCCTTACAGCCAAAAAATGAATTACTACAATACGGGATTTATTGGTGGTTTTCTATATAATTTAAAAGTAGAGGCTATGGACCAACCAAAGGGTTATTCAAAAGAAGCTATTTCAGAAATTACTCAGAAATATCAAAAGTTGGCCGAGGCGAAAACAGTGCCGAGCAATGAGCAACCCAATATTGTGTTTGTCATGAGTGAAAGTTTTTCAAATCCAGATCATCTGAAAGGCTTGTCCATTATTGGTAATCCTTTAGCTGATTATCAGCAAATCGCTGATAAAACTTACAGCGGCCAGATGCTTTCACAAAACTACGGGGGCGGAACTGCGAATATTGAATTTGAAGCCTTAACAAGTTTTTCGATGGAATTAATGAATGCCCAAATGACTACACCTTATACAATGATGATTCCTAAGATGACGGAATTGCCTTCCATTGTTTCATTACTTAAGGAACAAAAGTACCAAACAACGGCTATTCATCCGTACAATACATCTATGTATAAACGAAAAGATGTGTATAAAATTTTAGGTTTTGATCAATTTATCAATGAAAAAACAATGAACTATACAGATAAACTAGAAAATAATCCTTACATTTCAGATCAAGCAGCATATCAGGAAGTGACGACACTGCTTAAAGAAAAAGAGCAACCGCAATTCATTCATTTAGTTACTATGCAAACACATATGCCCTATGAAAACAAATACACAACCTCCAATTATTTTTCTCAAGGAAACGGCAATCAAGTCGCGCTCAATAATTATTTGCAAGATATTGCCTACAGTAGCGAAGCTTTGAAAAATTTCCTACAAGAAATCGAAAAAATGCCCAAACGCACATTAGTCGTTTTTTGGGGAGATCACTTACCAAGTATTTATGATGAAAACATTCAAGCGTTGAATGAAGGGGCAGCCCTTCACCAGACAGAATTTCTAATGTATGATACGGCGGACCAGTTAACAGAAAAAAATCAGCATCAAGCAACCATTAGTCCATTTTATTTTGCTCCCTCACTTTTCCAACAAAGTGGCTTACCGCAATCGGGATTTTACGCTATGCTAAATGAGGTACAAGAACAATTGCCTGCTTTTGAAAAGGGGAATTATTATCTCGGTGGGGAATGGAAAAAAACAGTAGAAATGAATAAAAAGCAAGAACAACTATATGAGGAATACCGACTGATTCAATATGACATTGTTTCAGGGAAGCAATATAGTTTAGAAAATCAATTTTTTAGCTAAGAAAAACACACGAAACATTCGTGTGTTTTTTGATTTTTATTTTAAAGTTTTACGATAAACAATGACATAATAGCTGAAAGCTAACAGACAAGCAAAACTTAAAAAGTAAAGCGGCAAGACCCAAATGGTACCATTGTGAAAGTAACTAATCAAATAGGTAAAGAAACTAACAAACAAGTAATAGACAAAACTAAAAATCCCACTGGCAGTACCAATTACAGATTCATAGCCTTTTAAGGCCATACTTAAGGCATTGGGCAAAGTAATATTAATCCCTAAGAAAAAGAGAAAAATAAACAAAATAAGACCAATGATTGTTTCAAATTGTGTCATTATTAATAAACAGCAAGCCGCAAAGATACTTAGCAGCAAACCAGCAAAGGCAATTTTTTCCGCTGACCAATATCCCAGCAACCAATTGATAAGAACCGCAGCAAGAATACTAGACACAGCTAAAACTAAACCAAGAAAGCCATATTGGACACTGCTAAAGCCAAAGTGATTGATGAAAATAAACGGGGCTTCTGCATAGTAGCTAAATAATAAACCATTAATGCCACCAATCAATAAGCCGTAGCACCAAACTTTCGAGTCGAAGGAAAGGCGTTTCGCCACAGACCAAAAAGGCGCTTTCGTTAAGGTATTTCCTAAGTGAAAGGTTTCTGGTAAACGATAAAAACTATAGAAAAGTAATAGAACAGCCATGACAATTAAGGTGCTAAAGACATGCTGATAGCCAAAATAGGTTTGAACAAGTCCGCCGACTAAGGGTCCGATGGCAGGAGATAGCGATAGGGCAGCGCTTGTTTGAGCAAAAATTTTCCCTCTTTGAAGATCGTTAAAGCTTTCCCGCATCATCGATTGGGTAATAACAGAACCAACGCTTGCACCAAATGCTTGAATTAAACGGAAGAATAACAGCCAAGGAAATGTCGGACTCAAAAAAAGGCCAATATTTCCAATTAAATAGCATAAAATTCCTAATAACATAGCTGGGCGACGTCCAATCGTATCGGATAGAATTCCCCAGAATAAAACGCCAACGGCAAAGGCAACAAAATAAATACTCATGGTTAATTGTGCCACGCTATCGTGAATGTTAAAAGCAGAACTAAGCGCTGGCAAAATAGGTGTGAAAATCGACTCGCTGATTTGTGGAAATCCCACAAGCAAAATAATAATTAGTAATGATGGGACGGTGTTTCGGGTGTTTTTCATGATTTTTCTCCTTAAAAGTTTAATCTAATCAAAAACACCCATTGTCTTTTACAACCGCCAAATTTAAAATAAGTAAAATAATGTCACCAACTTTCCTTAAAATTTTTTATTATACAAAGTCTAAATGAAGAAGCGCTTCTTCTTGACTAAATTCATAAGTGTAGCGACCGGATAAACCGGCAAGCTCACCTGATGCTTGAAATAGTTCACCTGGGCAGTCTAAAAGACCCTGTGTAAACGTCCCTTTTTCGCAAGCAGTAAAGGTGCCTTTTTTTCCTAAATAAGTTCCTTCGAAATGTAGGAAACCGACCACTTGAGCCATAGCTTCAAGCCCATCTGCCATTGAAGAGCCTTGATAAGTCATTAAGTATTCCACAGAAGCTGTCCCAGATAAGGCGCCTGACAATTGATAAGTAGCGCTCGCTTGATTCACTGGGAAATTTTCATTAAGATTGTCAATCGGTTGTTCTTGCCAACTAGATACAGTAAATGCTGCTTGCTCCATTGCTGTCCCTTCTTTCTTATTAATAAGAATAGGGTAGCGGGAAGCGCATTATTTGTCAACAATCCACCACTTTAACTCTTCATTTTTTTTACAAAAGAATGTAACGCTAAGCGGTTGATGTGATAAGCAGTTCCTTGTTTTTGAATAAAGCCGCGCTCTCGAAATTGTTTGAAGGTATAAATAAGATGGCGATAACTAACCCCTAAGTATTCGGCAATCTCAGTATGTTTTTCTTTATAAACATCTTCGTGATTAGCGGCAACCAATAGCAATTCCGCTAGCCGATAACTTAGTTCATAGGTCTGATTCGTTGTAAAGTGGTCCACCCGTTGGAGCATTTTTTTCCCTAGATAATGGCTGAGTTGCTGCATAAAAAGTACCTTGTTTTTTAAAACAGTTTCTGCGTAAGCTAAAGGTACAGCCAAACAACAGGTTTCACCTAAGGCGATAACGTCCTTGGTTATCGTTTCCGCTTGAACTAATGTTAAATCGCCAATTAAATCACCTGTCGTTAAAAACTGAACAATGGATTGGCGGCCATTGCGTTCTGTTTTTAAAATTTTCGCTTTTCCTTTGATTAAATAAAAAAGATAATTTAATGGCTCTGCTTGGTGATGAATGAATTCTTGATTTTCAAAATCGATAATAAAACTGTGTTTTAAATCAGTTTCATTAAAAAAAGGCGTATTTTTAGCTAATTCTTGTTTCGGTGATCGTTGGTAGGCTGTTTTAAGCATTTTTTTCTCCTTATAATAGGAGATATCTCCTATTTGTTTCTTCTATTGTAGCACATAATAGACGTATCAAGAGTAGAGGAGTTTTTATAATGTGGAAGAAAAAAATTGTGCTATCGTTTCTTTTTTATTTAATTAGTGCATTGGGCATCAGTTTGACAATTCAAGCAGGCATTGGAGTTAGTAGTTTTAATGCATTTAATGTGACCTTCGCAACACTTACTCATTTAAAAGTCGGAACTGTTACCACAGCTATCAATTTCGCTTTTTTAGGCACGTGTTGGTTGTTAGATCAGCAGCGTAAAATTCAGGACTATTTGATTATTTTGGTGGCGTTAATTGGCTTTGGTTTTGTCATTAATTTTTTCTTATATCAATTATTTGGTTCGCTTGTTTTTCAAAATTATTTGGTTAAAATTGTTCTATTTATTTTAGGGACAATCATAGCAGGAATCGGGACAGGACAGGTAGTTGCGCTAGGTGTTTTGCAATTTCCCATTGAAAAATTTTGTACACTTATTTCTGAAAGAACGCGCTATAGTTTTCAGTTTTATCGTTATTTAGTTGATATTTTTTGTGTCAGTTTAGCACTAGGATTGTCCATTAGTTATCATTTGCCGATTTTTGTTCGTGAAGGAACCGTGATTAGTCTTTTCTTACTTTCTTGGGTTATTAGTTGGTCGAGAAAGCGGGGACAACAGCGTATTTTACGAATACAAATCAAGAAACTGGAATCCGAATGAAAGGATTTCAGTTTTTTTCAAATGAGCAGAACTTTTATTTGAAAAAAAGAGTGGAAAACGGTATACTAATTAAGTAATTATTCATAACATTGGTTCTCCAATCAATGTTAAATAGTTTTTTCATGAGGGAGTAACTGACAGTATTTATGCTGTGACAACATCACCAACTCCGAAAGCAATTTCTGGTGTTGTCTTAAACGGTGAGACTTATGTATGTTCGACGAAGTAGCATACACAAGTCTATTTTTTTTCATTTATTTTTGATGAAATGTAAAATAGTACTTGGAGGATGCTGCAAAAAATAGAGGAGGAAGAACATGTCAGAAGAAAAGAAAACACAATTGTCTGAAGCGTTTTACGCACAAGACGACACAGTTGTTTTGGAGAAAATGAACACAACAACTGATGGATTAAGTGCACAGGAGGCTCAAAAGCGTTTAGAAACGTACGGGGAAAATGTGCTAGATGAAGGGAAGAAAAAATCACTTGCCGTGAAATTCTTTGAGCAATTCAAAGATTTTATGATTATTGTTTTATTAGCGGCAGCGGTCATTTCAGCCGTCTTTTCCCATGATGTGGTAGACTCGATTATCATCTTAGTGGTTGTTATCTTGAACGCCATCTTTGGGGTCATTCAAGAAGCCAAAGCGGAACAAGCCATTGAAGCATTAAAAGAAATGTCTTCACCAAATGCGAATGTTCGCCGTGATGGACACGTCATTACTGTTAAAAGTGATGAATTAGTACCAGGCGACATTGTTTTATTAGAAGCAGGGGATGTCGTTCCAGCTGATTTACGTTTATTGGAAGCGAATAGCTTAAAAATTGAAGAAGCAGCGTTAACCGGTGAATCTGTTCCAGTTGAAAAAGAAGTAACCATCTTAGAGGGAACCGATATTGGTATCGGTGACCGAATCAATATGGCTTATTCCAATAGTAATGTGACGTATGGACGTGGTCTTGGCGTTGTGGTTGGCACAGGAATGAATACAGAAGTCGGTAAAATTGCTGGCATGCTAGCAAGCGAACAAGAAACGGAAACGCCTTTAAAACAAAACTTAAACCAATTGGGTAAAATGTTAACAATTGCCATTTTAGTCATTGCAGCGGTGATGTTTGTGGTAGGAATGATGAATGGTCGTTCATGGATTGACATGTTATTAACGTCAATTTCGTTAGCTGTAGCGGCAATTCCAGAAGGATTACCAGCGATTGTCACGATTATTTTGGCTTTAGGGACTCAAAAAATGGCCAAGAAAAATGCGATTGTCCGTAAGTTACCAGCCGTTGAAACATTAGGAAGTACAGATATTATCTGTTCAGATAAAACAGGTACGTTAACCTTAAATCAAATGACCGTTGAAGCGTTGTATACAGATGGTCAAGTTTTATCTGCTTCCACAGAAATTCCTGCTGATAATATGGCTTTAAAAATCATGAACTTTACGAATGATACAAAAATCGCTCAAGATGGTTCATTAATTGGTGACCCAACAGAAACTGCCTTAGTACAATTTGGTTTAGATCATGCGTTTAACGTAACCGAAAAAGTAGCAGCTGAACCTCGTGTGGCAGAGATTCCTTTTGACTCTGATCGTAAATTAATGACTACTGTTCATGAATTAAAAACAGGTGGCTTCCTAGTTTCTGTCAAAGGTGCACCAGATGAATTATTGAAACGTTGTACGGAAATCTTATCAAATGGAGAAACAAGTCCATTAGATGAAACAAAACGTCAAGAAATTTTAAAAACCAACACTTCATTAGCGAAACAAGCCTTACGTGTTTTAGGAATGGCTTATAAATATGTTGAGACGATTCCAGCCGAAATGAGTTCTGAACTTGTGGAAAAAGATTTAACATTTGCTGGTTTAGTCGGTATGATTGACCCAGAAAGAAAAGAAGCTGCAGATGCTGTAAAAGTCGCGAAAGAAGCGGGTATTCGTCCAATTATGATTACGGGTGACCACCGTGATACAGCAGAAGCAATTGCGGCACGTTTAGGCATCATCAAAGAAGGCGACGACGATGCAGTCATTACAGGCGCTGAATTAAATGAATTGTCAGATGAAAAATTCGCACAAGTCGTGGGACGCTACTCTGTCTATGCTCGTGTTTCACCAGAACACAAGGTTCGGATTGTTAAAGCGTGGCAACAAGAAGGAAAAGTGGTTGCGATGACTGGTGATGGCGTAAATGATGCCCCAGCCTTAAAAGCTGCTGACATCGGGATTGGTATGGGAATTACCGGAACAGAAGTATCAAAAGGTGCTTCAGATATGGTCCTTGCCGATGATAACTTTTCAACAATTATTGTAGCGGTAGAAGAAGGACGTAAAGTCTTCTCAAATATCCAAAAAACGATTCAATATTTACTTTCAGCTAACTTAGGGGAAGTATTAACCTTGTTTATTGCAACAATGCTCAATTGGGATACCTTGTTACCTGTTCACTTATTGTGGATTAACTTAGTAACGGATACTTTCCCAGCGATTGCGTTAGGTGTGGAACCAGCAGAACGTGATGTGATGAGCCATGAACCTCGTGGTAAAAAATCGAACTTCTTCTCTGGCGGCGTTTTAAGCAGTGTTGTTTACCAAGGGATTACGCAAGGGGCATTGACTTTGATTGTGTATAAAATGTCAATTATGTTCCCAGCACATACCGCGGCTAACACAAACTTATCGGCGCAAGCGTTGTATGATTTACAACACGGCGATGCTTTAACCATGGCCTTCGCTACTTTGGGATTAATTCAATTGTTCCATGCCTTTAATGTGAAGTCGATTTATCAATCAATTTTCAAAGTTGGCTTATTCCGCAACAAATCATTTAACTATGGGATTCTTGTTTCGTTCTTGCTATTAGCTGCAACGATTGTTATTCCAGGATTTAATGATTTATTCAGCGTCACACATTTAGATGCATATCAATGGGCAATTGTAGCAGGTACTTCTTTTGCTATCATCCCAATTGTGGAAATTGTGAAGTTCTTCCAACGTAAAGCAGGTAAAGGTGCTTAATAAATAAGTAAAGAAAATTGGCTGGTACTTAAACCAGTCAATTTTTCTTTATGTAAGGAGTGAAAGGGCTTGAAACGGAAAATTATTTTCGAAACACAACGACTTATTGTCAGAGAATGGCAGATGGAAGATGAAGTGGAATTGAAAAAATTTTTGCAAGATGAAAATGTGATGTATGCCTATGAACACGCTTTTTCTGATGAAGAGGTTGCAAACTGGCTAAAGTGGAACTTACAGTCCTATCAAGAATGCGGCTACGGCTTATGGGCGTTAGAGAAGAAGCGAACAGGCGAAGTTATCGGCGAGTGTGGCCTCACCAATCAATTAGTAAAAGGCAAGAGCTATCCAGAAATTGGTTATCATTTATGTGGAAAAGAATGGCACAAAGGGTATGCGATTGAAGCTGCCGCAGCGACAAAGCAATACGCATTCGATGTATTAAATTTTCCAGAAGTTATTTCAACGATTCGTGATACGAACTTAGCCTCTATGAATGTCGCTATTCGAAACCAGATGCTTGTTAGGGATCGATACATTAAAACATACCGTGGCAAAACGATGCCTCACTATGTTTTCTCTGTTAAAAATCAAAAGAATAAAGACTGAAAAAGTGCCACTTGTCAGATGGAATAGAAAAAGTGTAAAATGGAGTGAAAGAGAAAAGGGAAAAGAGGGATGGTTATGAGACCAAATTTAGGATTTTACGTTCAAACAATCAATGATATCGTTAAAACAACAGAAGATATTGGCGAAGTCATGAATCCATATTACGAAGAAGTTCGTCAAGCGATTGATAAGAATAAAGTGAATGATTTAACAGCCGAACGAATTGCAGAAATTCAAGCAAAATTTAAAGAAGGTACTGAAAAATATGAATTAATGCTCAAAAAAGTCGGAACATTAAAACCGACGCCACAAGTACTTGGCATTCATAAAAAATTTCAACATGCTTATACAGAATATGTAGCAGGATGCAATGAAATGATTTTAGCAACAGATCCAGAAACAGGTATTGATGCAGATTTATTTAATGCTTCAGAGGAAAAGCAGGATCAAGCAACGGATGAATTAACCTTTGCCATTACACGGATGAGCAACATTCTTTTGAAAAAATAAAAAACTAATAAAAATAACTAACGAATTTAATATTTTTTTCATGTCTTTTTTATGGACAAAAGAGAAAGTGTATTGTATTATTAATTCATACCAACAACAACCTTTTTATTTTTCATTTTACTCTTATTGAGTAAATACTCCTTTTCCATCGGCAAAACTGCCGGTGGTTTTTTTGTTATTTTTTTATTTAATAATAAAACAACCTTTGATTTTATAAAAATCAAAGGTTGTTTTAGCTTGTTAATTTTCAACATTTCGCACATAATCATCAAAGTATTGAATTAACTCTTTCTTGATTTGTTGATAATCTGCTTCAGAATAGTTCTTTTCTTCTAGTGTGCCATTAAAAAATGGCAAATTTAGTTCTTCTTTTAAACGTTCAATCACTTCTTCTTGCTTCATAAGGACCCCTTCTCAACGAATTGTTCTCTTCTATTATAGAACATTGTAGTCATCCGTCAATTGCTCAAAGGCAATTTTCATTTCCTCTAGACGTTCATTCAATTGATGGGTTTCATCTTCTTCATTGAAAAAATGTTGTTTTAATTCAAAATAAAAATTTTCGAAGGCTTGGAAAAAAGGCTCAGACTTGTTGTTTTCAAGAGCAGGAACACTTGTGTAGAGAACACGAGCGCTATGGTAGTAAGTGCAAACCTCGTTAATATTTAATAAAATACGCGCTTCTTCTGGGCGTGGTCGACTTGTAACTAAGTCATGTAAAGATAAACTTTTTGTATGGGTTTCAGATAAATAAAATAAAAATAGTTCCAATTGCTCTTTTGTTGCAGACATGAAAACTCCTCCTCAAACAGTAGTAACATTTATTATAAATGAAAATGAAAGTGCTTGAAAAGCAATGCGCTCAGCAAAAATAATTATTTTAAGTGAAAACTATAGTTGTTGCTTTAGCATTCTTTTTAATCATGATAAACTGAGAGAAGTATAGTAGGTCCTGACAGAGGAGGAAACAAATGAAAATTGTGATTATTGGTGCATCATTCGCAGGTATTTCCGCAGCAATTGCTTCAAGGAAAAAATATCCCCAAGCAGAAATTTCTTTAATTGACAAACAAGCAACAGTGGGGTATTTATCTGGTGGCTTAAGTGCGTATTTTAATCATACCATCAATGAATTACACGAAGCACGTTACATAACGGAAGAGGAATTACGTCGTCAAAAGATTCAGTTGCTTTTAAATAGAGAAGTCGTGGCAATGGATGTTGAGAACCAATTGATTGCTTGGGCACGAAAGGAAGAGCAACAGTGGTATTCTTATGATAAATTGATTTTAGCGACAGGCGCGAGCCAGTTTTCCACGCAAATTCGTGGTAGTCAAACAGAAAAACTACTCAAATATAAATTTTTATCAGGTGCTTTAGCGGCTGTTCCATTACTGGAAGAAAGCCAGACAGTAGCCGTCATTGGTGCAGGACCCATTGGAATGGAAGCTATTGATTTTCTTGTGAAAATGAAGAAAACGGTCCATGTCTTTGAAAGTTTAGAAAATCTATTGCCTAAATATTTTGATAAAGAAATGGTTGCAGATGTTCAAAAATCTTTGGAAAAACAAGCAGTAATTTTCCATTTTGAAGAAACGGTCCTAGGAATTGAAGAAACAGCAAATAGTATTGTTCTTGAAACAAGCGAACAGAAAATTTCTTGTGACAGTGGGATTTTTGCTTTAAACTTACATCCTCAATTAGCCTATTTGGATAAAAAAATTCAACGGAATCTGGATCAGACAATCGCGGTGGATGCTTATTTACAAACTTCAGTGCCGAATGTTTTTGCCATCGGAGATTGCATTTCAGTTATGAATGAACCAGTCGCGGAAACTTTTTATGCTCCGTTAGTGAACAATGCGGTACGAACTGGCTTGGTAGTCGCCAACAATTTAGAAGAAAAAACACACCGATTCATTGGCTCTTTGCGAACAATGGGAACAAAAGTGGGGGACTATTACCTTGCTAGTACAGGTCTAACCGAAACGGAAGGTTTATTTTTTCCGCAAACACTTGTTTCCGTAATTGTTAGACAGCCAGCGCCGCCTCTACAACATGGGACAGAAATTTTAGGCAAATTAATCTATGATAAAGTGACGCAACGGGTCCTTGGGGCACAGCTTTGTTCAAAAAACAATTGTTTAGAAAAAATAAATACTTTAGCATTAAGTATCCAAACAGGTCAGACACTGACAGACCTATTACAAAAAGATTATTTTTATCAACCTTCCTTAACCAATATTTATGATATTACAAATTTGATGGGTGCTTCGGCTTATTGGAGAGAGAACGATGAAAGTTGAGACATTATTAGAAAAGAAAGCGATGCGACAATTATTAACGGTGCAACAAACCATCTTAGCAGGCGGTACCTGCTCAGTCTCTGATTTAACAGCATTTTTAGCGGTCACAAAAGCCTCCTTTGAAAAAGACTTAGAGGATTTACATTATTTTTTGAAACCTTTTGGACAGGATTGTCAGCTTACTTATGATGGCCAACAGCTATCAATCACCTTATCGGATTTTTTTTCGTTGAATCATTTAATTGAAGCATTTGTAAAAGAGTCTCTTAAATTTCAACTTTTAGATTATTTATATCGTAATAAAGAATTTTCTATTGTTCAATTAACGACTAAATTTATGATTAGTGAGTCTTCTTTATTTCGAAAGATTAAAGAACTCAATCAATTGTTAGCCGCCTTTGATTTGCAAATAAAAAATGGACAACTACAGGGAGAAGAATTGCAGATTCGTTACTTTTACTTTCAGTTGTATTGGTATATTACTCCCTATGAAACACACCAGAAAAAAACGATGTCCCCGTTAAATAAACGGATAATTGAAGGGATTGAGACTGGCTTAGGTTTTACTTTTAATGAACATAATGCGTTAAAAGTTAGCCTTTGGTTGAGTATTACGAAAAAGCGCCTAGCGGTCACTTCAAAAAAATATCAACAATTGAGAAAGAAAATGATTGATTTTAAAGAAGATCCGTTATTTAAGCAAGTTCGACAATTGTTTTTCCGTTTTTCTAGTCGCTATTCATTAGAATTAGACGAAGGAGAAAGCATGATTCATTTTGTTTTTCTAATCACAATGTCGGTCTTACCAGAATCAGCCTTTGATGAATATTCCTTAATTCGGGGACGTCGTTCCGCTGTTTCTTTAGCTGATACGTTTATCTTGGAAAATGTGGTCTTGTATTATCGGCCCCATAAATTTGAACCTACTCTTGAGAAAACCATGGCTTACTATTTTTCACAAATTCATGGAAAACTGTATTTTTTTAAAGGAGAATTGGAAGTCTTTGATAGGGCCCATATCTGGGAAAAAGAACAGCAATTATCTAGTCGGGAATTAGCTTCTTTTTCAACAACGTTATTAGAAAAAGCTTTAGCTTGTTTTGATGAAACGTATCAACCAGGAGATAGTTTGCATGAACTTTCTCTGGTCAAATATTTAAGCGTGTTGGCATTAATTGAATTTAAAATGATTGGTGAAATAAAAATTGGGATTCACTTAGCAATGGATGCTCTTTATCAAGCGGCGTTAACACAAGTATTAATGCTCAGTCTTAAAAATATGAATGGCACGCTGGTGGAGAGGTATCAGCCTGAGCAAACATATGATTTAATTGTAACTAATTATCAGCAAACGAGCTATCAAGGAACACCGGAAGTCTATGTTTTGTCAGAATTAAGTTCGACCTATGATGTGCAACAATTAAAAAAGAAAATACGTACCTTGCGGGAGAAATAAACAAAAGGTTGGTGTGACGGAAATTGTCTGATCCTCGCACCAGCCTTTTTACAACTAAAAGTCGAAAATTAGGCTTTTTTAAACAAAAATGTTTCTTTTTATTGAAAAATTAGAGATAATAAAAATATTATTGAAAGCGTTGTCTTTGTTGGTTTTAGTAGAAATCCTTTCAATTTTTTTAAAATAAAAAAAGTTTTTGACATGTTTAGTTATTCTTTTGTTTGTAAGATAGGGACATAAAGAAAACGATTTCAAAAACGTTTAGGAGGAATTATCATGGCAGAAGAAAAATACATTATGGCGATTGATCAAGGAACGACTAGTTCTCGTGCAATTATTTTTGATAAAAAAGGAAACAAAATTGGTAGTTCACAAAAGGAATTTACTCAATATTTCCCTAATGCAGGTTGGGTGGAACATAATGCCAATGAAATTTGGAATTCTGTTCAATCCGTTATTGCAGGTTCTTTAATTGAGTCAGGAGTGAAACCTACAGATATTGCTGGAATTGGGATTACAAACCAACGGGAAACAACCGTTGTTTGGGACAAAGCAACTGGGTTACCCATTTATAACGCAATTGTTTGGCAATCACGCCAAACGACACCTATTGCCGATCAACTAAAAGAAGATGGCTACAGCGAAATGATTCATGAAAAAACTGGGTTAATCATTGATGCTTATTTCTCAGCAACGAAGGTTCGTTGGATCTTAGATCATGTAGAAGGTGCACAAGAACGTGCAGAAAACGGCGAATTGATGTTTGGAACAATTGATACTTGGCTCGTTTGGAAATTAACGGGAGATACTCATGTCACTGATTATTCAAATGCAAGTCGGACGATGTTGTTTAATATCCATGATTTAGATTGGGATCAAGAAATTTTGGATCTTTTAAATATCCCACGAGTGATGTTACCGAAAGTCGTTTCGAACTCTGAAGTGTATGGACTAACAAAAAATTACCATTTTTACGGAAGTGAAGTTCCTATCGCTGGGATGGCTGGTGACCAACAAGCCGCCTTATTTGGTCAAATGGCCTTTGAACCTGGGATGGTTAAAAATACCTATGGAACAGGCTCATTTATTGTCATGAACACTGGCGAAGAACCTCAACTTTCTAAAAATAATCTGCTTACCACTATTGGCTATGGCATTAACGGCAAAGTATATTATGCCTTGGAAGGAAGTATCTTCGTGGCTGGTTCAGCGATTCAATGGTTACGAGATGGCTTAAAAATGTTGCAAACGGCTGCGGAATCTGAAGCAGTAGCCAAAGCATCAACAGGGCACAATGAAGTTTATGTGGTTCCTGCATTCACTGGTTTGGGTGCACCATATTGGGATTCACAAGCGCGTGGGGCTGTCTTTGGATTGACACGCGGTACCACGAGAGAAGATTTTGTCAAAGCGACACTTCAAGCAGTTGCGTATCAAGTTCGTGACATTATTGACACGATGAAAGAAGATACAGGCATAGATATTCCCGTCTTAAAAGTAGACGGTGGAGCAGCAAACAATGATTTCTTGATGCAATTCCAAGCAGATATTTTAAACACTGCTGTTCAAAGAGCCCATAACTTAGAAACAACGGCCTTAGGCGCAGCTTTCTTGGCGGGCTTAGCGGTTGGCTTCTGGAAAGACTTAGAAGAAATCAAAGCATTCCAAGAAGAAGGACAACAATTTGAACCCATTATGGCGGAAGAAGAACGAGAAGATTTATATGAAGGTTGGCAACAAGCAGTAGCAGCTACCCAACAATTCAAACGTAAAAATAAGTAAATGGAAAAGGGGAATTTTCTATGACTTTCTCAATAGAAACACGCCGACAATCAATCGACGCTTTAAAAACACAACACTTAGATGTCTTAATTATTGGTGGTGGCATTACTGGCGCAGGCGTTGCCCTGCAAGCCAGTGCCGCTAAAATGAAGACAGGGTTAATTGAAATGCAGGATTTCGCAGAGGGCACCTCTTCACGATCAACCAAATTAGTTCATGGTGGTATCCGCTATTTGAAAACGTTTGACGTGGAGGTGGTGGCAGATACAGTGAAAGAACGAGCCGTCGTTCAATCCATTGCGCCACACATCCCTAAAGCGGACCCCATGTTATTGCCGATTTATGATGAGCCAAATGCAACATTTAATCTATTTTCTGTCAAAATAGCAATGGATTTATATGATCAGTTAGCTGATGTAACAGGTACCAAGTACGCCAACTATCTGTTAACAAAAGACGAGGTTTTGGCACGTGAGCCACAACTAAAAAGTGAAGGTCTACAAGGTGGCGGTGTTTATTTAGATTACCGAAATAATGATGCTCGTTTAGTTATTGAAAATATTAAACAAGCAGTAGCTGACGGGGCACATGCTGTGAGTCGGGTTCAAGCGGTGGGCTTTTTATACAATGATGAAGGGAAAATTACTGGCATTCAAGCAAAGGACCTACTAACTGACGAACAGTTTGAGATTCACGCAGATGTTGTGATTAATACTACTGGTCCTTGGTCAGATAAATTAAGAGGCTTAGACAAAAATGATTCATTTACACCACAAATGCGTCCAACCAAAGGGGTCCACTTAGTTGTCGACAAAAGCCGTTTAAATGTTCCTCAACCAACGTATTTTGATACAGGTAAACAAGATGGCCGCATGGTCTTCGTTGTTCCAAGAGAAGAAAAAACATATTTTGGGACGACGGATACAGATTACCATGGAGATTTTCAACATCCAACAGTAGAACAAAGTGATGTGGATTACCTATTGGAAGTAGTAAATAATCGTTATCCAGAGGTGCAATTAACAATTGATGATATTGAAGCCAGCTGGGCTGGCTTACGACCTTTAATTTCTGCTAACGGTGGCTCAGATTATAACGGGGGAAACAATGGCAAACTTTCAGATAAAAGTATTGATGAAGTCATTGATGTCGTTGACAGATACAAAAAAAACCAAACAGATAAACGAGAAATTGAAGAAGTCCTAAACCATCTAGAAGACAGTTTGGTGGAAAATAAAGTCAATCCTTCAGCTGTCTCTCGAGGCAGCTCATTGGAAAGATCAGCGGATGGCTTGCTCACTTTGGCTGGTGGGAAATTAACAGATTATCGTAAAATGGCAGAAGGTGCGATGAAAATGATTCAAACCATCTTAGCAGAAGAATACCAAAAAGAATTCACCTTAATTGATTCTAAAAACTATCCAGTTTCAGGCGGAAAATTGAACCCTGCAACGGTAGACGAAGAATTAGAAGCGTTGGCAAAACATGGCGTATCTAAAGGGTTAAGTGAAAAAGATGCACTATACTTAGCTCATTTATATGGCTCCAACGTGCCAACTGTTTTTGAAATGATTGATGATGCCAAAGTAATTCCTGGTTTAACCTTAACAGAAACTATCTCTTTAAACTATGCGATGGAAGAAGAAATGGCTTTAACACCCGTCGACTTTTTATTGCGACGGACCAACCACTTATTGTTTATGCGTGATCGTTTGGACCAAGTGAAAGCGGGAGTCATTGAAGAAATGGCACAGCATTATCAGTGGACAGCGGAAGAAAGAGCACGACACATTGAAACATTAGAAAAAGTAATTGAAGAATCAGATTTAAAAAATTTGAAAGTAGGGTGAAGAAAAAATGGGAACTTCGATGATGACACAATTATTCGGTGAATTTTTCGGAACGATGATTTTAGTTTTACTAGGGGATGGCGTCTGTGCCGCAGTTAACTTGAAGAAAAGCAAAGCCTTTGCTTCTGGTTGGGTCGTTATTGCTTTAGGTTGGGGCGCTGCTGTTACATTAGCTGTTTACATGTCTGGGTATATGAGTCCAGCGCATTTAAATCCTGCTGTAACAGTTGCGATGGCAATTACTGGAAACTTTGAATGGGGCATGGTTTTACCTTATATCGTAGCTCAAGTCCTAGGCGGTTTTATTGGTGGTTTAGTTGTCTGGTTAGCTTATTTACCCCATTGGAACATTACAGAAGACAAAGGTGCTATTTTAGGAACCTTCGCCACTGGTCCAGCTGTCCGTAACTATCCAGCCAATGTTTTAACAGAAATTATCGGCACATTTGTCTTGGTTTTTGGCTTACTAGCCTTTTCTCAAAACGACTTAGCGGCTGGCATTAATCCAATGCTTGTTGGGATTTTGGTCTTAGGACTAGGTCTATCATTAGGCGGACCTACAGGTTATGCAATTAACCCTGCACGTGATTTAGGACCTCGTTTAGCGCACCAAATTATTCCTGTGAAAACAAAAGGTGATTCTGATTGGGCTTATTCTTGGGTGCCAATTGTGGGACCTATCTTAGGTGCTTCATTAGCTGCAGTAATTTATTTATTCACTATTTAATAGAAAAAACGAATAACTAACTGAATAGAAAAAAAGAACGAACCCAGAAATCTACACTAATTTTTGGGTTCGTTCTTTTTTATTGTAAATCGAAAATAGCGATACTTATTTTACTGAAAATTAATTCCCAATCTTCCCGGGTTAACTCTTCTTCTAAAATATAAATTCGTTCAATTTTTTTAGGCAAATTAAATATAGGATAATCAGTAATTACAATGTCGCAAGTAAAAAAATTCGTTCGTTCAAAAATAATGTCCTCACTAAACGCTTGTTTAATTTTCATCATGATAAAACTCGCAATGTAAAAATCGCGAGAATACGACACGCCAATTTTTATTTTAGTACGTGGGCTATAATGTTTATAGATTCTTAGTAGTAATTCGCATATCCAATTAGGATTTTCTTGGTCTTTAAATTCTAATTGATAAGGGAAGTTACCTGAAAAACTTTGATAAAAATCATAAATTTCCTTCTGTAAAGTCTTTTGGCTAGCACTGTTTTTATTGACTAAGAAATCTAGAATTGCTGTATTTGGTTGTTTAGAAATAAACAGTTGATTGTAAACAACATTTTTAAACAAAATAAGTAAAAAGTAATGACGATCAACTTCGCGCATTTCTGAAATCTGAAAAACTTGGCAAAAATCGGTTAGTAAGGCATCTACGTAGTAATATTCGGGACAAGAAATTTCAATTAAAGAAGCCAGTAAATATTCAGCTTGTTTTGCTGAATCAAAATTATCAATTGCGATTGGTGCAATGATATTGATGACTTCTTTTTGTGTTTTTGAAAAATCTGATTGACAACAAAAGATAGTTTGAGTAGGTTCCGAATAAAGTGATAAATAAGGGTGCTTTTCAAATTCTTTTTGGAGTTCTACTTCACAAGTATAGGGGAAGCGGTATTTCGCAATGTGTAAGAGTAAATTTAATTTTAATCGGGAAGCAAACTCTAACCGTTCAAGTATTTCTGGTTTAATGTGTTGCGTCAGTATATCTTCAAAATAAGTAGACGTATACTTTGGTAAGGCTAAAGTATTTAAGAATATAGTCCAATAAACATCTAGGAATGCATAGATAACTTGAAACTCAGTACCTTTTATCACTTTGCTAGCTGAAGGTGAAAAATGTACCGAAATACCGTAAAGAGCTAGTAACTTATTAATATTATTGAGTCTTTTATAAATATAAGAAGAACTAAAATTTGTTTCTTGACTGACTTTCCAGACAGAATTGTTTTCTTTTTTGATAATTGCTTGGAAAAGAATAAAGTCAGTAGAATTTAAACAATAATAGTTAAACAATAAGAAATAATGAGAAAGAAAATCATTTTCAGACGTATGTAACGAAATTTTTCCATGATTTATTTGGATTTTTAAGGTACTTTCATTAATTTCGGCTAAGTCTTCTTGGATTTCATGAAGATAGATTGATAAATTTTTATTGGACAAATCGAATGTTTTTGCAACGCTAGACAAATTAAGATTGGTTTGTTTAGCCAAATATAAAAAAACAGCCAACTTTTTTTGTGTTTTTTTTGACAGTAGATATTTTTTTATAGCATCCTGGGTTTTTATAGGACTCACTCCTTAAAAATAATTTCTCTTTTATTATAAAAGTTATTAAATAAAAAAGTAATAAAAATGCTTAATACTTGTAGTACTAAGACAAAGGTCTGTCATTTAATAACCAGGCGCTCACTAAATTTTTTTAATAGGTGAGTAACCTAATGTATAGAAATTGATAACACTGGAGATTAATACCGTAAGAATGGTTCTGTATATTTGTAAAATAAAAACGAGCCTGGGAAAAAATCCAAAGTGATTTTTTTCCCAGGCTTAAAAACTGATAAGCGGTGGGGACAGAAGTGCTTACGACGAAGATTGCTCTATGATTACTCGACGCAATTAGGACTTTGAGAGGCAAGGATCGAATCACATCAATCTCTACATGAAAATTACTAAGAATTGAGTTATTTCACTGCAAAAAAGGAACAGTTGAAAGCAATGTATTTACATGGGGAAAGAATGGGCCTGCCCAAATTAAAGAACACTAGGCTTTTTCAATTCTAGTATGTTTCATGCGAATTTTTGGAAATTCCTTCTTATTTGTTTTTTTCATGGAATCAGTTGTCTCTGTTGAGCCTTTTAGAAATCTGTCCTGACCTCGTTACGATGAGCAAAGAGAGCGGGTTCTTTTTTTATCAAATAATTTTCCAAAGTGACATGATCAACTAAAGAATCAATCACCCCTTCTTTAGAAACTGAAAATCCTGCAGCCTGAATTGCTATTTGAA
The DNA here is from genome assembly GCF_023539285.1 of Enterococcus sp. LX10. Taxonomy (NCBI): domain Bacteria; kingdom Bacillati; phylum Bacillota; class Bacilli; order Lactobacillales; family Enterococcaceae; genus Enterococcus; species Enterococcus sp. LX10. Next base: position 1,696,737 of record NZ_CP092784.1, on the reverse strand, counting down.
TGGCTGCTTCAGTCGGATAACCTTTCGAAAGATAGGAGGCGAGCGCGCTGATAAAGCTGTCACTGGCACCAGTACTATCCACAGCTATATTTTCTGTTGCAGGGAAATAGTGGCACACTTGGGGTGTTTTTAATAACACGCCTTTTTTTCCTAAAGTAACAATGACATTTTTTACGCCCATTTCTAAGAAGTACGCCGCTTTCTCTTCTAATGTACCAGTATCTGGTTGAAGTTCCAATAATTCATCTTCATTGGGAATGAAAAAATCAACCTTTTCTAGTATATTCACTGGAATATGATGAATAGCAGCTGGTTTTAAAATAATCGGTACCCCTGAATGTTGGGCGATTTCACAAGCTTTCTCAACAGCAGACAAAGGAATTTCTGTTTGAATGAGACAAAAACTGGCATCCATAAATAGGTGTTTTTGCTGTGCGATTTTTTTAGGCGTAAGCGCTGTGTTTGCACCAGGTAAGATTGAAATCATGGAGTCGCCGCTTGTCTCAACATAAATATAAGCTTGACCAGTCTCAGTATCTTGAATACGTGTGATACCATCTGTCGTAACGTGGTATTTTTCTAATTCTTTATATAAGTAATTCGCATCTGTGTCTGAGCCTAAACAACCAATTAGGGTGGCCTGATGGCCCAGTTTGGTTAAGCCAACAGCTTGATTTAATCCTTTTCCGCCGGGGAATTTAGCATAGCTAGACAGAAAATTTGTTTTGCCGTTATGTGGTAAATTTGTTGAATACAGATAATTATCAACGTTTAAACTACCCACTACAATCATTTTGCTATGTGGATTAACACTAGACACGCCTAATGTATTTTTGTGATCTAGCACCAATTTTTCAGCCTCATTAATCAAGGCTGTTTTTTCTTTGCGTTTGTTAAGCAATAACAAGGCTAACTGGCTGCCAAACGTCTCTGTATCTAACAAGACGGAAGAAATATGATCAGGTAAAAATGAACGATCAATTTTTCGCTTAATTGCGAGTAAAGAGTAATTATCGGGGGTTCGTAAACCGCTCTGCTTTAAAAGCTGTTCCAAAAAAACAGCCTGGGTATAGTCATCGGTAAGGATACCCGTAATCCCATCTGTGATAAGCTGATTACTGAAATCAGCAGGGATAGTAGTTAAAATATTTTCTTTACTAAAGGGTAAATTGACATCAAACAAGGCTTTTTTATAGCCTGCAATAATTGCTTCTTTATATTTTGGGTTAGTGACGAAATAACTAATTTTTTTATGGTTATTCTGTAATAATTCTTGGGTTAAAACATAACTAGCTTCTTCATAAAGCCCCGCTAGAGAAGGCAATTCGTTAGTTGAGTGATTGACGAAATAGTAAGGGATCGTTAATTCTTCTATAAATTTCGCGTATTGTTTACTGTTTTCATTGATTGGGTCCCAAATAATGCCACTGGCTTGTTTTAAAGTTGGCGAGGTAATATTTTTCAGTTCTTGTTCTAAACTACCGTGACTATTTAAAATCAAGCAGCTATAGCCATTTTCTTGAGCTTTATCAATAAAGCTCGTAACCCAAGCCTCAAAAGTTTCATGGCTATTTAATAATAACACGAAGGTTTTTGTAGTACTATTTGTGACGAGATTTGCTGAGTAAGGTGTGTAGTTGTAATCTCGAACAATTTTTAAGACACGCTCACGGGTTTCTTTACTAATAGTTTGATCTTTATTATTTATAATTTTGGATACAGTTGAAGCGGAAACGCCAGCCAATTTTGCAATATCTTTAATATTCATCATTTTCGTCCTTTCACTGAACTCTTTTTTATAGTAAGCATTCTAAAAGCAGAAAGTCAAGAAAAAGCCTAATTATTTATTATTTAGAAATTCTGCTTGACTTTTAATGAAAGCGCTGTTAATCTCAAATTAAGAAAACGTTTCCGGAAATGTTTTTCCTAAATGTGAATGGAGGAAGAAAAATGGATACAAAGAAAAGACCGATCATTATTGATACGGACCCAGGAATTGATGATGCTGTAGCTTTAGCGATTGCACTGAATCATCCTAACCTAGAAGTTCGCTTAATAACGACGGTTGCAGGGAATGTAGATGTAGAAAAAACAACAAATAATGCTTTGAAACTTGTCGATTTTTTTGGGAAAAAGGTTCCTGTAGCCAAGGGGTGTAATTGTCCGTTACTTATTCAATTGGAAGATTCTGCTGAGATTCATGGGGAGACTGGCATGGATGGCTTTGAGTTTCCGCAACCTATCTCTACGTGTTTAGATATTCATGCAGTGGAAGCTATGCGAAAAGAAATTTTGTCTAGTGATGTTCCTTTGACCATTGTTCCAATTGCTGCATTAACGAATATTGCTTTGTTACTGACCCTCTATCCAGAAGTCAAAGAAAATATTGCAGAAATCGTCATGATGGGTGGCTCATTAGCAAGGGGAAATACAAATACAAGTGCCGAATTTAATACGTATGTCGATCCACACGCTGCACAAATTGTTTTCCAATCAGGTGTCCCGCTAACAATGGTAGGATTAGATGTTACAAGTCAAGCTGTGTTAACGAATCATGAAGTAACAGCCATCAGAGCGCTTGGCAGAGTGGGGGAAATGTTTTATGGTCTTTTCCGTCATTATAGAGGCGGCAGTTTAACTACAGGTTTGAAAATGCATGATGTCTGCGCGATTGCCTATTTAACTTCACCAGAATTATTTGAGACAACTGAAACGTTCATTGAAGTTGCTTTGGAAGGTCCAGCTGCGGGAGCTACTGTTGCAGATTTAAAAATGAAGTATCATAAAAACACGAATGCCGTTGCCTGTATAGATGTAAATGTTGAAGCTTTTCAAAAATGGGTTGTCGAAAAAATGAAAGCGGTTAATTAACTGAAGGAGGATAAGTATGATTGAAAGTTTATTGGTATTGGTCGTTTTAGTTGCTGTAGCCTATTTGATTGTAAAAAATTATCATCCCGCACTCAGTTTAATTATTGGTGCGCTTGTTCTACTTGCCTGTGCATGGATGTTAGGACATCCTATTTATCCTGCAGGAGAAGGAACCGGTTTTGGATTATTTGATATTTTCTTGAAGTTTAAAGATACAATTATTGCACAAGTGAGTTCAGCAGGAATTGTAATTATGATTCTTTTTGGTTATTCAGGCTATATGAATGCAATCGGGGCCAATCAGATGGCTGTCAACTTTTTGGTGAAACCATTAATGAAGATTAAACGTAAATCGTTATTTGTCCCTGTGGTCTTTTTAATTGGAAATTTAATGTCACTAGTAGTTCCTAGTGCATCAAGCTTAGCGATTATTTTAATGTCTATATTATATCCGATGCTAGCCAGCATGGGGATTTCATCATTAACTGCTGCAGGTGTGATTGCAATGACGGCAACTATCATGCCAACACCTTTAGGCGCGGATAACGTAATCGCCGCAAATACCCTTGGTTATGATGTGTTAAATTATGTTGTATGGAATGCCAAAATTTCGCTGCCATCGTTATTAATCATTGCGGTTGCACAGTACTTCTGGCAAAAATACTGCGATAAAAAAGAAGGTGAGGCTGCCTATGTCTCATTAAATGAAGAAGGCTTAAGCAAACAAAAAGAATTTGATGTTCCTAAATTTTATGCAATATTGCCAATATTACCGCTATTATTAATTGTTGGAGTGGGAATCGCAGGAATGTTTGTCAAAGGAATAACGATGGATATTTTTGTTCTTACATTTATTTCTTTCTTCATTGCGGTATTGGTTGAGACGCTTCGCTTGAAATCTTTTAAAAAGGTTCAAGATACGGCTGTCGAGATGTTTAAAGGAATGGGGCAAGGGTTTAGTCAAGTCGTGATGCTTGTCGTAGGCGGTTCATTATTCACGTCTGCGATTCAAACGTTAGGAATTATTGATAGTATTATGGCATCTGTCGAAGCGTCAAGTTCAGCAGGAATCGTTACGACCTTAATTTTCAGCGGTGCAACGACCCTTTTTGGAATTTTAAGCGGTGGTGGACTGGCAATGTTTTATGCGGTTATCGAACTAATCCCTGGGATTGCCGAAAAAGCTGGGATTGATGGTATTTTAATTTCCTTGCCAATGCAGATGATCGCGAATTTAACTAGAACGATTTCTCCTGTAGCAGCAGTTGTCATGATTGTCGCATCAACAGTAGGAGTTAGTCCCATCAGAATTTTAAAACGGACGAGTGTACCGACCATCATTGGCATTATTAGTGTGATTGTCTTGTCGATTCTATTGTTACCTTATTAAGAGAATACACAATGAAAATTAGAGTGGCTGATGAGAAAGAGTTACCGATGATTCTTCAATTTTTAACAGAAGTAAAGGCATACATGGACGTTGTGGGCATTACACAGTGGACAAAGGACTATCCTTCTCAAGGAGATATCCAAGAAGACATTACAAAAAAACGATTGTATTTGTTAGTGCACGAAGAAATGATTTTTTCAATGGCAACGTTCTGTATGGAGCAGGAACAAGACTTTGTTTGGCTAAAGCGCTTTGCAACTTCGCCTAATTATATTGCCAAGGGTTATGGCAGTTTATTGTTCCATGAATTGGAGAAACGGGCAGTCTGGGAAGGAAGACGTAAAATGTATGCTCAAACTAATCATACAAACCATAGAATGATTCGATTTTTCGAAAGTAAAGGGTTCACAAAAATTCATGAATCTTTACAAATGAATCGCTTAGACTTTGGCTCTTTTTATCTATACGTTAAAGAATTAGAGAAACAATCCATCGTTTAAAATAAGAAAACAGGAGTCAGATGCAAAAATTATTTAGCATCTGACTCCTGTTATTTTCCAAGGAAATAGTCAACTTAATTATACAAATAAAACACAAACACATTCGGGAACGGCAACATCTTTTTGAATCATTTCTAATAAGCCAGTTTCTTGGTTCCGACGATAAAGTGTTAAATTATCAGAGTCTTGATTAGCGACAACAACGAAATCTTCAGAAGGATCTAAATCGAAATCTCTTGGAATATCGCCTTCTGTTGAAATTAATTGAATTCGTTCAATCGCTTCGCCGTTTTCTGAAACAGCATAGACAGCAATCGAGTTATGGCCACGGTTTGAAGCATAAAGGAAACGGCCATCAGAAGAAATACGAATTGCAGCACCACCATTAAACGCATCATAATCAGCAGGTAAAGTAGAAACTTTTTGTAATTCAGTGAAAGAACCATCTGTTTCATCATATGAAAGAACTGAGACAGTGCTATCTAATTCACCAAATAGATAAGCCAATGATTTTGTTGGGTGGAACACTAAATGACGTGGACCAGTCCCTGGCTCAGTCACGAATTGAGCGATTTCAGAAAGCTTTCCATCTAAGCTAACATTATACGTATACACACGATCGGTTCCTAGATCACAGACGACTAAGCGTTGATCAGGTGTTAAATCTGTGTAATGAACATGGGCATTGTTTTGGTTTTCATGAGGACCAGTTGGCTCTGTATGAATCACTTTGTCAGCATCTTCCAAAGAACCATCTTCTAAGATACGATACACGTGAACGATACCTTGGTGATAATTTGCTGCATAGACAAGTTGTCGGTTTTCGTCAACAGCTACATAACATGGTGGCGCACCTTCCTCAGTTACTTTATTCAATAAGTTAAAATGGTCCATTTCTGGTTGATAAGCGGCAGTGCCACCTTCACCGTCAACACTAGTGACGCTAAAAAGTTCGCCCTTTTGACTCAGAGCAAGATAGGTAGGACTCGTTTCTTCTAACAAAAGTGTCGCTTCTGTTAAACGACCTTGTGTCGTATCTAATGCAATTTTATAAATGCCTTGGCTGGCTCTTCGAGTATAGGTACCTAGTAAAATTTGTTCTAACATCACAATTCCTCCAATTTGTTTCAACACAATCACTTTTTATGAAAGTGCTTTTATATAATGTAGTATACCATAAGAAGTCTAAGAACAATAAAACTTTCTATCTGAGATGTTCGCATTTTAAAGTGGTTTGTGCTATTATGATGAGAGACTGTGATGACAGTCATTTTTTGATTTTTAGAGGGGTGACGAACATGTACGACAATACGGATAATAACGGGACCGTTCGTTGTTCATTTTGTGGGAAAACACAAGAAGAAGTAAAAAAAATTGTTGCTGGTCCGGGTGTCTATATTTGTAATGAATGTATTGATCTATGTAAAGAGATTATTGATGAAGAATTTTATGATGAAGCAGTCCGAGAATTAACGGATGTGCCAAAACCCCAAGAAATTTTAAATGTTTTAAATGAATATGTTATTGGACAAGAACGTGCAAAACGCACACTTTCTGTTGCTGTTTACAATCACTATAAACGTGTGAATCAATCAGAAACAGCTGCAACTCAAGATGACGTTGAATTGCAAAAAAGTAACATTTGTTTAATTGGACCAACAGGTTCAGGTAAAACTTTCTTGGCTCAAACGTTAGCAAAAACATTAAATGTACCTTTTGCGATCGCTGATGCGACCAGTTTAACAGAAGCAGGTTATGTAGGGGAAGATGTTGAAAATATCCTTTTAAAATTGCTACAATCTGCTGACTATAATGTTGAACGTGCGGAAAAGGGCATTATCTATATTGATGAGATTGATAAAATTGCCCGTAAGAGTGAAAATGTTTCGATTACTCGAGATGTTTCAGGTGAGGGTGTTCAACAAGCCTTACTAAAAATTCTTGAAGGAACAGTTGCAAGTGTACCACCACAAGGGGGCCGCAAACATCCACATCAAGAATTTATCCAAATTGACACAACGAATGTTCTCTTCATCGTTGGTGGAGCATTTGATGGAATTGAAACTATTGTTAAAAACCGCTTAGGCGAAAAAACTATTGGTTTTGGTAAAACTAATTCTGCTTTAAATGAAGAAGAAAGCATCATGCAACATATTATTCCAGAAGATTTATTGAAATTTGGTTTAATTCCAGAATTTATTGGACGCTTACCTGTAATGGCTGCGCTTGATAAATTAACGAATGATGATTTAGTTCGAATTTTAACAGAACCGAAGAATGCCTTGGTGAAACAATATCAAAAATTATTGTCTCTTGATGACACTAAATTAGAATTTGAACCAGAAGCATTAAAAGCCATCGCAGCCAAAGCTATTGAACGTAATACTGGCGCACGCGGACTTCGTTCAATCATTGAAGAAATTATGATGGACGTAATGTTTGATGTTCCTTCAGATGAAAGTATTGAAAAAGTTATCATTACTAAAATGGCAGCTGAAGGTAACGGTAAACCAACAATTATTTATAACAAAAAAGATAAAGAAGCTGTATAAGATTGAAGCTGAAAACAGCTCTTTCGGCGGATCTCCGAAAGAGCTGTTTTTGTTAAGCTTTTGAATGAAAGACTGAATAGAAGAACGGAGGAAAACAATGAACGTACATAATGCAGAAATCGTGATTAGTGCGGTATCCCCTAAACAATATCCTGAATCTCAGTTACCGGAGATTGCTTTAGCTGGACGTTCGAACGTTGGGAAATCATCTTTTATTAATACCTTGATTAATCGTAAAAATTTAGCAAGAACTTCAGGCAAACCTGGTAAAACGCAAACGCTAAACTTTTATTTAATTGAGGATGCCTTACATTTTGTGGATGTTCCTGGCTATGGTTATGCCAAAGTTTCTAAAACAGAACGTGCGAAGTGGGGAAAAATGATTGAAACGTATATCACGCAACGTGAGCAATTACGTGCAGTCGTTTCTTTAATTGATTTACGTCATCCGCCGACCCAAGATGATATCCAAATGTATGAATTTTTGAAATACTATGATTTGCCAGTTATTATTGTGGCAACTAAGGCAGACAAAATTCCGCGGGGCAAATGGAACAAACACGAGAGTGTCATCAAAAAAGCCTTGAATTTTGATAAACAAGATGACTTTATTATTTTCTCTTCTGAAACAAAAGAAGGAAAAGAAGCAGCTTGGACAGCAATTGAAAAGTTTCTATAGAAAAAAACAAGCAAAATTACTCTTTTGCTTGTTTTTTTGCTTCTTCTTTTTTTGCTTCTTGTCGTTGTTTTGCCAGTTCTTCAAGAGGGACTTCTTTCTTTAATGGATCAACGGCGAAAGAATCGAAGAGTTTATCTAAGTCATTGGAACGTTCAAATTTTAATCCCATTTACTATGCCTCCATTCCTTTTTTTATAGTGTAGCACGTTTTTTTTCATTTGGATAGCAACAGAAATGTAAGAATTCGTAATAGGTGCACCTGGTGTGATTTCTCGTAACTAGGACTTGCCAAACATGAAAAAACAAGCTATTCTTTAGTAAGAATTAGTTAGAAAGAAGGCACTTTATGAAAAATCCGTTAATCGGCGGTGTTCGTTTTTATCAACGATTTATTTCTCCAGGATTGCCTGCACGTTGTCGCTATTACCCAACGTGTTCACAATATATGATTGATGCAATTCATACACATGGAAGTGTCAAAGGAACAACGATGGGAGTAGCACGGATTTTACGATGTCATCCTTTTGTTAAAGGCGGCATTGACTATGTTCCATTGAAATTTCGCTTGACGAAAAATCCTGATGAGACCTATCATGGACCGTATACGTATCGAAGAAATAAGAAAACAGAAGTAGAAAAGGATGGATAAATATGGCAATTTTAGCATTTGATCTTGGCGGTTCTTCCGTGAAATACGGCGTTTGGACAGGCAAAGAATTAACAAATCAAGGGAGCTTTCCAACACCTGGCTCTTGGGAAGAAATGAAAGCGCATTTATATTCGGTTTATGCAGACAAAAGAAATGAGTCGATTAGTGGTGTTGCTTTTAGTTCACCTGGAGTAGTTGACGAAAAAAGTCAACAGATTTTAGGGATTTCCGCCATTCCATATATTCATCATTTTAACATTTATGAAGAATTAGAAGCGTTGTTTGGGTTACCAGTGACTATCGAAAATGATGCGAATTGTGCTGGTTTAGCTGAGATATATGAAGGCGCGGCGAAAGGGAAAAAAGAAGTGCTTTTTGTCGTTATTGGGACAGGAATTGGCGGAGCGATTTTTCGAAATGGCGAATTGTACAAAGGTGCTCATTTATATGGAGGCGAGTTTGGACTGAACTTTTTAAGTAATGGCCAAACATTCAGTGAAATTGGCACAGCTGTCAAAATGGCTCAGCGTTATTGTGAACGAATTGGAGTCGAAAAACAGGCGGTGACAGGAGAAGAAGTTTTTGAACTGGCACAACGAGGGGATGAGGTTGCTCGCGAAGAAGTCAATAATTTTTATGATTATTTAACACAAGGATTATTCGGATTACAGTTTTCTTATGATCCTGAAATGATTGTACTTGGAGGCGGTGTTTCTGCTAAAGAAGGCTTATTAGCAGAGATTAATCGCCGGATGCTAACGCATTTACAGACCTTTGAATTAAAAGATTTTGTTCCAGAAATCGTGACCTGCCATTATCAAAATGATGCCAACTTGATTGGCGCAGCCGCCAACTTTCAAGCAAAAACGAATTGGGAACTATAAAGAAACAGCCGATTGTTGTTCTCTTCAATCGGCTGTTTCTTTATTTATTTGCCTTGTCGTCAGTGTTTTCTTCTGCAGCAATCCGCGCTTGAACTTGTTGGCGTAGAGCTTCTAGTTCTTTTTCCTTCTTTTCTAATTCAGCTAAATCTTCAGAAATTTCATGGGCTTCTTCTGCTGGCTTAGGTTGTAAAAAGACGTTTAAACCAATCGCTATAAAGGTCCCAATGAATGTATCCAACACACGTTCCATTGCGTATTGAAAGGAATCGCTTTGCGGAATACTTAAAGAAATCATTAAAAGTGTCGCAGTTGCAGAAATGATTCCAGCATTGTTATTAATCCCATCAGAAACAACGATGACGATAATGACTAAAAGTGGTAGTAGCAGTAATTCTACTAAGTGTTGATTAGGAAAATAATCTTGTGCTAATACATAAAGCAAAGCTAAAAAGCCACCCAATGTGTTTCCAATAATGCGCGATTTTCCAAAAGACAAACTGGTATTTAAATCTTGTCTTAGCGAAAAAACAGCTGCTAAACAGGCAATCATAGGTGAGCCACGATGGAAAAATTGAAATAAAAGAATACACAGCATGACAGCAATTGCTGTTTTTAACGTTCGCATGCCTAAACGAAATCGACCCACTATCATAAATATTCGCTCCTAAATAACTTTTCTCTTTAATGATAACCGAAATAGAGGTAAAATTACTAGAGAAAAGTGAAGAATTATTATTTTTTAAGGGGAGTATGCATGAAAATTGGTTTACGAACAGTCAAGACAGCCATTAGCGCTGCATTAGCAATGATTATTGCGGAAAAACTGGGATTACTTTATGCCCCTTCGGCAGGGATTATTTCGGTTTTAAGTGTTACTAGCACGAAAAAAACATCTGTCATGACAGGGATTTATCGTTTGTTATCCTTAGCTTTAGCAACTATTTTAGCGTATATTTGTTTTACTTTTTTAGGTTTTACAGCGATTGCTTTTGGTATTTTTTTGTTATTATTTATTCCAGCAGCTGTGTATTTTCAATTATCTGATGGGATTGTTGTGAGTTCCGTTTTGGTAACTCATTATTTAGTCGAAAAAAATCTTTCTTGGGCGATTATTGGAAATGAGTTTTTATTAATGAGTATTGGTGTGGGACTAGCGTTATTAGCTAATTCTTATATGCCTGATACAGAAAAACGTTTAAGAGAAGACCAAGAAGTCATTGAAACAATGTTTCGTAAAATTTTAAGGGAAATGGCGCTACATTTAAACAACGCTGCAGGAGAGCGAAATTTGGTCATGTATTGTGCAGATTTAAAAACCTTTATTCGCACAGGCGAGACGTGGGCCAAAAATCATGCCGAGAATCAATTGCTGTCTACCAATACGTACTATTTAGAGTACTTTGCGATGAGAAAAATGCAAAGTAATATTCTAAAAAACATGTTGGAATTATTAGAAGATATTACTGTTGATGCGCAACAAGTTCGCTATATTCAACAATTGTTGGAATATACGGCAGAAACATTTGCAGAGAATAATGATGGACAAGAAATTATGAATCGAATTAAGAACGTTTATGAAACCTATCGCACAAAACCATTGCCGCAAACAAGAAATGAATTTGAAAATCGGGCGCGGCTCTTTCAGTTTTTACAATTATTTCAGTCGTTCATCCAAATCAAAGCGGACTTTGCCAAATTACAACTAGATAAATAAACAGAAAAAGAAACCTTTTTAAACAGAGGTTTCTTTTTTGTTCTCTTAAAAATTCAGGCAAGTTCTTTAGTATTCATTGAGAATGTGTTAAACTAATGAGAAAGAAAAATAAAAGGAATGACCGCAATGGATAATGCTCAAGTGAAGAGAAAACATTTCCGTTTTCCAGCTTATGATGATGAACAGGGCGTAAAATTACCAACAGATAATGAACGTAACTTATTTCAAGATGATCTGATTGGTAAAGCAATGTCTGGTAGCAGAAGAACTGCAACATCTGCCGAAGATACTAGACAAAGCACACCATCCGTCCAACAACCAACAACGAATCAATCAACTACAAATAAACAAACACAACAATTAACGGCAGCACAACAAGAGCAATTAGCACGTCATCGTTCTAATTTGCCAGACTATACAAAACATGCTAGTAAAGCAACGAAAAATAAACAAGCAACGAAAAAAAATAATAGCCTTTTTGGGACACCAAAAGGAAATGGCTGGACACAAACGTATAAAAAAAAAGAAGTCGTAGCGAAACCAAGTAGACCTGCCGCATCACCATTAGTGCAAAAAACGACACCTTCTTATTTTGTTCCTAAATATATCCCGGCTTCTGTGATTCCTGAGGAACAGGAACCTAGTTTTACTGAAGAAGAGTTGCTAAAAGCAATGAAAAAAGATCGTCGTTCATATGTCATTCTTGATGATGAACCAACGGCTTTTCAAGTGAAAGATACGGAAGAAGATCCAACGGTGCGGAAATTTAATATTCCAACCTCAGAACCTGAGATTCCTTTAACTAGACGACAATATCAACAAATCAAACCAGACTTAGAACGTTTTGGCGAAGATGCGTTAGATTTACGTTCGCGTTCCCGTTTGAATGCCGCAAAGAAAAATGCTAAAAGTCAAACTGCTTATGGGAAAAAATTAGCTAAAGCGAATGCTCAAGTGGAGCCGGAAGCACCTGTGACAGAAGAGAAGAAAAAGGGCATCTTGGATAAACCATTAAGTGGGATGCTAGAAGATTCAAGTTCTGTATTAGAAAACAGTAAATATTTTAGTTAAGAGATGAAACTTGCATGTGGATTTGAAACATGTAAGTTTTTTATTCTGTTTTAATAGTTGATTATTTTTTTGTTTTATACGATAATGAATCTCGTATGATTGAAATTTTTTTAAAAAAGGTATGTTTTATATAGTGACAGAGAAGAGGATTATAATGGGAAATCAAGAGAACAAATTATACCATTTTGTCGGAATTAAAGGTTCTGGCATGAGCTCATTAGCGTTGGTCTTACACCAAAAAGGCTACAACGTTCAAGGATCAGACGTAGAAGAGTATTTCTTTACACAACGGGATCTTGAAAAATCAGGTGTCCCTATTTTACCATTTAATGCAGATAATATTGATAAAGACATGATTGTTATTGCTGGAAATGCTTTTCCAGATACCCATGAGGAAATCGCCCGTGCCATCGAATTAGGCGCAGAAGTAATTCGTTACCACGATTTCATTGCTCGTTTTATCGAACCCTATACAAGCATTGCTGTAACAGGGTCACATGGGAAAACAAGCACGACTGGTTTGCTAGCACATGTATTAAGTGGTATCAATCCAACTAGTTATTTAATAGGGGATGGCACTGGCCACGGCGAACCAGATGCTGATTTCTTTGCATTTGAAGCGTGTGAGTATCGTCGTCATTTCTTGGCTTATTCACCAGATTATGCGATTATGACGAATATCGATTTTGATCATCCAGATTACTACAAGAGCATTGAGGATGTTTTTTCAGCGTTCCAAACAATGGCTCATCAAGTCAAAAAAGGAATTTTTGCTTATGGTGATGATAAGTATCTTCGTCAGTTAGAATCAGAAGTGCCAGTTTATTATTATGGCGTCAGTGAAGAGGATGATATCCAAGCACGAAATATTCAACGAACAACGGAAGGCTCATCTTTTGATGTTTATCACAAGGATGATTTTGTAGGTCATTTTGTCTTACCAGCATTTGGCCATCACAATATCATGAATGCGCTAGGTGTGATTGCTGTGGCTTATTTTGAAAAACTTGATATGCAAAAAGTCGCAGAAGAAATGCTAAGTTTTAAAGGTGTAAAACGTCGTTTTAGCGAGAAAAAAGTCAGTGACATGATTATTGTTGATGATTATGCGCACCATCCAGCTGAAATTAAAGCAACGATTGATGGCGCTCGTCAAAAATATCCTGACAAAGAAATTATTGCTGTCTTCCAGCCACATACATTTACACGAACAATTGCGTTAATGGATGAATTTGCTGAAGCACTGGATTTGGCAGATGAAGTATTCTTATGTAATATTTTTGGCTCTGCGCGTGAAACACAAGGCGAGGTACGCATTGAAGATTTAGGCGAAAAAATTCAAAAAGGTGGACAAGTAATTACCGAAGATAATGTGTCGCCTTTACTAGATTTTGAAAATGCAGTGGTGGTCTTTATGGGTGCTGGCGACGTTCAGAAATTTGAACAAGCTTACGAAACATTACTAAGTAACACAACTAGAAACGTTTTATAAGAGAACATAAATAAAATCGGGACAGGGGTATCTGGCTTCAAAAAATAAGAAGCTGCTCCTGTTCCGTTGTTTGTTTTTAAAATCTAGCATGGCAGATAAGTTGGTTTTGTTTAAACATCCTTTAAAGACTACTTTTTAACTTGCCTTTTAAGTACATTTTGGTACAATTATCTTATCAATAACGGAGGTGTACTAATTTGAATATCGGAAAACCGAGAAAATTAGGCAAAACCATCGAAGATATCGAAGAGGGAGATTCGTTGTCCTTGACAGAGTCAATTGAAGACAAGGACTTATTACTTTACTTGGGCTTGACCAATGATGCGAATCCTTTATATATCCAACATGATTATGCCCAAAAAACAGAATATGAAAAACCAATCGTACCATCAATTATGCTGATGGGAATTATCACTAGTGCGATTTCAAAACATTTGCCAGGACCAGGTTCCCATGTTGTGAATTTCTCTGTGAACTTTGTGGAACCCGTTTTTCATTACGAAACATTGACTTTCCAATTAGAAGTAATCAAAGTCGACAAAATGAAAGATGTGATTACCATTTCAGTTGAGGCTGTTAATGAGCAAGAAAATCGCGTGTTAGATGCAGTGGTGATGGTTCAACCACCCCAAGTGACGATTGATGAATTAACAGAGAAAGAAGGGACTTTAACTTATGAATAATCAAGAGTATATCCAAACTGGCACAGGTTTGAATAAATTTTATGCCAAAATTTACGGATTTTTAGCGTTAGGAATTGGTATTAGCGCAATCATGGCTTATGCAATGACAACTGTCTTTTTACCTGTTCTAGCTACTTTATTCCAATCAAGCTTAGCTTTTTGGATGATTTGGCTTGTTGAAATTGGCTTAGTTTTATATCTAGGCGCAAAAGCACAGAAGAATCCAACCATTGCGATTGCAGGATTTGTTGCGTATGCATTATTAAATGGTGTCACTTTATCCGTGACGTTATTAATGTATACTGGTGGAACAGTGGCCGGCGCATTTTTAAGTGCAGCAGCTACCTTTGGCGCGATGTCATTAGTAGGTGTCTTTACGAAGAAAGACCTATCAGCAGTTGGTCATGCCGCTTATAGTGCCTTAATCGGAATTATCATTGCGATGTTGCTAAATATGTTCCTTTTACACAGTAGTGCTGTAGAATTCTTTATTTCCATTTTAATGGTCCTAATTTTCTCAGGGATTACTGCTTATGATAACCAACGTATACGCCAAGTCTATGCGCAAACAGGTGATCAAGCAGGTACTGGGATGGCCGTTTTCTTCGCATTACAATTATACCTTGACTTCATCAACTTATTCTTAGCTTTCTTAAGAATTTTTGGTAAAAACAACTAACATGAACGTAAAAGAGGTCGGGACAGAAGCGTTTAACTCCGAGAAATAAGAAGGAATTTCCGAAAATTGTTCTTTAATTTTTGGATAATTCCGGCTTATTTCCGAAGGAGTTGCTTCTGTTCCCGCCGTTTATCAGTTTTTGAGCGTGGAGCAAAAATCCAAAGTGATTTTTGTCCCACGCTCTTTTTTTAACCCATTCCAATAGCGAAATTCAACAGTTTATCGGAGTATGTTGGATTTTCTAAATCGGTTTTCATTGTTTCGTTCAGTAGACTGAGCTGATCGGTAATGATGCCATCGACGCCATAAAAAATCATTCGCGTCATAACATCTTCATCATTTGCTGTCCAAGCATAAACCTTTTTCCCATCATGATGAGCGGCATTTACAAAGTTACGATTCATTGTACTGTATTCCATAGTAAAAAAGTCAACTGGCATTTTAGGTGGTCCCACAATGTTAAAAGGAATAACGTAGCCTACATAAAAGCGTGGTTCTTCTTTCTTTAAGGCCATCGCCGTATCATAGGTTAAGGTATGAAGGATATGACCGTTTTCTAAAATATTTTCACGGTATTGTTTGACAAAGCGCTGCACTAAATCAGGGCTATCTTGAGGCGTGGTTTTGATTTCAATTAATAAACGTTGTTTTAATTGATTGGCTTTGGCTAAATAATCATCGAAAGAAACCATTTTAGCAGTTTGACCATTTTCTGTGACATTCATATTCGTTAATTCTTTAAGTGTTAATTGATTCGGTCGTTTATTAACGCCCGTTAACGCCCGTAAATTAAAATCGTGCATGACAATAAATTGATGGTCTTTGGTTTCTTGAATATCCATTTCAACATAATCAGGTTTTGCCTTATTGGTCTCGATTAAAGAGTCTAAGGTGTTTTGAACGCCATTGTTACCATTGACACCACGATGGGAGATGGTAACCGGTTTTCGGTCAGGTGTATGACTTAGGTAATTCGTATTATAGGTGCCTACACCAATTCCGAAGATGATTGCAATCAAACAAAAAAGAACGACTCTGAAGGTGGTCCATTCTACCCGAACCTCTGATTTCGGGGTGAACCATTCTGGCGTGTCAGGCAAAATCCCTTCATCCTCCATATCATCAACAATAATGTAAAAAATAGCAACACTAGACAACACCAAGTTTAAAAGCATCATAACCTGAAGGAGTGTCATAGCGATGACAGCGCTAGGTAAAGACCACTCAGGTTTAAACGTTTCAACGGCGGTTTGACCTAAAAATATCAAGAAATAGCCAGCCGTAAAAATCCCTAAAACAGTTCCTCCAATGATAATAAATTGCCCTAAAATCTGGAAAAAGCGTCGCTTTGTAATTTGCCAACTACGTTTCAAAGACTCACGAAAACCAACATCACGTAAAATCAACTCTGGAAGGGCAAAAGCAAGTCGAATCGCTAAATATAAGATAATCAGTTCTAACAATACGAAACCAATAATAATAATGACGCGATTTGCAAAAATAAAATCTAAGATAAAGGCTGGAATCTTAACTCTTGTTAATAAATAAGAGCGGAAGGTTAACCCACTTAATGGTAAAATCAAAAAGAAATATGCCAGGAAAAACAGAAAGGTAATTCCTCGAACTTTTTTGATCTGAAGCAAGGTGCCGTGCAATAATTGCGTTAGAGTAATTGGTTGCTTTTTCTTAATAAAATAAACACTAAGCAATAAAAAGGTAAATTCAAAAAAGAGCGCCAGTAAAATTAATAGCCCAATTAGTAGAAAAGTCAAAAGGACATAGGGATGTTGCGTAGCAATTGCCCCTAAGTTATCGTAGGAAATATAATCAATCCCACCTTCTTTGAGTACCAATTTGGACAAACTTGTCAATAAAGGCAATAGAACGAATAACATAAATCCGTGCATCAAGAGCACGTCGCGAAAATACGCCGTTGTTCCTTTAAGAAAATCTAGCGTATTCACAATACTATTTTTAAAATAACTAAACATCAAAAGTCCCCCAGTTTCTACCAAAATTCCATAATAAAAGGACTAAATCAAACTGACACAGGCAGAGTTTTGATTTAGTCCGTTCGCTTTTTTATTTATTTTACATTCCCAGTAAGCTAGTTAAAAATGTACCGCCATAAATTAACGCAAGACTATATAAATAGATAGAAGCAGGTTTTGCTAATAAAATAATCAGAGTAAATTTTTTCACAGACATTTTTGTTAAACCGGCCATTAAACAAAGCGCATCATCCGGTGCAATCGGGAAGAAAATTGCTAAAGCAAACAATCGTTCAAAACGTTTTTCATTGTCTAACCAACCGATATACTTGTTATATGTTTTATCACTGACAAGGCTCATAATGAATGGTTTCCCATAATTACGACCTAATAAGAAAATGATAATAGAGCCAAGTGCAATACCAACGTAATTATAGACGAAGCCCATTGTTGGCCCGAAAATCAAGACCCCTGCAGCACAGCTAACACCACCAGGAATAATCGGAATAACCACTTGAATAATCTGAATTAACATGAAAATAATCGGACCGAGAATGACAGATTGCCCTACTAGTCCTCTTAGTGCATTGATGTCCTTGAAGACACCTAATCGGATAAAATAGATGGTTGCAATTATGGTTGCAACAATGCCCAAAATGGAAATAATATTAACAATTTTTCTAGATAGGGTAACACTCACATTTCTCATCTCCTTTAGTTATACTCATCGTACTTTTAGTATATAACTTTTTATCAATAAAAAACATCGTTTGTTCTTTCTGCAAACGAACAAAGTTGTAAGATACGCATCATTTGATAAGTTTATTATACAAAAAAAGAGACAGAAAAGACATCCTACTTAAGACCCATTCTGCACTGATCTTTCGAAAGAGAGTTGAAGAAACGAAAGTGGCACATCTTTTAGTAATATTATAGAGGGGCAAAGAGTGAAATTAAATTTGCATCTACGTCTTTAATGATTGCGTATCGTTGGCCCCAAGGTGCATTCCAAGGTTCTTTAAAAACAATGTAACCAGCTTGGCTCATTTTTTTCACGGTGCTATCAACTTCTGCGGCCGTTTCACAAAGAAAAGCAAGTTCGATTTTATCGCCTTGCTGACTAGGCGCAAACCCATAGACGCCAGTAATCATTTGTAGTGAATTTAAAGAAATCCTGACGCCATTGTTTTGTAATTCTGTGTAATCGGGCGAAGCTTCTCCCAGCACGTTAAAACCTAGTGTTTGGTAAAAAGAGAGTGCTTGTGTCATATCGTTGACGATAATACCGACCATATCTAACTTCATCCTCATAACCTCCGATCTATGATAAAATAAGTGTAAGGGATTTTTTGGTAAAAACCAAACGATTTATAGCGAAAGTGCTTAAAAAAATTAGAATGTAACAGTTTACAACGAAGAATAAGAAGACTATAATTATGTTAACTAGTTTTAGGTATACCTAAAAGTGAAATGTGTGAACAAGATAGATTGAGGGATGTTGGATGAAAGAAAAGAAAACGGAAAAAATGCTTAATTATGCAAATGGACCTAGTTTAGAAGAGATAAATAATACCGTCGAGGTACCTAAAAATGCTAGCTTTTGGCGAACTTTGTTAGCCTATAGCGGACCTGGCGCTTTAGTAGCTGTTGGTTATATGGATCCAGGAAATTGGATTACGTCAATTGCTGGCGGAGCGGAATATAAGTACACGTTACTTAGTGTGATTTTGCTTTCTAGTTTAGTTGCCATGTTACTACAAAGTATGGCTGCGCGCTTAGGAATTGTGACAGGAATGGATTTAGCCCAAGCGACTAGAGAGCATACAAGTAAACGAACGGGCGTTGCCTTGTGGGTGGTGACGGAGTTAGCCATAATGGCTACAGATATCGCTGAGGTAATTGGTGGTGCCGTTGCTTTGCAATTATTATTTGGTTTTCCATTATTAATTGGTGTGTTGATAACAACGTTTGATGTTTTATTACTTTTGCTACTGACAAAGTTAGGCTTTCGCAAAATCGAAGCAATTGTTTCTTGTTTAATTGCAGTCATCTTTTTTGTTTTTGCTTATGAAGTGGCATTAGCAGATCCAAATGTTGGTGAAGTATTACGAGGTTTTATTCCAGACACAAAAATAGCGACAGATAAATCCATGTTATTTTTAGCCTTGGGAATCGTTGGAGCGACAGTCATGCCTCATAACTTATATTTGCATTCTTCCATTGCGCAAGCTCGGAAATTTGATCGTAACGATGATGCTGAGAAAGCCAAAGCAATTCGTTTCACTACTTGGGATTCAAATATTCAATTAACTGTTGCTTTCGTCGTAAATTGTTTGTTGCTAATCCTAGGGGGAGCATTATTTTATGGAACCAACAGTGAATTAGGTAAATTCGTTGATTTATTTGATGCTCTGAAAAATCCAGATATTGTTGGTAATATTGCTAGCCCAGTGTTAAGTATTCTTTTTGCAATTGCTTTACTGGCTTCGGGTCAAAATTCAACGATTACAGGTACGCTGTCAGGACAAATTGTAATGGAAGGCTTTATCCATTTAAAAATGCCGTTGTGGGCACGACGAGTGTTAACTCGTTTGTTAGCAATTGTGCCAGTCATTATCTGTGTCATTATTTATGGCGGTAGCGAAACGGCTGTTGAAGACTTGTTACTTTATACGCAAGTTTTCCTAAGTATTGCTTTGCCAGTGTCGATTATTCCTTTAACGATGTATACAAGTGATAAAAAATTAATGGGCCAATTTGCGAATCCAGCGTGGGTGAAATTTTTAGCTTGGATTATTGCAATTGCCTTGACGTTATTGAATTTATTTTTAATTTATGGCACATTAACTGGTTTAACGAATTAATAAAAACAAAGGCTGACTGGAAAAGTTGGCCTTTGTTTTTTCATAGAATTTGCGCGTAAGAAATGGTAAAATAGGAAAGATGAAATACAAGGAAGAGAGGCTTTCACGTGACAGATTATTTAAATGTAGGAAAAATTGTGAACACACAAGGAATCAAAGGAGAAGTTCGGGTCATTTCGAAAACGGATTTTCCAGAAGAACGTTATCGAAAAGGGGCAACGTTACTGCTATTTCAAGAGAAAAAAGCACCAATTGAATTGGTCGTGAAGTCCCACCGCAAGCATAAGAATTTTGACATTTTAAGCTTTGAAGGACATCTAAATATCAATGATGTTGAAAAATATCGTGACGGTATTTTAAAAGTTGCAAAAGACAATCTCGCTGAATTGGCAGAGGACGAATTTTATTATCACCAAATCATTGGTGCCACTGTTTATGATGAAACTGGTAGTGAACTGGGAAAAATTAAAGAAATTTTATCTCCTGGTGCGAATGATGTGTGGGTCGTCCAACGACCAAAGAAAAAAGATTTGCTTTTACCGTATATTGAAGGCGTTGTTACAAAAGTCGATGTCAAAAATCAACGGATTGATGTGGACATTCCAGAAGGATTGATTGACGATGAGAATTGATGTATTAACTCTTTTTCCTAGAATGTTTGAAGGACCAATGGGGGAATCAATTATTGGGAAAGCTCGGGAAAAGCAGTTATTAGAATTGAATGTCTCTAATTTTCGCGATTTTTCAGATAACAAACACCAAACGGTCGATGATTATCCGTATGGCGGTGGCGCGGGGATGCTTTTAAAAGTACAACCGATCTATGATAATCTAAAAGCAATTGAAGAAGAGACAAACCAGCAGCCAAAACGGGTCATCTTATTAGATCCAGCAGGAAAACCGTTTAATCAAAAAATGGCCGAGGAATTTTCACAAGAAGAACATTTAGTTTTTATTTGTGGACATTATGAAGGCTATGATGAGCGAATTCGCACGATGGTTACAGATGAAGTTTCATTGGGGGATTACGTTTTAACAGGGGGCGAATTAGGCGCAATGGTCATGATTGATGCGACAGTCCGTTTATTACCTGATGTCTTAGGTAACAATCTTTCTGCACAAACGGATTCACATTCCACTGGCCTATTAGAACATCCACAATATACCAGACCTGCTATTTTCAACGATATGGAAGTCCCTGCTGTGCTAACGAATGGGAACCATAAATTAATTGCAGAATGGCAACTAAAAGAATCATTACGACGGACCTTTTTGCGTCGACCAGACATGTTGGAATCAGTAGAAATGACGCCTGAAATGTTGAAGTTATTAGAAGAAATTAAACAAGAAGAACAAAAATAAGGGAACTTTCAAGAAAATTCTCTTTACAGCTTATTTTGTCTGTGGTAAACTGATTTGGTGAGTGCAATGCGCTCTAACTATTACAATATTCCGCTGTGGCAGAAGTGACCATAAGAATATTTGGGAATAAGGAGAAGGATAAAATGAATCCATTAATTCAAGAATTAACACAAGAACAATTACGTACGGATATTCCTGCGTTCCGCCCTGGTGACACTGTTCGCGTTCATGCGAAAGTAGTCGAAGGTACTCGTGAACGTATCCAGTTATTCGAAGGTGTTGTAATTAAACGCCGTGGTGCTGGAATCAGCGAAACTTACACAGTACGTAAAGTTTCAAATGGTGTTGGTGTGGAACGTACATTCCCATTACACACACCACGTGTTGCTCAAATTGAAGTGGTTCGCTACGGTAAAGTACGTCGTGCAAAACTTTACTACTTACGCGCATTACACGGAAAAGCAGCTCGTATCAAAGAAATCCGTCGTTAATCTTTACTATTCGACAAACGAACACCCTCTTGCTCAGCAAGAGGGTGTTTTTGTGTGTAATTAAGTAGAAAATCAACATTGACTAAGACCAGAAATACTTCCTTTAGTGCTCCGAGTTGCTCTAATATAAGACACCAAATTGATAACCATTTGCTTGATAAAACTCTATTAATTGTGGCAATGCTTGTTTTGTTAATTCCTTATCTACTGAATCATGCATTAAGACTACTCTAATATTATAATCCGGATAAACCTCAAGTGAATGTTGATGGAAAGCGAGCATTTCTGCGACTGTAGTAGGCTGTCTGTCTAACGGCTCCGCATCCCCAACCATCGCATTCCAGTCAATCCAATGGATGCCAAGTTGTTTGAATAATTCATCAGATTTTTCTGTACCTCCCCATGACATATGACCTCCTGGGTATCGCCAGAGAGTTGTTTGAAATGTTTCGCCCAATATTTTTTTAAGAGAGTTCTCCATGGTTGCTATTTCTGCTTGTATTTCTTCAGTGTTGACAATCCCGTTTGGATATAACGTTGCATAATCATGAGTTGAACTATGAAAGCCTATTGAATGCCCTTCTGCGACTTCGCGTTTCACTATGTTTTGATTTTCGGAAGTTAGGGTATTTCCTACAAGAAAAAAAGTTGCGTGGACGTTATACTTTTTTAATGTATCTAGGACTTGTGGGGTTATTTGATTATTAACGCCATCATCAAAGGTTAAGAATACTAATTTTTCACCTTTGTAAGGTTCTTCTCCAGTTATATATTTTCTGATTTTGTCTGCTGAATAAGCATATTTTTTTGATGAAATAGTCATGTATGTTGATTCCTTTTCTAACTTGGTCGGGGAATCTTTTTTTGCAGTTGAATTTTTAGTCGATGTCTGCGTAGTATCATCATTTTTACTTGTTATCTTGGGTTGAGTTAATAGGAACGTTTGAATGAAAACAAGAACAATGAGGATTAACGCACTAAATAATACATACCCGTTTATTTTGAATTTTCTTTTCTTATGTCGCATACTTTCACTCCTCTTTGGTTAATGAAAAAGTTAAAAAATACACCTCCACGTTATACAAAATTGAACGTCCTATTAGTTATAGACGAATTTGAGGACCAAAAAGTTTCAATTTTTTCAATTTAGTTAGTTGTTTATTTAATAAAAAATAAAAGGTTGCTAGAGGATGAAAGGAGTATAATTTATTTATCTAGAAGAGTAATCGGAATGAGAAAGGGCTGTGGAAATGGATTATCAACAGGTGTTGAAAAATGAAATTAAACAATATTTAGTGAGTAAAAACTGTGAGAAGACGTATTATCATTGTATGGAAGTTGGAGAGTATGCCTATCAACTCGGTGAAAAATATTTAACTAGTCCAGAAAAAGTAAGTATTGCAGGATATTTACACGATATCTCTGCGATTTATCCAAATAATCAGAGAATTAATGTCGCACAAAAATATGGGATTGAATTAAACGAAGCAGAAATGGCCTTTCCAATGATAATTCATCAAAAAATTTCTAAGTCTATTGCGAAAATGGATTTTGGTATTGAAGACAATGAAATTTTATCAGCGATTGAATGCCATACAACATTGAAGAAAAACTATTCGGACATAGATTTAGTTTTGTTTGTCGCTGATAAAATAAAGTGGGATCAAGAAGGGAAGCCACCATACTTAGATGGTTTATTACAAGCTTTAAATTGTTCTTTAGAAAATGCCGCATATTTCTATATTGATTATATTTTGAAACACGATATTAAAGTTGTGCATCCTTGGTTATGGGATGCTTACAATCAACTTAAATTAACAATTAAATAACAAATAAACATAGCCGTTTTTAGTCGAGTTTTACTGGTGAGAAAAGGGGAAAAGTAGTACAGTATTCTTGTCAGAAAGAAGGGATTACCAATGAAAAAAATAATCTTGATAGGTCTTTTATTGAGTATTTTATCAGGATGTTCTTCCAATAAAAGTGGTGATAGCACTGCAAGCAAATCAAGCAAGCCGACAGCAACATCAGAAATGAAAGCACCTGCTACCGTTAACAACAGCCAAGCAAGTCAAATGAGCACGGAGTCAAAATCTAGTACGACTCAAAGTAATTCTTCTGCTTCTACTAAAACTGAAAATCAGTTGTGGTCTGCGCAAAAAAAGGCACAGCTACAACAATTTATGGCTGATTGGGGGCAACGGATGAACCAAACGTATAAAGAATATACACTAGGAAATTCAATCAATTTTAATGGTGTTCAAGCGCCTGATGGTCTAGTAGGAAATGTTACTATGCAGCCAGCGATTGGTCAGCATCCCATTTATTTAGAATGGTCTGAAAATGGACAAGTGAAGGATGGATATGCGTTAGTTGCTGTTTACTCTGATGCAGAAACGCAACCAGAAATGCAAAAGCACTTGTATTTATTCACCATCGTTAACAATCAGCCCTTAGTTTTAGTGACGATGCAAAATCAAGGAAATCCTTATGACTATCTATATTTTGGAGCAACAGATAATGCAGAGTTGAGGGCTGGCTTTGAAAAAATTGTAGGTGCCCCGTCAATTACTAAAGAACAAATCCCAAATATTTCAGTCAATCCGTGGTCTTCAAAAGAGGAAGCGATTGATTTTTACGAAGGAATGTATAAAAACACGACAAACGAAATTTCAACTCAAATTGACTGGCATAACTATCAGCGGGCAAATTGGCGCGAGGTAGAAACAAAAGGCGATACTATGACATTACATTTTGCCAACGTGGGCGGTGCTGGGGGCTCATACACACAATTCACGAAAGTTGGTACGAATACTGTTGTTGTATCATTTGATGGCAATGCTGCTTATCCAGATAACCCAAGTAGCGTTTTACTCGTGCAAAACAGTGATTATAAAGTTTTAAGGACTTTGAATCAGTAATAGGGGAAATACATCGTTTACTTAAACATAGGCAAAGGCGGGTTGCTTACCTTTTTATAAGTAACCTGCCTTGGCCTATGTGCTATTTTTTTTGATAGAGGTGCTCAGGGTAGGGGATGTTTTTCTGGAAAATTTTTATGCTAGATCTCTGTTTGACTAGGCTCAAATAGATCTAAATCAATCGTTGAAGTGATATCTGTTTATATAAAGATAGGCTAAATCGTCAATTTTTTACAAATCGTCGTTCATGTTAAAATAAATGGAGAAATGTTTTAGTATTCATAGTAAGTATTTTATCGTAGAATAAAAGATATACTAACAATGGAGCGATGAAAATGCTAAAAGAAGAAAGATTAAATGCGATAGTCTCTCTAGTAGATCAAAAAGGGGCAATCAAAGTTACTGAAATTATGGAACGATTAAATGTTTCAGATATGACTGTTCGTAGAGATTTGACAGAATTAGAAGCAGCGGGGCGTTTAAAACGAGTACATGGAGGAGCTAGCAGTTTAAATACATATCGTCCACATGAACTGTCTCATGCTGATAAACAAATTATTAATAGTGTTGAAAAAAAAGAAATTGTCCAAAAAGCATTAAGTTTAATTCACGAAGAAGAAACTATCTTTCTAGGACCAGGAACAACTATTGAACTTTTAGCCGAGGCAATGGAATTTAAACATTTAAGAGTAGTAACAAACTGTTTGCCTGTGTTTGAAACGTTAAGTAAAAAAAAGAATGCGTTAACCATTTATTTAATTGGTGGAGAAATGCGACTTTTAACTAAATCTTTTTTTGGTGAAATCGCTAATAAAGCATTAGAAGAAATGCATTTTCATAAAGCATTTTTTAGTTGCAATGCGTTAAAAGATAATAAAATTATGACAGCGACTATTGAAGAAGGACAAACACAAGCAATTGCATTAGATAACTCAATAGAAAAATATTTGTTAATGGATACTTCTAAAGTAGAGAAACAGGATTTTTATTCTTTTTATCAATTAGAAGAAGTGACAGCGGTAGTTACAAATAAAGATAAATTTGACACATCTAAAGTATTGGAAAAAGTTGTCAGGGTGATTTACTAAAAAGAAGAGGTGCAGATGCACCTCTTCTTTTTAGTTTCCCTTATTGAGCTTTTTGAGCATAAATAATATTTCGCTTCTTCATTTGTTTTGCATACCAAATGAAAATCAGTAGATAGGCGACTAGCGCCAGACATGCGTATAAAATAAATTCGAGTTGACCTTGTGATGCATTGCCGACTAAGTATCCTAAGAATTTTTCCATTGGCCCTTCCATGGTAGTATGTGAAATTAAAGTATTATTATTTAGACCCGCTGGGAAAGCGCCAACTTTTTTTGCGGTTTCGGTAACGAACGGTGCAATTAGGGTACCAGACCATAAGAACAAAGGTAATTCGATTGCTCCAATGATAATCATTCGGATGAGTTTACCTCTTGTTACTACTAGTAGAGCAGGGGTTACACCCATTGCAATAATTCCGCCAAGTGGTAAAAGTTTGTTGCCAGGTAGGACAATGGCTTCTAATAGCATAATTGGAGCCAATACGTTAGCTGCTGCCCAGATTTCAGCACGACCAGCTAAGAAAGGCCAATCTAAACCAATATTAAGTGTACGCCCTTTTAATTTATTCGAAGCAAAATCAGTGATACCTTGTGATAAAGGCTCAACTGCAGCGATAAACCAAGTTCCAATTAAAGAGAATAGTTCCAAACAGACTGCAGCCGTAAAGGATAGAGAAAAAATTTGCGTGGGTGTTTGGCCAGCTAAAAGACCCACAAAAATCCCTAAGTAAATTCCGATGGCAAATTTTGATCCCCAAAAGCCAATTTTACTATTCAATTTGGCAGCGTCAAAATCGTATTTATCTAACCAAGGGAAAAGCTTATCAAAAATTTTATCAAAAACCATAATGATTGGGTTCATCATATAGTTCATATGCGTGGTAGTCATA
Source organism: Enterococcus sp. LX10 (assembly GCF_023539285.1). Classification (NCBI taxonomy): domain Bacteria; kingdom Bacillati; phylum Bacillota; class Bacilli; order Lactobacillales; family Enterococcaceae; genus Enterococcus; species Enterococcus sp. LX10. The sequence continues at coordinate 1,669,966 of NZ_CP092784.1, read as the reverse complement.
GGATTGGTATCTGGGGCGTTAAGTAAATCGTTAAACGTTGGTTTCATTAAGTCAGAATTGATAATTTTTAAAACACCTATGAAAATAACTAAGATTGTTGCAATTATTAAGTTTGCGCCACAAAAAATAGCAAATAAACCAACAATCGATAGATGCCAAATGTCGAAAATATCCACATCTAATGTGTTTGTTTTATTTAGAATTAACATAATGACATTGACAATCACCATAATTAAAAGAAAGTAAAGCGTGTAAGGAGATCCCCAAGTGATGGTGGCTAAAGGTGCCCAACCAACATCAGTAATATTTAAAGAAATTCCTGTACGTTCTACGAAAGAGGCCATTGCATCTGAGAAAGCAGTAGTTAAAATTCCTATAATAGCACTGATACCAGTTAAAGCAATTCCTAGTTTAAGACCACCTTCTAATGCGCGAGTGGGTTTTACCTTAAAACAAAGGGCAATCAGTGTTAAAACAATAGTCATTAAAGGAGCAGCACCTAAATCAATTAAAGGTTTAAAAATTGTATTTGCTAGGTCAATAATCGTATTCATTTATTTTCTCCTTCATAAGCTAAGATAACAAAATTTTTATCTTAGTTTTGTTATTGTTGACAGTGAAGCGTAAGTAATTAGTCTGAAAAGGAAATCATTTGTTTAAAGAGTGAATGATACTTTCCATTTGTTGATAAACAGGTTCAGCCATTGCTGGAATTCGATAAAGAATTGCGCCTGCATCAACTACAGGAATCGTGATTGGGAAACCCAAATCTGTTTTGGCGATTTGGGCGAAAATATCATAATGGGATAGCATCTCTTGATTAATATCTTTAATCATTACGGCATCGCAAGAAACTTGGTAGCCTCTTTTAGATAATTCTGTTTCTAATGCAGATTTGATTTGATGGCTAGAGTTTACCCCAGCCCCACATGCAGCTAAAATTTTGATCATGTTAAATCTCTCCTTTAAAATTTTTTTGTAAAAAATGATAAACTTCTTCTTTATCTTCACATTGAAAAAAAGCCAATAGTGATGAACGGTCTGTCGTGTTAATAAAATCCATGATAGTTGCTAAAAGACCCGTTTGTTCAATACCGTTTTCATTTAAAATCATGAAAAGAAAGGAAACAGAGAGCGTTTCATTTGGGATAATCATGTTATGAAATGATAAGGGTTGATTCAATTTAATCGGGATAATTCTTGTCGTCCGTACAAAGGTACTTTCGGTATGCGGAATGGCGATATTCGGTAGTTCAGGATCAATCGGTGTTAAACTTAAACCAGTCGGATAGTTATGTTCTCGTTCCAATAAATTAGTTAGAAAATCAGGTGTAACTAATTTCTTTTTTAACAAGTCTAAATAAACTTCTTCAAAAACTTCTTCTTGTGTTTTTTTGTTTGAAATATAGGTAGTATCTAATGAAAAAATCGATGTTTTAATAACCATAGAACCCCTCGTTTCTTTAATATATTATTATTTATTTACAAGTATAATATAAAACGCTTTCAAAAAGATGTCAACACAATATTAAACAATAATAAACAAAAAAGAAAATAAATGTTGAATAAAGTTCGATATTGTTTTATTATGTTTTCGAGAAGGGGATTTGAGTTTAAAGAAAGGGACAGAATTTTAATAGTAGATACACGAGGTAAGGAGGAAAACAAAATGCGTGTCATACTTGGTTCAGATTTAGATGGAATAAAATTAAAAGCAGAAATGAAACAATACTTATTGCAAGAAAAAGTTGAGGTAATCGATAAAAGTGAAAGTGCTTCGGAAGACTTTATAGAAGCAACGCTTGCTGTTGCTCATGAAGTTTTAAAGGATACTGAAAGTTTAGGAATCGTTTTTGATGGTTATGGGGCAGGTAGTTTTATGACTGCTGCTAAAATTAAAGGAATGATTGTCGCCGAGTTGTCAGATGAGCGTTCTGCATATATGGCGCGAGAACACAACAATGCTCGGATGATCACGGTGGGCGCAAAAATTGTTGGAACGGAACTAGCCAAAAACATAATAAAAGAATTCTTAACAGGTCATTATGCAGGCGGGCGTCATCAAATACGTGTAGATATGTTAAATAAAATGGCTTAACAAATAATAGAAAGGAAGCGTTTTTATGAAAATTGCCATTGGTTGTGATCATATTGTGACGGATACCAAAATAGCAGTTTCTGATTTTTTGAAAGCAAAGGGATATGAAATTTTAGATGTAGGCACGTATGATTTTACTCGAACTCACTATCCTATTTTCGGAAAAAAAGTGGGAGAAGCCGTAATGAGCAATCAGGCTGATTTGGGTATATGTATTTGCGGAACAGGTGTTGGAATTAACAATGCGGTTAACAAAGTGCCGGGTATCCGTTCTGCTTTAGTTCGCGATATGACTACAGCGTTGTATGCGAAAGAGGAATTGAACGCAAATGTTATTGGTTTCGGTGGGAAAATAACAGGAGAATTCTTGATCTGTGATATCGCTGCTGCTTTTATTGAAGCACACTATCATCCAACAGAAGACAACGAACAACTAATTGAAAAAATTAATCAAGTTGAAAAACAACATCCAGAACAACAAGATGCGCACTTTTTCGATGAATTTTTAGATAAATGGCAACGAGGAGTCTATCACGATTAGTACGTAATCAATGAGGGTTATTTGAGAAAAGCGGTCTTAAATAATAATCATTGGTATTTGAGTTGAATTCCCCTTCATTAATTTTTATTGCTGTTTTAACGTAGCACTGTAAAGAGCATTATCAAGAAAAAGAAGTAACAAAGGAACAAATTGAAGGCTATACAGGTAACCATAAAAAGTACACGAGAAAAGAACTCGTGTACTTTTTATGGTTTCGCTGCTTGTTTTATTTTAGTAATTATTTTTCTATAAAAATAGTCCCAGAATTATTAAAATAATCCCGATAACTAAACTGCCGATGCCAGAAGCCATGCCATATTTTTTACTTAGATGTATATCAGTAGTATTTTTAGGAATCAAGTTTGAGAAAAAATAAAATTTTTTTACCAAGATTAGATATGCAACAAGTAAAAGTAATAGTCCTAAGAGAAGATAACTAAGATTTTCAGCTAATAAATCTAGATGAGCTAATAACAATATCCCTAAAAAGAGGCCTACCAATCCATATTTCATCGTTTTTTCTTTTGCTGACATATAAATATCCCTACTTTACTTTTTAATTTATTAAGAGCATAAAACCATAGATTCGATATAAGTTCATTTTGTTATATCTAAAAGAGGATGACCTGGAATGACCTATATAATTAGAAAATTGGAGTGATATATAGTTATTTTACCATAGGTTAAATGAGTTGATTAACTCCGAATAATGTACAACTATGTACACCTATTGTGGGTGGAATGTGTGTTGGGACTTTGCTAACCTAATAGTTGAAAAAATGAATCAATTCAAAAGAAACTTTTTTGGGAAATTGCTATATTATTTATTTTTTTAAGCGTAATCAACTAAATGTTTTTATGGATAAAGAAAGTCATTGTTCCTTGTCATCAAGCTACAACAGCCAAATTCATTAGAACTTTTTTAGTGAATGACTTTAATTTTAGAAAGGTACTGTTGTTAAACATTCATGCTATCAAAGGAGTGTGAGTCGAACGAAGCAAGTATTTTCATTTTATAAAAGTTGTATTATGGACTCTTAAAAAGAGGTGATTTAAAAAATTTTGAAGTGGAAATGTTAAGAAAGGAGAGAGGAAATGACTTATTTAGTTCTGGTCAGTCATGGCGATTTTGCTAGAGGTTTAAAAAATTCATTAGGGATGTTTGCTAGCGATGAGATAGAGACAGTCAGAGTGTTTGGCTTACAACCTGGTGAATCTACCGATAATTTTAGTAAACGGTTTCTTTATGAGGTTGAAAAATTACCGCAGGAAACGAGGCTAATCGTTTTGGCTGATATTGTAGGCGGGAGTCCACTTGCTACTATTTGTAAAGTATTAGATAAGCAAAAAATGCTAGAAAATTCTCTGATTGTTGGAGGAGTGAATTTTCCAATGGCTTTAAATGCGCTTCTATTGAAAGAAACTAGTGAATTATCTGACTTAAAAAAAATGATAGTAGCAGATGCTTGTCATGGCATTAGAGAGTTAACTATAACTGAAGACGATGTAACTGAAGAGGATATCTAAAGGAGAAGATGAACATGTCAATTTCTTTTGTTCGAATCGATGATCGAATGATTCATGGCTTAATTACTTTACGTTGGACTAAAGAAATGCCTTGTGATGGCATTATAGCTGTGAATGACAAAGCAGCAAGTAACCCTATTTTAAAGGAAGCATATAAAGCAGCTGCACAAGATAAAAAAACCTTTATTTGGACAATGGCGCATTTTTTTGATGTAAAGGATAAAGTATTAGCGTCTAAGTCAAAATACTTTTTGATTACAAAGAGCCCTTTGGATATGAAAAAAATTTTGGTAGATTGGCATTTTGTTCCAAGTGAAGTAAAAATGATTAATGTTGGACCAGGGAATGATCGCGAAGGGACAATTAAATTGGGGGATAACCAATCCTTTACAGCAGAAGAAGCAGCGGCTTTTGAAGAAATTGAAAAGGCTGGTTACAAAGTGGATTTTGCCTTGTTACCTGATCAACGAATTGGTTCTTGGGCGCATTTTAAAGCTAAATTTGGTTACTGATTCTAGAAGTTTTGAAAAGAGGAGAGTAGTATTATGACAATCAACTGGATACAAGCGGCTATTTTAGGCTTATTTGCTTGTCTGTGTTCAAATTCTTGTATGGCTGGACAAGCGGTGGGAAATTATACGATTGGGCGTCCTTTAGTCGGCGGATTAGTTTGTGGCATTATTTTAGGAGATTTAAAATTAGGAATCGCTTGTGGCGTAGCGATGCAATTAGTGTACATTGCTTTAGTCACACCTGGAGGAACAGTGTCTGCTGACGTGCGGGCAATTTCATATATCGGGATTCCTTTGGCGATGGTGGCGATTTCGACCAAAGGGTTAGATCCACTTGGCGGCTCTGCAGCCGACCTGGCTAAATCGGTCGGCACATTAGTTGGAACGATCGGAACGGTATTATTTTATTCTGTTGCCGCGTTAAATTTAGTTTGGCAATCGTTTGGTTGGAAAGATATAAAAAAAGGCAAGCTTGATCATTTATATGCCATTAATTTTGGTTGGCCGTGGATTTCTCATCTACTTTTTTCCTTTTTGCCAACCGTGATTTTAACCTATTTTGGGGCTACGGCTGTTACAGCAATGAGAGATGCATTACCTATGGATGGTCTTGCAATGAAAACGCTTTTTACTGTAGGTGGCATGCTTCCGTGTGTGGGAATTGCAATTTTGTTACGTCAAATTGTTAATAAGAACATTGATTTTGTCCCTTTTTTTGTAGGGTTCACATTAGCTGCTTCATTAAAACTTAATTTAGTCTCAATAACGATTATTGCGCTTCTTTTTGCTGTAATTTTTTATAAAATTGCTTTAATTAAAAACAATACTAAACTGGTTGATTCAACAGGAAGTCTGACGAATGATGACGAAGAGGAGGACATATGAGATGGAAGAGTTGAAAGCCAATAAATTAGACCAAAAAACGTTAAAGCATTCTTTTCATTTATGGTTTTGGGGAGCGTTAACTTGTTTTTCACAACAGCATATGCAAACGTTCGGCTATCTTTCTTCAATGCTTCCTATTATCAAAAAACTTTATCCGAAACATGAAGACCAAGTGAAAGCCATTCAAGCATATACAGCTTTTTTTAACACAAATCCAATGCTTGGAACGGTCATTGTTGGTGTGACTGCTAGTATGGAAGAGGCTAGAGCAAGTAAGAATGAAATTGATGGAGAAACCATTAATGATATGAGGGCAGGATTAATGGGGCCAATTGCAGGGATTGGTGATTCATTAGTTGATGGTACCTTGATTCCTATCTTGTTAGGAATTTCCTTAGGAATGTCTACGGGCGGTTCGCCAATTGGTGCCATATTTTATATTATTGTTTGGACGTTAATTTCCTATTTTGGCCAACGCTTTTTGTATTTTAGAGGCTATCATTTTGGCGATAAAGCAGTAAGTTTCTTAGTTGGAAAAGAAGGAGCCGCCGTTAGAGTTGCTATCGGAGTTATCGGTAGTATGGTTGTTGGTGGGGTCCTTGCATCTTGGGTAAACGTAACTACTTCTCTTAAATTAATAGGTGCTGACGGAAAAGTTTTCCTTAAACTGCAAGATAAAATTGACAGTATTTATCCAGGATTATTAACGATACTTGTTACCTTGTTTTGTTGGTGGTTGATGTCGAAAAAACATGTTTCCGCTATTTGGACCATGCTTATTTTAGTTGTTATTTCTCTCGTTGGCGTTTTATTAGGTGTTTTCAATCCAGGATTAACTTACTGAATAATCACCAAAAAGGGCTCTAAGTGTTAGAGCAAACTGGCTTATATGTATATAAAAAGTTCTATGGAGGCATGTATGTTAAAATTATTATTAAGTGAAAAAATAAGTGAAAAAGCAATTAAGCTTTTAAAGGATGCAGGATTTTTAGTTAAAATTTCTCCTTCAACTGATGAAGAGGTCATGGAAAAAGAAATTAGAGACGTAGATGCGGTATTAGTCCGAACTACTCCTATAACTAAAAAGATAATGGATAGCGGAAAAAAGTTACAAATTATTGCACGACATGGCACAGGTATAGATAATATTGATGTTGTAGAAGCAACAAAAAAAGGTATTTTAGTAACAAATGTTGACGGGGCAAATGCGTATTCTGTGGCTGAATATGTTGTGGCTTCAATGCTGACCTTAAGTAGAAAGTTATATAAATCTAATCATTTATTTACGGAAGGGCGTCTATCAGTGAAAGGGTCATCCCTACCAGCATTGGCCAGTCGATATGATTTGAATGGGAGTGAAATTCGAGGAAAGAAGCTAGCTATACTTGGTCTTGGCAAAGTCGGAATTATTTTAGCTAGCTTAGCAGAAAAGATGGGTGTCCAAGTTGTTGCATATGATCCATATCTTACAAAATCGCCAGTACCGTTAATTCCTAATTTAACAGAAATTTATAAAACAGCAGACTTTATTTCAATCAATATGCCTCTTACTAGCCAAACTAAGAATATGATAACAAAAAAAGAACTTCAAAACATGAAAAAAAGTACATTTATTATTAATGCAGGTCGTGGTGGCATTATTAATGAACAAGATTTAGCTGATGCACTTAACGAAGAGCTTATTGCAGGAGCAGCAGTAGATGTTTTTTTGCCAGAACCTCCTGAAAAAAACAATCCACTACTTACAGCAAAAAATAGTTTATTGACTTGTCATATTGCTGGAACTACTATAGAGGCAATTGAATCATTAGGTATAGAGGCTGCAAACAGCATTATTGATTATTTTAATGGTCAAATGCCGAAATTTCCTGTAAACCCTGAAATCGCTAAGGAGTTACGTGCATAAAAACTAAGAAGCTCATTATTGCTATTTAGATTTTCTGATTAGTTTCCAATGCTTTTACTATTCCAATTCTATTTTACTAGTTAGGCAAGATCTGCTAGATTTAGAAACGATACTTTAAAAAAATACTTTTTGAATTTTTAAAGTAATACAAAAGTTTGCTACAAGACTAATTATGATTTTAACTTCCGCTTACACGATAAGCTATGGCTGGATGTATTAGTATGATCAATAATAAAATAGTCCAAGATGTCTTTCCTATCTAAAAATTAATTAGACTACTGGAAAAGCTGATAAATTGAATTATTGTTCTCTAAGACACAGAAAAAATCTTGTGATTAAAATAAAAATATATAAAATAGAAGAAATTTAGAGACTAGCTTCTATTTTATATATTTTTTTGTTTTAGAAATTTAGTGGTTTATTAGAATTTTAGGAAAAATTTTACGAAAAGTGTTGCAAAAATGGCTCCTAAAAACGGTGCAGTTCCGGGAACAATCAACCCATATTGCCAATCATTATTGGTTTTATTTTTGATTGGTAAAAGTTGATAGGCGATACGAGGGCCTAAATCACGTGCTTGATTCATTGCAAATCCTGTAGTACCACCTAGCCCCATGCCGATTGCCCAAACAAGCAAGCCAACAGCAATGGGTAGTTGTGTTTCGTAGGAATGTGCAATCGCTAAAATAGATGTTAAAAAAATGAATGTTGCAAAAGTTTCAACAAAATAGTTTCTTGGTAAATTTCGTTGGTTCGGATTTGTAGAAAAAATATTACGAATAGCGATTGGATCGACACTATCGGCGGATAGCTTGAAATGATCAGCATACATAATATAAACAATAACGGCGCCACAAATGCCGCCTAACATTTCAGCGATGACATAGGGAATGAAGTAAGACCATGGAATCATTCCTAAAATAGCTTGAGCGAGGGCCATTGCTGGATTAATACAGACTCCGCCAAAGACGAACAGAACAACAGAGATTCCAAAAGCCCAAGTAGTGATTGCAAACATGTGACCAGAACCAGCGTATTTTGTTCGTTTTAGGACATCGTCGCAGTGAACACCTACCCCAAATACGATCATTAATGCAGTTCCCATAAATTCTGATAAGATATGATGAAACATAAGATAAAGCTCCTTTAATCAATAGTTTTATTATTTAATGTTTGGACGAGGCGATAGACTTCCTCAATTGTAAAATTATATTGTTTAGCAATTCGTTCACAATCTTGGTATTCAATAGACTCTTTCAATAGGCCATGATAATGATTTTTTTTAATATGGACCTTACCAAAAGGTGTTTCCAAGATTTTGAAAGAACGGTCCATCACACTACGTTCCATTGTTTGAAAACGCACACCAATTGTAGAAGTATGTTTAAAGAGTAGTTCTGTAAAATATTCTTTTTCCTCTGTTGTTGTTAAAACCGTTAATAGAATGGCACTTCGGTTTTTTTTCATATGAATGGGCGTGAAAAAAACATCTAGAGCACCATGTTCCAATAATAGATCCATTACGTAACCTAACTGTTCAGGTGTTTGATTGTCTATATTTGTTTCAATTTTTAAGACTTGGTCATGGTGTTCTGTCCTCTTTTTTTTACTATGTGTTTCAGTAAAGATTGATCCTCTGAGGGCATTGAACTTGCCTGTTTCCCGTTTGCCAAATCCGTAACCTATTTTTTCAACTAATCGTTGTTCTGGTGCGACAAATAGAGGACTAAGTTCTTTAAAAATAGCTAAGCCAGTCGGTGTGACAAGTTCAGTTTTTATCTCAAAGTCTTGTTGAATGATTAAATTCGTTTCTTTACGTAATTCCATCACCGCAGGAACTGGTATTGGCATGACTCCATGGGCAATTGTGATAGTACCACTTCCATCTGTAATTGGCGTTGAATAGACTTGTTCAATTTCTAACTGTTCCCATAGGATAAAAAAGCCAACGATGTCAACAATTGAATCAATTGCTCCGACTTCATGAAAATGAATAGTGTCAATTGTTTGTTGATGAACAGCAGCTTCAGCTTTTGCAATGTCATAGAAAACATTTTTACTATGTTTTTTTACAAAATTGGACAAGTCGCTTTTTTCAATTAATGTATAAATATCTTTTAAATTTCTAGAATGGCTATGATGATGTGCATGTTCTTTCGTTTCATGATGTTCATTTTCGTGGTGAGGAGAGAGACTGTGTTTTATACCGTAATCCTTTTTTCCATGTTGTAGGAGAACATCGAAATCTGTTCCGTAAATACAACTTTTAGCAATTCGTTGGGCTTGAATGGTGAACCCATCGATGGGAAGTTTTTTTAATTCGATTAACAGTTTGCTTAAATCCCCGCCTAAGTCAAGCAACAATCCATTTAACATATCACCACTAAGACCAGAAAATGGTTCTAAAAATAAGCTTTTCATAGTGAAGACTCCTTTATTTGATTAATCATACTTGCATTATAAGCGGCACCAAACCCGTTATCTATGTTGACTACACTAACGCCAGAGGAACAACTATTTAGCATTCCTAAAAGAGCAGTCAGCCCTTGAAAATTGCTGCCGTAGCCTATGCTAGTAGGGACGGCAATCACTGGCACGCTAACTAGTCCGCCGAGCACGGATACCAGTGCGCCTTCCATGCCTGCAATCACAATAACCACCGAAGCCTGTTGAATCTCATCTAGGTGAGCGAACAAACGATGAATGCCAGAAACGCCTACATCATAGATACGTTTTATTTGATTCCCGAAAGTTTCTGCAGTGATTGCTGCTTCTTCAGCAACGGACATGTCTGACGTTCCAGCAGTAACTATCGCAATATAGTTTTTTGTTGTAGTATCCATTTGGTTGATAACGAAACAACGTGCAAGTTCATAGTAGGTTCCATGAGGAAAGTTCGACTCTAAAGGTTGGGCTTTTTGTTGTGAAACGCGAGTAACTAGGATTGTATTGTTTTCTTTTCTTAAGCTATTGATAATTTTGATGAGTTGCTCAATTGTTTTTCCTTCCCCATAAACGACTTCTGGATACCCAGTTCTTTCTTTACGCTGCGTATCAATTTTTGCAAAGTCTAATTCGCAAAAGCCATTTAATTTGTTTGTTGCTTCTTCTAAAGATAATTTTCCCTCTTTAAAAGCTCCTAAAATTTCTTTCGGTTGCATAATACAACGCTCCTTATTCCTGATTTCTCAAGGATCATTATTCTACAATGACAGACAAGCCATCTCGAATCACAGTCACTTTTGCATTTAGACCTTCTCTTTCAAATGCTCGCTCTAACGCTTCATCAAACGTTTTTGCTATTTCCATATGCATCGAAGTGATAAGCTCAGGATCAACAAGATCTGAAACAAAAATTATATGATGATGAACTAAAATTCGCGCTAAAATTTGCGAAGTCCATTGATCTGGCACGGTTTCTAATCGTGGTGTATGGATGGCTGCTTCTAAAAATTCGTTTGGATTTTTAACATTGGCAATATTTTCATAAAAACCTTCACCACCGTGACCATCACGACACCCAGCGACCATAATAATGACACCGCCGTCTTTATTGGTTGCTTCTGCAGCGGTCATCCCTTTAACTGCTTGATAAATATTTTGATCAAGTGGAAATCCGCCATTCGTTGAAACCGCAATGTCGCAAGGTATTTTTTTGACACGGGCAATTTCTTTTACAAAGTTACAACCAACTTTATGCGCTTCAACCATATCGCCTGCAAAGGAACCAATAATTTTTTTGTCACCATCTAAAACGACATTAACAATAAAAGCTAGATTCGCTTTAGCGGCAGCGTAGACCATGTCATTATGAATCGGATTATCCGTTAAATTTCCTGTCCGTGAGTTGGAGGAATCAATAAATTCTCCAGAATGGTTAGCCATGATGGTTTTATAAGAAGCAATTCCAGGTAAAACAGATTTACGTCCACCAGAAAATCCTGCAAAAAAGTGTGATTCAATAAATCCTTCGGCCAGCAGTAAATCTGCTTCTGCTGCAATGCGATTAATGATACAATCGCCCCCTGAAGGTAGTTGACCGATTTTGACCATTGAGGAATCATCAGTAGAGATATGCATAACGATTTCTTCATTCTCTACGATCTCTTTACCATATTTACTAATCAGTTCTTCTCGTGTAGAGGGGCGATGAAAGCCTGTAGCAACTAAAATCCGGATTCTAGCTGTTTTGTTCACTGAACGAATTCTACGCAAAATAATTGGGGTGATAATATGTGAAGGAACGGGACGTGTGTGATCGGAACTAATAAGGACAATGTCTTTTTTATCCTTAGCTAATTCTTCTAATGGAAGGCTTCCAATAGGATTGTCCAGCGATTTTTCGACTGTTTCTTTCTCAGTATATGGATTTGAAAAATGTTCAGCTTTTGATTCGAGAAGCCCAATAAAATTTTTATCGGGAATTCTTGCAGTAATCATTTTCTTGTCATAAGGTAGGTTAATTTCTACCATAGCAATCATCTCCTAAGTAATATTTTACGAGACTAAGTATAATGAAATTTAGAAATCACACAGTCCTTATTGTGGGTAACATTTGCTAACAAAAGGTTGGTGAGAGTGTTTATAATAGTTAACGAATCAAACAGAAACTTAGTCAAAGGAGTGACAATTATGGAGTCAGATTATCTTACAGCTTTCTTAGATAGAAAGAAGACGCCGATTATCAAAAAAAAACGCCATACTTATCTCGCTTATCATGGATTGGAGGAAGCGTACACCTATGTATTAAAGAAAGGGGTCGTTAAAACGAGTATTATTTTAAAGGATGGACGAGAATTTAATCTGTCCTATATTGTGTCTCCTGACATTATTTCATTGTTACGTGATGAAGTATCAAATTATACATCTGCTCCTTTTAATATCCGCATTGAGTCGGAAGAGGCTAGCTTTTATCGGATACCAAGGACTGTATTTTGGGAATATGTTAGAGAAGATGCTGTTCTTCAAGATTATGTACGGGATTACTACCGAGCAAAATTATCGGAGAGTATTAGTTCCTTACAGAATATGACAATGAATGGTAAGAAAGGGGCTGTTTGTACTTTTATTTACCAATTAATTGATTTGTTTGGTGTACAGACAGAGGAAGGAATATTAATTGATTTTCAAGTAACTAATGAGGATATTGCGGGATTTTGCGGGATTTCAACGAGAAATAGCGTAAACCGAATTATCCATGATTTAAAAGAGGAAAAAGTCATCGATATCAAAAAACAAAAAATTGTGATTTACGATCAAAGTTATTTAGCTGATTATATTGATCGATAAGATAGGAGTCTGACGAACATGCATATTCCAGAAAATTATTTAAGCCCACAAACTTGCGCAGTGATGGGCGCGATTATGGTACCTGTCTGGTACCGCGCTGTAAAAAAAGTTGACGTTCAAATTAAATTAAAAAAAGATACAGGGACCATGTTAGGGATTTCCTCCTCCTTGTCATTTTTAATAATGATGTTTAATTTGCCAGTACCTGGTGGAACAACTGCGCACGCTGTTGGGGCTGTTCTCATCGCATTATTGATGGGACCTTGGGCCGCGACGCTGTCTGTTTCGGTGGCTTTACTATTACAGGCTTGTTTATTTGGTGATGGTGGTATATTGGCTTTTGGTGCAAACGCCTTTTCTATGGCGTTTGTGATGCCATTCGTGGGATATGGAGTTTATAAGCTAGTTACGCGTGTAAAAAAATTTGAAACAATGGGTCTTTTCTTAGCTGGGTATCTTGGTGTAAATGTTGCGGCACTTTCTACTTCTGTATTATTAGGTATCCAACCCTTACTATTCCATGAAGCGAATGGTACCCCACTTTATAACCCATATGGTCTTTCTATAACTATACCAGCAATGATGAGTGTCCATCTGTTAGTAATAGGAATTGTTGAAGGTCTCTTCACCGTGTGTGTCTATAATTTTGTAAAAAGTGTGTCAAAAGATGCAATTTTTATCGAAGAAAAGAAGAAAAGGACTCCGTTGTTGCGATTAAAGAGACTGTTATTGGTCATGGTAATTTTATGTCCATTAGGTTTGATTGATCATGCCACCGCTTGGGGTGAATGGGATTTATCTGAATTAGTCAAGAATTTAAAACAGAATCATTTGCCTGCGGTACAACCAAAAGGTATGGTGAATGGTTTTTCATTTCATGCACTTTTCAGTGATTACTTTATTCCAGGACTGCCATTAGCACTTGGGTATATTTTAAGTGGCGTAACAGCCATAATCGTTTTTTTACTCATTTTTCGTTTATTTAATGGAAGAAGGCAAAGTTGATGCCTGAATGGATGAAAGAATCTTCCACGTCCTTTGAACCTAATAAAAAAGAAACCTTTATGCTTAAAAATCGAAAAGGAATCCTTTTTTTATTAAATAAATTTCAGGTGAGTGGGAAACGCAATAAGACTATTCTCAGCGATATACACCCAGCAATTCAACTGATCAGTACTTTTTTACTAATTGTTTTAATCAGTACTACACAAAAAGTTCTTGTTTTGTGGCTCTTAGGCATCTACCTAGGCATGTTACTTTTAGTTGAAAAACCAACTATTCTACGAAACATTGTCAAAAAAGCTAGTATCCTCATTTTGATGCCGCTGATTATCTATTTACCGATCTTTTTTTTAGGTCAATTTAGTTTATTATTTATTGTTCATTTGTTTTTTTTAGCCATAGCGATTAGTCAATATATGGAAACAACCAACATGAATCAATTTATAGCAGCATTAAAAATCTTTCATTTTCCGAATATAATACTTTTACAATTAGATATTACGATTAAATATATCTTTTTCTTTGGAAATTTCTTAAACCAACTGCTTTCCGCTGTAGAAGCTAGAGCAGTTGGTGGGAATATCCAGTTGAGTACGGGTAGTAATTTAATCAGTCTTATTTCTATAAAATCTTTTACGTATGGGGAAAAGTTGGACATGGTGATGGAAGCAAGAGGATATACTGGTCAATATTATCGAGTAAAGCAACCATTAAAAACGAAAGATTTTTTGGTTAGTATTGCCTATCTTTTATTTTTCGGGGGGTTGCTTTATTTAGGGAGGAACTAATATGTATCGAGTAAATCATTTGGTTTATCGCTATCAAACGAAGCCTGTTTTTTCGCCTTGTAATTTGGAAATAGCCAGAGGAGAATATCTGGTTTTGATGGGAGATAACGGCAGTGGAAAATCCACTTTTTTAAATTTGCTCGCAGGTTTTTTAAAACCTTCCGAGGGAACGATTTATTTTATGGAACAATCATTAACGGCCTGGAAAAAAGACCCTATTCATAAAAAGAAGTATTATGCTCATTTGGGTATATTATTTCAAGAGACGGACACACAATTATTTAATGCGACAGTTTATGACGAATTGGCATTTGGCCCTAGACAGCTCCAACTATCCGAGCATGAAACAGCAAAAAGAATTAATGATTGTTTGAATTTATTAAAAATTACCCATTTAAGCAATCAAGTGCCTTATCAATTATCGGGAGGAGAAAAGAAAAAAGTGGCTTTTGCTAGTCTGTTAGTAATGAATCCAGACGTGTATTTATTAGATGAGCCGTTTGCTGGGTTGACAAAAGAATCGGAAAAATTATTTAAAAAGATAATAAAAAATCTGCATCAACTTGGTAAAACAATTATCCTTTCCACCCATGACTATTTGAGTATTTGCGAGGAAGCTGATTCCATTTTATTGTTTGATTCGGCTGTGACAAGGTACTCAAAGGAAGAGATAGAAGCCAATGCTAACTTGTTACAACATTTAAAACGGTATTAAGTGTACAAATATTGACAATAATTGATACTATGAATCGTGATTTTTTCTAATGTGGAGATGTCTATAATTAATTATGTAAAAGAAAATCAATAGGAGATGGTTTAAATGTCTGTCATGAAAACGAAAGAACAAAATTTAGTTCGCGAATTACAAAAAATGGATAAGTTGGCTGTTGCATATTCAGGTGGAATTGATAGCTCTTACTTGCTAAAAAAAGCTTTGGACACTTTAGGTGCTGAAAATGTACTTGCGATTGTTGTAAATTCAGAATTATTTTCTGATGATGAGTTTGATAAAGCGGTCGATTTAGCTAATGGGTTGGGAGCAAATGTGTTAGGCCTTGAAATGAGCGAATTAGCGGATGATAGAATTGTTGCAAATAACCCTAATAGCTGGTTCTACAGTAAAAAATTATTATATAAAACTATTCGTTCGGCTATTCAGAAAGAGGGATTTGATGTTCTGGCCGATGGGATGATTATGGATGATAATACTGACTTTCGTCCTGGATTAAGAGCAAGAGATCAAGAAGGGGTCATCAGTCCGCTACAACAAGCTAAATTATATAAAATTGAAATACGTCAACTTGCTAAAGACGCAGGTATTTCCAATTGGAGTAAAGTTGCCTCATGTAGTATTGCTTCAAGAATTCCTTATGGCATTAAGTTAACACGCTCAGCTATTGATCAAATATTTGCTAGTGAAAAATATTTACGGGAAATAGGTTTTCCAATTGTCCGTGTCAGAGCACATCATGATTTAGCACGGATTGAAATTCCAGAAGACAAACTTTCTCTGTTATTAGAAAACAGAGAAAAAATTGCAGATTATCTTAAAAAACAAGGATTTAATTATGTAACTTTTGACTTAGAAGGATTTAAATCTGGCCGAATGAATGATATCCTCACAGAAACTGAAAAAAAAGTTTTTTGTGAATGTTAGACAGATAAGTTTATAAAATTGAGTCGGTGTAACGGAGTCAGGACAGGGGTATTCTGTTATAAAAACCAAGTTTTCTGCTCGATTAGATCGGTTGTTTTCATTGATTACTCTGCCAGTAGATTATCAACTTTTAAGCCTAGGAAAAATTCCCTTTGGATTTTTCCTAGGCTTTTTGTCTATTTAATCATTTGATATTTGCTAAAAAGAAATTAGCTGTAGAATTTTTTAAGATTACCAGTGATTGTTCAATTTGAGGAAAATAAATGGATTGTTTGGACTGGTTGATTAGTCGATTATTTTGGGGATTCGTGAGTGAAAGTATTTGCTGTGAATAGTTAAGTAACTCAGTGTTTAGTGTGTCCGGCTTAACTGGTGCTAATTTTTTTAAGTAGTGTTGTGTTTTCATAAGTTCTAAAAGAAGCTCTTCCATAGCAGTTTGCATTTCCAACAGTTGATCATTTAGTTGTTTTTGTTGCATTAAGCTTTCAGCAGAGGCATCGTTACTATAAATAGGAGATTCAAGAACAATTTCTTGAATAGAATAGTTTACTCTACGTTGTACCCGATAAGCTAGTACCCAAGCATCACTAGGCAACGTGGTCTCTTCATTGATTAACGCTAGCAAAATAGAGCTGATCGTTTTTGACCAACTATTGATATTTTTACGTAATACTTGACTATGCCATGTTGGGAAAATAAAAAACATAACAAAAGCAATAAGCGCACCAATAATTACATCAAAAACTCTTGTATAGCCTGCAGAACTACCACCTAATGTGAAAGTTAACCAAGTGGTCACACTTAGCATTAGAAATGCTTGACTTAATTTACGGACGGTTTCATACAATATAACTAGCAAACAAGACAATAACATTGGCCATAAAGGATTTAGGTTTGTTAAGTTAGCAATTAATTGAGACAAAAAGATGCCTAAACAACCACCTAAAATAGAACCAATAGTTCTTGAAGTGATTTTGCCGAGTGTACCATGATACCCTGGCATAACCATCAAACAACCAGAAATAACTACCCAGAATTCGTGATTAGCTAAAGGCAAAGGGTACATGTAATTAAGAATAAGCGAACAAAAATGACAAACTAAACCTGTTAAAGCTAAACGAATTGCGAATCTAGCAGAGCTGCCTTTGTAAGAATGAAGAATCTCTTTGGCTTCTGCAAGTCCTTCTTTTGTGGGTAAGAAAGATTTAAATGAGATTTTTTTAAAGGATTGTTTGTTTTGTATCAAAAGGATTGCTGATTTTATTTCGGTGTTTGCTAAAGCAAATTCTTGAAGAGGAAAGGTTAATTGTTCTCCTTTTAAAAAGAGTAGAATTGCTTTTAAAGCAGGAAGATTTTCAGCTGCATTGGTTGAATCTAACGAGCCTGCAATTGCATCTGCTTGTGAAACCAAGGGATAAATCCATGGTGTTTTTTGATGATTGACCCATGGCATTGTTTCAACAGATTCGCGTACTTTTATTCTGAAATGGACATAGCGTGCGGGTTTTCCTTGTGCTAATAAATATAATTGTTCATATAAATCGGCTACTAATTTTCGTGCTTCATTATTTTGCGGCTTAGAATAAAGACAATAGATTAAACAAAGGATGGACATACCTAAAATTATTGCACCCAGACCTTCAAAAGATTGACCAATAGACAAATTGCCTTTTAATTGCGCACCAGCTAGTAAAGAAATGGTCCCAAAGAGACATCGAATATACAGACCAATACTAAAGTTTCTCACAATCCCTGAAAAATACAAACCAAGGACGAATAATAAAATAATGAATATACTTGACGACTGTAAAAGTATCCCCAGACTGGCACCAATAAAAATCATTAAAATACCATTTATGGCACTTCTTTGTGGAGAGCCATGTCGTGGTAAGACACAAATTACAGTGCCCAAAAAGCTACCAACATTTACTAAAACAAAAGCGAAAGGAAAGACTATTGTTAGAACAGCACCAACAGCATTTGCAATAATGATACTAAGAACAAGGGCAAACCAGTTCTGTCTTGTATCAAAAGTTAGTATAGGGCGACTATACGCCCAAGACGATTCTAAGAAGACCTCAAAAAATTTTTTGATAGATAATTTCACAAAACATTCCTTCTTTAAAAATTTATTAAAAGCTAAAAAATTATTCCTCTGCTAGTATACACCTCTAATTTTTTTTTTCAAATTTGCTCTTTTTAAGAAAACTCACAATTATAAGCCAACATTAAGTTTAGCCATATATTTTTGTTGAATAAATTCTGTAAGCTCATGCCAACTTTCTTCATTTTCAATGGAATCTAAGTAGAAAATATCTTGATTAGAAGTAGCTTTTTCGAAGGAATCTGTGATGATGATATCCGCATTTGTGAAGTCTTCGGTAATAGAGATTGCGTTTGTATTATATAAGGAGGATAACCGTGTTTTAATAAAATAATTTGCATAAAAATCTTTGATAATTTGTAAATAGATTCTCACTTGTACTTTTTTTTCGGACACAGACAATGTGTAAAGCAGTTGACTGAGTAACTCTAAATGCGTTTCTTGGTGAACTAATTTTTCCACCGTTCCTTTTATTCGATTAAAGTATGCCACATCTGACGGAGTACAAATTTCTGGCTGCGGTAAATAAAGTGTTAAAAAAGTATAATAATTGCCCTCCGTTAAAAAGTACCAAGCATTAAAAATAGAAAGATAGTAAACGTATTGATAATCATGCTGATTTGTCAGTAAGTAGGCTACTTGCTTAAATAATTTTTTTGATAAGACACAATAAGGATGGTTAGATTCTATAAATAATTTTTCTATTTGTTTCGTTTGCTTTTCCGAAAAGATATAAGGGATAAAAATGCGAGATAAAAAATTAAAGTATAAAATTTCAGTTTTTCTTGTTTCGCATTGAATGTCAGCGAAGGAGTGTTCAAGAAAAAATAAAGTCACATGACTGTATTGATTGATCAGAATAAAAAAAGAATGCAGGTTTTTAGAGTGCGGCATCTTTAAGAAGTTTTGTGCACTTGTTCTAGTTTTAAATATCGCATATAAAATATAAAACGCTCTTTTCTTCATTCGGACATTTTTATAGGATCGTTCAAGAAGTTCATCAGGTAGACTTTTTTTTATTTCTTCAAGACTTATTTTAGAAAAAGGCCAAGCCAATTCTTGAAAGGAATCTTGTAGGAAAATGAAAGAAAACACTCGAATCGATAATTCATTGCCAGTTAATTGATAAATACCCTTAATACTAACGATTACTATATCAAAAATTTTAAAAAAGTTATTCAGTTGTTTCGTGATTTTTACCAGATAATGTTCAGAAATATATAAAACTTTAATTAATTCGTTTTTATCAATGGAAGAATGTGTGACTAATTGTACGCAATAATTAAATTGTACATTGTTTTTTAAAAGATTGAGTTTTAACATGTAGGCGTATTCGACCGCGCTTTTTCGGTACGCTGGATTTACACAAACAATGCCATTATTGTTAGAGACAATAAAATGTTGGATTTGATAAGTATCCTCGAATTCTTGATTTATTTTTATCAGATTTTCCTTGACCGTTCTTTTTGAAATTTTTAAATTGGAAGAAATTTCATTTAACGACGTATGAGCTCGCTTGACTATATAAAATAAAATTTCTAGCTCATTCGTTAGGTAGGATGGAAACATGTTATGGACCTCCAAAAGTAAAATTTAGGTTCATTGTAGTCTACTTTCTTTAAATTTTTGTATTGATATGTTAACACAAGCGCAATAAGAAGCGGCCATCACAATTAATGTACAGCCTTATACATTAATTGTGTGTGGCAAAGCAATTTCAATGTTGATAAGCTAGCAGTAGTTAGAATAATTATTATTTAGTTTCTAATTCCAAAAAAGGTCAAGGTGAGTAAGCAATGAAAAAAATCAACGAACAATTAAAAATTAAAATGCCAACCTACAAAAGAAAAAAAAGCATTGCTTATTTCTTTTACTCTTGTCTACTATTGGTAACGATTTCTTGTTTTTTGAGCTTGCACTTTCAAGAATGCGAGGCAGCTTCGCTCTATCAAGCGGGAGGGATAGCCATTGATTTGAGAACTGATTTACCTTATGGAATGGAGATAAGCCATGACGGAGGTGGTGGTCCAGATGGATCATTTGGAGGGAAATTACACGTAAAATTATATGGAACAGTGGACACTTCTCAAACAGAAGCATTGAAGTTTCTTTCTTTTGGTACTGTTGGAATGCAATATGGACTGATGTTTCATTTGCCAGAAAATATAAGTGCAGATAATTTTAAAGCGGCTTATGACAAGGCTTATGCGGATAATCCAGAAAATTTTTATTCAATTAGTGGAGAAAAAAACACACAGATACCAATTGTTAACACAAAAGGAATGCGGACGTTTAACGGTTCTTCAGAAGATGGTTCACCAGGATGGGGTGATCCTGATCAAGATTATAGCGGAATTGATACTGAGCATCAGGTGATGTTTTGTGAACGTGGGGACACTATTAATTTTTCTTTTACTAAACTTTATGAAATTTGGAAAAATGAACCTGACAAATCGGCCATAAAATTTGAACTTCATTTTGATTTAGATGTAGCTACTTTAATGAAGGATGGCGATTCAAAGGATTATTCCCTCAATAAAAATTTAACGAAACATCGCTTACCAGTATCAAATGTTTTGTCGGATGGCACTGAAAGTGATCAATTTTCGTTGTCGGCAGATTTTTTTGGTCGAACTTACGAATCAGATACAACGAATACGGTTAATCATAATTGGATATTGCTTAGTCCGGATATGTGGTTACGTGCGACAAGTTTAGCGGCAGCAGCAAATCATGATCCAAGTAATTTGAATCATCAAATTATCACTGGAATCACCGGAAAAGTGGCTACTTGGTCTTCTTATATCTCGCCATGGGACAGCGGCGATAAAGACAATCCATTATCCAATTACAATACCCAAGATGCCTCTAAATATCCTGAAATACCTGAAAGCAAAACGATGTTACCAGGGGATTTTTTATCACCAAAGTTTACGATGAACCAAAGACAAGACAATCCGCTTAATTGGACAGATGGGTATGTTGCTCAACGGTTTGCGCGCGTAGTTAATTTTCATACTCACACAGTTGATCCTAAGGCCAATGTGAATGTCACTTCACAACAACAAAACGGGTTAACAACTTATTTGTTTAGTGGCAAAGATGGTTGTGGGCTGCCGTTAGTCAACCCGCCAGGAACGGATTCTTCAGAGCCCACAGATAAAACATATATGCGCGTCACAACAGATCCATACCAAGTGCCAAGTTTAGAAAAGGCAGCTTTTGTTAAAGGTCAAACAACATTTCACCCGCAACAAAAGATACCAGTAGAACTAACCGTTAAGGCTCCGACAACTAGAAAAGTTCAGATTGAAGAAAAAATTTCAGGTGCTGCTCAAACTGATTTTCATAAAATTGGGGAGCAGGATTTAAAAAATTTACCAGTCACAGATGATTGCGTTAGTTTTAACTGTTTAGCAGATGCTTTACCAACTTCAGGAGATTACACATTAACATTTAAAATTCTTGATGTTGATGATACATCTAAAAGCTACTCAAATGAGAAAAGTTTAGCTGTGCACATTGATCAAGCGCAAATTAAAGTTAAATCTCAAGATACGGTTTATCAATATACTCAATGGCAACCAGAAAGTGAAGTGACTAGCCTACAAACACCAGACGGTAAAAAAGGTGATTTTCGAGACGTAAGTGTCACCATATATAAAATGGACGGAGAGCAAAAGGTTCCAGTAGATACGGTGGATACAAAAGTGGTTGGTAAATATGAAATTGATTATAAATACCTAGGATTAGAGGCGCAGACTACGCTAGAAGTCATTCCCTCTTCAGCTCATATTGGTGCACATAACGGCAGCTTTTCTGTGGGAACGCCCTTCGATCCAAAGCGTCTTTTTGATAGTGCAACAGATAATGATGGGCAGTCTATTCCTTATAACAAGATAACGATTCGCTATACGCCTGATCAGGTAAACGATGAAGTAGCGGGCGTCTATAGAATTACTTATGATATCTCTAAAATAGTAGGTTTTAGTAAAAGTATTACCGTTGATTGGACCTACTATTACTCTAATCGTCTAGACTTTTATCACTTATCTGAACAACTAATGCCTTTTGAGAACGTAAAATTTAATGGCCAAGATCAAACACAGACATTAAAAAGTTGTGAGATGAACATTGAAGATACGGGGGACCCTAATCGGACAACTGGCTGGCAGCTTGAAGTAGCCTATAATTTAAATGATCAGAAAACACAAGCGTGGAAAGACGCAGGGCTTGATCTCACGCTAAATCCAAAGTCAGTCGATTATGTAACAACTGAGCAAAATATCATGGTTAACGATGAGCAACAATTAGTAGTTGGCGTAAGTAACCAATCTATCAAAAATAAAAAAGTTTTGACGAAATTACAATTATTGCCCACATTAACTATTTCAAAAGTCACACCTGCTGATAAATATGAAGCTCAGTTAATTTGGAACTTAGAAGCAACACCGTAAGGGAAGAGGGAATAGCTGTGAAATGGTTTATCTATGATTTATTGTTTGTTGCCTTTATTCTCGGTTTGCCAATTCAAGCACAAGCTGAAGACAAGACAACTGACGCACAAGCTGACACAAAAGTCATGGTAATAGTGAAAGAGAGTGAGGATATTGTTCCGCATCCCAATGAGCTTATACCGCAGACTAACGATATGCCAACTTCACGAGGACAACCTAATTTTTTACCAAAAACAAACGAGATTACGTCTCAAGAGACGCTTTTAGGAATCGTGGTACTCGGAAGTACATTAATCATTGGACTTTATAAAGAAAAGAGGAAAAATAATGAATAAAAAAATAATTGGTTTAACTGTCACTTTAGGAACGGGGATTTTTTTAATTGGACAACAAACTGTGAATGCAGCTGATAATGCCACTACTACAGCGAATGTGTCGGTTTTGGGTGGCGGATTAACCATTACACCATTAGCACAAATTAACTTTGGGACGGTGACAAAAGACGGCCAAGATCATACGCAACCAGATCAAAGCAAGTCGCAACTTATCATTAATGATAATCGTGGGACAACGAATACAGGTTGGTATCTGACAGCGAATTTAGAAGATAAAGGAAAAGGTGTCACTGGATTAGACGGAATGACACTTCATTTAGACACTAAAAAACCTGACGGATCTTCTGAAAAAGGTACCTTTACGGGCGTTGATTTAACCACAGATGCTTCAACCATTATTTCGCTAGATAAAAGTGATATCCGTTTATCAGACACTGTCACGACAGCCGATTTAAATGCAACGTTAAATATACCTAAAAGTATTGCTGCAAATACCTACTCTGGGACCATCGTCTGGAATGCCATCGATGGAGCACCCGCCTAAGAATTTAACATAAAACGATGTAAGAAAACGAGGCAGATAAATTGAAAAGAATTTTAAAGATACTTTTTATATTGACTATTCTCTGTTCAGGTGGAGCGATGCGTGCCTGGGCAGAGCCGTCTAATACCAATAGTTCAGCAACAATTGACAATGCGAATGCGTATACAGTCACACCCGTTTTCGGAGCAACTCAAAATAACAAAACCAGTAATTTTTTTGATATGACATTAACTCCGAAACAAAAAGATACATTCAAATTAACGATAACCAATACTACGCCGAACCCTCAAAAATTTAAAGTTCAGGTAAATACAGCAACAACAAATAGTAATGGGATAGTTGACTATACAAAAAGTAGCTTTGAAAAAGATCCATCGATGAGTTTGGTACTTAGTGATTTGATTAGTCCCAATAGGAAGGACATTAGTGTTCCTGGTAAACAATCACAAACGATTGATTTTCAAATAACGATGCCAGAAAAGTTATTTTCAGGAATTTTATTAGGTGGAGTGACGATTCGACCTGTAGAGATAGCTGGGGACCAAAGCAAGGGTGGGATTCAAAATGTTTATATGCATACGATTGCTATTCGGGTGAATGAAACAGCAGAGACCATACCTGCAAAATTGGAAAGTGGTTCTGTTAAAATTGGGCAAATTAACCGCCACAATACTGTTTCGATGGAAATTAAAAATCCACAGCGGAAGTTATTGTCAAAAGTCGAAGGAGATTTTTTTGTTAAAGAAAAAGGAACAAACAAAATGATCATTCACGAAAAGAAAAATAATCTTAGTTTTGCACCAAACACAAGGTTTGATCTGCCTATTTTACTGAAAGATTCGTTTAAACCTGGAGACTATACCTATACCATTAAGTTGAAAAACCATGAGGGGAGCTGGACGTTCTCAAAAGATTTCACGATAAACAAGAAGCAAGCTGATCAGTATAATAAGCGTTCTGTTGATCATAAAGCCAAAAACCTTCACTGGCTTAAGTACCTCATGGCCTTTTTAATTCTAGTTATTTTAGGTACCGTCTGCTATATCTTGGGAAAAAAGAAGGGAAAAATGAGGTTGTAAAACCTGCCTTTAAAATAGTTGACAATTATGCAGAAAAAATCATGCCAGTATGAATTATCTATGACATAAGGGAAGAAGGGCTGTCTAGCAAGGATAAACTGTCAAATTAGCGTTAATTTACGCAAGTCATTGGTGTTCCTTATTTTGGAAAGTAGTATTATACTATTATTGTTCAATGATTCACAATAGAAACAAGGAGGAAAGAACCATGTATAAAGCAATTGTCGCAGCAAAAGGAAAAACAACAAAAATTGTTGAAAAAGAATCGCGTCCATTGAAAGATAATGAAGCGCGGTTGAAAATGGAAGTCTGTGGTGTCTGTCATACGGATTTACACGTTAAGAATGCAGATTTTGGCGATGTTAGCGGTTGTACCTTAGGTCACGAAGGAATTGGGATTGTGACGGAGGTTGGAAAAGACGTTACTAGTTTAAAAATTGGTGATCGTGCATCTGTTGCATGGTTTTATGAAGGCTGCGGGCATTGCGAATATTGTACTTCTGGTCGAGAAACGCTTTGTCGTTCAGTAAAAAATGCTGGATATACAGTTGATGGTGCCATGGCCGAAGAATGCATCGTCACAGACGGTTATGCAGTGAAAGTGCCAGAAAATTTAGCATCAGAGCCAGCTTCCTCTATTACTTGTGCAGGGGTAACAACCTACAAAGCGATAAAAGAATCTGGGATTCGTCCAGGTCAATGGCTAATGATTTCAGGATTAGGTGGGCTAGGTAATCTAGCTTTACAATATGCCAAGCATGTCTTTAATGCCAAAGTGGTAGCTGTTGATGTGAATGATGATCAGTTAGCTTTTGCGAAAGAAATGGGTGCGGATCTTTTAATTAGTTCAGTTAAAGATCCTGATTTTGCTGCACAACTTCAAAAAGAAATTGGTGGTGTCCATGCAGCAGTAGTCACTGCGGTAGCTAAATCAGCATTTAATGGCGCAGTCGATGCAGTCCGTGCGGGAGGAACGGTTGTCGCCGTTGGATTGCCTGTTGAGACAATGGATTTATCTATTCCACGTCTTGTTCTTGATGGCATTCACGTAGTCGGATCGTTAGTTGGAACCCGTCAAGATTTAAGCGAAGCTTTCCAATTCGGTGCAGAAGGAAAAGTTGTTCCTGTTTGTCAAACACGCCAACCAGAAGAAATTAATGCTATTTTTGAAGAAATGGAACAAGGAAAAATTCGCGGGCGAATGGTCATTGATTTTCGCAGTTAATTTAGTTTTTTAGTGATTCGTTGATTTAATCTGAAAACCATGAAAGGATGGATGGAATGTTTGCGAATCTTACTCTCCGTGAGAGACGACTGCTTAAACAAGCACAAGTGGGAGCCACAATTAGCTTTATTCTTTTGTTTGTACCAATTCTGACAATCAGTCTTTTGCATACTAGTGACTCATTAGCAAAATGGCTAGGTATAGTTGGGGTAATTATGGTTTTACCATTGTTGTATTTTGCGTGGCAGATTTTAAAGATAGCCTATAAAGATCAAAAAGATAATCCAACACCTCCTTTGTGGGTTCCAAAAGTTTATGGAATTGGGCTTTCGATCAATCCCTATCACCGGTTTGGAAAGTTAATTTTTATATTGCTAGCGGTACTGATAGTTGGCATCATCATTAGTTTGCTTTTCACACCAGCAAGTCAAATCAATCACTAAAAACAATTATTAAACACCCTCTTGCTGAGCAGGAGGGTGTTGATTATTTTTAAATAGACTAAAGTTGAGTAACAGGTATTAGATTTTTGAAAAAGTCTTTCTTTTTCTGATGTAAATATTTTCGCAATAAAATCATCATTATAAGTGAATTAACAGGTTTATCAAGGGTTAATACTTGTTAATGGTGGCTGCTATAATTAACCGTTGACAAACACAAAAAAACCATCATACGATAATTATGTTATTAAAAAAGTGAAAAATTGGTAGTCAATAAATGAAAACGCATTCATCGGGAAATTGTGATTCTGTACTAAAATTTTTATATAAGATGAAAATAGATTGTTTTCATTTAATAATTTATTGAAAGGATGTGTTTATGAAGGGGTTACTGAAACTGACTTTCTAACAGTCTCAGTAAACTAAGAAAATCGTTATGACTTTTCATCTGGATAAAACTTTGTTGGGTTTTGGATTTTGCGAGTAATTGTGTCGGAACTATTCTATGGGGAGCAATTTTAAGGAGGAAAAAATGAACAAAGAGTATCAGGGTAAAAAAATTTACGGTAAAAAGCACTGGTTGACATTTTTATTAGTGAGTTCGTCTGTA
Source organism: Enterococcus sp. LX10 (assembly GCF_023539285.1). Lineage (NCBI taxonomy): Bacteria > Bacillati > Bacillota > Bacilli > Lactobacillales > Enterococcaceae > Enterococcus > Enterococcus sp. LX10. Next base: position 1,642,967 of record NZ_CP092784.1, on the reverse strand, counting down.
TTGGCGTTCCATTCGTTTGTTACGATGGATTCTCAAGTGGTTGATGCGCAAGAGCAAACAGCAAAAGAAGACGTAGCTGATTCAGCAACGTCAGTCGGAGCAATTGTGTCGATTGAAAAAGCGGAGAAAAACTTTGTCATTACGTATGCTTCTGGAAAAAAAGCACAAATTAGTATTTTAAACGACCATCTTTTTCGCTATCATCTAGATCCAACTGGTAAATTTGAAGAATATCCAACGCCAAATGATCCAAAGCATGTTGCGAAAATTACGGCTAAAACAATGGCCGACTATGGCACACAAGCCTTTGAGCAAACGAACGTCACAGATTCAGGAAACCAATTTACTCTAGAAAATAATGGTTTAAAAATTATATTCGAAAAAGAAAGCGCTTTAATGAAGGTTCTAGACAAGAAAAAGAATCAAGTCATTTTAGAAGAAACCGCTCCGCTATTCTTTAAAAATGATAAAGCTACACAAACGTTAAAACAAAGTAGTCAAGAAAATTATTTTGGCGGAGGAACTCAAAATGGTCGATTTACGCACAAAGGAACAGCTATCCAGATTGTCAATACGAACAATTGGGTAGATGGCGGAGTAGCATCGCCTAACCCATTTTATTGGTCAACTGCAGGGTATGGCGTTGTTCGAAATACATGGAAACCTGGCAACTATGATTTTGGAAGTCATGATCCACAAACAACCACAACAACGCACGAAGGAACAGATTTTGATGCTTTTTATTTCTTTAATGATTCCTCAGCAGGTATTTTAAAAGATTACTATGAATTAACCGGGAAACCAGCTTTGATGCCAGAATACGGGTTCTATGAAGCACATTTAAACGCGTATAATCGGGACTATTGGGTGAAAGTAGCAGAAGGAACCGCGGGAGCAGTTAAGTTTGAAGATGGTAATTTTTACAAAGAATACCAACCAGGCGATCTAGGAAACTTAAATGGCAAGCTAGAATCTTTAAATGGAGAAAAAGAGAATTATCAATTTTCTGCACGCGCAGTTATTGATCGATATAAGAAAAACGATATGCCGTTAGGGTGGTTCTTGCCAAATGACGGCTACGGTGCTGGCTATGGCCAAACAGATTCATTGGACGGCGATGTACAAAACTTAAAAGAATTTACAGAGTATGCTCAAGCCAATGGTGTTGAAGTGGGGCTGTGGACCCAATCTAATCTCCATCCAGCGGATCCTAAAAATCCTAAAAAAGGAGAACGGGATATTGCGAAAGAAGTTAGTGTCGCTGGTGTTAAAGCCCTCAAAACTGACGTGGCGTGGGTCGGGTATGGGTATTCCTTTGGCTTAAATGGTGTAGAAGATGCTGCAAATGTTTTTGTAAAAGAAACAGACGGCGCAGTTCGTCCGATGATTGTTTCATTAGATGGTTGGGCCGGAACCCAACGGCACGCTGGTATTTGGACAGGCGATCAAACGGGTGGTCAATGGGAATATATTCGCTTCCATATCCCAACATATATCGGGACTTCATTGTCTGGCCAACCAAATGTTGGTTCAGATATGGATGGAATTTTTGGTGGAAAAAATAAAGAGGTCAACATACGTGATTTCCAATGGAAAACTTTTACACCAGTACAGCTAAATATGGACGGCTGGGGCTCCAATCCGAAAACGCCATTTGCTTTTGATCAAGAAGCCACAGATTTGAACCGAGCGTATCTAAAATTAAAATCAATGATGATGCCTTATAACTACAGTATTGCCAAGGAATCAGTTGATGGACTACCAATGGTACGGGCTATGGCTTTAGAATTTCCTAATGAAGGAACAGCATATACAAAAGATTCTCAATACCAATATATGTGGGGACCCAATTTACTCGTTGCCCCAATTTATAATGGCAATCAAGATGAGGCAGGAAATTCAATCCGTGATGGAATCTATTTACCAGATGAAAAACAAGTCTGGGTTGACTTATTTACAGGCGAAAAATATCAAGGTGGCCGTGTCTTAAATGGAGTAAAAACACCGCTCTGGAAGGTGCCCGTTTTCGTCAAAGATGGCAGTATTATCCCAATGACGAATCCAAACAACAATCCAAAGGAAATCCAACGGGATCAACGATCTTTCTTGATTTATCCAAATGGCGCCACTTCTTTTAATATGTATGAAGATGACGGAATTTCAACTAGTTATGAAGCTGGGCAATCAGCTACGACTAAAATAAATAGTCAAGGCCCTAAATCAAACGAAAAAGGGGATCTGACCGTTACTATCGAACCGACAAAAGGAAGTTACAAAGGCTTTGTTGATGAACGAAGCACCACGCTTGATTTGCTAGCTTCAGAAGCACCCGAAAGTGTAACAGCAATGGTGGGGGGAACAGAAGTAACCTTGAAAGAAGCAGCTAATAAAGAAGAATTTTTAGCTGGCACAAATCTATATTATTTTGATAAAGAATTCCAAGTGAATCAGTATCTTTCTGAAGCTTCAGGAGAAAAACTGAACCAATCAGCGTTATCAGTAAAACTAGCGAAACAATCTGTGACCGCCAAAGATGTTCAAATAACTGTCAAAGGTTTCATTAATAAAGGAACGGTTGATGGAGGAAATACAACGGTCGATGACCAGTTAACTATTCCGGCAAATGTCGCAATCAATGAAGAAAAAACAACGCCATCTTCTTTGACTCTTCAATGGGATCAAGTAACTGAGGCAACAAGCTATGAAGTAGAGCGTGACGGGACTGTTTTCGGAAATATTCAAACGAATACAGCAACATTTGATGGATTTTCCTTCCTAAGCGAACATACTTTTCGAGTTCGAGCTGTTGGAAAAAATGGGGTCTCTGAATGGAGTGAACCGATTAAAGGGAAAACACAAGATGATCCCTATAAAGAAACAATTAATCAAGTCAAAGCAACAAGTAATTTACCAGAACAACCAGGCGCAGAATTGAAGAAATTAACGGATAAAGATTTAAGTACAGGTTGGCATACGAACTGGTCAACCGGCATCGCTAATCCAAGTGATGGGAATTTCTTGACTTTAAAATTTGATCTTGGTGCGGAGTATCAAATGGATAAAATTGAATACTTGCCAAGAGACAATGCCGGCAACGGAAATATTTTGCAGCTCCAGTATCGGACGTCGAAAGATGGAGCTAATTGGACAGAGTTTTCAGAACCTATTAACTGGAAGCAAGATGCTTTGACAAAAACCATTGAAACGAAGGACCAAGCGTATCGTTTTGTTGAAATGAAGGTATTAAAATCGGTGGGTAATTTTGGCTCTGGTCGTGAGATGCTCTTTTACAAACAACCAGGAACAGAAGGAATCTTACATGGAGACATTACTAACGATAGAACGATTGATGAAAATGATGCAATGAGTTATCGAAACTATACAGGCTTAGAATCGGTGGACAGTGATTTTAATGGCTATGTTGAAAAAGGCGATTTAAATAAAAATGGGGTAATTGATGCTTATGATATCAGTTATGTTTTACGACAATTAGATGGTGGGATTGAAATACCTGATGTCGAAGAAATTGCGGGCGGTTTATCTCTTGCTGTGGTTAATGAAAATGGCAAGGCTACCTATCTTCCTGGCGATACATTAACCTTTACACTTAAAGGTCAAGACTTAAAAAACATTAATGCGTTAAGCACAAAAATGTCCTTTGATTCTAGCAAATTTGAACTTGTCGGTCAGCCTGCAACCACGAATAATACAAAACAAATGGAAAATTATTCTAAATATCGGAAACATTCAAATGATGTGGAGAATCTATATTTAGTTCTTAGTAATCAAGGAAATAAACAATTGTTAAATGGTTCAATGGACTTAGTTACCTTTAAAGTTAAAGTAAAAGAAACAACTCGCGTAAAACGTGCGACAACTGTTGAGCAGTCATTACAATTTGATATGAGTCAAGGCTTATTAGTGGGCCAAGGATTCCAACAAGCCACACTTTCAGATTTTTCTGTAACAGTGAAGCCAACAGAGCTAGTAGATAAAGAGTTATTACAAGCGCTAATTACGCTAAATCAAGCACGTGTCGAAAAAGAATATACACCTGAAACTTGGGCAATCTTTAAACCAATCTTAGATGAGGCAGTAGCTGTTCTAGCCAATGAGCAAGCCACACAGACAGACGTTTCTGCTGCTGTGGAAAATCTAGAAAAGGCTGTAGAACAGTTGGAAAAAATGCCTGATGTAGCGAATAAAGCTGATTTAGAAAAAGCAATTCAAGAGGGGCTAACAAAGAAACCAAGTGATGGGCAAGAATTCACCGAAGAAACTAAAAAAGTTCTCGAAGAGTCATTAGCAGCAGCTCAAAAAGTATTTGCTCAAGAAAAAGTTACCCAAGAAGAAATAGACCAAGCGACTAAAACATTGCGTGAAGCAATTGCACAATTAAAAGAACAACCCGTCGCCGTTGATAAGGAAACCTTAAAAGAGAAAATCGCTCAAGCCCGAGGAAGAAAGCCGGAAGAAGGATACCAATTTACAAAAGAAACAGAAAAACAATTGCAAGAAGCAATTCAAGCAGCTGAAGCAATCGTAGCGAAAGAAACGGCGACAAAAGAAGAAGTCTCAGCGGCTCTAAACGCATTGGAAACTGCAATGGCTCAATTAAAAGAAGTACCACTTGTAAATAAAGACCAATTACAAGAAGTTGTCAAACGAGCGCAGCAAGTCACTCCAAGTGAAGGGCACCAATTTACTGCCTCCTCGTTACAAGATTTACAAAAAGCGCTTTTAGCAGCTAAAAACACATTGGAAAACCCAGCAGCTAATCAAAAAATGATTGATGAAGCGGTTGCTGAATTAACCAGTGCCATCGATGGGTTACAAGAAGAAGCGTTAGTTACAGATAAAAAAGCCTTAGAGGCAATGATAGCCAAAGCAAAAGCAATCAAACCATCTGCCGGAAAAGAATTTACCAGCGAGTCTAAAGCGCGCTTAACTGAAGCAATTGACCAAGCGGAAGGGATTTTAGCTGATAAAAATGCTCGGCAAGAACAAATTGATACTGCTGAAAAAAATGTAAAAACTGCTTTGGATAGTTTAGAGGAACAAGTCCTTCAAGCGGATAAAACAAAGTTGAGAGAACTGCTTCAAAAAGCAGAAACATTGAAACCTAAAGCAGGAAAACAATTTACAAAAGCATCGCAAGAAGCTTTAGCTGAAGCAATTAAACAAGCAAAAGCACTTGTTGAGGACCCAAATGCGACGCAAGAAGCTGTGGATAAATGTTTAAGTATTTTATCACAAGCCATTGAAGCAATGGCAGAAGAGCCAATCAGTAGCAACTCTACAGGCAACAATGGAAATCATGGCACGGTTAGCGGGACTGGTAGCGTAACCAGTCCAGGAAAGGGCACAGCAGCAGGTGGAACGACAACGAAAACCACCACTTCTGGTACTTTGCCAAAAGCAAATGAAGTTGTTTCGCCAATCTGGTCAATCAGTGGTTTTCTATTGATAGTAAGTATTGGTTTAGGAAAATTATTCTTCAAAAATAAAAAAGACCAAAATTAGCGTATCATTAATTTACAAGGCGCATTTGTACAAAAACAGTGTGCAAATGCGCAAGTAAGTAATAGGAGAGGATTTTTACGAATGAAAAGAAAGAAAATCAAGAATCAACTACTTGTTTTAACAAGTATTCTCGTTCTTCTAAGTTTGGAAGTCGCTCCAGTTGTTACGTTGGCTGCAGAATTACCAAGTAGCTCGCTACAAATAGCTCTGTCCTCAGCGACGACAATTACTTCGGAAGAAAAAGTAACCGATACAACCGAAACAACTGTTGCTACATCGACAACGTCCACTAGTAGTTCGTCATCTGAATCAAGTAGTTCTACCGATACGACTACCGAATCAACGAGTCAGTCAACGACAGAAACGACAACCACAAATACTAGTTCTGAAACAAAAAAAGAACCTACAGAGCCAACGGTATCATCAGAAATCACGCAGCCTGTTGAACAATCGCAACCACCACAAGTTCCTGTGACCAAGCAAGAACCTGAAGAACCTATTCAAGTTCCTGAAGCCACCAATAACGTTGTTGAAGAAAATCAGGCTGTATCGTTAAATCCGTCCCTCAAAGTAGATGAAATAGCTTCTTCAAATTTAAAAGGCTACGAACTTCCACTGTTGTCGTCTTTTGGCGAAAAGAAACGGGCAGTTGTGGTGGCTGAAGCATTAAGACACGTTGGGAAAACAAAAAAAGAATTTAATTTGACGGAGCAAGCATTGACCAGTAGTTTCCTTGCCCAAAAAATTTACCAACAATTATTTAAAATAGACATTGGCAGTACGCCACAAGAACAAATGACATTTGGTAAAGCTCGTTCTATAGAGGAGGCAGAACCTGGTGATCTGATTTTTTGGCAAACAGCTGAAGGAAAAACGCTTCAAAATGGTGTTTATCTTGGCCAAGGAAAATATTTAATTGCCGCAGCGGAAGCGGATTCTAAAGAGAAACCAGAAGTAATTGGTCAGTTAGAGAATATCTATACTGCCAAACAACAACCAGACTCAAAAGAGGAAATACGCTTGGTAGTGACTAATCCTTTTAAGGAGTTCACATTAACGGAGTATGGCAAAGAAGTTTTAGCAACATATGGTGCGTCATTTGAAATGCAGAAGTCAGAACAAACCACAGCGTTTATTAAAAAAATTGGTGAGACAGCCAGAGAACTTGGTGAAAAATACGATGTTTTTGCATCAGTGATGATAGCTCAGGCTATTTTAGAAAGTGGCTCTGGCGAAAGTCAACTAGCCAAAGAACCTTATTATAATCTCTTTGGCGTGAAAGGTTCGTTCCAAGGAAATAGTGTTAGCTTTTCAACAAAAGAGGCTGATCAGAGGGGCCAACTTTATACAATTTCCGCTGGGTTTCGCGATTACGGTGGCTATAATGACTCACTGCAAGATTATGTTCAATTATTCCGACAAGGGATTGACGGAAATCAAGATTTTTATAAACCAGCGTGGCGTTCGGAAGCCAAAAACTACCTTCAAGCAACACGTTTTTTAACAGGTAAATATGCAACAGACAAGCAATACGATAATAAATTAAATTCGTTAATTGCGGTTTATAACTTAACGCAATTTGATTTACCAAAAACAGTGGACGGTTTGATTATCCAATCTAAAAATGAGCTGTCGGAAGCGGAACAGCAACAAATGCATTTTCCAGTCTATGATGGGATCAATTATAATCGGAGTGGTAGCTATCCCGTGGGCCAATGTACGTGGTATGTCTATAATCGTTTCAAACAGTTGGGCACTTCTATGGATGAATTTATGGGAAATGGCAGTGACTGGGGAAGAAAAGGACGTGCATTAGGCTATCAAGTTAGTTCATTGCCTAAAGCTGGTCGTGCGATTAGTTTCCAACCAGGAGTTGCTGGCGCAGATAATCAATATGGACATGTTGCTTTTGTTGAAGCGGTCACTTCTGATGGAATCATTATTTCTGAAAGCAATGTCATCAATGATCAAACGATTTCGTATCGTGTCTTACCTAATGTAATTGCTTATAGTAGTGGCGTGACCTACATTGGCGCTTAATCGACTCATTCAACAGGAAGAAGTGTGGATGTTTAAGTAAAAAATTAGCACAATGATCCATGTGTGAACTAACAAATTAAAGTAACCAGAATCGACCAATGAATTGATTTTGTCATGTATAAAATGACAAGAACAGTTTGGCGGTTGATTCTTTGTTTTTCATCAACGAAGAGACAATAGTCCTCATGATTCGTTAGTAAAAGATGAATAGTCCAAAGTACTCTTTCTTGATGCTTTGTTATTTTATGTTTTTGTTTGCAGGAAACTACTGAAATCGCTATACTAAATTTATGTGAATATACTAACAGACAATCAATTTTTTATCTCTTTTATTGGTGTATAAATTGATTGAACATTATAATCATTTGTCTTTTGTTGTGTAATTTTATATCTTCTTGAGAAAGGGATGAGTGAACAAATGGCTATTTATATATTAGAAGACCAAATTATTCAAGCAAAAGCGTTAGAAGCATTGGTAACAAATATCCTACATTCAAGAAATATTTATAATGAAACAATCCATTTATTTTCACGTTCAGATGAATTATTACAAGTGGCACACCAGGACGCCCAACTAAATATCTTTTTCCTAGATATTCAAATGAACAATCATATCCAGGCAGGATTTGAGGTTGCCAAAGAAATCAGAAAAACAGACAGTGAAAGTCTGATTGTATTTATTTCTACTCACACAGAATTAGTTTTAACTTCCTACAAATATATGGTTTCAGCTCTTCAATTTATTCAAAAGAACGTGGATTTTCTAGATTTCCAAAAAGAGGTCGAAACATGTGTCGATGCATATATTCAACAAAAAGAAAATATAAAGACAAAAAGTGAATATATTATCATTAACTTAAAAGCGTCTTCTATAAAAATGGATATTAATGATATTTATTTCTTTCAAACGGAATACGATCATCGTGTGTCAATGGTTGGTAAAAATTTTAAAAGAGAATTTTATGGAACGTTATCAAAAATTGAACAACTGCATCCAGATTTGATTAGAGTCCATCAATCAATCATCATTAATAAAAAATATGCGTCAAAATTAAATTATAAAACGCATCTTTTAACTATGAGAGACGGAACGGAAGTACCAGTCTCAAGAAGATATTATACTCAGGTTAAGGCGCTGTTTCTTACTTAGGGAGGGATAATGACTAATTAAGGAATTATCTATCTATTAGTCGCTATATTCGTTATAATTTAGTGCAATACTTGAAGAGGAGGGCGATATGCTAATCGATTGGATTCTAAAAAATATTATGGATATGGATCAGGAAGATCAATCAGGAAAAACACAATGGACAAAGTATTATCTAACCGTTTATTTTTCTGGCTTATTTAATTTTCTGATGATTCTGATTTTATCAGTTTTATTTGGGACGTTAAGCGAAACCTTTATTGTATACGTCGTACTGATTTTTTTACGGCCTGTCGCAGGTGGCTGGCATGCAAAAACCAAATGGCTCTGTCGTCTAGAAAGCATTGTTATCTATGTTGCCATACCATTTGTATTGAAAAATTCTTCTGTGAGCTTACCGTTTATTTATAAAATTCTATTGATGTGCCTCTTAGTCGTATTATTTTATTGGTATGCGCCACAAGGAACAGCAATTGAACCTGTTCAGCCATCTGATTTAAACGTGCTCAAAAAGCAAAGCCTTATAAGGGTGTGTTTACTTATTTTATGTAGTCTGTTTGTCAAAGAAAAGATTGCTTCAGTAATACTCTACGGTCTCGTCATCCAAGGTCTGATGATACTCCCTGTAACAAAAAATTTAATTGAAGGAAGTGTTTTTATGAAATTTGGTAAAAAAATAATTAAAAATGTTATTGAAAAAAGAGTTGCAAAAGTCAGTGATGGTGTGGGAACTAAGCCTAGATTAAATCAAAATTCGCCCAATATATTTGGACAATGGATGGGACAAACTGAAAAACCTAAAAAGAATATTGAAAAATGATTTTGTCGTTATTAGCTACTAACGTTTTGCTGGCATCTAGCTTTATCGTTTTTGTCTTTTTACGAGTAACATTGATCAAGATTGAATGTAAAATACCGTTACTTTCATTGCTTATTGTCATTAATCTTTGTTCGTTTGCGGCATTAATGTTGGGCTACTCTTGGTTGATTTATGCGCTGACAGTCGTTGTTTTTACAGGATTTTTACTCATTCACAAAAAGAGGTTCTCAATTTTTAAAGCGATATTTTTATCCGTTTTTACATTGCTTATGGTTTCGTTTATCAATTACACGGAGCAAACGATTTTAAGTGTTTTTTTTCAACAGATTTATCAAAATAAATTATTATGGATTGCCTCAAATGTTCTTCTGTTGCTTATAAATATCTGGATTGCTTTAAAAATTCCCAATAGTGTTTTTTTAAGATTAAATCGTGTGTTAGAAAATAGCCGAATTTTTTTTGGTTGTTTACTTTTATTGTTGATTCTGTTGTTACTTTTTGTGTTTTTGATTTCGCCAGAGATTTCACCTGACTTTATGCGAGGATTTGTCACGGTAAATAGTTCTAAATTGGAGTTATTAATAAGTGTAGGTTTATTTTTAATTCTGATTGGCTTAGTCATTGAAGCTTATTTGGAAGAACAACGTATCAACACTCAATTATTGAATAATTTAACGATTTATACTGAAAAAATAGAATCCATTAACGAAGAGCTAGCGATGTTTCGTCATGATTATAAAAATTTATTGTATAGTTTACAAATTGCTATTTCATACGAAGATATTCTGGAAATCAAAAGAATTTATGAAGAAACGATTGCACCAACCAAAAAAATTATTGATAATGAAGAATTTGAACTTATGAAGTTAAATCGTTTGAAAAATATGGAACTTAAGGCACTCATAAGTATGAAAATTCATACCGCAAAGCAAGCAAAACTAAAAGTGATTGTTGATGTGCCAGAAGTATTTATTCTTGATACATCAATCGACTTAGTGGTTGTGATTCGTTTGTTGGCTATTCTGTTAGATAACGCGATTGAAAACAGTGCAAAATCAGAATTGAAAATGTTCGCTATCTCAATTTTCAATAAAAATGAAACACAAGAGTTTGTGATAACAAATAGTGTCCAAGCCGAATTTGATTTTAGGGTTATGAAGAAAACCAAATTTAGCTCTAAAAGTAACCCTGAAGAGCACGGTTGGGGATTGTTATATGTAAAAGAAATTGTTGATTTTTCAGATCAATTTGATTTGCAAACGTCCTTCAATGAAGGAGCGGTCACTCAACATTTAATTATTGAAAAAAATCATAATAGTAAAAAAGTTGTTAACGAATGAATTTGTTAACAACTTTTTTGCTATGGTATTGAGATATGAGGGGCAATACAGGGAAAAATGTCGGCTAATTAAGGAATTTAGATAGTGCCGGTTAGGTAGTTATCTATAATGAAAATAGCAACAAAATATTCACGCAGGGAAAGGGGCGGTCGTTTAACGGGAAAGATTAGGGAAGATAAAGCAATACTTTTGTTGGGAAAAGAAATAAAAGGAAACTGGGGAAGGAGTTAATCGTTTGATGAAGGGAAATAAAATTTTATACATTTTAGGTACAGGCATCTTTGTTGGAAGTTCATGTCTATTTTCTTCACTTTTTGTAGCAGCAGAAGAACAAGTTTATTCAGAAAGTGAAGTTTCAACAGTTTTATCGAAGTTGGAAAAGGAGGCAATTTCTGAGGCAGCTGCTGAACAATATACGGTTGTAGATCGAAAAGAAGATGCGTGGGGGATGAAGCATCTTAAGTTAGAAAAGCAAACGGAAGGCGTTACTGTTGATTCAGATAATGTGATTATTCATTTAGATAAAAACGGTGCAGTAACAAGTGTTACAGGAAATCCAGTTGATCAAGTAGTGAAAATTCAATCGGTTGATGCAATCGGTGAAGAAGGAGTTAAAAAAATTATTGCTTCTGATAATCCGGAAAATAAAGATCTTGTCTTTTTAGCTATTGACAAACGTGTAAATAATGAAGGGCAATTATTTTATAAAGTCAGAGTAACTTCTTCGCCAACTGGTGACCCCATATCATTGGTTTATAAAGTAAATGCTACAGATGGAACAATTATGGAAAAACAAGATTTAACGGAACATGTCGGTAGTGAAGTAACGTTAAAAAACTCTTTTCAAGTAGCGTTTAATGTGCCAGTTGAAAAAAACAATACGGGAATTGCTTTACACGGAACGGATAACACAGGGGTTTACCATGCAGTAGTTGATGGCAAAAATAATTATTCTATTATTCAAGCACCATCACTAGCGACATTAAATCAGAATGCTGTTGACGCCTATACGCATGGAAAATTTGTGAAAACATATTATGAAGATCATTTCCAACGACACAGTATTGATGATCGAGGGATGCCCATCTTGTCAGTTGTTGATGAACAACATCCAGATGCTTATGACAATGCTTTTTGGGATGGAAAAGCAATGCGTTATGGTGAAACAAGTACACCGACAGGAAAAACGTATGCTTCCTCTTTAGATGTAGTTGGTCATGAAATGACACATGGTGTGACGGAACATACTGCCGGTTTAGAATATTTAGGACAATCAGGTGCGTTGAATGAATCTTATTCTGATTTGATGGGTTATATTATTTCGGGTGCATCTAATCCAGAAATTGGTGCGGATACTCAGAGTGTTGACCGAAAAACAGGTATTCGAAATTTACAAACGCCAAGTAAACACGGACAACCAGAAACCATGGCTCAATACGACGATCGAGCACGGTATAAAGGAACGCCTTATTATGATCAAGGCGGTGTTCATTATAATAGTGGAATTATTAATCGGATTGGTTACACCATTATCCAGAACTTAGGCATTGAAAAAGCACAGACTATTTTCTACAGCTCGTTAGTAAATTACTTAACACCTAAAGCACAATTCAGTGATGCTCGTGATGCGATGCTTGCTGCTGCAAAAGTTCAATATGGCGATGAAGCAGCTTCAGTGGTGTCAGCAGCCTTTAACTCTGCTGGAATCGGAGCTAAAGAGGATATTCAAGTAAACCAACCAAGTGAATCTGTTCTGGTCAATGAATGAAAAAAATTCCCCAATTAAATAAAAATGGATAAGGAGTGGCATAATCTTATGAAAAAGTTCTCCATACGAAAAATTAGTGCTGGTTTTTTGTTTCTGATTTTAGTAACTTTGATAGCCGGTTTTAGCCTCTCTGCAAATGCAGAAGAGTATATCGTTCCTGCCGAAAGTCATTCACGACAAAAAAGATCGTTACTGGACCCTGAAGACAGAAGACAAGAAGTGGCAGATACAACCGAAGCGCCTTTTGCGTCAATCGGAAGAATCATTTCCCCTGCCAGTAAACCAGGCTATATTTCTTTAGGAACAGGCTTTGTTGTTGGAACTAATACAATTGTCACCAATAATCATGTGGCTGAAAGTTTTAAGAATGCCAAAGTATTAAATCCGAATGCCAAAGATGATGCTTGGTTTTATCCAGGTCGAGATGGCAGTGCGACACCATTTGGCAAATTCAAAGTGATTGATGTAACTTTTTCCCCGAATGCGGATATTGCGGTCGTGACTGTCGGCAAACAAAACGATCGTCCAGATGGCCCAGAGTTGGGAGAAATTTTAACGCCATTTGTTTTGAAAAAGTTTGAATCTTCAGATACCCATGTCACAATATCAGGCTATCCAGGTGAGAAAAACCACACACAATGGTCTCATGAAAATGATTTGTTTACATCTAACTTTACAGACTTAGAAAATCCATTACTATTTTATGATATCGATACAACAGGTGGTCAATCTGGTTCACCAATCTATAATGATCAGTTTGAAGTAGTTGGTGTTCATTCCAATGGTGGCATTAAGCAAACAGGAAACCATGGTCAAAGACTAAATGAAGTGAATTATAACTTTATTGTCAATCGAGTGAATGAAGAAGAAAATAAACGTTTATCCGCTGTGCCAGCAGCGTAAAGAACCATAAAAATACTCGGAATTTCCAGAATCACGGGAAATCTCGAGTATTTTTGTTTTTTAAGATAGTGTAAGTTACGATAAAAGCACCTTGTAATTATCGGTTAAAAGCATATAATAGTGCTGAAAAGAAGGCAAATAATCCGATTAAGTTAGTATTTCTAAACCATCATAACTCGTAATGATTTCATGCTTTTGAGATAAAGCCGCCATCTCCGCATAAGACAAGCCGCCATTGTGAGAAAAATGGTTGGCAACGTAAATCGTTTTATCTGTGACGAGTTTTCTTTCTTTTAATTCTGCAATTAATTTTAAATTTTCTTCCCAATTCATATGACTATTGCCAGTTTCGTTTGTTTGACTAGTACAATCTAAAGAAACAATACTAAGAAGTAAGTGGCTCTTTTCAAGATATTCAAACATTTCTGACGTAAAGTAACCTGTATCATGGGTGGATAAAAAAGCATCTTTACCATCGTCTATAACGAAAATAAAACAATCTTCACTGAAATTTCCATGTTGTGCAGGAAGGGGATAAATCGTATAGTTCGCAATAGTAAAACACTTGTAGGGCTGAATAACCTGATAATGTAATCGGGTATTGTCTTGACGACCTTCTAAATCAAAGGCGCGCTGATAAAACGTCTTAACTGCTTCATTTCCATAAACAGTTAAACGATTGGGAACATCTAATGCATAACCAGACATTCGATAAGCCAAATCCTCGCCGTAAAAATGATCGGAATGCCAATGAGAGATTAGTAAAGAGTCAAATTCTGCAAAACACAAGTCATACTGCAACAAGTGTAAATAAGAATCCCCTGGAAAATCAATCAGCAGGACATCATCAATAATTAATTGAGTTTGTGTACGAATTTCTCGTCCTTTTTTCTCTCGAGCGTACTTACATAATTTACAATTACAAAAAATTCCTGGAATCCGTTCTGCTGCACCCGTACCTAAATAGTTGATTTTCATTGGGAGTACCTAACCTTTCTTTGACATTCTTCATACTTAGTAGATAACGCTGAACCTTAAAGTAAATGGGCATGGAAACTGAAACATTTGTTGTGTCCATCTTACCTTTTTTAGAAAAGAATTGAAATGGAATTTCTTAAGTAAATTTGCGTAAAATAGAAAAAGCTAGACGCCTTTTTTGATAAGCTGAATTTACTGCGAATGCTCGTACTATTTCCGAAAAAAAGTTTTACCAAAGGCACTTTCATATTCATCTACTATTAGTTATAAAAAAATAACAAGATGGACATAGCTTATTAGAGCAAAAATAACTACGCTATTGATAAAGAGTGAGGCGTGTTTTGAACAGGTTGCGTGGGCAAATGAATTTGAATAAAAGGGATGACAAAAGATGACTATTGAAAAATTAGAATATTTTTATACCATTGCAAAATATAATAGTATTTCCAAAGCAGCCTCTGAACTCCATGTTAGTAAATCAACCTTAAGTGCGTCATTAAAAGATTTGGAAAGTGAATTGGGCCATTTACTTTTTGACCGTAACGGGAATTCTTTGACGTTAAATTCCTATGGTGATAAAATCGTCCAATCTGTATATATCATTTTAAACGAGGCCAAGAAAATGAAACTTAATCTGCATGAAATAATTGAGAATCCAGTGATGCGTTTAGGTTTTGGAAATACGTCCTTGATGTATAAAGTGACAGAAAATGAGGATCAACTGAATCGTTTTTGGGAATGTTACCATGGTTCATCGTTTGAGTTATTGAATAAATTGGAGAATCATGAGTTGGATTTTGTGATTACTTCTGCAGATGTGAATAGTCCAGTTTTAAAGAAAGAACAATTAATTGAACTAAAAATGTATCTTTGTGTTTCAAGAGAAATTAAACAAGAAATTGAGGAAGAAGGCTTCATCTGTTTGACCAACTATCCATTTCTATTTTTGCCTCATCACTTAGATCATTTAGAAGCTACCAAGAGTGTGCTAGAAATGTTGCAATTAACAAGTCCGCTTGTTTGTTGCTACGATACGTTGATGCTTACTCGTCTCATTGAAAAAAGTAAAGGAGTTTATGCGGTGATCTCTCTTCGGAAAGAACAACTGCAGGAAATTGATTCTAAACTCTTCTTTTTACCGATTGAACGAAAACAAAAATTTTATTTATACCGAAATGTTTCCAGTTCGGTTTTTGTCCAACCTAGTCAAATCAAGGCAACTTTACAAAAGTTGCTAGAGACTTAGCCATTAAAATTACTTTGGAATAGTTAACAAAAATAGCATTATTCGCTTAGATTTACTTCTGCTGCGGATAAGGCTATTTTTGTTGTTCATTGTTTAAAAGAAATGCTCAATTATGGGACTGTTCGATATTTCTGAACGGAATGTTCAATTATTTAATAACTTAAGAATCGATAAATCGTATCTATTACGGTTCAATTTAAAGGGGTTCTGGTGTATAGTTTGGCTATCTAAAGATTTACTTTTTTAAGTATAAAATAACTAAATGGCAAGGAATATAAAGAACTGTTGATACGTGAGTACTTGCGATAACCATGTCGTTAGAAGTTTAAGTGTCATTGTTGCTTTTCCTGTTTTATGTAGTTGCTAGAAAGGACTGTTTTTATGATCGATAGAAAAAAAGTTATTTTGTATACTTGTTGCATGAGTTTGTTTGTAGTGACCATGGATGTTACGGTTGTCAATGTGGCGTTACCATCCATTCAAAGTGATTTTCACACGAATCTGTCTACATTACAGTGGGTAACAGATGGGTACACTTTAATGGTAGCATCCTTATTATTGTTATCTGGGTCTACAGCAGACCGAATTGGCCGTAAACGAGTCCTTCAATTGGGCTTAGCCTGTTTTGGTTTAGCGTCTTTCCTATGTGGGATTTCGCAAACCCCAGGGCAATTGATTGCGTTTCGCATGTTGCAAGGGATTGGTGGTTCTATGTTAAATCCGGTAGCAATGTCTATTATTACACAGGTATTTACCGAAAAGTTAGAACGAGCGAAAGCAATTGGCTTGTGGGGCTCTGTTACAGGGATTTCCTTAGGAATGGGCCCGATTATTGGCGGACTGATTGTTTCTTATTTTAGCTGGAGGTATGTCTTTTTTGTCAATGTACCGATCATTGCTGCGGCAATCATCCTTACACAAAAGTTTGTACCTGAGTCAAAAGTAGAGAAGACGGTGAAAAATGATTTTGTTGGTCAAGCATTGATGATTCTTTTTCTATTTAGTTCTATCTATTCCATTATCGGACTACCTAGAAAAGGGCTTTTCGCGCCAGATATTTTAAGTACTGGGATAATCGGCTGCTTAGCCATTGTTATTTTCTTTATTTATGAATATAACATTGACAATCCGTTAATCAATCCGCGCTTCTTTTTATCTATTCCCTTTACATCGGCTTCTTTTTTAGCTATTTTTGGCTTTATCATATATAACGGTTATTTATTTTTAAACACGCTATATTTGCAAGAAATGAGAGGCTTCAGCCCGTTGGAAGCTGGCTTATCAACCATTCCTTTGGCTTTTGTTAGTTTTCTTGTTGCCCCGAGAGCCGGCGAAATGGTAGGGAGAATAGGGACGAAACGTCCTATTATGCTTTGTGGTATTTCAATGTTGGCTGTTAGCTTTTTACAATTATTTGTAACTAAAACAACGCCTATGATTATTTTATTTGTTATTTATATCTTTTTAGGCATTGGGTTTGGGATGTTAAATTCACCGATTACCATTACAGCGATTGAAGGAATGCCATTTTCTCAGTCAGGAACGGCAGCAGCCATTGCGGTGACATGTAAGCAAATTGGCAATTCTTTAGGGGTGGCGCTACCAAGTCTTTTAATTACAAAGCCTATTACTAGTTCCCTTACTCGAACACCTTTTACAAACGTATGGCTTTTATTTGGATGTTGCGCCATTGCGATTATCTTTTTAAGTTATTTATCCAATTCTCCGCTAGCGAAAAAGTCATTGCGCAGAGTTAGGTTTTATTTTTAACAAATCAAGATTTTTTTGAAGGGAAAGGAAGAAAAACTTAGATGAAAAAAATAAATAACCGATTAGGACTCTTTTTATTTTTTGTTTTACTCTTTTGGGCAAAAACGATTCTGGCGTATTACCTAGATTTCTCATTGGGCGTTAAGGGCAGTCTCCAACGAGAAATTTTGTGGTTCAATCCAGTTGCTACTACGCTGTTATTATTTGGCTTTAGTTTGTATTTTAAAAAGCATAAAACATTTATGCTTAGCTTAACTCTTTTAAATGTTTTAAATACATTAATTTTATATTTGAATATTATTTTTTATCGTGAATTCACTGACTTTATTACCATCCAATCTGTTTTTGGCTTTTCAAAAGTTTCAGAAGGGATTTCTGGTGATTTACTTGCTTTAATGAGAGTCCACGATGTCTTTTATTGGCTAGATACTTTAGTGCTGCTCGTTTTGGTATTTTACTCTTTTAAACAGCGACGGAATCATCAAGTCTTCATGACTAAACCTATCAACAGAAGATTGGCGATCTCAATTAGTTGTTTAAGTGTCTTGCTCTTTTCGGTTAACTTATTTTTAAGCGAAACCGATCGTCCTCAATTGCTTCAAAGAATTTTTGACCGTAATTATATTGTAAAATATCTTGGCTTGGATGCATTCACAGCCATCGATGGTGTCAAAACAGCCATGTCAAATGAGGTAAGAGCAGAAGCTAGTTCAAACGAATTACCTGAAATCATGAAATTTACCAAGCAAAATAATTTACCGCTTAATCCGCAGTATGCCGGGATTGCCAAAGGAAAAAATGTATTTGTGATTCATTTAGAAAGTTTTCAACAATTTTTGATTAATATGAAAGTCCAAGGTCAAGAGGTTACACCGTTTTTAAATCAGCTCTATCAAAACAAAGCGACAATCAGTTTTGATAATTTCTTTCATGAAGTAGGGCAAGGAAAAACGAGTGATGCGGAGAACATGTTAGAAACAGGAACATTCGGGCTCCCGCAAGGCTCTCTTTTTACACAATTAGGATCAGACAATACTTTCGAAGCGGCTCCCGCAGTTTTAGGACAAAAAGGCTATACAACCGCTGTTTTCCATGGAAATGTGGGGAGTTTTTGGAATCGAGACCATGTGTATAAAAACTTAGGATATCAATACTTTTTTGATCGATCATATTTTTCAAAAGATGACAAAATGCTAGGTTACGGTATTTTAGATAAACAATTGTTGCGTGAATCAGCTAGTGAGCTTGAGCATTTACAGCAGCCATTCTATGCGAAGTTTTTAACTGTGACCAATCATACCCCTTATTATACGGATGACCAAAACTTCCCGTTTCCTAAATTGAACACAGGCAATTCGATTGTGGATGATTATGTTCGAACAGCGCACTATTTGGATCAATCGCTAGAACAATTTTTCCATTACTTGCAAACAACAAGTTTATACAATCATTCTATTTTTGTTATTTATGGTGACCACTTCGGTATTTCAGATGCGAACAACAAGGACTTATGTAAAGCCTTCAACCGCGATCCAAAAACGTGGACAAACTATGACAATGCGCAATTGCAAAGAGTACCTTTGATGTTTTACATGCCAGGCTATACGCAAGGGAAAATCATGCACGAATATGGTGGGGAAATTGACGTTTTACCGACACTGTACCATCTTTTAGGTGTCGATGATAAAAATTATATCCATTTTGGCACGGACCTTTTATCTCCTCAATATAAACAAGTGGTTCCTTTTAGAAATGGCGATTTTGTAACGCCTCAATTTTCTTATCTAGGTGGGGAAATCTACAATAATCAAGGAAAAAAATTAGACCAAGTTCCAGCAGATTTAAAAGCGGAAGTCACGAAAGATAACGATTGGGTGAAAAAATCGTTAAGTTTATCTGACAAATTAAATCAGGAAAACCTTTTACGTTTTTATAAACCACAAGGATTCCAAGAAGTGCAACCAAAGGACTACAACTATGATGTGGCTTTTGAAAAAAACAAAGTCTTAGAAGTAGAAAAACAAAAAAATGCACAATCAACTAGCTTGTTTAGTCAAAATGGCAATCAAACGACAGTCCAAAATTATCCGACTACGCCATAGATCATTTAAGAAGGATAACTTTTGTAAGGGAAAAAGGATCTTGTATGAAGTGAAGGACAAAAATCATTTTAGATTTTTGTCCTTCGCTTTTATAATAGTTTTTTTAGAGACAATGGTAAATACTGTAAAAGTCACAAAAATGAACCTATTAATAGATAGTTTTAATATACTCAAAGTATTGCTGGTATTTGCGAGAAAAATTATCCATCTCTAATAAATGAAAAATTTGAAAGGCCTCATTAACTTTTTTTGTACCCGCAAGTTGTGCTCCTTTGGCATAGCAAAGCAATCCTTCTAAGAATAAAGCCATTGTTTTTCCGTATAAATCTCGAATTTCTAACATTGCTCGAAACTGTTTCAAATAACTTAGCCCTTCGTTGAGATACTTGTTGTTTACACAGAGAAGGATGGTATTGATGAGTATTTTGCTATATGGAGAATTGTAGCCATCAGAAGCAGAATAAAGATTTCTTTTTTTGAGCAATCGATTGACAATAATTAACAAGGTTTCGATAGGAATTTCGTCCATAATCGTAATGAACATCGTGACTTCCCTACTAGTCCAATTTTCTAAGTTCATCAAGTTTTGAACAATATTAGCTATATTTTCGGCGACGACATTGCCACCCAAACGATAAATAAACAGGTTAATTAATTGAATCGTAATTTCTTCTTCGTGTGGCAGTTTTCCAGTTAAAATCGCTGTTTTATAGTCCTCGAGACTTTTCATATTTCCTGCATGATAAAGTTCGGTAATCTCAAACCAAGTCTGATCTTTTAAAGCTTTCTGATAGTCATTGTGAATATACATAAATTCTTCTAATCGAACATTCAAATTTTTTATGATCTCCATAAATATATCGATGGTAGGGGTACTAATGTTTCGTTCAATTCGGCTGTAATAGCTCAGTGTCACAACTCCTTGGCAAACATCTTTTTGAGTTAACCCTTTGTCTTTTCGAATTTTTCTGATTGTTTGACCATACACGCCAGTTTTCCTCCTTGGTCTCTGAAAGTTTCTTTCTGTTTCCCTATTATACCATCATAGAAAGGTCTTTCTCTAATGAAAATGACTTATAGTACATCTTTTTTTAAAAGGAAAAACATCTTGTGTTATGCTCCAATTCAGGCTAATTATCTTTTAGATGGTTAAGGTCATTTTTTGAAAATTTTAAAAAGGATGGGATAGGATGAAAAAAAGTATTTTATCAACAATAGCAGTACTGGGAGTGACTTTGGGAGATGGAGCAATCAATTCGTATGCCGCTGAAGCGAACCCAACAGCTGAATTGACAAGTGAAGCATCTTTGACAATTCAACCAGGAATCTTAAATTTAGATGCAGTTTCTAACTTTAATTTTGGAGAGCTAACGATTCAAGATGTTGCGGAATCTGATCAAACATTGACTGGAACACCAGAGATAACGAAAGTATCTGATTATCGAGGGCCAAACGAATCCGGCTGGATGTTGTCGTTAAAACTATCAGATATTAAAAATGAAAATAACGTAAAATTACAATCTGCGAAATTGAATTTAGCAACCACACGGGCAAAAGGTGATGCGACAGTTACTGCTACGACAACAATTGATGCTGGCACGACTGAGCCAACACTTGTCGCTAGTGCAAACGGAACAACTGGATTGGCAGCGAATGAATTTGATTTATCAAACACGACGTTAACTTTTCCAAAACAAAATATTAATAGTGGCCGCTACAGTGGGACGGTTACTTGGGTGTTAACAAACGCTTATACCCCTGAATAAAGCAAACTGGACAAAAAAATTTAGTAATTTGTCTGTAAGTTAAATGGCTCAACAACAGAGTTGAAATTTTGGCTGTTAGGAGGAGAGAGCATGACGGTTAAAAGTAACACTACTTTTTTGTTATTTTTTTTCACATTATGTAGCATATTTTTTAGCATAAATAGTAAAGTACTGTCTGTAGAGGCGGAAACGACCGCTTTTACTGTGACACCCGAGTATCCTGAAAATCAAGTATCAGAAGCTACATATTTTGATTTATATCTTCAGGAAAATAAACAAACGTTGACTCTTCTAGTTACAAATACATCTGAACAAACATTGCAAGTAAAAGCGAGTGCTTTAAACAGTTATACAACATCTACGGGTATAATTGCTTATCAAAGCCGTGAAACTGCAGAAATGTATCAGGGGCAGTCATTTACTCAATTTGTTGAACCAAAACAACAAATAATAAGTCTGAAGCCTTCTGAAAGTAAAAAAGTTTCGTTTCAGTTAGACAGTCAACGACAAAAAATTACTGGTGAAGTGCTAGGTGCTTTTGCTTTTGAAACAATTACTTCCCCAAACCAAGAAAAAGCAATGCATTCAATGATTCAGGCAAAATATCTAACCCAAATCGGTGTCAGGTTACGCACCGATTTGGGTTCACTGCCTGAGCCTAATTTACTTTTTGACAAAACTGAGCCAGTCATAAAAAATGATACTGTAGTTATCAAAAGTACCTTGATAAACAACCAGCCTACCGCATTTGGTAAGGTAAACGTTGAGACAACTGTCTATGATAAAACAAATAAAAAAATAATTGGTACGAAAAAAGCAGACAACTATCAAATTGCTCCTAACTCCTTGATTCCAATTTTAACAGAGTTAAAGGAAGAAACCTTAAAATCTGGAACATATAATGTTCATATCGCAATTCATTCCTCAAAAGGCAACTGGGTGTTCGATGACTCGTTTACTGTTTCTGCTGCTCAAGCGAAAGCAATTAATCAAAAAACAGTCTTTTTCACCAAACAGAAAGATGAATCTATTATATTTTCAATTTTAGTTGGAATGCTGATTGTGTTTTTACTAGCAATTCTGGGCTTACTTTGGAAATATTACCAATTAAAAAATAAAAAGAGGGTGAATCAAGAATGAAGCCCAGCAAATTAGGCGGCTTGTTTTTTTTACTTTCCTATTTACTACTTTTCTTTGGTGGCCTATTTTTCTTTCCCGGTGAAGGGTTAGCAGCAATCATTGAACCAGCGTTTGAGACATTGCCAATTGATCAAACGATGATTTCGACGGTAGGAAAAGCGGGAAGTCCAAGTGGATCTGAAAATCACCGCTATGTTCAGATTAATGATACAACACCGAGTTCTAGTGGGGCAGTTTGGTTTAATAACCCAGTGAGTTTTACAAATGATTTTAAAATTGAGATGGCTTTTTATATTGAAAATGTAACAAATGATAGTGATGGATTAACATTTGTTATGCAAAGTAATGGTACGACAGCAATAGCCGAAGAAGCTGGTCCAACGATTGGAGTATGGGCAAACACAGGAGATTCTACACCACTAAGTAAGGGGGCAATTCCTAACAGTTTGGCGATTGAATTTGACACCTTCTATAACAATAATAGTAACCTTATTGCAAACGATGGCATGATGGATCGTGATACAAGTTCCAAAGGTCATCATATTGCCTGGGCTTATCCGGGGGCAGAAACTTCCTATACAAAAGATGGTATTTTTAAGATTGACAAAGTCCTTCATCACCGAAATGAAAAAGGAGTGACAGATTTATCTGATAGTAAGTGGCATAAATTTATCGTGGAATTTAAACGAGAAGCGGGAACATTTACCTATTCTGTTCCTGATTATGCCTTAAATATTACGATTCCTGTGGATACGGAGTTTAAAAATAACTTAGGCTTAAATGAAAATAAACGTGTTTATTTTGGATTTACTGGAGCAAACGGGGGCTATGCACAAGCAAAAGCTATTTCATTTACAAATGTGGAAGGGCTGGTAGATTTGCAATTACGTACGGGTGTTGCACAATCAGCGGATAACCAATTGCTAGCAGACACTGGGATTCCTCAAAACGAAGTTCATTCTGTCGACAGAAGTCAAGAAATCACGTATATGACAGCGATTGATTATTTACAAACAAGTGATTTACTTCGTTTACAAGCCGGGACGAGGATCCAAATGACACTCCCTGATAACTTTGAAGTGCTAGAGAATAAGGTTTACTTCGGGAGTGCTCAAGAAATTGGGACAGGCGCTCAACCAACGGGAGGACAAGCACTCCCTTTTACAAGAGAAAAAGACAAAATAGTCATTACATTACCGGCACTTGAAAGAGGCACGTTGTATGGTCTTTATTTCAAAGTGAAAAATAAGCTCGTTCAAATAAATAGCCTGCTGGATTTAACTGTTCCTGTTTCTAGTACTTTTTCCGGGAATACTTTTTCTAAACCAGTGACTACCGGGGATCCAGCTGCCCATTATTACAAGCTAACAGGGAAATGGATGCCGACAATTACAACTGGTCATTCTTCTGCAACGGAGGCAGCTCAGTCTCCTCAAATTGTAAGACAAAAACGTAAGGCCTACCTTCCTGTTCAAATTGAAGATGAAAATTCTACGTCCACTAAACTATTTATGAGTCCTATTGTTTCAGAAGAAGAATTAGCTACGACTACTTTTATTGAAAAAGCACATCTTTCGAGAGAAAATTTAACGGAGAATTTTGAAACAACTATTGAATACGAAACTTCACAGCTTCAACCTGAAAAAATGTATTACGTAGGTATGTATACAGTAGATGCTGAAGGAAATCAATCAGAAACCAAAATTCAAGCCATTGATTTCAAAGGAATTATAGAATTAACAACAGTTCCTACTGCTTTTGTTGGAAACACTTTGACAATCAACGAATTAGTTCAAACGAAGCGTGAAGATGGTTATTTCTATATGAAAATAGAAAATTTACCAGAGAATGATTCGTTGACAATTACAAATACAAGTAGTTACTCTTGGGAATTAAGCGGACAACTAGCAACTATCGTTGAACAACTAGAAAGCTGGGGACAAGAGGTCTCTCTTTGTTTTTTTGAAAAGAATACTCAAACATTACTTTTTCAATTAACCAAAGATGAACAGTTAATTCTAAAGCAAGAAGTAGAAGGTAAGGATGTAACTAAAAGTTTAAATGATTATGATCTCTATTTTCGTTTTAAAGCTGATCCTTTAAAGGTTGTACCAGGACGGTATTCAGGAAATGTTAGATGGCGGTTATCAGAAGTTAAGCCTTGAAAATGAGAATATTTTTAAAGATTATTAAACAAAAAACTGACTACTTAACTGAGTAGTCAGTTTTTTATTGGTAATATTTTTTTTAATATTAAAACAAATAAGAAAATCTAGAAGCAATACTTTTATCCGAAGTAAAAAAATAGTAGTGGCAGTATTAAGTAGGTTTTGTTTTGCTTAATATATCCCTAAATTTGAGGTCTATTATTTATTTTTGTTTCCTCATAAATATTTTTTAATAGCAATAAAATATATTTTTTTTATAATTTAATTATGTTTGTTAAAGCGTATGATTTGCATAAATATTTTTTCGGTCCTATTCTGGTTATGAACTTAGCTATAAAAAGATGAAAGAGGAGAGTGGTTTTGATGAGAAAAACTCAGAAGATTGTGCCAATTGTGACAGCTTCAAACGAAAATTATGCTCCTTATTTGAATGTAATGATGACAACTGTTTTAGAAAATTGTCATGGGGAGAGACCTGTTCATTTTTATGTGATTGATGATGGGCTGTCGCTATCTAGCAAAAAAGCACTCCGAGAAACGGTTAGTAGTAATTCACAAAGTGCGACTGTTGAATTTCTAACAGCAGACAAAGAAGTCTATCAAAATTTTTTAGTGAGTGACCATATTACAACGACCGCTTACTTACGCATTTCTTTACCGTCACTTTTACAAAAATATAGCTATAAAAAGGTTCTTTATTTAGATGCAGATACGCTTGTTTTAGATGATATTGCCCAATTGTATGATACGCCATTAGTGAACCAAACGATTGGCGCAGTTATTGATCCTGGTCAAGCATATGCCTTGAAACGTTTGGGCATCCATTCATCCGATTATTATTTTAATTCAGGAGTCATGATGATTGATATTGACCGATGGAACGAGAAAGCAATCACCCAAAAAACAATTCAGTATCTAGAAGAAAATGGGGACCGCATAGTTTATCATGATCAAGATGCTTTAAACGCCGTTCTTTATGAAGATTGGCTAGCTTTAGAACCAAGATGGAATATGCAGACGTCTTTAGTTTTTAATCGTCATGAAGCGCCTAATGAGGCTTACCAAAAATTATATGCAGCGGGAAATCAAGAGCCAGCGATTATTCATTTTACTGGTCACGATAAACCCTGGAATACGTTAGAAAATCATCCTTATACAGCTCTTTATCTAAACAAGTTAAAGAAAGTAGGTGCAAGAAATGGAAAATAGAAAAGAACTAGCAATCGTCTCCTGTTGCAATACCAACTTTGTACCGCATCTTGCTGCTATGTTTGTTTCAATTTTAGAAAATAGTCCTTCAGCGGCAGCTGTTCATTTTTATGTGATTGATGACAATATCAATTTTGAAAGCAAGCAACTATTGTACTTTACGATTAAACATACCCAACTCAATGCAGAGTTAACATTTTTAAAAATTAACCCACATTTTTTCAAAAATGTTGTAACCAGTGAGCGAATACCCAAAACAGCCTACTATAGGATTGCTATTCCAGAGTTATTTAGAGGAAGCCAGATCGACCGACTTTTATATATGGATTGTGACATGATTGCATTAGATGATGTCGCAAAATTATGGACAGTAGATTTAGGTGAAAATATCATCGCTGCTGTGGAAGATGCAGGATTCCATCAACGTTTGGAAAAAATGGCGATTCCTGCAGAATCTATGTGTTATTTTAACTCAGGCTTGTTGCTAATCGATGTAAAAAAATGGTTGGATTTAGATGTAACTACTAAAGTTTTAAGATTTATTGAACAAAATCCCGATAAATTACGTTTCCATGATCAAGATGCATTGAATGCGGTTTTACACGACCGTTGGACCTTGTTACATCCTAAGTGGAATGCCCAAGGTTATATTCTGTCAAAAGCGAAAAAACATCCGACTATTTATGGAGAAAGACAATATGAAGAAACGAGAAGAGCACCATCCATTATCCACTTTACTGGCCATGTCAAACCTTGGACGAAAGAATTTCAGTGGTATACCAAGCGTTATTATGATCAATATGCGAACAGGACTGCCTTTCGTTGTGCAAAAACATTTAGTAAATATCTTTCTTATGCCAAAAATAGTAAAGCTGTTGAACATGTTTGATAACCCTTGTTATTTAGAATAATAGAGGTACACCTCAATTAATTACTACAGAAAAGTGGAGACGTAAAGAAGACTAATTTGCGCTAGGCATTGTGCGTTTACTCGAAATATTTTTTAGAAGGAGAGATTTATAATGCCCAAGTACTACTTTATTGGTGGGGAACAAGTGAGGGAGACAGAAGAAAAAGATTTTAATTGGTTAGTGATTGACACTAGTGAAACCCAGGTAATTGAAAGAATAATTAAAGAGTATAATTTTCCTAAAGATATTTTTGTGGGTACGTCGTATCCAGAAGAAGTTTCTCGGTTTGAAGCTCTTTCGGGAACGACGTTGAAACAACCGATTTCGCTAGTGCTTATGAACCTTTTGAAAGAGGGCGAGAACATTGAGGAACGTTTAGCACCTATTTCCTTTATTTCTTCAGAAAACCTTTTAATTACATGCACTAACGAGAACAATCATTTTTTTGATCGTTTATTAGAAAAATATGATTGCAAAATAGATACGTTTGAAAAACTAATAACGTATGCGATTTTAGATATCTACTCACATTATGTAGAAGAGTTAAAGGAAAAGAAACAACGGATCGATCGTCTAGATAAAAAAGCACGTATGACTACAGAAAATGAAGAATTGTACAAACAAGCCGATTTAGAAAGAGAAATTGTTTACATTGATCATACGTTAAGAGATCAAAAAAGCACGTTAGAATTACTCTGGCAATCTTCCCAGTTTGTTCAACGATTATCCGATAAAAAACTACTTTACGACGTTCAATTAAGACAACGACAAACCGAAAAAATGATTTCGATTTATAGAGACCTTTTAGAAAGTATTGGCAATCTTTTTAGCGGCATGATGGATAACCAATTAAATCATTTAATGAAATATCTTGATTCAGCGGCCTTAATTATTTCAATTCCAGCGATGATTGCTGGTGTTTGGGGTATGAATACTGGCGGCCTACCAGGTAAAAGTTCTGGTTTAGGGTTTTTATTAGTCGTCCTAGGTGCGCTCATTATCTCAGTAGCCTTTGGTTATCATCTTTACAAAAAAGATTATTCAAAATAAAGAGGCATTAAAATTTATTATATAGGAGGATGAATCATGTTTAGACACCAAAAAGAATTACAGTTTGAGGCGAAACCAGACAAACCAAATCCGTTAATTGCAAAGTATCTTCAAGAATTAATTGGTGGACAGTACGGTGAAATGAGTGTAGCAATGCAGTATTTATTCCAAGGATGGAGTTGTCGCGGAGAAGAAAAGTATAAAGATATGTTAATGGATATCGCTACTGAAGAGTTGGGCCACGTTGAAATGCTTGCGACAATGGTCGCTCGTCTACTTGAAGGAGCACCAGTGGAAGATCAAGAAGAAGCAATGAAAAAAGATCCAACAATTGGGGCAATTATTTCTGGGATGAATCCCCAGCATGCGATTGTTGCTGGTTTAGGGCCACGTCCCGTAGATAGTGTTGGAAATCCTTGGAGTGGTGGGTACATTATTGCTAGTGGAAATATGTTAGCTGATTTTCGTGCTAATTTAAATGCAGAATCACAAGGACGCTTACAAGTTGCTCGAATTTACGAAATGATTGATGACCGTGGAGTGAAAGATTTACTTTCTGTCCTTTTAGCTAGAGATAGCTATCATCAAAATTTATGGGCAAGCGCAGTGAAGGAACTGGAAACAAAAGAGGGCTCTATCTTAGTTCCAAGCACTTTTCCTAGAGAAGAAGAACGTTTGGATATTGCCTATGATTTCTATAACTTTTCTGAAGGAGATGCAAGCAGTCAAGGCTCATGGGCTAGTGGTAAAGCATTAGATGGAGAAGGAGAATATCAATGGTTAAAAGAACCAAAAATTGAAGGGAAAGCTCCTAACTTAAAGCCTGTTACACCTAAAATGTATGGTACACCGAAGTTAAAAAAATAAAGAATATCTATCTGTATATGAAAAATGAGCAAAAAAAGATTCTCTTTTAGAGGATCTTTTTTTATTAACTGGTATCATATTTAAGGATGGTTTTTTATAAAAAAATGATTTATTTAGTAAAAAAATATTACAATAAAGAAAAATAAAAAAATGTAAACGTTATCATTTCAAGGTTATAGCGGTATGAAGATATTTATTAATACTTTTTATTGACAAAATAAAAAAAACCACCGTACTATTGGTTTGTGGTTATAACCAGTTAAGGTAAAGGAGAAAGTTATGGAAAATGCCTTTAAAAACAAAGCTTTGTATCATCAACTTGTCGATTTGCTGCAGGAACGAATCGAAACATGCATGATTCCTCATGACAAGTTGCCCTCTGAACGTGAATTGACTGCACAATATGGAGTGAGTCGGACGACGGTCCGGTTAGCGCTACAAGAACTAGAAAATAGAGGTTCCATCTATCGTCGTCATGGCAAAGGAACATTTGTTTCAGATATAAAAAAAGAGGCCGCTGATTTAGCTGGCGCATATAGTTTTACAGAACAAATGAAAGGGCTGGGTCGAAAACCACATACCCGTATATTATCTTTCGAAAAAATAGAAGCGGATAAATTTATTTGTCAGCATTTGAATCTGTCGTTAGGAGAGGCAGTTTTTAAATTAAGTCGGTTGCGGATTGCTGATAACGAGCCATTAATGGTTGAAGACACATACTTGCCTGTGAAATTTTTCTTATCACTTACGGATCAATTACTACGTAGCAAGCCATTATATGATCTATTTTCGGAAGATTTTAAGCAAACCATTCGTTTAGCTGATGAAGAATTATACGCTAGTATTGCGTCAAAAGAAGATGCCAAATTATTGATGATTCCAGAAGGAGCGCCAGTCCTTCATTTAGCACGCCAGACATATAACATGAAAAATGAAATTATTGAATTTACGTTGAGTGTGGCGCGAGCAGATCAATTTCATTATCAGATACGCCATATTCGGAATAGTTAGGAGAGTTAAGTATGTTTACAGCAGAAAAAGAAGAACTAGAACAACTAGGAGCGGAAATCACAACACGTGAAATTCGTCAGCAACCTGAGCTTTGGCAAGAAACCGTGACACTTTATCATGAAAATCAAACAGCTTTGGAAAACTTTTTAAAAGAAGTCCAAGCCAAAGCGCAAGGAAAACGCACAAGAGTAATTTTTACAGGAGCAGGGACTTCGCAATATGTCGGTGATACGGTTGTACCTTATCTCCGAGCACACAGCGACACACAAGCCTTTTCATTCGAAAGTATTGGAACAACGGATATTGTGGCCAAACCAGAAGATTATCTGATTAAAGACGAACCAACATTGCTAGTTTCGTTTGCAAGAAGTGGAAATAGTCCTGAAAGTTTAGCGGCAGTTGAAGTAGCTAATCAAGTGGTTGAAACAATTCATCATTTAGCGATTACTTGTGCCGAAGAAGGACAACTGGCACAAATAAGCCAAAAAGAAGAAAACAGCTTTTTATTCTTAATGCCAGCACGTTCCAATGATGGTGGTTTTGCGATGACTGGTAGCTTTTCTTGCATGACCTTGGGTACATTACTACTCTTTGATCAAACAGCCTTTGAGCAAAAACAAGATTATGTAACCGCTCTAATTAAATTAGG
The DNA here is from genome assembly GCF_023539285.1 of Enterococcus sp. LX10. Taxonomy (NCBI): domain Bacteria; kingdom Bacillati; phylum Bacillota; class Bacilli; order Lactobacillales; family Enterococcaceae; genus Enterococcus; species Enterococcus sp. LX10. The sequence continues at coordinate 1,612,559 of NZ_CP092784.1, read as the reverse complement.
TGAAGAAGTGCTATCCCGTGAAGAAGAATTAAATGAAATTGTTAACCTTGATTTTGAACGAATTGTTTATGTTGGTTCTGGAAGTTTAGCTGGTTTGACAAGAGAAGCGCAATTAAAAATCTTAGAACTAACAGCCGGCAAAGTTGCCACAATTTTTGACTCTTCTATGGGCTTCCGTCATGGACCAAAATCATTTATTAATGAAAAAACAATAATGTTTGGTTTTGTTAATAATACACCATACACAAGAGATTATGACTTGGATATCTTAGAAGAAGTTCACGGTGACGAAATTGCGGCGGGTGTTTTTGCGATTGCTCAACCCGGCAAACGTAATTTCTCAGGTTCAACTATTGAATATTCCGCAGAAACTGCTCTATTACCTGATGGCTATTTAGCATTAGCAGATATTATGGTAGCCCAAACAGTCGCACTTTTAACATCTATTAAAGTTGGAAATAAACCGGATACCCCTTCACCGACAGGTACAGTGAATCGTGTGGTTAAAGGCGTAACGATTTATGACTATAAATAATACAACATTTGGAGGAGGAACTATGCTTACGTTAACAGCTGGAAAAAAAGCGGCAATGGATCGTTTGTCAACCCAAGAAGGAATCATTAGCGCATTAGCCATTGATCAACGAGGTGCCTTGAAAAAAATGATCAAAGCGCTAGATGTAGAGCCAACTGATGCACAAATTGAAACGTTTAAAGAATTAGTCTCGAAAGAATTGACACCTTATGCGTCCGCTATTTTATTGGATCCAGAATATGGATTGCCTGCTGCAAAAGCACGCGATACCGAGGCTGGATTGTTACTCGCTTATGAAAAAACGGGCTATGATGCAACAACTCCGGGACGATTGCCTGATTTACTAGCAGATTGGTCTGTTTTACGCTTGAAAGAAGAAGGCGCAGATGCGATTAAATTTTTACTCTACTATGATGTGGATGAGGATCCAGAAATCAATCATCAAAAACATGTATTTATTGAACGCTTAGGGAGTGAATGTGCAGAAGAAGACCTACCATTTTACTTAGAATTAGTTTCTTACGATGCACAAATAGCAGATGCAACTTCGTTAGAATATGCAAAAGTTAAACCGCATAAAGTGAATGAAATGATGAAAGAATTTTCTAAACCCCAATATAAAGTAGATGTATTGAAAGTGGAAGTTCCAGTTAATATGAATTTTGTAGAAGGTTTTGCGCCAGCTGAAACAGCGTATACAAAAGAGGAAGCGGCGAATTATTTCTTAGAACAAAGTCAAGCCACTGATTTACCATTTATCTTTTTAAGTGCCGGTGTCTCAACAGAACTATTCCAAGAAACACTACGTTTCGCTAAAGAAGCTGGTTCAACATTTAATGGTGTTTTATGTGGCCGTGCTACGTGGAAAAATGGCGTGAAACCTTTCGTTGAAGCAGGAGAAACTGCGGCTTGTGATTGGTTAAAAACAGAAGGCCGAGAAAACATTGAAAGTTTAAATGAAGTCATCGCGGCAACCGCCAGCTCTTGGCATGCAAAAGTTCAAGTAAACGAAGGGTAATTGGGAGGCATAGCTGTGATAGTAACAGTAACAATGAATCCGTCAATTGATATCTCCTACCTATTAGATCATCTAAAGCTTGATACCGTTAATCGGACCAGTCAGGTGACCAAAACCCCTGGTGGCAAAGGATTAAATGTCACTCGTGTCATTCATGATTTAGGTGGAGATGTTATCGCTACCGGCGTTCTTGGTGGTTTTCATGGGGCGTTTATTGCAAACGAGTTAAAGAAAGCAAACATCCCCCAAGCATTTACGTCAATCAAAGAAGAAACGCGTGATTCGATTGCGATTTTGCACGAAGGGAATCAAACTGAAATTTTAGAAGCTGGACCGACTGTTTCACCAGAAGAAATCAGTAACTTCCTTGAAAATTTCGATCAATTAATTAAGCAAGCAGAAATTGTCACAATTTCTGGCAGTTTAGCGAAAGGATTACCATCAAATTTTTATCAAGAATTAGTTCAAAAAGCTCACGCACAAGAGGTTAAAGTGCTACTAGATACTTCTGGTGATAGTTTAAGGCAAGTTCTTCAAGGACCATGGAAACCGTATTTAATTAAACCTAATTTAGAGGAACTAGAAGGATTGCTAGAGCAAGATTTTTCAGAAAATCCATTAGCAGCTGTACAAACAGCTTTAACAAAACCAATGTTTGCTGGAATTGAATGGATTGTCGTATCTTTAGGAAAAGATGGTGCAATTGCCAAACATCACGATCAGTTCTATCGTGTAAAAATTCCAACGATTCAAGCTAAAAATCCTGTTGGTTCAGGAGATGCAACCATTGCTGGTCTTGCATATGGACTAGCCAAGGATGCCCCAGCTGCCGAACTGCTAAAATGGGGCATGGCGGCTGGAATGGCTAATGCCCAAGAAAGAATGACTGGGCATGTAGACGTAGAGAACGTGAACAAACATCTTATGAACATCCAAGTAGTCGAAATTGCTAAATAAAGAGCTTTCTTTATTTAGCAATTATCCAGGAATTGAAAGCGTTTACTAGAAAGGGTGGCAATGTGGACAGATTTGAAATTAAAGAGGAGTTTCTTTTAAATGATCAACCATTTAAAATTTTATCAGGCGCCATTCATTATTTTCGTGTAGATCCCTCAGATTGGCATCATTCACTTTATAACTTGAAAGCTTTAGGCTTCAATACAGTTGAGACATATGTGCCATGGAATTTACATGAACCGCAAAAAGGAACATTTCATTTTGAGGGAATATTAGATTTGGAGCGCTTTTTAAAATTAGCACAAGAACTTGGACTATATGCGATTGTGCGGCCGTCTCCTTATATTTGTGCAGAATGGGAGTTTGGCGGTTTTCCAGCCTGGCTATTAAATGAACCAGGACGAATGCGTTCGAATAATCCAACCTATCTGAAGCATGTCGCGGAATATTATGATGTTTTAATGGAAAAAATTGTTCCGCATCAACTTGCTAACGGTGGCAATATTTTAATGATTCAAATCGAAAACGAATATGGTTCATTTGGCGAAGAAAAAGCGTATTTACGGGCGATTCGCGATTTGATGATTGCACGTGGCGTGACAGCACCATTTTTTACTTCTGACGGGCCATGGCGCGCAACATTGCGGGCAGGTAGCATGATTGAAGATGATATTTTAGTAACCGGAAATTTTGGCTCAAAAGCCAAAGAAAATTTCGGTATGATGCAAGCCTTTTTTGAAGAACATGGTAAAAAATGGCCGCTAATGTGTATGGAATTTTGGGATGGCTGGTTTAACCGTTGGAAAGAGCCAATTATTAAACGAGATCCGCAAGAATTGGCTGAATCAGTTAGAGAAGCATTAGCATTAGGCAGTATCAACTTATATATGTTTCATGGCGGCACCAATTTTGGGTTTATGAATGGCTGCTCCGCACGAGGAACCATTGATTTACCACAAATCACTTCCTATGATTATGATGCGCCACTTGATGAACAAGGGAACCCAACCGAAAAGTATTTTGCGTTACAAAAAATGCTTCACGAAGAGTATCCTGCGTTACCACAAGCTGAGCCATTAGTAAAAGATTCTTTTGCGCAAACAGCAATTCCTTTAACCAACAAAGTGAGTTTGTTTGCGACCTTAGAAACGATTAGTCAGCCAGTAATCAGCGTTTATCCGCAAACCATGGAACAATTAGGACAAAATACAGGCTATCTTCTTTACCGAACAAGCATTGAAAAAGATGCTGCAGAAGAAAAGCTAAGAGTGATTGACGGTCGTGATCGTCTGCAATTATTTGTCAATCAGATACATCAAGCAACGCAATATCAAACGGAAATCGGCGAAGATATTTACGTTATACTGTCGCAAGAGAATAATCAAATCGATGTTTTAATGGAAAATATGGGTCGTGTCAATTACGGGCACAAATTATTTGCAGATACTCAGAAAAAAGGGATTCGAACGGGTGTCATGGCAGATTTACATTTTATGACGCAATGGCAACAATATTGTTTACCTATGACAAGCTGTGAACAGGTAGACTATTCAAGAGAATGGCAACCGGATCAACCAAGCTTTTACCAGTATCATCTGGAGTTAGCAGAAGTGAAAGATACATTTATTGATGTTTCTAAATTCGGCAAAGGAATTGTTTTTGTTAACCAAACCAATCTTGGTCGTTTCTGGAATGTTGGTCCGACGCTTTCCTTATATATTCCCAAAGGATTATTAAAAGAAGGGCAAAATGAGATCGTCATTTTTGAAACGGAAGGAACGTACCAACCAGAAATTCAGTTAGTAAAAGAACCACTATATAAAGAAATGAAAGAGGGATTACAATGAGTATTATTGGCGTAAGAATTGATGGACGTTTGATTCATGGACAAGTAGCAAATTTATGGGCGACAAAATTGAATATTTCCAGAATTATGGTCGTTGATGATGAGGTTGCAGGGAATGCCATTGAAAAAAGTGGTTTGAAATTAGCAACACCAGCTGGCGTGAAACTAAGCGTGTTACCAATTGAAAAAGCTGCTCAAAATATTTTAGCAGGAAAATACGACTCACAACGTTTATTAATTGTGGTACGGAAACCAGATCGTTTATTAAAACTAGTAGAACTTGGGGTGCCGATTAAAGAAATCAATGTTGGGAACATGTCTCAAACAAACGAAACACGGTCGATTACTAAGTCAATCAATGTGGTCGATCAAGATATTGAGGTTTTTAAAGAGTTAAATGCTAAAGGTGTCCATCTGATTGCTCAAATGGTGCCAAGTGACAAAGCGGAAGACTTTATGAGTTTGATAACAAAATAGGAGGGAACAAAAAATGAATATCTTATGGTGGCAGATCTTATTATTAACATTATACGCAGGATACCAAATTTTAGATGAATTACAAATTTATTCTTCATTAAGTGCGCCAGTGTTTGCAGGTCTTTTTGCAGGATTAGTGATGGGGGATATTAAAGCAGGACTTATTATTGGTGGAAGCATGCAATTAACTGTATTAGGAGTTGGGACTTTCGGGGGTGCCTCCAAAATTGATGCTAACTCAGGTACGATTCTTGCCACAGCATTTTCTGTGTCTTTAGGAATGAACCCTGAACAAGCAATCGCTGCTATTGCAGTACCAGTTGCTAGTTTAATGATTCAATTAGACATTTTGGCTCGTTTTGCGAATACCTACTTTGCACATCGGATTGATAAAATGGTCGAAGATATGAACTACAAAGGAATTGAACGTAACTTCTTAATGGGTGCCTTACCTTGGTCTCTTTCTCGAATGATTCCAGTCTTCTTAGCACTTGCTTTTGGTGGTGGTTTAGTACAAAAAGTTGTATCTGTCCTAAATGGCGATTTGAAATGGTTAGGTGATGGCTTGTCTGTTGCTGGGGCGGTCTTACCAGCGGTCGGTTTTGCAATTTTACTACGTTACTTACCAGTGAAAAAACATTTCCCTTATTTAATTCTTGGTTTCACTGTAACTGCTTTACTAGGAACAATCTTTACAAACATGCAACTTTTAGGAACATCTGTTGCGAGCGTTGTGAAAGACTTCAGTGGTGTATTTAACGCACTACCAATGTTAGCAGTCGCTTTAATTGGTTTCGCTTTAGCCGCAATTAGCTACAAAAATGGTCAAATGATTCCGAGTGGGCCAGCAGCAAAAAAAGAACATGCAGCGAATGATTCAGACGAAGGAGAGATTGAAGATGACGAAATCTAATTATAAATTGACGAAAGAAGATTTTAAACAAATTAATCGCAGAAGCTTGTTTACTTTCCAATTAGGTTGGAACTACGAAAGAATGCAAGGATCAGGTTACTTGTATACGATTTTGCCACAATTGCGTAAAATTTATGGGGATGATACGCCTGAATTAAAAGAAGTGATGAAAACACACACGCAATTTTTCAATACTTCAAACTTCTTTAATACGATTATTACAGGGATCGATTTGGCCATTGAAGAAAAAGAAGGCATTGCTGGAAAACAAACAGTTTCAGGTTTGAAAACTGGTTTAATGGGACCGTTTGCAGCAATTGGGGATTCAATTTTCGCAGCTTTAATTCCAACTATTTTTGGGGCGCTAGCTGCCAACATGGCGATTAATGGTAACCCAACTGGTATCTTTATCTGGATTGTTGCTCAAATTGCCGTGATGGTCTTCCGTTGGAAACAATTGGAATTTGCGTATCGCGAAGGAATTTCTTTGGTAACAACTATGCAACACCGCTTAACTGCCTTAACAGATGCTGCAACTTTACTAGGGGTCTTCATGGTTGGCGCTTTAGTGGCAACAATGGTTAATGTCAAACTATCATGGGCACCAAGTATTGGGGATGTAACACTTAACATGCAAAATAACTTGGATATGATTTTACCACGTCTACTTCCTGCAGGAATTGTCGGTGGCGTTTATTGGATGCTAGGTAAAAAGAATATGACGTCTACTAAAGCCATTTTTATCGTATTAATTGTCTGTGTCGCATTGTCTGCGTTAGGTGTTATTTCAAAATAAGTAAGACAGGAGAAAATCGATGAGTGAACATTTAGTTTTAGTAAGTCATGGCCGTTTTTGCGAGGAATTGAAAAAAAGTGCGGAGATGATTATGGGACCGCAAGAAACAATTTCCACTGTTGCTTTATTACCAGAAGAAGGTGAAGCTGACTTTTTAGAAAAATTTGAAGCGATTACGGAATCGTTAGAAGATTTTGTTGTCTTTGCTGATCTATTAGGGGGGACACCTTGTAATATTTTATCTAAAAAAATTATGCAAGGTGCTTCGTTTGACTTATATACTGGGATGAATTTACCGATGGTTATCAGCTATGTAAATGCAAGTTTATTAGCGATTGAAGGTGACTATGTTAAGGAATCAGCAGAAAGTATTGTGAAAGTCAACGAATTGCTGCTAAATGTTGCAGTAGATGACGAGGATGAATAATTCTGACTTGTTGTCGTAAGTAATCAAAGTTTTTAAGAGAATGATTTAGAGATGGACGTTCCAAAAATAAAAGAATTTATTTTTGGAACGCCCCTTTAATTGCTAATAATGAAAGCGTGTTCAAAAAATGTTAGGGGGCTGATTTATCAGATGAAACATGGAAAAATAAAACGATTTAGTACATTGACACTATTGGCAAGCGCAACGATTTTAGTACCATTAAGTACGTCTGCAGAAGAAACAACAAACAGCAGCACTGAAACAAGCTCATCAATGGTGGAACCTGCCGCAACCGAAGAAAAATTGTGGCAATCTGATTTTCCAGGAGGGAAAATTGGTGAGTGGCAAGATGTGATTGGTAAAACAAATCGAGAATTAGCAGGAGAGTCATTGGCGATTTCACGAGATGCAGCAGCAGGTAATAATGCCGTATCTTTAAATTTAGATTCCCCTAAATTAGCTGATGGTGAAGTAGAAACAAAGTTTAAATACACTGCTGGAAGCGGTCGAACGGGTGTGATTATACGTGGTAATACCAAAGATAGCTGGGTTTTTGTAGGCTATAACGCGAATGGCAAATGGTTAGTTGAAAGCCCTAATTCGTGGAATGATTCGATTTCTGGGCCAACGTTAAATGAAGATACGAATTATTTGTTGAAAGTACGTTATGTTGGTGAAAAAATTACTATCTGGCTTAACACCACGTTGATTTACGAAGGAGAACCTGTTTTGTCCAACGGAGACAAAATTCCAACAGAAGCCGGACATGTGGGTGTCCGTTTGTGGTACGACAAAAAAATTGTCAATTATGACTATTTTAAAAATGGCCCCGTAGATAGCATTCCAGAAATTGTGCCAGAAGTGACACAAATTGCGCCAGTCAAAGTTTTTACAAAAATTGGTGTCGCACCAAAATTACCGAAACAAGTAAAAGTGACCTATAATACTGGTAAAGAAGCCAATGAAGCAGTCCGTTGGGATGAAATCGATCCTGATGCATACAAAGAACCAGGGACTTTTGAAGTCGACGGTACTTTGGAAAATACAAATATCAAAGCAAAAGCCAGCGTTGTTGTTGCTAAAGACAATGAAGCTGAAAAAGGCGACAAAATCTCTTCTGCAGATTTAACAGCCGTGGTTGATCCACAATTTCCACGAATTATTCGCTACGAAGAACCTCAGAGTAATCAAGTGATTTTTAATGGCCAACACGAGAAAATTGACCAAGTAATGATTGATGGCAAAGCATATAAAGCAACTGCTGAAAAACAGAAGAGTGAAGCAAATCAAGCCGTTTATAACGTAGCTGTCCCAGAAATTGGTCTGCGTTTCACAACGACATTGACTGTTTCAGAAGGCCAAGAATTAGCTATGAAACTCTCAGATATTCGTGAAGAAGGAACCAAAATACACACAATTTCAATTCCAAATCAAGGCTTGATTTCTGTCAATAGTACAGATGAAGGGGCGACTTTTGCTGGCGTTGTGATGAATACTGGGACAAATGCAAATAACGGAAATAAAAATGGTGATACTATCCAAGATTTAACTACAACTAGTCAAGAAGAAACGAAAAAATATATGTACGGTTTCTTAAATACAGCAAATTATGCTGCAAGTTTTTGGACGAACGCCTATGGAGACGGCTCTGTCGATGGTAGTGACAACAATCGAATCCATAAACAAACAAAAGAAGCGGCGACTGGTTTTGTAACAACCTTGTCAAGTGGGGCATGGACCTATCGACCATTTGATGCACCGGAAGATTACACAACTGGGGAAACGCCAGAAGTGAAAGTTAAATTCTCAAAAGATAGCAATGACGACAAGCGGGTGGATTGGCAAGATGCGGCAATTGGGTTCCGTTCAATTATGAATAACCCAATGGGCGCGGAAAAAGTCCCTGAATTAGTCAACCAACGGATTCCTTTTAACTTTGCTAGTCAGGCGACAAACCCATTCTTAGTAACGTTAGACGAATCAAAACGCATTTACAATTTAACAGATGGATTAGGACAAATGAATTTACTAAAAGGGTATCAAAATGAAGGACATGATTCTGCGCATCCAGATTACGGTGCTATTGGTCAGCGACCTGGCGGGGAACAAGCGTTGAATCAATTAATTGATGAAGGCCATAAATTAAATGCCGTTTTCGGTGTGCATATTAATGACACCGAGTCTTACCCAGAAGCAAAAAGATTTAATGAGGAATTAGTTGATCCAACGAAGCGTGGCTGGGATTGGTTAGATCCGTCTTATTTTATTAAACAAAGACCCGATGCATTGAGTGGTCGTCGCTATGAGCGCTTTAAAGAATTAAAACAAAAAGCACCGAATCTAGATTATATTTATGTTGATGTTTGGGGCAACCAAGGCGAATCAGGTTGGGCAAGTCGTCAACTAAGTAAAGAAATTAATTCACTCGGTTGGTTTACAACCAATGAATTTCCGAATGCTTTAGAGTATGACTCGGTTTGGAACCATTGGTCTGCAGAAAAAGATTACGGCGGTACAACAACGAAAGGCTTTAACAGTACAATCGTTCGTTTTATTCGGAATCACCAAAAAGACACTTGGATTATTTCCGACAACCCTTTGTTAGGTGGAGCTGAATTTGAAGCCTATGAAGGTTGGGTGGGTAAAACCAATTTTAATACCTATCGCCAAAAAACTTTTGCCATTAATGTCCCAACTAAGTTCTTACAACATTACCAAATTACGAACTGGGAAACTACAACAGCAGAAGATGGTCAAATCTATGGCACGATTAAATTAGCGAACGGTGCTGAAAAAGTGACCGTTACTCAAGCAGATGCTAATTCGCCAAGAAGCATTACGTTAAATGAGACAGAAGTTCTAAAAGGTGATGCGTATCTACTGCCTTGGAATGTCAATGGTCAAGACAAACTATATCACTGGAATCCAAAAGGCGGTACCAGCACTTGGTCATTGGATAAGAAAATGCAAGGAAAAACGAATTTACATTTATATGAATTAACAGATCAAGGGCGTATTGACAAAGGCGCAATTGCCACTACAAATAACCAAGTGACCATCCAAGCCGAGGCTAATACACCGTATGTCATTGCTGAACCTGACAGTATTGAACCGATGACATTTGGAACAGGAACACCATTTAAAGATCCTGGATTTAATGAAGCCAATACCTTGAAAAATAACTGGAAAGTTTTCCGAGGTGATGGAGAGGTTAAAAAAGATGCTAACGGTGATTATGTCTTTAGTTCAGAAAAAGAAAGAACCGAAATCAAACAAGACATCAATCTTCCTAAACCAGGAAAATATAGTTTGTATCTAAACACAGAAACACATGATCGCAAAGCCACAGTAACTGTTAAAATTGGTGGTAAAAAATATACGCGGACAGTGAATAATTCGGTTGCCCAAAACTACATTCAGGCAGATATTAACCATACAAGCAGGAAAAATCCGCAGTATATGCAAAATATGCGAATTGATTTTGAAATCCCAGATAATGCCAAAAAAGGCTCGGTGACGTTAGCGGTTGATAAAGGCAATTCCGTTACAAAATTTGATGATTTACGAATTGTTGAGCGTCAAACGGATATCATGAACCCAGACAAACAAACAGTTATTAAGCAAGATTTTGAAGACACACAAGCAGTTGGGTTATATCCGTTTGTTAAAGGCTCAGCTGGTGGTGTAGAAGATCCACGGATTCATTTATCAGAAAGAAATGAACCTTACACACAATATGGTTGGAATGGAAACCTTGTTTCAGATGTATTAGAAGGCAACTGGTCCTTGAAAGCCCATAAACAAGGAGCAGGATTGATGCTTCAAACAATTCCGCAAAATATTAAATTTGAACCGAACAAGAAATATACGGTCCAATTTGATTATCAAACTGATGGTGAAAATGTCTTTACTGCTGGGACCATTAATGGGGAGTTGAAAAATAACAATGACTTTAAGCCAGTCGGTGAGTTGACTTCGACAGCAGCAGATGGTCAAACCAAGCATTATGAAGCAGAAATAATTGGGGATGCTTCAGGAAACACTACGTTTGGTATTTTTACAACAGGTGCCGATAAAGATTTCATTATGGATAACTTTACGGTCACAGTGGAATCGAAAAAATAAATTTAGTCTATCTAGAAGAGGTCGGGACAGAAGTGTTTAACTCCGAGAACCAAGTAGGTACTGTTTAACATCTATTTGCTTTGCAAATAGTGTTTCTCAGCAATAAGAAGGAATTTCCGGAAATTGTTCTATAATTTTTGGAGACCAAGTCCTTCAATTCTTAGTGATTTATCACTTAGAGATTGATGAGATCGGAGCTCTGCGAAGTAGGTATTGTTCATCATCGAATCACTACGTTCTTCGTGATTCTCAACAATTTCAGTTTATTGTTTTCTCGCCAAAGGCTCGTCACAGTTTTATCCTTGTAAGTTCCGAAGGACCTTCACCAAGTAGGTACGATGATTTCATCTGTTCATGCTTCACAGTGAAACATCGCAACTCTTAGAGCTTTAGCTCTTTTGAAGGCTGTACTGTGACGAGACGCATGTCGAGAAAACACCTTAGAAGTTGTTGAGATCGGAGCAACGCGTAGTGTTGCTTCTGTTCCCGCCGTTTATCAGTTTTTGAGCGTGAAGCAAAAATCCAAAGTGATTTTTGTCCCACGCTCTACTTCTTTTATGAAAAGAAGCAAGGTCTAGTGCCTCATTTTTATACTGCAGAATAAACAGACACATTTTTTAAAGTGTCAGGCTTCTTTGTGTATTTCATCAAGAACGAATGGACAAACTTGCCTTTTGCCACAAATCGTTTACAATTACAATGATAGGCATAATTTATTTAGAGGTGAAGTGATTGAAGAAATACAATGTTGATTGGAATTACTGGGTTGTCCGCTTTTTATTTGTAATGGCGCTGATTGTTGGCTATTTATTAATCACGAATTATCAGCACTTTGTCCATAGTGTTTCGGGTTTGTTGGGCATCTTATCCCCATTCATTACTGGGTTCGTGATTGCTTATTTATTGAGTGGAAGTCAGAAAAAAATCGAGGGATTACTAGAAAGAGTTCCTTTACCAGTCGTTAAAAAAGCGAAACACGGCTTGAGTGTACTCCTTTTGTACCTGATTATTTTGTTTATTTTTGTCTTGACATTAAACTATATCGTTCCGCTACTCATTAGTAATTTAGTAGATTTAGCAAACTCTTTACCCACTTTTTATGATCACATGGTTCAGTTTGTGATGAGTTTAGAAGATAAAGGGATTTTAAAAACAGCCGCGATTGAAAAATATTTAAATAGTGTCCTTAAAGATTTGTCGCCGGAACGTTTTTTAAATCAATGGACACAAGCGTTGTTTTCATTAGGAACGTTGACTAAAAATGTTTCTTCATTCTTTTTAAATGCATTTTTGACGTTGATTATCTCAATCTATGCGCTGGTATTTAAGCAATCTATTTTGACATTTGTTGAAAAGGCCGCCCACAAATTGCTGTCTGAAAAAGTGTACAAGCAAACACAAACTTGGTTAAATACAACGAATAAAATTTTCTATAAATTTATCAGTTGCCAATTTCTTGATGCTTGTATTATTGGCGTTTCATCAACGATTTTGTTAAGTATTTTGAATGTGAAATTTGCTGTGACTTTGGGGATTTTATTAGGTATTTGTAATATGATTCCTTATTTTGGTTCGATTTTTGCGTCAATTGTTGCTGGTGTGATTACGCTTTTCACAGGTGGTGTTACTCAAGCCATTACGGTGTTACTAGTTTTATTAATTTTACAACAAATTGACGGCAATATTATTGGTCCTCGAATTATGGGAGATGCCCTAAATGTCAATCCGATTTTAATTATTGTTTCAATTACGATTGGGGGAGCGTACTTCGGCGTCTTAGGGATGTTTTTAGCAGTTCCTGTTGCTGCAATCATTAAAATTATTGTCTCGGAGTGGCTAAATGAATCAAAAGAAAATGATAAGATTGTAGATTCTATTGAATCCTAAAGTAAAACTTTTCGTCTAGCGTTGACGAAAAGTTTTTTAGTGGGAAAGAAAGTTTCATTATTTGGAATTTTTGATATGCTATACTTGAAGTAAATAGAAAATCAAAATTGAGGTGAATAAATGCAGCTTTTAAAAAAATATGGCGGCTATTTTTTAGTTTTAGGGGTCTTACTTGATTTTTTTACACCTTATTATGTCGGATTCAAAGATCAAGGTTACAATCAATTGACAGAAGTAATTAGCTTATTAGGTGATGTGAATAGTCCAGTTAGGGAAAACTTTAATCGGTTAACTATCATTGCGGGAATGTTGATGTTAGCAAGTTTACCTAGGATATATGCTATTTTTTCCAGAAAAACGAAAAAAGGTGCTTGGTTAGTAGTGGCAATGATTGGCGCTTATGGTTTATTTGATTGTATTTTCAGTGGGCTCTTCAGCGTAGACACTTCAAGCGCTGGCACAGTTGCTGCCGCGCTTCATAACGGAGGATCAGCAGTCGGTTATACAGGCTTTTTGTTGTTATCAGGCGTCTTAACCATTATCTATAGTAAATACGGTTCGCAAAAAAATAAAAACCTTTTTGGCTTTTTGTTTATTTTATGTATGCTTGCAGCCGGCTTATATGGCTTAGCAAGGATTCCACACCTACAACAGGTAAAACCATTTAATTATTTAGGCTTATGGCAAAGAGTGAGTTCATTTTGTAATTATCTACCAATGCTGGCACTGTGTTTACAAACTAAAACCAATGACAAATTTGATTGAACATTTGTCATTGGTTTTTTACTAGTTAAAATTGTCTGGTAATAACTTAATTATTGGCTACGGTGACTTCACCAGTAACAGTGGCACCATCTTTTTCTAAGTCAGCAGAATCTTTGTATTCTTGTTTATCAAAAGTAATATTGCCATTAACTTTGGTACCATTTAAAGTAAAGCCATTTGCTTTCACCTCAATATCACCTTTGACAGTCCCGTGAACGATGTTGAAATTTTCAGAAGAAACGATTAGCTTAGGAACCATGATTTCATATTCAGCAGTTACTTTTTTATTATCATCTTGAGAATAAAGCGCTAATTTACGATAGACATCGTTGGAATCTTTCCCCTTATCATGGAAAGTACCAGCAACTGTTACCTCTTTATCAAAAGTGACATTGTCAGTAGCTGCGACAATCCAATTTCCTTTATCACTTAACGCCATTTCGAGTTCTTCAGGCTTGGCACTAATTGAAGCACCAGAGACTACTTCTGTACTTGAATTAGCTGTTTCTTTGCTACTAGAACTACTATCTGTTTTTTTATCAGATGAACAAGCACTAAGCAGCACAAGAGCAGCAGTTGCCGTCAAAACAGTGGTGAGTACTTTAGACATTTTCATGAAAATCCCTCCAAAAAAATTTATTTATTTCTTCCTTTATCATAACTGATTCAAAGGGAAATGAGTAATCATACACTCAAAGATTGAGAAGTTTGGCCAACGGGAAATTAGGCTTATTCTCTCAAGAAGGTTCAGGAAATATTCAAAGTAATCATTTCTTTTTCAAATGTTCCTTTTCTGTAGTAAGCTAGTAATAGACAGAATTTAAGGAGGAGATTTTGATGCCTTGGAATATGAATGATTATCCTACATCAATGAAAAATTTAGCACCTTTGATTCGGAAAAAAGCGATAGATATTGGCAATGCGTTGCTTGCGGATGGCTACCCTGATGATCGTGCCATTCCAATTGCGATTAGTCAAGCGGAGAAATGGTATCAAGAGGCAAGTGCAGCAGACAAAAAGGCCTTCGAACATGAAGCAAATCCTACGAAACGAGATTTGCATAAACAGGATAAACATGCTGGAAAATTATTAACGGCGGCTGTCAACGTTAAATATAAAGACGACCAATGGTTGGTGATTTCAGACAGCGCTGAAAAAGCAAGCAATACATTTACCCACAAACAAGAGGCGGTTGAACGAGCTCAAGAAATTGCTCGGAATAAACAAACAAAGCTGAAAATCTATAAGCAAGATGGTACGTTACAAGAAACCAAAGAGTATACTGAATAATTTTTCGAAACCTTGATATTCCGTTGCAATTGAAGAAACGGCTATCAAGGTTTTTTGGCGAGGGAGAAATGGACAAGTAAGAAAAAATAACAAAAGTTAAGAATGAGAATAAGGCTTGCTTTTCTAGTTTTTGGTGGGTACAATTACACTAATTAAGATAAAAAATCAAAATAATTGAGGTGCTACGACAATGGAAAAAGCCAATCTTGATTGGAATAATTTAGGATTTTCTTACATTAAAACGCCCTTTCGTTATATTAGTTATTGGCGAGATGGCAAGTGGGAAGAAGGCACGCTAACAGATAACAATCAGTTAACGATTAGTGAAGGTTCGCCTGCTCTACATTATGGCCAACAATGTTTTGAAGGATTAAAAGCGTATCAATGTGCAGATGGTTCTGTCAATTTGTTTCGTCCAGATGAAAATGCCAAACGGTTACAAAAAAGTTGTGCGCGTCTACTGATGCCACAAGTACCAGTAGAAACCTTTGTTTCTGCATGCCAAGAAGTGGTGAAAGCCAACCTTGCTTATTTACCGCCGTATGGAACGGGCGGTACGTTGTATCTTCGCCCTTATATGATTGGTGTCGGCGATAATATTGGTGTAGCACCTGCCAAAGAATACATTTTTTCTATTTTTTGTGTGCCAGTTGGTTCGTATTTTAAAAATGGTTTAGCACCAACCAACTTTATCGTTTCTGAATATGATCGAGCGGCGGGCCGAGGAACTGGGGCCGCTAAAGTGGGGGGCAATTATGCAGCTAGTCTTTTACCAGGTGCAGAAGCACATGAGAAAGAATTTAGTGATTGCATTTATTTAGATCCGTATACGCATACGAAAATTGAAGAAGTTGGTGCAGCTAATTTCTTTGGCATAACCAAAGATGGTACTTTTATTACGCCGAAATCAGCGTCTATTTTACCAAGTATTACTAAATATTCATTATTGATGCTAGCAAAAGAACGTTTAGGGATGACGGCGCTTGAAGGAGACGTTTACATTGATCGATTAGCGGACTTCTCCGAAGCGGGTGCTTGTGGCACGGCGGCGATTATTTCTCCTATCGGTGGGATTCAAAATGGCACAGATTTCCATGTATTTTATAGTGAAACAGAAGTTGGACCAGTGACCAAACAACTATATGATGAATTGGTTGGCATACAGTTTGGTGACAAAGAAGCGCCAGAAGGCTGGATAGTAAAAGTTTAAAGAGATAAAAAAGAGAGAATTCACGTTCTCTTTTTTTGTGTAGAATATTCAGAATTTTCTATAAAAAGATTGACTTTAATACTATTTAAAGGAATAATGGAAGATACAAGATTTAAAAAAGGAGGGAAAGCTATTGCTTATTAAATCAGCAGAATCAGAAGAAATGACGATTTTTTTTGATAAAGAAAACCAACCAAATGCACAAGTTCAAATGGGCATTATTACATTACAGCCTGGTGAAAAACGGCCTTTAGCTGGATATGCTCGCCATGAACAAGATGAATATTCTTATGTGATTTCTGGCGAAGCACATACGATTTTAGAAGATGGTCAAGACTTAGTTGGAAAAGCTGGACAAGCCCAATTAATTGAAGCTGGTGAGGGGCACATTAATTATAATGATGGGTTGGAGCCGGCGGTCGTTGTCTGGATGCTTGTGGAAAGAACAGAATAAAATGGGAAGCTGTCTTTCTGTAAGTAAGAGTATAAAAAAATGAAGAGTTATAGGAGAAAGAAGATGAAAAAGTATTTAAAAATCACAATGGTTTGTATTTTATTGGTAGGATTTTTAGCTGGGTGTACCAATAAAAATGAAAATAAAAAGAAACAGAAAAATACCAAAGAAGCCGTTCAACTGATGTCACCCTCGGAATTAACAACGCTCAACACCTCTGTATTATTGGATTTTCCAGATGCTATTGTCCAAACTGCAGCGTTTGAAGGGTTATATAGTTTAGATGAACAAGACCAATTGGTACCAGCTGTAGCAAAAGCATTGCCGACGATTTCAGAAGATGGAAAAACCTACACGATTTCTTTGAGAAAAGAAGCGGTTTGGAGTAACGATGATCCTGTCACGGCACATGATTTTGAATATGCTTGGAAAAAAATGATTGATCCTAAAAACGGCTTTGTTTATAGCTTCCTCATCGTTGAAACAATTGAAAATGGGGCAGAAATCTCAGCGGGGAAATTAGCTCCCAATGAACTTGGTGTCACAGCTGTGGATGATTATACATTAAAGGTGACGCTCAAAGAGCCAAAACCGTACTTTACGTCCTTATTAGCTTTTCCTACATTTTTCCCGCAAAATCAAAAAGTAGTCGAACAATTTGGTGCGGACTATGGAACTGCTAGTGATAAAGTCGTCTATAATGGCCCGTTCGTGGTAAAAGATTGGCAGCAAACAAAGATGGACCGGCAACTAGCAAAAAATAATCGCTATTGGGATCGCCAGAACGTGCGCTCAGACATTATCAATTATACGGTTATCAAAGAAACATCTACTGCATTGAATCTTTTTGAAGATGGACAATTAGATGTGGCTACACTAAGTGGTGAACTGGCGCAACAGAATAAAAATAATACGTTGTATCATTCGTACCCAACAGCAACAATGAACTATTTGCGCTTAAATCAAAAACGGAAAGGGCAAGCAACGCCGCTTGCAAACGAAAACTTGCGTAAAGCGTTGGCTTTAGGCATAGATAAAGAAAATCTAGTCAATAATATTATTGCAGATGGTTCTAAAGCTTTACATGGTGCGATTACGGAAGGTTTTGTGGCGAATCCCACAACGGGCCTCGATTTTCGTCAAGAAGCAGGTAATTTAATGGTTTATAACAAAGAAAAAGCGCAAAGTTATTGGAAAAAAGCACAAGCAGAATTAGGAGAAAAGGTTAACGTTGAATTGATGGTAACAGATGATGGTTCTTACAAAAAAATTGGTGAAAGTTTGCAAGGCTCGCTACAAGAACTGTTTCCTGGTTTGACAATAGAGCTAACCGTATTGCCAACGGAAGCTGCATTGAACTTTGGGCGAGAAAGCGACTATGATTTATTCTTAATTTACTGGACACCAGACTATCAAGATCCTATTTCTACCCTGATGACTTTATACAAGGGCAATGATCGCAATTATCAGAACCCTGTCTATGACAAATTATTAGATGAAGCAACCACAACCTATGCCTTAGAGCCAGAAAAAAGATGGGGGAAACTGATTGCAGCTGAAAAAGAAGTGATTGAAACGACTGCTGGTATGATTCCACTTAGCCAAAATGAACAAACAGTCCTGCAAAATGATAAAGTCAAAGGCTTGAATTTTCATACCTTTGGCGCTCCATTAACGTTAAAAAATGTTTATAAGGAAAAATAAAAAGAGAGCCTGGGCTGAAAATCGCTTTTGATTTTCGGCCCAGGCTTAAATCCTGCTTTTTAACCCAAAATTTGTCACCATTTATCCTTTTTGGGTTTTATCTCGAACGCTTCTGTTCTAATAGTTCAGAATCAGGTGCAGTGTGTGACTGTGCATATTTTTTCATATATGTCGGTAAGGCTTGACTAATCTTCGTTGGTAAAACAACATAGTCGGTTTTGGCCAAATCATCTCCAATGAGACTGTGTAAGTAAACGGCGCCAGCAATGGTTTCAATTGTCGGCTTAAACTGAGCCAAAAACCCAGCAATGATGCCAGCCAAGGTATCCCCAGTTCCGCCAGTAGCCATCCCAGGGTTGCCGCCTGTATTTTGAAAAGGTTCTCCTGCGTGGAAAATTGTGGTGCGATGACTTTTTAAAACAATCGTACTGCCTAATTTTGCTTGTTGGCGCTGGTTATTTGCCAGTGTTTGTTGCTCGATAGGTAAGTGACTCAAACGTTGCCATTCCATTTGATGAGGTGTGAAAACAACTTTTTCAGGATAGGTAAGGGAAAAATTGCCTTGGCTAAACAGGGTAATCGCTGAGCCATCGATAATTAACCATTGTTGTTTTTGATGTTGGGCGAGTACCATCTTTAATATTTGTTGTGCAGTAGCATCTAAGCCTAAACCTGAACCAATTAAAATAACCTCCGCTTGCTCTACGACGTCCGTCAGAAGGACTGTTTCTTCAAAGCCCACGACCATGGCTTCTGGGCATCTTGCATGTAAAGGCCCGTGATTTTTAACATCAGTAATCACAGTGGTGAGACCAGCGCCACTATTGATACACGCTTCGGTACTCATGATGATGGCTCCGCCATATTGACGGTTTCCTCCGATTAATACGACACGCCCAAAATTGCTTTTATAAGAGTCGGAAGGGCGTTGAGTGATGACTTCCTCTAAAATGTCCTTGCTTAAATAGCGCATTCTATCACTCCTTTTCTTGGGATTTCTTTGTTCTCAGTATACTACAAGAGCACTGAAAAAATCAGTTTATTTAATGTTAAAAGTTACTCTATTGAAGGCAATGAGGTGTATAATAAGGACCAGATAACTGAGTTAGGAGAGTGAAACAGATGGAAGAGAAAAAAACATTTTATATGAGTGGCTACGTAGGAATTGCGAGCTTATTAGTTATTTTAATTGCGGGAATTGGTTTATTTATTTATGGAGCGAGTCATACCAATGGTGTTCTTGTTGTTTTAGGTATTATTTTGTTAATTGGCGCTATTTTATTTTTAAGTTCCTTAACTATTGTTAGTCCTAACCAGGCGAAAGCGATTTTATTTTTTGGTCGCTACTTAGGTACGATTAAAGAAAATGGGTTGTTTATTACCATTCCATTTACGCAAAAAATGAACATTTCTTTGAAAGTACGAAATTTCAATAGTTCTCTATTAAAAGTCAATGACTCTGACGGGAATCCAATCGAAATCTCTGCGGTCATCGTTTTTCGGGTAGTCGATACAGCTAAGGCGTTATTTAATGTCGATTATTATCAAGACTTTGTGGAAATTCAAAGCGAAACGGCAATCCGGCATGTAGCAACACAATATCCTTATGACACTTTTTCAGATAATGATGTAACTCTGCGAGGAAATACCGAACAAATTTCCGAGGAGTTAACCAAAGAATTGCAAGAACGCTTAGCAGTGGCTGGTGTAGAGGTTATCGAAACACGGTTGAATCATTTAGCTTATGCAACTGAAATTGCTAGCTCCATGTTGCAAAGACAGCAAGCAAAAGCAATCTTAGCGGCTCGACAAACAATTGTTGAAGGTGCGGTAAGCATGACACAAATGGCCTTAGAACAGATCGAAGAAGGGCAAGAAATTAATTTTACCGACGAACGAAAAGTACAACTTATTAATAATTTACTAGTCTCAATCATTACTGATAAGGGCACACAACCAGTTATTAATACAGGCGACGTTTCTTCTTAAAGAGGAAACAACACTAAAAATATCAAAAAAAGAGTCATCGAAAGATGACTCTTTTTTTTGTTAAATACGAACATTATATAATTTTAATCTATAATATTTCGGTTTTTCTTTGACATCTCTTTTTCTCATTGTTAGAATAACAGTGAAAAAAGGCGGAAGGAGTTATTACATTCATGAAACCATTAGTCGCTGTGATTATGGGAAGTACCTCAGACTGGGCAACGATGAAAGCTGCTTGTCTTGTGTTGGAAGAGTTGGTAATTCCTTATGAAAAACGAGTGATATCAGCACATAGGACCCCTGATTTGATGTTTCGTTTTGCAGAGGAATCACGAACAAAAGGATTGAAGGTTATTATTGCTGGCGCTGGTGGAGCGGCCCATTTACCAGGGATGGTAGCTGCAAAGACAACCTTACCTGTCATTGGTGTTCCAGTTAAAACACGAACATTAAACGGTATTGATTCACTGTTGTCTATTGTGCAGATGCCAGGGGGAGTTCCTGTAGCAACAACTGCGATTGGCTCAGCAGGTGCTACCAATGCTGGGTTATTAGCTGCAGAAATACTAAGTATTGATGATTTACAGTTAGCAGAAAGAATCCAAGCAAGACGACAATCATTGGAAAAAGCGGTTATGGAAAGTGGGGAACAACTTGAATAAACCTTTAAAAGTCGGAGCAACTATTGGCATTATAGGTGGGGGACAGTTAGGGCGAATGCTAGTCATGAGTGGTAAAAAAATGGGTTTCCAAATGATTGTGTTGGACCCGACGCCTGATAGTCCAGCTGGTCAAGTAGCTGACCGGCAAATTGTGGCAGCCTTTAATCAGCCCTCTGCTTTAACTGAACTAGCAGAGTTATGCGATGTGATCACCTATGAATTTGAAAATATTGAAGTGGCCTCCCTAGAAAAGGCCATTCCACTAGAAAAGTTGCCACAAGGAACAGAATTGTTAAAAATTACTCAAAATCGATTGCTTGAAAAAACGTTTCTTCAATCGATTGGCTGTAAGATTGCCCCTTTTGCGGAAGTAAAAAGCCAGAAAGAGCTGCCACAAGCAATAGAAAAGATTGGTTTTCCATGTGTCTTAAAAACTATTCAAGGTGGATACGATGGAAAAGGACAAGTCGTCTTAAAATGCGAAGAGGATTTCTCCCAAGCGACTAAATTATTAGCTAACGCCACTTGTGAATTAGAAAAGTGGGTGCCTTTCACTAAAGAACTTTCAATCATCGTTGCAGGGAATAAGCATGGTTACCAAAGCTTTCCTGTATCTGAAAACATTCATCGAAAGAATATCTTGCATGAATCAATTGTGCCCGCTCGAATTTCTGAGAATGTGCAACAAAAAGCAGCGGAATTGGCGCAACACATTGCTGAGGAATTAAATTTATCTGGGGTTTTAGCTATCGAACTGTTTTTAACGGATTCAGAAGAGTTGTACGTCAATGAATTAGCGCCACGGCCTCATAACTCAGGTCATTACTCTATTGAAGCTTGCTCATTTAGTCAATTTGATGCGCATATTCGAGGGATTAGCAATTGGGGCATTGGGTTACCCCAGTTACTTCAACCAGTGGTTATGGTGAATCTCTTAGGCGAACACTTAGAAAAAAGCTACCAGTTATGCACGTCAAAACCCACTTGGCAAGTCCATTACTATGGGAAAGCCGAATCAAAAGTTGGCAGAAAAATGGGCCACGTCACCATTACAACACCTTGCTTATCAGAAACGTTAAAGGAAATTGAGACTGTTGGTATTTGGAACGTAACTTAATAAATGCTTGCTCCAAGCAAGTTTTTTATTTTTATATTCGAAAAAAACGAACGATTATTGTTTTTTTATAACTAATGTAAGTTTTTGTCTGATGTAAATCAGCTGACTTAGAAAGAATAGGGTTCATGAAGCTAACGAGAAGAGGGAAAGAATGGAAAAGAAAGCACTTGTGTATACAGGAAAAGCGAAGAAGTTGTATCAAACAGAAAATGCAGCGGTTCTTTTTGTGGAATATCTTGATCAAGCAACAGCTTTAAACGGTCAAAAAAAAGACAAAGTTCTTGGAAAAGGCGCTTTAAATAATCAAATCACTAGTCTAATTTTTGAACATTTACAGCAACAGAAGATTCCCAATCATTTTATCAAAAAAGTATCTGAACACGAACAATTAATTCAGGCCGTAGAAATGATTCCTTTGGAAGTTGTCGTACGTAATTATGCGGCAGGAAGTTTTTCAAAGCGTTTAGCGATTGAAGAGGGCACTAAATTAGTGACGCCCATTATTGAATTTTATTACAAAGAAGATCGTCTGGATGATCCTTTTATTAACGAAGACCATATTCAATTTCTAAAAGTAGCCACTCCTGCTGAAATTGTGGAGATCAAAACATTGGCTTTACAAATTAATCAGGCGCTTAGTCAACTCTTTCAACGCCTCAATATTTGTTTGATCGATTTTAAAATCGAGATTGGTCGGACGAAGGCCAATCAATTGTTACTGGCAGATGAAATTTCTCCAGACACCTGTCGTTTATGGGATTTAAACACAAACGAACATCTGGATAAAGATGTTTATCGCCGTGAATTAGGAGAAATAGTTCCTGTATATGAAGAAGTTTTACAACGTTTACTAACAGCTAATTGAGGAGGAAGCGCGTATGTATTTTGTCAAAGTCTATGTTACGTATAAAGAATCAATTTTGGATCCCCAAGGTGAAGCGGTTAAGGAAGCAGTCCATCGGCTTGGTTTTACAGAAGTAGCCGAAATCCGTGTCGGTAAGTATTTTGAAATGCACGTCCAGCAGACAGAAGCAATTGAAGAGAAAATTGAACAAATTTGTGATCAACTATTAGCCAATGTAAATATGGAATCCTATCGTTTTGAAATTTTATCTTTGGAGGAAATTTAAATGAAATTGGCAGTGATTGTTTTTCCAGGATCTAATTGTGATGCAGACTTATTGTGGGCTGTCAAAGAGGTGATGGGCGTCGATGCAGAATTTGTCCGACACGATGCCACTTCTTTAGCAAAATTTGATGGCGTGTTATTGCCTGGTGGTTTTTCTTATGGCGATTACTTGCGTTGTGGTGCAATTGCTCGGTTTTCGCCAATTATCAATGAGGTGATTCGCTTTGCTACAGAAGGCAAAATGGTCTTTGGTACTTGTAATGGTTTTCAAATTTTAACAGAAATTGGCTTGCTTCCTGGTACGTTGCTAAGAAATGATTCGCTTCGTTTTATTTGTAAAAGTGTCCCATTGAAAGTGAATACGCACACAAAGTTTACAAGCGAGTATCCTGAAAATGTTTCGATACATTTACCAGTAGCGCATGGCGAAGGGAATTACTATTGTGATGAAAAAACGTTGAAAGAGCTGAAAGAAAAGAACCAAATTGTTTTTACGTATCAAGAAAAGGTGAACGGTAGTCTTGCGAACATTGCTGGTATTTGTAATGAACAGGGCAATGTTCTAGGAATGATGCCTCATCCGGAACGAGCGATGGAAGAATTGTTAGGTTCAACAGATGGACGCAGCTTTTTTGCTTCAATCATTAAAAATTTTGGAAAGGAATTAAGCCAATGATGAATGAACCAACACCAAAAGAAATCAAGGAGACACGGTTGTATGCAGAATGGGGACTAACAGATGAAGAATATCATCAGATTGAGACCATTTTGCAAAGAGAACCTAATTATACAGAAACTGGCTTATTCTCCGTGATGTGGAGTGAACATTGCTCTTACAAAAATTCCAAGCCCGTTTTAAAAAAGTTTCCGACGGAAGGGCCACAAGTGCTTCAAGGCCCTGGTGAAGGAGCTGGGATTGTCGATATTGGTGACGGATTAGCTGTTGTTTTTAAAGCAGAGAGCCATAATCATCCTTCTGCAGTAGAACCTTACGAAGGAGCAGCTACAGGCGTTGGTGGAATTATTCGCGATATTTTCAGTATGGGGGCGCGGCCGATTGCTTTACTGGATTCGTTAAGATTTGGCGAACTGACGGATGCACGAACACGTTATTTGTTTCAAGAAGTTGTGGCGGGGATTAGCGGTTATGGAAATTGTATTGGTATTCCAACCGTTGGCGGCGAAATTGCTTTTGAGCCATGTTATCAAGGAAACCCACTTGTTAATGCTATGTGTGTGGGATTGATTCGTCATGATGAGATTCAAAAAGGCCAAGCAAAAGGCGTCGGAAATAGCATTCTTTATGTAGGTGCGAAAACAGGACGAGATGGAATTCATGGTGCGACCTTTGCTTCAGAAGAATTTAGTGAAGGTGAAGAACAGCAACGATCTGCGGTACAAGTAGGTGATCCGTTTATGGAAAAATTATTATTGGAAGCTTGTCTTGATTTAATCAAAAATCATCAAGATATTTTAATCGGCATCCAAGATATGGGGGCGGCTGGCTTGGTTTCTTCAAGTGCTGAAATGGCATCAAAAGCAGGTTCAGGCTTGATTCTAGAGCTAGATAAAGTTCCGCAGAGAGAGACGCAGATGAGCCCCTATGAAATGCTCTTGTCTGAGTCCCAAGAACGGATGTTAATCTGTGTGGAAAAAGGAGCAGAACAGCAAGTTTGTGAATTGTTTCAAACGTATGACTTAGAAGCGGTAGCGATTGGATCCGTAACAGATGATGGACAGTATCGTGTCTTTCACAGTGGCAAAATAGTCGCAGATGTACCAGTAGATGCTTTGGCAGAAGAAGCCCCTGTCTACCAGAAAGCCTATCAAGAACCAGAGCGGATGCGTGCTTTTAAAAAATTAGCGCCCTTCATTCCAGAAATTACGAATAGTACGGAATTATTAAAACGCCTATTGCAACAGCCAACGATTGCATCGAAAAAATCAGTTTACGAAACCTATGATAGTCAAGTACAAACGAATACAGTGGTGCAACCAGGAAGTAATGCAGCTGTTTTAAGAGTGCGGGGCACCAATAAAGCCTTAGCGATGACAACAGATTGTAATAGCCGTTATTTGTATTTAAATCCTGAAATTGGTGGGCAAATTGCGGTTGCAGAAGCAGCCCGTAATATTGTAGCAAGTGGAGCACAACCTTTGGCTATCACTGATTGTTTGAATTATGGTTCCCCTGATAAACCAGAAAGTTTTTGGGAATTATGGACGTCGGCGGATGGAATCGCCGCAGCCTGCCGTCAGCTAGGAACACCCGTGATTTCAGGGAACGTCTCTCTTTACAATGAAACAGATGGTCAAGCCATTTACCCTACGCCGATGATTGGCATGGTGGGCGTGATTGAAGATGTTTCACAAATTACCACACAAGCGTTTAAACAAGTGGATGACTTAATTTATCTCATCGGTGAAACCCACGCAGATTTTAACGGCTCAGAAATTCAAAAAATGCAACTGGGGCGAATTGAAGGGCAATTACGCTCATTTGATTTAAAAGAGGAAAAAGCAAACCAAGAATTAGTTTTAAAAGCAATTCAAGCAGGCCTAGTTGCTAGCGCGCATGATTGCGCTGAAGGCGGCGTTGCCGTTGCTTTAGCCGAGTCGGCTTTTGCCAACGAACTGGGGTTACAGGTGACACTGCCATTAAAAAAAGAATATCTATTTGCGGAGACGCAATCCCGTTTTATTCTTTCAGTTAGTCCCCAGCATCAAGAAGCATTTGAAACACTAATTGAAAAAAAAGCCCAACACATTGGGAAAGTGACTGAAACTGGTTTGGTCATCCATGCGTTAGATGATGTGATCAATTGTTCAACAAAAGAAGCCAAGGCCTTATGGGAGGATGCGATTCCATGTCTTATGAAGCAAAAAGCTTAAATGAAGAGTGTGGTATTTTTGGTATTTGGGGTCATCCTGATGCGGCACAAGTGACCTATTTTGGCTTACACAGCTTGCAGCATCGAGGCCAAGAAGGCGCGGGAATTGTGGCGAACAATTCTGGGAAATTAGATGGCCACCGTGATTTAGGTTTATTAGCAGAAGTATTCCAAAAGCAAGAACAACTGAATGCGTTAGAAGGAACGGCGGCTATTGGTCATGTACGCTATGCAACCGCTGGTACGGGTAGCGTGGATAATATTCAGCCATTTTTATTTAAATTTTATGATAGTCAAATTGGGTTAGCACACAATGGCAATTTGACAAATGCCAAGCGTTTACGAAAACAACTAGAAAGAGAAGGCGCTATTTTTCATTCCAATTCAGACACTGAAATTTTAATGCACTTGATTCGAAAAAGCACTGCTGCCTCGTTTCTCGATAAACTAAAAGAGAGCTTGAATTTGGTTAAGGGGGGCTTTGCTTATCTTTTATTAACAGAAACGATGATGATTGCTGCACTCGATCCCAACGGCTTTCGCCCTCTCTCCATCGGACAAATGAACAATGGGGCGTACGTTGTGGCATCCGAAACGTGTGCATTAGAAACAGTTGGGGCTCGCTTTATTCAAGATGTGGCGCCTGGTGAAGTAGTCATCATTTCTGATGAAGGCTTGAAAATAGAGGTTTTCACTACGGAAGTCCAACCGGCGATTTGCGCAATGGAATATATTTATTTTGCACGACCAGATTCAAATATTGCTGGAGTTAATGTGCATACAGCTCGTAAAAGAATGGGGAAGAACTTGGCAATCGAAAGTCCAGTCGCAGCTGATATGGTAGTTGGGGTACCGAACTCGTCATTGTCTGCAGCTAGCGGCTATGCAGAAGAAGCACAGATACCTTACGAACTAGGTTTAGTAAAAAATCAATATGTCGCTCGAACATTCATCCAGCCGACACAAGAATTAAGAGAACAAGGTGTCCGTATGAAACTATCGGCAGTTCGTGGCGTGGTCAAAGGAAAAAAAGTCGTTTTAGTAGATGATTCGATTGTTCGCGGGACCACTATTCGACGCATTATTCATTTATTAAAAGAAGCAGAAGCGCAAGAAGTTCATGTCAGAATTGCTTCACCACCATTAAAATATCCGTGTTTTTATGGCATTGATATACAGACGCGGGACGAACTAATTGCGGCAAACTATTCAATTGAAGAGATCAAAGAGCAGATTGGCGCAGATTCGCTGGCTTTTTTGAGTGAAGCAGGGCTGATTGATGGGATTCAATTAAATTATGATGCTCCTTATTCTGGGCTGTGTATGGCTTACTTTAATGGAGACTATCCAACGCCTTTGTATGATTATGAAGAACAATATCAAGCATCCTTGAAAAAAGAAACTAGGAGGAATTGACATGGAAAATGCCTATTCAAAAGCTGGCGTAAATGTTGAGGCGGGATACGAAGTAGTGGAACGAATTCAAAAGCATAGCCAAAAGACACAACGGACGGGAACGTTGGGCATGCTTGGTGGTTTTGGTGGTTGTTTTGATTTAAGTAGTTACAAGCTTAAAGAACCAGTTTTGGTATCAGGAACGGATGGCGTAGGCACAAAGTTACTCTTGGCAATTGAAGAACAGAAACACGAGACAATCGGAATTGATTGTGTAGCAATGTGTGTCAATGATGTCGTCGCACAAGGCGCCGAACCGTTATATTTTTTAGATTATTTAGCGTTAGGGACCGTTAATCCAGCTAAAGTTGAAGCAATTGTTGCGGGTGTTGCGGCTGGCTGTTGTGAGGCGAATGCAGCCTTAATTGGGGGCGAAACAGCTGAAATGCCTGATATGTATGAAGTAGATGCTTATGACGTAGCTGGTTTTGCCGTGGGTATTGCTGAGAAAAGTCAACTCTTGACTCCAAGTAACGTAAAAGAAGGCGATTTCTTGATTGGTCTTCCTTCAAGTGGTCTTCATTCTAATGGTTACTCGTTAGTAAGAAATGTTTTTTTTAAGAAACATTCGTTTAAAACAACGGACAAGCTTCCAGAATTGGGACCCAAAACGTTAGGGGAAGAATTATTAACACCAACAAAAATTTACGTGAAGGAATTATTACCATTGTTAAAAGCAGGACTCGTGCATGGTGCTGCGCATATTACTGGCGGCGGGTTTTTAGAAAATCTACCAAGAATGTTTCCTTCTTCATTAGCTGCAGAGATTCAATTAAATAGTTGGCCAGTGCTACCAATTTTTAAATTGATTCAAAAATACGGTGAAATTCCATCTGAAGAAATGTATGAAATTTTCAATATGGGCTTAGGGATGATTTTAGCGGTGAGTCCAGAGCATGTTGAAAAAGTTCAGGAGCTTTTACCAGAAGCTTTTGAAATTGGTCGTTTGGTACCTAGGAAAACGAAAGCCGTTATTTTTAAGGAAGCCTTATGAAGATAGCTGTTTTTGCATCTGGCAATGGTAGCAATTTTGAGGCGATTGCTGCAGCTTTTTCCCAAAAAAAAATCGCAGGGCAGTTGAGCTTAGTCTTTTGTGACCAGCCTGAAGCCTATGTATTGACCCGTGCCCAAAAACGCAAGATTCCCGTTGTTTGCTTTTCGCCATCTGATTTTCCATCTCGTGGGCAGTATGAAGAACAAGTATTGAAACATTTAAAAGAGCATCAGATCGATTTAATCGTGTTAGCTGGTTATTTGAGAATTATCGGCAAGACTTTACTGGAGGCTTATCCAAAGAGAATCGTCAATATTCATCCTTCGCTGTTACCTAGTTTTCCAGGTCTTCACGGAATTGAAGAGGCATTTCATTATGGAGTGAAAATAACAGGAATCACTATCCATTATGTTGACTCTGGGGTTGATACAGGACCGATTATTTTCCAAACAACCACCAAGATTGATACTGAAGATACATTGGACACATTAGCAGAGAAAATTCATGCTCTTGAGCACGAATGGTACCCAAAAATAATTTCACAAATTGTAAAGGAGACAATGAAATGACCAAAAGAGCATTGATTAGCGTTTCAGACAAAACAGGAGTGACAACATTTGCAGCAGGCTTAGTTGCAAATGGCTTTGAAATTATCTCCACTGGGGGAACAAGGTCTGTCTTAGAAGAAGCGGGGGTACCGACACTTGCTATTGACGACATCACTGGCTTTCCAGAAATGTTAGATGGCCGTGTCAAAACGTTACATCCGAATATCCATGGCGGACTTTTGGCAAAAAGGGGAAACCAAGCGCATCAAAAAGCACTGACTGAACAAGGCATTCACTTTATTGACCTTGTAGTAGTGAATCTTTATCCATTTAAAGAAACAATTTTAAAACCAGCGATTTCTGAAGCAGAAGCGATTGAAATGATTGATATTGGCGGTCCTAGCATGTTACGTTCAGCGGCAAAAAATTATCAAGACGTAACAGCAGTGGTTGATCCTAGTGATTATGAACAGGTATTAAGTGAAATTAGCAGCACTGGAACTAGCCAGTTAACCACTAGAAAAAGATTGGCAGCAAAAGTCTTTCGTCATACCGCTGCTTATGACGCGCTTATCGCTGACTATTTAACGACGCAAGTGGGTGAAACTGAACCAGAGAAACAGACGCTTACTTATGAACGTAAGCAAACATTGCGTTATGGCGAAAATAGCCATCAACAAGCCACCTTTTATCAATCCGTTGTACCTGTATCATTATCCATTGCTTCCGCTCGACAACTTCATGGCAAAGAACTGTCATATAACAATATTCGAGATGCTGATGCAGCGCTCCGGATTGCTAGCGAGTTTACAGAACCTACGGTCGTCGCTGTTAAACATATGAACCCATGTGGAATTGGAACAGGAAAAACGATTTTGGCAGCCTATCGTCAGGCATTTGAAGCAGATCCAGTTTCAATTTTTGGTGGCATTGTTGTTTTGAATCGTCCAGTGGATCAAGCGACTGCGGCTGAAATGCATCAAATCTTTTTAGAGATAATTATTGCGCCTAGTTTTGAGGAAGAAGCTCTGGCACTGTTATCTCAGAAAAAGAATCTTCGTTTGTTAACGTTAGATTTTCATGCTCAAGAAAAAAAAGCGGCGGAATTAGTTTCTGTTATGGGCGGGTTATTAATTCAAGAACAAGATACAGTTGTTGAAAATGAACAAGCATGGCAAGTAGTTACAGAGCGCCAACCCACACCAGCTGAAAGAGACGCATTGAACTTTGCTTGGAAAGCAGTCAAGCATGTAAAATCAAATGCTATTGTTTTAGCCAATGAAAGTCAAACAGTGGGAATTGGCGCTGGTCAAATGAATCGAATTGGGTCAGTAAAAATTGCAGTTGATCAAGCCCAAGCAGCTGGAAAATTACAAGGGGCCGTCTTAGCAAGTGATGCCTTTTTCCCCATGGCAGATAGCGTGGAATATGCTGCACAACATGGCATTCAAGCAATTATTCAGCCAGGTGGGAGCATTAAAGACCAAGCATCAATCGATCTAGCGAATCATTATGGCATTGCGATGATTTTTACTGGGACTCGTCATTTCAAACATTAATTTTTAAAGGAGAAACCGATGAATATATTAGTGATTGGGCGTGGTGGTCGTGAACATGCAATCGCCAAAAAATTACAGCAAGAAAACAAAGTCAAGATTGTTTATTGTGCACCAGGTAATCCTGGTATGAGTGGTGATAATATTCGGACTGTACCTATCAGTGAAGAGCAGCAAACGGAACTAATTCAATTTGCGAAGGATAATCAGATTGATTGGACATTCGTCGGACCGGAAACGCCATTAATTGAAGGAATTGTAGATGCCTTTCAAGCAGCGGGATTACTAATTTTTGGCCCGACAAAAGCAGCTGCAATAATTGAAGGTTCAAAAAGTTTTGCGAAAGATTTTATGCAAAAATACCAGATTCCAACGGCGGAATATCGGGTCTTTCGACGTTTGGCACCTGCCTTAGAATATATTGAACAGCAAGGAGTACCAATTGTTATTAAGGCAGATGGTTTGGCAGCTGGAAAAGGAGTAGTAGTTGCCGAAACAAAAGCAGCCGCAAAACGGGCGCTAGTTGCGATGATGGAGGACCAACAATTTGGAGCAAGCGGTCAAACGGTCGTAATCGAAGAATTTTTGCAAGGAGAAGAATTTTCCTTAATGGCCTTTGTTTCTAATGAGAAGGTATATCCGATGGTGATTGCTCAAGATCATAAGCGGATTTTCGATGGGGATGCTGGGCCGAATACAGGGGGGATGGGTGCTTACACACCAGTGCCTCAGATCCCAGAAGAAGCGGTTCAGCAAGCCATTAGCCAAGTCCTGAAACCGACTGCTAAAGGAATGGTGGCTGAAAAACGTCCGTTTCAAGGGATTTTATATGCTGGTTTAATCCAAACAGCAACTGGCCCCAAGGTTATTGAATTTAATGCTCGATTTGGGGATCCAGAAACACAAGTTGTGTTGGCACGTTTAGAGAGTCCCCTTTCAGAAATAATTTCTTCATTGCTGGCGAAAGAGCAACCAACGATTGCATGGAATGAGTTAGCGAGTGTTGGTGTTGTTGTAGCAGCAGAAGGCTATCCTAATCAATACAAGACAAATCTACCATTGCCCGAAATGTCTGGTGAAACCATCTATTATGCAGGGGTAACTCGTTCAGAACAGGCTTTGGTTTCGGCTGGCGGACGAATCTTTTTAGCAGAAGCAACTGCTTCGACTCTTGAAGAAGCCCACAAAAAAGTTTATCAAACATTGGATAATTACTCATTTCCTGGAATGTACTATCGAAAAGATATAGGCGTGAAAGGCTTGATTTAGGATTTTTAAAACAGAGGCAAGGACATTTAATTGGATGTTTCCTTGTCTTTTTTTTATTGCAAATTCAGATAGGGAGGCATAAACTGATAGTATATCCATCATTAAACTAGAGGAGAAAGCTAAATTAATGAGAGAAAAGCAGATTGAAAAAGTTAGTCAGGGATTGTTTATTGTTACAAGTATTTTAGCAGTCAGTTTACTATTATTAAGTGCGGTGGTCTATCCTGATTTACCAGCTCATGTGCCCATTCATGTGAATTTTTGGGGCGAGGGTAATTCATTTGGCCCAAGATCTAGTATATTTATGTGGCCAGCGGTCCTGTTTGGCTTGAGTATTTATCAACGAAGTTATCAATCAGTACAACCATATGGCAGATGGCTGAAGGTATTATTAATTATTGTTAATCTTGGCGCTTTGTTTAGTATTCTGCGTCTATTTATTAATTTGTTGGTTTGAAAGGATCGAAAGGTGAGAAAATGAGAAAGTTAATTTTGGTTTTTGTGGGATGTGTCATGGTCTTTTGTTTATGGCCTAATCAAGCGGTGGCTGTAGCTGGAGGCTATGGCGGTGGACGTGTAGAAAGTCCTAGCGGGGGCAATCCCTCGAATGGTTTTTCGTCAGGCAGTAATGGATCAAGAAGTTATGTTCATCATCATGAGACCGGATCCAGCAACACAACGCCACTGGAAGGCTTAATTTCAACAGTGTTTTTTGTTCTTTTTGGGGGCGCGATGATTTGGCAAAGACGCCGTAGAAATCAACCAGTCGATGAAGGTGCTTTTCAAGAAATGTGGGCAGCATTACCTGGAACATCAAAAGAAAAAAAGGCACTCTTAAAAGAAATACAACAAACGTTTTTAGAAATACAACAAGCGTGGGATCAAGAAAATTTGTCTGTAGTCAAAGATAACTATACAGAAAAACTTTATCAAAAACATCTTGCAGTATTACAAGCAAATCAACAAGCGGGCATCAGAAATCATGTAAAAAAAGTGAAAGTAGCGCCAGCTTCGAATTATCATCATATTAGTGAAACCAGTTTTTCACTGATGCTTCATTTTTCTTGTATTGACTACGAGGAAGATACTCAAAGCGGTCGTGTTTTATCGGGATACAAGCATCAAAAACAATATTTTTCACAACTTTGGTATTTTGATTACAATCCATCTCTTGGAAAATGGCAAGCAGACTTCATTCAACCTAAAGGATAGTGCTAAAAAGCGCTTGGGGTTTAAATCCCAAGCGCTTTTTTATTCTTCGATGCGTTTTACAAGCTGTATTTTTTTATTTAATACGTAAATCAGGATACCGCCGACGGTCATTGAAAGAAGTTCACCAAGTCCAACGGTCAACCATGTGTACCAAAAAGGTAACTGATAAAAGAACGTTAAGGGTCCGGCGACAGTGAACATGGACAAAGCAAAAAGAATGGCCGTTAGCATCAGTTTAATCAATAAATTTTGCTGATTTTTTGTCGCCAAATAGGCAATCCATAAGACTGCGCACGTGCCAGCGCTACCGATGACTATATCGATGATACCAAGAGGCGAAGCGGTGTTGGCAATTGCAACACCTAGTGTAATGGACCAGATATATCGCTTGTTAAAAACGCCTAAATAATTAAATAATTCGGCAAGACGAAGCTGTATCGGACCAAAACTAAGCGGAGCGAGAAGTACAGTGACAACGACATACAAAGCGGTAACCAGCGCCATTTTAGCCAACGCCGTAGCTGACCACGTACTGGTTTGTGGATTTGATGAATGATTCATTTAAGATTCTCCTTTATAAAACAACGACGTGTTTTAGTGATAACCATAACCAAAGGAAGGGCAGTAAAGCCAACTGAAGTGTTATGGTGTGAGTTGCCTCACTGTGTTACATGTTACTGAAGAACAGACACTCTGTAAAGTCTTTTTATTTCATGGTCCAACCACCATCGATGGTCATAACTGTGCCATGGATATAATCAGCGTCATCACTAGCTAGAAATAATGAAAGTTTTGCTACTTCTTGTGGCTGCGCCCAACGGCCCGCGGGTGTTTCACGTGCTACCCAAGTAGCCATTTCGCCTTCTCCTGCAAAATCAGCTGCGTTCATGGGTGTTTGGATGGCACCTGGCGCAATCGCATTTGCTCGAATGCCTAATTTGGCATAATCGTAGGAAAGTTGTTTTGTATACCCGATGATTGCGTGTTTGGAGGCAGTGTACGCTGCGCCGCCGCCCCCAGCTACTAAGCCAGCGATAGATGCCATATTAACGATTACTCCTTTTTTTTGTTGGAGGAAATAAGGTAATAGAGCATTGGTCACTAAAAAGACACTTTTTAAATTGGTTGCTAAAATTTGATCCCATAAAGCTTCCGAAGTTTCTAGAGAAGGACGATAATCATCTAAAATACCTGCCGTATTTAATAAAATATCAATTTGGCCGTTGTTTTTCACAATTTGTTTCATCGTGGCTTGCACAAATGAGGGAGAAGACACATCACCGACAAAATAAGTAAATGGCTTAGTAGAATCTGGATTAACCAGTGCGGCTGTCTGTTTTAACCCCGTTTCGTCTAGGTCGATGCCAATAACTTCAGCTCCCTGTTCAGCAAAGGCAATTGCTTGTGCTTGGCCAATCCCTGAAGCTGCACCGGTTACAAGCACCCGTTTTGTTTCAAATTCTTTTGGCATAAGAAAAACTCCTTTAAACATTTAAAAATTAAGGTCTGGAAGAACGAGCAATCGCCGTAATCTGCCAGACCTTATGTGTGTAGTTATGCTTCAACAATCACCCAATCTTCTGCTAAGACATCACAAGGTGTTGGTGAAAACATGCTGTAGCCTTCATCAGAAGTTTTGATTAAAAAATACGGGGTAACTTGTAAAAATTCACCTTCGGAGGTGCCAATTTCATCACGTAATTCAATAAAAAGTTCAAAACCGCTCCAGCCTTTACGTACGGCTTTTTTTCCTGCTTTAATCTGTGGCAATACTTCTTCAAATGTCATTTGCTTGTGCTCCTTTTTCGTTAAATGGTAGTTCGTGATAGCTCGTTGCGCCTTTTTCAATTGTCAACTGACCGTTAAGTAGATCCGTCATTTCAGCTATAAATGTTTCTGTTGCTTGTTCATCTACTAAACAAATTAACTGAATAGACTCTGTGTAAATAGTTTCTTTAAGCGTGTAGGGACTATGTTCTAAAAAGGCTTGGGTTTTTCCTAATAAAGGATAGGCGATCGTAATCAATAGTTCTTGTTGCAATTTGCCAATGACTAAACCAATTTCATCTAAAGTGTGGGAAAGAGCATGACTATATGCTCGGATTAAACCACCAGCGCCTAATTTTATTCCGCCAAAATAACGAGTGACAACAGCCACTACGTTGATTAACTCTTTTTTCTTTAAGACTTCTAGCATTGGAACACCAGCAGTGCCACTAGGTTCGCCGTCATCGCTGCTCCGCTGAATGTCATTTTTTTCGCCGATCACAAAAGCACTACAATTATGATTGGCTTTCCAATGTTCTTTTTTTATTGCGGCGATAAAGGCTTTTGCTTCTTCTTCTGATGTTACGCGCTTTACAGAACAGATAAACCGCGATTTCTTGATTTCAATCTCGCTGAAACCATCTTGTTTGACTGTAATATAGCTTTCTAACATATGGGCATCCTTTTCTCTCGTAATAAAGTCAGTATAAAAAAGAATCAACTGAATAGCAACTTTTTCTCTCATCTTTTTTGTGAGATTTTTTGGAAAAAAACGTTATAATAAGGTATGATAGAGAAAAGGGAGGCGCTGGAAATGGTACATACACGACAGAAAAAATATGATACAATTACTCATTATTTGAAAACGAATGGCGGTTCCCAAGTTACCTTGACCTTTACCCAGTTTGATGAATTGTTATTCCCTCATTCTGGTTTACCAAAAACTGCTAAGACAGATGTCGATTGGTGGGCGAACGATTATAAGCATCCAGAAAAAGGCGCTTATGGTTGGTTGAATGCGAGTTATCAAGTAGTTCAAGTGAATTTGGAAAAAGAATATGTGGTATTTAATAAATTGCTGAAGTCAGCATGGTACGTTTAAACCAGGATTGTATCCGCTTTAAAAAACAAGAATGATTGACAAAAATTAACTTTACACTATAATATTTTTAATAGATAATGTTGAAAATTGAAAAAGGCAATGGTAAAAGGGGCTGTTAAAATGTCAAAAAAAACAATTATGTTAGTTTGCTCCGCTGGAATGAGTACTAGTTTACTTGTTACAAAAATGCAAAAAGCAGCATTTAATCAAGGCTTAGATGCCCATATATTTGCGGCTTCTGCATCGGAAGCAGAAACAAATTTAGAAAATAATCCAGTCGATGTGTTATTGTTAGGTCCACAAGTTCGTTATATGAAGAGTGATTTTGAAAAGCGTCTATCACCAAAAGGTATCCCAACAGATGTCATTAGCATGTCTGATTACGGCTTAATGAACGGCGAAAAAGTCTTGGAACAAGCCTTGGGTTTGTTAGCACAAGCAGATAAAAAAGAGTAAAAACAAGTTGTTTTTTCGAGAATCTTCGAAAAAGCAACTTGTCTTTTTTTTCGCAAAAAAGCTAGAGAAATGCGTATTTTATAATTGAGGTGGTTAACATGGAAGACTTGCATGGACGTAAAATAATTCTTGAAGAAACAGAACGTTCAATACAGACAAAACTGGTTTATTTATCAACAATGTTAGAGCGTTCACCCCTAACAATTCAATGTCAGCGGTGCGGGGAAGTCGTATCCAAAAAAGAAAACAGACTGGCGACAAATGTATACTACTGTCATGCGTGCATTCAATTAGGCCGTGTGACTTCTTGTCAAAAATTTTGTCATTTACCAGAAAGGCCCAATAGCCCAAGAACTGTCTTTTTTGAGTGGTCTGGACAATTAACAAAGGGACAGCAAGCGATCTCGGTTGAACTTTGTGAGACAGCAAAAGCAAGAGAGAATCGCTTAGTGTGGGCAGTTACAGGTGCAGGCAAAACAGAAATGTTATTTGCTGTTTTGCACCAAACCTTACAAGAAGGGGGGCGGATTGCGCTGGCTTCGCCGCGTGTCGATGTTTGCTTAGAACTGTTTCCCAGAATCCAAGCGGTTTTTCCTCACGAAGCAATTGCTTTACTTCATGGAAACAGTCAAGAGCCGTATTGTTATACGAAACTAGTGATTTGCACCACGCATCAATTATTGAAATTCCATCAAGCATTTGATTTACTTATCGTTGATGAAGTCGACTCTTTTCCTTTTGTTAATAACGAGCATCTTTATTATGGAGTGCGTAACGCACGAAAAAAAAGAAGTAGTTTGGTGTACTTAACAGCAACCCCTACGAAAGAATTGCGGAAGCTTTTACAGCAAAAGAAGTTAGCGGCCAGTATTTTGCCAGCAAGATATCATCGTAGGCCATTACCTGTGCCACGCCGATTTTGGGTTCAGTCGTGGCAACGTCTTTCTAGCAAAAATATTAAAATCATTGCACATCATTTGAAACGTTTATTGGTGCGTAATTCAGTTTTACTATTTTGCCCAAGTATTTCATTAATTCACCAATTGCATGCATTAATAGCTGAGCGATTTTCCGACAAAAAAGTTG
This sequence comes from Enterococcus sp. LX10, assembly GCF_023539285.1. Lineage (NCBI taxonomy): Bacteria > Bacillati > Bacillota > Bacilli > Lactobacillales > Enterococcaceae > Enterococcus > Enterococcus sp. LX10. Next base: position 1,574,922 of record NZ_CP092784.1, on the reverse strand, counting down.
TCGCCGTTTATGGTAGCGATGAGCTTCGTCTAGAAAAAGTTCAAGCAATGCGTCAGCAGAAAACGGATATTTTGATCACTACAACCATTTTAGAACGTGGTGTGACTTTTGATGCAGTCTCAGTTATTGTTTATGGTGCCAATCATCGAGTCTTCACTTCTTCAACACTTGTCCAAATTGCGGGCCGAGTCGATCGAAGACAAGAATTCAATTACGGCGAAGTTTTATTTTTACATGATGGGGAAACAAGAGACATGAAAGAGGCAATTCGGCAAATAAAGCAAATGAATCGCTTGGCTAGCAAACGAGGGATGTTAGATGGATTGTAAAAATTGCGCAAGCCCCATTCGTTTGGAGATAACATTAAAAATGCTCTTATGTTTTAAAAAATGGGCGAGGCCTTCACTTTGCCAGCACTGCCAAGCAAAGTTCCAGAAACTGCCAATGATAGGCACTTGTTTTGGCTGTAGTCGCGTCAGCCAAGAGCGCTATTGTTTTGATTGTCAAAGGTGGCAGCTGCTTTATCCAGAGTATTCTTTTCATAATGCAGCGTTGTTTCATTATGATGAAGGAATGCAAGAGTGGATGGAACGCTATAAATTTCAAGGAGACTATCGCTTAAGAATGTGTTTTAACGAGGAAATCAACTTTTACTTTCAGCAACAATCTGCGGACTATATTATTCCGGTGCCCTTATCCGAAAAGCGAATGCAAGAACGAGGCTTCAACCAAGTAATTGGCTTACTAGAAGCGGCTGATGTTCCGTACAGCCCTTTTTTAATTAGAAAAGAGGAAAATGTTCCGCAATCTAAGAAAACTAGAAAGGAAAGGATGCAGTTGCAACAACCATTTGCCATCCAAAAAGAAAATCAAAAAAAATTAAAAAATTGTTCTATTATTTTGGTAGATGACATCTATACCACTGGACGAACTCTTTTCCACGCAGCTGCTGTTATCAATGACTGTTATCCTAAAAGTTTGAATACGTTTACTCTCGCGCGGTAAAAAGAAAAGAATTCATAAATTTGATGACTATTTTGTTGGCAAAACCCAGATTATTCGATATAATGAAATTAAGAAGAAGGGAATTAAAGAGTGGTCCTTTAATCTTTTCTTTACTGGTAGATGAAAGGGGTAATTGTTATGTTTAGATATAATGTACGTGGAGAAAATATCGAGGTAACCGAAGCGATTCGAGACTATGTTGAGAAAAAAGTCGGTAAATTAGAAAGATATTTCAGCGATTCACCTGAAGCAACGGTTCACGTGAATTTGAAAGTGTACACTGAAAAAACAGCCAAAGTCGAGGTTACTATTCCTCTTCCTTATCTAGTTTTACGAGCTGAAGAAACGTCACCTGATTTATACGCAAGTATTGATTTGGTTGTCGATAAATTAGAACGACAAATTCGTAAATTTAAAACAAAAATCAACAGAAAATCTCGTGAAACAGGACGTAACAATACAAAAGCCGCTGTCTTCTTAGTTGGTGAAGAAACAGAAGAAACACCTTCAGAATTAGACATCGTTCGTACAAAACGTCTATCATTAAAACCGATGGACAGTGAAGAAGCTGTTTTACAAATGAACATGTTAGGACACAACTTCTTTATTTTTGAAGATGCTGAAACAAATGGAACAAGCATTGTTTACCGTCGTAAAGATGGCAAATATGGCTTGATTGAAACAGACTAAAGCTTAAAATAAGAGCTGAAATGCCTTCGTGCATTTCAGCTCTTTAAACATCTTTAAAGCACGGAGTAAAGAAAAAATAAAGAAATACATAAAATAACTTTAAAAGTTCCTCTTTTAAAGGAAAATGTCTGTAAAATAGAGAGAAATGGTTTTCTTTCTCGTCAAGTAATGATAAAATAAAACGGATAGATTGTGCTTCTTGTACAAAAAGGATACAAAAATAAAAAGAGGTAATTGAAAGGAACACAGATACCAATGGCAAATTTTTTGAAAAAAATGATTGAAAACGATAAAAAAGAATTAAGACGATTAGAAAAAATCGCCGATAAAATTGATGCACATGCAAGTGCAATGGAACAACTAAGCGATGAACAATTACGTGAAAAAACAGATGAATTTAAAGCCCGTTATCAAAAAGGGGAAACCTTAGACGAACTATTACCAGAAGCGTTTGCGGTTGTCCGCGAAGCTGCTAAACGAGTACTAGGTTTATTCCCGTACCGTGTCCAATTAATGGGTGGGATTGTGCTTCATGACGGGAACATTCCTGAAATGAGAACAGGTGAAGGGAAAACCTTGACTGCCACAATGCCTGTATACTTGAATGCACTATCTGGCGAAGGAGTACACGTTGTTACAGTTAATGAATACTTAGCAACCCGTGACTCTAACGAAATGGGAGAATTATATAATTTCTTAGGCTTAAGCGTTGGCTTAAACATTAACTCTAAATCTTCTGATGAAAAACGTGAAGCGTATAACTGTGATATCACTTATAGTACAAATAACGAATTAGGATTTGACTATTTGCGTGATAACATGGTTGTTTATCGCAGCCAAATGGTTCAACGTCCATTAAACTATGCAATTGTCGATGAAGTGGATTCAATCTTAATTGACGAAGCAAGAACCCCATTAATTATTTCTGGACAAGCTGAAAAATCGACAGCACTCTATACGCGTGCCGATAATTTTGTCAAACGCTTAAAAGAAGATGAAGATTACAAAATTGATATTCAGTCTAAAACAATTGGTTTAACAGAAGCAGGGATTGAAAAAGCTGAAGAAACTTTTGGATTGGATAACCTTTACGATATTGAAAATACAGCATTAACGCACCATTTAGATCAAGCGTTACGGGCAAACTATATCATGTTATTAGACATTGATTACGTGGTTCAAGACAATAAAGTCTTAATTGTTGACCAATTTACTGGTCGTATCATGGATGGTCGTCGTTATTCTGATGGCTTACATCAAGCGATTGAAGCAAAAGAAGGCGTCGAAATTGAAGATGAAACAAAAACAATGGCGACGATTACGTTCCAAAACTACTTCCGGATGTACAAAAAACTAGCCGGGATGACTGGTACTGCTAAAACAGAAGAAGAAGAATTCCGTGAAATTTACAATATTCAAGTCATTCAAATCCCAACCAATCGTCCAATTATCCGTGACGATCGTCCAGATTTACTTTATCCAACCTTAGAAAGTAAATTTAATGCAGTGGTGGAAGATATTAAAGAACGTTACCACAAAGGACAACCAGTGTTGGTGGGGACTGTTGCGGTAGAAACGTCAGAATTACTTTCTGATAAATTAAACGCAGCTAAAATTCCTCATGAAGTATTAAATGCGAAAAATCACTTTAAAGAAGCCGAAATCATTATGAATGCCGGTCAAAAAGGCGCAGTTACAATTGCAACAAATATGGCTGGTCGTGGAACGGATATTAAACTTGGTTTAGGTGTACTTGAACTAGGTGGTCTAGCAGTTATCGGGACAGAACGTCATGAGTCACGTCGTATTGATAATCAGTTGCGTGGACGTGCAGGACGCCAAGGGGATCCAGGGGTTTCACAATTTTATTTATCTTTAGAAGATGACTTAATGAAACGCTTTGGTTCAGAACGAATTAAAACATTCTTAGAACGAATGAATGTGCAAGAAGAAGATGCAGTTATTCAAAGTAAAATGTTTACTCGCCAAGTAGAATCTGCTCAAAAACGTGTGGAAGGAAATAACTATGACACACGTAAAAATGTTTTACAATACGATGACGTGATGCGCGAGCAACGTGAAGTTATTTATGCACAACGACAAGAAGTAATTATGGAAGAAAATGACTTGTCTGATGTATTGATGGGCATGGTAAAACGGACGATTGGCCGAGTGGTGGATAGCCATACACAATTAGAAAAAGAAGAATGGAATTTAGATGGGATTGTCGATTTTGCAGCCTCAACACTTGTCCATGAAGATACGATTTCTAAAAAAGATTTAGAAAATAAATCAGCTGAAGAAATCAAAGACTACTTAGTGGCACGTGCGCAAGAAGTATTTGAAGAAAAATCTCAACAATTGAATGGTCAAGAACAACTGCTAGAATTTGAAAAAGTTGTCATCTTGCGTGTCGTCGATACTAAATGGACAGATCACATTGATGCAATGGATCAATTACGCCAATCTGTCGGCTTACGTGCGTACGGTCAAAACAACCCATTAGTAGAATATCAAACAGAAGGTTATTCTATGTATAACAATATGGTGGGTTCAATCGAATATGAAGTAACACGTTTATTCATGAAATCGGAAATTCGCCAAAATGTCCAACGTGAGCAAGTAGCTCAAGGACAAGCGGAACATCCAGAAACAGAACAAGATGCAGCTGCACAAAGCAACACAAGTGCGAAGCGTCAACCTGTGCGTGTAGATAAAAAAGTGGGCCGTAATGATTTATGCCCATGCGGAAGTGGCAAAAAATTCAAAAATTGTCATGGAAGAAACGCTTAATTAAAGAAAAAACGCAGGGTGGGGCAATTTGTCCCGCCTTTGCTCTTTTTACAATAAAAAGAAAGAAGGAATCATTTTGGAAAACCCAGAAATTCGTACATTATTAGACGAAATGACACAAAAAATTACTAGCTTCAGGAGGTCTCTTTGACTTAGACCAGTTAGAAGAAGACATTGCCGAGGCGGAAAATCGGATGGGAGAACCTGGTTTTTGGGACAACACAGAAACGGCTCAAAAGCTAATTAACGAAACCAATAGTTTGAAAGAAAAATATCAACAATTTCATCAGCTCTCTGAGGAACTGGACGAATTAACGGTGATGTTTGAATTACAACAAGAAGAATATGATGCAGAGATTCAAGAAGAATTGGAAGAAAGAATTCATCTCTTGCAAGAACGTTTAACAACGTATGAGCTATCCTTACTACTAAATGAGCCATATGATCATAATAACGCCCTAATTGAATTACACCCTGGTGCCGGTGGTACTGAATCACAAGATTGGGGAAGTATGCTTTTACGAATGTATACACGTTGGGCAGAAAGTCACGGTTTCCAAGTTGAAACGTTGGATTACCAAGCTGGAGATGAAGCAGGGATTAAAAGTGTCACCTTATTAATCAAAGGTTACAATGCTTATGGCTACCTAAAATCTGAAAAAGGTGTCCATCGTCTTGTACGGATTTCGCCCTTTGATTCCGCTAAACGCCGTCATACTTCGTTTTGTTCAGTTGATGTAATGCCGGAACTAGACGATACAATAGAAATTGCGATCAATCCAGATGACTTAAAAATTGATACCTATCGAGCAAGTGGTGCCGGTGGTCAGCATATTAATAAAACAGAATCGGCTGTTCGAATCACACATATTCCAACAGGTACCGTTGTCGCAAGCCAAGCACAACGTTCTCAATTAAAAAACCGTGAGCAAGCAATGAGTATGTTAAAAGCCAAATTATATCAATTGGAAATGGAAAAGAAAGCCCAAGAAGCAGCAAGTTTACGTGGTGAACAAATGGAGATTGGCTGGGGCTCACAAATCCGTTCTTACGTGTTCCATCCGTATTCAATGGTCAAAGACCATCGGACAAATTACGAAACTGGCAATGTGCAAGCTGTGATGGATGGAGACCTTGATGGTTTCATTGATGCCTACTTAAAACAGCGCTTAAGTTAAGCTCTTCATTAAATTGAAATAAAAATGTAACTTAATGCAAGAAGTTTGCAATATTGACATGTTATAATGAGTAGGATTGAAGAAAAAAGAGATGGAGAGAACGCCATGATTGAAATGAAAGATGTAATGAAGAAATATTCGAATGGTACAACAGCGATTCGAAATATTTCAGTAGAGATTGACCAAGGCGAGTTCGTCTATGTGGTTGGTCCCTCAGGTGCAGGGAAATCAACCTTTATTAGATTAATGTATCGTGAAGAAAAAGCAACAAAAGGTAATTTGACAGTTGCAGGTCATGATTTAATGAAAATAAAAAATAAAGAAGTTCCTTATTTACGTCGTGAAATCGGCATCGTTTTCCAAGACTATAAACTATTACCAAAGAAAACTGTGTATGAGAACGTGGCCTATGCGATGCAAGTTATCGGACGACGTCCTCGCGAAATCAAAAAACGCGTGATGGAAGTTTTAGATTTAGTCGGTCTAAAACATAAGGTACGTGTTTTTCCAAGCGAACTTTCTGGTGGGGAACAGCAACGGGTATCCATTGCACGAGCAATCGTAAATACACCGAAAGTTTTAATTGCCGATGAACCAACTGGAAACTTAGATCCAGAGAATTCATGGGAAATCATGAAATTGTTGGACCGGATTAACGCACAAGGAACAACAGTCGTGATGGCAACGCATAATAGTACAATTGTAAATACGATTCGTCACCGTGTTATTGCCATTGAAAATGGTCGCATTATCCGTGACCAAGTGGAAGGAGAATACGGCTACGATGATTAGAACATTCTTTTCTCATTTATTTGAAAGTATCAAAAGTTTAAAACGGAACGGTTGGATGACTGTTGCCTCAGCAAGTGCGGTTACAATTACATTAGTTTTAGTTGGTATTTTTATGGGCGTTATTTTTAATGCAACGAAACTTGCTGATGATATCGAAAAAAACGTGACAGTGTCTGTCTTTGTCGATATTGGTACAAAACAAAATGAAATGAAAACATTAGAAAAACAACTTAAAGGATTAGACAATGTTGAAGATATTTCTTATTCAAACAAAGATCAACAATTGAAAAAAATCCAAGAACAAATGGGGGATGCCTGGAATCTTTTCGAAGGCGACAGTAACCCATTATATGATGTGTATTATGTCCGTGCGAAAACACCAGAAGACACGAAAGATATTGCGAAACAAGCAGCTAAATTCCCAAGTGTTTTTAAAGCCGATTACGGTGGTGTAAATTCAGACAAAATCTTTAAAATCGCTCAAACCGTTCGAACTTGGGGCTTAGCAGCTGCTGCATTACTTTTATTCGTTGCAGTGTTCTTAATTTCCAACACTATTCGGATTACGATTTTATCTCGTCAAAAAGAAATCCAAATTATGCGTCTTGTAGGAGCCAAAAACAGTTTCATTCGTTGGCCGTTCTTCTTAGAAGGTGCTTGGATTGGGTTGATTGGCGCAATCGTGCCAGTCATTATTATGACGTTAGGCTACCATCAAGTTTATAACATGTTTAACCCGCAGTTATTGCGTTCGAATTATTCATTAATTCGTCCAGAAGATTTTATCTGGAAAGTTAATCTATTAATGATTGCAACAGGAATGATTATTGGATCACTAGGTTCAGTTATTTCAATGCGTCGTTTCTTGAAAATTTAAACGAAAAAAAGCTCTCCATTTTGGAGAGCTTTTTTTGTTTTAGTTTTAAAATACTTGTTATTTAATTTAAGAGTTTTCTCAGTTGTACCAACAAATTGATAACTTATAATTTTCAAGTCCTACATATAATGGTAAAATAGAATGGATTGAAATTAATTGGAGGAATAATGAATCGATGAAAAAAAGATTGCTATTATTTATTGGTTTGGCAAGTATACTTACTTTGACAGGATGTGCAAAATGGATTGATCGTGGTGAATCGATCACAGCGGTAGGCTCATCAGCTTTACAACCATTAGTAGAGACAGCGAGTGAGGAATATCAAAGCCAAAATCCGGGAAGATTTATTAATGTCCAAGGTGGCGGAAGCGGAACAGGTCTGAGTCAAGTCCAATCTGGCGCGGTAGACATTGGTAATTCTGATTTATTTGCAGAAGAGAAAAAGGGCATCAAAGCGGAAGACTTAATTGATCATAAAGTTGCTGTTGTTGGGATTACACCAATCGTTAACAAAAATGTCGGTGTCAAAGATATCTCAATGGAAAATTTAAAGAAAATCTTTTTAGGTGAAGTAACAAACTGGAAAGAACTTGGCGGAAAAGATCAAAAAATTGTTATTTTGAATAGAGCGGCCGGTAGTGGTACGCGTGCGACTTTTGAAAAGTGGGTCTTGGGAGATAAAACAGCCATTCGTGCGCAAGAACAAGATTCCAGTGGCATGGTTCGTTCCATTGTTTCTGATACACCAGGAGCGATTAGTTATACCGCATTTTCATATGTTACTGATGAAGTAGCTACGTTAAGTATTGATGGTGTTCAGCCAACAGATGAAAATGTAATGAACAATAAATGGATTATTTGGTCTTATGAACACATGTACACTCGTAAAAATCCAAGTGATTTAACCAAAGAGTTTTTAGACTTTATGTTGTCAGATGATATCCAAGAACGTGTGATTGGTCAATTAGGGTATATTCCTGTTTCGAAAATGGAAATTGAACGGGATTGGCAAGGAAATGTCATTAAATAATTCTCTTAACACAAAATTTACAAACTTGACATAAAATTTACATGTTATTAAAAACAAATTGATGTAAAAAAGGTACACTATTTTTATCTGTAAAAGTTGGATTGTTTGAGGAGGAAATATTCTTGGAAGATGTACAGAAAAAATTATTAACAAAATCGAAAAGAGCCAAGATGGAGCAACGAGGGAAATTTATTAGTTTCCTATGTATTGCCTTAATTGTAGCAGTGGTTGTTTCAATTTTCTATTTTGTTGCAAGTAAAGGACTTGCTACATTCTTTAAAGATAAGATTAACGTGTTTGATTTCTTATTTGGAACAAACTGGAACCCAAGTGATATCGGCGCAGACGGTAAACCCATGGTTGGGGCTTTACCAATGATTGCGGGTTCCTTTATTGTAACGTTTTTGTCAGCGATTGTTGCGACGCCATTTGCGATTGGAGCGGCTGTTTTTATGACAGAAATTTCACCTAAAAAAGGAGCGAAATTTTTACAACCAGTTATTGAATTACTTGTAGGGATTCCCTCTGTTGTTTATGGATTTATTGGTTTATCTGTCATTGTTCCTTTTGTCCGTTCAATCTTTGGCGGAACTGGCTTCGGTATTTTAGCTGGTACATTTGTACTATTTGTTATGATTTTACCAACGGTCACTACAATGACCGTGGATGCGCTAAAAGCTGTGCCTAGACATTATCGTGAAGCGTCGTTGGCGCTTGGTGCTACGCGTTGGCAAACGATTTATAAAGTTGTCTTGCGGGCAGCTGTGCCTGGTATTTTAACTGCGGTTGTCTTTGGTATGGCTCGTGCGTTTGGTGAAGCCTTAGCAATCCAAATGGTAATCGGAAATGCAGCTGTGATGCCAACTAGTTTGACAACACCAGCTTCGACACTAACAAGTATTTTGACAATGGGGATTGGGAATACAATTATGGGAACAGTTGAAAACAACGTTCTTTGGTCTTTAGCCTTGATTCTATTGTTGATGTCTTTACTATTCAACATTGTTATCCGAATTATCGGTAAGAGAGGAGCCTTAAAATAATGAATGCAAAAAAAGCAGATAAAATCGCAACAGGTATCTTATATGCCGTATCTGGCGTCATTGTTTTAATTTTGGCGGCCTTACTGATTTACATTTTAGCTAGAGGAATTCCACATATTTCGTGGGAATTTTTAACACAACCATCCAGAGCCTATCAAGTTGGTGGTGGGATTGGTATTCAGCTTTTCAATTCACTATATTTACTATTGATTACAATGATTATTAGTATTCCAATTTCATTAGGTGCTGGAATTTACTTATCGGAATATGCGAAAAAGAATTGGTTAACTGATTTAATTCGTACCTCGATTGAAATTTTAAGTTCATTGCCTTCCGTTGTTGTGGGGCTGTTCGGCTTCTTGATTTTCGTTGTACAAATCGGATATGGCTTTTCAATCTTATCAGGTGCGTTAGCATTAACATTTTTTAACTTACCATTATTGACTAGAAATGTTGAGGAATCTTTGAAAGCCATTCATTATACACAGCGTGAAGCGGGGTTAGCCTTAGGTCTTTCACGTTGGGAAACAGTTAAAAAAGTTATTTTGCCAGAAGCGTTACCAGGAATTTTGACAGGGGTTATTTTGAGTTCTGGTCGGATTTTCGGTGAAGCCGCTGCGCTAATTTATACAGCAGGACAAAGCGCACCTGCCTTAGATTTCAGTAATTGGAATCCGTTGAGCGTTTCAAGTCCAATTAGTATTTTCCGTCAAGCGGAAACGTTGGCTGTGCATATTTGGAAAATTAATACTGAAGGTACGATGCCAGATGGCGCTGCGGTCTCAGCAGGTGCCTCCGCTGTGTTAATTTTAGTAGTTTTACTTTTCAATTTCGGCGCTCGTTTTATCGGCAACCGTCTTTATAAGAGAATGACATCAGCTTAATGTTAGGGGAATTAGCATGAAAGAATACAATTTAAATGATACCCATTTACTTCAACTAGATAGCCAAAAAGACCCAATTGCGTTACACACGGAAGACTTACATGTCTTTTACGGGGACAATGAGGCTATCAAAGGTGTTGATTTACAATTTGAAAAGAACAAAATAACCGCCTTAATTGGACCTTCTGGTTGCGGTAAATCCACGTATTTACGTTCGCTAAATCGTATGAACGATGGCATTGCCAATACACGTGTTACTGGAAAAATCATGTATAAAGATGTCGATGTCAATACGAAAGAAGTGGACGTCTACGAAATGAGAAAACGCATTGGCATGGTTTTTCAGCGGCCCAATCCATTTAGTAAATCTATCTATGAAAATATCACATTCGCATTGAAACAACATGGTGAAAAGGATAAGAAAAAATTAGATGAAATCGTTGAAACAAGTTTGAAGCAAGCCGCACTTTGGGATCAAGTGAAAGATAACTTAAACAAAAGCGCCTTAGCTCTGTCTGGTGGGCAACAACAACGTTTGTGTATCGCTCGGGCAATTGCGATGAAACCAGATATTCTATTGTTAGATGAACCGGCAAGCGCGTTAGATCCGATTTCAACAGGAACGGTTGAAGAAACGTTAGTGAATTTAAAAGATGATTACACGATCATCATTGTGACACATAACATGCAACAAGCGGCGCGGATTAGTGACTATACAGCTTTCTTCTATATGGGCAAAGTCATTGAATACGACCATACAAGAAAAATCTTTACACGACCAAAAATTCAAGCAACGGAAGACTACGTTTCAGGACATTTTGGTTAGGAGGAGCAAGATGGGCAAAGAAATTATTTCATCAAAAGATTTACATTTATATTACGGGAAAAAAGAAGCATTGAAAGGCATTGATTTAACTTTTAATCAAGGAGAATTAACTGCCATGATTGGTCCTTCTGGTTGCGGGAAATCAACGTATTTACGTTGCTTGAATCGTATGAATGATTTAATCCCAGACGTAACTATTACTGGAAGTGTTGTCTATAAAGGAAAAGATATTTATGGACCGAAAACAGATAACGTTGAATTACGTAAAGAAATTGGCATGGTTTTCCAACAGCCTAATCCATTTCCATTTTCAGTTTATGAAAATGTGATTTATGGCTTGCGCCTAAAAGGAGTCAAAGACAAGCAAGTCTTAGATGAAGCAGTTGAAACCAGTTTGAAAGCTGCTGCCGTTTGGGAGGATGTCAAAGATAAACTTCACAAAAGTGCACTTTCACTTTCTGGTGGACAACAACAGCGGGTTTGTATCGCTCGTGTGTTAGCTGTGGAACCAGATATTATTTTATTAGATGAACCAACTAGCGCCTTGGACCCAGTTTCTAGTGGTAAAATTGAAAACATGCTGTTAACATTAAAAGAGAAATATACCATGATTATGGTGACACATAATATGTCACAAGCATCACGGATTTCTGATAAAACGGCCTTCTTTTTACAAGGTGATTTAATTGAATTTAATGACACGAAAAAAGTATTTTTAAATCCAAAAGAAAAACAAACAGAAGATTACATTTCTGGTAAATTTGGTTAAAAGGGGGAAAAAGAATGTTACGGACACAATTTGAAGAAGAACTATTGAATCTGCACAATCAATTTTATGAAATGGGTATGATGGTTAGTAGTGCCGTCCATAAATCCGTGAAGGCATATATTAATCATGATAAAAAATTAGCTCAAGAAGTGATTGATCGCGATATTGAAATCAATGATATGGAAGTCAAACTTGAGAAAAAGAGTTTTGAAATGATTGCGTTACAACAACCAGTGACAACAGACTTACGTATGATTATCACTGTTATGAAAGCTAGTTCGGATTTAGAAAGAATGGCGGACCATGCCGTTTCAATTGCTAAATCAACGATTCGCTTAAAAGGAGAAACACGTATTCCTGAAATTGAAAAAGAAATTTCAGATATGTCTGATTATGTGAAAAAAATGGTGGATAATGTTTTAATCGCCTATGTTAAAACGGATCAAAAAGATGCACGAATGATTGCACAAATGGATGATCGTACTAATGAATATTTCGATAGTATTTACAAACATGCCGTAGAAGCAATGAAAGCTAATCCAGAAACGGTTATTAGCGGAACTGATTATCTACATGTGGCACAATACTTGGAAAGAATTGGCGACTATGTCACAAATATTTGTGAGTGGATTGTTTACTTGGCAACTGGTAAAATTACCGAATTGAATAGTAATCGTGACGAACAATTTTAAGATAAATAAATAAAAAAAACTAGGAGACGGCCTTTTTTAGACCAATTCCTAGTTTTTTTAACGTAAAATGAACTGATTTTATAAAACTAGTCCTTACTAATGAGAAGAAATCGTTCTTAAGTCCTATGACAAATGATCAAAAACAAGGCATAATAATGCATGTAAGGAAAACACTATTGAGTGAAAAATTTGCTAAGGAGGCAATATCCATGAAAGAAAGAGAACGCGTATTAGAATTAGTGAAAAAAGGTATTCTAACGTCAGAAGAAGCGTTAATTTTATTAGAAAATATGGCAACTGAAAAAGATGAAAAACAAATCGAAAAAGCTGCTGAAAAAGTCGATACACAAAATATTGGAACAACAAATAAAGAAGATCAAGTCGCAGATTTAATGGATGCATTAGAAAAAGGCGAATCAGAAGGACCTACTGTTGATTCGTTTGAAGAAAATACACAGGACAGTGCAGAAAAAGATCGTGAAAACTTAGAAAGAATTCTTGATGAGTTAGCAACAAAAGCCAATCGTGCTTCGGCTGAATTGGACGAAGTCAACGCAGAAATTGCCGGCATCAAAGAAGAAATTAAAGAAGTCGCAGAAGAAATTGGAACATTAGATACAAAAGAAGAATTAGATGCATTAACAGAAGATGAACAAGTCCAACGAAAAGACTTGCACGTTTTACTTGCACAATTAGAAGAAAAATTAGCGACTCAAAGTACTGAAAAAACAGCACTGGAAGAAGAACTAAAAAACATTCGCAAAGAACAATGGAAGGGTCAATGGAATGATACAAAAGAAAAAGTTTCTTCTCAATTCTCTGAAGAGTGGAAAGATCAAGCCACAGACACCTTTAACCAAGTCGGCGGCAAAGTTGCCGAAGTTGGCGGCCAAGTGGGAGAATTCTTGAAAAAAACATTTAATTCTTTCAGTGATACCATGAATGATAATGTGGAATGGAAAGACATTAAAATGAAAGTTCCTGGTGTGGCAACAACTAAGTTTGAACATGAGTTTAATTATCCAAATCCACAAGCAAGTTTAATTGATGTCAAGGTAGCAAATGGTACCGTGGTTTTCAAAACTTGGGATCAAGAAGATGTGAAAGTCGAAGCAAAAATCAAATTATATGGTAAAATGGCAGGAGATTCACCAATGGAAGCTTTCTTAGAACGAAGTGACATTGATGTGGATGACGAAACAATTTCTTTCCAAGTGCCAAACAAACGGGTGAAAGCAGATTTAACGTTCTATTTACCAAAACGCACTTACGATCATGTATCTGTTAAATTATTAAACGGAAATGTCTTAGTAGAAGAGTTAACAGCGAAAGATGTTTACACAAAATCAACGAATGGGACGATTACGTTTAAAAAAATTGATGCAACTATGTTAGAAATTGAAGGCGTGAATGGTGAAATTAAAGTCCTAGAAGGAACAATTTTAGATAACATTATTGAAACAGTCAATGGTGATGTGTCTATTTCCGCGGCACCAGAAAGTCTAAGTGTTTCTCTGATTAATGGAGATATCCGCATTACAGCTAAAGAAAAAACGCTTCGCCGTGTTGAAGCAAGCTCTGCAAATGGGAATATCAAGTTGGCCTTGCCAAATGACTTAGGCGTTGAAGGGCAAGTGAAAACTAATTTAGGTAGTATTAACAGCCGTTTAACAGATATTGAAGTTGTTCGTGAAAAGAAAGATCGCGGCAATCAACAATTACATTTTAGACGTGTACTGGAAGAATCAATGGCTCAAATTAATGCTTCTACAACAACGGGAAGTATTTTCCTAAAAGATACGGATAAATAATTAATAATTTTAAGCTAGATGGGCTGACGAATCAGCCTTTCTAGTGTAAAATTTAGTAGACGAGGTGAAAACATATGAAAAGAAAACTAACAAAATCTCCGAATAACGTGGTTTTAACAGGAAGCTTAGCTGGGATTGCTGATTGGCTAGGAATTGACCCAACAATTATTCGTGTCGTTTATGTCTTGCTCAGCTTTTTCTCAGCAGGATTTCCAGGCATTCTCTTATACATTGCCTTAGCAGTCTTGATCCCTTCTGGAAGAACAGGAAGCGATCGCGGCTACGGCCATCAAAATCCTTATAATAGAAATGTTCGCAATGAAAATCCTTATGCTGCCAATAAAAAGCAACGTAAAGAAGCGGAAAAAATTGATGATGACGAATGGAGTGACTTTTAATGACATATTTTCAGCGATTGGTTGTTAATACACTGACATTCATTTCTTTATCAGTTGTTTTTCCTGGCATGATTCATGTGAGAGGCATAATGCCTGCAATTATTGCCGCCTTTGTTCTCTCAATCCTAAATATGTTGGTGAAACCAGTCTTAACAATCTTGTCGCTCCCATTTACTTTATTAACGTTTGGTCTATTTAGCTTTGTTGTCAATGCAGCGATTTTACAAATGACCTCGTTTTTTGTGGGGGAAATGAACTTTGGCTTCTCAAGTTTTTGGGCAGCGGTGCTAATGGCTGTAATTATGTCAATTGTCAATACGATCGTTACGGATCACAATTTATCTAAATATGAATAAAAAAGCCTGAAGAACGTAGCATAAAATGCGTTCTTCAGGCTTTTTCGCTGGTTAAATTTTCTAGGTGACATTCTGGATGGCGGCTGATATAGCCATATAAAATGTTTAAAAAATCAACTTGTTGCTTCGAGTAATGCTCAATTGTTTTCGGTGGTTTTTTGGGCATGATTTTTTTTGCTAGTTCAAGCGGTGAATATTTTTGAAACGTTTGTTTAGTTACAACACGTGTTGCTACCACCAAGCCTTGGTAAATTAAATAGTATTTGATTTTTTTCTGACAAGGTAACCACATCAGTTGCCAATCTCGTTGGTTAGCTTGACTAATTCGTTGATTTTGGTTTGCAAAGCGCGTCAAAAAGAGCCAATCTTCTTTGAGTTTTGCTGCTTTTTCGAAGGCTTGTTTTTCAGCAGCTTCTTGCATTTGTTGAGCAATTCGTTTGATTGGTTCTCGTCCTTGATTATGGAAAAAGTCGAACAATTCTTGTTGAAATAGTTCGGTCGGAATGGCACTCTCTTTTTGAAAGGTTTGATGCCAATAGTTGGTTGGGACGAGATCGTAGATACTATCCAAAATTATTTTTAAACGGTTTAATTTTCGACGAATCGAATAAGGACCAAAACAGTTCTCTTTAGTGGGCATATTTAAGAGTTTAATCTCTAATTGCCGCTCATTAACGGCTACTGATACATAAGAATATTGTTCATAAGCATTCATTTGGCGATTATAGCGCGGCCGGTACTGTTGAATCAGTTGACATTCTAGGAGGAGCGCATCCAATTCTGTGTCAGTATGGAGAACATCGAAGTCTATAATTTGTTTGACTAAGCGCATCGTCTTTCGAGAATGTTGATTACTATTAATAAAATAGCTTGACACGCGATTTTTCAATTTTTTGGCTTTGCCCACATAAATAATTGTGTCGGTTGCGTCTTTCATTAAATAAACACCAGGCGTTAACGGTAATTGATGGGCTTTTTCCTTTAAATATTCTTTCATAAGTTTCCTCTTTTCTTAAAAGGATCGGCTTCAAGTATACAAAGTTTTCTGAAATAGTCAAGTAACAGAAATAGCATAGATAATTTCACTGAAAAATAGTTTCATTTTTTTGAAATATGATAATTCTAGGAATTATCTAGTGAATAGCTAGAAACTTGTATTTTTAAATGATAAAATATAACAAGTAGCAGAAAGGACTGACATTCGATATGACAGAAGTGGTAAAGATTTATCAACTGGTAGAAAATCTTTCTTTAGAAGTAGTCTACGGAGATGAAGAAAGCTTAAATAGAACAATTAAAACTGGTGAAATTTCCCGGCCAGGCTTAGAATTAACTGGGTATTTTAATTATTATTCCCATGATCGTTTACAATTATTTGGGAGCAAAGAAATTACCTTTGCGGAACGAATGATGCCTGAAGAGCGTTTATTAGTGATGCGCCGTTTATGTGCGAAAGATACTCCAGCCTTTATAGTATCCAGAGGACTAGAAATCCCCGAAGAATTGATTACAGCAGCAAAAGAAAATGGGGTTTCTGTGTTACGTTCACCGATTTCAACTTCCCGTTTATTAGGGGAACTATCCAGTTATTTAGATGGTCGCTTAGCTGTTCGGACAAGTGTCCATGGGGTTTTAGTTGATGTTTATGGACTTGGTGTTTTGATTCAAGGAGATAGCGGTATTGGTAAAAGTGAAACAGCTTTAGAGCTTATTAAACGTGGCCATCGGCTAATCGCAGACGATCGTGTCGATGTTTATCAGCAAGATGAATTAACCGTGGTGGGAGAGCCACCAAAAATTTTGCAGCATTTAATTGAAATTCGTGGTATCGGGATTATTGACGTCATGAACCTGTTTGGAGCTAGTGCGGTCCGCGGCTTTATGCAAGTTCAATTGGTCGTTTATTTAGAGGCATGGGAAAAAGACAAGAAATATGATCGCCTCGGTAGTGATGATGCAATGGTTGAAATAGCTAACGTTGATGTCCCTCAGATTCGCATTCCTGTTAAGACTGGCCGAAATGTGGCCATTATCATTGAAGTAGCAGCAATGAACTTCCGCGCGAAAACAATGGGCTATGATGCAACAAAAACGTTTGAAGAGCGCTTAACCCGTTTAATTGAAGAAAATTCAGGAGAATAGAAGGAGAAGATGTGATGATGTTAGCTCAAGTGAATTCAATTGCATTTCGCCTTTTCGGTATTCCCGTCTATTGGTATGCAATTATTATTGTTTCAGGGATTGCTTTAGCTGTTTGGCTAAGTAGTCGTGAAGCCGTTCGTGTTGGTTTAAAAGAAGATGATGTCTTTGACTTTATGCTCTGGGGATTACCAGCAGCAATTGTTGGCGCGCGCTTGTATTACGTCGCTTTTCAATGGCAGGATTACGTAGACAATCCGATTGAAATTTTCTTTACTCGAAATGG
The DNA here is from genome assembly GCF_023539285.1 of Enterococcus sp. LX10. Classification (NCBI taxonomy): domain Bacteria; kingdom Bacillati; phylum Bacillota; class Bacilli; order Lactobacillales; family Enterococcaceae; genus Enterococcus; species Enterococcus sp. LX10. The sequence continues at coordinate 1,557,353 of NZ_CP092784.1, read as the reverse complement.
TGGCTTAGCGATTTATGGTGGTCTTATTGGTGGGGGACTGGCGCTGTTTTTCTTTACGCGTCATCGTTTCATTTCTACATGGACTTTTTTAGATATTGCCGCACCAAGTGTGATTTTAGCGCAAGCAATTGGTCGCTGGGGCAACTTTATGAATCATGAAGCCTATGGGCCAGCGACCACCAGACAATTTTTAGAAAATCTCCATTTACCAACGTTTATCATTGATAACATGAATATCAACGGAACGTATCATCAGCCAACATTTTTATATGAATCTGTCTGGAATGTTTTAGGCTTTATCGTTTTATTGTTATTACGCAAAAAGCCACACTTTTTAAAAGAAGGCGAAGTCTTTTTAGGTTATATAATATGGTATTCTTTCGGCCGTTTCTTCATCGAAGGCTTACGGATGGACAGTTTGTATGCGTTTAGTAACATTCGTGTCTCACAATTGTTGTCTTTAGTGATGTTCGTGGCAGCAATTGTTATTGTGATTGTTCGTAGAAGGAATCCCAATTTGAAATTTTACAATCGGGAGAAACAAAAGAAAAAAATAACAACTTCTTAATCCAACTTGATCGAAGAATATGGTAAACTAGAGAAGTAACGTTGTTTAGCGAAAGGAGAGTTTCACCGATGAAACAAAAAGTCGCTGTTTTAGGTCCAGGTTCCTGGGGGACAGCTTTAGCTCAAGTATTAGCCGAAAATGGACACGAGGTCTGTATTTGGGGAAATAAACCAGAGCAAATCGATGAAATAAATACAAAACACACCAACAAACATTATTTACCAGAATTAATCTTACCTACTTCAATTCAGGCAACCACTGATTTAGCCACTGCTTTAGTAGATGTTGATGCGGTACTGTTTGTGGTACCAACTAAAGCCATTCGTTCAGTAGCACAAGAAGTGGCCCAACATTTAAAAACAAAACCAATTATTATTCATGCAAGTAAAGGGCTCGAGCAAGGTACACATAAGCGGATTTCAGAAGTGATAGCAGAAGAGATTCCAGCAGAAAAACGGCAAGGGATTGTGGTTTTATCTGGTCCAAGCCATGCAGAAGAAGTCGCTGTTCATGACATCACAACCATTACAGCAGCAAGCGAAAATTTAGCAGACGCTGTGTATGTGCAAGAGTTGTTTATGAATGATTACTTTAGAATTTATACGAACGATGATGTGATTGGTGTAGAAACAGGGGCGGCCTTAAAAAATATTATTGCTTTGGGCGCCGGAGCGATTCATGGCTTAGGCTTTGGTGATAATGCCAAAGCGGCAATTATGACTCGTGGTTTAGCAGAAATTAGTCGTTTAGGGGTTGCGATGGGAGCAAACCCATTAACATTTATTGGTTTAAGTGGTGTTGGGGATTTAATTGTTACTTGTACAAGTGTCCATTCTCGAAATTGGCGTGCGGGTAATTTATTAGGAAAAGGCCATAAGTTAGATGAAGTCTTAGAAAACATGGGCATGATTGTGGAAGGTGTTTCAACAACTAAAGCAGCCTATGAATTGGCACAACAACTAGAAGTCGAAATGCCAATCACAGAAACAATCTACAATGTCTTGTACAATGACGAAGATGTACAACAAGCAGCAAAAGAAATCATGTTGCGCGATGGCAAAACCGAAAACGAATTTACACTTGATTTTTAGGAGGAAAAAAGATGAAAGTTAAAAAGGCAGTTATTCCAGCAGCTGGGTTAGGAACACGTTTCTTGCCGGCTACTAAAGCGATGGCAAAAGAAATGTTACCGATTGTTGATAAACCAACGATTCAATTTATTGTAGAAGAAGCACTAGCTTCAGGAATCGAAGATATTTTAATTGTGACAGGTAAAGCCAAACGTCCGATTGAAGATCATTTCGATTCAAATGTTGAATTAGAAAATAATTTAAAAGAAAAAAATAAAACCGATTTATTGAAATTAGTCGAAGAAACAACGGATGTTAATTTACATTTTATTCGTCAATCCCATCCGAAAGGCTTAGGACACGCTGTTTTACAAGCGAAAGCATTTGTTGGCAATGAACCTTTTGTCGTGATGTTAGGCGACGATTTAATGGAAGATAAAGTGCCATTAACGAAACAATTAATGGATGATTACGAACAAACACATGCTTCGACAATTGCGGTAATGAAAGTACCCCATGAAGATACTTCAAAATATGGTATTATCAATCCAGAAAAAGAAATCGAAAAAGGACTATACAATGTCGAGAACTTTGTTGAAAAACCAAAACCTGAGGAAGCACCAAGTGATTTAGCGATTATCGGCCGTTATTTATTAACCCCTGAAATTTTTGATGTACTTGAAAATCAAAAACCAGGCGCTGGTAACGAAATTCAGTTAACTGATGCGATTGACACTTTAAATAAAACACAACGCGTTTTTGCTCGTGAGTTTAAAGGAGAACGTTACGACGTTGGCGATAAATTTGGGTTTATGAAAACAAGCATTGAATATGGTTTGACTCATCCAGAAGTAAAAGATAATTTACGAGAATACATTATTAATTTAGGTGCTCAATTAGCGAAAAAAGAGCAACCAAAAGAAAAATAAATAAAAATAAGCGTAAAATTTCAATTCGTTAGAAGGAAATTTTACGCTTATTTTCTTAAAGAAAAGGGCATGAGAATTTTATAAAATAAATTGTCATTCTTAGCTTTATGAGTTGTGAAAAATATAAGTTGGTGTTATCCTAAGATTATAAATAAAATTTCAGAGGGGAGTAATGATATGTCAGGTGGGGAAATTGCTGCCTTAATTGCAGCGGTAGCATTTGTTGTTTTAGTCATCTTTTTAGTACTTGTGTTATATAAAGTTTCTCAAGTTGTTTCAAAAATTGAAGATACAATTGATGAAACAAATACAACAATCAAAGTCGTGACTAGCGATGTGAATGTATTGAGTCGCCAAGTGGAAGGCTTGCTTGTTAAAAGTAATGAACTATTGACAGATGTGAATCAAAAAGTAGCAACGATTGATCCGTTGTTTACGGCCGTTGCTGATTTAAGCGAAAGTGTCTCTGAATTGAACACCTCAAGTAAACATTTGATTACGAAGGTAGGAACCGTAGGGAAAGGCACAGCGAAAGCTGGTTTAGTGAGTAAAGTAGGCGGTTCTGCTTTTAGAGCAATGCGTTCAAAAAATAAAAAAACAAATAACTAATTGGAGGAGATTTTTATGGCTAAAAAAGGCGGATTTTTCTTAGGAGCAGTAATTGGTGGAACAGCAGCAGCCGTTGCCGCATTATTACTTGCACCAAAATCAGGTAAAGAATTACGTGATGATTTATCAAATCAAACAGATGATTTAAAAAACAAAGCGCAAGATTACACAGATTATGCTGTTCAAAAAGGAACAGAATTAACAGAAATCGCAAAACAAAAAGCCGGCGTTTTATCAAATCAAGCCTCTGATTTGGCAGGTTCTGTCAAAGAAAAAACAAAAGATTCATTAGATAAGGCACAAGGTGTTTCTGGCGACATGCTTGATAACTTTAAAAAACAAACAGGTGATTTATCTGATCAATTTAAAAAAGCAGCTGACGATGCTCAAGATCACGCGGAAGATTTAGGTGAAATCGCCGAAGATGCAGCAGAAGATATCTATATTGACGTTAAAGATTCTGCGGCAGCGGCCAAAGAAACTGTTTCTGCTGGTGTCGGTGAAGCAAAAGAAGCCACCAAAGATGTTCCTGAAAAAGCTGCAGAAGCAAAAGAAGATGTTAAAGATGCAGCGAAAGACGTAAAAAAAGAATTTAAAGGGTAATAAGCGTTTAGTTCATGAAAGCTAGCAACATATCGCGCTGCTTTTGTTCAGCGGCTTGCCTTAAAATTTAGAAATGAGGCCATCAGTCCGGTTGACTGATAGCCTCATTTTATTTTTATGCTATTGAATAATTTGCAATTCTTTAGTTGTCTTAGTGAATGGTTCGGAACCTGTTTTGGTTACGTGTAAACAATCTTCAATACGAACGCCTACTTTTCCAGGAATGTAAATACCGGGCTCAATAGAGAAACACATACCTTCTTCAATGACTAAATCATTGCCATGAACCAGCGATGGGTATTCATGGACAGTGGTTCCAATGCCATGGCCTAAGCGATGGTTAAAGTATTCACCATAACCAGCTTTTGTGATTACACCTCGAGCAATATCATCTAATTCGCCTGCTGTAACACCAGGTTTCACCGCTTCAGTTGCTGCTAATTGTGCTTCTAAAACAATTCCATAAATTTCTTTTTGGAAATCAGAAGGTTCCAAGTAGCTGACTGTTCGTGTGGCATCACTACAATAGCCATTATGAACGACACCTAAATCAAATAGCACTAAGTCATGGGGCTCAATTTTTGTTTCGCCAGGTACCCCGTGAGGACTAGCTCCGTTTTTTCCTGTTAAGACTAACGTATCAAAACTCATTGAGCGAATACCTTGACGTTTTAATTGATACTCGATTTCTGCAACAATTTCTTGTTCCGCAACGCCTGCTTGAATTGCTTTGAAGCCAATCTCAAAAGCGACATCCGCCCAACTACCAGCTTCTAGTAAACGTTGAATTTCAGGTTCTGTTTTAATTAATTGAAGTTTTTCAATTAAAGGCGTAACATCATGCGAAAAATCGCTAGCTGGGAAATAGGTTTTCAATTGATCGAAACGAGCTAAAGAAAGAGCTTGTTTTTCTAAAGCAAAGCGTGGCGTGCCTTGTGTTCGTTTATTTAACAATGCCGCAATTTTTTCCCAAGGATTTTCGCTATCTAAATAACCATAAACGGGATAAGTCCAACTACTATTTTCGGCATCTTCGACTTCTAATGCAGGTGTAAATAAAAATGATTGGTCGTCCGCAGCGATAAACAAAGCTAACACGCGTTCATGAGGTTCGCTTTCGTAACCGGAAAAGTAAGCGATATGACCAGGATCACTAATATAAGTGAAGTCAATCTTTTCTTGGTGCATCCAATTTTTTAAATCGGCAATTTTTTCTTGATTCATAAAACATCCTTCTTTCTTTTATTCTGAAGTGAATCACAGTACTATCATAACATGAAATGACAAAAAGTTCCTTTTGAAATGGAAAGTAAATTTTCATGAAAAAACGATAAAACGGTTGCAAAAATAGAAGAATTTTGATATTCTAGGCTAGGAAAGAAATGTAAACAGTGTTTTCAGAAAATGAGAACAAATTCATATTTATAGGAGAAGAAACATGGAAAAACAAACAATTACAATTTATGATGTTGCTAGAGAGGCAAATGTATCTATGGCTACTGTTTCTCGTGTTGTCAATGGTAATCCCAATGTAAAACCAGCAACGCGTAAAAAAGTCTTAGAAGTGATTGATCGCTTAGATTACCGTCCTAACGCAGTCGCACGTGGTTTAGCAAGTAAAAAAACGACAACAGTGGGTGTCATTATTCCAGATGTTAGTAATGCATTTTTTGCTTCATTAGCACGTGGCATTGACGACGTGGCTACAATGTATAAATATAATATCATTTTAGCTAATTCAGATGGAGACGATCAAAAAGAAGTTACTGTATTAAACAATTTACTTGCAAAGCAAGTAGATGGGATTATCTTTATGGGTCATCGCATTACAGATGATATTCGTGGTGAATTTTCACGTTCAAAAACACCTGTTGTCTTAGCAGGTTCAATTGATCCAGACGAACAAGTTGGTAGCGTTAATATTGATTACACAGAAGCAACGAAAGATGCAACAGCGACTTTAGCGAAAAATGGGAACAAAAAAATTGCTTTTGTTAGTGGTGCATTAATCGATCCAATTAATGGTCAAAACCGAATGAAAGGCTACAAAGAAGCTTTAGCGGAAAATGGCTTGTCTTATAATGAAGGCTTAGTTTTTGAATCTGAATATAAATTTAAAGCAGGCATTAATTTGGCTGAGCGTGTCCGTAATAGTGGGGCAACTGCTGCCTTTGTTACAGATGATGAGCTAGCGATTGGTTTATTAGATGGGATGCTAGATGCTGGTGTGAAAGTTCCAGAAGAATTTGAAATCATTACAAGCAATAACTCATTGCTTACAGAAGTCTCTCGTCCACGTCTATCAAGTATTACACAACCTTTATATGATATCGGTGCCGTGTCAATGCGCTTATTAACAAAACTAATGAACAAAGAAGAAATTGAAGAAAAAACAGTTGTTTTACCTTATGGAATTGATCAAAAAGGTTCAACAAAATAAGAGAAAATTCTACTAGAAATGCAAAAAAGTACAAGAAGAAATCATGAAAATGATTTCTTCTTGTACTTTTTTGCATTCTGCTATTAATACACAGTAAGATTGAAAATTAAAATAAGATTAAGTTGATTAGAAAATCAGTCGGTAAAGCATTACTTATGGTATCTTTAGATTAAAAAAAGAGGTGTTTCTGTGAAGGTAAAAGAATTAACTGTCGAGTATGGTAATAGAACAATTATAAAAAATTTATCTATGCAAGCTGAATTTGGTGAAATAATTGGCTTAGTTGCTCCTAATGGAACTGGAAAAACCACGTTCTTTAAAGCTATATCTGGTTTAATCCCTAGAAAAAATGGAAATATTAGTTTAAATAAGATTGATTACAATAGTAGAAGTGCAACGTATTTAAAAGAACTATTTTTTATTGAAAGTAGTAAAAATTTATATGATTATTTGACGCCAAAAGAACATCTTGAATATATTAAAGCCGCTTGGAAAAGTAATAGCGATATAGAGCATATTTTTGAACAATTAAAGATGAAAGAATATCAAAATAGAACAATAAAAAAATTATCTCTCGGAATGAAACAACATGTATTATTAGCGATGTACCTAGCAAGTGATGCAACAATACTTTTGTTAGACGAACCTTTTAATGGCTTGGATCCTACTAGTGTTAGTTTATTCATAATGTGCTTAAAAGAAATAGTTTCTAAAGATAAAATAGTTATTTTATCTTCTCATGATTTGTATAATGTTGAACACACATGTACACGTATTTTATTTATGAAAAATAAAAAGTTGGTTGAGAATGATCAACGTAACCTTTCTTTACGTGAACAATATGATAACTTATATTTAAGAGGAGAAAAGAGAAATGCTTAAGATAGAAACGATAAAAATATTGAAAGAGAAGAGTCTGTGGTTTGTGTTTGTAGCCTTTATTTTAATGTTAATTTATCCGTTACTAGCTCAACCCCAACAACTTTCTTTTAAAGAAATGCAATATGAAAACCGAATCAAAAATAACGAACAAGCGAAAGAAAAAATGAAAAATGAACCTGCAGCAAAAGAAACTTTAAATGAGATAGAAGATGAAAGTGAGCAATTAAGGAAAGCAATTAATGCCATCAAAATTGGTGATGAATGGGCTTTATTAGAAGCTGAGAAAAAATTGGAAGAAAGTAATTTAAACGCAATGTTAAAAGGAACGTTGTACAGTATACCAATTATTGAGCAACAAAAAAGAGTCAAAGAATTGCAATATTTATCTGAAAACAGGATCAAACAAGTGGATTCTTCTGAAGTTGCTAAAATGCCTGCTTTGAATTACCTAGTTTTTCTTTTATCGATGGATTTTCCATATACATTATTATTAATTATCCCTAGTTTAATGATTATAGCGCTCGCAACTTTAGAAAAAAGAAAAAATACTGTTTCTTTATGGAACGGCCTTCCCTTAAAACTATGGAAAAAATATTCTATTAAAATAAGTAGTATTTTGTTTACAGTCGGATTGGTTTCTTATCTGTCAATCTTTCTTTCTGTAATCAGTGCATTTTTCAAAAATTGTCTGGGAAACCCTGATTATCCAGTCGCGATTATTGAAAAGGGACAAAGTGTTACAATCATTTCTCTTTCTAACTATTTGTCGAGAAGCCTAATTATGTTTGGTATGCTGTTATTAGCATTGACAGTATTCAGTTTCTTGCTTTCGCTGTTTACTGGAAATTTGATTGTTCATAGCTTGCTAATTGTTGGTGTGGTATTATCTTCAGGAGTTAGCCTGATTTCCAATAAATTTTTCTTTACAGCTTATATGAATTTTCCTAAAATTATTAATGGAGGAAATGGGTATGAGCCGATGGATGAGATAGGTCTCACATTTGATTTTTCTTTAAAGATGATAGTTGTCTATGTATTAATAAGTTTAATAGTATCTGCTATTGTTTTGAGAAACAGAAAGGGATTATTTTAGTTAAAATAGGTTGATTGCTGCATATTATTTCATTAAATGTAGGAGCTATTTTTGAATAGCTAGAGCTAGTATCGATGGTAACGAATAAGAGAAACAATAAAAGTAGAGACGTAATTCATCAATTGATGGATTACGTCTCTACTTTTTTACATAATTTTGGTTACAAGCTTAACTTACCAAATTCTTTAGTTGTTCTTTTTATTATCGTTGTTTTTATTGTTATTGTTGTTGTTATTATTTGTAGTGGCACGTGGAGCAAGATTTCCCCAGTAAGAAGCGTAATTGCTGTCTGTTCCACCGATTCCAAATTTATAGGTACTTTGTGGTGCACCATCTTTGGCATAGTATGAAGTCGTTGTTTTGCCAGGTGTATTGAACTTGGCACCATTATAGGTAATTGAGCCAGGTTTTTCACCAGTAAATTCAGAAACTTTTGATTTAATAACACTTGGGTCTAATTCAAATTTTTGACCAATGCCAAACAATTCTGGATTCGCATAGTACAGCGCGTTGGCTAAGTTCGCCATATAATTCCCATTATTGTCGCCGCTGGTCATCGTCATTGGCGCTGGTAGATCATGTCCTGCCCAAGAACTTAGTGTCACAGTTGGGGTAGAGACAATCAGCCATGAATCTTTATAGTCATCAGTTGTCCCAGTTTTTCCGACCCAATCAGCACTAGCTAAATGAGGATTCAAGCCAGCTAACGTTGGTTTGAATTTTGTTGTATTCGCAGAATCCACCACTGAACGTAACAAGTCATTCATAATAGAAGCGGTCGCCGGTGAATAAACTTGCGTTCCTTCATCTTTGTGTTCGTAGACCACATGTCCGCTATTGTCTGTAATTTTTTCAATCATGTAGGCTTTTTGATATTTGCCTTTGTTAGCAAGTGCTTGGAAACCGTTTGTTTGAGTTACAACATTTGTTTCTACTGGACCCAATGGCGCAGATTCGTAAGCCCAAGCATCTGAAGCTGGATAGTTCATTTTACTTAAGTAGTGATTGTAAGAAAAATTATCATCACCTTTTTTCTTTTTCAATTCTTCATTTACATGATACACAGGGATGTTAAAAGACCAGTTTAACGCATTTCGAACGGTTACAAATTGATTTAAATCCACAGTTGTTGAGTTAGCAAAAGGAGTACCATCTGAATAAGTAGTCGTGTAGTTGGCCAAACGACTTTCAGAACCAATGATTCCTTGATCAATTGCAGGACCATAGACAGAAATTGGTTTAATCGTAGAACCAACTTGACGATCGGCATTAAAGGCATGGTTGTTTTGATTAATATCGAAGTTTCTGCCGCCGATAAAACCGAGGATACGACCAGTAGCGTTATCCATTAAAATATTCCCAGTTTCAATCATTGTATTCCCATTGACATCTGCAGTTCCATCATCAAGCAAATAACCATAATTTGCGACAGCGGTTTGCATCGTGTTATAAATGTTCTGATCAATGGTCGATTGGATTGTATAGCCTTGCGACTGGATTTCGCGACGTGCTTGTTCTTCATATTGATCTAAACCAACTTGATCTAAATCATCACGATTAACTTTAGCTTTTTTCATATCTAAATCCATGACAATCTCAACTGCTTTATCTAACACCGTATAGTATAGATAGCCTTCTGTATTGACATTGGCCTGTTCAGTTGGTAAAAAGTCTTTTTTCAAGTCGTAAGCTTTGGCTTCTTCATATTCCTTTTGCGAAATAGCTTTTTCTCGGTACATACTGAAAAGAACAAAATCTTTTCTCTTCATTCCTAAAGACAAATCGTCTTTCAAGGCACCAGTGTTAGTATAGGGCGTGTAAACAATGGGACTTTGGGGAAGTCCTGCGATAAAGGCCGCTTGAGGAAGATTCAAGTCCTTGGCACTTTTACCAAAGAGTCCTTTGGCTGCTTCTTCCACGCCTGCAATATTTTCACCTTTGTTATTACGACCAAAAGGGGAGACATTTAGATAAGTTGTCACGATTTCGTCCTTAGAAAAGTATTTTTCAATGCGTAAAGCTAATAAAATTTCGTTGGCTTTCCGTTTAAAGGTCGTTTCATCAGTTAAAATCTGTTGCTTGACTAATTGCTGAGTCAATGTTGAACCACCAGAAGAACCGCCGATACCTGTCGCATCAGAAATCAACGCTCGAACTAGCGCTTTTGGTACCACCCCATGATGTTCTTCAAAATATTCATCTTCTGTTGAAATAATGGCTTTTTTTAGCAATGGAGACATTTGATCGCCATTAATTCGTGTCCGAATTAAATCTGATTTGATGTTAGCAATCGGGGTACCGTCTGCGTAAGTCATTTTTGACACTTCGGTAATATCACTGATTTCTTTTTGCAATTCTTCCTTCGTTGGGGGCTGTGTATCTTCAACTAGAAAAGCAAAATAGCCCATTCCGATACCTAAGCCAAGAGAGCCACCTAAGACAATCAGAATAACCCCAAAAACCACTAATGACTGAAAAACGCGAATAATGACATTTAAAATAAGTAAAAAGACATTGCCGCCAGAAGAGGTCGTTGGTTTTTGCTTATTGTTACTTGAATTATTTTTCAAAAGCTTCACCTCAATAAAATGATACATTCTGTGTTATTATAGCAAAAAAAAGCTTCTATGAATAGTTTCTACACCAATTGCCATTTTTTGTTGAAAAAACTTAAGAGAAAATAGGTAAATCTCATTTTTTGACTTTTCAAGTGTGACAGAATCGGTTACTATGAATAGGGGAATTTGATCTATTATTATGTTTTACTATAGGAGGAAAATCATGAATTCAGCTTTTTTTGAAGAATTAAAAGCCCGTGGGTTGGTCTACCAAGTCACAGATGAAGAAGCCTTACAAAAACAATTAAATGAAGAATCTGTTAAATTATATATCGGCTTTGATCCAACGGCAGACAGTTTACACATCGGGCATCTACTGCCAATTCTTATGTTACGTCGTTTCCAACAAAATGGTCATGTGCCCATTGCTTTAGTTGGTGGCGGAACAGGCATGATTGGTGATCCATCATTCAAAGATGCAGAACGTAGTTTAAACACACTTGATACAGTGAAAGCTTGGTCTGAAAGTATTAAGGGCCAGTTGTCACGTTTTATCGATTTTGAAGATGAAAAAAATCCAGCGATTCTAGCAAATAACTATGATTGGCTTGGAGAACTTTCGTTAATTGATTTCTTACGTGATGTTGGAAAAAACTTTACAATTAACTATATGATGAGTAAAGAAAGCGTGAAACGCCGAATCGAAACAGGAATTTCTTATACTGAATTTGCGTATCAATTATTACAAGCGTATGATTTCTTGAAATTGTACGAAACAGAAGGTTGTTTATTGCAATTAGGCGGCAGTGATCAATGGGGAAACATTACTTCAGGGATTGAATTATTACGCCGAGAACAAGAAGTTCAAGGATTTGGCTTAACTATGCCTTTAATTACAAAAGCGGATGGTACCAAATTTGGTAAAACAGAAGGAAACGCAGTTTGGCTAGATGCGGAAAAAACTTCGCCATATGAATTTTATCAATTCTGGATTAACACAGATGATCGTGATGTCGTGAAATTCTTGAAATATTTTACTTTCTTAACATTGGATGAAATTGCAACAATTGAAGAAGAATTTACAGCGAACCCAGGTCAACGTGCTGCGCAAAAAGCGTTAGCCAAAGAAGTGACTACTTTAGTCCACGGTGAAGCAGCCTATCATCAAGCGGTTAAAATTTCAGAAGCTTTATTCAGCGGGGATATCCAAAGCTTAACAGCAGAAGAAATTAAACAAGGCTTTAAAGATGTACCAACGTACGAGGTGCAACCAGAGGATCAATTAAGTTTAGTTGACTTATTAGTTACCTCAAAAATAGAACCATCCAAACGTCAAGCCCGTGAAGATGTACAAAATGGAGCGATTTACGTCAATGGAGAACGTCGACAAGATTTAGCAGCTGAATTGACAGAAACTGATAAAATCGAAGGACAATTTACTGTGATTCGTCGCGGGAAGAAAAAATATTTCTTGTTAAAATACTAAAAAAATGAAAGCTTGGGACGAAGGTCGTTTAGACAACAGGTTCCAAGCTTTCGCTTTTAAAAAAGATAAATTGGGATTAATTCTGTTACAAAAAACTCTTTTTTACTATTGGGCATATTCAATTACAGATAACTTGTGCTATGCTAGAATAAAAAGTGCAGTCGCTATAAGGAGTAGGTTATGAAATCAATTGTCGAAAAGTTAAACTTAACGAAGTATCAGCACCCAGTTATTTTAAATAGACCACAGGCAGAGTATCTATCTGAATTTGCTTCAGCCGCGCAGCAATTACCCTCAGAACCAGTTGAGCTGATTTTTGCATTTGTGAAAACGATGGCGGAATTTCAAGAGATTGTTTCAATGGTGATTGAAGGTCAACATTTAGTAGAAAATGGGTTGTTATATGTGGCTTATCCGAAAAAAGGCAATAAAATCTATCCAACCTTTGTCCACCGAGATGAAATTTTTCCAACATTACAAGTAAATGAGGCAGATGGGTATATTAAAGGCTCAACCTTAAAATTTAATCGCATGGTTAGTTTAGATGAGACTTTTACGGTTGTCGGCATGAAGAATGTTCTTAAAAAGCCAGCGAAGAATCAGACCAGTTCTGCTGTTGGGGATTATGTTCAATATTTACCAGAAATTGAAGCGTTGGTACAAACAGAACCAGCTGCTGCAGCGACATTCGCTGCATTAACGCCTGGTTATCAAAAAGAGTGGGCGCGGTATGTATTTAGTGCAAAGCGAGCGGAGACACGGAAAAAGCGGCAAACTGAAATGTTAGTCATTTTAAAAGAAGGCTATAAAACCAAAGCGCTTTATCAGCAAAGGAAGAAATAATGGCGCAGTCAATTGAAACAGTTACAGCATATATCGAAACAGTTGAACCAAACTGGCGAATTGCTTATCAGCAAGTATTAGATGTTGTTTCGCAAAATTTGCCAGCAGGATTTGAATTAACAATGCAATATGGCATGCCAACCTTTGTTGTACCGCTTTCAGTATTTCCAGAAGGCTATCTCAACCGTAGTGATGAACCGTTACCATTTATCAGTTTAGGCGCTACTAAAAGGCAAGTAGCTTTATATCACATGGGATTAATGGGAAATGAAGCCGTCCGAAGTTGGTTTCAAGAAGCCTATCAGGAACAAGTGTCAACAAAGCTAAACATGGGGAAAAGTTGTCTTCGCTTCACTAATCCTAAGCGAATACCCTATGAACTAATTGGCGAATTAGTAACAAAAATCACGCTTGAAGAATGGCTGCAACAGTATCAACACTACCAAAAGAAAAAGAAGAATTATTAGGAGGAACCACATGTTATTAGGATCACACGTTAGTATGAGTGGCAAGAAAATGCTATTAGGCTCTGCCGAGGAAGCGGCTAGTTATGGCTCAACAACCTTTATGATTTATACAGGTGCGCCACAAAACACGCGCCGGAAACCGATTGAAGAAATGAATATTGAAGCTGGGCAAGCGTTTATGAAGGAACACAATTTGAGTAATATCGTCGTTCATGCCCCGTATATTATTAATTTAGGCAATACAATCAAAACGGAAAATTTCGGTTTTGCCGTAGACTTTTTGCGACAAGAAATTGAGCGAGCACAAGCGTTGGGAGCAACGCAAATCACGTTACACCCAGGTGCGCATGTTGGCGCAGGTTCAGAAGCCGGCATCAAACAAATTGTTAAAGGTCTAAATGAAGTCTTGTGGAAAGAGCAAATCCCTCAAATCGCTTTAGAAACAATGGCTGGTAAAGGAACCGAAATCGGCCGTACGTTTGATGAACTAGCTGCAATTATTGACGGAGTTACGCTAAATGATAAACTTTCTGTCACTCTGGATACTTGCCACATTAATGATGCAGGTTATAATGTAAAAGATGATTTTGATGGCGTATTAGTTGAATTTGATAAAATTATCGGATTGGATCGTTTAAAAGTTATTCATGTGAATGATTCTAAAAATCCTATGGGTTCACATAAAGATCGTCATGCCAATATTGGTTTTGGCACTATTGGTTTTGAAGCTTTAAACGGTGTGGTTCACCATGAAAAATTAACTGCTTTACCAAAAATTTTAGAAACACCTTATGTCGGAGAAGACAAAAAAAATAAAAAGGCCCCTTACGGCTTTGAAATTGCGATGTTAAAAAATCAAACATTTGATCCAGAATTATTAGAAAAAATTCAAGGACAAAACTAAAGCAACAATCGCTCTTAAAGGTCCTATTGACATTTAAGAGCGTATATTTTTGAATTTTAATCACTATTTTGCAAAAAAATCAGACTTTTTTCATTATTTAAGAGAAATCCCGCAAAAAGAACTTTTCTTTTTTTGCTATTTCTAGTAAAATAATTCATTGAGAGCAAAACTATACGGAGAGGAGAGAGTTTCAATGGCAACAGGTTGGGTAGTATTAATCGCAGTAATCGCTTTATTAGTAGGCGCTGCAGGGGGCTTTTTCCTTGCACGCAAATATATGCAAGATTATTTCAAAAAAAATCCTCCCGTTAATGAGGATATGTTACGCATGATGATGGCATCAATGGGTCAAAAACCGTCAGAGAAAAAGGTTAGACAAATGATGCAACAAATGAAAAACCAAGGAAAATAGTAAAGGTTATTCAGGTAATCATGAATAAGTGTAAAAACGGGCTGATTTTCAGTCCGTTTTTTTGTTGTTTTGCGGGAGAATAGGATAATCTAGGAGGAAAAGAGCGAAACGTTTAATCAAAAACAACAATAACGAAGAAACCTTCTAGCTCGAAAGTAGTCTTCGTAGAACAACAAAGTAAAGGAGGGACAACTGAATGTCCATATTCAAAAAATTAGGCTGGTTTTTTAAGCAAGAGAAAAAAAGTTATATTATTGGGGTTTTCTCATTAATGATGGTCGCTCTTGTTCAATTAGTCCCGCCCAAAGTTATTGGCGTCGTTGTAGATGAAATCGTTAACAAAGAAATTCGCTTAACGAAAATTATCGTATGGGTTGCACTCTTGATTGGTGCTGGGCTTGCCCAATATCTTTTTCGCTATATTTGGCGGATGCATATTTGGGGGAGTGCCGCTCGTTTGGAAAAAGAGCTACGGACTCAATTATTTCATCATTTCACAAAAATGGATAGCATCTTTTATCAGAAATATCGGACAGGTGACTTGATGGCGCATGCAACCAATGATTTAAATGCCATTCAAAATGTGGCTGGAGCTGGGATTTTAACATTTGCTGACTCTGTGATTACGGGAGGAACAACGATTATCGCAATGGTTCTATTTGTCGATTGGCGCTTAACATTAATTGCTTTATTACCGCTGCCTTTATTAGCGGTCACCTCACGAGTTCTAGGTTCTAAGTTGCATGATGCCTTTCGAGATTCACAAGCTGCTTTTTCAGCGATTAATGATAAAACACAAGAAAGTATTACTGGAATTAAAGTCATTAAAACATTTGGGCAAGAACAAGAAGATCTTGCTGATTTTACAGAGAAAATTGATGATGCTATCGTCAAAAATAAACGAACGAACTTTTTAGATGCACTATTTGATCCGTTTATTACGCTGATTATTGGTGTTTCTTATGTTTTGACAATTATTATTGGTGGTCGTTTCATCATGGAAGGAACGATTAGTTTAGGTCAGTTGGTCTCTTTCATTGCCTATATTGGGATGCTAGTTTGGCCAATGTTTGCGATTGGGCGCTTATTTAATGTGTTAGAACGTGGGAATGCTAGTTACGATCGTGTGAACGAATTATTACATGAAAAAACGCATATTATCGAACGAAAAGATGCCATCAAAACAATGGCGCAAGGGACAATTTCAATGAAGATTGATTCTTTTTCTTATCCAAAAGAAGAGACGGTGGCGTTGGAAAATATCCAATTTTCGTTGCAAGAAGGAGAAACCTTGGGGATTGTTGGCAAAACAGGCGCTGGTAAAACCACTATTTTGAAATTGTTGATGCGTGAATATGACCAATACCAAGGAACGATTTTCTTTGGAAAACATAACATTAAAAATTACACATTAGATGCATTGATGGGTGCAATGGGGTACGTGCCACAGGACCATTTTCTCTTTTCCATGACGGTACGAGATAACATTCGTTTTGCTAAACCACACTTGGAACAAGCAGCAGTTGAACAAGCGGCAGCATTAGCATTTATTAACCAAGAAATTAAAGCATTCCCTGAAGGCTATGACACAATGGTTGGGGAACGTGGCGTTTCGCTTTCTGGCGGACAAAAACAACGGATTTCTATTGCACGGGCCTTGATTGTTGAACCAGAATTGTTAATTTTAGACGATGCCTTATCTGCAGTCGATGCGAAGACTGAAGAGGCGATTTTATCAAATCTAAAAGAAACGCGCCAAGAAAAAACCACTATTATTACAGCGCATCGTTTAAGTAGTGTCATGCATGCAAAAGAAATCTTAGTGTTGGATGAAGGGAAAATTATTGAACGGGGGACGCATCAAGAGTTACTGGCTCAGAAGGGTTGGTATCAGCGGATGTGGGAAAAACAGCAATTAGAAGCGAAAATTGAAGGGAGTGAGAGTTAATGGAAGAAAAGTATCAATCCGAATGGTCCAGAGAGTTACCGCTGAAAGAACAATTAACGATTGTTCAGCGTTTGTTTCGTTTTGCCAAACCGTTTCGACGCATGTTTTACACAGCTATTCTCTTTGCATTTGGCTTATCAATTATCAATATTCTTTTGCCTAGAGTCATTCAAGTTTTTATGGATAATTATTTAACGCCTAAAACTGCTACAATGCAAGTGATTCTAACTTTTGCTGCTATTTATTTTTTTGGTGTCATTGTCAAAAGTATTGTTTGGTTTTTCCAATGGTATTTGTATTCGATGGCTTCTTTAAAAACGTATCAATATATACGAGTGAAATTATTTGAAAAATTACACACTTTAGGTATGCGTTATTTTGATCAAACACCAGCGGGTTCGACGGTGTCTCGTGTTACAAATGACACAGAAACATTGTTTGAATTCTGGTATGTATTCCTAATGGTGATTACAGGAATTTTTGCCGTAATCTCGTCATTTTTTGCAATGTTTCAACTCAGTCCAAAAATTTCATTTTATTGTCTAATTTTCTTGCCAATTTTATTAGTTGTAATTTGGTATTACCAAAAATTTAGTTCAAAATTATATCGCAGTATGCGGGAAAAATTAAGTCAATTAAACACCAAACTAAATGAATACATCTCTGGTATGCAAATCATTCAACAATTTCGCCAAGAAAAGCGTTTGGAAAAAGAATTTGAGGAAACCAATGATGATTATTTAAAAACACGAGTAGCAATGATTCGTATGAATTCATTATTATTAAGTCCCATCATTAATTTGTTGTATACATTGGCGATTGCATTGGCCTTAACTATGTTTGGCATCGATGCTTTACATTCACCTGTTGAAGCGGGGATGATTTATGCTTTTGTAACGTATGTCCAAGCTTTTTTTAATCCGATGACACAAATGATGGACTTCCTAAGTATCTTTACAGATGGGATTGTCGCAGGTAGCCGTATTTTAAAAATTATGGATACGGAAGAATTAACGCCGCAACAATCAGTAGGAGCGAATGGGGAAATTATTCGCGGGAAAATTGAATTTCGCAATGTTACTTTTTCTTATGACGGCAAAAACGAAGTATTGAAAAATATTAGCTTTGTCGCAAATCCCGGGGAAACCGTCGCTTTAGTCGGTCATACAGGAAGTGGTAAAAGTTCAATTATTAATGTACTCATGCGTTTCTATGAATTTTATGAAGGGCAGATTTTAATTGATGATCGTGACATTCGTGATTTTCCCATGACAGAATTACGAGAAAAGATGGGCTTGGTATTACAGGACGCTTTCATGTTTTATGGAGATATTGCTGGAAATATCCGTTTACTGAATCCCAATATTACAGATGAACAAATTAAACAGGCAGCGGAATTTGTTCAGGCGGATAAATTTATTCACACGTTACCCAATACCTATCATGCGAAAGTCATTGAACGAGGAGCGAGTTATTCTAGCGGACAACGTCAATTAATTTCGTTTGCACGAACGATTGTGACTGATCCCAAAATTTTAGTTTTAGATGAAGCAACCGCTAATATTGATACAGAAACAGAAGGATTGATTCAAGAAGGATTAGCCAAAATGCGTCAAGGGAGAACGACAATTGCGATTGCGCATCGCCTTTCGACGATTCGTGACGCAAACTTGATTTTAGTTTTAGACAAAGGGCAGATTGTAGAACGAGGAACGCACGAAACGTTACTGGCAGAAGGTGGCCTTTATGCGGATATGTATCAGTTACAAAGTACGGAAGTTTAACGTAACAACTGAAAGAGTTAAATAACCTAAACAAAGGCATTTAGTGTTAGGAAATTCCTAATTCTAGGTGTCTTTGTAGCTCTTTAAATTGCAAAAAAGAATAGAAATGGTATGATATGAAGAGAGAAAAACAAACGAGGAAGTTAGGTGGAACTGTGAAGCCAGTTATAGTCAAAAATGTGCGAATAGGTGAAGGGAATCCCAAAATTGTGGTGCCCATTGTTGCTCCAACAGCCGAGGATATTTTGGCCGAAGCAACGGCGAGCCAAACACTAGATTGTGATTTGGTAGAATGGCGTTTAGACTATTATGAAAATGTCGCTGATTTTTCCGATGTATGTAATCTTTCACAACAAGTAATGGAACGGTTGGGGCAAAAACCGTTATTGTTAACTTTTCGTACACAAAAAGAAGGCGGCGAAATGGCTTTTTCCGAGGAAAATTATTTTGCTTTGTATCATGAATTAGTGAAAAAGGGTGCGTTGGATTTATTAGATATTGAATTATTTGCGAATCCGCTGGCGGCAGATACGTTAATTCACGAAGCTAAAAAGGCGGGGATTAAAATTGTTCTCTGTAATCACGACTTTCAGAAAACACCGTCGCAAGAGGAGATTGTCGCGCGGTTACGCCAAATGCAAATGCGTCAGGCGGATATTTGTAAAATAGCTGTGATGCCACAAGATGCGACAGATGTACTTACGTTACTTTCAGCAACCAATGAAATGTACACCCATTATGCATCCGTCCCAATCGTTACTATGTCAATGGGACATTTAGGGATGATTAGTCGCGTAACAGGTCAACTGTTCGGATCGGCACTAACTTTTGGCTCAGCCCAGCAAGCGTCTGCACCAGGCCAACTATCCGTACAAGTATTAAGAAATTATTTAAAAACATTCGAACAAAACAAGTGATTCAGAAGGTGAAAAAAGTGGCAAAGAAAAAAACACAACAAAAAACGAATGCGATGCGCATGGTAGAACAACATAAAGTACCATATAAAGAATATGAATTCGCTTGGAGTGAAGATCATTTAAGTGCAGAAAGTGTCGCTGAAAGTTTAGGTATTGAAAAAGGACGAATTTTTAAAACCTTGGTTACAGTAGGTAATAAAACAGGTCCAGTGGTGGCTGTCATTCCTGGTAATCAAGAATTAGATTTGAAAAAATTAGCGAAAGCTAGTGGCAACAAAAAGGTAGAAATGCTTCACTTAAAAGATTTAGAAGCAACCACAGGCTATATTCGTGGTGGCTGTTCACCAATTGGGATGAAAAAACAATTTCCCACCTATTTGGCTGAAGAAGCTCAACAATATTCTGCAATTATTGTTTCTGCAGGCAAACGTGGCATGCAAATTGAATTAGCGCCTGAAGCAATCCTTTCGCTAACCAATGGGCAATTTGCGGAAATAACAACAAAAGAATAAGTGTCTATAAGAAGAAGTCGAGACAGAACCGTTTATCTGTTTTTAAACGTGGAGCAAAAATCTCTAGTGTTTTTTGCTCCACGTGTTTAATTATCAAATTAATAAAGGAAAAGCATTAAGTAAACAGTGCTACTTTTTATTGGGATAAAATTTTTGTAATGCTTGCCGTGCGAGCATATCGGCCGCTTTGTTTTGACTTTCAGGTAGCCATTTGATTAAGAGCAATGGGAAATTCTTTTCTAGTTGTTGATATTCTGCTAAATAAGGCTGGTACTTTTCATTTTTAGCATAGTTTTTTTCAATTGTTTGAACAACAATTTTACTATCTGAGTGGAGAAGAACGGTTTGTTGATTGTCTTCATTGGTAATCGCTTGTTTTAAAGCTTCAATCAGCACTTTAAATTCAGCTTCGTGATTACTAACAATACCTAAAGGCACATGCAATTGTTGCCGCGATTGGTCGGTGAGGTAAACGATACCGCCGCCAGATTCACCTGGATTGCCTTTAGTTGCAGCATCTACATAAATTCTTAACATAAAATTACTCCTAATTTCTTTTTGTTCTTAAAAAAAGTATGTTACTATTATAACATATTTAAATTTAGCGGCGTTGATCCAGAAGTAGTGAGGGCACTTTATGAAAAAACAGAAATTTTATTGGCAGCCAGAATTAGCATCAACAATTATTTACTGGTCTTGCACATTTTGTATATTATTTATTAGTTTAATTTTAGCATTGGAAAATAATGGTCCTTACTTGATTAGTAATCTGGTGATGGTTCCATTTTTTGTGTTTGCTTATCTAGGAATTGCGCGGTCTATTAACCTGACAGAAACATCTTTAATTGTTAGAGATGTTTTATGGTTTCGTAAAAAAGCACTTCCGCTTTCTCAGATAGAAAAAGTAACCTACAATGAAAAAAGCATCGAAATTTTTTCCTCAGAATTTAAGGAAGGCTCAAAAGTCTTTTTAATGAAAAAGAAAACGATTCCGTTATTTCTTGAGGCACTTAAGGTAAAAAAGCCTGAATTGAAGGTAGCAGAAGATCATTCTTTGGGCCTTCATAAAAAAGAAGAAAAAAACAAGAGTGAGTCATAAGTCGAAACGACTGGTGACCCACTCTCAAAATCTTAAAATAATCAGCTGAAACAAACGCTACGTTTACTTACTTTTTGGAGCAAAGCGTTGTTGGTTCAGCTTTTTTAGTTATCTATTTTTTTGACATGTGCTGCTTGTAGCCCACGATTGCCTTCCATTATCTCGAACTCTACAGATTGATTCTCATCAAGTGATTTGAATCCGTCACCTTCTATAGCAGTGAAGTGGACAAAAATCTCATCTTCTTCGTTGTAAACGATAAAACCATAACCTTTTCTGTTATCGAACCATTTGACAATTCCTTTTTGCATCCAATTCACGCTCCTTTTAGATTTGTAAAGACACTTTCATTATACGAGAAAAGGCTACCAAACGTCAATGGTTGGGTTGTTTAAAAAAGGTTATTCTAGCCATTCTATTCAATACAAGCTATAATTTAAAAGAAACAATGTGTCACAAAGACGATAAAGAATTGAAAAGGGGTCCGTTATGAAGACAGATATTAACATTGCACAAGCAGCAACATTAAAACCTATTCAAGAGATTGCCGAAACAATCGGTCTTTCAGAAGATTCGCTCGAACTTTATGGAAAATACAAAGCGAAAATAGATTTTCCAACGCTTCAATCCTTAGAAGCGAAGCCAGAAGGTAAATTAATCCTCGTTACGTCGATTAATCCAACACCAGCAGGAGAAGGAAAATCAACCGTGACCATTGGTTTAGGAGATGCATTAAATCAAATCAATAAAAAAACAGTTATTGCCCTAAGAGAACCATCATTAGGTCCTGTGATGGGGATTAAAGGTGGCGCAACAGGTGGCGGTTACGCACAAGTATTACCAATGGAAGAAATCAATTTGCATTTTACTGGTGATATGCATGCGATTACGACAGCCAATAATGCCTTAGCTGCGTTACTAGATAATCATTTACAGCAAGGAAATGAATTAAAGATTGATTCTCGGCGGGTGATTTGGAAACGGGCAGTGGATCTAAATGATCGTGCGCTCAGACAGGTCGTTGTTGGTTTAGGCGGTCCTTTCCAAGGTGTACCAAGAGAAGACGGTTTCGATATTACTGTGGCGAGCGAAATTATGGCGATTCTTTGTTTAGCGCAAAATTTAACGGACTTAAAAGAACGCTTAAGTCGGATTATTGTCGCCTATAATGACCAAAGAGAGCCGGTGACGGTTAAAGATTTAAACGTGGCAGGTGCCCTGACTTTATTATTAAAAGACGCCTTAAAACCTAATTTAGTTCAAACGATTGAAGGAACTCCAGCTTTTGTTCACGGTGGTCCTTTTGCCAATATCGCTCATGGATGTAACAGTATTTTAGCGACAAAAACGGCTTTGCATCTAGGGGATTATGTCGTAACAGAAGCAGGTTTTGGTGGCGACTTAGGTGGCGAAAAATTTTTAGATATTAAAGTACCTTCTTTAGGAAAAGCACCAGATGCCGTTGTGATTGTGGCAACGATTCGCGCGCTGAAAATGCATGGCGGTTTGGCGAAAGATCAGTTAGCAGAAGAAAATTTACCAGCGTTACAAAAAGGCTTTGCCAACTTAGAAAAACATATTCAAAACATGCAACGTTATGATGTACCAGTAGTTGTTGCAATTAATGAGTTTACACAGGATACAGAGAAGGAAATTCAACTGTTGAAAGAAGCCTGCCAAACGTTAGGCGTGCCCGTCGAGTTAACAAGTGTTTGGGCGCAAGGTGGCGCAGGTGGCACGAATCTAGCGAAAACAGTAGTAGCAGAGATTGAAGCCAATACAAAACAGTTTCAACCTTTATATAACCCTCGCCAAACAATTGAAGAAAAAATTCAAGCCATTGTACAAACGATTTACGGCGGGGAACAGGCGATTTTTTCTCCGAAAGCACAAAAACAAATCGCAGATTTTACAAAAAATGGTTGGGATCAATTACCAATTTGCATGGCGAAGACACAGTATTCACTTTCTGACGATCCTCAAAAACTAGGACGGCCAGAAGGATTTACGATTACGATTCGTGAGCTAGTTCCAAAAATCGGTGCAGGGTTTATCGTGGCGTTAACGGGTGACATTTTAACGATGCCTGGCTTGCCGAAAGTTCCTGCTGCGTTAAATATGGATGTGGACGAAACGGGTCAAGCGAGCGGTCTCTTTTAAAGCCGCTCTTTCCTGAGACCTATTTTTAGTATATACTTGAAAGTAGCTCAATAAAAAATAATGACGGAAATTTATTGCGTAGTTTACTATAAGGAGCAACGACTATGGGGGAACGAGCAGATACATTTTTAGCACACTTTAATCGCATTGAAAAGTGGATGAGAGAGAGACTGAACAATCCTGTCAACATGGGATTCAGTGAAATGACAAGACGTCTTTCCCGAAAAGAAAAAGGACAGATTGCTCAATTTGAAGAGGATTTGCTTCAAATGGCTCAGTTAAGAAATGCCATCGTTCATGAGCGAATTGCTGATGATTTTGTAATTGCAGAGCCAAACGAATGGGCAGTTCAACGAATTGAAACGATTGAACAAGCTTTAACAAAACCAGAAAAAGTAGTGCCTAAATTTGCGAAACGTGTTACAGCTTTTGAAATCACCACTTCTTTAGAAACGTTATTAACGATTATTGCAAAAAAACAATATTCCCAATTTCCGATTTATGAAAAAGGTGTATTTAAAGGATTAATCACGGTTCGAGGGATTGGTGTATGGTTTGCCATTGAGAGCACCAAAGGCGAAGTTCACATTGCCAACCGAACGGTGCGAGAATTGTTGGCATCAAATTATAAACGCAGCAACTATCAATTTGTTTCAATTGAAGCAACCGTTTTTGAAGTTGAACAAATGTTTCGGGAGCAGCCACGCTTAGAAGCTGTGCTTATTAGTAAAAGTGGCCATCCTAATGGTGAGTTAGTAGGCATTGTTCGACCAAGAGATTTAGCAAGTATTCATAGAGAAAAGGAATGACGCGATTGTTAGTAGTATATTTTTTAATCAGTGCCTTATTAGTAGGGCTTGACCAATGGAGCAAATATTTGACGGTCCAAAACATTTCTTTGGGTGAAACAAAAGAATTCATTCCTGGATTTTTGTCGCTGACCCATTTAAGAAATACCGGAGCCGCTTGGAGCTTATTAGAAGGAAAGATGATATTCTTTTATGTCATCACAGTAATTGTTAGTGTCGTGATTATTTATTTATTAATTAAGAATTATAAAAAAAGTATCTGGTATTCTGTAGGTTTATCTTTTGTCTTAGCAGGTGCCATTGGAAATTTTATTGATCGTGTACGTTTAGGCTACGTGGTGGACATGCTCCAAACGGATTTTATGAATTTTCCTATTTTTAATGTTGCAGATAGTACGTTAGTGGTCGGCGTTATTTGTATATTTATTTATTTGATTTTAGATGAAAAAGCAGCAAAGGAAGGCAAAAATGGAACAAATTAACGTAACGATTCAAACAGAAAAAGGCCGGATTGATAAAGTATTAAGTGAACATTTACCCAATCATTCTCGCTCGCAAATTCAACAATGGTTAAAAGAAAAACACGTAACAGTTAACGGTGAAACGGTCCGCGCAAATTACAAAGTTACAGCAGGCGATGAAATTGTGGTAACAATTCCTGAACCAGAAGTTCTAGATATGGTAGCAGAGGATATTCCTTTGACCATTGTTTATGAAGACAATGATGTGATTGTCGTCAACAAACCTCAAGGCATGGTTGTTCATCCTTCGGCAGGGCACCCCAATGGTACATTAGTGAACGCGTTACTTCATCATGCGGATCACTTATCGGCGATAAATGATGTGGTGCGACCGGGAATTGTTCATCGAATTGATAAAGATACTTCGGGGCTATTGATGGTGGCTAAAAATGATCAAGCCCATGAATCATTAGCGAAACAGCTAAAAGAAAAAACATCGTTACGTAAATACGTTGCCTTGGTCCACGGTGTTATTCCTCACGATAAGGGAGAAATAAATGCACCTATTGGTCGTTCCAAGGTTGACCGCAAAATGCAAGCGGTCATTGAAGGCGGTAAAGAAGCAGTCACGCACTTTACTGTTTTAGAGCGTTTTGATGCATTTACCTTAGTTGAATTACAACTAGAAACAGGCCGGACACATCAAATCCGTGTTCACATGAAATATATCGGTTATCCATTAGCTGGAGATCCGTTATATGGACCGAAAAAAACATTGCCTGGCAATGGGCAATTTTTACATGCGAAGTTATTAGGCTTTACACATCCTACTACAGGTGAACAATTAGTTTTTGAAGCACCTTTACCAGAAGTTTTTGAAAAAACTTTACACCAATTAAGAAATAATCATTGATTTTTTTCTGAAGAAGAGGTAAACTCTTTTTTAAGAAGAAAAATAACTAAATAACTGTAACCTTTAAGTTTAGTCCCGTGAGGCTAAGAAGGAATCATGCAAAAGAACACTAGGTGCGCTTAGTTAGTAAGTTGTGTGGGCTACATGGTACCCTTGTACCTTTTTAAACTGTAACCAACATCCTCCTATCCTCATACGGGTAGGAGGATTTTTTGTTGGAAAAAATAACAGGACAATTTCAATAAAAACCCACTTATTTTTCAGCTGCTCAATTGAAGGAAGAATCGCTGACCCCAAGACAGCGAGGGCGTAGATAAAAAAGAAATGAGGAGGAAATTATTATGCCAAAGAAAGAAGTTGTTGACGCAGTCACAATGAAACGAGCGCTTACTCGAATCTCGTATGAAATTATTGAAAGAAACAAAGGAATTCAAGACATTGTTTTAGTAGGAATTAAAACGCGTGGGATATACATTGCACAACGTCTAGCCGAACGCTTAAAACAATTGGAAGATATTGACGTGCCAGTTGGTGAATTAGATATTACTTTGTATCGTGATGATGTGAAAGATATGGAGGAACCTGAATTACATTCTTCTGACGTACCAGTCTCAATTGAAGGTAAAGAAGTTATTTTAGTGGATGATGTCTTGTACACTGGCCGGACCATTCGTGCTGCGATGGACGCTGTTATGGATTTAGGCCGTCCGAGAAAAATCTCTTTAGCAGTCTTAGTAGATCGTGGGCATCGGGAATTACCGATTCGTGCCGATTATGTAGGAAAAAATATTCCAACATCAAAAACTGAGGAAATTATTGTGGAAATGGAAGAGCGTGACGGCGCAGATCGTATTATGATCAGTAAAGGAAACGAATAAAAAGGAGTGAACAACGTTGTCAGAAAAAGAATTTCGAAATGAGGATGCAGTCTTAGATATTAAAGACAGACCGCAAGCTTTTCACTGGGTTGGCCTAAGTTTACAACATTTATTTACGATGTTTGGCGCAACGGTTTTAGTACCAATCTTAGTGGGAATTGACCCAGGGATTGCGTTAGTCAGTTCAGGATTAGGAACAATGGTCTATCTGATTACTACAAAAGGAAAAATCCCCGCCTATCTTGGCAGTAGCTTTGCTTTTATTGCAGCGATGCAGATGTTAATGAAGAGTGATGGTTATCCAGCCATTGCTCAAGGTGCTATGACAACCGGCTTGGTATACCTAATCGTTTCATTAATCATTAAAAAAATTGGTTCCGACTGGTTGGATAAAATTTTACCGCCTATCGTTGTAGGACCTGTCGTGATGGTTATCGGTTTAGGCTTGGCAGCTAATGCCGCAAATAACGCAATGTATAACAACAACGTTTATGATTTTAAATATATTGCCGTAGCCTTAATTACTTTAGGCTTAACCATTTTTTACAACATGTTTTTCAAAGGCTTCCTAGGATTAATTCCAATTCTTTTAGGAATTGTCAGTGGGTACCTAGTCGCTTTAGCTTTCGGAATTATTGACTTAACCCCTATTAAAGAAGCTGCTTGGTTTGCTTTACCGAATTTTGAAGTACCTTTTGTTCAATATGAACCGAAATTGTATTTAAATGCCATTACAACAATGGCACCAATTGCCTTTGTAACAATGACAGAACATATTGGTCATTTAATGGTCTTGAATAAATTAACCAAGCGCAACTTTTTCCAAGACCCAGGCTTATCTAAAACTTTAATGGGAGATGGCTTAGCGCAAATTGTAGCAGGTTTTGTTGGTGGACCGCCAGTTACAAGTTATGGTGAAAATATCGGCGTGTTGGCAATTACAAGAGTACACAGTGTCTTCGTGATTGGTGGAGCCGCGGTGTTCGCTGTAGCTTTAGGCTTTGTTGGAAAATTAAGTGCCTTGATTCTAAGTATCCCAGGACCAGTTATTTCAGGAATTAGTTTCGTCTTGTTCGGTGTGATTGCCGCAAGTGGTTTGAAAATCTTAATCGATAATAAGATTAATTTTGATAAGAAAAAGAATTTATTGATTGCTTCAGTAATTTTAGTCATCGGCATTGGTGGCTTAGTCTTCAAAGTAGGAACTTTTGAATTGTCTTCAATGGCATTAGCAACTGTCTTAGGAATTGTTTTGAATTTAATTTTACCGGAAAACGCACGTAGCGAAGAACAGTAGGAGGACTGGACGAATGATTATTACATCTGAACGAATTAGTTTAAAACATCTTTTAACTGCTGAGGCTTTAACCGACCGTGAAGTCATGGGGTTAATCCGTCGCGCAGGAGAATTTAAACAGGGGGCAAAATGGCACCCAGAAGAACGTCAATATTTTGCAACAAACTTGTTTTTTGAAAATAGTACTCGAACACATAAAAGTTTTGAGGTAGCTGAGAAAAAATTAGGCTTAGAAGTGATTGAGTTTGAAGCGAGTAGAAGTTCTGTTCAAAAAGGAGAAACGTTATACGACACAGTACTAACGATGTCGGCAATTGGTGTAGATGTAGCAGTCATTCGTCATGGTAAAGAAAATTATTACGATGAATTGATTCAAAGTAAAACGATTCAATGTTCTATTATTAACGGTGGGGACGGGAGTGGACAACACCCTACACAATGTTTATTGGATCTGATGACCATTTATGAAGAATTTGGTGGATTTGAAGGCTTGAAAGTGGCGATTGTGGGAGATATTACACATTCTCGCGTTGCTAAATCAAATATGCAGTTATTAAACCGTTTAGGCGCTGAAATTTATTTTTCAGGTCCAGAAGAGTGGTACGATCATCAGTTTGATGTCTATGGACAATATGTGCCGCTAGATGAAATTGTTGAAAAAGTCGATGTGATGATGTTGCTTCGCGTGCAACACGAACGTCATGATGGTAAGGAAAGTTTTTCAAAAGAAGGCTATCATTTGGAATATGGGTTAACCAACGAACGGGCAACTCGTTTACAGAAACACGCAATTATTATGCATCCAGCGCCAGTCAATCGGGATGTTGAACTGGCAGATGAATTAGTGGAAAGTCTGCAATCAAGAATCGTCGCGCAAATGAGTAACGGAGTCTTTATGCGCATGGCAATTTTGGAAGCAATTTTACATGGAAAGGCCTAGGTGGAGAAATGAAGACGTTAATTAAGAATGGAAAAATCATCAAAAAAGAGAATCAATTGATTGAGGCAGCACTTTGGCTAGAAAATGGTGTGATTCACGCAATCGGAGAATCGTTTGACGAAGCAGATTTTGAGCAAGTGTTTGATGCGAAAGGGCAACTAATCACGCCAGGCTTGGTGGATGTGCATGTTCACTTTAGAGAACCAGGCTTTACGTATAAAGAAACGATTAAAACGGGTAGTAAAGCTGCTGCTCGCGGTGGTTTTACTACGGTTTGCGCAATGCCCAATTTGAATCCAGTACCAGATACGGCTGAAAAATTAAGTGAGGTTTACGACTTAATTCAAAAAGATGCAGTCGTGAAAGTTTTACAATATGCCCCCATTACAGAAGAGCTACGGAGTGAAGTTTTAACCAATCAGAAGGCCTTAAAAGAAGCGGGCGCCTTTGCATTTACAAATGATGGTGTTGGTGTCCAAACGGCAGGAACGATGTACTTAGCCATGAAAGAAGCGGCTGCATTAAATATGGCACTTGTTGCGCACACGGAAGATGAATCTTTATTATTTGGTGGTGTGATGCATGAAGGAGAAGTTTCTAAGAAATTAGGCCTACCAGGGATTTTAAGTGCAACGGAAGCTTCACAAATTGCACGGGATATTACTTTAGCAAAAGAAACAGGCGTTCATTATCATGTTTGTCATGTTTCAACAGAAGAAAGCGTGCGCGTTATTCGAGATGCTAAAAAAGCAGGGATTCACGTAACAGCCGAAGTTTCGCCGCACCATTTAATTTTAGTCGATGAGGATATTCCTGCTGACGAAGGGTTTTGGAAAATGAACCCACCATTACGTGGTTTAGCAGATCGACAAGCATTGATTGACGGCTTGTTAGATGGCACGATTGACTGTATTGCTACCGACCATGCGCCCCATGGTTTAGAAGAAAAACAACAATCATTTTTAAACGCACCTTTTGGCATTGTCGGTAGTGAAACGGCCTTCCAATTGATTTATACGAACTTTGTCGAAACAGGCATTTTCACATTAGAACAAGTAATTGATTGGATGGCAGTGAAACCGGCAGAAATTTTCGGATTTAACGCAGGAACACTAACAATTGGTGCACCAGCAGATATTGCAGTTTTTGACTTAGCAACAGCTGCACCAATTGATGCAGAAGCATTTGAATCAATGGCTGTCAATACACCATTTACAGGGTGGACAGTCAAAGGAAAGACACTTATGACATTTGTTGACGGAGCATTAGCTTGGTCGGAGGAGGCGCAGTAGGTTTGAAAAGGTTATTGATTTTAGAAGACGGAACAGTATTTGAAGGAAAAGCGTTTGGTGCAGAAGGCAATGTAGTAGGAGAAGTTGTTTTTACTACTGGCATGACAGGTTACCAAGAAGCAATTACTGACCAAAGTTTTAATGGACAAATGATTACTTTTACGTATCCATTAGTTGGAAATTACGGGGTCAACCGAGATGATTATGAATCCATTGCACCAACCTGTAAAGGTGTCATTGTTAAAGAGCATGCGCGGGTTGCTTCAAATTGGCGTCAACAAATGACCTTGGATGAATTTTTAAAGCGCAAAGGGATTCCGGGAATTTCAGGAATTGATACGCGTGCGCTGACTCGTAAGTTACGATCAGCTGGAACAATGAAAGGGAGCATCATTGATGCCGTGGATGATTTGCCGCATGCATTTGATCAACTAAAAGCGACGGTCATGCCGAAAAATCAAGTGGCACAAGTCTCCACCACTAAACCTTATCCGAGTCCAGGTATTGGGCGTAATGTAGTCGTCATTGATTTCGGGTTGAAACATAGTATTTTGCGAGAATTATCAAAACGGCAATGCAACTTAACCGTGTTGCCTTATAATACAACGGCCGAAGAGATTTTAGAATTAAGTCCCGATGGTGTCATGTTGACAAATGGGCCTGGAGATCCCAAAGATGTACCTGAAGCTATTGAAATGATTCAAGCAATCCAAGGAAAAGTTCCAATTTTCGGCATCTGCTTAGGTCATCAGTTATTTTCATTAGCGAATGGTGCGGATACGTATAAGATGAAGTTTGGACATCGCGGTTTGAATCATCCTGTACGAGAAATTGCAACAGGACGCATTGATTTCACTTCACAAAATCACGGATATGCCGTGGACGAAGCAACAATTGATCCAGAAAAATTACTTGTGACCCACGTGGAAGTCAATGATGGAACAGTTGAAGGCGTGCGTCATCGAGATTATCCAGCTTTTACTGTGCAATATCACCCAGATGCGGCTCCAGGACCGCACGATGGTCTTCATTTATTTGACGAATTTATGGAATTAATGGATGCATGGAAGGAGCAAAACTAATGCCAAAACGAACGGACATCAAGAAAATCATGGTGATTGGTTCAGGACCAATCATTATTGGACAAGCAGCAGAATTTGACTATGCAGGCACACAAGCCTGTTTAGCGCTAAAAGAAGAAGGGTATGAAGTTGTCTTAGTAAACTCAAATCCAGCGACTATCATGACCGATAAGGAAATCGCGGATCATGTTTATATCGAACCGATTACTTTAGAATTTGTTTCAAGAATTTTGCGAAAAGAACGTCCTGATGCTCTTCTACCAACATTAGGTGGTCAAACTGGATTAAATATGGCGATGGAATTATCGGAATCAGGAATTTTAGATGAGCTAAATGTAGAATTGCTAGGAACAAAGCTCAGTGCGATTGACCAAGCGGAAGACCGTGATTTATTTAAACAATTGATGGAAGAATTAGAACAACCGATTCCAGAAAGTGAAATTGTCAATACGGTGGAACAAGCCGTGGCTTTTGCCAAACGAATTGGTTATCCAATTATCGTTCGTCCCGCATTTACCTTAGGTGGAACAGGCGGCGGCATGTGCGATACGGAAGAAGAACTCCGCCAAATTGCTGAAAATGGTCTGAAATTATCACCAGTTACACAATGTTTAATTGAAAAAAGTATTGCTGGTTTTAAAGAAATTGAATATGAAGTGATGCGTGATTCGGCTGATAATGCGATTGTGGTTTGTAACATGGAAAACTTTGATCCTGTCGGCATTCACACTGGGGATTCGATTGTTTTTGCTCCGAGTCAAACCTTATCAGATTATGAATACCAAATGTTGCGAGATGCGTCTTTGAAAATTATTCGTGCATTAAAAATTGAAGGTGGCTGTAATGTTCAATTAGCTTTGGATCCACATAGCTTTAATTATTATGTGATTGAAGTGAATCCTCGTGTTTCTCGTTCATCTGCACTTGCTAGCAAAGCCACAGGGTATCCCATTGCGAAGTTAGCTGCAAAAATTGCTGTTGGTTTAACATTAGATGAAATGAAAAATCCAGTTACTGGAACCACTTATGCCGAATTTGAACCCGCTTTGGACTATGTTGTTTCCAAAATTCCTCGCTGGCCTTTTGACAAATTTGAAAAAGGTGCTCGAGAACTAGGAACACAAATGAAAGCAACCGGGGAAGTCATGGCAATTGGCCGCAATATTGAAGAATCCTTATTAAAAGCAGTTCGTTCTTTAGAAATTGGTGCTTATCACAACGAGTTAGCAGAACTAAGTCATGTCAGTGATTTAGAATTAACGAAGAAAATGGTCCATGCGCAAGATGATCGATTGTTCTACTTATCAGAAGCCATTCGTAGAGGATATAGCATCGAAGAATTACAAAGTTTAACGAAAATTGATTTATTCTTCTTGGATAAACTTTTACACATTATCGAAATTGAAACGGCCCTTGAAAGTCACGTGGACAACGTAGCTGTCTTGAAAGAAGCCAAACAAAATGGCTTTTCTGATCGAAAAATTGCAGCACTTTGGGGACAAACAGAACAAGCCATCGCTGACTTCCGCAGAGCCAATCAAATTGTGCCTGTCTATAAAATGGTGGATACGTGTGCTGCAGAGTTTGAATCACACACGCCTTATTTTTATAGCACGTATGAAGTAGAAAACGAAAGCAATGTTTCGAAAAAGCCTTCTGTACTAGTATTAGGTTCTGGTCCCATTCGCATTGGTCAAGGGGTCGAGTTTGATTATGCAACGGTTCATTCTGTCAAAGCGATCCAAGCGGCTGGTTATGAAGCAATTATTATGAATAGTAATCCTGAAACAGTTTCAACAGATTTCTCTGTTTCTGATAAATTATACTTTGAGCCATTAACTTTAGAAGACGTCATGAATGTGATTGATTTAGAAAATCCGATTGGCGTGATCGTCCAATTTGGTGGACAAACAGCGATTAATTTAGCTGAGCCGCTCACAAAACAAGGCGTTAAAATTCTTGGAACAACGATTGAAGATTTAGATCGTGCGGAAAATCGTGATTTATTTGAACAAGCTTTGCAAGAGTTAGCGATTCCTCAACCACCAGGAGATACGGCCACAAGTGCAGAAGAAGCAGTCGTGATTGCTGATCGTATCGGCTATCCCGTTTTAGTGCGTCCAAGTTATGTTTTAGGTGGTCGTGCAATGGAAATTGTCGAAAATCAAAAGGATTTGGAAGATTATATGCGACACGCAGTCAAAGCTTCTCCAGAACATCCTGTCTTGGTTGATAGCTATTTATTGGGACAGGAATGTGAAGTTGATGCCATTTGTGATGGTGAAACAGTACTAATTCCAGGGATTATGGAACATATTGAACGAGCTGGCGTTCATTCTGGTGATTCAATGGCGGTTTATCCACCGCAGTATCTTTCTCAAGAAATTCAAGCAACGATTGCCGATTATACAAAAAAACTGGCACTTGGTTTAAACTGTGTAGGCATGATGAATATTCAATTTGTTATTCATGAAAATCGTGTTTATGTGATTGAAGTGAATCCTCGTGCGAGTCGAACAGTTCCTTTCTTAAGTAAAATCACAGGGATTCCGATGGCCCAAGTTGCTACAAAAGCGATTCTTGGTGAGAAACTGACTGACCTAGGATATCAAGATGGATTATATCCTGAAAGTAAACAAGTTCATGTGAAAGCCCCTGTATTCTCCTTTACGAAACTACAAAAAGTAGATACGTACTTAGGGCCTGAAATGAAATCAACTGGGGAAGTTATGGGTAGTGATTATTATTTAGAAAAAGCCTTGTATAAAGCCTTTGAAGCATCTGGCTTGCATTTGCCAAGTTATGGGGCTGTACTTTTCACCATTGCTGATGAAACAAAAGAAGAGGCTTTAGAAATTGCTAAGCGTTTTTCAGCAATTGGCTATAGTTTAGTCGCAACGGAAGGAACCGCTGACTTTTTAGCGAAGCATCAGTTGCCTGTTAAGAAAGTGACAAAAATTTCTAATCCTGAAGGGGAAACCGTGCTGGATGTCATTCGTAATGGGAATGCACAAGTGGTAATCAATACCATGGATAAAAATCGTTCCAGTGCCAACCAAGATGGGTTTTCAATCCGTCGGGAAGCAGTCGAACATGGGATTCCATTGTTTACCTCACTTGACACAGCAAATGCAATTTTAAAAGTTTTAGAATCAAGAGCCTTTACGACAGAAGCCATTTAAGCAAAAATCTGGAACAATCGTCTGAGGAGGACTGTTCCAGATTCTTTTGCGAAGAAATAGAAAATCATTTATAGGGGAATCAGAGAATAAAGGAGTGAAGGATACTGATGCAGAGAAAGCAAGAAATGATGACCATTGTAGCTCAAAAACAGTTAGCGCCACGGATTTATCAGTTAGACTTACAAGGTGAGTTAGTGAAAGAGATGACACGACCTGGACAGTTTGTGCATATCAAGGTTCCGCGTGCAGATTTACTTTTGCGGCGACCGATTAGCATCAACCAAATTGATCATTCGAACGAAACCTGTCGTTTGATTTATCGAGTCGAAGGCGCTGGAACGGAAGTGTTTGCCACCATGAAGGCTGGTGAACAATTAGATATTTTAGGTCCTTTAGGAAACGGCTTTGATATAACTACCGTAGCAGCTGGTCAGACTGCTTTTATCGTTGGTGGAGGAATCGGGATTCCCCCATTGTATGAATTATCAAAACAACTCAATGAAAAAGGCGTGAAAGTGATTCATTTTCTTGGTTATGCATCAAAAGAGGTTGCTTATTACCAACAAGAATTTATGGCATTAGGAGAAACACATTTTGCCACAGATGACGGCTCGTTTGGCGCTCATGGCAACGTGGGCCGTTTATTGTCAGAAGCGTTAGCAAAAGGACGGATCCCTGATGCAGTTTATGCTTGTGGTGCGAATGGTATGTTAAAAGCGATTGATTCTTTATTTCCAACACATCCACACGTTTACCTTTCTTTAGAAGAACGGATGGCCTGTGGAATTGGGGCTTGCTATGCCTGCGTTTGCCATAAAAAAGGAGACACTACTGGAGCAAAAAGTGTCAAGGTCTGTGATGAAGGTCCGATTTTTAAAGCAAGTGAGGTTATCTTATAATGAAAAATCCTTTAGCTGTTTCAATTCCAGGTTTAACATTAAAAAATCCAATTATTCCCGCCAGTGGTTGCTTTGGGTTCGGGGAAGAATATGCTAACTATTATGACCTTGATCAATTAGGTTCAGTTATGATTAAGGCAACAACCCCCCAAGCACGATATGGAAATCCCACACCACGTGTAGCTGAAACACCTAGTGGTATGCTAAATGCCATTGGATTGCAGAATCCAGGCTTAGACGTGGTTATGCAAGAAAAATTACCAAAATTAGAAAAATACCCTAACTTACCGATTATTGCAAATGTTGCAGGTGCTTGCGAAGAGGATTATGTGGCTGTTTGCGCAAAAATTGGGCAAGCGCCTAACGTCAAAGCAATTGAACTGAATATTTCCTGTCCCAATGTGAAACATGGCGGCATAGCTTTTGGTACAGATCCAGAGGTTGCTTTTCAATTAACACAAGCAGTCAAAAAAGTCGCCTCTGTTCCGATTTATGTTAAACTATCACCAAACGTAACGGACATTGTGCCAATCGCCCAAGCAATTGAAGCAGGGGGCGCAGACGGTTTTTCTATGATTAATACATTGCTAGGGATGCGCATTGATTTAAAAACGAGAAAACCTATTTTAGCCAATCAAACTGGTGGACTATCTGGCCCAGCCATTAAACCTGTTGCCATTCGCTTAATCCGACAAGTCGCCAGTGTTTCTCAGTTGCCGATTATTGGAATGGGTGGTGTTCAAACAGTGGACGATGTCTTGGAAATGTTCATGGCAGGTGCTAGCGCTGTCGGGGTTGGTACGGCCAACTTTACAGATCCATACATTTGTCCGAAGTTGATTGACGGATTACCTAAGCGAATGGAAGAGTTAGGTATTGAATCGTTGGAACAATTAATTAAAGAAGTGAGAGAGGAGCAGCAAAATGCACGATAGACCAATTATTGCGTTAGATTTTCCCACGCAAAAAGAAGTGGCTGTTTTTTTAGAAAAATTTCCTAAGGAAGAAGCCTTGTTTGTTAAAGTGGGGATGGAACTTTTTTACGCAGAAGGACCAGCGATTGTTCGCTGGCTTAAAGAACAAGGGCACGATGTTTTCTTGGATTTAAAATTACATGATATTCCGAATACTGTGGAAAAAGCGATGACAAATTTAGCAAAATTAGGCGTTGCCATTACCAATGTCCATGCAGCAGGGGGCGTTCGAATGATGCAAGCAGCTAAGGAAGGTCTAATCAAAGGGACTCAGCCAGGCGCTAAGGTTCCTGAGTTAATTGCTGTAACCCAGTTGACTTCTACTAGTGAAGAAGAGATGCACCATGATCAATTAATTAACGTTTCTTTAGAGACAAGTGTCATTCATTATGCTAAATGTGCGGAAAAAGCGGGTCTGGATGGCGTGGTTTGTTCAGCATTAGAAGCACGTGGTATTCAAGAAGCAACCAAGCAGACGTTTATTTGTTTAACACCTGGTATTCGTCCAGCAGGAAGTGCAGTAGGTGACCAACAACGGGTCGTTACGCCGCAACATGCTCGCGAAATCGGGTCCACATATATCGTTGTTGGCCGACCTATTACCCAAGCAGAAAATCCTTATGAAGCCTATCAAGAAATCAAAAAAGACTGGAGCGGAAAGTAACATGACAAAAGTAGCAAAAAAAATTGCCAAAGATTTATTAGAGGTTGAAGCGGTATTTTTAAACCCTAATGAGCCGTTTACCTGGGCTAGTGGCATAAAAAGCCCGATTTATTGTGATAACCGTATCACAATGAGTTATCCTGCTGTGCGTAAAGAAATTGCAGAAGGCTTAGCGGCAAAAATTAAAGAGACTTTCCCAGAAGTCGAAGTGATTGCTGGGACAGCTACCGCAGGGATTCCACATGCGGCATGGGTAGCCGATATTTTAGGATTACCAATGGTTTATATCCGCAGTAAAGCCAAAGATCACGGCAAAGGGAATCAAATTGAAGGCCGAATTTCTGAAGGACAAAAAATGGTAGTTATCGAAGATTTAATTTCAACCGGCGGTAGCGTGTTAGAAGCGGCAGAAGCGGCGGAACGTGAAGGAGCAACGGTTTTAGGCGTTGCGGCAATCTTCACTTATGAGTTACCCAAAGGAACGGCAAATTTTGCAGATAAACAGATGACGTTACTAACGTTAACCAATTATTCAACTTTAATTGATGCTGCATTAGAAGCAAACTATATCGAAGAAAAAGATGTTACCTTATTACAAGAATGGAAAAAAGATCCTGAAAACTGGGGCAAATAACCGTTGAACTAAAGATGGTTCTTGTCGTCTGATTTTTAGTGTCATTTTCAGTAACCAGATTTAACGGTAGGAGAACTTAGGTCATTTGCCGAGGAGCGTAATGATCTAAGTTCTTTTGTTTGACGTAGAAAAGATGTTAGGATAGAGTTTTAACATGAGTTTTACCTGATTACTATGTGGAAATGAAGGAAGAGTGTATGAAAAAAATAAAAAATATGGACGTTGAATGGAGCTATACAGGCAACGATGGACCGGAACATTGGCATACGCTATGTGACTGGTTTGCAGAAGGTGCTAAGTTTGCTTATCAATCGCCAATTGCTTTAGAAAAAGAAAGTGCTGAGACAGTAAATTCTCAGATTACGTTTCATTATAAAAAAGAAGAATTCACTGAAAAAGAATTCAAAAATACGTTTCATTTTGTACCACCAAATACGGAAAGTTACGTAATGTTTGAAAATGTTGCGTATCATTTAACCGATATCCATTTTCATATGCCTAGCGAACATTTGCTATCGGGAAAGCAGTATCCGCTAGAATTCCATTTGGTTCATATGAACGATGCTGGCGAAAATTTAGTTGTCGGTTGCCTGTTTACCATCACAGAGGAAGAAAATCGTTTTTCAGAAGCGAATCATCCGATGGACTGGGAAAACGGCACGCACCAACAATGGTTTAATCCGTCAATCTTTTTACCAGAGGAGCGTCTACACTACCATTATGTAGGCTCGTTAACAACACCGCCAACTAAGGGTCCAGTGAAATGGTTTGTATTTGATACCATTCAAAAAATGGATCAAGCCTTTTTAAATAAGATCAAGGAAGGCATGTTGGCCTTTAACAATCGGCCCCTTCAGCCGTTGAATGGGCGTAAGATTTATTTTTCAAATGATTAGTGTGTGGAGGAAAAAGTGTTGAATATTCAACAAATGAAGTATGTTGCTGCCATAGCTAACAATGGGAGTTTTCGGGAAGCAGCCAAAAAACTATTTATTACACAACCTAGCTTGTCAAATAGTATTCGAGAATTAGAAGAAGAACTAGGGATTTCCCTCTTTTTACGTACTAATAAAGGCGCTTTTTTAACAGAAGAAGGAATGGTTTTTTTAGAACAAGCAGAGAAAGTCTTAGTTCAAATGGAGTTATTGGAAAATCGCTATCGCGAGACAGTGACCAGCGAACGATTCTCCATCTCTTCGCAACATTACGATTTTTTAGGTGAAGTAATTGCCAAAGTTCTTAAAAAGTATGGGGATCAATATAAAGATTTTCGTGTCTTTGAAACCACAACCTTAAAAGTAATTGAAGACGTCAAAGGATTTCACAGTGAGTTGGGGATTATTTATTTAAATGAACAAAATAGTGTCAGTATTGAACGGTATTTAGAACAAGCTAATCTAGCCTACGAGGTAATTAGTACCTTTAATACACACATTTTTTTAGGTAATCATCATCCTTTAGCCAAGCAAAAAGAAATTCATTTAGAGGAATTAGTTCCCTATCCACAAGTCCGCTTTAATCAAGAAGGAAGCAATTTTTCCTATTTTTCTGAAGATTTAGTTGAAATTCCTGAACAGGAATCGGTCATTCATACTACGGATCGTGGAACCTTGATGAATTTGTTGGTAGAAACCAATGCTTATGCTTCTGGTTCAGGTGTCGTAACGGGTTTTACGAAGAAAGAAATTCGGTTAGTGCCATTGGCGCCTGCTTTGGAAAATCGTATTTGTTTACTCTTTCCCAAAAATCGGGAAATCAGTCCGATTGGTCGCTACTTTATCAAAGAACTAAAAGCGTTGTTTAAAAAAGAGGTAGATACCAAAACATTTATCACTAAGGAATAAAAAGAAGAGGTCGGGACAGAAGTGTTTAACTCCGAGAAATAAGAAGGAATTTCCGAAAATTGTTCTTTAATTTTTGGAGAATTTCGGCTTATTTCCGAAGGAGTTGCTTCTGTTCCCGCCGTTTATTAGTTTTTGAGCGTGGAGCAAAAATCCAAAGTGATTTTTGTCCCACGCTCTTCTTTTTTGGCTCATTTTGAAACAGTAGAAATGGTTTCTCTTTCAATTAATGTGACAGGCACTTGAATGTCTTCTAAGATTTGAAGATCTTGTTGCATCGTTTGTAATAACACTTCGCCAGCTAGTTTTCCCATTTCTTTAAAGTCTTGCGCCATGGTTGTTAATGGCGGTTCGACAAATGCTGCTGCTTGAATATCGTCAAAACCAATAATCGATAATTCTTTTGGCACATGAATACCTAGGTTTTTACAGTTTCGTAAACAATGTAACGCGCTGAAGTCATTATCACAGACCACGGCTGTGAGTTGGTGCGCCTCAAAATACTGTTTAAAGTTGTGTTCATCTAAGAGATTGGTTTCTGTGATTGCTGTATGGAACGCCAGATTGGCTTCTTTTAAAGCTTGGAGATAACCTAAATAACGTTGCCGAACGGATTGTAGGGCTGGACTTCCAGAAAGGATATATCCAATTTTCGTATGTCCTAAGCCAATTAAGCGTTCGGTTGCTGTTTTACCACCAGCAAAGTTGTCTGATTGAATGGTTGTAAAAGGTAAATCATGGATCTTTTTATCCAAGACAACGACTGGAAAATTCATCAAAGCCAACTCAAACAATAAGTCGAGGTAGTCATTACTAGTAGCAGCATAATAGACAAGCCCGGCAAACTCATTCACAATGTCCACAGCATTTTTCTCTCTCAAAAAATTAGGCGAGGTCATAAAGACTTCTAAACCAGCTGCTTGAATAGTAGGGGCCAAACCGCTATAGAAATTTCCTACTGATAAATCGTCTGCAAAAGGCAATAAAAAAAGAACTTTATTTAAAGAAGTATGGAGAGGATGCTTTGGTGCTTGAACAAAACTTCCTTTTCCTTGGTGACGTTGGATTATGCCTTGCGTTTCCAATTCAGTTAGCGCTCGTTTGGACGTAATTCTACTGACGTTAAACTGAGCCGATAATTCTTTTTCGGTAGGCACTTGTGCTCCAACAGGCAATCGCCCTGAATCAATTTCATTTTGTAAATAATCAATAATTTGTTGATATAATGGTTGCTTCATTCATTTCACCTCACAATAAGATATATCTTATTTATAGTTTACCATAAATTAATTGGTTTTAAAATGAAAAAAATGATCGAAATCACTAGACAAAGTGAAATGTAAACGCTATAATTCAATTGTGAAATGATATATCAAATTTAAGAGGTGACGAGAATGGTTTATACAGAAGTTCCAAAATCCGTAGCAACATTTATGGAGACAATTACAGAAAAATGCGGTGAAGCACATCAAGATTGGGCAAAAAATTTTCAGGCGGCCTTTGCCAATACTTTACTAACAACAGTGAAACGTCAAGAAGATGGTACTACCTTTTTATTAACAGGCGATATTCCAGCAATGTGGTTGAGAGACTCAACAGCACAAGTTCGTCCCTATTTAGTGATTGCGAAAGAAGACGAAGACCTTGCTCAAATGATTGCTGGTTTGGTTAAGCGCCAGTTTCGTTATATTTGCATTGATCCTTATGCCAATGCGTTTAATGAAACAGATAATCATGCAGGCCATCAAACTGATAAGACAGAAATGAATGGCTGGATTTGGGAACGGAAATATGAAATTGATTCATTATGTTACCCGGTCCAATTAGCCTATTTACTTTATAAAAATACTGGGATGACCGAACAATTTAATTCAGATTTTGTGGAAGGCGTCAAAAAAATTCTCAACGTTTTTACAACAGAACAAGATCACGCACAGTCACCTTATTTATTTGAACGAGATACGTGGCGTCAAGAAGATACGTTGGTTGAAGCAGGGAAAGGAACGCCAGTCGGCAAAACAGGGATGACATGGTCAGGCTTCCGTCCTAGTGATGATGCCTGCCAATATGGTTACTTAGTTCCTTCTAACATGTTTGCAGTTGTAATTTTAGGCTATATTCAAGAAATTTTCTCTGACGTTTTAGAAGATGCTACGATTGTGGCGATTGCTAAAAAATTACAAGAAGAGATTGAAGAAGGCATCCAAACATTTGGACGAACAAAAAATCAAAATAACGAAACGATTTACGCGTATGAAGTGGATGGCTTAGGCAATGCAAGCGTGATGGATGACAGTAATGTTCCCAATTTAGTAGCAGCCCCTTATCTGGGTTATTGTTCAACAGAGGATGAACAATATTTAACAACGCGTCAAACCTTATTAAGTAAAGAAAATCCTTACTTCTATGAAGGCAAATACGCGAAAGGGATTGGTAGCTCACATACACCAGAAAATTACGTGTGGCCGATTGCTTTAGCAATGGAAGGAATGACAACCAAAGATAAAGCAGAAAAAGAACGAATTTTAGATTTATTAGTTGCCACAGATGCGGGGACTCATTTGATGCATGAAGGTTTTGACGTAGATAATCCTGAAAATTATACAAGAGAATGGTTTTCATGGGCTAATATGATGTTTTGTGAATTAGTTATGGATTATTTTGACATCCGAGTGGAAAAATAGGAGGAAAAGTGATGACAAAGAAAAAAGTCTATATTGTTTCCCATAGTCATTGGGATCGTGAATGGTATCTTCCTTATGAAGAACATCATATGCGCTTAATTGAATTAGTGGATAATGTATTAGATTTAATTGAAAATGATCCAGAGTTTAACAGTTTCCATTTAGATGGACAAACGATTATCTTAGACGACTATTTACAAGTTCGCCCAGAGAAAAAAGAAGCCGTGAAAAAAGCTGTCCAAGCAGGCAAACTAAAAATCGGACCATTTTATATTTT
Source organism: Enterococcus sp. LX10 (assembly GCF_023539285.1). Lineage (NCBI taxonomy): Bacteria > Bacillati > Bacillota > Bacilli > Lactobacillales > Enterococcaceae > Enterococcus > Enterococcus sp. LX10. Next base: position 1,515,242 of record NZ_CP092784.1, on the reverse strand, counting down.
ACAAGATGACTTTTTAATTAGCTCTGAATCCAATGTTCGAAACATGCTGATTGGGCATTTAGAAAGTCAAAAATGGGGAGCACCAGTTCAATTAGGTTACTTCCCGGATACATTTGGGAATATGGGTCAAACACCTCAAATGATGCAATTAGCAAATCTGCCTGCGGCTGCCTTTGGACGCGGGGTGAAACCGATTGGCTTTGATAATCAAGTCTTAGAAAGCGACTATAGCTCACAATATTCTGAAATGTGGTGGGAAGGTCCTGACCAAACGAAAATTTTCGGCTTGCTTTTTGCGAACTGGTATAGTAACGGGAACGAAATTCCTTCAGAAAAAGAAGCGGCAATCGCTTTTTGGAAACAAAAATTGGCTGATGTGGAACGTTACGCTTCCACAAACCATTTATTGATGATGAATGGGGTCGACCACCAACCGGTACAAAGAGATATTACTAAGGCCATCGCTTTAGCCAATGAACTATTCCCAGAATATGAATTTATTCATTCCAATTTCGATGACTATTTGAAAGCTGTTCAAGAGGAGTTACCAGAAGATTTAGGAACAGTAACAGGCGAATTAACGAGTCAAGAAACGGATGGCTGGTACACATTAGCCAATACTTCTTCTGCTCGCGTCTATTTAAAACAGTGGAACACAAAAGTCCAACGCCAATTAGAAAATATCGCAGAACCTTTAGCAGCAATGGCTTACGAAGTAACTGGCGACTACCCACATGACCAATTTGATTATGCTTGGAAAACATTGCTTCAAAACCATCCGCACGATAGTATTTGTGGCTGTTCTGTCGACGAGGTTCACCGAGGCATGATGACTCGCTTTGAAAATGCCAATGATGTCGGGCATTTCTTAGCAGATGAAGCAACACGACAATTAACAGAAGCAATTGATACAAGTGTTTTCCCAGAAAAAGCGCACCCGTTTGTTTTATTTAATACTAGTGGCTATCAGAAAACGGAGGTTGTCACTGTGGAAGTGGAGATTGAACGATTGCCATTTTATACAGGAAAACCTGAAGATCTTTATCATGAATTAAAACAAAAAGCCACCCCAGATTATCATGTGATTGATCCAACAGGACAAGCCGTTGCAAGCCGTATTGTCAAAGAAGATGTTCGTTTTGGTTACGATTTACCTAAAGATGCCTTCCGTCAACCGTACATGGCTAAATACTTAACGGTCGAATTATCTGTCAAAGAAATGGCGCCATTCTCTTGGGATAGCTTTGCATTGATTCAAGGAGAAACGAAAGCTTTTGAAGGAAGTCTTTTGGCTCAACCAGCAACAAATGAAATGGAAAACGAATTTATTCAAGTGAAAATTGAAAACAATGGTAGCTTAACCATTGCTGACAAAAAAACAGGAGAAACATTTTCAAAATTGTTAACATTTGAAGATACTGGCGATATTGGGAATGAATATATCTTTTTCAAACCGACCGAAGACCAAGGAATTACAACTGAAAATGTAACGGCTGAAATCACGAATAAAGAAAATTCCCCTGTAAAAGCAAGTTATCAAATTAAACAAACCGTCATGTTACCAGTTGCAGCAGATGAACGATTAGAAGAAGAACAAAAGGCTGTTCGTGAGTTTAGAGAACGCCAAGCACAACGTTCAACGACGCTTCGCCCGTTCGAAATAACGACAGTGGTTACAATGATCAAAGAAAGTAACCAATTGTTCTTTGAAACAACCATTAATAATCAAATCAAAGATCATCGTTTACGCGTGCTTTTCCCAACTGGCATGGTCACAGAAACACACGAAGCGGATAGTATTTATGAAGTCGTGACACGACCAAATCAAGTAAGCGATACATGGGAAAATCCAACAAACCCGCAGCACCAACAAGCGTTTGTGAATGTTCATGACCAAAACAAAGGCGTGACTATCTTCAATGAAGGCTTAAATGAGTATGAAGTCTTGGCAGATGGAACCATTGCGGTCACATTAATTCGTTGTGTTGGCGAACTAGGTGATTGGGGCTATTTTGCAACACCAGAAGCACAATGCCAAGGAGAATATACCTTTAAATATGGTTTGTCATTGCATGGAAAACCAGAAGAACGCTTTGCTACGTATCAACAAGCCTATAGTGCACAAATTCCTTTTACTGCAGCTACTACTGCGCGTCATGAAGGTAAACTAGCACCGAACCATGTCTACTTGACAACGGCAGAAGGACCAATTGGTTGGACAGCCGTTAAACGTCAAGAGCAAACGAATCATTTAGTCGTTCGTGGCTTTAATCTAACAGCGCAAAATATTCCTTGTGAACTTCACAAAGAGACACAACCAGCGACTTGTTTAACAAATGTATTAGAAGAACCGTTGACACCGGCGATAGAAGTTGATGCACCATTACGTCCGTTTGAAATTCGGACATGGCGTTTCGAAAAATAAATAAATAGGAGAACTTTGTTGAAAAGGACAAAGTTCTCCTATTTTCTTCTCTGTCGTTTTTTTGAGATATTTATAATAAAAATCTAGCGAAACAATGAGAAAATCATTCATTTTACGGTCAATTTGTGCTACTATAACGTCAACTGAAGGAGTGAAGCTAAATGGATTTAACCAATCGTTTTAATCGTCAAGTAAATAAAATTGCTGTTTCTTTAATTCGTCAATTTGACGAACAAGTTTCAGGAATTGAAGGTATTTTAAAATTAACGCTAGGAGAGCCGGATTTTAACACACCTGAGCATGTCAAAAAAGCAGCCAAAGAAGCAATTGATGCGAATTTTTCTCATTATACAGGGATGTCTGGTTTATTAGATGTCCGTGAAGCAGCCGCTTATTTTATGAAAGAAAAGTACCATTTGACTTACCAGCCTGCGACAGAAATTTTAGTAACAGTTGGAGCAACAGAAGCGATTTCAGCTTCGTTATTAGCAATTTTAGAACAAGGTGACAAAGTGCTATTGCCAGCACCTATTTACCCAGGGTATGAACCAATTATTACATTGGCGGGGGCGGAACCGGTATATTTGGATACACGAGACAACGATTTTGTCTTGACCCCTGAAATGATTGAAGCGGCAATGGCCGAGCATGGGGAACAAGTCAAAGCAATTATTTTAAATTATCCTAGCAACCCAACTGGTGTCACCTATAACCGCCAAGAGTTGCAAGCAATTGCTGATGTTCTAAAAAAATACGACATTTTTGTGATTAGCGATGAAATTTATAGTGAGTTAACTTATGATGAGAGTCATGTTTCGATTGCTGAAATGTTACGTGACCAAACGATTTTAATTAACGGTTTGTCGAAATCACATGCCATGACAGGCTGGCGGATTGGCTTTATTTTTGCACCAGCGATTTTAACAGCGGAGATCATTAAAGTTCATCAGTATTTAGTTACTGCGGCTGCAACAGTGTCTCAAAAAGCGGCTGTTCGTGCCTTAATCGAAGGAATGCATGATGCTGAAATTATGAAAGAAGAGTATCGGAAACGGCGCGATTTTGTTTATGAACAGATGACTCAATTGGGGTTTGAGGTTGCACGTCCAAATGGCGCCTTTTATATTTTTGCTAAGATACCTACTGGTTATGAACAAGATTCTATGAAATTTTGTATTGATTTAGCGCAAAAAGAAGCAGTAGCGTTGATTCCAGGTATTTCTTTTGGCCCAGAAGCAGAAGGATACGTCCGAATTAGTTATGCGTCCGATATGGATAAATTAACAACGGCCATGGAACGAATTGCACATTACATGGCGACACAACGCGTAACACACTAACCTTTATAGATTCTTTACACACCTTTACCTTTTATTTACATTTAATTGAAACAGAATTAACAGAGTCTTGGTAGACTAAACTTGTAACTAATTGAAAAGGAAGTGCAAAGATGAAAAAACGTGTAATTGCAGCAACTATGCTGAGTCTAGGGTTATTATTAACTGGGTGCGGAGCTCAAGGAGGCACAACTGAAAAATCCAGCGAAGCGGATAGTAACAAACCAGTTAAAATTGTCGCTGTTGGTTCCACCGCTTTACAACCGTTAGTAGATGCTGCGAAAGATCAATTTACACAAGAACATCCCAATTATACAGTTTCTGTCCAAGGTGGCGGCAGCGGAACAGGACTTTCGCAAGTTGCAGATGGCGCAGTGACCATTGGAAATTCCGATGTGTTTGCCGAAGAGAAAGATGGCGTGGATGCCTCTAAATTAGTTGATCATCGGGTAGCCGTGGTTGGTATGGGACCAGTGGTCAACAAAGAAGTCGGCGTGAAGAATTTAACGAAGCAACAATTGATTGATGTCTTTACTGGCAAAGTCAAAAACTGGAAAGAAGTGGGCGGCAAAGATCAAGAAATCGTCGTAATAAACCGCGCAAACGGAAGTGGCACCCGAGCAACATTTGAAAAATGGGGCTTAGATGGAGCTAAACCAGTTCAATCACAAGAACAAGATTCTTCGGGAACAGTTCGTAAAATTGTTGAACAAACACCAGGAGCAATCAGCTATTTAGCTTTTTCTTATATGGATGATTCCACTGTTGCCTTAAGCATTGATGGTGTTGAACCAAAAGAAGAACACGTGAAAGACAATTCATGGAAAATCTGGTCTTATGAACATATGTATACAAAAGGGGAGCCTAATAAAGATGTAAAAGCCTTCTTAGACTATATGGTCACCGATGATGTTCAAAAAACAATTGTCAAAGACTTAGGTTATTTAGCCATCACAGATATGCAAGTAGAACGTGATGTAAATGGAAAAGTAACTGAAAAATAAACAAAAAACTCAGCCAATAAACAGGATTGGCTGAGTTTTTTTAGGCTTCTTTTTTTGTTAAAGGCAAGGTGATTGTAAAAGTGGTCCCTAACCCTAAGTGACTATCAATGGCGATTTTACCGCCTAATAATTCTGTGTAATTTTGGACAATAGCTAGACCTAGACCGGTGCCACCAGAATGACGGCTACGTGCTTTATCGACGCGATAGAACCGTTCAAAGATCCGTTCTTGGTCTTTTTGACTAATGCCAATGCCAGTATCTTGAACAGATAAACGTAATTGCTGATTTTCAATAGCATAAGAAATAGTAATCTGACCATTTTCTTGGGAATACTGAATGGCATTTTCAATTAGATTCTTCACGATTGGATAAAACAATTCGTATTTGGTGAAAAATTGGCTCTCTGACAGACCATGAACGACTGTTTTCAGCTGTTTTGCTGCCAATTGTTGCTGATAAGAACCGAGAATTTCTGTAATAAATTTTTCTAAAGTAATTTCTTGTTCTGCATAAGGAATTGTTGCGCTGCCCCGAGAAAGTTCTAAAATTTCTTGAATTAATTGTTGCAGACGCTGGGCATCTTTTTGCATGATGTGCAAAAATTGATCAAGGACTTCCGGATCTTCTTTGGCGCCATCTATGAGTGTCTCGGTAAAGCCCAAAAGAGAAGTGACAGGCGTTTTTAATTCATGAGACACGTTTGATACAAAATCTTTTTGCATTTTTTCTAGTTGGCGAACGCGCGTTAAATCATAGGCAATTCCTAATACTTGATAATCATTGGCGCTTTGATCATCCAAGTAACGAAGAGAGAGATCTAATCGTAAAGGTGTTGGTCCTTGTGTCACAGTAATTTCTTGATGTAAACTGTTTTTTTCAGCGACGACTTGATGGATTAAATGAATCAAATCGGCGTCTTGAATCACTTCAAGATAATTGCTTTGCATATTTTTAGCAGAGAGTCCTAACATTTCCTGCATTTTAGGGTTCAACAGACGAAGCCGTCCTTGCGTATCAATGATAAAGACACCAATCATCAGCTCATCTAAAAGTTCGTGAAATTGCTCATCCGCAGACGTATACGCTTTATACGTTTGACTTACTTGTTGACTCAGTAGGTTAATAGTTTCGTAAAGTTCATTCCATTCAGAAGATTGCTGGATAATGGATCGATTTTCATCTGGATGTTTAAGCATTCGTTTCAGAATCGGTAAGACAGTCACTAGCGGTTGATTTTTTTGCCGTAACAGTAAAAAGATAAACAAGGTAATTAGTAGGAACAAGATACCAAATGTAAAGATAATATAGCGACGAAAAGATTGGATATTTTTAGAAAATAGCGCGGTTTGTTCCGAAATCCGAATAATGCCAACGATTTCTCCTGATTTTAAAACAGGCGTGGCAACGTACAGAAGTTCTTTATTTAACGTTGTACTCTTTCGTAAAGCTGAACCATAGGTAGCTCCTGATAGAACCGCAGCGATTTCAGGCCGTTTTTTGTGCGACTCTAGCGGTTCATTTTGGCTGCTGTCAAAAAAGACGGTACCATTTTTTTGCAACAAAGTTACCCGTTCTTCTGCATCATCTAACGCATGGGTGACAAGGAGTTGTTGTTGGTTTGTCAGTTGCCCTTTTTCGAAAACGGAAGGGGGCAACTGGTCTGTTAAAAGGGTATTTTTTCTTCTTAAATAGGTTTCTTGCTGAGCAACCATTTCTTTTTGAAAGAAAAAATTGGTCGCTGCAATACTCCCGACAAATAATAAAAGCATGACTGCCGCAACTAAAAAATATTCAATCCGCAGTCTCTTTTTCATCGTTTTGGCTCCTGAAAACGGTAGCCGAAGCCACGGACAGTTACTAAGTAAACGGGCCGTTTGGGATCGGGCTCGATTTTATCACGTAAATGACTAATGTGGACATCGACGATGCGACTTTGTCCAGCGAAGTCATATTGCCAAATTCGCTCCAACAAGGTTTCCCGATTAATGACCCGATCTTTGCGTTTCATGAAGTAAACGAGTAATTCAAATTCTTTTGGTGTTAGCTCGATGGGCTGATTGCGCACAAAGACTTCATAATTTTGTTCATCCACACGAATCTCGCCAATCACAAGCGGAGCTTTAGGTGTGTCCTCTTGAAGCGGTTCGGTCGTGGTAGGTTTTAAACGACGAAAAATAGCTTTCATACGTGCTAAGACTTCTCTGGGACTAAAAGGTTTTGTTAAATAATCATCTGCCCCAATTTCTAAGCCGATGATTTTATCTACTTGTTCATCTTTGGCAGTTAAAATCAAAATAGGCGTGTCAATTTTTTCTCGACGAAGTGCTTTGGTAATTTCTAAGCCATCCATACCAGGAAGCATTACATCTAAAATTATAAAATCATATTGATTAGACAAAGCTAATTCGAAGCCGTTTTTACCATCTTCGGAAGTAGTCACCTGATAGCCTTCTTTTTCCAAATTAAAGGTTAACAAAGTTAAAATCGATGGTTCATCATCGACGACAAGAACTTTTTTCATTTACATAACTCCTTCAAGAAATTTCTGAAAATAAGTGTATATTTCACTATTGTTAGTTTAACATATTTTTAGAGGAAGAACGTACTTTAAAGTAAGCGAGAATGCTACTTTTGAGAAAAGTCAACTCATGGTATAATAGAGAAATGAAATGAGGAGAAGCGAATGATTGGTATTAGTAGTTGCTTAGGTGGGATTTGTTGCCGTTACGATGGAAAATCTCAAGAACAAGAAGCGTTAAAACAACTTGTAACTAATGGAAAAGCAATAATGATTTGTCCCGAAGTTTTAGGGGAGTTGCCCATTCCACGTCCGCCAGCAGAAATCATTGGCGGGGATGGCTTTGATGTTTGGGCGAATACTGCTTATGTATATACGGATAACGGGGAAGATGTGACTGAGGCATTTAAAGCAGGGGCACAACGCGCGTATCAAAAATTAAAAGCCCAACAAATTACAACCTTGATTTTGAAAGAAAAAAGTCCCAGCTGTGGCAGCCAGCTGATTTATGATGGACAATTTTCTGGCATTAAAAAAGCTGGAGTTGGAGTCGCAACTGCTTATTTTATTCAACAAGGAATGACCGTTTATTCTGAAGAAACATGGCAACTTGCTGACATTTCTTTTTAAAAGGTAAAAACTTAGTAAAAAAAGATTGACTATTCCCTATGAAATCGGTAACCTATAAGGGATTGAAGATGGGAGCACGGCTCATGGAAATGGAAAAAACAAACCGCATGAATGCGTTATTTGAATTTTATTCGACATTATTAACGGAAAAGCAGATGAATTATATGGAGCTTTACTATGCTGATGACTTTTCTTTAGGAGAAATTGCGGAAGAATATGAGGTTAGTCGCCAAGCGGTTTATGATAACATTAAACGAACCGAAAAAATTTTAGAAGAATACGAAAAAAAGTTACATCTTTATTCAAACTATGTTGTACGGAAAGAATATCTTGAACAGCTACAGCAGTATGTTCAAGAAACTTATCCCAAAGATAGTGAAATCAAAAAATATATTGAACAAATTCAAGAAATAGAGGAATGAAACTATGGCTTTTGAGAGTTTAACAAACCGCCTACAACAGGCAATGAGTAAAATCCGTCGTAAGGGAAAAGTTTCCGAAGCCGACGTAAAAGAAATGATGCGAGAAATCCGTTTGGCTTTATTAGAAGCCGACGTTAATTTACAAGTGGTCAAAGATTTCACAAAACGTGTCAGAGAACGGGCAGTAGGAGTCGAAGTATTAGAAAGCTTATCACCCGCCCAACAAATTGTAAAAATTGTTGATGAAGAATTAACGAAAACGTTAGGTTCAGAAACGGTTGAACTGAATAAATCTCCAAAAATCCCGACAGTGATTATGATGACAGGGTTACAAGGGGCTGGTAAAACAACTTTTACTGGTAAATTAGCCAAACACTTAATGAAAACTGAAAACGCTCGTCCGCTTTTAATCGCTGGTGACGTTTATCGTCCAGCAGCGATTGATCAGTTGAAGGTTTTAGGTCAACAATTAGAAGTTCCCGTTTTTGATATGGGAACCGATGCTAATCCAGTGGAAATTGTTCGTCAAGGGTTAGCATTAGCAAAAGAAAAGAAAAATGATTATGTCTTAATTGATACGGCCGGCCGTTTACACATTGACGAAGCTTTAATGGACGAATTGAAACAAATTAAAGAGTTGGCTAATCCCAATGAAATTCTGTTAGTTGTTGATGCGATGACGGGGCAAGATGCTGTCAACGTTGCAGATAGTTTTAATGAACAGCTTGGAATTACTGGGGTTGTTATTACCAAAATGGACGGCGATACTCGTGGGGGGGCTGCGCTGTCAATTCGGGCAGTAACGGGCGCTCCGATTAAATTTGTCGGTTCTGGTGAAAAATTAACCGATTTAGAAATTTTCCATCCCGATCGTATGTCGAGTCGTATCCTAGGTATGGGGGACATGTTGACGCTAATTGAAAAAGCGCAACAAGATTACGATGAGAAAAAAGCAGAAGAACTTGCTCAAAAAATGAAAGAAAACAGTTTTGACTTTAACGATTTCATTGAGCAATTGGATCAAGTTATGGGCATGGGACCGATTGAAGACTTATTAAAAATGATCCCTGGAATGAGTAACATGCCTGGTATTGAAAATGTCAAAGTCGATCCAAAAGATGTGGCACGGAAACGGGCGATGGTTTTATCAATGACCCCTGCAGAACGTGAAAATCCTGATCTATTAAATCCTAGTCGCCGTCGCAGAATTGCAGCTGGTTCAGGAAATAGTGTGGTTGAAGTCAATCGTATGATTAAACAATTTAAAGAATCCAAAAAAATGATGCAACAAATGTCCAAAGGGGATATGAACATTCCTGGTATGGATCAAATGCTAGGTGGCGGTGTTAAAGGCAAGTTAGGTAAAATGGCCATGAATCGTATGATGAAGAAAAACAAAAAAAAGAAAAAGAAAAAAAGATAAACAGGCTTTAGTTAATTATCATAAGAAACAGAAAGTGCGCCATCAGTCTCTTCGACTGATGGCGCACTTTCTGTTTAAGCGTAGTTTTGGATAATTGCGTTTAACGCTTCGGCAAAACCAGCGCCGTGTTGTTCATAATATGACGTAAATCGTTCATCGCCAACATACATAAGGCCTAACCCTTTGTGTGCTTCTGGCGAATAGCTTGACCAAGAGTACATTAACCAATCTTTGTGTAATTGGAAAATTTCTTGCGCAAGTTGGCTAGTCAACTTGGGTGATTTTTGATACATGGCTAACTTAGAAAATAAATCTTTTTCCACGTTCTGCATTGCTTGCATGTCTTTTTCCGTCAAGTTTAAATATTTTTTGTTGGCTTGTTCAATCGTTTCGTTGCCATATTTTTCCCGAATCTCTTTACCATATTTTTCTTCGTTTTCTTGAACTCGTTGTTGTTTGAATGCTTCGAATTTTTGCTGATCTGACATGTTTATCTCTCCTTTGTAATGGTGTAAGGTTTGTTGAACAGAGGCTAAAAGACGATCAATTTCATTGCGCTTTTCCAATAGTTTTTGTTGATGCTCGTATAAAGCCTGTTCAACATTAAAGTCAGGTTGCTCCAAAATTTCTTTAATTTCATCTAGTTTCAGATCCAATTCACGGTAAAAAAGAATTTGTTGCAAACGATTCACCTCGGCTTGCCCGTAAATTCGATAACCAGAAGAATTAATTCTGGCTGGTTGAAGAAGACCAATTTCATCATAATATCGTAACGTCCGTGCACTGACGCCAGATAGTGAAGCCATTTTTTTAATTGTATATTCCATCATTCATTCCTCCTGACAAAATCTATCATAAACCTTTACGTAACGAGAAGGTCAAGCAAAAAAAATAAAAAAAGTGAGACAACCTGTAAAAAGTTGCCTTACTTTTTCTCGATTGATTCAATTAGGCAGTTAAGCGATTAAAGAAATCCACGTAAGCATCTACAATTGATTGTAAGAAGCCAACAGTGCCATCAATAATTTTACCATCTTCACCAATTAAGTTCGTAATACCGCCAATATAGGCTTCAGGTTGTTGTAAAGTTGGAACATTTAAGAAGACTAATGATTGTCTTAAATGATGGTTCGCACCAAATCCGCTAATTGCACCTGGTGAAACACTCACCACAAGTCCGGGTTTTTTATCCCAAACGCTTTCGCCATACGGACGTGAACCGACATCCAATGCATTTTTTAAAACAGCTGGTACTGAACGGTTATATTCTGGTGTTACAAACATCACACCATCTACTTGTTTGACTTCTTCACGGAATGTTGTCCAAGCTTCGGTGGGGGTTCCTTCATCATCCAAATCTTGATTGTATAATTCTAAATCACCAATGTTAATAAAAACAGGTTCGAAATCAGCGGGAAATAAGTCCGCCATTGTTTTTGCTACCAATTTGTTAAATGAATCTTTTCTTAAACTCCCTACAAAAATACCAATTTTTTTTGTCATGTAAATCCCTCCATTTTTCTTTTACTTACTTTATGATAGTACTTTTTCAAAAAAAGCGCAAACGTTTTATCCTTGTACATTGTTGAACTTCGTAACTTCACGTATAATAGCTAGTAAAAGGATGAGTAAAGGAGCAACTGCTTGAATAAAAAAATAAATTGGCGCCGACAATTAACACCGTCGGAGAAACAAACATTGACTGAATTAAGAAACAAGGAAATGATTAAACAAGGAACTTTTTATAAATTGGAACAAACATTTCCTGAGGAATCAGCTTATACTTATTATGGTTTATACAGGAAGGGACAAGCCATTCAAGCGTATATCGTAGGGTATTGTTTTGATGGGGAAACCTTGGAAGCGACGATTGTTGCGCCAAATGTAGGGCCATTTTTTGAAGAACTTGTTCAAGAACTCGAAAAGCAAGCAGCTTTGTGGGGAATGAAAGAAGTCTTTCTCGTGATGGACGACAAGCAATCTGTTGGCCTGAATTATTTTAATAGACAAGGAATTGTGCCAGCTTTTTCAGAACAGTATCTGGTTTTTCAAAGAGAAACTTACTCACAGGAGTTGGCGAAGCTGACACTTCTCCGACCACAAGCGGCTGATTTGCATTCCTTGGCTAGGTTACTAGAAGGTACGCCTTTACCGGAGGACCTTCAACGAACACTTATTTATAAAGAAAACAATCAACTTTTAGCCACGCTACGTTTGGATCATTTTGAAAACGAATGGGGGATTTATGGCTTTGTTGTGACAAAAACGCAACGAGGTCGCGGTCTTGGCCGTCAAGTGTTACAGTCTGCGCTCCGAATGATTTTAGAAAATTCAGCCTCAGCGACTATTTTTTTAGAAGTTGAAACAGAAAATCAAGCAGCGCTTCATCTCTATCAAACAGAAGGCTTTCAAGTGAGAAACCAGTACAACTATTATCAAATTTTGTAAAAATTCTTCATTATTTCGTTTGGTTTCCTGCAAATTGGCTAAAAAAATTGAAAAAAAGTAAAGGTGTCAAGAAAAAACTCTTTACAGGTTGTTGTTAATCTGTTAAACTAACTCTTGTGATTAAGTTAATGGAGGTGTATTTAATAATGGCAGTTAAAATTCGTTTAAAACGTATGGGTTCTAAAAAGAGTCCTTTTTACCGTATTGTAGTAGCTGATTCTCGTTCTCCTCGTGATGGACGTTTCATCGAAACTGTAGGTACTTACAACCCTTTGAAAGACCCTGCAGAAGTAGTTTTAAAAGAAGATTTAGTTTTAGATTGGTTATCTAAAGGTGCGCAACCTTCTGATACAGTTCGTAACATCCTTTCAAAAGAAGGCGTTATGAAAAAACATCATGAAGCTAAAAACGTTAAGAAATAAGGTGATTGAATATGGCAGATGTGAAAGAGTTAATTTTAACTATTGTCCGTCCGTTAGTCAGTCAACCTGAAGCAGTCTCATTAGAAATTGAGGAATCAACTGATTTCCTCGAGTATAATTTGACTGTGGCCAAAGAAGATATTGGACGTATCATTGGTAAACAAGGGCGTGTTGCAAAAGCAATTCGGACAATTGTTTATAGTGTACGTATCGATGGTCCGAAAAAGGTCCGTTTAAATATTCTTGATGGTAAATAAGCAGCAACAAGGAGGTAGCCTAGCTATCTTCTTTTTTTATACATAACCAAAAAGTTTTCATTGCTAGAGACAGACCTTTCTTGCTAAAATAGATGTATCCAGAATAAAGGAGCGATTTGTATGGCAAAACGAATTATCATTATGAACTTTGATATTGAAAGTAAATCGTACCAAGCATTTTCCGAAATAAAAAAGATGCAGGCAGAAAGACAGCTTAAAGGTGAGCAAATGGCGGTTGTTACACATGTTAATGATGGCCAGCATCAATTTAAAATCAATGATTTTATCGATTTTACAGGCAACAATCATACATCAAAAGATAGTATGATTGGGATGTTAGTAGGCATATTAGGTGGTCCTCTGGGCATTCTTTTTGGCTGGTTTGCTGGAAGTATGTATGGTGCAAGCAAAGACGCCAAAGAAATTCAAGAAGCACAAACGGTTTTTGAACATGTGATTCAAAAGATTGATGAAGGACAAACGGGATTATTATTAATTGCAGAAGAAGAAGACAACCGTCCGCTCAACCAATTGGTTATGTTTGACTTAGGTGGCGAAATCACGCGGCTTGATTTAGAGGAAGTCCAACAAGAAATTAACGATGCGAACGAAGTTGCAAATGAAGCGAAACAATCGTGGCAAGCAAAAAAAGAACAACATAAAGAAGCGACATCGAAAGAAGAATAAGGATTAAAGACTGTTTTCTGAATAAAGGGAAACAGTCTTTTAAAATACTAAGAAATCACGGTTTTTTATGGTAGTTTGCTAATTTTTTGTTATTTTATCGTAAAATGCGGTAAACTAAGAAGAAAACTTTGAGAAAATAGATAAATTATTATTTGCTAAAGGAGCAAACTTCTTCTAAAATAAAAAGGAAGTTTAAAAGAAAGTATGGTAGCAGATGGAAATACAATTTTTAGGAACAGGCGCTGGTGTGCCAGCAAAACATCGCAATGTCACAGGTATTGCGTTGAAATTATTAGATGAACGAAATGCAGTTTGGCTCTTCGATTGTGGGGAAGGGACGCAATTGCAAATTTTAAAAAGTAGTATTCGCCCAAGAAAAATTGAAAAGATTTTTATTACACATTTACATGGGGATCATATTTTTGGTTTACCTGGTTTGTTAAGTAGTCGTTCTTTTCAGGGCGGGACAGAACCTTTAGAAATCTATGGACCAGTTGGGATTGCTGATTTTGTTAAAACTTCTTTACGGGTCTCACAATCGCGGTTGTCCTATCCACTGAAATTTATTGAATTAACAAAAGAAAATGACGTTATTTTTAAAGATAAACAATTCACTGTTCGCTGTAATATCTTGGACCATGGCATCACGAGCTTTGGCTATCGAATTGAGGAAGCAGCGCATGAAGGAGAATTACAAGTAGAGAAACTTCAAGCTTTAGGGATTCCTTCTGGGCCATTGTATGGCAAACTCAAACGTGGTGAAACGATCGTTTTTGATGGACAGGAAATTAATGGACAAGCGTTTGTGGGAGAGCGTAAACCTGGTCGAATCGTGACGATTTTAGGAGACACTCGCAAAACTAAAAATAGCGTAACCTTAGCACGACGAGCGGATGTTTTAGTCCATGAAAGTACGTTTAATAAACACGAAGCAAAAATGGCAAAAGCCTACTTCCACTCAACCAGTCAACAAGCAGCTGAAGTTGCAAAAGAAGCGCAAGTAAAACAACTTATCTTAACGCATATTAGTGCCCGTTATTTAACCAAAGAGGCCTATCAGCTTCAAGAAGAAGCCCAAGAAATTTTCCCCAATACAAAAATCGTGAAAGATATGGATATCATTGAGATTCCATTTGCCAATGAAGGAGGAGCTTAGATGGATTTAACAAATAAAGTCGTTGTCGTAACTGGAGGTTCAGCTGGTTTAGGTGAACAAATTTGTTATGAAGCAGCTAAACAAGGGGCGGTCGTCGTTGTCTGTGCCCGCAGAATTAATTTGATTGGTAAAGTTCGCGAGCAGTGTGCCGCTTTAAGCGGACGAGAAGCATTTTCTTATCAATTAGATATTGCCGATCCAGAAAGCGTTGAACGTGTGGTTGAAGCTATTTCAGCAGAAGTTGGTTCTATAGATGTTTTAGTCAATAATGCTGGTTTTGGCTTGTTTGAAAATTTTGTTGAGATTGACTTGGCTGTTGCACGCCAAATGTTTGATGTCAACGTTCTAGGAATGATGACGTTTACTCAAAAAGTAGCTATTAAAATGATTGAAGCTGGGCAAGGACATATTATCAACGTTGCTTCAATGGCTGGGAAGATGGCTACAGCTAAATCAACCGTTTATTCTGCAACGAAATTTGCTGTGTTAGGTTTTTCAAATGCTTTACGTTTAGAATTGAAACCGTTGGGTGTAGCAGTAACGACTGTCAATCCAGGACCAATCCAAACAGAATTCTTTGATAAAGCGGACCCGACAGGCACTTATCTAGCTGCGGTGGATAAAATTGTTTTGGACCCTACGAAATTAGCGAAAGAAGTGGTTGGGAGTATGGGGACTTCTCGACGTGAGATTAATCGTCCGTTTGTCATGGAAGCAGCTGCCCGCTTTTATACATTGTTTCCACATTTAGGAGATTTCATAGCGGGAAATATTTTAAATAAAAAATAAAGGAGTCGATCAAGTCATGAAAAATCAATGGCGTGTTATTTTGGGCCTTGTGTTGGTCTTAATTGTTGTTATTTTTGCTGTTTTAAATAATCAAGCTGTTCCAGTAAACTTTGGTTTTACTAAAATTAGTGGACCGTTAATCTTAATTATTTTAGGTTCTGCAATTATTGGCGCACTAGTTGGGTTACTAACCTCCACAACCACCATTTGGAACCAACGTAAGGAATTAAAAGCTGTACAAAAAGAGTTGGATATTTATAAAAATGATATGGATAAATTAGTCAAAGAAGAAACGGAAAAAGTTCAACGTTCTTTTGATAATCAATTGGCTGATTTGCAAGCCAAACAAGCGGCAGCACCACAAGTCGCAGAACCAGTGGTCAACGAACAAACATCAAACACAGAAGTAGACGCAACGCCTGTGTCAGGTAGTCGTATTGATCGTTATGTGAAACCTCGTGTGAATGAAGAGGAACAAAAATAAGGAAGAGACTTTATCGCTAAGTTTCTTTTAAAATAAAACTGTGATATCTGCTATTTATCTAACAGATATCACAGTTTTTTTCTCAGATTTAAAAAAATGCTTTCTTTAGTTTTTGGAAAAATTTTGCTATAATTACTTGGTTAGGAGTGACGTCGTGAAAAAATCAAACTATCAATGGCAGTTACAGACAAAGACAGAATTACCTGTAGAATTTATAGAACAATTAAAAAAAGAACAAATTAATCCATTAATTGGCCAACTTTTATGGCACCGCAATATCCGGACAGAAGAAGCATTACGTAAGTTTCTACATCCGACTATCGAAGATATTTATGATCCGTTCTTAATGCATGATATGGAGAAAGCGGTAGCCCGCATCCAGCAAGCCGTCGAAGCGGGTGAACAAATCCTTGTCTATGGGGATTATGATGCAGATGGCATCACTAGTACCACGGTTATGAAAGAAGCAATCGAATTAGTCGGTGGCATGGTTCAGTACTTTCTACCGAATCGTTTTGTTCATGGATATGGACCTAATAAAGACGTATTTGCTGAACAAATTGAACAAGGAGTCCAATTAATTGTAACCGTTGATAATGGTGTAGCCGGACATGAAGCAATTAACTACGCTATGGCACAAGGAGTAGATGTAATCGTTACTGACCATCATGAATTGCCTGAACAATTACCAGGAGCCTATGCGATTGTCCACCCTAGACATCCGCAAGGAGACTATCCTTTTGGAGATTTAGCTGGTGTCGGCGTGGCTTTCAAAGTCGCTACTGCGTTACTTGGTGAATTGCCAATTGAGTTATTAGATTTGGTAGCAATTGGGACAATTGCTGACTTGGTTTCATTAACCGATGAAAATAGAACGTTTGTCAAAATGGGCCTGCAAATGATTCAAACTGGTGATCGAATTGGTTTAGACGTTTTACTACAAGAAGCAGGTGTAAAAAAGGAAGCTGTTTCAGAAGAATCAATTGGCTTTACCATTGGACCTCGTTTAAACGCGTTAGGTCGATTAGGGGAAGCCGCACCAGGTGTTGAATTAATGACTACATTTGATGAAGAACAAGCGCTGGAAATCGCTAAATATATTGATCAACAAAACAATGAACGAAAAGACATTGTAACGACGATTGCCAAAGAAGCCCTGGATTTAATCGACCCGAATGCGCCGGTCCATATTTTAGCGAAACAAGGCTGGCATGAAGGTGTCTTAGGGATTGTCGCGGGCCGCATTATGCAAGAAACGGGGAAACCAACCATTATTTTAGCAATAGATGAATCTGGTAAAACCGCAAAAGGCTCTGGACGTAGCATTAGCGCATTGAATCTCTATGAGGCGTTGAACGAAGTGCGTGAGCAATTCACTCATTTTGGTGGGCATCATATGGCAGCGGGAATGACTTTACCTGTTGAAAATATTCCTTTTGTTCAGGAACATTTGGCACACTTTATTGAAAAAAATCAAATTGATATGGCTAATGGACAAGAGTTACTCATTAGTGAGAGCTTAGCGGTTTCGCAGGCAACGACTGCTTTTATTGATCAATTGCGTATTTTGGCGCCTTTTGGGACTGATAATACTGTTCCAACTTTTGTATTTAAGGAAATCACGCCTACGCAAATTCGTCAAATTGGTGCAGATAATGCACATCTCAAATTTCAAATGAATCAAGAAGGGGCACAATTGGATGCAATTGCTTTTCAAATGGGGCCTCAAGCGGATGAACTAGCACAAGGAACCGCCGATGTGGCAGGCCAACTTTCCATCAATGAATGGAATGGTCGTAAGAAACCACAATTAATGGTGACTGATTTTGCTGTATCGGGAAGACAATTATTTGATTTTCGTGGCAAAAATAATCAAACGAAACCAATTCCTTCAGAAGCAACAGCTTATCTTTTGTTTGATGAAAAAAATCAAAAATTCATTTCAGATCCAACCGCTAATATTATTGTTTGGTCAAACCAAGAAGAATTGGTGGAAGTTGTTTCTCAAAATCAAATCGAACAACTGGTTTTTGTCGACTGTCCTGTGGAAGCAATCACGGTTAAAGAAATTGTTGAAGCGACTGAGATACAACGTATATACATGATGTTTATTTCACCAGAAGAAGCTTATTTAAACGGTATTGCTTCACGTGAACAATTTGCAACATTGTATAAATTTATTTTGCAGCAAAAAGAAGTAAATCTACGTTCCCAGCTATCGAAGGTGGCAAATTACTTAAATATCCAAGAAAAATTATTAATTTTCATGATACAGGTGTTTTTTGACTTAGGATTTGTTACAATAGAAAGCGGTGTTTTAAACAGTATTGAGAAACCCGACAATCGACCATTGACTGAAAGTCAAGTGTACCAACAACGATTGAAAAAAATAAAAACAGAAGAATTTCTACTTTACAGTGATTGTCAAACAATACAACAATGGCTGTGGAATGAGGAGGACAAATAAAAATGGATTTAAGAGATTACATTGCAAGCATTCCAGATTATCCTGAGAAAGGGATCGTGTTCCGTGACATTTCTCCATTAATGGCTAATGGGGATGCCTACCGTGAAGCAACGAAACAAATCGTGGATTACGCCAAAGAAAAAAGAATTGATATGGTTGTAGGACCAGAAGCTCGTGGCTTTATTGTCGGCTGTCCAGTGGCTTATGAACTAGGGGTTGGCTTTGCTCCGGTTCGTAAAAAAGGAAAACTTCCTCGTGAAACCATCGAAGTGACTTATGACTTAGAATATGGTTCAGATACATTAACGTTGCACAAAGATGCCATCACACCAGGTCAACGTGTTTTGATTTGTGATGACTTGCTAGCAACTGGTGGTACAATTAAAGCAACCATCGAATTAGTCGAACAATTAGGTGGTATTGTAGTTGGTTGTGCGTTCCTAATTGAATTAATGGATTTACATGGCCGCGATAAAATTGATGGCTACGATATTGTTACCTTAATGGAATACTAATCTAATTTAATTAGAAAGAGCGAAGGATTTAATCCTTCGCTCTTTCTTTGACATATTTATAAAAACGGAGCATAGCTTGGGGGGAACACACCGTTTTATTATTTATTAAGGGAACTTACGATAAACGTATCTTGCTTGCTGTTGTTTACGTGTACGTGTATAACGCTTCTCATCCCATGACATAAACCAAAGAATAAATAACGGCGTCACGATCATAAAAGCAAGACGTAATCCTAATGTTCCCAAAAAAATACCTATAACCAATACAAAAAATAAAAATCCAACACGACGAATTGCTTCCATGTGTATCACCTCTTCATTTGATTCGAACGAGTGTTCGTATTGTTATTATACGAATGTATGTTCGTTTTGTAAAGTCTTTTCTACTAATTTATGTTAAAATAATTCGAAAAGAAGAATAATCCTTTATAATAAAGAGATTTAGGGCAATAAAAGAACACGATGCTTTGAGCATCGTGTTCTTATTGTGCTGTGATTACGTATAAAAGAGAACAGAAAAATACATGAGAATCGCTGCAAGCATGACGAACAAGTGCCAAACCACATGCATAAACCGCACATTTTTCAATGAATAGAAGGCTGCACCTAATGTGTAAGACACACCCCCTGCGACCAATAACGCTGTTCCTGTAAATCCAAGAGATTCATATAACGGACGAGCAGCGATGATACAGAGCCAACCTAAAACAATATAAATAATCGTTGAAATGTTTTTCACTGTTTCTTGTTTATGCAACGTGAGGGATTTATAGACAATACCGACGATGGCGATTAACCAGACTAAACTGAACAAGGTCCAACCTAACCAACCGCCAATACTAATTAAGCAAAACGGCGTATAGCTGCCAGCAATCAATAAGAAAATAGAACTATGATCGAAGACCTGAAAGACCTTTTTGGCTCTTGTAAAAATTAAACTATGAAATAACGTTGAAGATAAAAAAAGTAGAATCAACATGGAGCCATAAATAGCATAAGATACCACGTGAATCGGTGAGCCTAAACGAGCTCCTTTAACAAGTAAAATGACTAAGCCAGCAATACTTAAACCTGCGCCTATGCCATGTGTAACTGCATTTAAGACTTCGTTCACGATTAGGTATTTTTTTGAGAAATGCGTTTTTTCCAATAAATTCACTTCCTTTATTTTAATTTGATGAAAAATTCGGCAGTGTCTGTTATACTATAACTAGATAATTAACCGTTTAATGGTATTCTACCATGAAAACAGGTTCCTTTTAAAGAAAGAGTGATAAATTTATGACAAACGTTAAAATCGTAACGGATTCTTCATGTACGATGGAAAAAAGTCTTAGAGATGAATTAAATATCCATATGATGCCTTTATCAATTATGGTTGATGGCGTTGTTTATCCAGATGATGATCATTTGCCAGGCGAAAAATTTATGGACATGATGGCTAATGCGAAGGCCTTACCAAAAACCAGTCAACCACCAATTGGTGAATTTGTAGAATTATATGATCGCTTAGGTGAAGATGGCAGTGAAGTAATTTCGATTCACATGACAAAAGGCTTAAGTGGAACGGTTGAAGCGGCCCGTCAAGCTAGCAACTTATCATCAAGTAAAGTAACGGTGATTGATAGCGATTTTACAGACCAAGGTTTGTCTTTCCAAGTCATTCAAGCAGCAAAATTGGCACAAGCGGGAGCGGGTGTTCCAGAAATTTTAGCTGAAATTGAACGCGTCAAACAAAATACTAAATTATACATTGGCATTTCAACATTGGATAATTTGGTTAAAGGTGGACGAATCAGCCGTACAACAGGATTATTATCAAACATTTTTAATATGAAAGTTGTCATGGACTTTGAAAATACGGAATTGATTCCTGTAGCGAAAGGCCGCGGCGTTAAAACGTTTAATAAATGGTTTGACGAATTGAAATCAGAATTAAGTAAGATTCCAAATGTTCGACAAATTGGCATTTCTCATGCGGATGGGCTAGAACTAGCAAATGGATTCAAAGAAGGATTACAAGCAATCTTTAAAGACATGGATATTCCCGTATTACATACGAATCCAGTCATTGCAACCCATACAGGAAAAAATGCCTTTGCTATTATGTACTATACAGACTAAGAAATAACGAGGTTGGGTCTCACTCTTAAATGAGTAGACGCAACCTCTTTCTAACAAGAAAAGGAAAATTTCTTGTTAGTTTATTTAAAAGGAAGTGACGAAGATGAAAAAACAAACACAGCATATTTTGCTGACCGTCTTAACACCTATCCTCATTGCGCTAGGTGTTTTTACATTGTTAAGTGTGGCCATCCCCAAAGCAAAGCCACTATTAAAGCAAGAGAAAGTGGCCACAACTTTTCAAAAAAATCAAAAAGAAGTCATTCATTATACAGCTATCGGTGATTCTTTAACTGAAGGAATTGGCGATTTGACGAATAGTGGAGGTTTTGTTCCTATTGTGGCAGATGATTTAAAAGAACACTACAACTTGAACGGTGTTCAAACAGACAATTTTGGGAAAAATGGGGATCGTAGTGACCAAATTTTAAAACGAATCAAAGAAAAACCTGAAATTCAAAAGGGCCTTGCCTCTGCGGACGTGATTACGCTAACGGTTGGTGGAAATGACTTAATGAAAGTAATTAGTAGTAATATTTTCGACTTGAAAGTCAGCTCGTTCAATCGTCCACAAAAAGCCTATCAACGCCGAGTAAGACGACTACTTGAAGAAATCCGAGAGTACAACAAGAAGGCCCCTATTTATGTCTTAGGAATTTACAATCCCTTCTACTTAAACTTTTCCGAAATTACAGAAATGCAAGAAATCGTTGATAACTGGAATCAAGCAACCGAAGAAATGGTTCAAGAGCAAAAACGAGCCTATTTCATTCCTATCAATGATTTACTCTATAAAGGTCGTGGCGATGAAGTTGGCGTAACTGGTGGCGACTCAGAAACTACAGGAAGTAGTGCTAGCAAAGAGGATTTAAACAATTTGTTATATGAAGAAGATCGCTTCCATCCGAATAATCTTGGCTACCAAATTATGGCCGGAGCTGTCCGGGATGAAATGGTCAAGACAGAGAAAGAATGGATAACCAAATCAGAAGGTAGTGAATAAAATGAATGAAGAAAAGCCAAAAACAAGTAAATCAATTAAAAAGACACAACCAACCAATCCTAAACGAAATCCCTGGAAAATCGCTTTTCTTGTTCTAGTGGGTTTAGTCATTGGTAGTGTAGCTTTCGTGACATTTCGAGCAACACAAGTTCGCGAACCAGATTTAAAGAAAATACCAGCAATTGTTGAAAAAGAAGGCGAGCCAGTCGTCACAATTCAGTCAAAAAAACAACAAGTGAACAAACTGATTGACTTTTATTTAGCCGACTTTCAAAAAGGTTCGGAGATCAAATATAAATTTTATTTAGAAAATGATGCTTTATTAAATGGAACATTTCAGGTGTTAGGGCATGACATTCCTTTTTACTTATATTTTGATCCTTACGTGATGGCGAATGGCAATGTACAATTAAAAGCAAAAAGTTTATCTATAGGAACGTTAGGCTTGCCAATTAAAGAAGTATTGAAATTTGCTAAACGTTCTTACAAACTACCTAAATGGGTTGAAATCAATCCAGATGATCAAACTGTTTTATTACGTTTAGATCAGTTTAGAATGCAAAATGGTCTATTTGTTCGAGCAGAAAAGATTAATTTAGTTGACGATGACATTCGGATGAATATATACTTGCCAAAAGAGAAATAAAAAAGGAGTGTTAGAGATGGAAGAAAAAGCAATTTTTGCAGGCGGCTGTTTCTGGTGTATGGTGCAGCCTTTTGATACACAACCAGGGATTATCTCAGTTGTTTCGGGTTATACAGGTGGGCACGTGCCTAATCCAACATATGAACAGGTTCTAACACACACAACAGGCCATACGGAAGCAGTAGAAATCACTTTTGATCCGGCGATTATTTCTTATGAACAATTAGTGGATATTTATTGGCAACAAACGGATCCTACTGATGCTTTCGGTCAGTTTCAAGACCGCGGCGATAATTATCGGCCAGTTATTTTTTATCGTTCTCAAGAACAAAAAGAAATTGCTGAGAAAAGTAAAGAACGTCTAGCTAATAGTGGCCGTTTTACAGAACCAATTGTTACCACCATCGAACCAGCAGCACCATTTTATCCTGCTGAAGAATACCATCAAGACTTTTATAAAAAAGACGCTTTGCGTTATGGATTGTCCCATCAACGTAGAAGTGAATTTATTGAAGAAAAATGGAGTGACTAATTTACATGAGACGAAGCTTTTACCATTACTTAATGACATTAAAAGGTCCGGCTAAAGATCCTGAAACTGATTTTGCCAATGAAGCGGCCAAAGATATTCAGTTTCCAAAACAAACCGAGGATTATCATGAACTTTCTTCTTATTTAGAAATGAATGCTGACTATTTAAGCAACATGGACATCTTTGATGAGTTATGGGAAAAGTACCTTGAAAACAATAAATAAATCCAGAGGAAAAGCAAACAAAGCTTTTCCTCTTTTTTCATTCATGTTATAGTAAACAAAAGTAGTGACGAATTTGTTAGAAATGAGATGAAATCTATGAAGAACAAACGAACTGTTCCTTTTTATCAATATATTATTTCGCTCCTCTGTGTCGCATTTTTAGCTGGAGGAAGTAGTTATATTTATTTTGATCATCGTGTTAAAAAGATGAGTCAAGAAGGGGCAATTACCAATGCTG
Organism: Enterococcus sp. LX10; assembly: GCF_023539285.1. Lineage (NCBI taxonomy): Bacteria > Bacillati > Bacillota > Bacilli > Lactobacillales > Enterococcaceae > Enterococcus > Enterococcus sp. LX10. The sequence goes on along the minus strand of NZ_CP092784.1, from coordinate 1,491,489 downwards.
ATTTAAGCAAAGTGCAGGATTTATATAATGAAATTAGTACCAATTATGTAGGTGAAGTAGATAAAAATGAATTAGTTGAAGGCGCCTTAAAAGGCATGTCTGAAGCTATTGGAGACCCATACTCAACTTATCTAAATGAATCTGCTGCCAATGATTTAAACGAAAGCTTATCTGGCGATTTTGAAGGAATTGGTGCCACTATGACAATGAAAGATGGCGAACCAGTTGTAGCAGAGGCCCCTGTAGCAGATTCCCCAGCTGAAAAAGCGGGAATCAAAGAAGGCGATATTATTGAAAAAGTTGATGGTACAGCTACAAAAGGGATGAAACTAGCAGAAGTCGTCTCAAAAGTCCGAGGTAAAAAAGGAACTTCCGTTGAATTGACTATCCAAAGAGAGGGAGAAACTAAAAATATCTCAATCAAACGTGGGAAAATTCCCGTTAAAACAGTGACAGGTGAGTTAGACAAAAAAGATGCACAAATTGGCTCGATTAAAATTACGTCCTTTGGTAAAAAAACATATCAAGAATTGAAAGAAACAATCACGAATTTACGAGCCAAAGGAGCTAAATCCTTTGTAATTGATGTACGCCAAAATCCTGGTGGACTGCTAGATCAAGCAGAGCGAATGGCCAGTATGTTTTTAAAAAATGGCGAAACAATTGTTCAATTTGAAGACAAAAAAGGACGTACGATGAAAGAAGTTGCTTCCAAAGAATTAGACGACGGCTTTAAAGTAAAAGAACCTGTTGCAGTTATCATTGATGGCAATAGTGCCAGTGCATCCGAAATTTTTGCTGCAGCACTGCATGAATCTGCGAATGTCCCACTAATTGGAACGAAAACATTTGGCAAAGGAACGGTCCAAACGGTGAAGGATTTAAATGACCAAACCGAAATAAAATTGACTGTTTTAAAATGGTTAACACCAAAAGGCGAATGGATCAACGAAAAAGGAATTGAACCAACCATCAAAGCTGATTACCCCGAGTATGCCTATTTAAAATTGATTCCTCGCGATAAAACGCTAAAAGAAGGGGATCAATCTGAAGATATTCAGAACTTAAATGCTATTTTAGCTGTATTAGCGTATCCTGTTGATGAAAACAATGCAAACTACACCGCAGAAACAAAAGCAGCGGTTAGCGATTTTCAACAGAAAAATGGCTTGCCTGTAACTGGAGAAATCGACAATGAAACAGCCACAAAAATTGAAGCCACTTTAGGTAAATTAATTCTTGAAAATGACGCTGCCTACGATACAGCAGTCAAAGAAATTCAAAAAAACTAGAAAAAAGGTGGCACTAAGTTGAAGAAGAAACGTGATTATGTTGGGTATTTAATGTACTTTCTGAAAATTTTAGTACCAGCAATCGTAGCCGTTTTTATTTTAAGAGGATTTTTCCTGATTCCTGTTCGGGTGGATGGCCATTCCATGCAAAAAACCTTGAATCAAGGAGATATGATTGTGATGGAAAAATTCTCCGCCATTAAACGGTTTGATGTGGTGGTCTTTAAAACAGACACAGGATCGATTCTGATTAAACGTGTGATTGGTTTACCAGGAGAAGCTGTGCGTTACGAAAACGATCAATTATATGTCAATAATCAGCCAATCGCTGAACCCTATTTAACTAAAAACAGAAAAAAAGATCATGAAACGATGCCTTATACTACGAATTTTGATTCAAAAGAATTGTTAATGCAAGAAAAGTTACCTAAAGATAGCTATTTTGTGCTTGGTGATAATCGCCGTATGTCCAAAGACAGCCGTTCTTTTGGTGCAATACATGCAGATCAAATCTTAGGGAAAGCACAATTTGTTTATTACCCACTCACTCATATGAAGATCATTCCTAAATAAGTAAGACCATTAGTTCGTTTATTTAAATAACGACTAGTGGTCTTTTCTAATCTGAAAAATTGTTCTCTTAGCTGAAAAATGTTAAGGTTAAAGTAATGATAGATGTAGGAGGTCATGCAAATGATTAGAAAAACTATTTTAGCAAGCTCTATCTTAGGCGTTGGGTTGCTAATTGGTGCATGTGGGAATCAAACCCAAACGCAAATGAATTCAACCAATACCAGTGAATCATCACAGCCTAAAGTAACCGAATCAAGTCGCAAGTCATCTGAAAGTGCGTCTAATAACGAAGGTGTATCAAGCGATTCTAGTAAATCCACAAGTTCCACTACAGAATCAGAAATCTTAAAAGGTCTGGCGGAAGAAAAAACGCTAAAAGAAAAAATTCCGTCCTTAAATCAAACAACGATTAAGCAAGTCACTGATAATGAGTATAAACGCATTCTTGTGATGGAAGAAAAGGCTACAGAAACAACCTATAAAAGTATTTTGATCAAAAAACAAAATCGCTTAAAAATTGTCAACGAAACAACCGATGAATTGTTGTACAATGGAACCCTATAAGAAGGAACGGATTCAATCAACTCAAAAGTATCGCCATTGTTTTCAAAGAAAAATTTCTTTGGAAACAATGGTTTTTTTGTTGACAAAAGAATTTCTAAGATATATAGTTAGTTACATAAGTAGTTAACCGTTTAAGCGAGGTGTAAAAATGGAATTTAATTTTTCGGGGGAAAAGCCTTTATTTCAGCAAGTAGCCGATCAGATTGCCGAAGGAATTTTTAATGGCGCTTACTTAGAAGGCGAACAAATTCCCTCAACCACAGAAATATCAAAAAGTTACCAAATCAATCCAGCCACCGTTTTAAAAGGAATGAATTTATTAGTAGAACGACAGCTGATTGAAAAGAAACGGGGGATTGGCATGTTTGTTTTACCAGGCGCTCAAGAGAGAGTAAGAAGGGCACGGAAAGAAGAATTTTTAAATAAAGAAGTATTAGAAGTTGTCGCAGAAGCTAAAAAATTAGGGATTACAGCCGAACAATTAAAACAACTAATTGAAAGAGGGTATGACGCATGAGTTTGCGGGTGGAATCAGTAAGCAAAAAATATCATCAAAAAAAGGCATTAGATAATATTTCAATTACTTTTGAAAAAGAAACGATTTATGGGCTTTTAGGCAGGAATGGGGCTGGTAAAAGTACGTTATTAAATATCATTAATAATCGAAGTTTTGCCACTTCAGGTTCCGTTCAATTGGCGGGAGAAACAGTGACCGATAATGAGACTGCTTTGAATCATATTTACTTAATGAGTGAAGATAATTTATTTCCTCCTCAGTTAAAAATTAAAGATATTTTTAAAACGACTGAAGGTTTTTATGGATCATTTGACTGGTCTTTGGCCGAACAAATGTTAAGCGATTTTGGTTTAGATAGTAAAAAGGCATTCAAAAAATTATCAACTGGTTATCGGAGTATTGCTAAACTAATAGTGGCGCTATCCGTCCCCTGTGAGTATATTTTTTTAGATGAGCCGGTCTTAGGTTTAGACGCCAATCATCGGGAATTATTTTATACTTATTTAATTGAGACATACCAAGAACGTCCCCGTACGTTTGTGATTTCTACCCATTTGATTGAAGAAATTGCGAATTTATTAGAAGATATTATCATCATTGATCAAGGAAAATTGATTCGCGCAGAATCTATTGAAACAATTTTGAAAAACGGTCGCATTGTTTCTGGGCCGAAAGAACAAGTAGAGCGCTATACTCAGTCATTGGAAATCTTAGGCATGGACACTTTAGGTGGGGCAGTTACGGCTTACGTGTACGGCGACTTGCCAACTGAAAAAGCAGAGGTTCAAATTGCGCCGCTAAATTTACAAACATATTTTGTGCAATTAACCAATAGAAAGAAGGAAAAGTAAAATGAAATTTAAAACAGCTTTGCGGTATCGTGTAATTTATCAAGTCCGTTCCTTAGCAATTTATTTTGGCTTTTATGCTTTGTTCGGCATTCTTTTTCCTCTTATTGGGTTGCTCTTTTCTAACGACGTGAATACTGTCAGCTCTGATGCAGTAATTCCTTGTCTGGTTTTTATGGGGATACTATCATTTTTTGGGATGAACACAGATTTTAAACTGTTTATTCAAAACGGGCTTTCCCGCTGGACAATTTTTTTGGTGAATTTTGTAAGTAATGCTATTTTATCTTTGGTTGGATCCTTGGCTGTACTTGTACTGATTAAAGTATTTAGCGGCAATTTCATTTCTCATTTTCAATTATCAATGAAATTAATTGATGTCTATGCTCAAGGAAACTTTTTCATGTCGTGGTTGCTCTTTTTTATCTTACTAATGCTTAGCGGCTCACTTGGCTTGTTAGCAGGTGTCTTTAATGATCGGATAGATGGCGTAAAAAAACTCATTGTTTTATTGCTGTTATTAATGATTCCTATTTTACTGGGCACGATTGCACAATTAGGGGGGACACCAATGCGCCTGAGAATGCTCCACGTCTTGCAAGCAATGGTTGGTTATCAATCCACTGGTTTTACTGTCCTGCCACTTCTTCTGACAATCAGTTGCTTTGTTGGCATTAATCTTGGTTTGGCCTATTTATTGAATAAACATCGTGAAATTAAACGCGTAAATGCATAACTAATTAATAAGAACATGTTCAATGAGGTGAATTTGGAACATGTTCTTATTGTTTTAATTGAGAGATACATCGGAAGTACCATGACAAAGGAAAGGGCTTCCGTCAAAATAGAAAGAGAAGAAAGGAGTATGAAAAGAGTAAAAAAACTTTGTAAATAAGTAAACGACAAAGAATGAAAAATGGAGGGGTAACATGGCGGTAATTGAAGCAAAAAATATCAAAAAAAGTTATGGAAAGAACGAAACAAAATTTGATGCGTTAAAAGGTGTTGATTTAAAAGTTGAAAAAGGTGAATCTGTGGCCATAATTGGTAAAAGTGGCTCTGGGAAATCAACATTTATGCACATTTTGGCATTGTTAGATCAACCAACTTCAGGAGATATTTATTTAAATGGTAAAAATGTTACTAGTATTAGAAAGAAAGTGCTGAATAAAACGAGAAATGAAGAATTTGGTTTTGTTTTTCAACAATTCTTTATGAATGCCAAGGATACAGTTTTAAATAATGTTCTTTTACCATTAAAAATTGGTGGTATTTCCGGTAGCAAGAGGAAAAAGATGGCTTTAGATGCGTTAAAAGCAGTCGGTTTGGAAGATAAAGTTCAAAACAAAGCGAATAATTTATCTGGTGGCCAAAAACAACGGGTATGTATAGCGCGTGCTTTAGTTAATAATCCGCAAATTATTTTTGCAGATGAACCTACAGGGAATTTAGATTCTGCCACTGGGAAGAAAATTGAAGAATTGTTATTTGATTTAAATAAAAATAAAGGAATTACCTTAATTATTGTGACACATGATCCAGATTTAGCAGCACGTTGTGATCAGCAAGTTCATGTTCGAGACGGCTTGATTGTAGGAGGAGATGAGTAAATGAAATTTAGAGATATTTTAAAATCAGCTAGTACCAATTTAATGCGTAATAAAGGTCGAACCGTATTGACCATTATTGCAATCTTTATTGGAGCATTTACCATAGCTTTAACTACAGGAGTCAATATTGGTGTAAATGATTATATTGACAAACAAGTCGGCAGTGTCGGTGGTGCAAATCAGCTATTTATTCAGCCAAAAATGGAGATGAATGTTGGTAACGGAACAGAACCAAGTAAATATAATCCAGAGAAAAAAACCAGTACGATTCAACAACAAAGTATGCTTGCTGAAAAAGATATTGAGAAGATTAAAAAAATCTCGGATGTTACATCAGTGGAACCAATGAAATCCGTTGCTATCGATTATATAAAAGGAGCAGATAAGCATAAATATGTATTTTCAGCAACTTCTGCGCTAGATGAGATGACCATTGATTTAGCGGCTGGCCGTAAAGTTTCGCAAACGAGCCAGGACTTCGAAATTAATTTGTCACCAGAATATGTAAAGGCGCTCGGCTATACATCTAGTAAAGCTGCCGTGGGAGAAACAGTTCAATTAGGTATCTCAAGTTCCTTGAAAGGACAAGAGCAAGTTATTGAAGCAAAAATTGTTGGCGTTAGAAATACCAGTGTCATTCAAAATGGGCTCTCGCTGATGAATAAAGCATTGATTGATAAAGTTGTCTCAATCAATCAAGCAGATCTTCCAGAACATTTAAAAAATCAATACGCGATGATTATTGCTGAAGTTAAAAAAGACAGCACGCCAGAGCAGATTAAGGACATCAAAAAAGATTTAGATAAAGCTGGCTATTTAGCGACTACTGTCGAAGATGAAATTGGTATGATTCGTAATATAATCAATGCAATCACTGGTGTTTTAACCATGTTTGGTGCAATTGCCTTGTTAGCTGCAAGCTTTGGCATTATTAACACGCTGTATATGTCTGTCCAAGAAAGAACGCGAGAAATTGGTTTAATGAAAGCCATGGGTCTTAGCAATGGGAAAGTCTTTACAATTTTTAGTGTTGAGGCGGCTTTAATTGGCTTTTTTGGCTCAATATTAGGCATTTTAGGAGCTGTTGGGGTTGGAAATTTAGTTAATCGTTTGGCAACGGATTCTTTTTTAAAGGCTTTAACAGGATTTAAATTAATTCAATTTTCATTGCCATCTTCACTAACGATTATCTTAGTTATTATGTTTATTGCTTTTTTAGCAGGAACTTTACCAGCTCGAAGAGCAGCAAAATTAGATCCAATTGAATCTTTACGTTATGAATAATAGACTAAAAACAGCTACTTTCTCTCAATTTAACTAAAGCATATTCTTATATAAAAAGAAGGCAATAGGCGTATACTAAAAGTGTGAAAAATGAAACAAATGAGAGGAAGTTGGTTTATGAAAGCTGTTGTGATTAATCAGTACGGAAGTAAAGAGGTACTTGAAGAAGCAGAAGTAACACTGCCAGAATTATCGGAACATCAAGTGTTGGTAAAAGAATACGCGACATCAATTAATCCGATTGATTGGAAATTGCGTGAAGGATATTTAAAACAGATGTTTGATTGGTCCTTTCCGATTATTCTTGGTTGGGATGTCGCTGGTGTGATTACAGAGGTGGGGAGTCAAGTAACGGATTGGCAAGTTGGCGATAAAGTTTTTGCTCGTCCTGAAACTACTCGTTTTGGTACCTATGCAGAAGTAACGATTGTGGATGATCATTTATTAGCAAAAATCCCTGAAACAATTAGCTTTGAAGAAGCGGCTGCCGTTCCGTTGGCTGGTTTAACCGCTTGGCAAGCATTGTTTGATCATGGTCACCTTAAAGAAGGAGAAACTGTTTTAATTCATGCTGGTGCAGGTGGGGTCGGTACTTATGCGATTCAACTAGCAAAAGAAGCGGGCGCACATGTCATCACGACCGCTAGCGCAAAAAATCATGCCTTACTGAAAAAAATTGGTGCAGATGAAGTGATTGATTATCATACAACGAATTTTGCAGAGGTATTAACTGATGTTGATTTGGTTTTTGATACAATGGGTGGTGAGGTTCAAAAAAATAGTTTTGACGTCTTAAAACCAAACACAGGTCGTCTTGTTTCAATTGTGGGCATTGAAGATAAACAATTGGCAGCCGAAAAAAATATTTCTGCTGAAAGTATTTGGCTTCAACCAAATGGAGAACAATTACAAAAAATTGCTGATTTGATGGCAGCTGGAAAAGTGAAATCAATTATTGGTGAAGTTTTCCCTTTTTCTAGACAAGGGATTTATGATGCACATGCACTCAGTGAAACGCACCATGCAGTTGGCAAAATAGTTGTTCAAATGGCAAAATAAAAGAAGCTCAGACAGTGAATTATCTTAAAATAGAAAAAGTGAGCCTGGGACAAAAATCCAAAGAGATTTTTGTCCCAGGCTCAAAACCTGATAAACGGCGGGAACAGAACCAACTCCTTCGGAAATAAGCCGAAATTCTCCAAAAATTAAAGAGCAATTTTCGGAAATTTCTTCTTATTTCTCGGAGCTAAACGGTTCTGTCCCGACCTCACTTTTTTGTTAAGAGGACAGATGTGCCAACCAAGTTTGTGTTTCCTTAATTTCTTGATAAGTTAATTGATGACTTTGTGTCCAAACCTCTTGTACGGTTGCTCCATGATTCTGAAATAATTGAATCACACGCATACTCTCAGGAAGTGGGACAATCGGGTCATGCTCTCCTAGAGATAATAAAACAGAAGTGTCGGTCAAGTCTGGTTGATTGGTCAATTCAACAGGAAACATGGGATGATAGAGGACAGCTTGATGGTAGCTGTCGGGATGAGTAAGCAATAATTGAATAGCGATATTGGCCCCATTTGAATAGCCAATAAAAATAATTTTATCCAATGAAAATTGATGTTCGTTAGCGGCTTGTTGAATAAACTTATGAAGCGCCTCGCCGCGTTTTTCTAGATCTTCTAAGTCATAATGACCTTCCGCTAGGCGCTTAAAATAACGATTCATTCCATTTTCTGAAACATCACCACGAATACTTAGCACAGTAGCTTGTTTATTTAGTTCTTGAGCAATTGGTAGGAGAGATGTTTCATCACCACCTGTACCGTGAAGTAGCACAAAGACAGGTGCTTCAGGATGTCCTTTTTTTAAAATTGAATGCATGTTTTTTTCCTCCTTAGGCTCGTTTTGTATTGAAAGGCTTGATAACACTCTCAATATACTCACGACGGTTTTCTAAAAATGGCGCAAGAGATAACTTTTCTCCTAATGTTTCGTAAGGTTCATCCCCCATAAACCCTGGTTCATCGGTGGCTAATTCGACTAAAATATGCCCAATGCGAACATACAATGATTCAAAATAATAACGATCGACATAGCCAGAGTTTTGTAAGCCTAAATGATCAAAGCGCGTTTGCCAAGTCCCAAGTGATTTGCGATCCGCTAAGCGGAATGCAACGTGATGTACTTCACCATATCCTTGTTGCGCTTGTGAGCTAGTATCATCGTCTACCAAAACGACTTGGGCACCATTGCCACCTTGGCCAACTTCAAGTAAATAGCGATTGCCTTCTTGTGCCACTACGTGAAAGCCTAGAATTTCTTCAAAGACTTCTTTGAATTCATGAAAATAGGAAATAGCTATTTCGACAGGTCCTAAGCCATAGATCGCAAATTCTGTTGGAACAGGTCCTTTTTTCCAAGGGGTGCCCGCTGTAACACCCTGATTTAATTCATCAGAGATTAATTGATACGCTTGATCATCAAAATCCCAAAAGCGAAGGACCTTTTTCCCAAATTCTTCAGAAATACCTGTGTGTTTGACAGCAAATTCATTGAAGCGATTTTCATAATAAGTCAAAGCTGCATCTGAAGGAACCCGGAACCCTGTTCTTGAAATTGTATTGGTTCCTTTTAATCCTTTAGGGTTATTGGGAAAATCGAAAAAGGTCATGGTTGTACCTGGTGTACCCAAATCATCGGCAAAATAGGTGTGGTAAGTATAGATATCATCTTGATTCACTGTTTTTTTGACTAAACGCATCCCTAAAACGTCTGTAAAGAAGTGATAGTTTTTTTCTGCATTACTTGTCATAGCTGTAACGTGGTGGATTCCTAATAATTGATCTTCTTTTTTCATCATTATTTCCTCATTTCGTTTCATTTGTTATTTTTCGTAAAGTTTTTTGAAGAAGAGTTAATTCTTCAGAAGAGAGTTGTTCAAATGCTTCTGCAATTCGCTTTGCATGCGTCGGGAAAATTTCTTTAATTAATGTTTTTCCAGCTTCTGTTAATTCAACGTAAGTAATGCGTCGGTCTTTTTCACTGGGGGTGCGCGTTACATAGCCTTTTTTATGTAATTGGTCAATAACATAAGTGGTGCTACTGCTGGCAATTAAAATTTTCTCCTTAATTTTTTGGATGGTCTGAGGACCTTTATGGAGTAACAGCTCTAATACTGAAAATTCTGTAATGTTTAAGTCATAACAAGCGACATCTTGCTTGGCAAGTTGCTCTAGTCGATGGCTGGTTCTTAATAAACCGATATAGGCTTTTAAAGCTTCTTGCTGTTGGCTCATTGTTTCACCTCTTTTTTTATTTCGAATTCGAGATAAATATAACTTACTTTTGGTAAGTAATCAATTAATATGCTTAAAAAGACAGCCAGCAAAAAATGTGAATTTTTGCTGGCTGTCTTTTTTGTTTATTTTAGAAGATCGTTGGAACTAAGCCGCCATCGATTCTTAAGGCTTCTCCTGAGAAGGAAGAAGAATCTGGGCTGGCCACAAAGGTAACAAAACGACCAATTTCTTCTGGTCGAATGAGCCGTTGGATTTGTGAACGAGAACGATGATTTTTCATGAAATCTTTTTCCCAATCCTCTTTGGGAATGTCTGAATCAGCGTACATATCTTCCAACATTTTTTCTACACCTTCGGTAAGGGTTGAGCCAGGCATAACCGTGTTAACGGTGACATGTGTGCCGACAGTTAAGTTGGATAAACTTTTAGCTAAGGAAAGATTCATCGTTTTTGTCATGCTATATTGGGGCATTTCGCCAGAAGGCATCACCGCTTCTTCGCTAGCGATGAAAATAATGCGACCAAAATCTTGTGCAAGCATTTTAGGTAGATAAGCTTTTGCTAATGCATTGCCTGACAACACGTTCACAGTAAAAAATTTTTCCCAAGTGGCGTCATCGATGTCCCAGTATTCCATTGGTTCAAAAATCCCCATATTATTCACTAAAATGTCGACTTTAGGGAATTTTTCAAGTAAAGTAGTTCGTTGACTTTCAATGGAAATATCGGCAGTTCCTGCTTGAGGATGAGTGTCTGGAAACATTGTTTGTATTTCTTCAACAACTTTGATTACTTCGGCTTCATTGCGCCCATTGATAATGACATCGGTCCCTTCACGAGCCATTTCAATCGCAATTGCTTTGCCAATTCCTTTGGTTGAACCAGTAATTAATGCTAATTTATTCGTTAAGTGTAAATCCATTTAAATCCCTCCAACGTTTGTCTATATGTCTATATCTAGTGTAGGTCTTTTTCTGGACTTTTAAAAGGAAAAAGTTTTTTCGGCCCGCGGGAAACAAGCCCCAATAACTACTTAACAGCTGAATTTTCACTTTTTGGGCGTAAAACGAGTAATTATTGTCAGTAAAAAAGCGTCACTTTTTTGATAGAATAACTAGAGACGAAATTGGCTAAGACCAATTTTGTAAAATTGTACATAAAAAAGAAGAGTGGGAATGCTATGAAGAAACAATATTACTGGAATATACCCGATAACTTACTAAACTCGTTAAAACAGCGGAAAAAGTTATACAGCTTTTATAAAAATGAACAAAATAAGGCAAGAGAATTAGTAGAGAATTGTCAGTCGGTTCTTTTTCCTGAATTAGTCGCTTCGCTGAATAAAATAGATGAGCGGATTAAATTATTGATATTCTATCAAAATTTAGAAGATTGTGAGCTTTCAGAAGAAGAAATTATTACTGTGATTGAGCGAGAATATTTTGTGACTTTTTATGAAACAATTGAAGAACCGACCACTGAAATTATTAGTAGTCATTCTATGTATTATTTATTGCAACAGCCGACTAAAGAAATGCTTTGGGATTTAGACTTTAGTAACATGTTAAAACAAGGTCAGTTAGTTGATTTAATGGATTATCAAAAATTGACCAAATGTTATCAAAAGCTGCAGAATCAAGCTAAAAATTTGATTGAAAAATTAAATAAAGAAACATTTTACACATTCTATAGTCAACTTTTATTGATTGATTGCCAATGCAAATTATTAATAGAAGAGGCGCTTCTAAAAGAAGAATCATTGATGACGGTCGATGAATGCTTAACAGCCATTAAGCAAGAAATTCGAAAAATTCATTTTGAACAATTTAAATACCAACATTATTTATTTGAAGATTTATCTTTGCGGTACCAAGTTTAACGAAAGTGACAAAAAGAATGGTTGAATCTAACAAGAATGTTCGTTGTTTTCTGTTATATAAAAAGATATGATAGTTTCTGTAGAAAAAATAAAGGAGACGATTCATGAACGCAAATCGCTTAAAGTTATTGATGATGGGGTTAATGGTTCTTGACCATATTAGTTATTTTGTTCCGCCAGAATGGGCACTGATTTTTCATGTAATTACTCGTTGTGTCGGCGTGTTTTTTGGTTACATGGCTGTAGAAGGTTTCAACTATACACGGAATGTTTATCGTTACAATGGTCGTTTGTATATTTGGGCAGCAATCATGTTTGTTGGAAATACGCTTCTAAATCATTTAGTGAATAATCCAGCTGTCGCAGTTCACAACAATATTTTCTTCACCTTAGCCCTTGGGGTCAGTATGTTAATTGTGACAAAAGCGATGCTAGAGATGCCAAAAATCAGTTTAAAGATTGTTTTATTGATTAGTATATTAGCCATTTTAGGAATAGGAGCAATGTTTGCTGAAGGTGGCATTGTGATGTTACCTTTTATGTTGATTACGTATTTAGCCAGAAAGAGACTTGTCTTACGGAACTGTTTATATGGTGCATTAGCGCTCTTTTTCTTAGTTACAAGTTTTCAATGGTTGGGAGATTGGCCAACGACAATTGAAATGTTAGCTTATAATTCTGATTTTATGTTTATCACTGTGTTACCATTTATATCGCTTTACAATGGTGAGAGAGGGAGCAAAGCACCATTTTTCAAATATTTATTTTACGGATTCTATCCGCTTCATTTATGGCTGATTGCATTGATAGCCAATTACGTTCATTAAACCTTTTTATATTAAAAAAATAAAAACAGCGACTCACAAAAATGTGAGTCGCTGTTTTTTTAGATGGGTAAGATACTGATTCCTAAAAGAAGAGTGACAAGTAGAAAAACAAAAAGCACAATTCGCTTATCATGAACCAGTAAGGCAATGTATTCTCGGATTAGAGCAGTTGGTAAAAAATATAAGGCAGTTGGCGCCCCGACACCTTCAGCTTTTAAGCCGACACGATGGGCATACATAGCTCCTCGTAAGACATGATAGTTATTTGTTGAAAAAATAACAGAGGGTTGTTTAGAATCAGACGGCATCTTTTGCCAATCCGCCTGAATGATTGCTTTAGAAAACAACATATTTTCATAAGTGGTTGTGGATTGGTCCTCCATCAAAATTGCTTCCGCAGGAATATTTTGTGAAAGCAAATATTTTTTCATTGCGAAAGCTTCGGCCACAGGTTCGTCAGGACCTTGACCACCGCTGACTACAAATTTAGCGGTGGGATTTTTTTCATAATATTCAATCCCTTTATCTAACCGACTCTTCAAAAGTGGAGGCACTTCCTCGCTACGAATTCCCGAACCTAAAACAATGATATAATCAACCGCTTTTTTTAAAGGAATCATTTGGTACATCCATGAATACAAGACGTAAGCAGCAAATAGAAAGGTCAGCAAAAGATCCATTAACAATAGAAAAAGTAAGAACAGAAAAAGCACATAAGGTATCTGCGCTGTGCCAACTGATAATAAATATAGAAAGGCGGGTAAAGCAATTAATAAGTTCAGTCCTAAGCCCGCCGACAATTTAGCCGTGACACTTTTGCCTTCTTTCGTTTGCATTGTACGTGAGTTAAAAATAAAGTAAAGGCAAATGCCGATAAACACAGCGGGAATTAATAGATAACCAATAGCCAAGGTAATTAAGTCGCCATTCTTAAAATGTAAATAAATTTTGTCTAGTCCGATAAATAGTAAGGTGACTAATGACAATAAGGTGCCAGAAGCCAGAGTGATACCGCCGAGGATACTGCGGTTATTAATTTTTAATATACCAAATCCTAGTAGGGCGATAAACAAAAAGAATAGTAGTAGTGCCATTTAATTCCTCCTAAAAATAAGTATCTAAAGTATAACATGCTTTAGGATCGGACATAAATAAACAGCTGTGCCGAAGCATAAGTTTTCCTTTCATTCTTAGAAAAGAAGTTTTTTCATGAAAAGTAAATTAGATAACAATTGTTTAGATAAAGAAAAGCTTGATTTACTAAGCTTTTCCTTCTCTATAAAAAATATTAATAAGGGCATAAAAATTAACAATTTGTATGCGCTTACATACTGAGGTAGATTTAAAGTGTAAAGAAGAAAAAATGAGGTGAGAAAATGATCACTGTTTCAATTGCAGGAGGTTCACAACCAGAGATTTTACAGCTAGTTAAAAAAGCGCTAAAAGAAGCCGAGCAACCGTTGCAGTTTATTGTATTTGATACAAATGAAAATCTTGATACTGAAAATCTCTGGAAATATGTTCATTGCTCAGATGAGGCCGCGGTAGCACAGGAAGCTGTCAGTCTAGTTGCAATCGGTCAAGCACAAATTTTATTGAAAGGAATTATTCAGACCCACACATTACTGAAAGAAATGTTGAAAAGCGAGCATCAATTAAAAAATAAACCGATTCTTTCCCATGTAGCAATGGTGGAGCTGCCTGCGGGAAAAACCTTCTTGTTAACCGATTGTGCGATGAATATCGCCCCCACTCAAGCGACCCTCATTGAAATTGTTGCAAATGCTAAAGAAGTCGCCCAAAAATTGGGACTGCACCACCCGAAAATTGCTTTGTTAAGCGCAGCGGAAAATTTCAATCCTAAAATGCCTTCGTCTGTTTTAGCAAAAGAAGTCACGGCACATTTTAATGATCAACAAGAGGCTACGGTTTTTGGGCCACTTTCGCTTGATTTAGCGACCTCTGAAGAAGCGGTTGCGCATAAACGTTACAGCGGTCCTATCATGGGGGATGCAGATATTTTAGTGGTCCCAACTATTGATGTTGGAAATTGTTTATACAAATCATTAACCTTGTTTGGGCACGCCAAGGTGGGAGGAACGATTGTTGGCACAAAAGTCCCAGTCGTTTTAACATCTAGAAGCGATTCGACAGAAAGCAAATTCCATTCATTAAGATTTGCCATGAGACAAGTTTAAAAAAAGGAGCAGAAAACAATGGAAACAGTATTGGTTATTAATCCTGGCTCGACCTCCACGAAGTTAGCGCTTTTTGCTAATCATGATTGCTTGGCAGAAGAAACGCTTAGACATAGCGTCCAAGAATTGGCACCTTTTGAAAATGTTGTCAGTCAAACAGCATTTCGAAAACAAATGATCGCGGAATTTTTAGAAACACATAACATCACACAATTAGCCGCTGTCGTAGGGCGTGGTGGTTTGCTTAAGCCTATTCCTGGCGGTACGTATCTTGTCGATCAACAAATGCTAGAAGACTTGCGGACAGAACGCTTTAATACCCATGCTTCAAATTTAGGGGCGATTTTAGCTAATGAGTTTGCAGAAAAATATCACGTACCAGCCTTTATTGTCGATCCTGTTGTTGTAGATGAGCTACAGCCATTAGCCAGGATTTCTGGATTAAAAGGCATTCAGCGGCGTAGCGTTGGTCACGCCTTAAATCAAAAAGCGGTCGCTCGAAAAATCGCTGAGGATTTAGGAAAAACATATGAGCAAAGCAATTTTATCGTTGTTCATTTAGGTGGGGGTATTAGCTTGGGGGCGCATCAAAAAGGCCGCATGGTGGATGTGGTAAATGGGCTTGATGGTGAAGGTCCTTATACGCCTGAACGCAGTGGCGCCTTACCGCTCGTTGAATTTGCGCAATGGATACTTGAACAGGAGTTGACGATTAGCCAAGTGAAAAAGCTAATTGCGGGTAATAGCGGTCTTAAATCATACCTAGGTGAAACAGATTTACGGCATATCCAAGCACAAATAGCTGCAGGTGATCAAACAGCAAATTACTATTTAAAAGGAATGTGTTACCAAATCGCAAAAAGTATTGGCGAGATGGCCGTGGTTCTTGAAGGCACAATTGATGCAATTATTTTAACAGGGGGCGCAGCCTATTCGCAAACCGTTGTTCAAGAAATTAGTCAAAAAGTCACTTGGATTGCACCAA
The DNA here is from genome assembly GCF_023539285.1 of Enterococcus sp. LX10. Lineage (NCBI taxonomy): Bacteria > Bacillati > Bacillota > Bacilli > Lactobacillales > Enterococcaceae > Enterococcus > Enterococcus sp. LX10. Next base: position 1,475,613 of record NZ_CP092784.1, on the reverse strand, counting down.
TTAAGGTTTACCCAGGTGAAATGGAGATGGCTGCTTTATATGAAGGCGTCAATCGAGTATTAACAGGGGAAGAACAAGCTTTAAATTATAGTGAAGCAAAAATTGAGCAGGAGTGATCAAAATGGCGGAACAAACAGATTTACTGATTTTAGGTGGCGGAACAGGAGGCTATGTAGCAGCAATTCGAGCTGCACAAAAAGGGCTAAACGTCACAATTGTTGAAAAATACAAATTAGGTGGCACTTGTTTGCACAAAGGCTGTATCCCTACAAAAGCTTTATTAAGAAGCGCAGAGGTTTTTGATACCTTAAAACAAGCGGCTTCTTTTGGGATTGAAACAGAGGCATCGTCCATTGATTTTTCTAAAATACAACAACGGAAAGAAGGAATTATTGAGCAGTTACACAAAGGTGTTGAAGGCTTATGCAAGAAAAATAAAATCAAAATTTTAGCAGGCGAAGGTGCGATTTTAGGTCCCTCTATTTTTTCACCAGTCTCTGGCGCAGTGGCAGTTACGTTTAATGATCCAACACGGGAAGAAGAAATTATTGTTCCTAAAAATGTCATTATTGCGACAGGCTCTAGTCCTAAAACATTACCTAATTTGCCATTAGATGAAGAATTTATCTTATCTTCTGATGGGATGCTTGAATTAGAAGAATTACCAGAATCAATTGCAATTATTGGTGGTGGCGTTATTGGCGTCGAGTGGGCTTCTTTATTAAATAGTTTAGGTGTCAACGTAACTATCATTGAATTTTTGGATCGTTTACTTATAAATGAGAGTGCAACAATTTCTAAAGAATTAAAGAAACGTTTAGAGCAACGAGGAATTAACATTCTATTAGGTAGCAAAGTCCAAGAAGCGAAAGTTACTGGACAAAAGGTTCAAGTAGAAGTTGCAGGACAAGAAACCCTCACCGTTGACAAAGTCATGGTAGCAATTGGACGTCAGCCCAATATCAATAAGTTAGGGTTACAGAATACCTCAGTGAAATATACTGACAAAGGCATTGAAGTAAATGAATTTTATCAAACCACAGAAGGACATATTTATGCGATCGGTGATTGTATCGATACACTCCAACTAGCACATGTGGCTATGAAAGAAGGAGAGTTAGTTGTTCAGCATCTTTTAGGCGAGACAGTTGAACCTTTAAATTATACAAACGTGCCTCGAGGTGTTTATACAAATCCTGAAATAGCAAGTGTCGGCTATACTAGAGAAACTTTACCAGCAGATAAAGAAGTAGTGATTGGTACCTTTAATTTTAATGGTAATGGTAAATCACTTGTTTATGGAGAAACAGATGGCTTTATAGAAGTAATTCGTGATAAGAATACCGATGATTTATTAGGGGTTTCTATGATTGGCCCACATGTCACGGATTTAATTGCCGAAGCAAGTACTGCCATGTATTTAGATGCCGCGCCCATTGAAATTGGCGAAGCAATCCATGCGCATCCAACAATGACAGAAGTATTGCAAGAAGCAGCCTTAGATACTTATGGCTTAGCGATTCACAAATAGAGAAAGGTTGATGAAAATGAAAGCGCTCAAAAAATCGGGTTTATCAAAAGAAGAATTGATTCAGGCATATCGTCAAGTACTAAGAGGACGTCGTTTAGACGAACGGTTGTGGCAATTAACAAGGATTGGTAAGACCTCTTTCAATATTTCTGGTCAAGGGGCAGAAGTTGCACAAGTAGCGATGGCGATGGCTTTTGATCCTCAAAAAGATTATTTTTTACCGTATTATCGTGATATGACCGCGTGCTTGGTTTGGGGCATGACCTCCAAAGATATTTTAATGGGTTCTTTTGGAAAAGAGGCGGATCCTTCTTCCCATGGTCGTCAAATGCCGAATCATTATGGTTCAAAAGAGCATAATATTGTTTCCTTCTCTTCAACAGTAAGTACACAAATGCCATTAGCAACAGGTGTTGGTTATGCAGCGCAACTTCAAAAAGCTGATTTTGTTGCATTGACCACCACTGGGGAAGGCTCTGCCAATCAAGGAGAAGTCCAAGAAGCTATGAACTTTGCAGGCGTAAAAAAATTACCAGTCATTTTTGTTGTTGAAAATAATGAATATGCGATTTCTGTCCCAATTGAAGAACAGTATGCCAATAAACGAATGGCCGATCGCGCGAAAGCTTATGGCTTTGAAGGTGTAACCGTTGATGGTAGTGATTTTACTGAAGTCTATCTAGCATTTAAAGAAGCAGTAAAAGCGGCTCGCGGGAAAAAAGGACCAAAATTGATTGAATTAATGGTTTCTCGCTTGACTTCTCATTCCGCTGACGATGATCAATCTGTTTATCGTTCAAAAGAAGAACTTGAAGAAATGAAAAAGAACGATGCAGTGAAGCTTTTTGAAAAACAATTATTAGAAGAGGGCTATTTAACAGACGAAGACATTGCCAAAATTGATGAAGAAATTCGTGCAGAAATCAATCAAGCAACGGATGAAGCAGAAGCAATGCCAGATCCTGTACCGACATCAATTTTAGAAGAAGTGTATGCAAAATAAGAGAAGAGGAGAAGAAATATAATGGCTGAGATGACTTATTTAGAAGCAATTAACTTAGGAATTTCTGAAGAAATGGCTCGTGATGAAAAAGTAGTTATTTTTGGGGAAGATGTCGGCGGCGACAAAGGCGGCGTGTTCGGTGTAACAAAGGGCTTGGCTGCTAAATACGGTGACGAGCGTTGTTTTAATACACCGTTAACAGAAGGCTTAATTGGTGGTTTAGCTGTCGGCTTAGGTTTAATGGGCTATCGCGCAATTGGTGAATTTCAATTTGCGGATTACATTTTGCCTGCAACCAATCAATTGTTATCAGAGGCTCGGACAATGCGCTATAGAACAAAAGGCGATTGGACTGCGCCAATCGTTTATCGGACCCCTTATGGCGGCGGTGTTCGTGGTGGGCTGTATCATTCTCAGTCTACAGAAAAAGTTTTTTGTGGACAACCAGGATTAAGAGTGGTGACCCCCTCTAATCCTTATGATGCAAAAGGGATGATTAAAGCAGCAATTCGTTCCGATGATCCAGTCATTTTTTACGAACATAAGCGTTTATATCGTTTACTAAAAGATGAAGTGCCTGCAGATGATTATATCGTACCAATTGACAAAGCCAATGTCGTTAGAACGGGTAGTGATTTAACCGTGATTAGTTACGGCATGACCTTGCAATTAGCTTTAGCTGCGGCGGAAAAACTAGCCGCTGAAGGTATTGATGCCGAAATCGTCGATGTTCGCTCATTATATCCTTTAGATCGCGAAACATTAGTGGCTGCAGCTAAGAAAACGGGGAAGGTTTTACTCGTAACAGAAGACAATAAAGAAGGCAGTGTGATGAGTGAAATTGCAGCAATGATTTCAGAAGATGCTCTCTTTGATTTAGATGCACCGATTCAACGACTTGCAGGACCTGATTGTCCAAGCATGCCTTATGCATTACCTTTAGAAAGAGAATTTTTAATCAATGAAGAGCAAGTATTAGCAGCAATGAAAGAATTAGCAGAATTTTAATTGAAGCAAGGAGGAAAAAATAAATGGCCACAAAAGAAATCAAAATGCCTCATCTAGGCGAAAGTGTCACAGAGGCAGCCATTGTTCAATGGTTAGTTAAACCAGGGGATTCGGTGAAACGCTATGATCCTTTAATGGAAGTCGTTTCTGATAAAGTCACCACGGAAGTCCCATCAGATTTTGATGGTGTAGTAAAAGAATTTCTGATTTCTCTAGATACAGATGTGCCCATCGGAACAGCGGTGATGACGTTAGAGACAGAAGAAACAACAGAAGAAACAGAAGTAGCTACTTTAGCACCAGTGAAAGAAGCAAGTGCGGAACAAGCACATGAACATGAAACGGCTGAAACAACAAGCACTGCGACGTCCCATCAAAAAAATAATGGTCGTTATTCCCCAGCAGTCCTTAAAATTGCCCAAGAAAAAAAGATTGATTTAACACAAGTTACAGGGACAGGTCGTGATGGTCGAATTACTAGAAAAGATGTCACAAACTTTACACCAACACAGGCAAGAACACCTGAGAAAACAGTGAGTCCAGGAACTAGCCCTTCAATTTCAGAGGAGCCAGTTGCTTCGCAAAATGAGAGCGCCGCAACAGCTAGTCCAACTGAAACAACCACAGATAAAATTGTCTCTGCAGATCCTGTACGTAAAGCGATTGCTAAAAAAATGGTACAAAGTGTCAACGAAATCCCTCACGCTTGGTTAATGGTGGAAGCGGATGTGACCAACTTAGTCCAACTTAGAAATTCATTAAAAGATGAATTTAAACAACAAGAGGGACTGTCTCTAAGCTTCTTCCCATTTTTTGCCAAAGCAGTCATTCAAGCGTTAAAGAAAAATCCAAAAATCAATACATCTTGGGATGATGGCTCAATTATTTATCATAAAGATGTTAATTTATCCATAGCTGTAACGACAGACGAGCATCTTTACGTGCCAGTGATTCAACAAGCGGATAACTATTCGATTGCAGGGCTAGCTAAAGAAATCAATCGTTTGGCACAAGAAGTCCGACAAGGAACGCTGGCAAGCAAAGAAATGCAAGGAGGGACCTTTACCCTTAATAATACTGGGACACTAGGTTCCGTCCAATCGATGGGAATTATTAACCATCCACAAGCTGCGATATTACAAGTAGAGTCAATTAATAAACGCCTTGTGCCAACCGCAGATGGAGGCTTTAAAGTGGCAGATATGGTTAACTTATGTCTTTCTATTGATCATCGAATTTTAGATGGACAACAAGCAGGTAAGTTCTTGCGAGATGTTAAAGATAATTTAGCGAAATATAATGCGGATACGGATGTATATTAAAAATCGTTCCTTACTTTAGTTAAATAAAAAGCGCCTCAAAGAAATAAACGCTCTTCTTTGAGGCCGCTCTTTATCTAACAGAAAGTTCAATCATTCTCAAACTTATTCTAAAAAAACAAAAATAATCAATAGGAGTGTTGAAAATGCCCACTGATAAACTGGATGCTCAATTAACCCCAAGAATATTTTTTAACAAAGTGTTAGCTGGAACAGCTTCCGGCACCATTATCGCCTTAATTCCCAATGCTGTATTAGGAGCCATTTTAAAATATTTTGCAGAATACAAGATTATCGAAATGATTATTCATGCGGCGCAAATTTTCCAACTAGCCACCCCTTTAATTATTGGTGGACTGATTGCTTTTCAATTTGGCTTAACGCCACAGAAAATGATGATTGCTGGCGGTGCAGCATTTGCTGGCTCTGGCGTGATTAAATTTAATTCAGAAGTGAAAGGCTTTATTGGTGCAGGCACTGGTGACATCATTAATATTATGATTACGGCTTCTGTTGCAGTCTTACTTTTATTAGTCATCGATAAAAAATTCGGTTCAGTGGAAATCATTGCTTTACCGATCGTTGTTGGAGTAGGTGCAGGTTTGTTTGGCATGTTGATTTATCCATATGTGACACAAATTACGGTCGCCATTGGTAAAGTGATTAACAATTTTACTGATTTCCAGCCAATTATCATGAGTATTTTAATTGCTTGTTCATTTGCTGCACTGATTATTTCACCAATCACTACTGTGGCAATCGGTTTGGCGATTCAGTTGAATGGCTTGTCTGCAGGTGCTGCTGCAATGGGAATTGCAGCCACAACTGTTGTTCTTGTGATTAATTCTTGGAATGTCAACCAATCGGGAGTGACACTGGCTGTCTCTTTGGGCGGCATGAAAATGATGATGCCTAACTTATTTAAATACCCAATTATTTTAATTCCTTGTTTATTTACAGCGACTATTTCAGCAATTCCTGTGGTTCTATTCAACATTTCAGGAACCCCACAATCGGCTGGATTTGGCTTGGTTGGACTCGTGGGACCACTTGCTTCATTGGATGCGGGCTTAGGGATTTTACCCTTACTCTTTTCTTGGTTTGTTGTTCCAATTGTCGCGGGTTTATTCTCAAAATTCTTATTTGAAAAAGTGTTGAAACTTTATGATAGTAAAGTCGTCTTTGCTTATCAAGGCTAGATTATCCATTAATTTTCTTTAATGATTTGGATAAAATCTCTAACATCTTCTGTCAGACTAAAATCGCGGCGCAAAGCAATGCCGATGGGGAAATAGTCAAACTTATCTTTTAAAGGAATCCATTTCAGTCCCTGACTTTTTCCCACTTCATAATATTCAATCGGCAGCAAACAAATCGAATTATTTTTTTGTAAACTATAAAGAAGTACTTGTAAATCATCGTTATGCAAAATGATATTCGGCTCATAACCGAAGCTCCGAGTCCGATCTAATAGTAGGCGACCAATCATAAAATTATCACTTAACGATGAAAATCGTTGATCTTTCAAATCTTTAAAAGTTAATTTTTCATATTGGGAGAGAGGATTTGATTCTGGTACCACGACATAAACATGGTAGCCTTTGGTAGTCGTTTCTAAAGGTTCAATATGAATAATTTCAGGTAAGGTATTTGGAAAAGAAATTAGTCCCATATCAATTTCTTTATTTGCTAACATCGTTTGTAATTTTGGCGAGCCATCTTGCTGTAATATTAAATTCACATGTGGATGGGTTGTTAAAAATCGTGAAATTTCTTTCATAAATTGTACAGCAAATAAAGTAGTTAAGCCTAAACGTAATTGCTTTTTGACTGGTTTCTGGTTCATTTCACGAATATCTGTTACCAATTGATCGAATTGAAAAACAACTTCTTGGCCATGTTCATATAAATAAACACCAGTATCGGTCAATTGAAACGGTTGATCAGAATGATCAAACAACGCTGTGCCTAACTCAGATTCCATTTTTTTCAATGCTAAAGAAAGTGTTGGTTGGGTGACAAATAAATTGCGAGCGGCCGCCGATAAACTGCGGGTATTAACAATTTCAATGAAGTACTTTAAAAGCTGAATATTCATCAGAAACTCCCTTTCTTTTTAAAAGCGCTTACACAAATGTGCTTGGATAAAAAATAACAAATAGATCACTTATAATATAACATATGTTTTGCCTTTTTATTGCTATAAAAGTAAGAGATAGAGATTTTCTTAGCAGATTTTTACCTAAAAATAAAAAATTGAACGGAGGAAAAGAAATGAAGATTATTATCGCAGGTGCTGGCGCTATGGGCAGTCGTTTTGGACTAATGTTACATCAAGCAGGAAATGACGTTATTTTTGTTGATGGTTGGCCAGAACATATTGAAGCAATAAGAAAAAACGGGTTAGTTGCTGATTTTAATGGCGAAGTGGTGACCGCTAAAATTCCTATCTATCCTCAGACAGAAGTAGCAAGCATCGATTTTACAGCAGACTTAGTTATCCTATTTACAAAAGCAATGCAACTGGAAGGAATGCTTGAAGCATTAGAACATTTCCTTAATAAAAATACGAAAGTTTTATGCTTGTTAAATGGAATTGGGCACGAAGATATTATCAAAAAATACGTGCCTTACGAAAATATTTTATTAGGAAACACAATGTGGACCGCTGGGTTAGAAGGACCGGGCAAAGTAAAATTATTTGGTAATGGTTCGATTGATTTACAAAATTTAGGGGCGCAAAGTGAACAAGCAGCAGAAGCAGTCATTAAGGTATTAAATAACGCTGGCTTAAATGCACGTTATTCTGAGAATATTTTATCATCCATTTATAAGAAGGCCTGTGTGAATGGAACAATGAATGGTTTATGTACTTTGTTGGATTGTAATATGGCAGACTTTGGCGAAACAGAGCAAGCAGATCAAATTGTTCAACAAATAGTTAATGAATTTTTAGCAGTCGCTGAAGTGGAACGAGTTACGTTAGATAAACAAGCAGTTCTTCAACAAATCCGCTCGTGTTATAATCGAGAAACAATTGGTTTGCACCATCCATCGATGTATCAGGACTTAATAGCCAATCATCGTTTAACCGAAATTGATTATATCAATGGAGCAATTGTTCGCAAAGGGAAAGCTTATGGGATTGCTACACCGTACTGTCAGTTTTTAACAGAGTTAATTCATTGTAAAGAAAATTTACTTCATGCTAAATAACAAGTAAAAACAGAAATACTCTTGAGTCGGTCTTGAGAAGAGCTTGACCTACTTCTTTCTATACTTTGCCAGTGTATAAGTCTGAGACAAAATCCAAAGTGAGTTTGTTTCAGCTTTTTTGTTTTTTAAAGAACACTGCAGAAAATAAATCAAATCCGTGAAAAATATGTTAAACTAGAGAAGGTGTTTTTTCGCAAGAATCTACGCGGGACACAGGACTCGTTGAAGAATTGAATCAAAGAAACAATGTGTTAAAGAAGGGATTTGAACAGATTATGACCATTCAATGGTTTCCCGGCCATATGGCCAAAGCAAGAAGAGAAGTTTCTGAAAAAATCAAATATGTCGATATTGTATTTGAACTAGTTGATGCGCGGTTACCGCTTTCTTCTCGTAACCCAATGATGGACCAAATTGTCCAACAAAAACCACGATTAGTCCTTTTAAATAAAGGGGACTTAGCAGATAATGACCAAAATAAAAAATGGCAACATTACTTTCAAAAGAAAGGGTACCAAACCCTAGTTATCAATGCCCAACAAAATAAAGGAATCAATAAAATTGTGCCAGCAGCCAAGGAAGCGTTAAAAGAAAAATTGGCTCGTGAACAGGCGAAAGGTTTGAAACCGCGTGCGATTCGCGCAATGTGTATTGGGATCCCCAATGTTGGTAAGTCAACCTTAATGAACCGTTTAGTCGGAAAAAAAATTGCGCAAACTGGGAACAAGCCAGGCGTGACAAAAGGACAACAATGGTTACGCTCTGGTTCACAATTGGAATTACTGGATACACCAGGAATTCTCTGGCCAAAATTTGAAGATGAAGAAATTGGAAAAAAATTAGCTTTAACTGGCGCTATAAAAGATCAATTATTGCATCTAGATGATTTGGCGATTTATGGATTAGAATTTTTTGCACGTTTTTATCCGCAACGTTTGACGGAACGATATGGTTTAACAGAGGAAGAGCTATTTTTACCTGCCCCAGAACAGTTGATGTTAATTAGCCAAAAACGTGGTTTTAGAGATGATTATAATCGAGCCAGCGAAATGATTATTTTAGAAATTCGCAGTGGAAAATTAGGTACGTATACTTTGGACCGCTGGGAAGAACTAGGAGACGAATAACATGGCAAAAGAGTCGATTCAGGCAATCAAAGAAGCGTTGTTAACTGTCACTGATGCAACCGATGAACGATTAGCAAGCTGGCGAGAAGATGAACGTTCAGGAGTGCAACAAGCGATCAAACAATGGGAACGTCGCCAGTTAGCCAAAGAACAAGAGTGGCAACTTTTTAAAGAAATGAGTCAATTTGAGGAAGCGGCCTATAAAAAAGGCCATCGTTTAATTGCGGGAATTGATGAAGTAGGCCGCGGACCATTAGCTGGTCCTGTTGTGACAGCTGCAGTTATTTTACCGAAAGATTGTCAATTATTAGGCTTAAATGATTCAAAAAAACTATCTGCTAAAAAACGGGAAACGTTATATAACCAGATTCAAGAACAGGCTGTCGCTATCGGGTTAGGTATCGCTGATCAAGGAGTCATTGATCAAATTAATATTTATCAAGCAACTAGACAAGCGATGAAAATGGCAATTGACGATTTAGCTTTTACACCAGATTATTTATTAATTGATGCAATGCAGTTAGACGTTCCCCAACCACAAGAAAGTTTGATTAAAGGGGATGCACGGTCCATTTCAATTGCAGCAGCCAGTATTATTGCAAAAGTAACAAGAGATCGATTAATGGAAGAATATGATGAATTATATCCTGGATACGGATTTAAAAACAATGCAGGCTATGGAACAAAAGAACATCTTCTCGGGTTAGAAAAATACGGTGTAACACCCATTCATCGACGTACTTTTGCGCCAATAAAAGATATGATTTAAAAATAAAACACTTTTTTTACGTATTCTTATTTTAAGAAGATGTGAAAGAGGTGTTTTTTGTTGGAAATTTTACAACGACAATTATTATTCAAATTAGCGGTATGCCAAGGAATTGGCAATTTAGGTATCTTAAAAGTGTTACAAGAAGCTATCGCACAAAAGCGTGTTGATTTTTCCAGTACAGAAATTATTAGAATTGCTGAAATCAAGAAATATCGTGAATTATTTGAACAATCTTGGTTACACCATACGATTCATAGTGAAGCGTTATATATACGACAATGCCAACACCAATTTATGACAATTTTAGATGCCGTCTATCCTAAATTATTACGAGAAATTTATAATCCACCAGCAATTCTTTTTTATAGAGGAAATTTACAATTGTTAAGCAGAAGGAAAATTGGCATCGTCGGCGCTCGCTATGCCACTTCGTATGGGTTAAGAGTGACTGAAGCTCTGGTTCCTAAAATAGTCAAAGAAGGGTTCACAATCGTCAGCGGTCTTGCCAAAGGTATCGATAGTCGTAGCCATGAGATGGCCATCCAGAGCGGGGGTCAGACAATTGGAATTTTAGGCACTGGATTAGATGTATATTATCCGTATGAAAAGAAAGAATTACAGCAAACTATGAAGCAGAATCAGCTTGTTTTAACAGAATATGTGAATGGAAGTGGGCCGAAAAAATATCATTTTCCTGCACGTAATCGCATTATTGCTGGATTATCTTTAGGGGTCTGCGTGATGGAAGCTCGTAAGAATAGTGGCTCTTTAATTACTGCACAAGCGGCGATGGATTACGGGCGCGAGGTATTTGCCGTACCGGGAAGTATTTTCCAGTCTTTTTCAACAGGCTGCCATGAATTGATTCAGGACGGCGCTAAATGTGTTCAGACAATTGATGATATTTGTGAAGAATTGTGACTTTTACTAATTGTGAATTGACAACCTACGTTCACTTCGGTACTATTTAATCAGATTTTAATCTTTTGGTTGGCAGTTAGGAGTGTCTAAATGGAAACGGTTGTTAGGAAAAGATGGTTGTTTGGTATGCAGCTACTGGGCTTTTTGGTTTTGGATCAAATTCCTTTGATGATGGTCTCAGTTGTTCAAGTTTCTACAGAAAACTTTTGGTTTCGCTTTGTTAGTGGATTAGTGGCTGTTGGACTTGGTGCCTATTTCGTCTATCTATTTGTTGCTTTTTTGAAAAAGAAAAAGCTCATAACTTGGACTTTTTTAGGAATCAAAGAAACCTTGCCAGTGGTCTTGTTAGGTTTGGTGATAATCTTTTGTGTGGGAATACTTGGTGATTTCTTATTACGTCTGGAAGGACTAGAGACGACCTCTAACCAACAAAGTGTTGAAGAAATTGTTCAAGCCATTCCTAAAGGGCTTATACTTATTTTTGCAGGTGTGATTGGACCAATTTTTGAAGAGGGAATTTTTCGTGTCGGGATTCAAGCGTTTTTCAAGCCAGCTTCAAAAATAGGAATACTCGTTTCTTCTATTTTATTTGCACTTGTGCACACACCCACAGATATAGGTAGTTTTATTATTTATTGGGGCATGGGTTTAGCGTTAAGTTGGGTCTATCTACGCACGGGTCGCTTTGAAGCTGCTGTCTTGACTCATTTTATTTGGAATGTTTTGGGTATTTTAATGCTTTAGGATAAAATCTATAAATCATAGGCATTTTTTATTTATAAATTCGGACAGTCAAACATAAATGACAGAAATGTTAGAAAGCCTAGTCTTGACAAACCTATTCTATATAGCATATGATGTATTACGATTTGTGCGTTTTTTACATATATTATATAGTAGGAAAGCGAACGCGAAAGGAGCTAATTGAATGGCCTATAAGTATCTCGTGATTGTAGAATCACCTGCCAAAGCCAAAACAATTGAAAAATATCTAGGAAGAAACTACAAGGTGGTTGCCAGTGTTGGTCACATTCGCGATTTACCAAAAAGTAAAATGGGGATTGATATTGAAAATAATTATGAACCTCATTATATTTCGATTCGCGGAAAAGGCGATGTCATCAAAAGTTTAAAAGCTGCTGCAAAAAAAGCGGAAAAAGTCTATCTCGCAGCCGATCCGGACCGAGAAGGTGAAGCAATTGCTTGGCATTTAGCTTATCTTCTTGGCCTTGATTTAAAAGATAAAAACCGCGTGGTATTCAACGAGATCACTAAAGAAGCGGTAAAAGCGGCATTTAAAGAACCTAGAACCATCAACGTTGATTTAGTTGATGCACAACAAGCAAGGCGCATTTTAGACCGTTTAGTTGGATACTCGATTAGTCCTATTTTATGGCGTAAAGTCAAAAAAGGCTTGAGTGCTGGTCGTGTGCAATCTGTTGCTTTAAAAATGATTATTGATCGAGAAAATGAAATTCGAGAATTTAAACCTGAAGAATATTGGAGCATTGATGGGAATTTCCAAAAAGGTCGCAAGAAATTCAAAGCAAATTTCTGGGGCGTAGATGGTAAAAAGAAAAAATTACCAAATGCAGAAGCGGTGAAAGAAATCACTTCTCGGATTGACGGTAAAGATTACGATGTTACAAAAGTTGAGAAAAAAGAACGGAAACGTAATCCTGCGTTACCTTTTACAACCAGTAGTTTACAACAAGAAGCGGCACGTAAATTAAATTTCCGTACCCGTAAAACCATGATGGTTGCGCAACAATTGTATGAGGGAATTGCTTTAGGGAAACAAGGCACTGTGGGGCTGATTACCTACATGCGTACAGACTCAACCAGAATTGCCGATTCCGCCAAAGCAGAAGCTGCTGAATTCATTGAAAAGACCTACGGAGATGAGTTCTCAGCACATGGCGGCCGCAAAGCAAAAAATACGCAAGGTGCACAAGATGCCCATGAAGCGGTTCGTCCGTCAAGCGTTTTAAGAACACCTGATGAAATGAAGAAGTATTTAGATAAAGATCAATTAAAATTATATACTCTTATTTGGTCGCGCTTTGTTGCTAGTCAAATGACACCAGCGATTTTAGATACCATGAAGGTCACGCTTCAACAAAACGGCGTAACGTTTATTGCCAATGGCTCTAAAGTGAAATTTAAAGGGTTTATGCAAGTATATGTTGAAGGACGCGATGATGGTAAAGAAGACAAGGAAAATATTTTACCTGAATTAGTGGAAGGTGACGTTGTTAAATCGGTCGATATCGAACCGAAACAACACTTTACTCAACCACCGGCTCGTTTTAGTGAAGCCACGTTAATCCGGACTTTAGAAGAAAATGGTGTGGGCCGACCATCAACATATGCGCCAACATTAGAAACCATTCAACGGCGTTATTACGTGAAGCTAACGAATAAACGGTTTGAACCAACGGAATTAGGTGAAATTGTGAATTCCCTAGTTTCAGAGTTTTTCCCACAAATTGTCGATACACATTTTACAGCGACAATGGAAACGGACTTAGATAAAGTCGGTGAAGGTCAAGAAAAATGGGTTGAAGTTGTCGATCGTTTCTACAAGCCCTTCGAAAAAGAATTAACAAATGCCGAAGAAAAGATTGAAAAAATCCAAATTAAAGATGAACCAGCAGGTTTTGACTGCGAACTATGTGGACATCCAATGGTGATTAAGCTGGGTCGCTACGGGAAATTTTATGCATGTAGTAATTTCCCAGATTGTCGGAATACAAAAGCGATTGTCAAAGAAATTGGCGTGACTTGTCCTGTGTGTCACGAAGGACAAGTTATTGAACGGAAATCAAAGAAAAATCGGATTTTCTATGGCTGTAGTCGGTACCCAGAGTGTGACTTCACTTCTTGGGACAAACCAGTTGGCCGACCATGTCCAAAATGTGGGCAATATTTAGTAGAGAAAAAAGTTAAAGGCGGCAAACAAGTCGTTTGTATCAATGGCGATTATGAAGAAAACGTCCAAAAATAAGAAAAATTGAGACCGAAGAATTTACTTCGGTCTTCTCTTTTAGTAAAATGAATTGAGTTTGTAAGAGACAGCTCTTAACTTCTTGACATAGAAAGGAATTTTTATACATGACAAAAAAAGTCACAATTATTGGTGCCGGTTTAGCCGGAAGTGAAGCGGCATGGCAAGTGGCCAATGCTGGCGTACCAGTTGATTTATATGAAATGCGCCCTGTCAAAAAGACACCAGCGCATCAAACAGAAAATTTTGCAGAGTTAGTTTGTTCTAATTCATTACGTGGAAATAGTTTAACCAATGCGGTAGGTGTTTTGAAAGAAGAAATGCGCCGTTTAAATTCAATTATTATTGGTAGTGCGGATCAAACCGCTGTACCAGCTGGCGGCGCCTTAGCAGTTGACCGTGATTCTTTTTCTGAAACAATCACTGAAAAAATTAAAAGTCATCCATTAATTACAATCAAAAATGAAGAGATTACCGATATTCCAGAAGGGATTGTAATTATTGCAACGGGTCCCTTAACTTCTGAAAGCTTATCACAAAAAATTCAAGAATTTAATGGTTCTGAAGGCTTTTATTTTTACGATGCAGCAGCACCAATTATTGATAAATCAACAATTGACATGGATAAAGTTTATTTAAAATCTCGTTACAACAAGGGCGAAGCGGCTTACTTAAACTGTCCGATGACTGAAGAAGAATTCAATGCGTTTCATGAAGCGCTAGTCAATGCAGAAGTGGTTCCTTTACGCACGTTTGAAAAAGAGAAGTTTTTCGAAGGCTGTATGCCCATTGAAGTAATGGCGCAACGTGGCATTAAAACCATGTTGTTTGGCCCGATGAAACCTGTCGGACTAGAAGACCCTAAAACAGGTAAACGCCCTTATGCTGTAATTCAATTACGTCAAGACAATGCTGCAGCTTCTTTATACAATATTGTTGGTTTCCAAACACATTTAAAATGGGGCGAACAAAAACGAGTATTCCGTATGATTCCGGGATTAGAAAATGCTGAATTTGTTCGCTATGGCGTCATGCATCGTAATAGTTTTATGAATTCTCCAGAGTTGCTAAAACCAACCTACCAATCAAAAAAACGTGACGATCTGTTTTTTGCTGGACAAATGACTGGTGTTGAAGGATATGTTGAAAGCGCGGCAAGTGGTTTACTTGCAGGTATTAACGCAGCTCGTCTTGCCAAAGGGGAAGAGCCGATTGAATTCCCTCGCGAAACGACTTTAGGAAGTATGGCTTATTATATTACACATGCAGAAGGCAAACATTTCCAACCAATGAATGCAAACTTTGGGCTTTTCCCAGAGTTACCTGAACGAATTCGTGACAAAAAAGAACGCTATGAAGCAATTGCTAATCGGGCCTTAGATGTCCAAGCTCAAGTTATCCAATCTTTAGACTAAATTAGAAAAAATATGAGAAAAGACTGAGCATCATTGCTAAGAAATGCGATGATATTCAGTCTTTTAATTTTTAGAAAAAAATAACAAAAGCTAAAGAATAGTTAAAATTGTGAACATATTTAGAAATATTGATTAAATTCTGACAACTTAATTGTCTTTTGAAAAAGGTTATGCTAAAGTTACTTTGTAATCGAATGAGGAGGGCTATCACATGGAAGAAAAGAATTGGCCTGAGTTATTTGCTCGTTATCTTATTGTCGAAAGAGGCTATTCAGAAAAAACAAAAAAAGCATATCAAGAAGATATACAACATTTTTTTTCGTTTTTAAAGACTTCAGGTAGTGACAATTATTTGACTGTGGAACATTTGGATGTTCGGGCTTATTTGAGCGAATTATACGATCAGGAATATAGCCGCAATTCGATTAGTCGAAAAATTGCCAGTCTGCGTTCTTTTTATCAATTCTTATTAAAAAATGAAGCAATCCAAGAAAATCCTTTTTCCTATGTTCATATGAAAAAGAAACAGTTACGGTTGCCCCGTTTTTTTTATGAAAAAGAAATGGATGCATTATTTGAGAGCGCACAAGGTGAGCAACCTCTTGATTTGAGAAATCAAGCGTTGCTAGAAGTTCTGTATGGGACTGGCATTCGGGTCAGTGAATGTGCGAACTTAACGGTGGACGCAGTTGACTTTCAAGCTTCTGTTTTATTGGTTCACGGAAAAGGAAATAAAGACCGCTATGTGCCTTTTGGTTCATTTGCACAAGACGCCTTAAAGGATTACTTAGAGAATGGCCGCGCGCTATTAATGACAAAATATCAAAAAAAACATCCGTATGTCTTTGTTAATCATCATGGTGAACAAATCACGCCAACAGGGATTGAATATGTCTTAAACCAACTAATTAAAAAAAGTTCATTAAATGCGGAAATTCATCCCCACATGTTACGCCATACATTTGCGACACATTTATTAAATAATGGCGCCGATATGCGGACAGTTCAAGAATTATTAGGACATGCTAATTTATCAACAACTCAGATATATGCGCATGTGACAAAAGAAAGTTTACAAAAAAATTATCGAACGTTTCATCCTCGTGCATAATGGAGGGAAACGTCTAGGAGGAACAATAATGGTTGAATCACAATTTCACTCTACAACAATTTGTGCAGTCGAAAAAGATGGAAAATTTGCAATGGCTGGTGACGGCCAAGTAACAATGGGCGAATCTGTCGTTATGAAAGGTACAGCCAAAAAAGTGCGCCGTATTTACAATGATGAAGTCGTTGTCGGTTTTGCAGGAAGTGTGGCAGATGCCTTTACATTAGAAGAAAAGTTTGAAGGAAAATTAAATGAATACAACGGAAACTTAACGAGAGCTGCGGTTGAGTTAGCCCAAGAGTGGCGGACACAACAGTCTATGCAAAAATTAGAAGCTATGCTGATTGTGATGAATAAGGAAGAAATGCTCTTAGTTTCAGGAACTGGGGAAGTCATCACACCAGACGATGGTATTTTAGCAATTGGTTCTGGCGGTAATTTTGCTTTGTCCGCTGCAAGAGCCATGAAAAACTTTGGCGATAAAGAAATGCCAGCGAAAGAGATTGCTAAAAATGCCTTAAATATTGCTGCAGATATCTGTGTATTTACGAATCATAATATCATTGTAGAAGAATTATAAGCGAGGGAAAATCCATGAATGAATTAAACAAAACACCAAAAGAAATAGTCAAAGAACTAGATCAATATATTGTTGGACAGCAAGCTGCCAAAAAATCAGTGGCGGTAGCTTTACGTAACCGCTATCGTCGCTTGCAATTAGAAGAAAATATGCAACAAGATATTACGCCTAAAAACTTACTAATGATTGGACCAACAGGTGTTGGTAAAACTGAGATTGCT
Source organism: Enterococcus sp. LX10 (assembly GCF_023539285.1). Lineage (NCBI taxonomy): Bacteria > Bacillati > Bacillota > Bacilli > Lactobacillales > Enterococcaceae > Enterococcus > Enterococcus sp. LX10. The sequence goes on along the minus strand of NZ_CP092784.1, from coordinate 1,458,385 downwards.
CGTCGTCTCGCAAAAATTGTCAATGCGCCTTTTGTAAAAGTTGAAGCAACCAAATTTACAGAAGTCGGCTATGTTGGTCGGGATGTCGAATCAATGGTTCGGGATTTAGTAGAAAATGCGATCCAAATTGTTGAAAAACAACAATACAGTCGCGTGTATGCGCAAGCGTTGAAAAAAGCCAATCAACGTTTAGTCAAAGTATTAGTGCCTGGAATTAAAAAAGAACAAAAACAGGCTGGTGGTAATCAATTTGAACAAATGATGAACATGTTTAACATGGCTCAGCAACAGCAAGAAGCACAAGAAGAAGTAACGGAAGATATTCGAGCGAATCGCCGAACAATTTTGGAACAGCTGGAAAAAGGTCTATTAGATAATCGTGAAGTAACAATTGAAATTGAAGAACCGAAGAAAACGATGCCAGCTATGAACAATGGCCTAGAACAAATGGGCATCGACTTAAATGAAACGTTAGGCGCTCTGTCACCAAAGAAAAAAATCGAACGTACTGTAACGGTGAAAGAAGCACAAGACTTATTAGTGAAAGAAGAATCAGCAAAAATTGTCAATGACGCTGATATTCATAGTGAAGCGATTCGTTTAGCTGAATCAAGCGGAATTATTTTTATCGATGAGATTGATAAAATCACCTCTAAAAGCCAACAAAATTCGGGCGAAGTCTCTCGTGAAGGAGTACAAAGAGACATTTTACCGATTGTTGAAGGCTCCCAAGTTAACACGAAGTATGGTCCTTTACAAACGGATCACATTTTATTTATCGCTTCAGGTGCTTTCCACTTGTCAAAACCAAGTGACTTGATTCCAGAATTACAAGGTCGCTTCCCAATTCGAGTTGAATTAGATGATTTAACGGCTGATGACTTCGTAAGTATCTTAACCGAGCCAAACAATGCTTTAATTAAACAATATGTAGCATTAATTGGCACAGAAAATGTTTCAGTTATCTTTACAAAAGAAGCAATTGAACGGTTAGCACACATCGCTTATGATGTAAACCGTGATACAGATAATATTGGGGCGCGTCGTTTACACACAATTTTAGAGCGTTTATTAGAAGATTTATTATATGAAGCACCAGATATGCAAATGGGTGAAATTACGATTACCGAAGCATATGTCAATGAAAAATTGAATGACATTGTTCAAAATGAAGATTTAAGTCGTTACATCTTATAAAAAAGGCTGGAGGAGAAAAGATGGCTACATTATTAGAAAAAACACGTCAAGTGAACGAGCTTTTGCAAAAAAACAATCTGTTTGACGTACAAGCAGAACTTCCGTACAACAAAATGGCAATGATTTTAGGGGATATTTTAGAAAGTAATGCGTATATTATTAGCAGTTCAGGGGATTTGTTGGGGTATACTGAAAAATTAGATGTTAATAATACCCGTATCAAAAATATGTTTAAAGAGAAAAAATTTCCTCAAGGATACACCGAGGCCGTGGATATGCTCAAAGTAACCGAAGCCAATATTCCAATAGATAGTGATTTAACTGCATTTCCTTTTGAATCACGAGAGCTATATCCGTTTGGTTTAACCACTATTGTACCTTTGTACGGTGCTGGCAAACGCTTGGGTACGATTATTTTAGCGCGTGTTGAAAAATCCTTTAACGAGGATGATTTAGTGTTAGCTGAATATAGTGCGACCGTTGTCGGCATGCAAATTTTGTATCATCAATCCAGAACAATTGAAGCAGAAGTTCGCAGTGCGACTGCCGTGCAAATGGCCATCAACACTCTTTCCTATAGTGAATTAAAAGCCGTCCACGCCATTTTTGAAGCCTTAGATGGCGAAGAAGGTCGTTTAACTGCTTCAAGTATTGCAGATGAAATAGGCATTACTCGTTCCGTAATTGTGAATGCCTTAAGAAAATTAGAATCAGCTGGCATTATTGAATCACGTTCTCTTGGTATGAAAGGGACTTATTTAAAAGTGTTAAATCAACAATTTATTAAAGAGTTGGAAAAATAAGCAATTGCTCGTATCAACTAGGAGGACAACGCAATGACTGTACAAATTGAAAATGAATTTCTAATCGCAACATTTGCTGAAGAAGGAGCAGAATTAGTAAGTTTACAATCAAAAGAAACCGGCATTGAATATATTTGGCAAGGAAATCCTGAATTTTGGGCCCGCCATGCGCCCGTACTTTTTCCGATTGTCGGTCGTCTAAAAGAAGATACGTATATGTACCAAAATCAAGCGTATCATTTAACTCAACATGGTTTTGCTCGTGATCAAGTATTTGATGTGATCGAAAAAGGCGCAGAAGAAGTTTCTTTTTCACTAAAATCAACAAAAGAAACCAAGAAAAAGTATCCTTTTGATTTTGAACTAGTGATTACTTATACATTAGAACATCAAGAATTGACTGTAAACTACCAAGTAGAAAACACAGGGAAAGAAGAGATGTATTTTGGGATTGGTGGTCATCCAGCCTTTAATGTACCCTTAGAATCTTCACTAACGTTTGAAGATTATTATCTAAGTTTTTCACCTAAAAAATCACGGACACAAATTCCCTTAGCAGGCCCGTTTATTGATTTAGCGAATAAAACGCTAGCCCAAACGAATACCAGCTTTGACTTAACGCATCAATTATTTGAAAATGATGCAATGATTTTTGAAACAAAAGGTCAAACAGCAATTACGATTGCCACAGACGAAAGTGACCATCAAGTCACATTAAGTTATCCAGAAATGCCTTTTGTAGGGATTTGGTCACCGACACCGAAAGAAGCGCCTTTTGTCTGTATCGAACCTTGGTGCGGGATTGCTGATGCTGTCGACGCAACTGGCCAACTTGCTGAAAAATTTGGCATCAATAAGTTACCAGCTAACGAACTATTTAAAACACAGTATATGATTAGTGTAAAATAAAGAAAAAGGCTGTGAACAAATAATGTTCACAGCCTTTTTCTTTATTTTTTTGCACGTAAGCCAAAAGAGAGGCGACTTTCTGTTCCATTTTTAATTCGCTGAATGTTTTCACGATGACGGACAAAGATAAAAGTAGTCAAAGCAATCGCAATCACGGTTAATAACCAGTTAAATGTTGGTAAAATAGCTGGGACAGTGAAAGGCAAAATAATAGTAGAAAGTGTAATTAGTACAGCGCTAATCATACTTGTTAAACTCACCATACTGGTTAGATACAGACAAATCACAAAAATAAGAGCAGAATAAATAAAAAATGTGGGGCTGTATGCTAATAACATGCCAGCGCTAGTGGCTACGGCTTTACCACCTTTGAAATTGGCAAAAATAGGGAAGGTATGCCCTAAAACAGCTGCTACCCCAAAGAAAAGCGGGTTCACGCCTTGTAAACCAAACAAATAGGGTAATGAAGTGGCTAACGTTCCTTTCAAGATATCCATTAATAATACCGTATTTCCGGCAGGTTTCCCTAAGACACGAAATGTATTGGTTGTTCCTGTATTCCCACTCCCAAATTGGCGTATATCTTTTTTAAAGAAAAGTTTGCCAATCCAAACACCTGAGGGAATCGAACCTAATAAATAGGCAACAAGTAACAAAATGACGATTTTCATCAAGTTAACCTCTTTCTTATTCAAACTAGGATTTATTTTATCATGAATAGAAAAACGGAACAACGTCTAATAACTAAAACAAGAAAAGTTTTTCTTTTGCTTGAGGAAGCGTTGACAAATGGTTGATAACCGTTATAATAAATGTGTGTCATTAGACAAAGACGTCTAATCACTGGTTTGAAAATTAGTTATCAACGAAGATACAATATATATGTACTTATGAAGTGTCAGGGAAAGAGGTGCGAATCCTCTACAGACCTACCTACTGTATGGTGGATGAAACCAATAAGACCACAGATTATTCTGGAAGGATTGGGAGTAAGAAGAAGCTAAGTCAGGATACCGGCTTGATAAGTCTAATCATTCTTTTGTAGGAAAAAGAAGGGGCTTTGAAGATAACTGGCTGAGTATATCATTAGCATAGTTAAGTGACTGCTTTTTTTCTATTGGAGAAAAAAGTGGTTTTTTTGTATTGTTTTGACGTTGAGACAAAGGAGGTTCATTTCAAAAAATTTTCCCCAAAATAAAATAGACGAATGCGAGGATGAAAAAATGAAAAAATTTACTTTAACAATGATGACTTTAGGTTTAGTAGCAACACTTGGATTAGCAGGGTGTGGTAAACAGGAAAAGAAAGCAACTACCTCTTCTGAAAAAACAGAAGTAACGTTACCAACCAAAGACCGTAGCGGCAAAGAAATTACTTTACCCAAAGAAGCAACCAAAATTATTTCTCTAGTGCCATCAACAACAGAAGTGATTGAAGACTTAGGTAAAACCGATCAATTAATCGCAGTTGATACTCAAAGTAGCACAATGATGACTGATTTAAAAAAATTACCACAAATGGATATGATGGCTGTCGATGCCGAAAAATTGATTGCCTTGAAACCACAAATTGTTTATGTGAATGACATCAATTTAGCTAGCTCAGAAAGTGTTTGGAAACAAGTGGAAGATGCTGGAATTACAGTCGTTAATATCCCCACTAGTACAAGTATCAAAGCAATCAAAGAAGACGTCCAATTCATCGCGGATAGCTTATCTGAACATGAAAAAGGACAAAAGTTAATCAAAACAATGGATCAAGAAATCGACGAAGTAGCCAAAATTGGTAAAACCATTAAAAAACCAAAAACTGTTTTGTTTGAAGTGGCTGCCTTACCAGACATTTATAGTTTTGGTAATGGGACATTTTTAAATGAAATGATTGAAACAATTGGGGCAAAAAATGTTTTGGCAAATGAAAAAGGCTGGTTACCAGTGACAGAAGAAGCGGCCATTGCTGCAAAACCAGAAATCATTTTAACCAATGTTAACTATATGAAAGATCCCGCCAAAGAAATTTTAGCTCGTAAAAACTGGGAAAGCGTTCCAGCAGTTCAAAACAAAGAAGTTTTCGAAATTGATAATATGTCTAGCTCTTTACCAAATAACCACATTACCAAAGCATTAAAACAAATGGCAAAAGCTGTTTATCCAGAGGAATATAAGGATTTAAAAGATGAGTAAAAAAACGTGTCTCATACTGATGCTCTTGATCAGTATGAGCATGCTCTTTTTGGGTATTAAAATTGGAAGTGTTCAGATTTCGTTTACGGATTTGCTTCAAATTTTAGTGAAAAAGACGGTTTCAGAAGACGGGATTTTAGAGGGAATCATCTGGAATGTTCGGTTACCGCGTGTCGTGATGGCCTATCTCGTGGGCGCAGGCTTAGCAGTAAGTGGCACGGTGATGCAATCGCTCTTAGGTAATCCTTTAGCTTCTTCGTATACTTTGGGCGTATCAGCGGGAGCATCCTTAGGCGCTGCGTTAATCATGGTAACTGGAGTAACTGCTTCGATCTTAGGGGCATTTTTATTGCCTTTAACTGGTTTTATCTTTGGCTTAGCAACGGTCTTTTTAGTTTTGTTATTTACGCAAACAATGGATAGTCAAATGTCCAATCAAACAGTTGTTTTAGTGGGGATGATTATGACCTTGTTTGTCGGTGCTATTTTGACGTTGATTACAGCACTTTTCCAAGATTATTTGAAACAATTAGTCTTTTGGCAAATGGGTAGTTTTTCTGGCAGTAATTGGCAAAAAATTGCTATTTATTGTCCAATCTTGCTTGTCAGTAGTCTGTTTCTTTGGTTTGATGCCAACGCATTGGATGTTCTTGGCTTAGGAGAAGAACATGCGATGTTAGCGGGAGTAGAAGTCAAAACAGCAAAACTACGCATTATTCTTTTGGCTAGTTTACTAGCAGGAAGTGCGGTTTCATTTGTCGGTGTGATTGGTTTTGTTGATTTAATAGCAGCACATATTGTCCGTCGCTATCTAGGGGCGACTCATCGCTGGCTGATTCCCGGTTCAGCAATCTTAGGTGGGACCATCATGGTAATAGGGGACACAATTGCTCGCACGATTTTATCACCAAGAGAAATTCCCATCGGGGCCGTAACAGCCTTGATTGGAGCGCCATTCTTCTTGTATATTTACTTTAAAAAAAGGGGCGTTGCTGCATGATTGAATTAAAAGAAACAGCTGTAACGCTCCAACAAACCCCCATTTTAAAAGATATTTCCCTCGTTTTTCCGACAGGTAGTAAAACTTGTATTTTAGGTCCAAATGGTTGCGGTAAAACGACACTTTTAAAAACGATTGCCGGACTTGTCCCTTATAGTGGTTCTGTTTTAATTGATGGTCAAGAAGTTCATGGACAAAAGCGGAAGGAATTGGCAACGAAAGTAGCGATGATGAGTCAATTCACGACAGTTGCTTTTGATTATACGGTTTACGAAACAGTTTTGATGGGGGCGTATCGACAACAAGCACAACGTTTTTTACCTATTGTTTCTAAACAAGAAAAAGAACGAGTCCTTTATTATTTAGAACGCACGGGTTTATTGCCTTTAAAAGATAAAGTTGTCAATCAGCTTTCAGGAGGACAACAACAACGAGTATTTTTGGCTAAATTATTTGTACAAGATCCAGAAATTATTTTATTGGATGAACCCAATAATCATTTGGATATTCGGTATCAACAAGAATTGATTCAGCAGTTAAATGAGTGGAGTGCGCAAGAAGGGAAAACGTTAATCGGGGTGTTTCATGATATCCGTTTAGCGTTAACGCTAAGTGAAAAAATTGTGTTTATGAAGCAAGGGAAAGTGGCCGCGCAAGGTGATTTTCAAACGTTGGCTTCAAAAGAATTTTTACAAACGATTTTTGAAACAGATATTGTTTCCTATTTTCAGAAACAACATAAAGTTTGGGAAACTATTCAATAACTTTGACAAGTTTTTTGGAAACAGGTAAGATAAAGGCAAAGAATCAGAAACACAATGGCGTGTTTTAACAAATCGGCAAAGGAGCCCAAGACTAAGTACGTGATGGTACTTGCTTTGGGCTCCTTTTTTATGGAGGTAGCGATGAAACGAATCATTTTAATGGGAGCTATCGGTTGTGGCAAAACCACGTTATGTCAAGCTCTGCAAGGCAAAGAATTAATTTATGATAAAACACAGGCGGTGGAATTTCATACAGAAATGATTGATACACCGGGCGAGTTTATTTTGCATCGGCAATATTATAATGCATTAAACGTCACAGCGGCAGAAGCAGATGTGATCGGTTTGGTTCAAAGTGCTGTAGAAACACAACAAGTTTTTTCACCAGGATTTGGTAGTATTTTCCCGAAAGAAATCATTGGTATTTTAACCAAGATTGATTTAGCACAAGATTCTCAGCAGTTAGAGATTGTTCGGCAACAATTAAAAAGTGCGGGTGCAACAAGAATTTTTGAAATTTCTTCTGTTGAAAAAATTGGCTTGCAAGAATTAGTAGATTATTTAGAGGAGGATGAAGCAGAATGAAAATTTATACAAAAACTGGCGATAAGGGAATGACGAAATTAGTCGGCAGCTCAACCGTCGCTAAGGATTCTGATCGAGTTGAAAGTTATGGAACAATTGATGAATTGAATTCTTGGGTCGGCTATATTATCAGCCAACTTCCACAAGAAAATCAAGAAATTAAAGAAGAACTAGAAGCTTTACAACATTTACTTTTTGATGCGGGAACAGATTTGTCAACACCGATTGAAGCACAACGACCATTTAAATTACAAAAGGAAAGTGTCCATTGGCTAGAACAGCGGATTGATTTCTACACTGCACAATCACCAGATATTGATCGTTTTATTTTACCTGGCGGAACCTCAGCAGCCAGTATGGTTCATGTGGCTCGGACGATTGCACGGCGCGCAGAACGCATCATTGTTCGTTTAAATTGGACAGCCAAAATTAACGAAGAGGTATTAATTTTTACCAATCGTTTATCAGATTATTTTTATGCGTTGGCTCGCTATTTAAATGTTCAAGCACAACGACCTGATGTTTTTTATGAACGAAGCGAAAAGGTTTTCCATAAAATTAAAGAGGATGGATTGTAAACAGTTGCTTTTCTAAAAAACTTATGGTAAATTTCAGATAGATTAAACGAATATTTTATGAAAAATATGAATGGAAGCCAGTGAGAATCTGGCACGGTCCCGCCACTGTGAAGAAGCAAGGTTGCTTTTAAGTCAGGTCTTTTCATTTTTTCATTATTGGGCATGCTGTTTCGAGGCAAAACAGGATGTTTCTTAACAACGCTTGTGTTGAAAATCCAGCCCAAGATATTTGTATTAATCCAATTAATGGCACGAGGAAGTGCTTTTGGGAATTTTGGGCTGGTCTTTCAATGTTGAAGGAGATTTCAGGTACAATGACGTACTGCTATATTCCCTTTTTTTATTGACAATTAATTAAAGGCGTTGTACTCTATGGATAAGGTTTCGTGTACAATGGCGTATACATAAGGAAGCAAAGACGCTTCAGACAGATGATTTTTCGTTTGTTTGAAGTGTCTTTTTGTATTTTATTAAGGAGGAATTTAGATGAAAACAATTCATTTCCCTACCGAACTATGGGTAGGAGAAGGCGCATTAGCCAATTTGGAAACACTTCATGATAAACGTGTTTTCATTGTCACAGATCCATTCATGGTTGACTCTGGATTTGTGAATGAAGTGACAAAGCATTTAACAAAAAGTGAATGGCAAATTTTTAGTGACATCATCCCCGATCCACCAATTGATAAAATCGCTGCGGGAATTAAGCAGTTAGCAACATTTCAAGGAGATACGATATTAGCTTTAGGTGGGGGATCCGCTATTGATGCGGCCAAAGCAATGAAATTTTTTGGCAAACGTACTTTGCAAACTCAGATTGCTGAGTTTATTGCGGTTCCTACAACTAGTGGAACTGGTTCAGAAGTTACGAATTTTTCAGTGATTACGGTTGCAGAAACTGGCACGAAAATCCCGCTTGTAACGGATGAAATTCAACCAGAAATTGCGATTTTAGATACAAATTTAGTGATGAGTGTGCCACCAAAAATCACAGCGGATACAGGAATGGACGTCTTAACGCATGTTATTGAAGCGTATGTTTCAACAGAAGCAAATCCGATTTCAGATGCGTTGTGCGAAAAAGTCGTTCGCCTGGTATTCGACAATTTAGAAATAGCCTTTAATGAGGGTAGCAACCAACAAGCTCGTGAAAATATGCATTTAGCTTCATGTATGGCAGGGATGGCGTTTAATGTTACTTCGTTAGGCTTGAATCACGGTATTGCTCATGCGGCCGGTGCGCGTTTACATGTGCCACATGGACGAATGAATGCAATGCTCTTACCTGAAGTCATTGCATATAACAGTGGCTTAGCGAATGGCAAAGTCACCAACGAACCAACAGCCAAACGTTATGCGCAGTTAGCAAATTGTCTAAATGATACACAGACAACCAATGCACGGATTGGTGTTCAACAATTTATTCGACAAATCAAGCAACTCCGTCACAAATTAAACATGCCTGCCACTTTTAGTGATTATGGTTTACCAAAAGAAGAAGTCCAAGCTGCGATCCCAAAAATAGCTGAAGGCGCATTGATGGATGGCTGCACCAAAACAAATCCTGTCCAACCAACAGCAGCAGAAGTGACAAAAATTTTAAATTCTATCTTATAAGCGATTGACAGGATGAAATCGATAACATATAATGTGGGTAGCACAACGGCGTGCTTCAAAATTTAAGAGCAAAGAAGCTCCTTAGTAGAAAGCGAAAGTGGAACCTTTACGTTTTTTATTGAGGATTTTTTATTTGCTAAATTAAAGGAGCGAGTCTGGTTGGAAGAAAAACAACGAATGATTCAAGAATATGTTCCTGGGAAACAAGTAACGTTAGCGCACATCATTGCTAGTCCTAATAAAGAAATTTATACAAAATTAGGATTGCCAGAAGGCACCAGCAATGCACTAGGTATTTTGACAATCACTCCGAGCGAAGCGGCAATTATCGCTGTTGATATTGCGACTAAAAGCGGAGATATCCAAATCGGTTTTATTGATCGTTTTTCTGGATCGGTGGTCATTTCTGGTGACGTAAGCTCAGTGGAAGCGGCCTTACAAGCGGTGATTGAAGGTTTACAACAGATTTTAAACTTTTCTGTAACTTGTAAAATTACCAGAACATAGCGTTGAAAGGACAAGGGCGTGAAGAAAATGGATGGACGAATTGTAATAGTCGATGATGAACCTATTACGAGACTCGATATTCGTGATATTGTGATAGAAGCAGGGTACGAAGTAGTCGGTGAAGCGGCCGATGGTTTTGAAGCAATTGAAGTATGTAAAAAAACACAACCTGACCTAGTATTAATGGACATTCAAATGCCAATTTTAGATGGTCTAAAAGCAGGTAAAAAAATTGTTCAAGACCAACTAGCCAGTAGTATTGTCTTTTTATCTGCATACAGTGACGTACAAAATACGGACAAGGCTAAAAAATTAGGCGCATTGGGTTATTTAGTTAAACCTCTAGATGAAAAATCATTAATACCTACAATTGAAATGAGCATTGAACGAGGCAAACAAACGCAGCTGTTACTAAGTCAAATCGATAAATTAAGTTTAAAATTAGAAGAACGTAAAATTATTGAAAAAGCCAAAGGTATTCTTGTAAAAGAAAATCATATATCGGAAGAAGAAGCCTACCAAATGTTGCGTACGTTAAGTATGAACAAACGCGCACGTATGAGTGAAATTGCAGAATTGATTGTAATGGATGATGAATAAATGAAACGATTAGAGCAATTATGTCACCAATATACCAATCTTTCAGAATCAGACATTAAAGAATTACAACGTACAGCACGTTATCTTTCTTCGACGACACTCTATCAAAGTGCAGATGTTTTTATTGATGTGTATAAGGAAATGTCACAGCAAGCACTAGTCGTTTATCATAAGCCGCCTGCGAAGACAACTTCTTTATATAGCGGAGATGTCGTCGGGATGGAAGCTTTATTAAAAAATGAACCTGGTGTTCTGCGTACCATGCAAACTAGCTTAAATAGCATTGGTTTGTTAGCAGTGACTCAGGAAAATCGTTTGATTAAGCAAAATATCTATCCCATTCGCAATGAACATCGAACGATTGGTGTCATTATTGTCGAGATTGCGGCAGATGAAGAGATTCAAGCGGACTTACAAAAAGAGGAGTTAAATAACTGCCAGTTAGCAAAAGTAGCGAAATCAACTAGTCAAGTCGACGCATTATTTATTGATCAATTGGCAGAAGCCGTTTTGATTTTTGATGCGGCGGGTCACTTATTAATTACCAATCACAATGCACAAGAGCTTTATCGCAAACTTGGTTATCGGGATAATATCATTGGAATGAGCTATGACAATTTGTCCATCGATTATACAACTTTTGAATATGTGTTGTATCAAATGAAATATAAAATGAGTAATCAACCAATTGAAAGCAAAACGACCTACCTTAATTATTATTTTAAGGTTCGAAAAGTGTGGTTGGCATCAGAAGAACAACTGATTATGATTATTCAAGACAATACAGAATTTAAAGAAAAAGAAGCGGAAATTATTTCCAAATCTGTTGCGATTCGTGAAATTCATCATCGTGTTAAAAATAACTTGCAATCGGTGGTTTCCTTATTGCGTATTCAAGAACGGCGAACGCAAAGCCCCGAAGCAAAGAAAGTCCTTCATGAAAGTGTCAATCGAATTATGGCGATTGCAGCCACCCATGAATTGCTGTCAAAACAAGTCAAAGATGACGTTGCTTTACGGCAAACATTGGAAGCAGTGATGTATAATTTTAGACATCTTTTTCAAGGCGCACAACCCATTGAGATGATGATGGATGTTGATCCAGCCATTATGGTTTCTAGCGAACAAATGGTTACCATTTCCCTTGTTGTCAACGAACTATTACAAAACATTTTTGATCACGCATTTGAGCCACAAACAAGTGGCGTTGTTAAACTTAGTGGAACATTAGATAATAAAATGATTACCATTACTGTTACAGATAATGGTAAAGGCTATGACGTTCATCAAAGTAACGAGACCAGTTTAGGTTTGATGATTGTCAAAAGCTACGTAAAAGATAAATTAAAAGGAAAAATTACAATTGAATCCAATAAACAGGGAACTAAAACCTGTTTCTATTTCGAACAGAACACCAGTGATGTTGTTCATTGATTAAGCAAAGGCGCTTAAAGAAAAGTAGAAAGAAATTTTCTAACGATTCTTTAAGTGCCTTTTTGTATGCAAAAGGAGGCGAGTCAGGCGATGTCGAAGGAAACACTTTTAACCGTAGGGATTGATTTAGGGACGTCTACAACCCAATTAGTCTTGTCAGAATTAACTGTTGAAAATTTTGCCTCTGCGTTTACAGTACCACGTATCAGCATTTCTGATAAAAAAGTCATTTACCGAAGTGACATTATCTTTACACCCTTACTTAACCAATCAGAAATTGATGCAGAACCTATCAAAGCGTTTGTAGCGGAGCAATATCGCCAAGCAGGCATTCATAAACAAGATATTCAAATGGGTGCGGTAATTATCACAGGTGAAACTGCTCGAAAAAGCAATGCCAACAATGTGCTACGAGCACTTAGTGGCTACGCAGGTGATTTTGTCGTTGCTACGGCTGGTCCCGATTTAGAAAGTATCATTGCCGGAAAAGGAGCTGGCGCTCAAACCTATTCTGAGACGAAACGCCGACCGGTGGTTAATTTAGATATTGGTGGTGGAACGACAAATTTAGCTGTCTTTAAAGATGGTGAAGTGATTGACACGGCTTGTTTTGACATTGGCGGACGCTTAATTAAATTAGATCAACAACAAAAAATCACCTATATAGCTTCGAAAATTCAAGAAATTATAAATAAAAAAGGGCTAACCTTGCACCTTGGTGACCAAGCCACCGAACAAAACTTACTGCCAATTATTTCGGAATTAGTTGCCGTGTTAGAAAATAGCATTGGCTTGGGGACACAAAGTCCGTTCTACCAGTTATTAGTAACCAACCATCCACTACGAAAAGGTGAAGAATTACCAATTGTAACATTTTCTGGTGGTGTGGCTGATTGCTTAAATACGACAAGTACGAATCTCTTTAAATATGGGGACATCGGCTTACTTTTAGGGAAATACTTGAGAAAGTCACTGATTTTTTCGGAAAAAGAAGTCTTAGAAAGCGCAGAAACAATCCGAGCAACGGTCGTCGGAGCAGGTTCACACACTGCTGAAATTAGCGGAAGCACGATCGCTTACCGTGAGCAAATTTTGCCGGTAAAAAATATCCCAATTCTAAAATTAGCGCAAGAGGATGAAACCCTTACTGTGACAGAACTAGGCCAGCGAATCCAAGAAAAACTCAATTGGCATCGTATTGAAGAAACACCCCAGATTGCCCTAGCAATTAGAGGCATGAGCAATCCAACATTTGCTGATATTCAACGCTATGGTCAAGGGATTGTGGAAGGATTAGCTAGTTTAGTTGCTGAACAAATTCCCATTATTGTTATGGTAGATGAAGACATGGCGAAAGCTTTAGGGCATGCCTTAAGTGCCCATCTGCCAAAAGACTATCCGTTTATCTGTCTTGACTCTGTCAAAGTAGAAAACGGTGATTATGTAGATATCGGCTTACCAGTGGCAGAAGGGGCCGTCCTTCCAGTCATTGTTAAGACCTTAGTATTTAATTAAAAAGGAGCGACACAAAGATGATTTTAAAAACCAAACTATTTGGCAAAGTCTATCAATTTACATCCGTTAAAGAAGTCTTAGCCAAAGCCAATGAAGAAAAGTCTGGCGACAAGTTAGCTGGCGTAGCTGCTAATTCAGCCGAAGAACGCGTGGCAGCGAAAGTCGTTTTATCGGAATTGTCCTTAAATGACTTGTTTAACAATCCCGTTGTTGATTATGACGAAGACGAAGTGACACGCATTATTATTGACCAAGTCAATATGCGAATTTTTGAAAGTATTAAACATTGGACAGTCGCAGAATTACGCGAATTTATCTTATCTTCGGAAACAACCGATTTTGATATCAAACGAATTTCCCGTGGACTCACTTCTGAAATGATTGCTGCTGTCTGTAAATTAATGTCCAACATGGATCTAATTGTTGGCGCAAAAAAAATCAATATTGAAAAAACCGCCAACACAACGATTGGCCGTCCCGGAACTTTTTCAAATCGTTTACAGCCGAACCATCCAACCGATAATGTCGATGGCATTATGGCTTCAGTTATGGAAGGTCTTTCTTATGGCGCCGGTGATGCTTTAATTGGTTTGAATCCTGTTGATGATTCTACAGAAAGTGTTAAACGAATCTTAAACAAATTTGAAGAGTTCCGTAGCGAATGGGAAATTCCAACACAAACTTGCGTGCTTGCTCACGTAACGACACAAATGGAAGCCATGCGTCAAGGCGCGCCAACTGGCTTAGTCTTTCAATCCATCGCTGGTTCAGAAAAAGGGAACACAGCATTTGGTTTAAATGCAGAAATTTTAGCTGAAGCACAAGATTTAGCACTTCACAGTGGTCAAGCAGCTGGTCCTAATGTGATGTATTTTGAAACAGGTCAAGGCTCAGAACTTTCTTCTGAAGCGAACTTTGGCGCAGACCAAGTCACAATGGAAGCGCGTTGTTATGGCTTAGCCAAAAAATTTGATCCGTATATTGTAAATACCGTTGTTGGCTTTATTGGACCAGAATATCTTTACGATTCAAAACAAGTCATCCGCGCTGGTTTAGAAGATCATTTCATGGGCAAATTAACTGGAATTTCAATGGGCTGTGATGTCTGCTACACCAACCATATGAAAGCTGATCAAAATGATATGGAAAACTTAGCAATGTTATTAGCAACAGCTGGTTGTACGTATATCATGGGGATTCCTCATGGCGATGATGTCATGTTAAATTATCAAACAACTGGGTTCCATGAAACTGCGACGATTCGTGAAACATTAGGCTTACGTCCAATTAAAGAATTTGAAGAATGGATGGAAAAAATGGGCTTAATGGAAAACGGAAAATTAACAAGTCGCGCTGGCGATGCATCTGTATTTATTAAATAAACGAGGTGAGAATACAAATGAACGAAAAAGAATTAAAAGAAATGATTGCCGGAATTTTAACAGAAATGGTCGCTGACAATCAAGCGGTTTCGACTGCCACTGTGACTGCTGAAGAAAAACCAGTCACAACACACGTCACTGAAACGACAGAAATTGAAGAAGGCCTAATTCCTGACATTACTGAAGTAGATTTACGTAAACAATTACTATTGAAAAATGCCGTAGATCCTGAAGCACTATTAAAAATGAAAGCTTTCTCGCCAGCTCGTTTAGGCGTTGGTCGTGTAGGGACGCGTTATATGACTAGTTCAACATTACGTTTCCGAGCGGACCATGCGGCAGCACAAGATGCGGTCTTTTCAGACGTAAGTGAAGACTTGGTAAAAGAAATGAATTTTATTTCTACAAAAACAATCTGTAACAGTAAAGATGAATATTTAACACGTCCAGATTATGGTCGTCAATTTGATGAAGAAAATAGTGAAATCATTCGAAAAAATACGACACCAAAAGCCAAAATCCAAATGGTCGTAGGGGATGGCCTTAGTTCAGCAGCTATCGAAGCGAATATTAAAGAAGTCCTACCAGCAATTAAACAAGGATTAAACATGTACAACTTAGATTTCGACAATGTTGTTTTTGTTAAATATTGTCGCGTGCCAGCAATGGATAAAATTGGTGAAATCACTGACGCTGATGTTGTTTGTTTGCTAGTTGGCGAACGTCCTGGTTTAGTAACAGCTGAATCTATGAGTGCCTACATTGCTTACAAACCAACTGTCGGTATGCCAGAAGCACGGCGGACAGTTATTTCAAATATTCACAAAGGTGGGACACCGGCTGTTGAAGCAGGCGCCTACATTGCCGAAATTATTAAAAAAATGTTAGACAAGAAAAAATCTGGTATTGATTTAAAAGAAGCTGAATAAAGGAGGATTTCTCATGAAAAATGATCGTCTAGGTGCAAATGTCCTAAGTATGAAAGTCATTCCCAATGTCGATCCGGCATTAGCAAAAGAATTATCATTGAAACCAGAACATCGCTCATTAGGAATTGTTACTTCCGATTGTGATGATGTCACTTATGTTGCATTAGATGAAGCAACTAAAGCCGCCGATGTTACTGTAGTTTACGGTAAAAGTATGTATGCTGGCGCAGCAAATGCTTCAACCAAATTAGCCGGTGAAGTGATTGGCATTATTGCTGGTCCGAGTCCTGCCGAAATCAATAGTGGCTTGAGTGTCATTACGCAAGTCATTGAAGAAGAAGCCAGCTTCTATAGTGCTAACGAAGATGACAGTATTGTTTATTTTGCGCATGTAGTGTCAAGAACGGGTAGCTTTTTATCTGAACAAGCGAATATTCCTGAAGGTGAAGCGATTGCTTATCTGATTGCTCCACCGCTAGAAGCAATGGTTGGCTTAGATGCAGCAATGAAAGCTGCCGATGTTCAAATGGGTGTCTTTTATGGCCCACCTTCTGAAACGAACTTTGGCGGCGCCTTATTGACAGGTAGTCAATCTGCATGTAAAGCTGCTTGCAGTGCGTTTGAACAAGTCATTCAAAATATCGCTGACAATCCGTTGAGTTATTAAGGATGTGACCTGAATGAAAGCATTAGGAATGGTCGAAGTCAAAGGGTTTTTAGGTGCCATTAGTGTGGCCGATGCGGCATTAAAAGCCGCCGACGTTACTTTGTTAAAAGCTGAAATTATTAATGGCGGTTTAACAACTGTGGAACTGATTGGTGACGTTGCCGCGGTTCAAGCTGCCGTTGAAGTAGGCACGGAAGTAGCTAAAGAATTAAATTGTTTAATTGCTCATCATGTGATCTCACGGGTTGATGCTCAAACGGAAGTGATTTTATCAGATCCAGAACCCAAGTCAGCACCTGAACCGATGGAACAAATAGAAGTAATTGAAGAAGAGATTGAAACACCAGACTTGGAAGAACACACTGGCACACGCCAAAAATTAGAAACACAACGCGTGGTTGATTTACGCAAACAAGCCTACAAAATGAACCTAAGTAGTTTAAAGAAAAGTGAGATTAAATTTGCCAATAAAGAAGCTTTAATTCAAGCAATCATGGCTGAAATAGAAAGAAGTGAAGACGAGTGGAATTAGTAGATAAAGACTTACGTTCCATCCAAGAAACAAGAAATTTAATCAGAAAAGCCAAAGAGGCACAGCAAGTATTAGCAACATTTTCGCAAAAACAAATCGATGCGATTGTCCAAGCAGTTTCAGAGGCTACGTTTAACCAACGAGAAAAGTTAGCGAAAATGGCCAATGAAGAAACAGGATTTGGTATCTATGAAGATAAAATCATCAAAAATGCTTTCGCTTCAAAAGTAGTATATGACGAAATGAAGGACAAACCTACAGTTGGTGTGATCAATGATGATGCTGCCAAAAAAGTCACTGAAATTGCTGTCCCAGTTGGTGTAATTGCAGGATTAATTCCTTCTACCAACCCGACATCAACAGTCATTTACAAAGCATTAATTTCATTAAAAGCTGCCAACAGCATTGTTTTTTCACCACATCCCAATGCGTTGAAATCGATTATTGAAACAGTAGAAATTATCCAAAAAGCGGCTATTGCTGCAGGGGCACCAGAAGGTTGTGTCTCGGTCATCAAAACGCCAACTATGCAAGCGACCAACGAATTAATGAAAAATAAAGAAACAAATTTAATTTTAGCTACTGGTGGAAACGCAATGGTTAAAGCAGCGTACTCTTCTGGAACACCAGCAATCGGTGTTGGGCCTGGTAATGGACCAGCCTACATCGAACGAAGCGCAAATGTTCCTCATGCAGTGAAACAGATAATGGATTCAAAAACTTTCGATAACGGTACAATTTGTGCATCGGAACAATCAATTATTGTTGAAACTGTCAACCGTGAAGCGGTCAAAGAAGAGTTAATTAAGCAGGGCGCGTATTTCTTAAGTCCAGCCGAAGCCGACAAATTAGCTAAATTTATTTTACGACCAAACGGTACAATGAACCCGCAAATCGTAGGACGTTCCGTTCAACATATTGCTTCATTAGTTGGTTTATCTATTCCAAAAGATCGCCGCTTAATTGTTGCCGAAGAAACACATGTAGGCTTGAAATATCCATTTTCAAGAGAAAAATTGGCGCCGATTATTGCTTTCTATACAGTTGAAAACTGGGAAGCAGCTTGCGCGTTATCAATTGAAATTTTGAAAGGTGAAGGTGCGGGTCATACGATGGGCATTCACACAGAAAACAAAGAAGTCATTCGTGAATTTGGCTTAAGAAAACCCGTCTCTCGTTTGCTTGTTAACACCTCTGGTACACTTGGCGGAATTGGTGCTTCAACTAACTTAGTGCCAGCATTAACACTTGGCTGTGGCGCAGTTGGTGGCAGCTCAACTTCTGATAATATTGGAGTTGAAAATCTGTTCAATTTACGTCGTGTTGCTTATGGCGTGCGTGATTTAGAAGAGATTCGTCAAGAATTTGGTCAAACATCAACCACATCTGTGGCTACTTCTTGCGAAACAACCAATCAAGAAGAACTAGTAAATGCCGTGGTGGCTCAAGTTTTAGCTCGCTTAAACTAACAAGAAACGAGCGAGTAAGAGTAAAACAAATGAATTATTGGATTTAGGGTTTGGGACCTAAGTCAAATTGCTAATTGTCCCAAATTTTTAAAAATAAAACATACATCTTAGGAGGAAATTATAATGTCAAGTACAAATGCTTTAGGAATGATCGAAACTCGTGGTTTAGTAGGTGCTGTTGAAGCAGCCGATGCAATGGTGAAAGCGGCAAACGTTACTTTAATTGGAAAAGAACAAGTCGGTGGCGGTTTAGTTACAGTAATGGTTCGCGGTGACGTTGGTGCTGTAAAAGCAGCAACAGATGCTGGTGCTGCCGCAGCAGAACGTGTTGGCGAATTATTATCTGTCCATGTAATTCCACGTCCACATACAGAAGTAGACGCTATTTTACCTCACGCAACAACTGAATTATAATTTTGATTTTTTGGGGCAGAGGTAGGTTCATTACTTCTGTCCTAAACTTTCATTGAGGAGGGGTGTTATGACAGTTATTACAGAAGATATGCTTCGCAACAAAAGGCTTAAAAAAGAACTAGAAGATGGCACGGATTTTGTGTTTCCTGTAGGCAGTTTTCTGACGCCAGCCGCCAAAAGCTATCTACGCGAGCATCGGATTAATAGCAGCTTCTCTTCAACAAACCCATTGCTTTCTGAGGTTCATTCAGTGAAGGCCTCCTCACAAAAACAAAAACAAGAACATTTATCAAAAGAAACAATTTATGAGATTCGGCACTTAAGCCATCTATTGTATTTGCCTTTCTTAACGAATGAAGCGTTATCAACAGAAGGTTGGTTATATTTCGAACAACAACAACTGTGGTTAGAGAAATTTATTTTAGAACAGTCGCTTGTAATGGAGCCAGTCATTTTGGAATCAAAGGTAACTATTCTAACTAACCAACAGAGACAATGGCGCTATTCCTCAAAAGAAATTCAATTACAACTAGATAAAATTATTCTCCAGTTAAAAGGAGAATCACAACTGTTCGGCCTTTTTCAATCTTGGGCTGCAGAATTAATTAGCACCATGGCTGAAATATCACGAAACTAGGAGATGAACAAATTGGATTCAATGAATGAAATTGTTGAAGAAGTTGTTAAACGAATTCAGCAACAACAACAAAATACTTTTGAAGTTGAAGCTTCTGGCCGACATGTTCATTTGTCTCGTCAAGAGATTGATGCATTATTTGGACCAGGATATCAACTAACAAAAGTGAAAGATTTATCACAACCTGGACAGTTCGTTTGTAAAGAACGAATTACGGTTGCTGGACCTAAAGGACTTTTTCAAAATGTGGTTATTTTAGGCCCTGAACGTAGCGAATCACAAGTTGAAGTTTCTATGACGGATACACGTATTTTAGGAATTAACGCCCCAGTTAGAGAGAGTGGCAAGACAGAAGGGACACCAGGTGTCACGCTGATGAACGGATCAGCAGTTGTGACATTAAGTCACGGCTTAATTGTTGCCAAACGTCATATTCACATGACACCCGAAGACGCCTTGAAAAATAAAGTAAGCAATAGCCAAATTGTGCAAGTCAAAGTGGAAGGCACACGTCCGTTAATCTTTGATGATGTAGTTGTGCGAATCAGTCCGCGATTTGCAACGTACATGCATATTGACTACGATGAAGCCAACGCTTGCGGCTTAACCAAAGGAGCTCGTGGCTATATTCTTAAGTAAAAGGAGGAAGGACAATGAACGTTTCTGAAATGGAAAATTTGATTCAACAGATTACTGATCGAATTTGTCAACAATTGCTGTCGTCGTCTTATTCAGTGGCTTTAGCAGAAGCAAAAGAAGCATTTCCTGAAGAAATGTTTGTTCGTTTTCCTGATGTAAATTGGGTAACCAAGGAGCAGAAGCTAGCACGAGGCTTGGTTGTAAAGAGGCTAACGATTTCCCAAGTAAATGCGATTGCGCATTTACAGGAAACGGATGAATTAGTCAAAAACATCTTAGCATTCTTATTTGAAGGTAAGCCGGTATTGGTTTTAACCCCAATACCTTCAGTGATTAAAAATTCACGATTGAAGTATCGTTTGAAACAAACGATTCAGGAAAACGTGGACATGTGCCAACAGTTTGGGCTGATTTTTTATCATGATTCAGAAAATTATGCTATGTTTCAGGCGGCCTGTCAAAAACAATTTCGTTCTTTGGCGGAGACCAAACGAACCTACATTACTGAAAAACAATTGATAAGAATGACAGAAGCAGGTGTTTCTTTAAGTAAAAATGCCTATTTAACCCCGTTAGCGAAAGATTATGCTAGGAAACATCAATTGCTGACGTAAGGAGGAAAAACGATGCTTTTAGGAAAAGTGACTGGTAGCCTTTGGTCAACAAGAAAAGATGAAAAATTAAATGGCTGGAAATTTATGATGGTTGATATTTTGAATCAAGAGGACGAAAAGCAAGGATTTTTAATTGCTGCTGACAACGCTGGAGCTGGTGTCGGGGACAAAGTGTTAATTAGTCAAGGCAATGCTGCCCGTATTTCGGCAGAAGATCCGAATGTCCCAATTGATGCAATGATTGTTGGTGTCATTGATTCTACAGAGGAAGAATAGGGAGGACGAGACATGAGCATTAATGAAATTATTATGTATATTATGGTTCTTTTCATGATTATTGGAGGAATCGATAAATGTATTGGCAACAAACTAGGTTTAGGGGAGCAATTTGAGGAAGGGATTATGGCTATGGGTTCTCTAGCGCTTTCTATGGTAGGGATTATCACTTTAGCGCCTGTCTTAGCCAATCTTTTAAGTCCGATTGTCGTTCCTGTCTATGAATTACTAGGTGCTGATCCAGCAATGTTTGCCACAACCTTATTGGCTAATGATATGGGCGGCTTTGCGTTAGCACAACAATTAGCCAATGATCCACAAGCTGGTTTATTTGCGGGGGCAATCTTAGGTGCAATGATGGGACCAACGTTAGTCTTTACAATTCCAGTAGCGCTGGGCATTATCCAAAAAGACGACCAACAATTCTTAGCAACGGGTGTTTTGAGCGGGATTATTACAATTCCTTTTGGTTTATTAGCAGGTGGTTTAACAGCTGGCATGCCATTGTCATTGATTGTTCCTAACTTAATTCCAATTATTATTGTTGCCGCTTTAATTATTTTAGGTTTGTGGTTAGCGCCAAATGGCATGATTAAAGGCTTCCAAATTTTTGGTCAAGGCGTAGTGATTGTCGCTATCTTTGGTTTAGTTGTGGGGGCGATTCAACTATTATTAGGAATTACAGTGATTCCTGGTATTGCACCAGTTACTGAAGGTATTGAAGTCGTTGGCGGGATTGCTTTAACTTTAGCTGGCGCTTTCTGTTTAGTAGCTGTGATTACGAAAGTCTTTAATAAACCATTGATGAAACTAGGAAAAGTTTTAGGAATGAATGAAGTAGCGGCTGCAGGAATGGTTGCTACATTAGCTAACAATATTCCCATGTTCCAAATGTTAAAAGACATGGATAATCGAGGAAAAATTATTAATATCGCTTTTGCTGTTTCGGCTTCTTTCGTTTTAGGTGATCACCTTGGTTTTACTGCAGGCGTAGCAAAAGAAATGATTTTTCCAATGATTGTTGGAAAATTAGTTGGAGGGATTACCGCCATTTTTGTGGCTATCTTTATGGCAAATCGAATGCTAGGGAAACCCGAAACAGAAGTGAAATAATGAGGTGTAAATATGACAGAATTAAATCGTGAAATGATTGAAACGCTTGTTCGACAAATTGTTACAGAAAAATTAATGCCGACTAAACAAGTGGATCCCAGTGGAATTATGTCCATCAAATTACCCGAAATTGACGTAACAGAAGACGATCGCTTAGATACAGGCAACCCAGCGGACATTGTCTACACAAAAGATCTGTTTTCTTTAGAAGAAAGCCCGCGCCTTGGTTGCGGTTTAATGGTGATGAAAGATACCACCTTCGACTGGACGCTAGAATACGATGAAATTGATTATATTATTTCAGGACAATTAGATATACTGATTGACGGACGTAAAATTTCTGCAACAGCCGGCGAAATTATTTTAATCCCGAAAAGTAGCAAAATTCAATTTTCAGTGACGGGTGATGCCCGCTTTGTCTACGTGACCTATCCAGCAGATTGGCAAAGCCAATAATTATTTTGTCGGTATTCAGAGAATAATTTTGCCAAAACCCTTTACTCAGCGTTATAATAAATAAGAACGAAAAAAAGGGGTTGAGTGAATGACATTTGAGAATCCAAGTCAAAATCAAATTTTTGATATTTTAAAACAAGCAAAAAATATTGCGGTGGTTGGTTTGAGTAACAAGCCCGACCGCACGAGTTACAAAATTGCGGAAATTTTACAGCAACATGGCTATCGTGTGTTACCTGTCAATCCAGTTTTAAAAGGCGAAACGGTGCTTGGCGAAACGGTTTATGGGACATTAACAGAGATTCCTGAAAAGATTGATATTGTTGACGTCTTTCGGCGGAGTGAATTTTTGCCAGAAGTGGCCGCAGAAACATTGAAAACAGAAGCGCCTGTCTTTTGGGCCCAACTAGGTTTGGAAAACGAAGAGGCAGCGAACTTGTTATTAAATGAAGGTCGGCAAGTTATTATGAACCGTTGTATTAAAATTGAATTGGCAAAAATGGCAGATGCTGAATAAACACGTGTAATTTTATAAAGAAAGAGCGTCCTGAACGGAAAGCTCTTTTTTTTTTGACCCAGATAGAGTATTATTGTAATGATGGTTTTAGAAGGAGCGAACGGAAAACGCAAGAAACCGGCTCACTCTTCTTCTAATTCTTTAAGAAATAGTTAATGTACGCTTATTAACTAAACGAGAATCTAAGTATAAGGAGTTTTTTCTTTGGCTAAAAAAATTAACAATGAGTACAATGATGCCTCTATCCAAGTCCTAGAAGGATTGGAAGCAGTGAGGAAAAGACCTGGTATGTATATCGGTTCAACCGATAGCCGTGGACTCCATCACTTAGTCTATGAAATTGTCGATAACGCAGTCGATGAAGCGTTATCTGGCTACGGGAATGAAATCAACGTAACCATCCAAAAAGATAATAGTATTTGTGTTGCAGACTCTGGCCGCGGAATGCCAACAGGGATGCATGCTTCTGGTATCCCAACAGTAGAAGTCATTTTTACTGTCTTACATGCGGGTGGTAAGTTTGGCCAAGGTGGCTATAAAACTTCAGGCGGACTCCATGGGGTGGGTGCCAGTGTTGTTAATGCCTTATCTAAGTGGTTAGAAGTTCATATTGTTCGTGATGGCGTAGAATACATGGAACGATTTGAGGACGGCGGTAAACCAGTTGGTACCTTAAAAAAAATCGGCAAAACAAAAAAACGCAACGGTACCTCTGT
The DNA here is from genome assembly GCF_023539285.1 of Enterococcus sp. LX10. NCBI lineage: Bacteria > Bacillati > Bacillota > Bacilli > Lactobacillales > Enterococcaceae > Enterococcus > Enterococcus sp. LX10. The sequence continues at coordinate 1,434,332 of NZ_CP092784.1, read as the reverse complement.
TACTTTTTTACCTGACGACACTATTTTCTCTACGACAAATTTTTCTTACGAAATTTTAGCAGAACGTTTGAGAGAATCAGCTTTCTTATTAAAAGGCGTCAAAATTACTTTAACAGATGAACGTGGGGAAGAACCCAAAGAAGAAGTCTTTCACTACGAAGAAGGCATTAAAGAATTTGTTGCCTATCTAAATGAAGAAAAAGATACATTAACACCCGTTGTTTATTTTTCAGGAGCCAAAGAAGGTATTGAAGTTGAATTAGCCTATCAATACAACGATGGCTATTCTGAAAATGTTTTATCTTTCGTTAACAATGTCCGCACAAAAGATGGAGGTACCCACGAAGTCGGTATGAAAACGTCAATGACAAAGGCGTACAATGAATATGCACGTAAAGTAGGACTATTAAAAGAAAAAGATAAAAATTTAGAAGGTAGCGACTTCCGTGAAGGCTTAGCAGCCGTCCTTTCTATTCGAGTACCAGAAAACTTACTACAGTTCGAGGGCCAAACCAAAGGGAAATTAGGTACACCTTTAGCAAGAACCGTTGTCGATAACGTCGTAGGCGAACAAATGGGCTTCTATTTACAAGAAAACAGTGAAATGAGTCAATCATTAATTCGGAAAGCGATTAAAGCCCGTGAAGCCCGTGAAGCGGCTCGCAAAGCCCGTGAAGAAAGCCGGAACGGTAAAAAACGGAAAAAAGGCGAATCGTTACTTTCTGGAAAATTAACACCGGCTCAATCTAGAAATCCTAAGAAAAATGAACTATATCTTGTCGAAGGAGACTCGGCCGGTGGCTCAGCAAAACAAGGACGCGACCGGAAATTTCAAGCCATTTTACCGCTACGAGGAAAAGTCATTAATACGGAAAAAGCGAAAATGCAAGACATCTTGAAAAACGAAGAAATCAATACTATGATCTATACAATTGGCGCAGGCGTCGGTCCTGAATTTTCAATTGAAGATTGTAATTATGATAAAATCATCATCATGACCGATGCGGATACCGATGGTGCCCATATTCAAGTGTTGCTATTAACGTTCTTCTATCGTTATATGAAACCATTAATTGAAGCCGGCAAAGTCTATATTGCCTTACCACCTCTTTATAAAGTCTCTAAAGGAACTGGAAAAAAATCAGTCATTGAGTATGCTTGGACCGATGGTGAATTGGCAGAAGTGATTGATAAAGTTGGTAAAGGCTATATGCTCCAACGCTATAAAGGTTTGGGTGAAATGAATGCAGAACAACTTTGGGAAACAACGATGGATCCTGAAACTAGAACCTTAATTCGTGTTCGGATTGATGATGCAGCTCAAGCAGAACGCCGTGTGACCACATTAATGGGCGACAAAGTCGAACCTCGTCGAAAATGGATTGAACAACATGTTCAATTTACATTGGAAGAAGATGGCAGTATTTTAGATCGTTCAGAAGAAGACACTTCTGCACCAACAGGAGAAAGTCTTTTAGATGCGGAAAAAACAAAAGAAGCAGAACAAACCGATGACACTGAAATCAGTTTGTTTGACATAGAGTAGGGAGTGACAATTTTGGAAAAACGCCAAGAAGTTCAAGAATTAACCCTTGAAGAAGTAATGGGCGATCGTTTTGGAAGATATTCCAAATACATCATTCAAGAACGGGCCCTACCAGATATTCGAGATGGGCTAAAACCAGTACAACGCCGCATTCTCTTTTCAATGAATAAAGATGGCAATACCTTTGATAAAGGCTTTCGTAAATCAGCAAAATCTGTCGGAAACATTATGGGGAATTATCATCCCCATGGCGACAGTAGTATTTATGAAGCGATGGTCCGTCTAAGTCAAGACTGGAAATTACGGGAAGTACTAATTGAAATGCACGGAAACAACGGAAGTATGGATGGCGACCCGCCAGCGGCGATGCGTTATACAGAAGCTCGTTTATCACAGTTAAGTGGTGAGTTGTTAAAAGATATCGACAAAAATACCGTCGATTTCGTCTGGAATTTTGACGATACAGAAAAAGAACCCACTGTTTTACCAGCCAAATATCCTAATTTATTGGTAAATGGCTCAACGGGGATTTCAGCAGGTTATGCAACAGAAATTCCTACACATAATTTAGCGGAAATTATTGATGGGACCGTGTATTTAATTGATCATCCTAATGCAAGTTTAGAGAAATTAATGGAATACATTCCAGGACCAGATTTTCCAACAGGTGGGATCTTACAAGGAAAAGCAGAAATTAAAAAAGCCTACGAAACCGGCCGTGGTAAAGTAATTTTACGTGCGAAGACAAAGATTGAGCCCTTAAAAGGCGGCAAACAACAAATTGTCATTTCTGAAATTCCTTATGAAGTCAATAAAGCAACGCTAGTGAAGAAGATGGATGAAATCCGTTTAAATAAAAAAGTAGACGGCATTGCCGAAGTTCGTGACGAAAGTGACAGAACTGGCTTGCAAATTGTTGTTGAACTAAAAAAAGATGTCAATGCAGAAGGTATTTTAAATTATCTATTTAAAAATACTGAATTACAGATTAACTATAATTTTAATATGGTTGCGATTGACAACATGACCCCGCAACAAGTGGGCCTTAAACGGATTTTAGAAAGTTACATTACGCACCGCAAATCAGTTATCATTAATCGTTGTCAATTTGAGTTGGACAAAGCTCGCAAACGTGAGCACATTGTTGCTGGTTTAATTAAAGCATTGTCTATCTTAGATAAAGTGATTGCAACAATCCGTGGCAGTAAAGATAAAAAAGATGCGAAGAAGAACTTAGTATCCGACTATGCGTTTACTGAAGAACAAGCTGAAGCAATCGTTACTTTACAGCTATACCGTTTAACCAATACGGATATTACTGATTTACAAGAAGAAGCAAAAACTTTAGAGCAACAAATTGCTGAGTTATTGAACATTTTAAACAATGAAAAAGAACTATTCTCAGTCATGAAAAAAGAACTTCGCGAAGTTAAAAAGCAATATGGCAATCCTCGCTTAACTCAAATTGAAGAGGAAATCCAAGAAATCAAGATTGAAACAGCCGTGTTAGTTGCACAGGAAGACGTGGTCGTAACCGTGACGCACGAAGGCTATATCAAACGGAGTAGTATTCGTTCTTATACAGCATCAAAACCAGAAGAAATCGGCATGAAAGAAGGCGACTTTTTACTATATGCTGGCGAAGTCAATACATTAGATCATCTTTTACTAGTAACAAATAAAGGAAATATGATCTATCGCCCCGTCCATGAGTTGCCAGATTTACGCTGGAAAGAAATTGGCGAACATATTTCTCAAACCATTTTAAATCTTGCTATCGATGAATCGATTATTGCTGTATATCCTTATAAAGAGTTAAGTCCGACAAAAACCTTTGTTTTCATTACAAAAGCTGGCATGATTAAACAAACCAAAATGGCTGATTTTGAGCCTTGGCGCACTTATAAGAGCCGCCCGACATCTTGTATGAAATTAAAATCAGACCAAGATGAAATTACCAATGTTTATTTAACAAATGATCAAGACTTATTGGATGTTTTCCTCGTTAGCAATCGCGGTTTTGGCTTACGTTATCCATTATATGAAGTACCAGTCGTGGGTAGTAAAGCGGCTGGAGTTAAATCAATGAACCTCAAAGAAGACGATTATGTCGTTAATGGTTTACTGGTTCATTCTGAAGGGGATACACCAATTGTCATCGTTACCCAACGTGGCGGTGTTAAACGTATGTTAGCCCAAGAATTAACACAATTAGGACGAGCAAAACGTGGATTAATGGTCTTACGGGAATTGAAGAAAAATCCACATCGTGTTGTCTTTATGTCTGAAAGTACCGATTTAGATTTATTAGTTACTACGCAAAAAGGCACACAAGAAGTTATTCAGTCGAAAAACTATCCAATCAGTGAACGAACATCCAACGGTTCCTTTGTCATCGATGAACAAAAAGATGGCCAAGTAATGGAAGTCCACGAGATGCATTCTGCAGTGATTGAAGAAGAGCAAACAAACTAAACTGTGTTATAAATATCTCGACAGCAGCCATCTGTATTAATACAGATGGCTGCTGTTTTTAATACAGAAGTACATTTTTCACAAGTGATAACAACTATAAATCGTTCTTATTTTCACAAGTATAAATGTTTATATATCAGCGTTTAGAATCTTCGCTCCCCATTTATTTATTAAGAAAGTGCAATAAATAATAAAAAAACGCTTGCATCTAAAAGGTTATGTGTTATACTAATCACATAAAGCTGTTACATACAATCAAGTAGCAGTTAACTAAGGAGGCAAACACTTCATGAAACAATGGGAAGGCTTTAAAGGCGACAAATGGAGAACAAGCGTTGACACTCGTGATTTTATTCAAAACAACTACACAGAGTACAAAGGCGACGACAGTTTCTTAGAACCAATCGCTCCAAGCACTGACAAATTATGGACAAAACTACAAGAATTATTTGAAATCCAACATGAAAAAAATGGCGTTTATGACATGGATAGCGATATCCCAGCAACTATTACGTCACATGAACCTGGTTACTTAATTAAAGAAGAAGAAAAAATTGTCGGTTTACAAACAGATGTACCATTAAAACAAGCATTTATGCCATTCGGTGGTATTAAAATGGCGAACAATGCCTTAGTTTCAAATGGTTATGAAACTAACGAAGAAATGACAAAAATCTTCACAGAATACAGAAAAACACATAACCAAGGTGTTTTTGATGCCTACACAGCTGAAATGCGTTTAGCACGTAAAAACAAAATCATTACTGGTCTTCCAGATGCTTATGGCCGTGGCCGTATTATCGGTGACTATCGTCGTATCGCATTATATGGTATCGACTACTTAATGGAACAAAAGAAAAAAGATCATGATAACACTGGTAACAAAGAAATGACAGACGATGTTATTCGCTTACGTGAAGAAATTTCTGAACAATACCGTGCGTTAAATGACTTAAAACAAATGGCTGCTTCTTATGGTTTCGATATTTCTCGTCCTGCTGCAAATGCGCAAGAAGCAATCCAATGGTTATACTTTGGTTACCTAGGTGCCATTAAATCTCAAAATGGTGCGGCAATGTCAATTGGTCGTATCTCAGCATTCTTAGACATCTATATCCAACGTGACTTAGAAGCTGGTTTAATCACTGAATTTGAAGCACAAGAAATGATTGACCATTTAATCATGAAATTACGTATGGTTAAATTTGCACGGACACCAGAATACAACCAATTATTCTCTGGTTATCCAATTTGGGCAACATTATCTATTGCTGGTATGGGTATTGACGGTCGTTCATTAGTTACCAAAAATGACTTCCGTATCTTACACACCTTAACAAACATGGGACCATCTCCAGAACCGAACTTAACTGTATTGTATTCTTCTCACTTACCAGAAGGCTTCAGAACATATGCAGCTAAAATCGCGAAAGAAAGCTCATCTATCCAATTTGAAAACGATGACTTATTACGTGAAAACTGGGGTTCTGACGACTGCGCAATCGCATGTTGTGTTTCTGCAACAGTTATGGGTAAAGATATGCAATTCTTCGGCGCTCGTGCGAACTTAGCGAAAGCTGTTCTTTATGCAATTAACGGCGGGGTCGATGAAAAAACTAAAATGCAAGTAGCACCAAAATATCGTCCAATGACTGGTGACAAATTAGATTACCACGAATTCATGGAACGCTATAAAGACATCTTAGACTGGTTAGCTGAATTGTACGTTAACACATTAAACATTATTCATTACATGCATGATAAATATGCATATGAAGCACCACAATTAGCTTTAATGGATACTGATTTACAACGGACATTCGCAACTGGTATTGCCGGAATCTCTCATGCGACTGATAGTATCATGGCAATTAAACACGGTGAAGTAGAAGTAATCCGTGACGAAGATGGTATGGCAATTGATTATGTACCAACAAAAGAATTCCCAACATACGGAAATGATAACGAAGAAGCCGATGCAATGGCTAACTGGATTTTAGATTACTTTATGACACAAATTAAACGTCAACACACATACCGTAACTCTAAACCAACGACTTCATTATTAACAATCACTTCAAACGTTGTTTATGGTAAAGCAACAGGGAACACGCCTGACGGACGTCGTGCCGGCAAACCTCTTGCACCAGGTGCGAACCCAAGTTATCAAGACGGTAAATTCTTAGGTGAGAAAAATGGCTTGTTAGCTTCATTAAACTCAACAGCTCGTTTAGAATATACAATCGCTTTAGATGGTATTTCTAATACACAAACCATCAACCCTAATGGTTTAGGTAAAGACGACGACACAAGAATTAACAACTTACGTAACGTATTAGATGGCTACTTCGATAAAGGTGGTTACCACTTAAACGTAAACGTATTTACAAACGAATTATTATTAGATGCACAAGCACATCCAGAAAAATATCCAAACTTAACTATCCGTGTATCTGGATATGCCGTGAAATTCCGTGACTTAACTCCTGAACAACAAGCAGACGTTATTTCAAGAACTTCACACGACAGACTATAAAAAACATTTACATTATTTAACTGAAAGGGTGACATTTAACGTGTCATCCTTTTCGTTTGAAAGAAGAGGGATCATTATGACAACACCAGTTACAGGTAGAATTCATTCAACAGAAAATTTTGGTACCGTTGATGGCCCAGGTGTCCGTTTTATTGTATTTACACAAGGGTGTCGCATGAGATGTCAATTCTGTCATAATCCAGATACTTGGAAAATTGGTTCCGGTGGTCGTGTGGTGACGACTGACGAAGTATTAGAGGAAGCATTACGTTTTCGCTCTTATTGGGGCGAAAAGGGTGGTATCACTGTCAGTGGTGGTGAGCCGCTATTGCAAATGGACTTTTTAATCGATTTATTTAAAAAAGCCAAAGCACAAGGCATTCATACCACCTTAGATACGTGTGGCAAACCTTTTACTCGGGAAGAACCCTTCATTAGTCAATTTGATGAATTGATGAAGTACACAGATTTACTCTTATTCGACATCAAACATATTGATAACGAGCAGCATAAACTGTTAACAACGCAATCAAATGATAATATTTTAGAGATGGCTACCTATTTATCTGAAATTGACAAACCTGTTTGGATTCGCCACGTATTGGTGCCTCAACGTAGTGATTACGACGAATATTTAATCCGTCTGGATGCCTTCATAAAAACATTAAACAATGTAGATAAAGTTGAAGTGCTTCCTTACCATACGATGGGCAAGTACAAATGGGAAGAACTAGGTATTCCTTATCCATTAGAAGGAATTGAGCCTCCTAAAAATGACCGTGTTGAAAATGCGAAAAAACTACTACATGTCGAGGACTATCAAGGTTATCTAGCACGTTAACAGACGAAAAAATAGAAAAGAAGACAATTTTTTTGTTGTTTCTTTTCTATTTTTTGTTATCATTAAGAGTGAATCAAAACCAAGGAGTGTGTATTATGTCAAAAATTTTAGTTTTTGGACACCAAAATCCTGATACAGATGCTATCGGAGCAGCAATTAGTTTTGCTTACTTACAAAAAGAATTAGGAAAAGAGACAGAAGCTGTCGCTTTAGGAACACCAAGTGAAGAAACTCAATATGCCTTAGATTACTTCAATATTGAAGCACCACGTGTTGTCACTGAAGCAGCTAGCGAAACAAACCAAGTCATGTTAGTGGATCATAACGAATTCCAACAAAGCATTTCAGATATCGCTGAAGTAAACATTTTAGCAGTAGTGGATCATCACCGGATTGCCAACTTCGAAACAGCAGATCCATTGTATTATCGTGCAGAACCAGTAGGGTGTACCAGTACAATCATCTATAAAATGTTTAAAGAAAATAACGTGACAATTCCAGCTCAAATTGCTGGTATGATGGTCTCAGCGATTATTTCTGATACATTATTATTTAAATCACCAACTTGCACACAAGAAGACATCGATGCAGCGCACGCCCTAGCTGATATTGCTGAAATCAATTTAGAAGGCTATGGTCTTGACTTATTAAAAGCAGGAACAAATTTAAGCGATAAATCAGCTGAAGTTCTTTTAGATTTAGATGCTAAGAGCTTCCCAATGAACGGCAAAACAGTTCGCGTTGCCCAAGTAAATACCGTCGACTTAGCAGAAGTTTTAGATCGTCAAGCTGAATTAGAAGCAGCTATGGCCGCAGAAAATGCAGCCAATAATTATGACTTGTTTGTCTTAATTATTACGAATATCCTAGACAGTGATTCTGAATTATTAGCGATTGGTGCGGAACAAGCCAAAATTGAAGCAGCATTCAATGTAACATTAGTTAACAATCGTGCGTTCTTACCAGGCGTTGTTTCTCGTAAAAAACAAGTAGTACCACAATTAACAGAAGTCTTTAACTAAAACCGTAAGCGCCTAAGCAACGCGATAAATTCCTTGTTGCTTAGGCGCTTCAATAGTAAAGGGGCGTTAACATGAATGATTTAGCAATTTACTATCATTCTCCGCAACAAACGAAACAATACAATCATTTGCTCAACCAATCACTTTTTTTCCCTCTTGTTACTTTTATGTATGAACATCGGGAAGAAAGAATCATTTTAAGACAATTAAAAGCGGCCTTTGCAACAGAAGGCAAGTTAGAACAATTTTTATCAGAAATGATTGATTGTCAGTTAATCATTCGGGAAAATCGTCAATATCGTTTGAATTTTCCTATTTATACGGCAGCTGAAGTTGCGAGTTTGACCTTGGCTGAAGACGAACTTCCTAAGTTTAAAGGAACTGTAACAGAGCAATTATTTTGGCTAGCTGAATCTTTTTGGCCACAAGTGTTTCCAGAAGAGGAAGACTATTTTTTTGGCGTGAGCGGTGGCCCCTCATTCTATCAAAAACAAAGATTGGCCTCGGCACAACTATCTATGATTACGCTTGAAAAAGAAAAGACAGAGGTTCCAACAATGCCTCGTTATTTTGATTACTTGGGCAAAGAGCAATCCTTGCCAGAAGCCTTCAGTGCTTTATATGACTTGCTAGGAGACGTAAATCCTGAATACTATCTTTCACAAGCGAGAAGAGTTATTAAACAAGCTCTGCGAGGCCGCAAAGTCAGTACTGTGCCTAATATTTTTCAAGAAAGTTTGCACTTGACCCAAGTGATTACGATTGACCAGGACCACTTAAAACTCCTTTTACCAGTAGCAACGGAACAAGCCGAGCCTTTAGAAGCACAGTCGGATATTCTAGCATTTTATTATGAAAAAATTGCTAACCGATCGGCCATCGAACGCTTAGTTTTTATGCAACAATTGATTGAGCAACTAGGTACGAACTCTCTAAGTTATCTTAGAATAAATTAAAGTTACGATAATTTTATTATGTAAACTAAAAATCAATGACAAGAAATGACGCCGCTTCTTAGTGAGAAATGGCGTCATTTCTTTTGCGAACTTTTTTCGTCCAAAAACCACCGGAAATGAACTTAGGCTCATAGGAAATGATAAATGCTCTCGGCTCTAATTGATTGATTAATTTGTACAATGTACGTTCGTTTTTTCTTGGGGAAAGGATTTCTAAAACCATTCGTTCTCCTTCGCGTCCGTAGGCGACACTTTGCGTAACACCATAGCCGTGTTCACGAAGTGTTTCTGGTAAATGAAATTGTTCAGTAGTAGAAGGGAGGATAACCGATACCATAATATAACCCAAGGCCAAATAGTCTTCGATTTTAATTCCTACACTAATGCCAACAGCGTAACCAAGCGCATAAACAAGTAAATTTAAAGGATTGTCTAACCGATTCAGAACCATACTTAGCCCTAAGACATAAATTGTTATTTCAGCCATACTAACCAGCGGTGCAATAACCCGATAACCTTTCATCGTTAACATAAAACGAATAGTATTTAAGGTAATATACGCAAAATTAATGATAAAAATCATAGCTAACATTTTCAAATCAACAACCATAAAATAAGTACCTCTTTTCAAAATCTTTACATCCAGCCCTCATTATAGTACAGAAAAACTGAGAATCAAAGGCGAAACACTTATAGAAATGAATTCTTTTTTGAATACTCGCTCATATTATTCGCCTAATTTAACTGTTATTTGATATAATCTTAGTATGAAGTAAGAAGGAGGTAAGCGATGAAAATTTTTGTTTGGATTTTGTTATTTTTATTAGTAATTAACGTTATTGCTGCCTTAATTACTGTTTTTAGAAAACCTCGTAGTATTTCCAGCGTTTTAGCATGGATGATGACGTTGATTTTCTTGCCTGGTATCGGCTTTATTATTTACTTATTCTGTGGGCGAGGTATCGATGGACAAGAAGTTTTTAAATTGTCTGATGATGAAAAACAAATGGTTCAACGAATTAAAGAAAAAGTGGACGTTGATAACAAAAAAGCAGGGCGCGATAAACGTTATGATTTACTTTATGATGCGAAAGTTTTAAATCGTTATTTCCGGAATATGGACGCATCACCGTTGGCCAAAAGAAATAGTTTGCAATTATTCACAGATGGCCAAGAAAAATTCCAAGCATTATTTGAAGATATTCGTGCAGCGAAAGAAACCGTTCATGTGGAGTATTATGCGTTTTTTAATGACACAATTGGCAATCAATTTTTAGATGTATTAATCGAAAAGTTGCATGAAGGCGTGGAAGTTTACTTAATTTACGATCCTTGGGGTTCACCCGGCGCAAATAAAAAGTTTTTTGCTCGTTACGTTGACGCTGGAGGAAAAGTAGCTCCCTTTATTACTTCTCGCGATATGATCCGTAAAACACGTCTAAATTATCACTTGCATCGAAAAATTGTTGTCATCGATGGGAAAATTGGCTGGACCGGCGGGTTCAATGTTGGGGATCAATATTTGAATGTCACCGAAAAATTTGGTTACTGGCGAGATACCCATATTCGTTTGGTCGGGACGGCCGTATTTTCATTGCAAGAGATATTTATCATGGATTGGAATGCTTCAGTCAAATATCCTGAAGAACGTATGACGTATCATGAAAAATATTTTAAATTACCAGAAGATCATGAAGTGGAGCATTTGTCCTTACAAGTTGTTTCAGATGGTCCTGATTCAGAAGAAGAAATTTTGAAAAGCGGGTTTGTTCGGATGATTTTTTCTGCAGAAAAGAGTGTCTGGATTCAAACACCGTATTTAATCCCTGACGATAGTATGATTAATGCGTTGTTAGTGGCGGTTCGTTCAGGTGTCGACGTGCGAATTATGATTCCTTGTATGCCTGACCATCCCTTTATTTACCGCGCAACACAATATTACGCGAATTACTTACACAAACGCGGCATTAAAATTTATATTTATGATAGTGGGTTTATTCATGCAAAAACAATGGTGATTGATGATGAATTAGCTATGGTTGGCACAACAAACCAAGATATTCGCAGTTATTCATTGAATTTTGAGGTAAGTACGTTTATTTACAATCCCGACATTGCGTGGATGTTAGCGCAAGTCTTTGAAGAAGATATAGAAAAAAGTGTCTTACTAACCGACGAGATAATTAAAAAACAAGGGTACTGGCTACGCTTCAAGCAAAACTTTTCACGCTTGTTGTCACCAGTCTTGTAATCAATAAATCAGCAGTGAATGTAGTAAACTACTATTTTCACTGCTGATTTTAGTAACAAAACACTGAGGTGGTCTACCTAATTCATTGATAATCCCTCTAAATAATGGTAAATTAAAAATAAATTCAATCAGCTATTCTATCGTGAGAAACATAGTTATTACGTAGATCAGATCAAAGGGACATTCACGACGAGCAAATATTGAGTGTGTTTGCTGAAACGTGCATGTGTGATTTGATCTTTTTTATTGAGCTGTTATTTTATAGATAAGGAGTGGTCACCATGGACTACCAAGCAATAGCAAAAGAAATTTTGAAAGACGTAGGTGGCAAAGACAATATCGTGGATGTCACACATTGTTATACACGATTGCGTTTCGTATTGAAAGACACGAAACAAGTGAACAAAGAAACCTTACTACAAACAGAAGGTGTCATTTCTGTTGTTGAAAGTGGCGGTCAGTATCAAGTGGTTTTAGGCAATAAAGTCGCGCATGTCTATAATGTTTTAGAACCTTTGTTGGCTCAGCAACTTACGACCAAAACATCCATAAAAGAAAAAAATTCATTAGGCAATCGAATTTTAAATACTGTTGCCGCGATTTTCACGCCTGTCGTACCAGCAATTGCCGCTTCAGGCATGTTAAAAGGAATTCTAGCCATTGCTGTGATGGTCGCAAACAATTTTTACCAGGTCGATTTAAAACCTTTGAATACGTATATTATTTTAAGCGCCGCTTCCGATGCACTTTTTTATTTTATGCCAGTTATTTTAGGTTATTCAGCTGCTAAGGTTTTCAAAACAAACGAATATATCGCTATGGTAATTGGTGCCACCTTATGTTATCCGACCATCGTTTCATTAATGACTGAAGAATCAGCGGTTACCTTGTTTGGATTACATGTGACCAAAGCCAATTATGTTTCCACGGTAATTCCTATTATTCTTGCAATTTTTATTTTAGCTTATGTGCAACGCTTTTTGGAAAAAGTGATTCCAGAAGTTCTAAAAATTATTATGGTTCCTACGCTATCATTACTTTTAATGATTCCAGCCACTTTATTATTATTTGGACCGATAGGGATTTATTTAGGTGACGGCGTAAATTGGTTGTATTATTATATAATGAATTTGAGTCCCATCTTGTTAGGCGGTTTTATCGGTGGAATTTGGTGTGTCTTAGTCATTTTTGGGGCTCACCGCGGACTTGTACCAATTGGGATTAATGATGTCGCTCGAACAGGTCGGCAAAATTTGCTAGCTTTTGCTGGTGCAGCGAACTTTTCTCAAGCGGGCGCCGCATTTGGCGTGTTTGTCCGCACAAAAAATAAAGGCTTGAAAGCCGTTGCTGCCTCTGCAACAGTGACTGCATTATTTGGTATCACAGAACCAGCCATTTATGGTGCAAACTTGCGGCTAAAAAAACCGATGATTTATGCGGTGGCTAGCGGAGCAGCAGGTGGGGCCTTAATGGGCTGGGGCGGCTCCTATGGGACAGCCTTCGCTAACCAAGGACTCTTGACCATCCCAGTTTACGCAGAAGCAGGAACCAAAGCCTTTATTTGTTATTTATTAGGTTGTGGTATTGCTTTTTTTGGTGCATTTCTATTAACGATTTTTCTAGGCTTTAATGATTTACCGCTTGACGATTCACGTCAAGAACCCGTATTAAAGACCGAGGCAACGACAGTCAAAGAAAAGCAACGGATTCAAGCACCTCTTCAAGGACAACTCGTATCTTTAGACCAAATCAACGATGAAGTCTTTGCTTCTCAACAAATGGGAAAAACACTAGCTATTTATCCGATAGAGGAACAAATTGTTTCTCCAGGAAATGGTCAGGTGACGGCTTTATATCCAACTCATCATGCAATTGGCTTAAAGTTAGACAATGGTGCTGAAATCCTCCTTCACATTGGAATCAATACCGTCGAATTAAAAGGGCAGGGATTTGAAACGTTCGTAAAAGTAGGAGAAAGGGTCAGACTAGGACAGAAACTGCTCTCTTTTGATAAACAAATCATCCAAGCTGCTGGTTATGATCCAACCGTCTTAGTCATCGTAACAAATACTGCGGAAATGGCTATAATTGAGACAACCAAACAAACAGAGATTACACCACAAACAAATTTATTTTTCATGCAAGTAAAGGAGCAAAACTAATGGTTAAACAATTTAAGAACGATTTTTTATGGGGCGCTTCTTCCTCCGCTTTTCAAATTGAGGGAGCTTGGAATGAGGACGGCAAAGGCCTAACAGTTGCTGATTACAATTCTTTTAAAAAGTCAGCTGTACAAGCAGATACGAAAGTCGCCAGCGATTTTTACCATCGTTTCAAAGAGGACATTGCGTTAATGAAAGAATTAGGCTTAAAAACCTATCGTTTTTCTCTTTCATGGGCACGAATCATTCCAACAGGTGATGGCGAAATCAATCAAGCCGGCATCGATTTTTATAATGCCGTCATTGATACACTTTTAGAAAACGATATTTTGCCGTTTGTCACACTGTATCATTTTGATTTACCTTTTGCGTTGGTGGAAAAATACAATGGTTGGGCGGATCGTCGCTGCGTTTCCGCATTTCAACACTATGCGCAAGTTTGTTATCAAGCGTTTGGTGATCGAGTCAAAAATTGGCAGGTTACAAACGAACAAAACTTAATGATTCGTGTCGATGAACGAATGAATATGTACGATGTTGCACCAGAAAATGCTGAAAAAATTCGTGCACAAATGGATTACCATATGTTTGTTGCCCATGCGCTAGCGACGAATGATTGTCACCAATTGGTCGCTGGGGGAAAAGTCGGTCCCTCTGTTTCCTCAACGATGACTTATCCTAGTTCCAATAAGCCTGAAGATGTTTGGGCGGCTCGTATGAATGATAACTTTAAAACGAATTACGCTCTAGAAATGTATTGTTTTGGCGAATACCCTGGTTACTATCAAGAGTATTTGACCAAATGCGGCATTTATCCCGAAACACAGCCAGAAGATCAAGCAATTTTGAAAGCCGCTAAACCAGATTTTATCGCTCTTAATTATTATCGAACGTTAGTCGCTAGCTATTTACCGACAGATGAGCAACACCCATTGGGTACGAAAGAAAAGGACATTGATTTTGATCTATACGGTTATTTTAAAATCGAAAAAAATCAACATTTAAAAACCTCTAAGTATGGTGCCCAAATTGATCCAACTGGTCTACGTTTAGTTTTAAATGATTATTATCGTCAATACCGTTTGCCGTTAATCATTACAGAAAACGGTTTAGGCACACCCGATCACCTAACAGAGGACGGAAAAGTTCATGATGACTATCGAATTGCGTATTTGCATGATCATATTGCTGCTTGTCATGCGGCTATTTCTGACGGTGTTGAGTTGTTTGGCTATTGCCCTTGGTCGGTCATGGATATTTTAAGTTCTCATCAAGGATTCAAAAAACGCTACGGTTTTATTTACGTCAATCGTGAAGACCATGAGTTAAAAGATTTACGACGCATTAAAAAAGATAGTTTTTATTGGTACCAATCAGTGATTAAAAATAATGGGTTACCAGAAGAATAGTGACCAAAAAGGATCATCCATTGCATAAGTGGGTGATCCTTTTGTTTTCAAGTTCTCTCATTCCGTGTTAGGCTTACTAATAAACCCGTTAAAGGTGGTGAGAGAGATGAATAATTACGATTTATGGAAATGGGTTGCAGGTAAACGAACCGAAAAAAATCAAAATGAAACCTATAGCGCCAAAAATTGGTGGTATGTTTTACTAATGCTCGGTGTATTTGTAGGGATCATGTTGTTGTATTATTTAATCTCTGTGCTTTGGAATTAAGGGAAAATGATAAAACAGACAAAAAGATGTTGTAATTTCGAATAAAAATTGTTACTATAAGGGTAAGAAGAAAACGATTGCAACAAGGGGTTGCAAGAAAAGAGTATGTCACTGGTTCGACCAGGCAGAACTCAACAGACAACTGTTATAAATCTTTACATGGGTTAAGGATGACAGTTTGTTTGTTGAGTTTTTTTCGCGGTTTTTTATAGGAAGAAGGGGTTATATGAAAGTCAAACAAATACTAAATAACAATGTAGCGATTTTAACAAAAGGAACCAATGAGGTAATCGTCTATTCTAAAGGAATTGCTTTTCGAAAAAAAGTAGGCCAATCAGTTTCTAAAGAAGAAGTAGACAAAGTCTTTGTGTTAGACTCGGCAGATGTTTTAGAGCATTTTAGTTATTTGTTAGCGAATACAGAAGAATCATTATTTGAAATTGTTCGTAGCATTATTTTACGAGCGGAGGAGCTTTTTCAAAAAAAAGCAACTGATTACCTGTATTTAACGCTTTTAGATCATATTGATTACGCCCTGAAACGTGGTAAGAAAGGCCAATATATTTCCAATCCTCTTCTTTGGGAAGTACGGCGCTATTATCCGAAGTCCTATCAATTAGGAGTAGAAGTGGTGGAACGATTAAACAAAGAATACAACGTTTCATTTCCAGAAGACGAAGCTGCTTCAATTGCGTTACATTTGGTAAATATCCAAGAAGCTGTACAAAATAGCCAAGAGAATGAAAAAGTCACAGAAATTATGAAAGATATTGTGTCCATCGTTCAATACCATTTTGGTGCGCCAATGAATCATGAATCCATTAATTACACGCGTTTCATGCAGCATTTACAATACTTCGTCCAACGGATTTTAACCAATGATACGTATAGTGAAAACGATTCTGAGTTATATCAACAAATTTCACAGCTCTACCCAGAAGCTTATGGTGCGGTGAAAAAAATCGAATTGTATGTCATTGGCACTTTTGGAAAACTGATTTCTGAAGATGAAAAAACATACTTAATGATGCACATTCATCGCATGACTGAACGAACAGAAAAGCGAAAAGAAAGCGATGTGTAGAAAATGAAATATGAAACATTTTTAAAAGAATTAATTGTCTTAGTTGGTGGACCAGAAAATATTGATAGTGTTGCACACTGTGTCACGCGCTTGAGATTTCAATTAAAAGATCGTAGTAAAGCCCAAACAGCCGAAATCCAAGAAATGAAACAAGTGATTGACGTTATCGACAATAATGTGGCTTATCAAGTCGTTGTCGGAACACAGGTGAAAGATATTTATCAAGAATTATTACCTATGTTAGGAATAGGAGAAACAACTACAGACGCACCAAAGAAAAAGACTAATCCATTCAAAGCAATTGTGGATGTCGTGAGTGAAACAATGACACCTTTAATCGAACCAATTTTTGTTGCCGGGATTTTGGCAGGCTTTTTATCATTATTTAAATTACTTGGAATTATCCAAGAAGATAGCTCCACGTT
Organism: Enterococcus sp. LX10; assembly: GCF_023539285.1. NCBI lineage: Bacteria > Bacillati > Bacillota > Bacilli > Lactobacillales > Enterococcaceae > Enterococcus > Enterococcus sp. LX10. The sequence goes on along the minus strand of NZ_CP092784.1, from coordinate 1,417,357 downwards.
CATTGTGTTAAACACGATTAGTACTGCTGCTTTTCAATTTTTACCAGTGTTTATTGCAGCATCGGCAGCTAAACGTCTCAAAGCGAGTCCCTATTTAGCCGTTTTGTTAGCGGTTACGTTATTGTCTGATTCAATTGACGGTGTAAAAGGTCTAAGTATTTTTGGGTTAGGTTTACCACAAATTACGTATTCAAATAGTTTTGTGCCAATCTTTTTAGGTGTTTGGTTTATGGGGATTTTAACTGAGCGCTTTAAAAAATGGATACCTGATGCCTTGCAATATTTTTTAAATCCATTACTAATTATGCTGATTACCTTACCAGTGACATTATTAATTTTTGGACCATTAGGTACATGGATTGGTGATGCGTTGTTCTTCGTTTGTGATATTTTACAAAATACAGTTGGTTCATGGGCTGTCACAGCCTTATATGCCGCTTGCCAACCATTCTTAATTTTACTGGGTGCTGGTAATTTCGTTATGCCAGTTATTATGCAAATGTTAAGCGAGCAAGGTTATGATAGTATCTTTTTACATGCTTCAACAATTTCAGATATTGCTGTTGCGGGAGCCATGTTTGGTTACTTCCTGCGTGCTCGTCAAGCAAAACAACGTGAATTATTTGGCTCAGTTAGTTTTACTGCATTGATGGGAGTGACGGAACCTGCTGTCTATGGTGTATTCGTAAAATTCCGCCGGCCGTTTATCGCTGTAATGATTGGCGGTGGTTTAGGAGGACTAATTGCTGGACTGTTGAAAGTCAAAACTTATGGCTATGTGTGGGGCCTAACTAGTTTGCCTTCTTATTTAGGCAAAACAAATGATACGAAGAACTTTATGGCTATGCTAATCGCAGTAATTGTCGGTTTTGTCGGTGCAGCGGTTGCTTCGTTTATCCTAGGGATTCCATCAGAAGAAAAAGAACTACCTAAAGAAACAACGACTAACAAAACAACACAAAAAGAACGACTACTGACCAAAAATCCTGTTTTTGCAGCAATTAAAGGAACCGTCATCCCTCTAAGTGAAGTAGAAGATGCGGCTTTTTCAACAGAAGCATTAGGTAAAGGCGTTGGTATCGTTCCAACTGATACCGAAGTGGTTGCCCCTTTTTCTGGCGAAGTTGTTTCTGTTTTCCCGACAAAGCATGCCATCGGACTTAAAAATGCAGATGGTGTCGAATTGTTGATTCATATCGGTATTGATACTGTTTCTTTAAATGGTAAAGGGTTCACTGTCCATGTGACAGAAGGCGAGCATGTTCAACAAGGACAATCATTAGTCACCGTTGATTTTGATTACATTCGCCAACAGGGACTTTCAGATACTGTTATTTGTGTAATTACCAATACAAATGAATTTTTAGATGTTATCGGAACTACAGGAGAATGTGCTTCGTATGATCAAGAAATGCTAAATATTGTATTATAAAAAGGAGACACCGATCATGAAAAACAAAAAATTTTTATGGGGCGGCAGTATCGCCGCTCATCAATTAGAAGGCGCTTATCAAGAAGGCGGCAAAGGCTTAGCAATCATGGATCTGGTTACAGTGGGTGCTGTAGATCAGCCACGAGAAATCACCCAAACCATTGAGGCAGACAAATATTATCCTTCACACACTGGCATTGATTTTTACCATCGCTATCAGGAAGATATCGCCTTATTTGCGGAAATGGGTTTTACCTCACTTCGTATTTCTATTGATTGGTCACGAATTTTTCCAAAAGGAGATGAAACCGAACCGAATGAAGAAGGTTTGTTTTTCTATCATCAAATCATTGATGAATTACTCAGTCAGGGAATCGAACCAATTGTCACTTTGTATCATTTTGAAATGCCAGTTCATTTAGTCAAACAATATGGTTCATGGAAAAATCGGAAAGTTATTGATTATTATTTGCATTACTGTCAGACTGTTTTTGAATCGTTTAAAGAGAAGGTTACTTATTGGTCTACGTTTAACGAAATGAATCACCTCGATCCGACCTCAAACGCTTCTGAACCTTTCACCTATATTTTGACAGGTTTAGAATACGGTAAAATCCAAAATCGGCCACAAGTGTTAGCCGAAATCGGCTATAATATGACACTGGCCGGAGTAAAAGCTGTTCAATTAGGTCATAAAATTAATCCTGATTTCCAAATTGGTTGTGTTTTTGGTTTGACACCCGCTTATGCCAAAGATTGCCATCCAACGAATGCGTTAAATTCATTAAAACAAACAACTCGTGATTTTTATCAGATAGATGCAATGTGCAATGGGACTTTTCCACTTTATAAACAAAAGGAATACGAGAAACTCGGACTCCACATTACTATTTCGCCCGAAGATCAGGAAGCATTTTCCGAAGGTAAAATTGATTGGATTGGTTTAAACTATTATGCTAGCGAAGTTGCGAAATTTGAAGGAGATGACGACGCTGAAAGTTCTCTATGGGGTGGCACTCAAAATCCTCACTTGGAAGTTTCTAAATGGGGTTGGGCAATAGATCCTATGGGTATTCGTTATTTATTAAATATGCTTTACCAACGGTATGGGTTGCCAATTATGATAACGGAAAATGGCTTAGGGGCTGTTGATGTTTTTGAAGACGGCACTGTGCATGACACCTATCGTATTCACTATTTGCAACAACATATTGAGCAAGTCCAAAAAGCCATGACAGAAGATTTTATTGAGGTAATTGGTTATTTAACTTGGGCACCGATTGATTTAGTCAGTGCCACAACAGGTGAAATGAAAAAACGTTATGGCTTTATTTACGTGGATAAACATGACGATGGTACAGGAACATTAGACCGTTATCGGAAAGATTCTTTTTATTGGTATCAACAATTAATTAGAGATTATCCGCAAGGTTGTTAAAAAGAAGAAACAAATTATTTTAAATCTAAATACACCTAACTAAACAAAAGAACAGCAAGAAGTGATGAATACTTCTTGCTGTTCTTTTTCTTAAGAAAAAACCAATAATTTTCGGTTGTATTTGTCTATCCGTTTGTAGTATGATTGAGTCAGTTTTAAAGGAAACATGCCAAGTATGGAAGACCATACTTGACACGCACTGACTAATTAAACATGGGGAACGTTGCCATAAGTTGATGTTCCAGTCAATAATGCAAGTAAATCAAACATAGCATGTACCTCCTTTAATTGATAATCAAAGTATAACATCTTTTAAGGAATTTACATAATAATACAAGTGGAGGTCTGTTCGTGAAGGTAGCAGGAGACAAAATAAAACAAGCGAGAAAACTTAAAAAAATCACACAATCAGAGCTGGCTAACGGCATCTGTACGCAAGCAACAATTAGTAATATTGAAAACCGTAATCTATGTGACAGTTTAGATATTTTCTCATCTATTTGCCTCCGATTAGATTTAGAAGTAGAAGAATGCATGATGATTTCTGAAGAAAAGAAAATTGAAAATCTACTAAACAAAGTCGAGGATTTATCTTTACGGTTATTTCACTTAGAGGCCTACAAATTATTACAAGAAGTGCCTGAAGGTCTTATCTTATCTAATAATGAACTAACGACTAAATTGTTATATTATAAGGGAATTACTTGTTTATTAGGAAAAAAAGATAAAGCAGAGGCCTTGTTTTACCTATACCGGGGCGCGGAAATTGACCGTAAAGTCAATATTTACAACATTTTAAGCCTGAATGCGCTAGGTACGCTATACGAACTGGAAAAAGATATGAGAAAAGCGCAAGTGTATTACGAAAAATCATTACAAGAATTGGAACAATTTAAATTAGAATGTTCCTTGGAGCGTTGTAGAATTTATTATAATTCTGCTAAATTCTACTCGGAAATAAAAGATTACCAAAAAAGTGTCATTTTAAGCGAAAAAGGGATTCAGATTTGTCGTGACAAACACTCCATTTATTTGCTAGATTATCTTTTATATGAAAAAGCCTTTAACAAACAAATGCTCGGGGAAGACACAGCCGATGACTATCGTCAAGCCTATTATTTTACACAATTTTTTGGCAATACAGAAGTCCTGCAATATATTGAGAAAGATATGAAAGCTTTTAATATTTCCTATTAATTTAATCAAAAAGCCGCTAAAAGCTGAAAACTCAGTTTTTACCGGCTTTTTGAAAAGTCTAGGCAAGTTACTTTTAAAAATCAGCAGTCACGGTTACGATAAGCAAGACGAAGTATTTAGGAGGATTTAAAAATGAAAAGAGTAATGTGGTTTAGACGTGATTTACGATTACAAGATAATAAAGCATTAGCACACGCGTTACAAAATTCTGCAGCTGATGAATTGATTTTATTATTCCAAATGAATCCTCAACAATTTATTCAAGAAAGTGCTAATCATAAAGCTTTTTTTGCAAGTTTAGCCTCGTTTAAAGAACGAATCGATCAAGAGGCACATTTACAAATCATGGTCGGCGAACCGTTAGATTTATTTTCACGTTTGAAACGCAAATTACCCGATTGGCAGGCCATTTATTTTAATGAAGATACTTGTGGCTTTGGGGCAAAGCGGGACCAGCAAGCTATGCGCTTTTTTGAAGAAAATAATATTCAGTCTTTCTCTTTTCAAGATGCCTATTTGCATGGCTCTGAAGAAATTAAGAAGAACGATGGCAGCAAGTACCAAGTGTTTACGCCCTATTACAATAAATGGAAAGAGGCGCCTAAAGAAACACCGATTCCTGTTTCCTATACAGCTGAAAAAATTTTTAGTGCGTGTCTTTTTCCAGAAGAGGAAGCAGCTTATCGTGAACAGATTGCGAGGATTCCTTTAAAACACTATAGTGTCGGCGAAAAAACAGCCAGAAGGTGCTTAAATACTTTTATTGATCAAAAACTTCAATCCTATGAAAATAAGCATGATTTTCCTTATCAGGATCAAACGAGTCATCTGTCTACTTTTTTAAGAACGGGAGAACTTTCGATTCGCACCATTTGGCAAGAGCTTGCATCTGCGCCTTCTAGCTTAAGTAAAGAAACCTTCAAAAAAGAATTAGCTTGGCGCGACTTTTACAATATGATCTATAGTACGTTTCCACAACAAAAAGAGGAAGCTATTCAAGAAAAATTTCGTTATATTCAATGGGCAAATGACCCAGAAATGTTTGTCAAGTGGCAAAAAGGGGAGACGGGGTACCCTATAATTGATGCCGCCATGCGACAACTGAATCAAACTGGTTGGATGCACAACCGCTTAAGAATGATAACTGCCTCTTTTTTAGTTAAAAATTTGCACATCGATTGGCGTTGGGGTGAAAAATACTTTCAAAAAATGTTGATTGATTATGATGCCGCCAATAATATCGGTGGCTGGCAATGGGCTGCTTCAACGGGAACGGACGCTGTCCCGTATTTTCGGATTTTTAATCCAATTATCCAGTCAAAAAAATTTGATAATGACGGCCAGTTTATCAAAAAATATATTCCAGAACTTATTCAAGTGCCACAAAAGTATATTCATCAACCAAATCTAATGAACGAAGCTTTACAAACGCAATATCATGTACATTTAGGAGAAAATTATCCAAAACCCATTGTCGATTATGCATCAAGTAAAAAACAAACATTGTTTCTATATGAAGCGAGCAAAGAAATTCATCAAGAAATGAACAATCCAAGGTTTCAATAAACAGTAAACCCAACTAGCTTAGCAAACAACTGTAAGGTTAGTTGGGTGAATTGATTAGTCGAAAGGAGAAGTGGCAATTTATCGGCTAAAGTTTTTTATTTTATTCTAGTTTACATAATATACATTATACGAAGTAGAGTAAAAAGCATTGAAAATCAAACAAAACCAGTCTTTAGTTATCTAGACTGGTTTTGTCATTTACGTTATAAAAATTATGTTTGTTAATTAAATTTTCTTTGATTGTTTGCTGCAGTTTTTTATTCAAAAAAGACCTAGCATAATTTAGGCAGCAAGTTATACAAAGCATTAATTCATGGTTATTGATTGATTGCAACAGTCGTGTCTTCTGTCGATAGACCTGTCATAGAGGTGCTATCGGAAAAAATTTTTTCAACTTCTTGTTCTGATAAAATATTTTCTTTCTTAGGCATTGAAATCATCGCTTTTTTGGCTTTTTGTGTAATGCTAATTTTACTAGATAATGATTCAAGTCCCATGTCAACGTTCTTGTCTTGTTGCGGTTTCACATTAATCAACATATTTGTTTTATTTTCTTTTGTATTAACGGAAACTTTGGCAGAAACATCTTTGACTTTTTCGAAAGGATCTTGTTCTTTACCTTTCTCAGATGTTTCTGTCGTAATTTTGATTAACTTTTGTAATTCTTTTTTTGTAAACGTATGGGTAATGGTATCCCCTTTTTTCTCGAACGTATCCTTGTCTAATCCTTCTAAAAACTCTTTGTATGCCTTAGCAGACTGTTTTCGTTCTTTTTCCGATTCTTGATACTCTTTGATTGTATCTTGCCATTCTTTCGTACTTTCCTCGTTCATGGCTAAAAGATCAATGTATTTTCCTTTTAGTTTTTCTGTATCTAACTGAGAACTATCGATAGCACCGTCAGTCATTGAGTCTGCGACAGCGACAATATATTCCATCATATCTGTTGCTAAATAGAGTTTTGGCTCTTTGCCCTCGTTATCTAATGATCCAACCAATGAAATCGGTACATCCATGCCCATCGCTTTTAATTTCATCTCTAAGTTGAATGCTTTTTCTTTTTTAGCATCTACTTGAATCTTCCCAGAAAGCGATGCGTCTTTGATTTGCGTGATGAGCATCCCAATCATAGGATTCGTTTGTGCACCATCTTCTTGTGAAAATTTCATGTCACTAATTGACATAGAGAAATCCCAAACCCCAGATTCTTGTGCGTTTTGATTGCCGATCCCTTGAATGAACTCATCTTTCGCGCTTTTGCCACAGCCTGTCAGTAACAAAGCTGAACAGAAAACGCCTGCGATAATCCCCACTTTTCTTTTTAACACACTTTTTCCCCCTCATTATATAAAAAATTAATTCCCTTTTATTAAGAATAGCAAACATTGCTTATAAATAGCAATGTTTAATTTTAGATTTCCTCTCTTTTAATAAGTGGGATTGATTTAATCTTTTAGGTTTGAATCATTAAGCTGTATTATTTTTAAAATAAAATTGCTTTTCGCCAAAAAATACTGGGAAAAGTTCTGCTAAACTGCCAGCTAAAGGACCTTCTCGCAATTCTTTTTCAGTGACCCAAAACAAGGGTTGTTCCGTTTCTTCTGGTAGTTCAGCCGCTGTTTCTGCAATGAATAATGTGGCTAATTCCCGCGCACCCGAACAATCATTCAGCCATTCTGCAACACCTACTAATTGTGGCTTCAGCACTAATCCTGTTTCTTCAAGGAGTTCGCGAACCATGGCTGTTTCCATGCCCTCGTTTTTTTCAACATGCCCGCCAGGGAACGTCCAACCAGGCCAATCCTTTTTTTGTCGTTCTTGCACAAGGATTTCATTTTTCTGATTTCTAATCATACATAATGTTGTTAATTCTACTTCAAAATTCCGATTCATTTGGCACCTCATCATTTTTTCCTTTGTTAAGGTTACGATACAGAAAAACAGAGAAAGATTCAACTAAGAATTTTCTCTGTTTTATCATCTAACTCTTTAATAAGTCGTATTGCGATTGATATAAATGATGATATAACGCATGTTTTGCCATTAGTTGATCATGAGATCCTTCTTCCACAATACGACCACCATCAATATAGAAAATTTTATCGCTATTTTTGATGGTAGAAAGTCGATGAGCAATAATAAACGATGTCCGTCCTTTCAGAAGTTGTTGTAGTCCTTCTTGTAACAATTCTTCTGTTTTTGTATCAATACTGGAGGTTGCTTCGTCTAAAATTAAAATTTTGGGATCTGCCAGTAAAGCACGAGCAAATGAAATTAATTGGCGTTGTCCTGCCGAGAGTGTACTCCCCCGTTCTTCCACAACTGTTTCATAGCCATCTTTTAAATCCTTGATAAAGTCGTGCGCACGAACAATTTTTGCGGCTTGGATAACTTCTTCCTCTGTGGCTGCTAAATTTCCGTACCGAATGTTTTCAATAATTGTTCCTGAAAAAATAAACGTATCTTGAAGCATTACCCCCATTTGTTTCCTTAACGAACGGAGTGTCACATCGCGAACATCATAACCATCAATTTTAACGGCCCCTTCATTCACATCATAAAAACGACTTAACAAATTGATGATTGTTGTTTTACCCGCACCTGTTGGCCCAACCAAGGCGATTGTTTGTCCTGGCTCAATATGAAAACTAACATCGGTCAAAATATTTTTCCCTTCTTCATAACGGAAATAAACATGCTGAAAGTCAACGGTTCCTTTAATTGGCGGCAACGCAATAGCATGCGGCGCATCTTGAATTTCTGGAACAACATCCATCGTTTCAAAAATCCTTTCCAAATAAGCAGTTGCAGTAATCAGAGAATTGTAGAAGTTACCAATATTGATGACTGGATTCCAAAAGTTATTGATATAACCGATAAAAGCAATTAGCGTCCCAGTAGTAACGGACACACCTAATTGACGGATTCCTACGAAATAGATAAAACAAGTCGTAATGACGGATATATTTTGCACTGCTGGCCATAATAAATACTGGACACGCACAGCTTTCATAAAGGATTGACGATATTCTTCGCTTACCTCGTTAAAAATCTGGAAATTTTCATCTTCTCGTGCAAAAGATTGTGTAATTTTAATTCCTGAAATACTTTCATGAATATAGGCATTTAAGTTTGATTGTTTATTGCTAAGCTCTTGGTAAGCTTTCCGTTGTTTCCCTTGAATAAATAGAACCATCACGAACAACATAGGCAATAGCAGTAAACTGTATAAGGTTAATTTCACATCAATAAATAACATGAAAATTAAGGTAATAATCACATTAAATAAATCAGAAATTAAATTGATCAATCCGTTACTTAATAAATCACTTAACGTATTGATGTAATTGACCACCCGAATTAAGATTTTCCCATGCGGCCGACTGTCAAAGTAAGAAAATGGTAATTTTTGTAGATGCTCAAAAATTGAAAAACGCATATCTTTTAAAATATCTTGTCCAATTTCTGTGATGGCATATATCCGATAGCGCATACACCAACCAATAATCACCAAGGAAAATAGGAAAATAGCTCCTAGTATCAAGAGTAACGAGAGATTCTTTTGTGGAATTACTTGGTCAATCGCAATTTTAGTAAAGTAAGGGCCTAACATACTTGCCAGATTAGCTAATATGATGACAAATAATGTTTTAAAAACAGCTTTTTTGTAAGGCTTAATATAGGCGCCTAATCGTTTATAGTGGGACCAATTAAATTCTTTTTCTAAAGTCTCATCTACATCAAACGTATTTCTAGCCACGCGACTCACCTTCCTTTGTCAGACCTAATTGTTTTTGATATACGTCAAAATATTTGCCTCTTTGTTCGACTAATTCGCTATGCGTACCGCTTTCTACCACACGGCCTTTTTCCATCATCAAAATTAAATTGGCCTCTCTCACAGAAGAAATTCGGTGGGCAATAATAAATGTCGTTTTCTTTTCCGTCAAACGACCTAGTTCTTTTTGAATTTTTGATTCTGTTTCCATATCAACAGCGGAAGTTGTGTCATCTAAAATTAAAATAGCTGGATCTTTGGTTAAGGCACGGGCCAGTGAAATCCGCTGTTTTTGGCCACCAGATAGGCCAACGCCGCGTTCACCAACAATTGTTGCATAACCTTCGGGCATTCTGGAAATAAAGCTATGGGCATCAGCAATTTCAGCCATCATTTGCACTTGTTCCAAGTTAGCCAGTGTATTACCAAAAGCAATGTTATCTTCTATCGTATTGGAAAAAAGAAAGACATCTTGCATAACCATGGAGATATTTTCTCGCAATTTACGAACAGAATAGCTTTTAGCATCTTTTCCATCAATATAAACAGTGCCTTTTGTTGGATCATAGAACCGAGCGATTAAGTTAACTAAAGTGGTTTTGCCTGAACCAGTTTCCCCTAAAATACCAATTGTTTCACCAGGTTTTGCTGAAAATGAAACATCCGATAAAATGGGGGTTTCTGGATCATCTGAAAAATGAAAGGACACGTGATCAAACGTCACATAACCTTGGATTGGTTCTGCTTCTTTTTCCCGAGCAATGGGAATCTTCGGTTTCGTTGCTAATAACTGACGAATTTTAATGGACGATGCCGTAAAGCGTTGCACATCATTGATCAACCAGCCACTCATTCGCATCGGCATGTTCAACATCCAGAGAAAGCCGTTAAAGGCAACTAAATCACCAATTGTCATCCGACCTTGAATTACAAAGAGGCCACCAAGAACTAAGGCAATAACATTTAAACTACCTGCAAAACCGTCTAACCACGGTAAATATTTTTTTGAGACATCTGCAGAAGCCATATTCCATTTTTTATAGTCTTCATTGTGCTTGTTAAACTTTTCAATTTCATAAGGTTCTTGAGAAAAAGCTTTAACCACCCGATTTCCACCAATATTTTCTTCGACCATCGAATTTAGCCGAGAAAAACTTTCCCGGATCTCAAAAAATACCGGATGCGATTCCTTCGACATTTTTTGTGTTAACAGAAAAATCAAAGGTGTAATTAAAATTAATGCTAGCATCAATTGCCAATTGATCGTCCCCATCACAATCACGGCTGCGATGAACCATAAAATACATTCTAAGAGGTTATAAGTGACCCAAGAAACAAAATGGCGGATAGCGTCTGTATCCCCTGTCATTCGCGCCATAATATCGCCAACACGTGTATGATTAAAGAAATCAAAATCTAATTCTTGAAGTTTGACATACATATCTTTTCTTAAGTCAAATAACGCAGATTGTCCAACCGATTCAAACAAGACTTGATAACTATAACGAACAACTGTCCGAATAACGGTCACCCCAATCATAATCCCAAGAATTGGGACAAGCTCTTCAGTTTTCCCCTGATTGATTACTTGGTCTACAATTCTGCCAGATAACAATGGAATAATAACAATTAAAATAGCGTTAATAACGACAAAAATAACAGCTAGCAGTAACTTATTCTTATTTTTTTTAGCATATTGCCAAATCCATTCAAAACTATTCATTTTCTCCCCTACTCTCTCTTGTTTTTATGGACGTGTATAAGATTACTTTTTTTTTATAGGAAAAGAAATGGGCATTCTTGTATATTTTGATGTACAATATAGTATAGAAAGCGGATACAAGTAGGAGTGATTTTTTATGAACTACACAAATAGTCGAACGTTTAATCCTGAAATTTTATATGCCTTCGATCCTTGGAACGAAGAGACCCACCCTTATAATTGTCATCATCATGAATTTCTGGAAATATCTATTCTTTTAGAAGGTGAATCTGAATATATTGTTCAAGGGCAACAGTACCATGCCACTGCTGGTACGGTGTTTCTTTTTAATCCGCGAACGGAACATGGTGAGCAACAAAAAGCAGGAACTTACTCACATCAACTACACATTGGCATTTCAAATCTCTATTTAGAAGGCTTAGCGCGAAACGTATTTCCAAATAAATCAGCTTTATTAGATTTAAGTCATTTACATGGTGCTTTTTTAGAAAAAGCTTGGCAAATTGTTCATGAATTAAACCATCAAGAAGTTGAATCAGCGTTACAAATTAAAGCTTTAGTTATTGAACTATTGGTCTATATTTTAAGAAGCTTAGCAGTTGATCAAGAAAATAAAATTGAAACTCGGCTATCGAAAACGGAAAAAAGAAAACGAAATTTAGTCAATCATACGATTTATTATCTGGAAACGCACCATGACGAAGAAATTACTTTGGAACAGTTAGCAGAAATGTTATATGTTACCCCGACTTATTTGTCGAAAACCTTTAAAGCGGCCACAGGCGTTGGGCCAATCAATTATTTAATTCAAATCCGCTTAAACCATGCGAAAGAATTGCTGAAAAATGATTCCTTAAGTGTCAAAGAAGTGGCAAAAACGGTTGGTTACGAAGATGCCTATCATTTCAGTAAATTATTCAAAAAATATTATGGAAAATCCCCTTCACAATTTTAAGATAAAAAAACAAGGAATCGTCGGCTTCATTGCGTCCGTTTCCTTGTTTTTGCTTTACGTTGACTCTTTTAACTGTTTCGTCATTGTATAATCGGTATGACGTTCATTTCCCATATAAAAATCATGTTCATCTGTTTTGACGAAGCCTAATGATTGATAAAATTTTTGCGCTGAATGATTATGTTCCCAAACACCTAACCAAACCGTCTCTTTTTCTGCTTCTTCTGCTAATTCAATTGCTTTCGTAATCAAATGTTTGCCTAAGCCTAAACGCTTAAAAGATTTACGAATATAAATGCGCTCAACTTGTAACGCTTGTGGATGTTGATAGGTAATCTGAGCATCACCGTGATTTAATTTCACATAACCTGCAAGTTCATTATTATAAAAAGCAAAGAAATATTGCGAATCTTTATGTAAGATTTCGCTTTCTAAAACTGCTGGACTAAATTTCCTCTCATAATGTGCCTGTAAATCCTCTTCGTTTTCGCCATTTCCATAAGTATCTGCAAAAGTCTCTTGGCAAATGGCCTCTAATTCTGGTACGTCTGCGACGGTACACTCTCTAATAAATACTGACATACTAAAACTCCTTTGTAGATTAAATCAACTGTTTAATTAAAATTAAACAAGGATTCCAAGCGTCCCATAATGTCGGAAAAACCTCAAGGCGCTTAAAACCCAATGATTCGTAAAAACGAATAGTATGATATTAACCTGTCTAGCGAATGACGTCAATCTTTTTGCTTTGTTTACATAACAAAATTATTGTATACACGATCCTTTTTATTAAATAATAGCATAAGTAGTTTAAAAATGTAAGCTAGTCATTTATTCTTTATTATTTCCTTAAACCGACTCCTTTTTTCACTTAATCTGCCCTTCCTTTATTTTTTTCTGTTAAACTAAACGTATTAAGTCTATGAGGAGCGTGCGTATATGGATTATCTGAACACCTATAAGCGGTTGCTAGCATTGGCAGATGCAGGTCTTTTTTACGGGAAAGATGCTTTTGATCAAGAACGTTACCAAGAACTACGGGAACTTACGTTACAACTTATTAGCGCAACCGGACACGAAGCGACTGTCTTGCCCGACTTAGAAAAAATCTTAACTAAAGAGGAAGGTTATCCAACACCGAAAGTAGATGTTCGCGGTTTGATAAAAAAAGAGAATCGTTTTTTATTAGTTGAAGATTTACGGACCAAAGAATGGTCATTACCTGGTGGCTATGCCGAAATTGGCTACTCCCCTAAAGAAAATATTGAAAAAGAAGTATTGGAAGAAACTGGCTTAGTTGTTACAGCAAAAGAATTGCTTGCTGTTTATGATACAGATAAACGAAAAGACATTCCTCAACTATTTCAGTACTATAAAATGATCTTTTCTTGTGAGATTTTAGAAAATCATCCCTTTGAAAAAAACATTGAAACCTCGAATTGTGCTTATTTTTCTTTAGATAATCTCCCCCCTCTTTCTATCAAACGAACAACTAAAGAGCAATTAATGGCATTAATGAACCAAACAACTGGAGCGCTTAGTGACTAACAAAAAGGATGAAGAACTTCTGTTCTTCATCCTTTTTCTATTATTAATTACATATTTTCTAAAGCGGCTTGGGCTAATAAGTTTAAGTAGTTCCAAGGGCGATCAAAATGTGGTTGGAAGAAGAAATCAGAAATCGCTAAATCTTCGACAGTCATTTTATTTTGGACCGCTAATGATAAAGTATTGGCAGATTGTGTGATATCATATTTAGACATCAATTGACCACCAACAATGCGTTGTGTTCCTTTTTCATAAACTAATTCCATCAGAACTTTTTCAGTTGTTGGCATAAACTCTGGACGATAGTTATCTTCGAAAACAGTTGCTTCGACATCTAGTCCGTTTAATTTGGCACTTTCTTTTGTCACACCTGTTGAACCAATTTTCCAACCGAATAAATATAAGCCAGAAGTTCCCTGTGTGCCACGATAAGCCAATTTTTGTTCAGTCAAATTACGACCTACTAGCATACCTTGACGAACAGCATTCGTTGCTAATGGGATATAATTTTTTGTTTGACTTGGGTTGTAGTGAACAACTGCACTATCACCCGCAGCAAAAATATCAGGATTGCTTGTTTGCATATACTCATTGACTTCGATTGCACCATTTGGTAACATGTCAACTTTATCTTTTAATAATTCTGTATTTGGACGGAAACCAACACACATAATCACCATATCTGCTTCGAATTCTTGACTTGGTGTAATGACTTTTGCTACTTTTCCTTGCTCATCTGCTACGAATTGTTGGACATTTTCACCTAAAGCTAAATTAACGCCACGATCAACTAATTCTTTTTCTAGAACATCTGTGAATGGCTTATCTAAATATTTATTTAAAATGCGGTCTAACCCGTCAACTAAAGTAACTTGTTTACCTGATTCTACAAAAGCTTCTACTAATTCAATACCAATATAACCGCCACCAACGACAACGACACGTTTGGCATCTTTCGCTTTTTCGATGATCACGTTGGCTTGTGAATAGTTCTTACATAATAAAATATTTTCAGCATCAATTCCTGGAATTGGTGGAATAATTGGCCAAGAACCAGTTGTCATTACTAATTTATCATAAGAAACGGTCTCTGTTGCACCCGTTTGTAAGTTTTTCGCTATAACAGTTTTGTCGTCCACGTTGATTTCTTCAACATTGTGTTCCATCTTCACTGTTGCTCCTAAAGAAGCCAGTTCTTCTGGATTTGAATAAAATAAATCAGCAGCATTTTTAACTACGCCTCCAACGTACAAGGCAATTCCGCAAGATAGGAAGGAAATATTGTCATTTCTTTCATATACAGTGACTTCCGCCTCCGGGTGATTTGCTAAAATACTTTTAACTGCTGAAGTTCCAGCATGGGTACATCCTACGACTACGACTTTCATGTTGTAAATCCCTTCTTTCACAATCTTTGTTTTGCAGAGGTGACGTCTCCCTCTGTCTGTTTAAAATATATCAGAGGAATCAAGCTTATTCGAGTTCTATGCTTGTGAATCGCATATAAAAAAATTCACAAACTGTTGCTAATTCTTAATAATAGCTAGTTAATTTTTTGTTTTTAAGAATTTAAAAGTCAATAACCACACAAAAAAACAAGCATAAGAGTGAAAACTCTTACGCTTGTGAAATTTGCCTAGACAAGTGACTTATCTTTTGATAAATTTTTAACAGTATGTAATTTTTTACACATTCTCCTGTTGTGCTTGTTGGCAATCTGGACATAATCCATATAATTCTAAACGATGTTCATTAATTTCGAAGCCTGTTAATTTACTAGCGGCCATTTCAACGTCCTCTAACCCTGGATAATGAAAATCAACGATTTTACCACATTTTTGACAAATCACGTGATAATGTTTCTTCGAACTAAAATCAAAACGACTAGATGCATCGCCATAACTCATTTCTTGAACGAAACCGATTTCAGTAAATAAACGTAGATTGTTGTAAACCGTTGCTACACTCATATTTGGAAAATGATCTTCTAGTGCGCGATAAATTTCATCAGCTGTTGGGTGTGTATGATTTTCGATTAAATATTCCAAGATAGCATAACGTTGCGGAGTAATTCGGATATTGGCTTCTTTTAATTCAGCAAGTGCATTTTTAACCAATACGTTGTCCATCTTTGTATCCCTCCCCTGTCTATCTTTCTTAAATAATACTATTTCTTATTACGATTGACAAGAATTATTGTAGGATTCTCGTGGAAAAAACGAGCATTTTACTAAACTAAGAGAAATGCTCGTTTTTTGGCGTGTTTTTTATTCTGGAAATTCGTAAAGAGCTGTCGAAAGATAACGTTCACCGTTATCCGGAACCAACGCTAAGACACGTTTGCCTGCGCCTAATTCGACTGCCAAATCAATGGCAGCTTTAATTGCTGCCCCTGCTGAAATCCCCACAAGGATGCCTTCTTTTGGCCCCATTAAACGAGCAGTTTCTAACGCGTCTTCACTAGAAACGGCGGCAACTTTTTGATAAACGGTGGTGTCTAAAACGTCTGGGACAAAGCCAGCACCTATTCCTTGGATTTTATGTGGACCTGGTTCGCCACCTTCTAAAACAGGCGACTCCGTTGGTTCTACTGCAACAATTTCAATATCTGGAAAAATCCGCTTCAATTCATGGCCAACTCCTGTAACGGTTCCCCCAGTGCCAACACCAGAAACAAACGCATCTAAGCCACGTTTACCAAAGACATCAACAATTTCTTTTCCTGTTTTTTGTTCATGTACCATTGGATTAGCTGGATTATTAAATTGCAAAGGCATGAAGTACCCGTGTTCTTCTGCTAATGCTGTAGCTTTTGCAATTGCCCCTTTCATTCCTTCGGCACCAGGGGTTAATAATAAATCAGCCCCATATGCTTGCATTAATTTGCGGCGTTCAATACTCATAGTATCTGGCATCACAATCTTAACTGGATATCCCAACGCAGCACCTACCATTGCTAACCCAATGCCTGTATTACCACTAGTCGGCTCAATAATCGTTTGTCCAGGTTTTAGGCGACCATCTGCTTCGGCTTGTTGAATCATGCTTAAAGCAATTCGATCTTTCACACTGCCACCAGGATTAAAGAACTCTAGTTTAACAAAAACATCTGCAGCTCCTTCTGGTACCATCCGTTTTAATTTCACAACTGGGCTTTGACCAATTAACTCTGTTACTGATTTTACATAACCTTTAGTCACAATCCTACATCCTCCAATTTTACAAACAATATAATAATTCTTTCTCTAAGCATAGCTCAAAAAAACGATTTCTACCAGAAAAACGAATTTTAGTTTGTGAAAAATTAAATAAAAAAACGGATTATACTCATCAAATAATTGCTGCTGGCCCTACCTATTTTCACGATAAAAGACCTTACAAAAACTACTGCTTTTGTAAGGTCTTTCTTCAACTAAATAATTGCAAAATTAACCGATTTGGATGGTTTGACCCACCGATAAAACAGAATCCAATGTTAATCCATTTAGTGACATTAAATTATCAACTGTCGTTCCAAAACGTGCAGCAATGTCCCACAATGTATCGCCGTTTGCGACAGTGTAACTTTGACTAGCTACAGTTTCTGCTGTTGCTGTTGCAGAAGCCGCTGTATCGATTGTTGTATCAACGGTTCCCGTTGTATCTGAATAACTAGTGGTTTGAGCGACTGGTGCTCCCCAATCATATTGAGTTAAATTATATGCTTCAATTAACCAATTCAATTTTTCGGCATAGCCTGGATCAGTTGCATAACTTCCAGCTAAAGCGGCTGTTGCATCGCGATAACTGCTAGTATTACTCTTCCAAACGCCTGAATAATGGTATGTATCCCCAAAAGCAGTGGAACGAATAACATTGGCATGATCTTGGAACGATTCCGCATAAGAATTATAACTTCTAAATGCTGCTGTGACGGTCACCCATTGTCCGTCTAAATATTCTTTTGTTGGCATATAAACAGATTGTCCATTATAACTTCCTTTTACACCAAACAAGTTATAGTTCGGTGCAGATGCTAACCCAGAACTACCATAACTACTTTCTAGCAACGCTTGAGCAATCATGACGGAAGCATACATATCATTGCTATTGGCAACGGCTGCTGCTGAATTTCCGATTTCATTAATAAATGCTTGCTGGCTCGATTCTGCTTGGGCAGGTACCGCAGCACCAACCACAGGTGCTAAAATCATTGAAGTCCCCGCAACGGCGGTAGCACGTTTATAAGCTTTTTGCTTTTTAAGAGCTTTTTGAATATGTTTACTACTTCTTGTTAACTGTTCGCTCATTCATTTTTCCTCCTCACTGTCTCACTTTTCTATTTTACCGTTAATTTCCTATTGAAACAAGAAATAAACGTATTAAATTTTGAGTTTTAAAATTTCTGTAATGTAATTGAAATCTTGTTTGTATTTAATTAACCCTCTTCACACTTGTGAAAACAACCACTTCTTCTTTTCATTTTGATGAGATTTTTGTTATTTATCCTCTTACTTTTCTTTATTTATTGTGATAAACTTTTTAATGGACTTGTCACTTTTTGAACAAACTTTATAAGAGAAGTCTGTTTTTTTAGTCAAAACAACTATTACCGAGTAGTTGTTGTATTACAAAATGAATTACATAGAAATGTAGGTGGTTAGATGAAGAAACAACAATCGGGTTTAACAAATCAAGTGACGTTTTTATTAGCGTTAACTTGCGGGGTCGTGGTCGCCAATATGTATTATATTCAACCAATTGGCACCCAAATTGCTCAGGCCTTTCAAGTCAGTATTGGTTCTATTGGTTTTGTTACTATGCTGACCCAATTAGGGTATGCGCTAGGCTTACTTTTTCTTGTTCCATTAGGCGATGTCGTTGATCGCCGCAAATTAATCATTCGAGTAGCCGCACTCTCCTCGCTGTCTCTAAGTGCTGCGTTTTTTGCACCAAGTTTTCTCCTGTTTGCACTCTCTTCTTTTTTTATTGGGTTGCTCTCTATTGTCGCCCAAATTATTATTCCTTATGCAGCGGTCATGGCGGGGCCAGCGAACCGTGGTAAAGTAACAGGTCGAATGCTTGGCGGACTATTGACAGGGATTTTATTGTCTCGAACGATTTCGGGTTTCATTGCTAGTGCAGCTTCTTGGCGAACAGTGTACCTAATCGCCGTAATATTCGTGTTAGCATTGGTCGTTCTACTCCAATTAAAATTACCCAAAACAGTGATACATACTCAAACTTCAAATCGATTAACTTATTTAGGTTCTTTGAAAAGTCTTCCTAAACTAATCAAATCGCAACCTTTGTTAAGAGAAGCAACTGTCAATGGCTTTTTTATGTTTGCAACCTTTTCAATCTTTTGGTCTACATTAATTTTCTTTGTTAGTAGTCCAGCTTATTATTGGGGACCGAAAGAAGTCGGTATTCTAGCAATTTTTGGTTTATCGGGAGCTTTCGTAGCACCCATCATTGGTCGTCTATCCGATTATTATCCAGAACGGAAGATTGTTTTGATTGGCCTGTTGATGCAGTTCGGTAGTTTTATCTTACTTTTTCTAGGTGGAACACATGTGGTCTTACTAATCTTAGCAATTATTGTTTTAGATATCGGTACCCAATTTGGGCAAGTAGCCAATCAAACACGCGTCCAAAATTTGGGAGAAGAAGCCAGCAATCGTAACAATACCGTCTTTATGTTTTTCTATTTCATCGGCGGTTCACTGGGTTCATTGATTGGTACATTAATGTGGCAAAACTATGGTTGGTCTGGTGTTACTTTAACTGGTATTGGGTTCCAATTGTTCGCATTATTTTTCCACTTTATGCTCTTTGCTCCCAAAAAGAAATGAAGCAAAAAAACCTGAATGCTATCACAAGCATTCAGGTTTTTTAATGTTTATTTATAGTGATTTATAGGTATTAACCACATTTTCAGGAGTAAAGCCGAATTTTTCAAGAACTAGACCGCCAGGTGCAGAAGCGCCGAAGTGATCAATTGTAATTGTTTTGCCTTCCGTTCCTACATAGCGTTCCCAACCAAAGCTTGCTGCAGCTTCAATTGCCACACGTTTTGTCACAGCTTTAGGTAACACACTTTCTTTATATTCAGCAGATTGTTTTTCAAACAAATCAAAACTTGGCATTGACACGACAGATACATCGATGCCTTCTTCCGCTAATTTCGCTTGTGCTTCCACTGCTAGATTTACTTCAGAACCAGTCGCAATTAAAATCCCTGCTGGTTGTTCACCTTTTTGTGGTGACAATACATAAGCACCTTTTTGAACAGAAGCAGAAGCGTGTTCTAACGTTCCTTCTAAAACAGGTAAGTTTTGACGACTTAGAACTAAAATAGTTGGTGTTTCCGTAGAAGTCATAGCAATTTTCCAAGCAGCAACAGTTTCATTGCCGTCTGCTGGACGAATCACATGAACATTTGGAATGCAACGAACACTTGCTAATTGCTCAATTGGTTCGTGTGTTGGCCCATCTTCACCCACCGCAACAGAGTCATGCGTTAAGACGTAAGTTACAGGAACTTTTTGTAAAGCGGCTAAACGGATTGCTGGACGCAAGTAGTCAGTAAAGACGAAGAATGTCCCGCCATAAACATGGCTACCACCGTGTAATTGAATCCCGTTCATTGCTGCAGCCATTGCAAATTCGCGAACACCAAACCAAATATTACGGCCTTCGTATTGACCAGGTTCGAAATCTTTTTCTGCAGCAACCATTGTATTATTTGAGGCAGATAAATCGGCTGAACCGCCCCAGAAACTTGGAACAACTTTTGAAATAGCTTGAATCGTTTCTTTACTTGTTACACGACTTGCAGCACTTGTTCCTAGTTCATATTTAGGTAATTCTTGTTCCCAACCTTCAGGTAATTGGTTGGCAAAAGCTTCTTTAAATTGTTTGGCTAATTCTGGATGCGCATGTTCATAGTTCTTAAACATCTCATTCCAAGCCTCTTCAGCTTTTTGGCCTTCGTCAATCATCGTTTCTTTAAAACGAGCAGCGACTTCCTCTGGCACAGTAAAGTTAGGATATTCCCAACCATAAACAGCTTTAGCCGCTGTAATGCCCTCTTCACCAATTGGCGCGCCATGAACGGAAGAAGTTCCTTCTTTTGGTGCTCCGTAACCGATGACTGTTTTAACTTCAATCAATGTTGGTTTATCTGTTTCAGCTTTAGCCGCTTCAATCGCAGCCTCTATTTCATCTAAATCATTGCCGTCTTTAACTAAAATATGTTGCCATCCGTATGCTTCATAACGAGCCCCAACATTTTCAGTAAAGGCTTTAGAAGTTGGTCCATCTAATGAGATGTCATTTGAATCGTACAAGACAATTAATTTACCTAATTTCATATGACCAGCCATTGAACTTGCTTCTTGAGAAACACCTTCCATTAAATCGCCGTCACCACAAATTGCGTACGTGTAATGATCCATAATAGGGAAACTATCACGATTATAAGTTGCAGCTAAATGCGCTTCAGCCATTGCCATACCAACAGCCATAGCAATCCCTTGTCCTAGAGGTCCCGTTGTTGCTTCAACACCATCTGTGTGGTGCACTTCTGGATGCCCTGGTGTTTTACTATCCCATTGACGGAAATTTTTCAAATCGTCAATTGTTACGTTGTATCCTGATAGATGTAATAAGCTGTACAACATTGCAGAGCCGTGGCCTGCTGAAAGTACAAAACGATCACGATCAACCCAGTTTCTAGAAGTTGTTGGGTTCACCTTTAAATGTTTTGTCCAAAGTGCATACGCCATTGGGGCAGCACCCATTGGTAAACCAGGATGTCCTGAGTTCGCTTTTTGTACGGCTTCAATACTTAATGTCCGGATTGTATTAACGCCCAATTGATCTGTCTTGTCAAACAAAAAAATCATCTCCTAATTTAGGTTTTTTTTACCTTTATTCATAGTGTAGCTTATTTCGACAATGAAAGCAATTACTTTCTGTTGTGAAGTCCTTTTTCACGTTGAATTTGTTTTAGTTTTTCAGGAGTCACATCGGTCCCTTCTTGATCCACGACCTTCATTCCTTCGATATGGTGACGCATCCCTCCACGAAATGCTTCTAAATACTCTTTACGTAATTCTTGTTGTTCGACTTTTTCTTTCGCACTAAGTTCTTCCACTTTTGCTTTATTCGCTAATTCATTTATACGGGCAATTTTTTCTTTCGATAACATCAAAACCCCTCCTTACTCTCACTGTCTATATTATAAGAACTGCCTTAAAAAAACAACTATATTCTGATATTTATAAAACACGAACGCTTGTTTGATTTCGTTCGCATTTTATGGTACACTAATTTTATCAATTGAAAGAAGGTGCGGGTTTTGGCGAAACGTACAGAAACAAGACAATTAGAAGTACTTAAATATATATACGAACAAGTCGAATTAAAGGGTTATCCGCCAACCGTTCGCGAAATTGGGAAGGCTGTTGATTTATCCTCAACTTCTACCGTTCACGGACATTTAGCTCGTCTTGAAAAAAAGGGTCTAATCTTACGTGACCCAACAAAACCGCGAGCAATCGAATTAACACCAGAAGGCTTGGAAAAGATCGGAATTCAACCGACAACTATTCCGATGTTAGGTGTCGTAACTGCTGGTGAACCAATTTTAGCGGTGGAAGAAGCATCAGATTTCTTCCCGTTACCTCCTGATTTACGTACAGAAGAAAATGCTTTATTTATGTTGACGATTCGAGGAGAAAGTATGATTAACGCAGGTATTCTAGATGGCGACCAAGTGATTGTTCGTAAGCAATCGAATGCCAATAATGGCGACATCGTAATCGCAATGACCGATGAAGATGAAGCAACCTGTAAACGATTCTTCCGAGAAGTAAATCATATCCGCTTGCAGCCTGAAAATGATGCATTAGCGCCTATTCTTTTAGATAACGTTACAATTTTAGGTAAAGTTGTTGGTTTATATCGGAATCATATTTAATAAAAAAAAGGAAGTCACTCCGTTGAGCGGCTTCCTTTTTTGCTTGTTAACAAGTAAATAGCCTTTTGAGCTTCCTCGATAACCTCTGCTTCAGTTTCTACAGAAAGTAGATAATTTAAAGCTTCTAAACTTTGCTCGGGTTCTCTTTTTGCGAGCTGACCTAACGACCAAGCAGCTGTTCCGCGAATGACAGGACGCTGATCATTTAAACAGAGAATAATTTGTGGGATAGCTTCACGGCCGCCCAAATTCGCTAACGCAATTAAAGCATTTCGTTGCAATGGTTTTTTGCCACGCCAAGAGCCTGCTAAGTGTCCGAATTGCTGTTTAAACTCTTTATTGGAAATAGTTAATAACGGTGCCAATTTGGGATAGACTTCTTCAATCTTTGGTTCCATCTCTTCATGAAAATGAAAATCTTTTCCTTTATTATAAGGGCAAACCAGCTGACAAATGTCGCAACCATAAATGACGTTACGCATTTTTTTCCGATACTCTTCAGGCATCATGCCTTTTGTTTGCGTTTGATAAGACAAACATTTTTGAGCATTCATTCGACCGTCCCCTAACAAAGCCCCTGTAGGACACCCTGTGATACAACGAGTACAATCACCGCAACCATTTGGAACAGGTTCATCTGGTTCAAATTGAATGTTGGTGGTCACCTCACCTAAATATACAAAGGAACCAAATTCTTCGGTAATCAGTAGACCATTTTTACCAATGAATCCTAAACCCGCCCGCTGAGCAACAGCGGTGTCAACATATTCGCCAGTATCTACTTGCGGCCGAAAGCGCCAGTGTTCTTTTTCTGCTTCAGTGGCAGCTTGCTCTTCAATAAAAGCAATTAATTTTTGCAACCGATCCTGCAAAATGTGATGATAGTCAATTCCCCAAGAGGCTCGCGCAAATTGTCCACGCTTTTCATCTCTAGGCATTTTTTCCTGAGCTTTGGTGGGATAAGCTAAAGCAATGGAGATAATACTTTTAGGATGCTCAAACGTTTTTTCTGGGTAAATTCGTTCTTCCACATTTTGATGTTCAAACCCCGAGTTATATCCTCGCTCTCGTTGTTCATGCAGAGAATCTTCTAATTCAATAAATGGTTCAGCATGAGTAAAGCCGATTTTATCGATGCCTAAACGTTGACTCTCTTGAATAATTTTTTCTTTCAATGTTGGCATTGCTCATGCCTCCCTTCATTTTATTATTTATCGTTTCGATGATACGTTTCATAGTCATGTGCATAGAGATTTTTCTCGTCCACGACGCCGGGAACAGTGGCAACTTTTTCCCAAACAGACCAGTCGATTTCTGGAAAGAAGGTGTCGCCTTCAAACGTTTCATGAATCATCGTCCGATATAAGACATCGCATGCGGGAATCAGTTCTTTAAAAACGACAGAACCTCCACCAATAACGGTCACACCTTCATAGTTGTCAGCATACGCAAGAATTTCCTCTACGGAATGCATAACCAAAACGCCTTCAGCTCGGTAATCCGGATTACTGGTTAGGACAATCGTTGTTCGATTTGGTAACGGACGACATCCCATACCTTCGAAAGTTGCACGTCCTAAAACCAATGTATTATGAATTGTTTTTTCCTTGAAAAATTTCAAGTCGTTGGGTAAATGCCAAGGCAATTTGCCTTCTTTACCAATCACTCCTTGTTCATCTTGGGCCCAAATGGCTGCTAACATAGCTTCTCTCTCCTTTTTTATACGGCAATCGGCGCTTTAATCGTTGGATGTGGGTCATAGCCTTCTACTTTAATATCTTCCATATCAAAATCAAAAACAGAAGCCTTGTCTGGATTCAAAACGAGTGTTGGGAAAGAACGAACTTCTCGTGATAATTGTTCTTGCATTTGTTCCACATGATTTTGATATAAGTGGGCATCTCCTAGCGTGTGTACAAACTCCCCCACTTCTAAACCTGTTTCATGCGCAATCAGATGTGTCAATAAAGCATAGCTTGCAATGTTAAAAGGAACACCTAAAAAAACATCGGCACTGCGCTGATAAAGTTGACAGCTTAATTTTCCTTCATTTACATAAAATTGAAACATAGTGTGACAAGGCGGCAACGCCATTGAAGGCACATCTTCTGGATTCCAAGCGGAAACAATTAAACGGCGAGAATCAGGATTGGTTTTAATCATTTCAATCACATTAGCTAATTGATCAATAAAGCTACCATCTTTGGTTTCCCAGTGACGCCATTGCGCACCATAAATATTCCCTAATTCACCATATTTTTCTGCAAATTCTTCATCGTTTAAAATGGCGTCACAGAATTTTTGATGTTCTTCTTTGTATTGTTCTGCAAACGCTGGATCTTGTAAGACACGATGCCCAAAATCCGTCATGTCTGGTCCTTGATAATCTGCGCTTTTTACATAGCGTTCGAACGCCCATTCATCCCAAATATGATTATTTCGCTCTAACAAATAACGAATATTCGTGTCGCCTTTTAAAAACCACAATAACTCACTTTTAATCAAGCCAAACGGTACTCGTTTGGTTGTTAGTAAGGGAAATCCTTTGGCCAAATCAAAACGCATTTGATAGCCAAATAAACTATACGTCCCAGTTCCTGTACGGTCTTCTTTAAAATGACCTTCTTCTAAAATCTTTTTTCCTAGCGCTAAGTATGCTTCTTCCATCTTATTCCCTCCGTCTCTTAATCCGCGTATTCACTCAAGTATTCCCAACGATTCATTTTTTCTTCTAACAATTGTTCCGTTGCAGTTACTGCTTCTTGCAATTCTTGTAAACGAACAAAATCATCACCCTGATGATTCATTTCTTCAGTTAATGTTTCTAATTTCGTTTCTAATTGTGTGATATCTTCTTCAATTGTTGCCCACTCTTTTTGTTCCATATAAGTCAGCTTTGTTTTTTCTTTCTTTTCTGTCGATGCTTCTTTTACTGGTTTATTGAGCGGTTTTTCTTTGACCTTTTCTTGTTCTTTTTGGTTCGCCAAATATTCACTCATCGTGCCATAAAATGATAGGATCTGACCATTTCCTTGAAAAACTAACAATTTATCCATTGTTTTATCCAAGAAATAACGGTCATGAGAAACCGCAATTACCGCTCCTTTAAACGTTTGAATATAATCTTCTAAAATGGTCAACGTATCAATGTCTAAATCGTTGGTTGGCTCATCCAATAATAACACGTTAGGCTGACTAATTAATAATTTTAAGAGATATAACCGGCGTTTTTCTCCACCAGACAGTTTGCCAATCAGTGTGCCATGCATAAAACGAGGAAATAAAAAGCGCTCTAACATTTCAGCGACCCCAACGCTGCTTCCATCACTGCGTTTCACTTCTTCTGCTGCTTCTTGCAAATAAGCAATCATCCGTTGATTAGGATCCATTTCTTCGTTTTGCTGGGTATAATAGCCAATTCGGACGGTTTCACCGATACTATATAGGCCACTCTCTAAAGGAATGCGGCCAGCTAAAATATTTAATAACGTGGATTTGCCTGCACCGTTTTTACCAGTAATGCCAATTCGATCGTTTGCTTGAATGAGTAAATTAAAGTCTTTCAAAAGCTGTTTGTGATCAATGGCATAATTTCCTTCCTTGATTTCCAGAACTTTTTTCCCTAAACGCTGCGTGGCAAAGTCTGCTTCTAAGGTGCCATTGGTTTGTACCTGATGCAAGTTTTCTTTTAAATCCTGAAACCGATCAATTCTTGCTTGCTGTTTCGTTCCTCGTGCTTGAACGCCCGCTCGCATCCACGCTAGTTCTTGTTTGAAGAGCCGTTTTCTTTTTTCTTCTTGCTCTACAGCGACACGTTCACGTTCGGCTTTTTCCATTACATACGTTTCATAGTTTCCTTTGTATTCATACAGTTTTCCAAAAGAAAGTTCGAAAATCCGATTGGTTACTCGATCTAAAAAGTAGCGGTCATGGGTCACCATTAAAACCGCACCACGATAGTTATTTAAAAAGTTTTCTAGCCATTCAATCGTTTCATAATCCAGATGGTTCGTTGGTTCATCCAATAACAGTAAATCAGGCGCTTCAATTAAGACTTGCGCCAAGCTTACTCGTTTTAACTGCCCACCAGAAAGCTCACCTATTTTCTTTTCCAATGTGGGAATGCCTAATTTTTGTAAAATAATTTTTGCATTGGTATCTGCTGTCCAAGCATCTTGTTTATTCATGGCTTCTTCTGCTTGCGTGTAACGTCTTTGAACCCCTTCGTCTAAACCATTCTCACTTAAAGCAGCTAACGCTAATTCATAATTTTTGACCGCTTTTATGATTGGGCTGTCTCCCTGAAACACGGCTTCTGCAATCGTAATATTCTCGTCAAATGTTTGATTCTGGGAAAGGTACCCAATTTGATAATCACTTGGCTGCTGAATCGCAGCAAAATCACCATCACCGCTATCTACGCCAGCAATAATATTTAATAAACTGGTTTTCCCTGTGCCGTTAATCCCAATTAAACCAATGCGATCTTTTTCATGAATCAAAAAAGAAAGATGATCAAATAGTGTTTTTTCCCCATATGTTTTGGTTAAATCTGTTACTTTTAATTCTTTCACCGACACTACCAACTCCTTCTATTTTGGTCTTGCTTATTGTATCAAAAATTGGATTATAAAAAAAGTGCATGAGATAAAAATCGTCTTGGTTTCATCTCATACACTATTACTTATTCTTTATTAAAATTTTTAACAAATCGTTTAAGCGGAACGTTATTCACTTCGCCGCTAATCGAATAACTCTCTAATAAATTGACATTTTTTCGTAACTCGTTCGCTTCGATAATTGAAATGCGTTCAGATTGTTCATAATGATCAATCATCCGTCGTTCTTCTTGGAAGCCTAATAATAGGTCTTTGACATAGTCTGTCTCCGTATGAACAATATACGAATCAATAAATTCGCCTTTTTCAAACTTATGGGCTAAATCCAAGCGTCCGTCAATGAAGAAATCAATTAAATCATCATCATAGACACCGCGCAAATTATCTAAACTCTTCAGAATAACTTGAGAATTTCTTAGAAAAACTTGGCGAATATTTTCTAGTTCTTCATTTCGTAATTCTTTTTCTTCTTCAGAAGCTTCACCACGATTGAAAAATAACTTAGGATGTAAAAGAATCGAAATGATTTGTCGAGCAAATAATAACCAAAAGCCTACAATCGATAATAATTGTTTGGCAATCGACCGTTGCATCCGTGTAATCAAGCGTTGATACATACGATAACTTCTGACACTAATTTCTCCTTGTTTCAGACTTTCTTCTAAGCCGTCTCGTTCAATGGACACAATTAACGTCCGCAACTCTTGCACTTCTTGTTTTCGTTCCGCACTTAGCTGCTCGGTATACAATTCTTTTAAACGATCTTGATAATTTTCAATGACCGCATTCATTTCACCACGAGGATTCTCTTCATTTTGCTGTTTTAAGACATCAATGACATCACGTAATAAATCAATTTCGACTGACTCTTCATTTTCCACTTCCGTCTCTGAATCAGTTAAAAATGGTAAAACTAGAATCCCACCAATCAGAGTCACCAAAATAACACAAGCCGTAATGAATAGTAATAACGGTCGTTCTTTAAAATGCTCGCCGTTAATCGCTGTTGGCAAAATAAAGATGGTGGCTAAACTCACTGTTCCTTTAACACCGCCAAAAGTTAAAATCAGCATTTCATTCATTGCGTTTTTAACTTTCTTAAGACCATGTTGAAGCGTGTAAACACTGAAAATGGCTAAGAAACGAATCAAAAAGACAACGGCGCTAATAATTAGAACAACCATTAGTAGGAACCAGTTTGAATATTGTTGGTCAATCCAAATTGGCGAAAACACTTGAGAAAGTTCAATTCCTAAGAATAAGAAAACTAAGGCATTTAAGGTGAACTCAATCATACTCCAAATACTTTCGCCAACATTTGACAGCTCTGCTTCAAAAAGCGAAACTTTTTTCAAACTAGACGCTTGCATAATTCCAGCAATCACAGCAGCAATAATTCCAGAAACGCCAATCAACTCTGAAATTAAATAAGCAATAAATGGCAAGAGTAATTCAATCAACAAGTAGCCTGTAACATCTTTTGCCACTGCAGTTTCAAGTAAATGAACAATTTGCTGTTTTAATAGAACTAACACGATTCCGACTACCGCTCCACCAATACTGGAAATAACCAAGGTCCCTGCCGCTTCCACCGGCGAAAATGACCCCGTTAATAAAGCCGCTAATGCAAATTGAAAGGCTGTAACGCCTGATGCATCATTAATGAGTCCTTCACCAGATAAAATGTTCATCGAACGTTCAGGAATGTCAATTCGACCTGATAACGAACCTACCGCCACCGCATCCGTTGGTCCTAGAGCCGCTCCAAAAGCGAAGCAAGCGGCTAATGGTAAAGTAGGCAAAATCATATGCAGGGTCCAGCCGACTCCGACTAAAGTGATTAACACACCAAAAAAGGCCAAGAAAAGAATCATCCCGAAATTTTTCATCATTGCTTTCAGATTGATTAGCTCCCCTTCTCTAAATAAAAGCGGTGCAATAATCATTACTAAAAACACTTCAGGCTCAAATTCAATTTCCTGCCCCATTTTAGTTAAACCAATTAGAACGCCTACAATAATTTGCACAATTGGCAGCGGAATGACGGGAACAATCCGGTTGAATATGTTTGAGAAGGTAATAGACAGTGCAAAAACAATGATTAGAAAGGTAAATTCCATCCTATCATTCCCTTCTATATTAAATTTTTATTGACTTACCGATCAAAACATTTAAGTAATTTTTTCTTTTTAAGAATAATTTTCTTTTCAACTTCTTCTAACTCAGAACTGCGTTCGCAAAGTTCCAATTGAGCGCGTCGTGCTTCTAAACGAAGAAGTTCTCCTTTAATTAATTCAATTTTTTTGTAGCGTAAGAAATTTTTCTTTTGCATACGTTCTGCAAAGTGTTGTCGTTTTTCTTCAGGGATTGCTTGATATTTCTTTTTCAAGTCAGCGACACACTTTTCAAATTCTTCACTCACCGAAACAACTTCCTTCCAAAATTTAATCTGACTAATTATAACAAATTTTACCAAAAGTACAAGCAAAATTGCTTTCTTTTTTTCAAAAGAAATTCAGACAAAACTTAACGCGGAAAAAGCTGATTTCTAGGAGCTGAACATGGTTAATCTTCATTAACAATAATATCAATTTCTGCCTCTTCATTCATCCGTGTTGAAAGAAAAAGAACCATTTCTTCTAGTGGCGCAGAAAAGCGTAAAACCACCCCTCTTCTGCCTTTTTTTAAATACCCTAAACGAATACCGTTCGGTTTTTGAACAAGGACAATCTTTTCGATATCTTTAAAGGCCGTGCCCCGATTGTCAAAAGGATGCGTAATAATACAATTCTCCGCAAAACCTCTTGCATCGTAAAGAAAACTGAAGATAATCAAAATATATAACACACTTCGAATCATTTCAATTTTATCTCCTGCCGAAAATGCATTGGCCAGAATCATTAAACTAAAAAAAGCAACTAGATATTTTGTTGTAGGATGTTTTGCAGCCGGAATTACAATACTTTTACGTACGAAGTAAAAGTAACCATACATAACGACGACAAATAAAAATAGCAATAACGTAAATCCATCGATAATCACAAACGACTCCTTTATTTCTTTTTCTTTTGAATATCTGTTAATATATCATTTATTTCTTTAATTTCTTTTTTTGATTCATTAATCTTTTTGATAACCGCCTCACGGTTTTTTCCAGGCGGTAAGTCAATTGATTCTTGGTAGTAGTTTGCTAAAGCTTGAACTTTTTTCATTTTTTCGCTTTGCAACAAGGCTATATTTCTTTTCATTTAACCGCCTCCTCTTCCTTAGTATACATTACTTCGTAAGGAATTGCTTAATTTGCAAGATATTTTCTAATAAAAAGGAGTAATTTTACATTTTCTTATAAACAAAAAGTGTTCGACTGAGTAACACCAGCGAACGATAAAATAATAGAATAAAAGATGAGACAGAAGTAGTTTACTTTTGTCTCATCTTTTATTATTGAGCTGAAATCGCTAAACCAATTGCTTTTTCCCCTAGGTGGGTCCCGATAACTGGACCAAAATGACCGATTTCAATTTCTGCATTTGGGTATAGCTTTTGTAATTTTGCTTGTTCTTTTTCAGCAACGATGCGGTTATTAGCATGAATCACATACAGTTTAACTGGTGCTTCAATCCCTGCGTTTCGTTCACCAATAATCTTTTCTGCACGAGCAAAAGCTTTCTTTGTTGAACGGATTTTTTCAAATAATACAATCTTTCCATCTTCAAAAGTCAAGATAGGTTTAATCTTCAATAGTCCAGCAATCAAGGCTGCGCCATTCGTTAAGCGACCGCCACGAACTAAGTTGTTCAGAT
Organism: Enterococcus sp. LX10; assembly: GCF_023539285.1. Taxonomy (NCBI): domain Bacteria; kingdom Bacillati; phylum Bacillota; class Bacilli; order Lactobacillales; family Enterococcaceae; genus Enterococcus; species Enterococcus sp. LX10. The sequence continues at coordinate 1,386,333 of NZ_CP092784.1, read as the reverse complement.
CTTCTACAATTAGATATGCATACGTATTGTCACGAATTAAATCTAATTTGGCAAAAATTTCTTCTAAGCTGGCTTTTTCTTCTGTTAAATCTAAAGCAGCTTCTACCATGTGTCCCATTGGCATACTTGTAATTTTTGAGTCATATGGATACAAAGCAACGCCTGGGATTTCATCAGTAAGTCCGTGCAATGTATGAACAAAACCAGAGATTCCTGAAGAAAGATGAATGCTGATGATGGTGTCGTACCCTTGTTCAGCGATTGATTTGTAAAGCTCTAACACTTCTCCTAAAGCAGGTTGTGAAGTCGTCGGAAATTCTTTACTATTATTTAGCAATGCATAATATTCATCTGCTTCAATGTCAATGCCTTCGTTGTATATTTTTCCATCTAAAATGACTGGGATGGGAATTACAAAAAGATTCGGATGATCTTTAATGCGCTCGGGTAAATAAGCTGTACTATCTGTCACAATAGCAATTTTCATTTTGTAACCTCGTTTCACTAATTTTCCACGTTGTTTCTAATATAGCATAAAAAAGGATATTTTAAAATGCTTTCCTTATTCGTTCAGGAATTTTTCGATGGCGTCAGCATTTTTTTGTTCATCTACTTCTAAAATACTGCCTGCATAAGAGGATTCACCAAAATTCCAAGAATCTGGTACCGGAACCGATAATGACTCAACCCCTGCTTTTCCTTTAATCAGCAATGATGGTCCGTTCGTTAACATGAAACTAACAGGCACATCTGTCGACATATAGCCGACTAATTTCCCAAGTGATTCTGGGGTTCTTAATAAAGTCATTGGGTTTTTCATTTGGCTCATTACAGCTGACATAACTTGTTGTTGGCGACGAACCCGACCAAAGTCGCCTTCTTCATCCATCCTAAAGCGAGCGTATTGAAGTAAGACATGTCCATCCATGACCTGTTGCCCTTTTTCAATATCAACACCATCTAAATTCAGTGATTTTTCTGCATCGATTTTGACACCTTTTGGAAACATAGAGTCAACAATTTTTTCAAATGATTGGAAATCTACCTTAGCATAATATTTCGTATCTAAATTAAAGTTTTGTTTTAACGTTTCACGAACCAATTCAGCACCGCCATAAGCGTATGCGGCATTAATTTTATTCGGCCCGACACCAGGAATGTCCACGAATGTATCACGCATAAATGAAATTAATTTCGGTTTTTTTGATGGTCCATTTAGTTGGAGAACCATTATTGTGTCGGCTCGTCCAGCATCTTCCCCACGTGTATCGCTGCCAAGAATTAAAATATTCTTAGCCCCGTTGCTACTTTTGACGCCATTAAATGTTTCTACTTTTTCTTGAGGCAACGAGTCATCATGTTCTGCTGCAGATTTTCCTTTTAAAAACATGACTGTACTATAGGCAAATAACAGAATCAATAGGATCACTAGCCATTTGAAAAAGCGTTTTGTTTTTGATTTTTTACGTTTCTTTTTTGGTTTCTTGTCTTTTTTTCCGCGGGGTGGTTGGTCAGAACCGTTGCCACCACCTGAATCTGTTTGATGTCGCCTCTCACTTCTGCGACTGTCCTCAGTATAGCTGTCTTCGTAAACTGGCTCTTGAAGGCTTTCAGCTAGTTCTTCTGGTTCTTCTTCTCTATGTTCACCCATTGATTTTCGGGGATTAAAGGTCTTTTTATGCTCTGCTGGTCTCGATTTTTCATGAATATGTTTATAACGATCTACACGACTCATCGTGTCACTCCTTTACCTCTGTGTTTTATCACCTTTATTAGGATACCTCATTTCGCAGGAAATTCCTATTACAAATATGTAATTTAATAAAAAATGAAACTCACTTTATCTAATAAGTAAGCTTCATTTTCATTTTTAACTCTTTAAAGTGTGCACAAAACATAGATCGGGTAATCCCCTAAAATTTTTATTTCTGCGCCAATCAGTTCCAGTTCTGTTAAAGCTGCTTCAATTAGTTTTTCTGGTTGATCATTCACTAAGTCCATTAAAAAGAAGTACTCTCCGAGCTTTGTTTTCAACGGCCGCGATTCTATTTTGCTAAGATTAATCCCTCGCCAACTAAACACGCTTAATGCTTTGTGTAAAGAGCCAGGAACATTACTTGGCATCGTAATCGCCAGCGTTATTTTTTTCTCAGATAGCGGGAAAGAAATCGCTAAATTTTCAGAACCAAGAACCCAAAATCGGGTTTGATTTACCGATAAATCTTGTATATTTTTTTCAACAATGGTCAAATCATACATTTCCGCAGAAAGTTTTGGTGCAATAGCTGCAAAAGACAATTCTGGATGTTCTGCAATGTATTTGGCGGCGTAAGCTGTTGAAGGCGTTGCTTCTAAAATCGCTTCTGGAAAGTTTTTCTCTAGAAACATCTGCGATTGAGCTAATGCTTGCGGATGTGATAAAATTTTCTGACTTTGTTGCCAGATCGCTTGATTCTCTTTTGCCACCATTAATTGTTGTTGAATCGGTAAAACTAACTCTGCTTGGACAGGTAACTGCGCTTGATGATACAAATAATCTATCGATGCGTTAACAGTTCCTTCAATCGTGTTTTCTATTGGAATAATGCTGCATGCCACTTCTTGCTGTTCAATTGCTTTCAAGCAAGCTGGAATCGATGCGTACGGCATCAACGTAGCTTCAGGAAAAGCAGCCAACGTTGCACTGTACGTAAAGGAACCAATCGGACCTAAATAACCAACTTTCATCGTTTCTCTACTCCTTTAATTGTTGCAGAATTTCATTGATAATTTCTTCTGGCGAGCGATTGGTCGTATCAATTGTCATCTTCGCACATTCTTCATAAAAACTTTTACGAGACTCAAACAAAGTAATGATTTCTTTTGAAGAACGTTCTATAGCTAAGGGCCGTTGGTTTTCAGTATCTTCTGTGATTCTTTTTAACAGCTCTTCTGGTGTCGCATGTAAATAAATCACTTGCTGAAAAGATTTTAATAAGCTACGATTTTCTGGTCCGACAACAATCCCGCCCCCAGTTGAAAGGACGGCTGTATTTTTTGACAGCTCCTTTAAAAGTTGGGTTTCCTGTTCTCGGAAAGCTGCTTCACCATATTTTTCGAAATAGTCAGGAATTGAGCGTCTTATTTTTTCAATTAACGCTGTATCTAAATCAAGATGAGGCATCTTCAGTTTATTGGCCAAACTTTGACCAATAGTTGTTTTACCCGCACCCATGAAACCAATTAAAACAATGCTTTCCATAGCTCGTTATCCTCCTTCATTAACAACTTAAACGTTCTAAGTCGTCAAAAAATGTTGGATAAGAAACTGAAACTGCTTCAGCCTTATCTAATTCAACAGTGCCTTCTTTTACAAGTAATGCAGCAATTTGTAACATCATCCCGATACGATGATCCCCATAACTGGTAACTCTTCCACCATGTAAAGAAGTTGGTCCATGTATAATTAAGCCATCATCAGTAGGCGTGATGTCGGCGCCTAAAATTGTTAATTCTTTCGCTACTGCATCAATCCGATTGGTTTCTTTGACTTTCAATTCTTCTGCATCTCGAATGATTGTCGTGCCAGTAGCCTGAGTAGCTAACAAAGCAATAATCGGTAACTCATCAATTAAACGTGGGATAATAGCGCCACCAATCTCTGTAGCTGTTAATTGACTCGTTTTTACAAGTAAATCGCCAGAATGATTGGCCTCATCTTCATTTAAAATAGTGACGGAACCGCCCATGTTTTTAATCACATCTAAAATACCTGTCCGCGTTTGATTTAAGCCAACATTTTTCAGAAGTATCTCGCTATCTGGGACTACTAAACCCGCAACTAAAAAGAAAGCCGCAGAAGAGATATCGCCAGGAACTACCACGTTTTGACCTGTTAATTGTTGTGGTCCAGTTAACATAATTTTTTTATCATCTACTTCAAGCGTCCCACCAAATTGTCGAATCATCTCTTCTGTATGATCACGTGTCTTTTCTTTCTCAACCACTACAGAAGTGCCCTCGGCTTGCAAAGCGGCGAATAAAATAGCCGATTTCACTTGAGCACTCGCAACAGGCATTGTGTAGTCAATAGGTTGCAAATTTTGAGTCCCGCGAATAGAAATTGGCGGAAACTCCGTTTGTTGAACCCCTTGACATTCCGCTCCCATTTGGTTTAAAGGAAGCATCACACGATTCATCGGTCGTTTAGCAATAGACGCATCACCAGCTAGGCGCGTTTCAAAGGGACAGCCAGCTAAAATGCCTAGCATTAGACGAATTGTTGTCCCTGAATTTCCAACATCAATTGTATTCTTCGCCTTTTTTAAGCCTGCAAATCCTTGCCCCTCAACGGTGATTGTCGTCCCGTCATCTTCAATGTTCACACCTAAAGAACGAAACGCCGCTAAGGTACTTAAACAATCTTCGCCTCTTAGAAAATTTGTAATCGTCGTTTTTCCAGAAGAAATCGCTCCAAACATAATACTTCTATGGGAAATCGATTTATCGCTAGGAACCATCAGAGTCCCTTGTAAATGTTTCACATTTGTACGTAGTTGCACCCTCATCACCTCTTATTTTTCGTAACATGTATAGTTCGTTTTTTTAGATAAAATTTGTTTTGCAGCTTGGCAGTCTGGTTGATTTTTAAAAGACAATTGAAGAATCCCATAGATTTCTTCTCTCGTTTCTAAAATTTTAATATTTGTAAGAGAAAGGTCCGCTTCGCCTAAAATTTGCGTAATTTCAGCAATGATTCCTGGTTGATCTGGTACATCAACAAACAGATCATAGAAAGCTGGGATTGCGCCTTCTTTATGAATAGGCAATTGAGCACGTGTTTCTTTGGCTTTATCAAAAAAATTACGAATAGCTGGGGCGTTTTTTTCCGTTAACCATTGGCAAACAGTAGTCATCTCTTTTTGCCAATTTTCTAGTAAGTCCAATAATACTAAGCGATTGCTTAATAAAATATCCGTCCACATCGTTGCATCAGAGGAAGCAATTCGAGTAATATCTCTAAATCCTCCAGCCGCTAGCTGCTGTGCTCTAGGGTAAGTGGTATTCAGTTGCTGACTTTCGTTCACTAAAGCTGCGGCAACAATATGTGGCAAGTGACTTAGAGCACCAGTAATTTCATCATGTTCCTGTGCAGGCATCGTAATAAACTTCGCATGCGTTCCTTTTAGTAACGTTTGTAACTCCTGAATCTGTTTGCTTTTTTCGCCATGGTCATCGGTAAAAATATAGTAGGCATTTTCAAACAAACGTTCATCAGCGGCTGTTACGCCGGATTTATGTGAACCAGCCATTGGATGACCACCAATAAAATTTTTCATGTTAAGCTTTGTTGCTAACTGATTAATTTCCACCTTGGTACTACCCACATCTGTGATCAGAGCAGTTTCTAGTGATAATTGGTTTAATTCTTCTAGTTGTACTAAAGTTGCTTTAACTGGGGAACAAAGAAAAATAATCTCTGCTCGTCTTGCCCCACTTGTTAAAGATTCAGCTATCTCATCAATTAGACCCGTTTTCTTAGCAAATTCAGTTGACTCCGCTTGATTATCAAAACCGATAATCTCACTGTTTGGATGCCCTTTTTTGATACACAAAGCCAGTGAACTCCCGATTAGCCCTAATCCTACGATTAAAATACGTTTCTTCATTTTTTCCCTCCATATACTTGCGACTTTCTTCCATTAAAAGTTTTGAGTATATAGACGATAACGTTTCACTGCTTCTTTCATTTGTTCAAATGAGTCACTATCAAATTTTTCGAGCATAGCCTTCGCTACTTCCGTTGCAACAACGGCTTCACAAACAACGCTAGCGGCCGGTACTGCCGTGCTATCAGAGCGCTCAACGCTGGCCTTATAAGGCTCTTTTGTATCAATATTTACGCTTTGCAATGGTTTATAAAGGGTTGGAATAGGTTTCATGACACCACGAACGATGATTGGCATTCCGTTGGTCATTCCTCCTTCAAAACCGCCTAAATTGTTGGAAGTTCTGGTATAACCTGTACTTTCGTCCCAAACAATCTCGTCCATCACTTGGCTACCAGGGCGTTGTGCCATTTCAAATCCAATGCCAAACTCAGCACCTTTAAAAGCATTGATGCTTACAACAGCCTGCGCAATTTTGGCATCTAGTTTACGATCCCATTGAACATAGCTCCCTAAGCCAGCTGGAACGCCACCCACAAGTACTTCTACTACCCCACCAATTGTATCGCCATTTTTCTTGGTTTGGTCAATTAGTTCTTTCATTTTTTCTTCTACGGAAGGATCTAATACGCGAACGGCAGATTGTTCAGATCGTTCTTGAATTTCACGAATCGTTAAATTTTCAGGAATCGTAGCTTCAATCCCACCTAATACCGCGACATGCCCAGCAACTTGGATATCCAATTCAGCTAAGAGTTTTTTAGCAACCGCACCAATCGCCACACGCATTGTTGTTTCTCGTGCCGAAGACCGTTCTAAAACATTCCGTAAATCATCATGTTGATATTTCATTCCACCGACTAAATCAGCATGTCCTGGACGTGGTTTGCTGACGCGGCGGATTTTCTTTTGTTTTTCAGGAACTGGCTCTACTGACATCACGGAGGTCCAATTTTTCCAGTCTTTGTTTTCGACAATCAACGTTACTGGTGAGCCAAGTGTTTTACCATGCCGAATACCCGAAGTAATACGTACTTGGTCTTTTTCAATTTTCATCCGTCCCCCACGACCGTAACCGCCTTGACGTCTTGCTAATTCTCGGTTAATCTCTTCGCTACTTAAAGGCAAGCCGGCTGGTAAGCCTTCAATAATAGCAGTTAATTCAGGTCCATGTGATTCGCCTGCTGTAATAAAGCGCATCTTAAATTCCTCCTTCTCTATTTAAAAATGCTCGAATTTCTTCCGTTGGTAAAGAGACAATTTTCGCTTGACCAATTTTTTCTAAGACAATGATTTTAATCTGTCCCCCACGTGTTTTTTTATCATGTGTAATTGCTTGATAGAGACGTTCTTCTGGCCAACGATCTGTCGTTACTGGTAAATGGAACTTTTCTAGCATGGTGACCAACTCTTGGGTAGTCCCAAGTGGGGAAAGCCCTCGTTGTTCTGCGACTTGAGTTATTTGAATCATTCCTAAAGAAACGCCTTCACCGTGAGCAATCACCCCGTAACCAGCTGTATTTTCTAATGCGTGGCCAATCGTATGCCCAAAATTCAGAATCAAACGTAAGCCCAAATCTAATTCATCTTCTTCGACGACATCACGTTTAATCTTGCAACAGGCCGTGATAATTTCTTCTGCATGTGCCACTAAATCTTGTTCATTTTCCAAAGAGGATAAACGGTGCCACAATTCAACATCAGCGATAGCTGCTGATTTTACAATTTCTGAAATTCCTTCACGCACACGTCTAGGTTCTAATGTTTTAAGTGTATTAGGATCAATTAAAACCCCATCTGGTTGGGCAAAAGTACCGACAAGATTTTTGGCTTTTTTAGTATTAACCGCTGTTTTACCTCCAATGCTACTATCTACTTGTGCCAGTAAGGTTGTTGGTACTTGCAAAAAGTGAATGCCGCGCATATAGGTTGAAGCGATAAATCCAGCTAGATCTCCCACAACGCCTCCACCTAAAGCAATTAGACCATCACTTCGAGTCAATTGCTGTTCCGCTAAAAAATCATAAAGCAGTTGAGCTGTTTCGAGGCTCTTACTTTGTTCACCTGCCGCTACAGCAATCAATGATGTTTCAAAACCAGCAGCTTGCAATTCTTTCTCAACAGCTGCGCCATATAATTTATTCACCGTTTCATCGGTAATAATCGCTACCCGTTGTGGCTGCCACAGGCTACGTACCCAGGTGCCAATTTTATCTAAGGCACCTGTTTCGATGGTTAAATCATATGAATGTGTAGGTAACGTTACGGTTAATTTCATGTCCTCTACTCCTCTGTCTTTACTAATCTTCTAAAGCATTAATTTCTTTCATTGCTTTTTCGATGATATGAACTTCTTTCATCATACGTAGGTAAGTTTTTTCATTCAAGGATTGTGGCCCATCTGACCACGCATTCGCTGGATCTGGGTGAATTTCTACAATCAAGCCGTCCGCACCTGAAGCAACACCTGCTCGGGCCATTGGCGGTACTAAATCCCAGATACCAACACCATGACTCGGATCAACAATAATTGGAAAATGACTTAATTTTTTAATTAAAGGCACCGCACTTAAATCAAGTGTATTGCGCGTAGCGGTTTCGTACGTACGAATCCCACGTTCAATGAAGATCACATTGAAATTTCCTTGCGCAGCAATGTATTCAGCTGCGTTTAGCCATTCATCAATCGTACCGGCAATCCCGCGTTTTAAGCCAATAGGTTTTCCAGTTTTACCAACCGCTTGTAATAACTTGAAATTTTGCATGTTGCGCGCACCGATTTGTAAAATGTCACTGTATTTTGCGACAAGTTCTAAATTCGCTTCATCCATCACTTCTGTAATGACTTGCATATCTAATTCATCAGCCGCTTGGCGAATGTATTTCAGTCCTTCTTCTTCTAGCCCTTGGAAAGCGTATGGCGACGTTCTAGGTTTAAATGCACCACCTCGTAAAATTGTTGCACCGCCAGCTTTAGCAATTCGCGCACATTCACGAATCTGATCTAAGCTTTCGATTGAACAAGGACCCGCCATCATGGTCATACTGCCGTCACCGATTTTAACACCGTTCACATCAACCACTGTATTCTCTGGATGAAATAAACGACTCGTTAGTTTGTAAGACAACGAAATGCGGACACTTTTCTCCACGCCTTCTAATGCTGTTAACTCTGCTTCAACTAATTTTTCTGTATCACCAATCAAGCCTATCACTGTTTTTCCATTATCTTGACTTGTTTGAGTAGTTAAGCCTGCACCTGTTACTAAATCAATGACTTGTTTCATTTGCTTTTCGGTTGCATTTTCTTTCATAATTACGATCATTATATTCTCTCCTCATGCCTTTAAACGGCGCTCTTTTTATCTATTTTCAATTTTACGTTTTACGACTGATACAGGCATTTTTTGTCCTGTCCATTGTTCAAAAGCAGCAGCTCCTTGATAAAGTAGCATGTCCAAGCCGTTGCTTGTTTCTGCGCCACGTAAACGGGCTTCTTTTAATAACTGTGTTTCTCTGGGATTATAAATAGCATCATACACGAATAACTTCGGCTGAATCATTGCATAATTTTCTATAGGACTACTATGTGCATGTGGATGCATACCCACACTCGTTGCATTAACTAACAAGACGCTTTCAGCAACATCTTTTGCTAGTTTTTCAGTATCCGCTAAATCGTTTAAATGAATTACACAGTTGGTTCGTTCAGTGAAATTTGCCAGTTTTTTTTGACTGTCGTTAAACCCCGCGCTTTTCCTGTTGTAAACGGCGATTTCTTTCACGCCATCTAAAGCAGCTTGGGCAATGATTGATAAGGCTGCACCACCTGTTCCTAAGATGGTCATTTTATTCTGAAAAACGTCAACCTTTTTCTCTTTCAAACTCCACATAAAACCAGTACCATCCGTGCTGTCTCCGTAAAGTTTTCCATCTTTGTTGACAATCGTATTAATCGCGCCAACCAGTTGGGCGGTAGGACTTAGTTCATCCATATAACTTACAGCCGCCACTTTATTGGGCATTGATAAGTTGGCCCCTAACATATGAAACGTTCGAATCGCTTCAATTGCTTGTGGCAATGTCTCTTGTCCAACGTCAAACGCCAGATACCGAGCATCAACTCCTAAATTTTGAAATGCTGTATTATGAATCAACGGTGAAATACTGTGTTGGCTGGGTTTCGCGAATAACCCAGCTAAACGAGTAGATCCAGTTATTTCTTTCATCCTGTGTGCTCCTTTACGAAATTTTTTTAGTAAGTTTCTGAAATCCTAATTTTTGGCCAAACAAAAAGGATATTCACAGTAAATTTTAAGAAAAATCTACAGTGAATACCCTACAAAAAAGCAATATAAAAGCCACTATAGATTTTCTTAAATCTACATGGCTGAAAGTCATCTTAAATTTCCCTAGCCATTATAGATACAAACGTTTGTTGTCTGTACCCATAATGTTATGAATACAAACCTATCTAAAATAGCTAAAGTAAAAGTTATTCAGTTGTGTATGGTTTTTCTTCGTTGTTGTCATAAGAATCACTCCAAAACTGATTTAATTAAGAATTGTTAACAGTATACCGCTAGAAAAAACATGTGTCAACACTTATTCGCTTATTTTTTTGACTATTCCATTAAAAACAATGTTATTTTATTCGCCAAAAGACTAAAAAAGCCACAGGAACCAGTCATTTCACTGATTCCTGTGGGGCAAAAATTATTTTAATTCTTCAGCGTATACATCATCAACTGTTTGTGTTGGGTCGATAACAATGTATAAGTTTTTAGTTTTTTCGCTGACTTTTGTAGATTGATAGATGTTATCCAAGCCCTCATCTGTTTTATCTTTGTAAGGGAAATAAACTAAATCTGGTGTGCCATTTTTGTAAAGAATTTCCATACGTTCGATATCTTCATATTTTAAAGCACGAGAGAACATCCCTAATTCTAAGCCACCTAAGTTAATATCGTGGGTTTGAACATGATCTCCTTCTTGGAAAATTTCAATTTTGAACCCTTCACATGGATGAATTTCAACAAATTCACTACCATGGATACGGCCAAAACTTGTTGTAATATGTTTAATCCATAAATCACCAATAAAACGACGATCAATCGTCCAAGTTTCACCATTTCTGAAATAAAATTTAAGTCCTGTCATTTCTCTAGCCATAGCACAAATCTCCTTACTTAAAAATAATTTCTTACATTATTAGTTTACCATACTTTTGATAAACGGTCACAAACTTTCGCTGTAGATTCTTAATCTTTTGTTATTCTTTTTAAAAAAGAATCAATCTCAACTACTGCACGTTGGTGAGAACCTTTGGCAATTTGTCGTTCTCCTTCATAAGCAACAAATTCATAGCGTATTTTGTGTGCAGTCTGTTCAATGCTGGTCATCGTAACAACGATTGTCGCCCCTACCGCGGATGGATATAAGTGGCACAATTCTAACACCGTTCCGACAGTTGTTTCCCCAACTGATAATTGGTCCTTCACAGCTTCTTTGGCTGTTTGTTCAATCATGGCAGCTAAAGCAGGGGTTCCTAAAACTTCTAAGTCACCAGAACCGAGCATTTTAGCCGTTTGTGATTCTTTCACCAAAAATTCTTTTGTAAACATTTCTGTTGGCATTATGCTTTCTCTCCTTTTGAACGTTGTTTTTTGGCAAACGAAAGCAGAACTTCTTGTTTATTCTCTAAGCTACCTTCAACAACGTGTTGCTCGATTTCAGCAATCAGTTCCCCTAACCATTTGCCTGGTGTTTCTTCTAAGACGGCTAAAAGGTCTTTTCCTGTTATGGCCAATTCATGTCTTTGATGGATGGGTAATGCCTTAACTAACTCTTTTGTTACTTGTACTTGACTCTCTTGTTGGTAATAATATAAAAGCCTTTCAACAAGTACTGCTGATTCTTCGCCTAATTCATAAAGCATCATTGGCTGCCAGTCGTTATTCAAACGAAAACGCAGACCACGTACTAATTGTGAAACGTTTTGAATTAATTGATTTGAAAGTTTCCAAGCCTTTAAGAAGGAGCGGATTTCTGCTTCTGGTAAATTCAATGATTGGATAAGTAACGTCCACGCTTCTGCTTCTGTTTCAATTTGACGAGCAGGCAAGTCCATTAAACGAAAAAGTCCAGCCCCTTGTTCTCGTAATTTGGGACAGTATTGATAGCATTCTGTTTCAATAAACGGAGCTAAGCCACCTTGTCGATTAACCCCTAAAAGCATTTTTACAAATTCAATCGTAATGCGTTCTACTGAAATTTTTTCTAATAAAGGATGAAATTCAGCGATAGCGGCTAAGGTTTTTTCTTCAATTTTAAAATCTAATTGGCTAGCAAAGCGTAAGCCCCGCATCATCCGCAGAGCATCTTCATGAAACCGCTCATGGGGATTGCCGACTGCACGAATGGTTTGATTAGTTAAATCTTCGATACCATCAAATAAATCAATGATTTCGCCTGTGCTGTCAAGCGCCAAGGCATTAATCGTAAAATCTCGCCGTTTTAAATCTTCTTTCAAGGAGCGAACAAAGGTGACTTCATCTGGTCGGCGAAAGTCTTGATAAGTTGACTCGGTACGAAAGGTTGTTACTTCATACTGTTGATCTTCCATCAATACAAGGACTGTGCCATGTTCGATGCCCACATCAACGGTTCGTTTAAAAATTTGCTTAATTTCTTCTGGATAGGCACTTGTCGCAATATCGACATCATGGATTGGTTTATTTAATAAAGCATCACGGACACTGCCCCCGACAAAATACGCTTCAAAGCCCTGTGCATTGATTTCACGAATAACGGGAGCGGCTTCTTTAAATTCGTTTGGAATAGTTGTCAATTTCATAGCATCTGTTCCAATCCGTAAAGTAGTTCTGTTCTCTGTACCACTTGCCGACAAGCTAACGCCACTCCTGTCATGAATGAACGCCGATCATAAGAATCATGCCGAATAGTGAGCCCTTCACCTACACTGCCAAATTGGACTTGTTGGTGTGCCACTAAACCAGGTAAGCGGACACTATGGATTCGCAGACCCTCGAAATCAGCCCCGCGTGCCCCTGGTATTGATTCTACCTCTTGCGGATTCCCTTGTTTTTTTGCTGGCCGAACTTCTTGAATCATTTCTGCAGTTTTTATAGCCGTTCCACTTGGTGCATCTAATTTGTTATCATGATGTAATTCAATGATTTCCACATCCGGAAAATACTGTGCCGCTTTTTGGGCAAATTGCATCATTAAAACTGCCCCAATTGCAAAATTTGGCGCAATTAAGCCGCCGATGGCTTTTTCTCGAGATAGGTTTGTCAATTCGTTGATTTGTTCCTCCGTAAAGCCTGTCGTCCCAACAACTGGCGCCATACCGTGTTCCAACGCAAAACGCGTATTTGGATAGGCGGCTTCAGGAACCGTAAAATCAATCCAAACATCTGGTTTGACAGCTAGGACTTCTTCTAAGCGCTGAAAAACGGGAATTGCTGTTTCATCATTGAAAGAAACAGTTTCTTGTGCTTCATGAGGATCATACACACCTACTAATTCAAAGTCTGCGGTTTCTAAGACCATTTGTGTAGCAGTACTGCCCATCCGTCCTTTAAACCCAGCGACAATTATTTTAATCATGTGTTTTCCCATCCTTTCTTTCAAAGCGATAGCGATCCCGCTTGTTAAATTTGGCCATATTTTCTTCAAAAACTTCGGTTAAATCAATCTCTAAAGAATTTGCCATGCTAATCAATACAAAAAAGACATCTCCAAGTTCCTCTGATACTGTCTTTGGTTTTTCGTCTGCTTTTTTCTGTTTTTCACCATAATAATGATTGACTTCACGGGCTAATTCTCCGACCTCTTCCGTCAAACGAGCCATTTGTCCTAATGGTGAAAAATAGCCTGTTTTAAACTGTTGAATATAATCATCAACTTCTGTTTGCATCGATTGCAAACTACGTTGTTCTGATTCTGACATTTTACCCCAACCTTTCTTACTCTACCTCCTACATCTTATCAAAAACTCGGCTATCTGGAAAGGTTCTACTTGTTGTTTTATATAGAGAATGATACAGTTTATACTGTAAAAGGACGTGATTAAATGGAAGAACAAAGATTTTATTTTAAAGATGTGTTATTTATTGTATTAGGAAGCTGTATCTATGCCTTTGGTTTGGTTACTTTCAATATTGCCAATGACCTGGCCGAAGGTGGTGTCACAGGGATTACTTTGATTTTAAGAGCCTTATTTCATTTTAACCCAGCATATACGACATTATTAATCAATATTCCGCTCTTATTAATTGGTGGTAAAATTTTAGGCAAACGTTCCCTCTATTATACGCTAATTGGTACCGTGTCGTTATCGGTATTTTTGTGGTTTTGGCAAAAATTTCCTGTTGAAATTAATTTAGATCATGATTTATTGATTGCTGCTCTCTTAGCTGGTTTGGCCGCAGGATTCGGGAGTGGCCTTGTTTACCGCGTAGGCGGAACCACTGGTGGGACCGACGTCATTGCCCGCATTTTCGAAAAATACTTTGGGATTAGCATGGGCCGCTCGTTGTTACTTTTTGATGTTGCAGTCTTACTCCTCTCGTTGACCTATATTGATGTCAAACGAATGATGTATACTTTAATTGTGTCCTTTGTTTTCAGTCGTGTTGTCGATTCTGTACTCGACGGAGCCTATGCTGCGAAAGGAATTTTAATTGTTTCCAATCATTCCGAAGAAATCGGTCAAAGTTTAATGGCTTCTTTAGAACGTGGGGTAACATATTTAAATGGTGAAGGTGCTTATTCACAAGTGGAAAAACGGGTTCTCTACACGGTAGTCAGCCCTCGAGAAATAATGGAAGTCAAACGGATTGCTAATGAAATAGATGAAAAAGCCTTTGTGTCCATCATTAACGTACATGAAGCAATTGGCGAAGGCTTTACTTATGCAAAACCTAGCAAACAACGGCGCTTTAAATTAAAACAATAAATAAAACCCAGCATTTTCAATAAATGCTGGGTTTTATTTATTGTTGTTTCAAACGATTTAATTCATCGGATAATTCTAAAAACGCTTCTTTGTTGCCTGTTTCTAAAGCATCATCAATTTGTGCTTTAAGTAATGCCATTCGCTGCGTTTGTTCTTCTTGCTTAAAATATTGATCAATCGCTCTGGCAACTTCCTGATCCACTTGTTCATTCCATGGCGCAAACGGATTATCTTCTAAAACAGATAAATACTGGCTCGTTTGCCATGCCTCTGGAAATACACATTCTAAATAAAGAGCTTTCCGCCAATTCATTCGAATCTCATGAAAAATTTGTTCCGGATCTGTAAATTCTTGTGCTTGGATAAAAAGCAATAACGGCTCCTTACCTAAACCATCTGCTACCACGCGGATCCCTCGATCAGTCTTCTCTACGTTCTCAACAAAATGAACATTATTTAAAATCGCATCGTGCGTTAATAAGTAATTTAAAATCCACAGTACTTCTCTTCTTCCAAAAGGCACTGTATTCACTAACCAAGTTAAAAATTTTTTCTTTTCTGATAAACTAACAAACATCGTCGTTTCCTATCTTTCTTCCATATCTGCTAGCACAGATTGCATGTCGACATCACCAGGTTCATGTTCCAAATAATGGTGCAACAAGTGTTTTGCTTTTTCAAGTTCGCCTTCTTCTCGTAAGAACAATGCGTATTCTTTTAGAAATTCTGGTTCGTGAGACAATTCTTGCGCTGCTTGTTCGTAATGAACTTTAGCGACGGCAAAGTCTTCTAATTCGTTGTACGCTTTTGCTAAGTTCCATTCAGCATAAGGATGATCCGTTTCCTCTAAATCATTTAAGATAGTAATTACTTCCTCAAAACGCTCTTCCGTGATGTAGAGATTACTTAAGGTCAAACGACTTTCATCTGTTTTCTCACCTAATTCCAAAGCTTTTAACAACCAGTTTTCAGCACCAGCAATGTCGTGTAAGCGATAGGCATTTTCAGAGGCAAATTGGTATAACTCTACTTGGAATGGGTTTTCCGCAATTCCTTCTTCGATCACCGCTTTTGCTTCCTCTAATTGCTCTTCTTCTTGGAGCGCTTCCGCTAAATATAGATAAAGTGATTGATAATGTGGGTTTAGTGTTTTTAATTGCTGGAACAACGCAATGGCTTTTTGATTCTCATGTAACTGTAAATAAGTGAAAGCTAACTGGAATAAACGATCGTCTGTTTGTTCTTCTTTGACCGCGGCTTCCAAATAAGGAACTGCTTCTTCAAAATCACCTAACATGCTGTAACTACTTCCTAAGCGTTCGTTCAAGGAAATAGCAGAGATTTGCGCTGTCCCACTTTCTACAATGCTTTGATAACGAGTAATAGCCTCGACAAATTGACCATTTGTAAAATATAGTTCTCCCAAAGCAAATTGAATTAACGGCTCTTCTGGCATAAGATTGGCTGCTTCTTTTAATTTCGCTTCACTGACTTCTGGAATCCCTAAAACTTGGTACAAATCCGCAGTGACTAAGAGACTTTGGACATAACTGTCACTAGTTTCTGGAATTTTTTCTAAATAGATGAATGCGTCATCTATTTCATTATTTTCAATGGCGATTTCTGCTAATGGAATGTTTAAGCCATCTGCATCGGGAAATTGTTCCAACAATTGTTGGAAAATTTGTTTGGCTTCTTCTAGAAAACCTAAAGATAATAACGTTTCCCCTAAATCAGCTAAGGTATTTTCATCATCTTTCTTTAATGCTTCTTCAAACATTAACTGTGCTTCTGCTAAATTTTCAGCTTGTAATGCTTGAACCATTTTTTCACTATATGACATAATTTCCCCTCAAATCTCTTTTAAAATTTCTTGGTATCTTTCAATCGTTGTTAACAGTTGATCGGGCGTTGGCTTTAAAGCTGCTCCTAGTTGACCGATTTTTTCCAACATCATAGGAGGACCTAGTGTTTCTGTGTGAGTCAAGACTTGTTCTGCGTAATCAGCACTTAAAATTTCTTTTGGAAACGCCACCGGAAAACCTAAGCGAATAAACCAAACGATAAAATTTTTAAATTGAAAGTCAAAGTGATTGACTTGCTGGCTCCATAAAACTTGTAACAATAATCCCAATAATCGTTTCATGGGACCTGATAACAAATGGCCGTTTTCGGTTGTAGCAAAGGCTGCTTCAAAAACTCGGCCAAATTGATCCACTTTTTCCCCTGCTTGTTCATAAAAAGATAACAACTCGTCTAAAATACCATTAAATGACGTTTGATTCAACCGTTTTTTATCTGGATACGTTTGGTATAGCATTTGTAAATAAGCATAATCACAGACAAGACCCGCTCGAATAAAAACGAGCAAATCAATTAAAGGGGCAGCACCTTTTTTATTGGTCAAGGTACTATCAAACAAAATTTCTTCTGAATGATTTTCTATATGCATAGTTGCATGCTGTGCTTGCTGAATTGTGACACTTGGTAAAAGTCCTTGCCGTAACGCTTGAACAGACACAGGCATCAGCCAACATTTGGAGGAACACTTACTTACTTGGTGCAAAAATGCGGTTAATTGTAGTACCCCTTCATTACCCAAACCAATCAATAAAACATCCTGATTTTCTGGCCAATCAGCTAAGAAACGTAACACACTTTCTAATTCTGATAAGTCATTGCAATGAACATCATTGCGACAAATATACCAGTTTAATCCCAACTGTTCCCCAAAGGCATAATTAATCTTCTCAGAAAAAAGATCATAGTAACGCTGATTCGCCAAAACAACGATTGACTCCGTCGTTACTGGTCGTTTTTTTAGGACGGAAGCAAATGTTTCTCCATAAATAATAGCGACCTTGTTTTCCCCTCTAGAATAGTTGTATTTCATTGATTCACCACCTTAAGACTGTTTCCTCTTCCTTCACCCCAAGTCTAGCATAACCACTAAAAAACAGCTACTGGCAACAACTTATTTTTGTCCTTCATTCATAAATCTTTCTCTTTTTATCAAAAAAGCAAGGAGCGAGTGTCGAACCGTTCCCGCTTGATTCTCGGAGCGAAGCACGTTTTTCTCACCCAAGGTTCGTTACAATTTAGCCTTTTAGCGTACTGTTTCGACCACCTCTTAAAATAACATTTTTTATGTATGATTCAAAAAAGAACCCTTGGAAACCAAGGGTTCTAATTGTCTGTCTTATTTCACTGCATCTTTCAATGCTTTACCTGGTTTGAATGCAGGTACTTTGCTTGCAGCGATTTGAATTTCTTGTCCAGTTTGTGGGTTACGTCCTTTACGAGCTGCGCGTTCGCGAACTTCAAAGTTACCAAAACCGATTAATTGAACTTTTTCACCTTTAGCAAGAGTTTCTTGAATTGTTGAAAAGACAGCGTCTACTGCTGCAGTAGCATCTTTTTTAGTTAAACCAGTTGAAGATGCAACGTTTTCGATTAATTCTGCTTTATTTGCCATGGATCATTTCACCTCCTCTATAAGAGATACGATGTTTTTACACACCTAAAGTTCCGTCTATTTTTGAGTGGTCCAAAAACAGACAGCAAATATTGATCTGGTTCAATATTCTGTTAACAAGATAGCATAAGAAAGTTGTAATAGCAAGGTTTTTAGTATATTTTAACCAGTTTTTTCAAAAAATAATCATTTTTTCTCAAAGTTGATAAATTTATTTGAATATCTAAAAAAAGTATGGTAGAATGCACTATTTTCGGCGTCGCGGAATGATTTTAATCGGTGTACCTTCAAACGTAAATGCTTTTCTGATTTGATTCTCTAAAAACCGGGCATAAGAAAAGTGCATTAGTTCTTCTTCGTTGACAAAAATAACAAATGTAGGTGGTTTGACTGCCACTTGTGTTGCATAAAAAATCTTCAAACGTTTTCCTTTATCGGTTGGTGTCGGATTAATTGCTACAGCATCCATTATAACGTCATTTAACAACGCTGAAGGAATCCGTAAGTTTTGATTCATACTTACTGTTTCAATTAGTTCAGGCAGTTTGTTTAAACGTTGTTTGGTTAATGCAGACACAAAAATAATAGGTGCATAATCTAAATATTGGAATTCATCACGAATTTCCGCTTCAAAATCACGCATTGTATTTGTATCTTTTTTAACTGTATCCCATTTGTTGACCACGATAATAATACCGCGACCTGCTTCATGGGCATAGCCCGCCACACGCTTGTCTTGCTCACGAATACCTTCTTCTGCATTCAAGACCATTAAAACAATGTCTGAGCGTTCAATCGCCCGCATTGCGCGCATGACGCTATATTTTTCAGTTGATTCGTATACTTTCCCACGTTTACGCATACCAGCTGTATCAATCATTAAGAACTTTTGACCTTCTTCAGATTCAAAATACGTATCGATTGCATCTCGCGTTGTTCCTTCAATATCTGAAACAATCACACGATCTTCACCAAGAATAGCATTAATCAATGATGATTTACCGACATTTGGACGCCCGATTAAACTAAATTTAATTGTATCTTCGTCCTCTTCTTCTGAAGTGTTAGGAAAATGTTTAACTGCTTCGTCTAACACATCGCCAATGCCTAAACCGTGACTACCAGAAACTGGGAAAGGATCCCCTAGTCCTAAAGCATAAAATTCATAAATATCATTACGCATTTCAGGATTGTCAACTTTATTAACAGCTAAGATCACTGGTTTATTACTACGATATAAAATTTTTGCTACTAACTCATCTGCATCAGTAATTCCTTCACGGCCACTAGCAACAAAGATAATCACATCTGCTTCATCAATCGCAATTTCTGCTTGGTGTTTGATTTGGTCCATAAATGGTTCGTCACCTAAATCAATCCCACCTGTATCAATAATACTAAATTCACGCCCTAACCATTCTCCAGTTGTATAAATACGGTCGCGTGTTACGCCAGGAGTATCTTCTACAATCGAGATACGCTCACCGGCAATGCGGTTAAAAATAGTCGATTTACCGACATTCGGTCTACCGACAATCGCAATAGTTGGATTTGCCATTTGATTCCCTCCTTGAGAATTTCAATCCTTACTAGTTTACCTAATCAAACCTTAAAGTGCAAGAAAAGTTTTAGTTTCTGCTGATTTTCTAACCAATTCAAGAAAAAATGAGTTTGACATAGCCGATCTGTTTACGGCTATGTCAAACTCATAAATTTCAAGAAAGTAACGTGTTATTCCTCTTCTTTCGCATCAGATAAAGCGTCACCTAAAATATCGCCCATGGTAAAGCCAGTATTTTCTTCAGGCAATTCATATTCCTGTTCTTCTTTTGGTTCTTCTTGAGACTCAGGTTTTGGTTCTAACGCTTTGATACTTAAAGCAATACGATGTTCCTCTGGATTAACTTCTAAAACTTTCACTTGTACTTGATCCCCTTCATGAAGAACTTCATGAGGCGTTGCAATATGCTTGTGAGAAATTTGAGAAATATGCACTAATCCTTCCACACCAGGGAAAACTTCCACAAAGGCACCGAAGCTTGTTAGGCGTTTTACTGTTCCATCTAAAACAGTCCCAGCGGCTGCTTTTGTTTCGATATCTGTCCATGGTCCAGGCAATGTTTCTTTAATAGATAAAGAAATACGTCCTTCTTCTGGATTAATTGAAAGAATTTTTACTTGAACGTCTTCGCCAACAGTTAACGCATCACTTGGTTTGCCCACATGCTGATGAGCAATTTCAGAAACATGAACTAAACCATCCACGCCACCTAAATCAATGAATGCGCCGAAATCTGTTAAACGAGCTACTTTCCCTTCAACAACGTCTCCGTCATGTAAAGAAGAAAGTAATTCTTCTTTTTTCGATTCTTTTTCAGCTTCAACAACTGCTTTATGTGAAAGAATTAAGCGGTTTTCTGAAGGTTCGATTTCAATAATTTTAAATGCTAGTGTTTGACCTTTATATTCAGAAAAATCTGCAACAAAATGATCTTCAACCATTGAGGCAGGAACAAATCCGCGAACACCGACATCAACAACCAAACCACCTTTAACAACATTTGTAACAGGTGCTTCGATTACTTTGCCCGCTTGGAAATCTTGTTCAATTTCTTCCCAAACTTTTTTAGCATCTAAACGGCGTTTTGACAGTAAATAACTGCCGTTTTCTTTATCTTTGCCAATTGATGTGATAACAACTAAATCTAACACATCACCGACTTTCACAAGTTCGTGTACATCTTCAACTGGTAAAGTCGATAATTCCTTTGCAGGAACAACGCCTTCAACGCCCGCTCCTTCAATGCCGACAACAACTTGTTTGTCTTCGATGGCTAAAACTTCGCCTTTAACAATATCGCCAACACTGACTTCTTGAACGCTGTTCATTGCATCTTCCATTGTTTCGTTGTTTGCTACTTGTTTGTCTTCAAAATCTGTCATGCCTCTTATCCTCCTATGCCAACAAAAATTCCAAAACTTAGCTATATATACTTACATAGTACGAGATTTTTGTAAAAAAATAAAGCGATTTCTTCTATTTTTCTTAAAATTCTTTAAAAAAGTTCAAAACCTTTTTGTTTAATCACATTTTGTATGGCGGCGACGACTTCTTCAATCGTCAAGCCTGTTGTATCGATTTTCACAGCATCACTTGCTTGGACAAGGGGTGATACTTCTCTGGTTGAATCTAAATAATCCCGACGTTCAATCTCCGCCTTCAAGGTTTCAAAATCCGTCTCAATCCCTTTTTCTTGATTTTCTTTAAAACGACGTTCTGCACGTTCTTCAACGCTAGCCACCAAGAATATCTTTACTTCGGCCTTTGGTAAAACTGCAGTACCAATATCTCGACCATCCATGACAACTCCGCCGGCTTGACCAATTTTCTGTTGTAACGCCACCATTTCTTCTCTAACTTTTGCATGTTTTGAAACAGCTGAAACAGCATTCGTTACATCTGGCTGGCGAATCGCTTCGGTCACTTCATGACCATCGATAAAAACACGTTGGCCATTTTCTGCTTGCTGAAAAGAAATAGTGTGGTTGACACAAAGCGCTACTAATGGCTCTTCCGCTTGAATGTCGATTTGATTTTGCAAGGCCAAATACGTAATCGCTCGGTACATGGCCCCCGTGTCACAATACACATAATTCAATTGTTTTGCTAAAATTTTTGCAACTGTACTTTTGCCTGACGAAGCTGGTCCGTCAATAGCAATACTGATTTTCCCCATGAAAAAACTCCTTAACTGATATGCATCCTTTAAAATGCGCTTCTTCTTTTATATTAAAATCAGAAGAAAAGAACTTGGATTTAAACTGATGACGAGTTTCTAACGAAAAAGCAATAAGCCGAAATCCCTCGAAAGACGCAAAACATCTTTCGGAAATTTCTGCTTATTGGCATTCTCATGTAATCATCCGTCGCGGTTTAGCCCTTGAAAGTGCTGTCCAAACCTCTTTTTCTGGATTATTTAATACGTAATGGTTGTCCTGGATAAAACACAGATGTATCAATCCCAGGATTTAACGCTAAAATTTGTTCTAATGTCATTCCGTTACGTTCGGCAACTTGACGTGCCCCTTCGCCACTTTGAACGGTATCATAAACAGGTTGTTGGTTCTGCGCTTGTTGCTGTTGTTGATTTTGAGCTTCTTGTTGTTGTTGCTGCTCTTGTTGTTGCTGTTGCTGTTGTTGTGCTTGTTGATCCTGTTGTTGCTGTGCAGCAGCATCTGAACTTGAAGGTGTTGTATTTTCAGCTGGTTGGCTGCTTGCTGGTTCTGAGCTTTCCACTGATTTTGACGTACTTTCTTTTTTCTTCTCTTTTGATGATGATTGAACTAATGAAGAAGATGGCTGGCTATTTTTGCTAGCACTTTCGTTCGGTTTCTTGTCTTGCATCATCCATAAGAAAGTCCCAATTGGAATGGCAATAATTAATAATAGCAAAATAACTAAAACAGTTAGAAATAATGAATTTCCTCGTTGCTGTTGGCGTTTTGCTAAACGAGAACCACCACCATTTTGATCAGGTTCATAAATTGATTGTTCCCATGGCTCACGAGCTTGGTTTTTCTTTTTGTCCTTTTTACTCACTGCTAATTTCCTCCTAAACTTCTCTCGCTTGTTATTATATCATAGCTTTTGCCAACTGCCGACTAAAAAAATGAATTAATCACGTTCTTTAAATAATTTTAGAAATTTAGAACGCCAATCTTCTTCATTTTGATTGCTGGTCTTGTTCGATTTTACTATTGAATCTTGGTAAATGTCAAAGAATAACGCACAATTATCACAACAAGTTTCCGGTGATTGTTTGACAATCGATTCTTGAAAATAAGTTTGAATCAACGTTCTTCGACAGGTTGTGGTTTCAATATACGTTAGCATCCCTCTTAATTGTGCTTGACGATCTTTTTCTTTCTCCTCTAAACGATGCTCTAGCTCTTCAAAAGAATAATCCTTGGCTAAATAGCCTTGGACCCATTTTTGTTGTAACTCGGTGGCATTTTCTAACAAACCTATTTGTTCTTCTCCTTCAATCAGCGATTTTAAGGTCGCTCGATTCGCTCTTGTCTCTTCTAAGAAAAACCGATGAATAAATTCATCCCCTTTTTTATACAATAATAGCGCCCAACTTTTTTGACCATCACGTCCAGCTCGCCCGATTTCCTGTAGGTAATTTTCTAAGCTATCAGGCAAATCAAAATGAATCACTCCACGAACATCAGGTTTGTCGATTCCCATCCCAAAAGCATTCGTTGCACAAAGAATATCGATTTGATTATCAATAAATTGTTCTTGCAAGCGACTACGTTCACTAGCCTCCAAGCCCCCATGATAATAGGCCACCTTAAAACTGGTTTTCGCCTGAATAAGTTGACTAATTTGTTCTGTTTTGTTGCGCGTGGCGCAATAGATAATGATTTTTCCAGCCGTTTTAGATAAGTAATCTAGTAAGACTTCTTCTTTTTCTGACGTTTCCTTCACGAACAAGCCAATATTTTTTCGATTCACTGAAGAAAGAACTTCTTGATAGCTACCATGAGAAAATAATTGTTTTATAATTGCGTGCTGTACAACGGGTGTCGCTGTGGCAGTTAACGCCAAGGTCAAAGGAAAGTCTAGCTGTTTTTGGACCAGATCTAATTTACTATATTCAGGGCGAAAATCGATGCCCCACTGATAAACACAATGGGCTTCATCCACCACAAATAATGCAATTTTTTGTCGCTGTAACACACTAAGTACTTCTTGTTGCAAAAGCATTTCTGGGCTTAAAAACAGATAATCGTATTGGAACATTTTCGCTAAAATATAACGCTTTTCTGAATATTGTAACGTACTGTTTAAGGCAACCGCACCTTTAATTCCTTGTCTTTGTAATTGACGCACCTGATCTTCCATTAACGAAAGTAAAGGAGAAACAATTACCGTTAGTCCCTCTAACTTCTGGCCCACAAATTGATAACACAATGATTTGCCAGTGCCTGTTGGCAAAACAGCCAATGTATTCATACCGTCAAGTAAGTTTGTAATCACTTCTTTTTGACCAGGCTTAAACGCTGCATAACCAAATCGAGTGAATAATTCTTGTTCTAATGTCAACAACACTCACTCCTTTTCTTGCCAAATTTGTTGGATTTGATATAAGCGGAAATCTAAATAAGAAAGCGTCGCTTCTTGCGCTCGCCAATCCCGATACACCCACAACCGCGGATCTTGTTCTGTTTGAGCCAAGTTTTGGAGTATTGCCTCCTTTTCAAGATAAACAGACACCTGCAGCTGCCCTTGAATAGCCAACTCTAATAGATGATCATGAATGGTACTCAGTTTTATTTTTCGCTGCTCAGCAATTTCTTGAAGTGTCTTACCTTCCGTTAACAATCGTTGAGTTTCTTGCATACTTTGGTTTAGATTTTTTTCTAGATACGGCCATACAAGCGTTTGTAAAGCGGGATAGTTTCCTCCGTACATTATCAACTGCAGTAAATGATGAACCGCTTGCGTGTGCCACAAACGCTGTTCAAGAGCTGTCTTATGGCTTGTTAATTGCTGAGGAACTTTGCCAGTTTGCTGATAACCAGAAAGTTGCGCAACCAAATAGTCGCTTTCTGCTTCAGGTAGTAACTCAAACCCTCGCAACAGTTCTTCTTTGATTGATTGAATGCGCTGCTCTTTCTTGTCTTGTTGTAACCATCGTTTCAAATATAGTTGCGGAATCGGTGTTGATAAAAGTGGAATATACTGTTTTTCCTCAAATGATAAATACGAAGTCACTTGCACGGCAAATTGAATGAGTTGCCAACTTTCTCGATCACTTCTGCCAAAACGATAAAGATCAATTGCAGGATAATCCAGCAACGAAAAATGGTGCTCCTTTAAAAATAGTTGCCCTTCTTTTGTTAGTTGAATCTCATTTGTCTCTTTGTGATACTGAATTTGTTTCGCCTTCGAAAGTTTTTCAAGAAATTGAAAATAGGCTTGTTCGGAAATCGTTGGCCACCAGCCAATGAACCGTAAACAATCATATAAAAAACCATAAATCAAAACAGAGCTAGTCCGTTTGCCTTTTAAAAGATGATACAAAGTTGATGCACGTACCTTGTATCCGTGAGATAATAACGCTAAAATAAAAGTTGCTTCCATAGTAAACCTCTTTTAGATAGGATGTGTCACTGTTTATGCAATCACGTTTAGTTCCTGAAAAATGTATTGCTTGTGGACTTTGTCAAGTTTATGCGCCCAATATATTTGATTATGATGATCATGGGATTGTCCTTTTTAAAGACGAGCCGCATGCTCGACAACAATTTATTCCAGAAAACGAACGCGAGAATGTGTTAAAAGCGTACCGCAAATGTCCCACGCGTGCAATAGAAATAAGCAAAAATGAGTGCTAAATAATTTAGCACTCATTTTTGCTTAGAGTATTTTTTCGAGCCAAGCAAGTGTTTGTTCATCTATCGAAACAAACTGTAATTGTCCTTCTTTTAGCGGTTCTTTGACTAAATGAATTTGATCATTTAGGCCATTGATCCATTCATAACGAAGACCATTTTCTTTTGCTTTAGAATTTTTGGCTTCTAAATAATAATTGACATGGTAATTTTCTTTACCATCCAATTGTAGCGTATTAATGGTCACTTCAAAATCTGGTGAACCATCGGTCGATTTCTTTTCACGTAATCGTTCAAGTGCTTCTATAAAAGAAGGAAATTGAGGATTATTTTCCCCACCAACGAGATATTTTTCAGCAAATTCTGCACTATCCGTATGACTTTTCACTTGTTTGGCAAATGCTTGATAAAAGGTTTCTAGCGCTTTGCGGGCATCATAGTCGCTAGCTAACGGAAAATTCAATTGTAGCGTAGGATTATCGGAGAGCGCTTCGACAAAATCATTTTCACCAATCGTTTCTTTTGATGTTTGAATTTCTTCTCCATTAATCGTCTTTTTAAGTTGAATCGTCATCCCTTTGGACCAGAACAAAGGGCCAATCGTTTTGCTTCCATTCGTTAGCGTACCAACTTTCCGATCATTAATATAAATATCTGCGTCTGGCAGATTGCTCTCCACAACAAAATTCATTCGTTTAAAATCTAAAGGTATACTAGAAATATAATTCTCCTCTTCTAATAAACGATACTCTTCTGTGATAACAGGTTCGCCGGTGCTATCTTTCACTGTGGCTGTAAAGGTATATTGTCCTGGCGCTAAGGGTCCCAATTCCTTTTGATAAGTAGTTGAGTCGGAAGTGCCCACTTCCCGCCCGTTCATTGCCAGCGTCACACCGCGCTGATTCGTCGTTAACTGAACAGAAACAGGCGTTAAAATGAATTGATAACGGTGAAAGAAAAATGCTGTTTGACTCGTTTCACGAATAGTTAAACCATGTAGCTTTTTATCCTTTAATAGCGCTTTTTCTAATTTTTTTAGCTCAGTTGGATTTTTTTGATAATAAGTGATTAAAGGCTTAATGCTTTGCGGATTCACTTGAAATTCAGACTCGTTCGTCCTCATTTTTTTACTTAATTCTTGGGCATCACCATTCTCAATCGCTTCAATAAAATGAGAAATTTGTTGTTCCTTAGAAAAATAATGCGTCCCGAGAAAATAGCTACCCGTTCCAAGAACGATGAACACAAAAAGAAACACCCAGATCCAGCTTCTTTTTGATCTGAGAGGAGTAGATTCGTTCCCTTTATTCATTGATGGTTGTGCTTGGTTTTCCTCTTGATGCATTGATTCATTCATTAGCGGAGCGCCGCATTCTTCACAAAAGGACTCCGTATCACGATTCACGTGACGACAATTTTTACACTTTTTCACTCAGGAAAACTCCTCTTTCTTTGATGATTTCTATCATACCAAGGGAAAGTTAAAATTACAATGCAGATGGTTTAGTATTTTTTAACAGAATGATGACAGATTGTGACAACCTCTTTTCTTTTAGGCGTAAATTTTAAAAACCCACTGTCAAACATTGTTCAACAGCAGGTTTTTTTATCATTTATTTTGTTAACGGTGTTTTTTTCTGAATAGTATGTTGTTTTTTTGATAGCCATGGCAATAACTTCGCATGTAGTACTAGAAAAACACCACTGACTAAGAGGCCTTTAATAAGGTTGAATGGCACAATACCAATCGCCACATAGCTTGCTAAAGATGTTCCTAAAAATTGTTGTGTGGTCACACCATATAATTGTAAGTAAATGGGTGTAATAACAAAATAATTCGCAATACTCATGAAAATTGTCAAGGCTAAAATCCCACTTACTAAGCCCACTATCCGATTTGTACGGATATTTTTCTTTTTACCAAAGAAATAAAAAATTGGCAAGGTGAAGATACTACTTGCTAAAAAGCTAGCGAAATCTCCCACCATATTTTGCGGTGCTAGTCCGGTTAAGAACAGGTGTAGCAACGAACGAACAAAAGCAGTAATTACTCCTGCTAACGGTCCGTACAAGAACATTCCGAGTAGAATCGGAATATCACTAAAATCGATTTTCAAAAAACTAAACGCTGGCATAATCGGAAATGCCACAAATTGTAATACTGTACCGATTGCAGCCAACATTGCAATGCTGACCATTTTTTGTACCTTGTTGTTCATCTGAAATCCTCCAATTAAGGACCCATCTTCAACGAACTTTTTGATTCGCTTCTTTGTCATACAAAAAAACCCTATTTTTCTGCAGGGAAAAATAGAGTAGGATTATCTGATGAAAAAGCGTCTCAAATAAGCCCTATCTTCTTTATCCAGACTATACTGTCGGTATTGGAATTACACCAATTCAATCGTTAAAAACGAGTCGTGGACTATAACCACCGGTCGGGAATTACACCCTGCCCCTGAAGACGAACCTTGTATTATATTTTTTTACTTACTTAGTGTAACCGATTTGAACAATGAATGCAACTAACTAAGCTTTTTATTAAATTTCATTGATTGTTTCGTTTCTCAAAAAAAACAATCCCTCCGCCATAAGCGCGAAGAGATCGAGTCATTTTATCTTATTTGGCTTGATTTAATAATTGACTGATTTCTTTTTTAGTTAAATCACGATATTGCCCTGGTCGCAATCCTTGTAAGGTCAACTCACCGTAACGTTCACGTTTTAATTTTTGAACTGGGAAACCAACAGCTTGAAACATTTTCTTCACTTGATGATTACGTCCTTCATGAATCGTTAATTCCACGACGCTGCTACCTGTTTTAATGTCCGCTGAAAGAATTTGAAAATTGGCTGGTGCTGTGCGTTTGCCATCAATGCGAATGCCTTTGGCTAATGGCAATAGATCCCGTTTAGTTGGTACACCTTTAATTTTTGCTACGTAGACTTTATCTACTTCATGTTTAGGATGGGTTAATTTTTGTGAAAAACTTCCATCATTCGTTAAAAGTAACAACCCAGAAGTATCATAATCCAGACGACCGACTGGATAAATTCGCTCAGTAACATCTGTAAAATAATCCGTTACTACTTTACGGCCTTTGTCGTCAGATACTGCAGAAATAACCCCTCTTGGTTTATAGAATAAATAATAACCATATTCTTCTTGATAAATTGGTACACCATCAACCTCAACAGTATCTTGTTTACTTACTTGCGTTCCTAATTCTTTGACCACTTGGCCATTGACTTTTACGCGACCTTTGACAATCAATTCCTCTGCTTTGCGACGCGAAGTCACCCCAGCATGAGCAATTGCTTTTTGTAATCTTTCCATTGTTTAAGCTTCCTCGCCTTCTGTTGTTTCAGACATTGGGTTCGTTTCTTGATAACGATCAAAAAATAGATCCATTGGTAGTTCTTCTTCTAATTCATCTTCCATTTGTTGGATATCTGGTAATTCATCTAAACTTTTCAACCCAAAGTAATCCATAAAATACTTCGTTGTGCCATACAAAATCGCTCTACCAGGACCATCTACGCGGCCTTTTTCTTCTATTAACTGACGGGCAACTAACTTTTGGATAGAGCCAGAAGTCTGTACGCCACGAATTTCATCAATTTCAATACGCGAAATTGGTTGCTTATAAGCAATAATGGATAATGTTTCTAGCGCCGCTTGTGATAAGGCGTTCGACATAGGCGATTGCGCATATTTTTTTAGTAATGAGGCATATTTTTTCTTCGTTGTTAAGACAAAATGATTGCCGACTTCTAAAATATTCAACGCTGATTTATTGTCAGAAGCATAATGTTCTTTCAATTTCGTTAATTCTTCATAGGTTTTTGCTGTTGACTTCTCTAATAAGTACGCAAGCTCTTCCAAGCCAATTCCTTCTTCGCCAACCACAAATAAAATTGCTTCAATTTGACTAACTAATGTCACTGTGTTTCCTCCACCTCTGTTGTATCTTCCTGCTGGGTTTCTGTATTAAATAACAAAATTTCACTATAATTATTTTCTTGTTCAGCATAAATCACGCCCGTTTTCATTAATTCTAAAAGAGCCATGAACGTTGTCACAATTTCTTGTTTGGAATAAGAATCGAAGAAAGAGTCAAACGACACTGCCTTCCCTTTCTGTACTTGACGCATACGCTCTGAAATAGCGGAGATTTTTTCTTCGATGGAAACATCGTCACTGGCAACAGTTGTTTCAACAGGCTGGCGATTTTTTTTCTTTTCTAACATGGAATGAAAGGCTAGAAATAAATCAATTGTATTGATTTGATTAGGCGGTAGTGTTGTATCTTCCTCTTTATAATCATCCATATCCATTGGTTCTTTTGTATAATAGAGTTTACGTTCTTCTTCTTTTTCATGTAAAACAGTCGCTGCATATTTAAATTTCCGATACTCCAATAACTGAGCTACTAAAGCTTCCCGTGGGTCTTCCTCTTCAAAAAAATCTTCATCATCAATGATTTCAAGCTCTTGTTTTGGAAGCAACATCTGACTTTTAATAGCCATTAAGGTGGCAGCCATGACTAGATATTCTCCAGCGACTTCTAACTCTAAGGTTTGCATCGCATGAATATAAGACATGTATTGTTCAGTTACTGCTGTAATGGGAATGTCATAGATATCGATTTCTAATTTTTGAATTAAATGTAGTAGAAGATCCAGTGGTCCTTCAAAGACATCTAGTTTTAAATTAATTTCTTGCAAAAACGACACCTACTTTCTTTTCTCGACTTCCTAGTTTACCATAAATTTATTCGTTTGTGGGCATTCTCGCAAATTAAGCCCGAGGAAAATGTTCCTTATAAACATCTGCCATTCGTTGTTTGGTAATATGTGTATAAATTTGTGTCGTGGAGATATCTGCATGTCCTAATAATTCTTGCACGATTCTAAGATCTGCGCCATTTTCCAACAAATGTGTCGCAAAGCTATGCCGTAATGTATGCGGCGTAATATTTTTCTCTATCTGGGCTTCTCGAACAATCTGTTTTAAATTTTTCCAAATGCCCTGTCTAGATAACGGTTCACCATGATGGTTAACGAATAGGTGTGTTTCATTCGGATGATTTTTAATCAATTGAGGTCTGGCTTCGTTCATATAGCGCTCAATCCATTGAATCGCATAATCGCCTAAAGGAATAATTCGTTCTTTGTCCCCTTTTCCGATTGTTTGCAATAAACCAATGGATAAATGCAGATCCCCTAATTTTATTTCAATTAGCTCACTAACTCGCAGGCCCGTTGCATACATCACTTCTAAAATAGCACGATTCCGCATACCTAGTGGTTTACTTGTATCAGGCGTTTCAATTAATCGAGTCACTTCGTCAACAGATAATGTACTTGGCAATTTTTGAACTTTCTTGGGGGAGTCAATATGTTGCATCGGATTATGTTCGCTTAAGCGTTCTTGACGTAAAAATTGATGAAATCCTCTCAAACTAGAAATCATCCGAATCACACTTGCTGAAGCTTGCTGTTCTTCGTGAAGGGATTGCAAAAATTCTGTAATCATGTAACGGTCAACTTCGTCCCAAGAATGCAGGCCTTGTTCTTGTAAAAAGGCTACGTATTTTTTTAAATCTCGTTCGTAACTCCGTCGTGTGTTATTTGATAAGCCCCGCTCTATTTGTAAATAGTGTAAATAATCGACTAATTGTTCTTCCATTATCCTTCCCTCATTTCTAGTACTATCCTATCAGATTATGCCCTAGATTGCATGGGTAAATTCCAACTTATTAAAAAAAATCAACTGACAACAAAAGACTTGTTCACTAAGTCGTTAACTTAAGAACAAGTCTTTTGTTTTTGCTACTATTAGTAAAGAATAAATTTGTTATTTTATATATTTATCTAGAAAAGCAGCTACTGTTTCCTTATATTTTTCTGGGTTTTTATTATAAGCTTTCGCATGCTCTGCTCCAGGCACGACATATTTCTCTTTAGGTCCTTGGGTTGCATTATAAACTTCGTCTAACATACTAAACGGCACAAACGTATCATTTTCACCATGAATAAAGAGCATTGGTAAATGATTCTTTTGCAATTGCTTAACAGCGCTTGCTTCCCCAAAGAAATAGCCAGCTCTAAGTTTCGTAATCCCGCTAGTAACATTAACTAATGGGAAACTTGGTAAATTGAAAAGCTCTTTCAATTGATATTGCAACTCCTGATTGACTGTAGAATAGCCACAATCTTCCACAATGGCTTTCACGTTATCTGGTAATTTTTCCCCGCTCGTCATCATGACTGTAGCAGCACCCATACTGACACCGTATAAAGTGATTTGTTCTTGCTGACCATTTTCGGTTAAAACTTTCTCAATCCATTGGACATAATCTTTACGATCGGGCCAGCCGAACCCAATATAATCTCCTTGACTTTTCCCGTGACCACGCGCATCTGGCGCTAACACATTGTAGCCCCAATCATGATACATTTTCGCAAAGACAGACATCGTTTCTGCCGAACCCATATAACCATGCGCCATAATAACGGTACGATTACTTTTTTTGTCGGCTGGTAAATAAATAGCCTTTAGACGTAGCCCATCTTCCGAAGTAATTGACCATTCTTGTCGATTTTTGTCATCTTTAAACCACGCGCCTTCAGGTGTCTGGACCACTTTTGACCCTGGGGTATTCTCATTTATAAAGTCTTTCTTTCCTGGAACTACTGCATAATTATAAAAATATAAGCCTGCCGCAATTAAACCAATTGCAATTACTACAATAAGCGCAATCAAAATTTTTAACCATCGATTCATCTACGTACTCCTTTTATTTAAACTGTATGATTCATTATAAGTTGTCGCCCTTTTTTTGACAACTACCATTCAAAGATTTAGCCATCTTTCTTTACCACTAAAATGAGACAATTTTGTTGCGACAAAAAAGCATAGCACAAAAATGTTACCTTTTGCGCTATGCTCCACTTATCTATTTATAGGAAACTAAAAATTATTTATTTTCAATAAGTTTAAAACTTGACCATGGTTTCAAAAATTCTAATAAGAAACGTTCGTCATCAGAAATACGACCAACCACATTTACACGGCCATCATTTTTCATTTCTTTTAAAGCAATTTGTGTTTCCCCTTTGTATTGTCCATAGCCAACGTTGTCAATCAAGACATCGCCTCGAACAATATCTCTCGTTGTATGAGCTGGGAAAGGACGATCTTTATAGTAAACACGTGTCATTGTTGAACGCAAAACGTAATCAGAACGATCTCCACGATAACTGTGTAAGTTATCGAACAATGCAATTCTTTCATCTTCTGTGATTTCTGGTTCTGTATCCACTTTGATCGAAGGATACGGTGCATGAAAGGCTTCTGCCATTGCTGCTAATTCTGCTTCTGAGGCATAAGCATTTCCGACAGAAATATCATCGATTAACCCTGTT
This sequence comes from Enterococcus sp. LX10, assembly GCF_023539285.1. Classification (NCBI taxonomy): domain Bacteria; kingdom Bacillati; phylum Bacillota; class Bacilli; order Lactobacillales; family Enterococcaceae; genus Enterococcus; species Enterococcus sp. LX10. The sequence goes on along the minus strand of NZ_CP092784.1, from coordinate 1,353,392 downwards.
AAAACTAAATGCTTAACTTGCGTTGCAATTTCTAAATCGCGGTGGTCTTCCAAAGAACATAATCCATCTTGTGTCGGCCATGGTCCAAATGTAGCATCGTGTGAGTTCACAAACGCCATCGTATTTAAATTATATTTTCTAAATTTTTCTGAACAATAAACAAAATGCTCATAGCCTAAGCCTGTATAACGATGTGGATAGAAATTATGTGAGCCTAGTAAATTTTCTGTGTTTGGTGAGTAGGCCATAATATTATCTACATAGCTTGTCCCTGAACTCATATTAATTTCAATTTTAATGCCATAAGGGTTTCTTGTCATATTCGCCTCTTCTTGCCCAGTAAAACCAAGATCTAAACGAATACCGTAGGCGCCCATATCATGGAAAAATGATAAATCATCATAAGAGATGCCTAATTGTTCGAACAATGCAGGATTAATATCGACCATCACTTCCATACCTAATTGGTTGGCATAATCTACGACTTTTTTAAACTCTGCTAATACCTTTTCCCGATCATCATTGATTTGCAATAAACTAGTAAAGACACGCTTAAAGCCGTATTTATGAGCCAAATCCAAATATGCTTTGTCCTTTTCAAATGTTGAACGTTCTGGATAAATTGAAATACCTAATTTTCCCATGTGATTGCCTCCTAAATTGTAAAACATAATAATGTATCTGCTTACATTGTAACAAAAAAAACAAAAGTGGTCTACACCTTTCCTATAGGAAATCTTATAAAAATTCCACTGGTTTGTTATCTTCTCTTTTGTTATGATAAAAAAGAACCTAATTGTCAGTGTGAAAGGAAGAGGAAAACAGATGAAACATAAGAAAATGCTTGCTGTTGCTTCAGTTGCAGCATTCACCTTGCTTTTAGCAGGCTGTAACACAACCAATAATAAAGGCACGACCGCAACGAGTGATTCTGTCGCTAAATCCAGTGAAAGCAAAACAAAGGATTCGGTCGACTTAAATTCACTAGATTTACCACAACTAGATGACAAAGTTGCCGAAGATCAAGACTTAGTCCAAATGGTTACTTCAATGGGAAATATTGAAATCAAACTATTTCCTAAACAGGCTCCAAAAACTGTCGAGAACTTTATGAAACATGCCAAAGATGGCTATTATGATGGCTTGACTTTCCACCGCGTCATCAATAACTTTATGATCCAAGGTGGCGATCCTAGCGGTGATGGAACTGGCGGAAACAGCATCTGGAATAAACCATTTGAAGATGAATTTTCAAACCAGTTATATAACATTCGTGGCGCATTATCAATGGCGAATGCAGGACCTAATACTAACGGCAGTCAGTTCTTTATTGTCCAAAATACAGATGATCAATCTGATGGTCTTTTATATGATGATTATCCAAAAGCAATCATTGATGCTTACAAAAAAGGCGGCTATCCTTCTCTTGATAAAAAACATACTGTTTTCGGTCAAGTAACCAAAGGAATGGATATTGTCGATAAAATTGCCAAAGTCGAAGTTGGTGCCAACGATAAACCAAAAACTGATGTTAAAATTGAAAAAATCAATATTCTTCAAGAAGCAAAAAAATAACAAAAAGTCAGAACGTATCTTCAGCGTACGTTCTGACTTTTTGTTATTTTTGAATCGCTTGTAATGCCTTTTCTGGCACTTGGTCTTGATTGACCTCTTCATACGTATTGATGTGGGCCCCTTTATTTGAGACTTTTAGATAATGATCTGTTTTTAATTCATGGTCCGCTGTGAAAGTTATTTCTCGCGTTTTGCCTTCCTCATCTGCGGCTACTTGCGTATAACTAGCAATTCCATAGCCATTAACACTATCGGCTTTCTTTGTTTTAACATACACATTTCCTTCTTTAACCAATGGATTTAATTGATCTAACACACCAGCTAATTCGCCAGAGTTCTTCTCTGCGTAAAACTTGGCCCCAAATAAACCACCACCAATAACAATTGCTGTCACCACTAAAAATTTAATAAATTTCATCACATAAATCCTCCCGAGTAATTATTCTCTGTTACTTCTTCCAAAGTATAGCAAGTTTTAAACAATCCTTCCTCGGGCGCAACGACCAGTTTTTTCTCAGACTTATGTCGTATTTTTGTTATTTTGAATAAATAACAAAACACTACTCTTCTATCAATAATTGACTTAATAATTGAATTTCTTGATTCTTAGTTAAGTCAATTGTTTTCATTGTAACTGCTGTGGCTAAACCTAAATAGATTACCACCATTTTAGGAAATAATTCGACAAATTTTCCTTTGTCCATTTGTACATATTTTTTATCCAATAATAAACGCTCTTCAAAAAAAGTTTGAAGCATTTGCTGCAATTCTTCTTCATAACCATGTGCTTTCATAAATAACGCCGTATAGATTTTTTGATGTTTTTGGGCAAATAATATAAAGTTCAGACCCAATGCAATCACTGGGTCTGAGGCACCGACATCTGCTTTATAAAATAATTGCATACGATGAAATAACGATTTAATTAAGGTTCGTTTTAAATCGTCCATGTTGACAAATTCTAAATAAATTGGCTGCGTAGAAATCCTCATAGTATCTGCAATATTTCTAGCAGTTAAATTAGAAAAACCTTTATCTACTAAAATTTTTTCAGCTACGTTTAAGATTTTTTCCTTTGTATATACCTTCGTTCTAACCATTTTCATACCCCTTTTCTCTTTTAGTTAACAATAACTTTATTATGTTCACACAAAAGAAAACCATTTTCATTATATATATAATATTTTACACTTTTTTATGCGTTTCTTTTCTCAAAATTTTCTATACATTTCAAAAAAATTGAGAATTTTCATCACCTATAAACAAATAGGTCCAGAACAAAAGGTCATCACCTTTTGTTCTGGACACTAAACGGCTGCACTCTTTATTCTTCTATTTGTTTGCCTTGCTCTTTGGCAAGCTCATTTTTATCATAAGCTACAAAGAACGGATAGTAAATCAAGATGGCCACTAGAATTAAAACAATATTCAAAACAGCAGCACGCCAATCGCCACCTGTCGCCATAAAGGCGCCAATTGGTCCTGGTAAGGTCCAAGGTGCGGTAAAGACAACTTCACTAACTAAACCTAATTTAGCGGCAAACCAAGCAATCGTTGCTAAAACCATTGGTGCAAAGATAAAAGGAATCATTAAAATCGGATTTAAGACAATCGGTACACCGAAAATAACTGGCTCATTAATATTAAAAATAGACGGTGCTAAAATAGCTTTTCCTAGTTTTGAACCATATTCTGATTTTGCCCGAAAGGCTAATAATATAGCTAAGCCAATTGTGGCTCCAGCACCACCAATCCAAATGAACCATTGGTAAAATGGCTCTGCCGCAATCCGAGGCAATGCTTCGCCAGCTGCTTTAGCAGTCGTGTTTTCCTCTAATAGTTGTAGCCATAGAGGACGCGCCAACGATCCTACGATTGAAGCACCGTGAATCCCAAAGAACCAGAAAAATGTGGTTAAAAAGACTAACAGCAAGACACTCAATAAAGAATCTGCTGCTTGAACTAGTGGTCCTACTAAGTTCCCTACAAATGTGTGCCAATCAAAGCCTAAATAATAAGTGATTGAACCAATCAATAACATGACAATTAACGTCGGCGTCAATGATTCAAATGAACGAGCAACAGCAGGTGGAACGTTATCAGGCATTGTAATTTTGAACTTAGACTTATCTGTTACTCGATAGATTTCGACAGCAATAATTGACGTCACAATCCCGACAAACATCCCTGCACCACCCAAATTAGCCATTGGTAAAACAAACCCAGAAACGCCAGCTGCTTTACTGGCTTCTTCAGGAATCGCTACAGGTACTAATGTTAATAAAAAAGCAATCGTAGCCAAAATCCCTCCAGAGACTTGATCAAGATTATATGATTTCGCTAAACTAGCGCCAATGCCAAAAGTCGCATATAACGCCATAATGTACATTGTCATTCGGTAAGGCAGTAAGATTGTAGCAGCATTACTTGTTAAAAATTGAGTAATGCCCCAAGATTCTGGTAACGGCGGAAACGCAATAATTAGAAAAAAAGAACCGACAATAATTAAAGGTAATGTCGCAATAATTCCATCCCGCACCGCACGTAAATGGCGCTGATTGGCAATTTTAGCCATTGGTCCAGCTAGATGATTTTCAATCCAAACAGTCAGTTTATCTAACATAAATAACACTCTCCTCTGTTTTTCTCTTAAAAAATAACTCCTTTAATCAGCCATAAATAAGAGATAAGCTCTAATAAAATAAGAGAAATTAAAAACAACCAAATAAAACGCTTACAAAAACCTGTTTTCGTTTCAATAAAATAATGACTATACGCTAACGCAAAAGCAATCCCAACAGGCAAAAAAATCATGGCACCAATATTAAACGGCAGATTGAAAGTCCATAATAAAACACTCGGCAACAGGACACCACATAAGAGCCCCATACTAAAAAGAAAACCAGCACTTTTAACTGAAAACTTAGGAACAATTGCTTGATTGTTTTCCATTTCAATTTCGCTCCTTTCGTTTGTTATTTTGTTACATTTAAAATTATAAGCTATTAAAAATATTATTTCAATCTATTCGCTGATTTAATACTAATTTTAAAATAAAAAACCAGTTCACTGAGTGAACTGGTTTTATGCTTATTCGACAAATTCAAATTCAAAATTACCAATCCGAACAATGTCGCCATCTTTCGCGCCACGTGCTCGTAATGCCTCATCGACACCCATACCACGTAATTGACGTGCAAAACGCATTACTGTTTCATCATGATCGAAATTCGTCATTTCAAATAATTTTTCTAATTTTTCACCAGATAAAACCCATGAAGCATCTGGTTCACGATCAATCGTAAATTCTGGACCTTCTGGTTGGAAGCCATAACGAACGGTTTCTTCCTCTACTACTTCATCTTCATATAATGGGAATTCAGGCGTTACTTCCAACAAGTCAGCTGTTGCATTTAATAAAGGTTCAATACCTTTACGAGTAACCCCAGAGATTGGGAAAATAGGTAGCTCATCAGCATACTCATCTGTGCGTTCCTTCGCAAGTTGCTCTTTAAATTTCGCTAAATTCTCTTCTGCTTCAGGCATGTCCATTTTATTGGCAACAATAATTTGAGGTCGCTCCATCAAACGTAAATTGTGTGAAGCCAATTCTTTATTGATTGCCAAATAATCTTCATAAGGATCGCGTCCTTCCATACCACTCATATCAATGACATGTAAAATAACACGCGTCCGTTCAATGTGGCGTAAAAACTGTGTTCCTAAGCCGACACCTTGAGAAGCTCCTTCAATTAAGCCTGGCAAATCTGCTGCAGCGAAGCTTCGACCGTCACTAGTAGTCACCATCCCTAAGTTTGGAACTAACGTCGTAAAATGATAGGCACCAATTTTCGGACGAGCGGACGAGATAACAGAGAGTAACGTTGATTTCCCTACAGAAGGAAACCCAACTAAGCCAACATCTGCTAAAACTTTTAATTCTAATTCGATTTTACGTTCTTGGCCCGGTTCGCCGTTTTCGGCAATTTCTGGTGCAGGGTTTCTTGGGGAAGCAAAGCGAATATTCCCGCGACCACCGCGTCCGCCTTTTGCTACTACTAAGGTCTGACCATTCTCAATTAAATCCCCAATTAAAGCTCCAGTTTCTGCATCACGAACTGTTGTACCTGGTGGAACTTTGACAAGTAAATCTTCTGAACCACGACCGTGCATTCCTTTACTCATACCATTTTCTCCAGGTGTCGCCTTAAAATGACGATTAAACCGGAAATCCATTAATGTGCGTAATCCTTCTTCAACAACTAAAACAACGTCGCCACCGCGACCGCCATCACCACCAGCGGGACCCCCGTCTGGTACATATTTTTCTCTACGGAAAGCAACCATTCCGTCGCCGCCTTTACCAGCTTTGACATCAATCGTCACTTGATCTAAAAACATGGACATATAATTTGTCCTCCTATTCTACTTCTACTATCTTTAATCACCTCAAAAAGCATGATTCGAAAGTCTTTATTATTGTATCGGGAAAACAACCGTTTGTCTAGCAATTCTAGTTAGTTATCGTTGGAAAAAGCAAAATTTCTCATGAATCTTTCGCTTTCTTTTTGTCGCTTCGCTATCAGTCTTTTGACAAAAAAATTTTAGAGGTTCATACTATAGATAGTTGAAGAAAATCACTTTTTCAGCAAGGGTCCAAAGAAACACAAACATCTAAAGGAGGAATTTTTGTTATGACAGTCAAAGTAGGAATTAACGGTTTTGGAAGAATTGGTCGTTTAGCCTTTCGCCGAATAAAAGAAGTTTCTGATGATATTGAAGTTGTGGCAATCAATGATTTGACTAGCCCAACAATGTTGGCTCACTTATTACAATTTGACTCTACGCATGGCACCTATCCTGGCACCGTGACAGCCACTGAAAATGGCATTGTGGTTGACGGCGAAGAAACCCGTGTCTACGCAGAACCAGATGCAAGTAAAATCCCTTGGGTTAAAGAAAACGGAGTAGACATTGTCCTTGAATGTACAGGTTTTTATACCTCTGAAGAAAAAGCACAAGCTCATTTAGATGCAGGTGTGAAACGTGTGGTTATCTCTGCTCCTGCAGGCGCAATGAAAACAATCGTTTACAACGTCAATGATGATACACTTGATGCCAACGATAAAATCATTTCTGCTGGTTCATGTACGACAAACTGTCTAGCACCGATGGCTTACTTCTTAAATAATGAATTCGGTATTGAAGTTGGTACCATGACAACTGTCCATGCCTACACATCAACACAAATGCTATTAGATGGCCCTGTTCGTGGCGGAAATCTTCGTGCGGCACGCTCTGCTGCAGACAATACTATTCCCCATTCAACTGGTGCTGCTAAAGCAATTGGCTTAGTTATTCCAGAACTTAATGGAAAATTACAAGGCCATGCCCAACGTGTTCCCGTTGTGGATGGATCCTTAACAGAATTAGTTAGCATTTTAAAAACAAAAGTAACAGCTGATCAAGTAAATGAAGCAATGAAAAAACACACCATTGATAACCCTTCTTTCGGTTATGATGATCGTGAAATTGTTTCTGGAGACATAATCGGCACGACAGAAGGTTCGATTTTTGACCCAACGCAAACAGAAGTAACGACAGCTGGCGATTTCCAATTAGTGAAAACTGTGGCTTGGTATGACAATGAATATGGTTTTACTTGCCAAATGATTCGCTTATTGGAAAAATTCGCTAATTTATAATTCCAATGAATAAAAAACTGCCTTGCATAAATTAATGCAAGGCAGTTTTTTTAATGTTTACTTTGACAACTTTGACAAATACCATGAAAAGTTAAGCGATGATCTTTGACTAAAAAATGATACCGACTTTCAACAATTTGCTCTACTTCACCAAGCAAGTCTTCTTCCACTTCCTCAATTGTGCCACATTCTAAGCATAACAAATGGTGGTGAAAGTGTTTGGCGCCTTCTTTTCTTAAATCATAGCGAGCTAAACCATCGTTAAAGCTCACTTTATCAACGACTTTTAAGTCTGTTAAAATTTCTAGCGTTCGATAGACTGTTGCTAGACCAATTTCCGGACTTTTTTGTTTTACCAAGAAGTAAATTTCTTCTGCTGATAAATGATCTTTTTCATTTTCCAATAATACAAGTACGGTTGCTTCCCGTTGTGGTGTTAATTTAAAGCCTGATTCATGTAATTGTTTTTTTGTCTTTTTTAAAGCAGCAGTCGAATCCATTATTACAGCTCCTTGTTTAGAATGATTACAAATTAAGAAACTTAATTTATCAATCAAATTAAAATAATTATAAAAGAAATAACTGTAATTTGCAAGATATTCTCAATTAGCTACCTTAATTTTTTTCTTTTGATTGTTCCAACGAGCCAATTAGAATTGTTTTACCATCTTCTTGTTTAATTAATTTTTGTTTCATTAAATGACCTAAGGCGCGTTTAAATTGAGCTTTACTAATGCCAAAGGTTTGTTTAATTTCATCAGGGCTTGATTTATCGGTGAAAGGAATTTGGTGATCGTTTGCTCTTTCTAAGAAAGTTAGAATCATTAACGCATCATCGCTGATTACTTCATGACTTCTTGGTTTTAATGAAAGATTCAATACGCCGTCCGGCCGCACGCCAATCACACGTCCCACTACTTTTTCACCTAAACGTGGTTCTTGGAAACGTTCAGAAGGATGGATAAATCCAATGTATAAATCATCAGTTAAAATATACGTTCCTGCAAGTTTCAGACGATACACATGCCCAGTTAAGTTTTGGTTTTGCATTTCAGCATTCCCGCGTTTTGCCATTGCTTTAAAGACTTTTTCATCTGCTAATTCGCCCCAAATGCGGTCTTTACTGTCCACTTTTAAAGTAACCATTACTCGGTCTTCTTTTTTAGGCCAAAGTTCCCGCATAGTTGGTAATTCATCCAACGAAATAACGACATCTTTATCTGGTAAGCCAACATCCACAAAGACACCTAAATCACGTCTCGTTCCTGTGACAGTACCAAAGCCATAGCTACCAATGCGCACAGTAGGAATTGTAGTTGTCAGTGCTGGCTCTTGTTTTTGATTTAAATAACCAAATCCTTCTACAGCCTCTCCTATGGCATGCGTACCTTCTTCTTTTTTTAAACGGAATGTGATGCCATTTTTTTGAACAAAATAAAATTGTTCATTTTCATCGACCACAATGCCGGTAAATGTTGTTGCTAGTAATTCTCTCATTTATCATTAACTCCTCAAGGAAAATCAATCGAACAAAAGATTTCCGCTTTTGTTCGATTGTTTCTATTTTCTTTTATTGCCCTGCATTACGAGAAGCGTTCCCTTTGAACCAACCTGTTTTAGCATTGATTGTAACTAAATACATGTGAACATTTTTCTCTGTAGTGCCTTCTAATAATTTTGATTGATTGTTTGTTGCATAAAGATTGTAGTAACCTTCGCCATTCACAATTTTGGCAGGTTCTAAAGAATATCCGCCAGGAACCACATAGCCACGAGCAATCACTGTATCTAAGACTTTTTCTTTCACACCTGGTGCCCATGTCCACGCTGGATTGCTACTATCAGCGATATCGGCAGCATCTGGCGCATAAAGCGGACTAGTGTAAACCCCGTCACTATTCGGCGCCGTGTAGCCATTCTCTTCTGTTTTTGCTGTTTCTTCCTTCTTAGCGTTCTCTTTTTTCGCGGCAGCAGCTTGTTTCGCTTGTTCTTCTGCTTGTTTTGCTTGCTCTGCGGCAGCTTGTTCTTCTGCAATTCTTTTCTGTTCTTCTTCAACCTTGGTTAACGCTTGGTCAGCTGTCGTGACTTGTTTGATCAGTTCTTTTTTCAGCTTATCACTTGTTACTTTATCTACTTCTGCCTTAGCAGCTTGATACGTGTCTCGATTCAGCTGATTGGTAGTTTTTCCATCTTTATAAATGACCTCAACCGCTTTTTTAGCTTTTTGTAATTGGTTGTATTGTTGGTTCGCTTGATCGATTGCTTGGTTCATCAATTGGTCAAACGGATCATTTCCTGTTAATTTCTTTACGGAAATTGGTTGATCAGCAGCTAGAATCGCCGGTTTCAACTCATTGCCATTGACAATCGGGGCCTCAAATAATTGGTTGATTTGTTGAATGGTTTGTTGTTTCTCTTTCAATGTTTGAATTTGTTTATTTAATTGAGAATACTCTTCTGAATCTTTAATTTCCGCGACTTGTTTTGAGAGTTTTTCTGGACTAACAGTCACCATATCGGGTTTAATAAAAACTTGCTCCTTTGTGGTATAAAAGGCTGCTAGTTCATCTTTCAGCGTATCTGTTTTCTTGGATAGTGCCGCCGCCTCTTGCGCGGCAGCTTTTTGCGTTTGATCATGATACGCCCAAGCACTACCTCCAGCTAATAAAACAACCGCAAGCGCAACGAAAGCCACTTTTTTTGATGGTTTCTTTGGAGCAGGCGCTGGTTGAGCATTCCCAGTTTCATTCATCGGTGGTATCACACCTGAATCTGAAACTTTTTCCTCGGTTGTATCAGCTTCGCTCGGTTCCTCTAGCGACGCTGCACTTGTTAACCCTTCTTCAGAATCTGAAATGGATTCAGTTGGTGTTTCGGCTTGGGTTAATACTGCCTCACCGCTGTTTTCTAACTCTTGGGTCTCTGCTGTTTCTTCTGATGGATTTTCAGACATTTCTGTATCTGCTCGATGCGCTTGAATATAAGCTTGCAAAGTTTCGTTTGGTGTTACATCTTGATCTTCTATCGGTGGTTGTGAAAAAATTTCTTCTTCAGAAGTGGTAGAGATAACTTCAGTTCCTGAAATCTCTGTTAAAGCTTCCTCTTCTGACTTCACTGTCTCAGATACCTCAGCTGTTTCTGCTTCAACAGTAGTTGTTTCTTCTGTTGTTTCCTCTAAATTAACTGCTTCGTCCGTTGCTAGTTTTTCTTCTGTTGAATGAGTAGGCATCGCTTCTGTCGCTGGTATCGTTTCCTCCACCGAATCATGAGTCTCCTCACTAGCCCCTTCTTGAAGCACTGCTTCTGAATCAGAAACATCCTCTGAATCAGAGACTATTAAGTTATCTTCTATCGACTCTTCTTTTTTGTCATCATTACTTTCTTCTTCAGGTGATTCGCCAAACAGTTCCATCACATGGCCTAAGCTCATATCTTTTAACTCAGACCATTCAATATTCTCATTTAATTGATCTTCATGTTGTTCATTTTCCTGTGTTTTAAAATCTATATTTGTTGAAGTCGTTTCCGCTTCTTTTTTATCAACTGTTGTGTCAGTTAGTGAATAGCCACATGTTGGGCAGGTCGTTAATTCTGCATCGAATTCGTTCCCGCACTTCGGACATTTCTTTGTCATTCTTCCGCCTCACATTCTGCTAATATTCCATTACTTCTAATTTACCACAACTTGCGCCTTCTTCCAATAACTAGCAATGACATTTAGAGACTTTTTAAAAATCAAAAGCGGCTCTTCTCGCATGCACGAAAAGAGCCGCTAAACGGTATGTTTATTCTAAAAAGTCTTTTAATTGTTTTGAACGAGAAGGATGTCTTAGTTTTCTTAACGCTTTTGCTTCAATTTGACGAATACGTTCGCGAGTGACACCGAAAACTTTTCCGACTTCTTCTAGCGTACGTGTCCGACCATCATCTAAACCAAAACGTAAACGTAAAACATTTTCTTCACGGTCTGTTAAAGTATCCAGAACATCTTCTAGTTGTTCTTTTAACAATTCGTAAGCTGCATGTTCAGCAGGACTTGTAGCATCTTGGTCTTCAATGAAATCACCTAAATGTGAATCATCTTCTTCACCAATTGGTGTTTCTAAAGAGACTGGCTCTTGTGCGATTTTTAGGATTTCACGAACTTTTTCTGTTGGTAAATCCATTTCCGCACCAATTTCTTCTGGCGTTGGTTCTCTACCTAAATCTTGCAATAGTTGGCGTTGAATCCGAATCAATTTATTGATTGTTTCAACCATGTGAACAGGAATTCGAATTGTTCTAGCTTGGTCCGCAATTGCCCGTGTAATCGCTTGACGAATCCACCAAGTAGCATACGTAGAGAATTTGAACCCTTTACGGTAGTCAAATTTTTCAACAGCTTTCATTAAGCCCATATTACCTTCTTGAATTAAATCCAAGAATTGCATACCACGACCTACATATCGTTTGGCAATTGAAACAACCAAACGTAAGTTAGCTTCTGCTAAACGTTGTTTTGCTTCTTGATCGCCTTCTTCAATTTTAAGTGCCAATTCAACTTCTTCTGCAGCAGTTAATAATTGAACGCGCCCAATTTCTTTTAGGTACATACGCACGGGATCATTAATTTTAACACCTGTTGGCGCAGATAAGTCTTCTGCTTGGGCCTTTTCCGCTTCTTTTTCATCTTTTTTCAAGCTATGTTCACTTGGGTCTCCATTTTCATCGACTACGCTGATACCAGCATCTTCAACTTTTTGGATTAATTTTTCCATAGCTTCTGCATCCAAAGTATACGGTGTGGCTAATTGATTCGCTAAATCATCATAAACCACTGTTCCTTTAGGCTTGTTTTCTTTGATAAATGCTGCCACTGCAGCTTCATATTTTTTACTTGTTTCTTTTTCCATGAAAGAAGGCCCCCTTCATTTTTCGGTTCACGCTTGAAATAACTGATAAATCACTGGGACTTATCAAAATAAAATGAACAAAACGCTTAGTTCTATTCATTATATTGCTTAAGTAAATGTTCGTTGAGCTTTAAGCTGTCGAGCCAATTGGATAATCTCCATTGTTAATTCGGCTTCAAGCTGTTGGTTGCCCACTCGTTTTGCTTCTTGCTGTTGAATCTTTTTCTGCTCAATTGCCTCTGCAATACTTGATAAGGCAATTACATGTAATAAATCGGCAACTTCTCGCTCAGAGCTTTCTTCCGATAAATTCTGATACGCAATTTCAATTGCTAATTGTTTGGTTTGATTATCTTGCAAAAAATTAATAAAATCGGCAATGTCGAAACTTTGATGCAATGTCGCATAACTTTCTAGCAAGAAATATAATTCTTGGTATTCATCATGAGCGAACGAAAAATCTGGCAATTGTTGAACGGTTTGCCGTACTCCTTGTTCATTCATTAAACGAAATAATAAAGAACGTTCTGCTTTTTGAACTTGTGTTAACGGTAACTTGTTCTGGACGTGATTCTCTTCAAAAACAGGTTCTTCCATTGGTGGTGGCATCATTTCATCTTGATAAAATTGTTGCCTTTCTTGCCGTTGGACTGAACGTTGCTCTTGCTTCAATTGATTGAATTGTTCTTCTAAACTATGAACAGAAAGTTGAAATTCCTGAGCAATTTGGTTTAAATAACGATCACGTTCCAAGGGAGATTGAACATTGGTTAACTCTCGTAACAATTCGTTCACATAATCCAATTGTTCTTTTTCGTTATTCATGTTTCTAGTTAACCGATGATAGTTCATTTTAAAACTAAAAACTGTTTCTCGGCCATGATTGGCTAAATTTTGAAAAGCTTCTGCGCCATATTTCCGCACATATTCATCAGGATCCAGCTTTTCAGGGATGCTGACAATACTCAAGTCAAAATGACTGTTTTCTTGCAATAATTGAATCGCACGGTTTGTGGCTTGAACACCGGCATTATCGCCATCGTAACAAATAACTACTTCCTTAGCGACCCGTTCCAAACGCCGAATTTGTTCATTGGTCAAACTAGTCCCCATTGAAGCCACACCACTTTTTACGCCTGATTGCCAAGCAGCGATAACATCCATGAATCCTTCAAAAAGCAAGACTGTATTTTCTTTACGAATTTCTTTTCTGGCTTTATCAAAGTTAAACAGCGTTTCTCGCTTATTAAAAAGTGTTGTTTCAGGACTATTCAAGTATTTAGGCATCTCATCCCCTGGAAAATCAGCTGTTTTTAACAAGCGACCAGAAAAGGCGATGACATTGCCTTGGGGATCATTAATTGGAAACATGATTCGTTGATAGAAACGATCCAAAAACGTACCGTTATCTCTTTGGACAAACAGCCCAGAAGGCTCAAAAAGCGTTTCATCCAGTTGTTCATTTTTAAAAACTTGACTTAAGAAATCACGTTTTTGCGGCGCAAATCCAATTTGAAAGGTCTCAATTAGTTCTTGTGTTAACCCCCGCTCTAATAAATAGTTTAATGCGGGTTCGCCAATTTTAGTATTCACTAAAATATGATGGTAAAGTTCTGCGGCTTTACTATGCAGTTGTAACAAACTCCGTCTTTGTTGGTTTTCTGGGGTATCCGCTACTTCACGCGGCTCTGACCAATCAAAGTCCACAGATAAATGTTCCAAATCTGCAACACGTTTCACGGATTCTGGAAAACTAATGCCTTCAATTTCTTGCAAGAAATTAAAAACAGTTCCACCTTTCCCGCAGCCAAAACAGTGAAAAATTTGTTTGTCTTCTGCTACTGAAAATGAAGGGGAACGTTCTTCGTGAAACGGACATAAACCCATATAATTTTTACCGGATTTTTTTAACTGGACATACTGCCCAATAATATCTACTATATTCGTTCGGTGACGAACTTCCTCAATGACTTCCTGAGGAATGCGTTGTGCCATTGTCCTCACCTCCTAAGAATAGCATTGTGCTAACTCATGTGATTGACCGTTTAAAAAACGCACTGTCATTTCAGTGCGAATTCCAATGGACACATTTACACATGATTTATTGTATCACATAATCTCTGTTTTTCAAGTATCTTGTTTCAACTCACCAAAAAAAGAAAGTATCTAGGACAAAAGTCATCCTGACTCCTGCCCCAGACACTAACTCTTAAAATAATCAATTAAACATCAAACTTGCTCCGACTCCCTTCAAGATTTAAAGAAGAACTGCATTTCTGGAGACGAATGCTTTTAACTCAACCTCTGTTTTTTATAAATCTTTAATTGTTTTTCCAGCACGTTTCATTTGTACGAAACCAATTGCTACACGCACCACAATATTAATGGCCATCATAATAAAGAAGAGACCCATTGTTTGCGAAGTTAAGAAACCAATTTCTAAAATGTTGTGGAATAACATAGCTGCTACATAAATACCAATAATGGTACTGAAAACCAAGAAAATGCGTAATGGATTTAAAGGCAGACATGCTCGAACAACAGCCATACAGCTAATTCCAACTAATAAATAATACATTAACGTCGTGGTGTCTAAAGAAGAAAATCCTTGATTTTGTCCAATCAGATAAACAGCAATGATATTCACTACAACTAAAAGCGCATTAACAGACGCATTTTTCAAAGCCGTTGGTAAAAACTTCCCGACAACTTTTCGTTTGTCCCCTTCGAAAGATAAGAAGAAAGCAGGATACCCTTCAATTGCTAAATCAATCAAGGTCACTTGAATCGGAATGAACGGGAACGCAATGGCCGTTAAGGCACAAATGATTGAGAGAATAAACGAATAAATCGTTTTAATGAAGAAAACGCTGGAAACTCGAGTTACATTATTTACCACACGCCGTCCTTCAAACAAGACATCTGGTAACGTTGTAAAATCAGAATCTAGCAAAACTAGATTAGAAATTTGCCGAGTAGCGCCATCTCCTTCTGCCATAGCGATACTACAATCCGCTTCTCGTAACGCTAAAACATCGTTGACCCCATCGCCGGTCATCGCCACCACATGCTCTGTGTCTTTCAACTCACGTACAATGGTTCGTTTTTGCTGAGGCGATACACGTCCGAACACTGTGTATTGCTGAACCGCTTCACGCACTTCTGCTTCTGTCGTTTTGGTCGACAAATCAATATAAGACTCATAACCGGGTAGCCCAGCACGACGAGCAATATTTGAAACAGTCACCGGATTATCACCAGAAATTACTTTTAAGTCGATTCCTTCTTTTTTTAGATAAGCCAGTGTTTCTTTGGCATTTTGGCGAATTGGATCATCAATTTCTAGAATTGCTAATGGCTCTAAATAAGGCATTTTGGTTTCGTTTAACGGTTGTTGCTCCGCAATAGCTAACATCAAGACGCGATAACCATTCTCTTGTGCTGTAAAAACAGCTTCTGGCAACCGACTATCGTCTACCAAACGCTCAGGAGCTCCTAAATAAACTGTCCCAATTTCTGGAAATTCAATAGCCCCCCATTTTCGTTCAGAAGAAAAAGCCAAGACTTCTTTTGCGCCAAATCGATTGGATACTTCATAATGATCACGAATTGCTTGCATTGTAATATTATTATCCGTACTTTCAGATAGGTAGCTTCCGATAATCTGCGGGAAAAGTTCTTCATATTTGTCATGCAAGATAATCGCCTTTTGCACTTTCATTTTACCTTCTGTAATCGTTCCAGTTTTATCTAAACACAAAGTGTCCACATGGGCCAATGTTTCAATTGAGTACATATCTTGTACTAGAATACGTTTTTTGGCTAACTTAATGACACCTGTTGTCAGCGCAATACTAATTAATAGTACTAATCCTTTTGGTAACATCCCTAACAAAGCAGCTGCAGAAGCAACAACAGATGTTTTAATGCCAGCATCTCTTAACCAAAAAGCTTCAACAAATAAAATAATCCCCAGAGGAATAATCACCCAACTTGTAAATTTAGAGACTTTACGAATCGAATTGACTAACTCTGATTGAATTGGTTTATGCACTTTGGCTTCTTGGGTGATTTTCACAGCATAGTTTTCGGCACCAACGTGGATAACACGGGCATAGGCTTGTCCGCTAACAATGAAACTTCCAGAAAGCAAGGTATCGCCGATTTCCTTTTCAATTAAATCTGATTCACCTGTTAACAACGCTTCATTCGCTTCGACTTTACCGTCAATAACTTCCATATCAGAAGGAACTTGTTCCCCTGCAGAGATAATAACAATATCTTCCATAACTAGTTCTTTTGTATCAATTTCTTGTTGTACGCCATTTCGAACAACATGAACATTTTCTTTTGCCACAATAGATAATTTTTGAACTAAATTACGGGCATGAATTTCTTGGAAAATCCCGATTGACATGTTCACAATAATAATCGCTAAGAAAGCCAGATTGGAATACGCTCCGACAAATAGTAAACAAACAGCGATTGCAAAGTTTAAAAAGTTGAATAACGTCATGACGTTATCAAAAATAATATCTTTTGTAGATTTTGCTACATTTTCCTCATAATTATTTTGAAGGCCTAACTCTTTCTGCTTGGCAACTTCTTCTGTACTTAACCCTTTTTTCAGGTCGACTTTATTCAACATCCAGCTCTTTCCCTACCTTTTCAATTAATCAGTTACATCCCTTCTAGTTTACTTGCATTTTCATGAAACTGCAAGAAAAGCCTAAAAAATTCCTGTAAGTTGAAAGAATTCTTTAGACTTTTCTCGTTTTAATTTAACTTTTCAATAAACCAACGATTCATTTTGACAATTTCTGCATAGAACATATTGCCACCATTTTGATAAAGGTAACCACCATTGTAAACTAACGCTTGCCAACGATAATACCGATATTTCGTATTTTGGTCATTCCCTAGCAACGGTGAAAGGACTTCTCTTGAATATTCTTCTGCTAACTCTGTCGTGTGTTTCCCGCCACGTTCTTTAACAAACTGAATATAATCCAGTCCATAATTATATGCTTGTACGCCTGTCCACTCATCGCAGCCAGCTTCTTTTGCTTTCGCTAACGCTTCCGCAAGAAATTTGACGCCATGTGCGATGCTTTCCTCTGGTGTTTCAATCACTTCTTGTTGTCCATAAACACTTTCACTGCTCTGCATAATATCGCCAGATTTCCCTTTAGACTCTGTATAAATAATCGCTAAAGCTAATGTTTTGTATTCAGGTATTTTATTTTTTTTGACTTCTGCTTCTACTTGTTTTTCAAAGGTCATTACCGTTTCAACATTTTGATGTATTTTATAGCCAAGATAGCCAAGACCAGCAACTAAACCAACAAACAAAAGTAGCATGATTTTATAAATTATTTTTCTTACTCTACGCATCGAATCATCCAAACTTTTTCTTTTAAGATACGTTCTATGTTACTTGAAATAACTGAAAAAAGCGAAGTTTTTGTTACTTCTTTAGTTTTATTTAATAAAAGTAACTTTTTTGTGAACAAACCGTAACTTCGCAAGATTGAACGTTTTCACCTAGAATAGAATAACAAGTAATTTTGTTCTATTGGCGCTTATTTATTGCATCAAAAAAGCCCAGATAAGAATGAACAAAATTCTTTTCTAGGCTTGACTTTATACAACTTATCTATTCTTTTAACAAACAGTCAAATGTTTTATGGAATTTTTTTCCCAGTCATTTCTTCATAGTCTCTACTCATCATTCTCCAAGCTTTTTCAATATCTTCGTTCAATCCAAACAATCCGCTTCTACCAACAATATAAATATCAGGTCCTGCAGCATCAATTCGCTTAAATGAATTTCTATTCGATGAGCCGTCCATTTCAATTACATAACGATACCCTTTTTCTTCACGTAAATTACGAAGAGCAACAATTTTATCAAGTGTTCCTTCAATAAATCGTTGGCCAGCAAAGCCTGGATCAACGGTCATGATTGTGATTTTATCCAACAATTCAATATATGGAAAGATTGATTCAATAGGCGTTTCGGGATTAAGGACGATCCCTGCTTTAAGATTAGCATTGTGAATTTGGTCAATTAGGCGAAATGCTAGACCATCTAAAACCTCTGCATGCATACAAATCCATTCACATTTGATATCTACTAGTTGTTGTACCCAAAAGCTTGGATTCGTAACCATTAAATGGGCAGATACTGGGAGCTTCGAAATTTTTCTTAACTCCTCAATAAACCACGGAGATAATGTAATGTTTGGCACATAGTGACCATCCATAATGTCTATGTGATACGAAGCAACATGATCATTCAAAAAGGTGATTTGTTGTTTAAACTTGTCCAAATCCATCGTCATTAGTGACGGAGAAAATTCAACTTTGTTCATTCTAATTTTCAACTCTTTCTATCTGATTATTTGGTTGATGTTTTTGAAAATTTTTCTAACTCGTTATATTCAGACGTTGACACATCTCTGACGGGCAATATAAATTGCATTAATTTTGTTGCGCTTTTTCATTTTGTTTAGAAAATCTGAATATCTTCCAAGTTTATCTCCTCTTCTTCTTTTTCTACTAAAGCTTCCATATCTTTCTCAGTTACATCTTTCTTAATAATAGCTAAAACTAAACCGGTAACCACAGCGTTTACAACAATTGCAATAATGCCAGCCAGCGGTTTACTCATTGTTGGAATCATTAAAACACCGCCAAATGGAACTGTCGCATCTGCCCCTAAGATCATTGTTGTTGCGCCACCCACGAAGCCGCCAATCGCTGTAGCAATGACTCCTCGGACAATATCATTCATAACTAAAGGAATAACACCTTCAACAATGTTAATCACGCCCATTGGTACGGCAGACTTTAACGTTTCAACTTCTAGTTTTGTATAAATATTTTTTCTAAATAATTTAGCAAAGAAGAAAGCTAATCCAAAGCCTATTGGCGTTGCTGTATTTACTAATTGCAATGCTGTAATTGGTCCATTAAGTCCTTCCGCTTGCATTGTCAAAACAAAGGCAAAAACAGTTTTGTTAATGGGTCCGCCATAGTCTATACCACTTAATAAACCAATTACACCACCAAAAATTAATAATGACGAGTTACCTAAGCTATCTAAAAAGTTCGTTAATAATGAAGTAAATGCCGTTATTGGGGTCCCGATAATATATACCATGATTAATCCACCAGTAATTGAGGTTAAAAATGGAATAATTAATGTTGGCATTAACCCTCTCGCCCAGTTTGGTAATTTCACATATTTTAAAATAGCTAATACAAGATATCCTGCCAAGTAACCACCTAAGATACCACCAATAAAGCCAGCGCCAACTGCATTCGCAGTTAAACCAATAATAAAGCCCGGAGCAATTCCAGGTTTACCGGCGATTGAAAAGGAAATGCCAGTAGATATAACAACCGGCAGTAAGCCTAAGCCAGCGCCACCCATAGTAGCTAAAGCATCCCAAAGCGAAAATTCACCTGGTACCAAGGTTCCTTGACTTGAGCCACCAAACCCCATACCAATTGCAATTAAAAAGCCAGCGCCACAGACAATTGGAATTAAATATGAGATTGCTGTTAATAAATGACCTTTAAGATTTAACTCTTTTAGTTTTTTCATTTTTATCCTCCTAAACATTGTTCTTTTCATTTTATTTTCTATTTAAAAAAATTACTTTTGTGGATTCTTCTGTAGAAAATATCCACAATATGCTGTCTTAGTAATTTCATTAAGAGAATGCCTTTACTACATCCTCTGGCGATTTTGATTGAAGGAATTCTCTCACTACTTCATCATTTCCGAGTTTTCTGGCAAACAATGATAATAGTTTAAGATGGCTAGTTGTTTCTTTATGATCATTACCCACAGCAAAAAGAATGATTCCTTTTACGCCATTATCATCTAAAGATTCCCAAGGAATTTCTGTACCATTAATACCAATGGCCACGCCTATTTTTTTTACATACGCACTTTTGCCATGTGGAATGGCTAGATAGTTTCCGATGCCCGTTTGGCCTTCCGCCTCTCTATCATAGATATCTTTTATAAAGCCTTTTTCATCTGAAATATTGCCATTTTCAAGCAAAAGATTGGCTAATTCTTTTAACGCTTCCTCTTTTGTATTTACATTCATATTCGTTTTAACGGTTTTTAAGTCAATGATATCCTTTACTTCCATTACAATTCCTCCTAGAAGGTTACTTTTCTTGTGTCATAACTTCTTCTGCTTTTTCAATTAGTTTAGTGGGTGATTTTACAGCAACTTCTGTAGGTACTTGAATGATTCGTTTCCCATCAAAACGCTCTCTTCCAGAAATTTTCACATCAATGGCTAATATAACAATATCCGCTTCCTTAATTTGTTCATCCGTTAGTTTGTTTTCAATCCCAATGGTCCCTTGAGTTTCTACATGGATCTCAACTCCTGCTTTTTTTGCAGCGTTCTCCAATTTTTCTTGTGCGATATATGTGTGAGCAATTCCTACTGTGCAGGCTGCTACGCCGACTATCTTCATTATTTTTCCTCCTCAAATTTTTCTATAATTTTATAAAAATCTGTTTCTGTTTTTAAACACAACAACTTTTCTAAGAAGTCTTCATTTGCTAATTTTCTAGTAAATCGACTGATTTCTTTTTTTACTTTTAACCGTTCATTTTCTTTTAGTAAGATGACAATAATTAATTTCACTTGCTTAATGTCTGCCGTCCATTCTTGGATTTCTGTTTTTAAGCCAATCAGATATATTTCACTTTTTTTCAAGAGTGCATTTTCTAAATGTGGCAAGACAATTTGCTCTGCAATCTGATTACTTCCCATCTTCTCACGATTTACCAAAGATTCCTCAATCTGCTTTTTTTCTTCGAGCGTTAACAAAGGTGCTGCTGTTTCTGCAATGAATTGATATACTTGCTGTTTTGAAAGAAGTTCTTGGTTTAGGAAAACTTGGTATAAAGGATTAACGTTCATGATAGATTTCCTCAACTTTTCTTTGTAATCGATACTGATCATCCATTGTAAACATGGCACTTACCAACAATGATTTAATAGGAACCTTTTCCTGTAAATGAATCGTTGTAAGAATCAATTCAATATCAGAATAATCTTTTAATGATTTCTTTATATTTCGTGTGGCAATAATTTCAACAATTTGTAATTCAGGGAATTTCTTTTCAACTTTTACTCTCAATAGTTCTGAAGTTCCAATTCCAGTGGTACACATAATCAAAGTACGAATAGGTAACTGATTGGTTTCAATCATTCGCGCAAAATACAATGTAATAAACCCATTCTCGTCTTCGTTTATAGCCGGTAGTTGATAGTTTTTACTTACTTGCTTAGAAACTTGCACAATTTTTCTGAAAATTGTTTCATACGTCATTTTTATTTGATCCAATAAACTATTCTTAACATGTATGCCGTTTTCAAGACGATTTATCATTGGTTTTATATGACTAGCCAATTCAAGAAGTAGCTGATCATTATCAGTTAAAATTTTTAGTTGTGCACTCATTTCCTCTAAATAAAATTGAGTAATTTGCATTACTTTGAAAGAAAAATTAGTTACTTTACTAAATGAACCTTGCATCCTAGAAGAAACTAAATATTGATATAAGTAATAAATTTCAACGTTAGGCAGTCTCTTATTTAAATAAGTTTCAATCTGTTGAATCGTTGTTTGCGCGACCTTTTTGAGTACTAAGTCCTTTGTTAATTCTTGTTCTTCTTCGTCAGATAATTGGTATTTTTCAGAAATGGCTACTTTTCGTGAACGACTAATTAAGATATAAAGATGCGAAAAGATGTTTACATTATATGGATGTGGAATAGTAATATCTAGTTTCTTTTCAATGTTCCTGACTTGATCTAACGTAAAAAGGACATCATAATTATTAAAATTTAATGCTTTGTTGTTTCGAAGATCCTCAATATCGATAATGTTCAACAGTTGTATTCTATCGGAAATGGCTTTCCTGATAGCTCTTTCCTCCCCGATAATTGCCAACGTTCGATTTTTCCGTTTGAGTGTTAAATCATATTTCTTTAAATCTTCGGCTAATTGTTGTTCATCGCTAAATATCACAGAATCGCCAACATAATATCTTGCAAATAATTCATAAACATTTTTAGCTTGTGGAGAAGCTAACAACAATTCCTCCAGAATTCGATTGCGTCTTTCCCTTGGCGAAAAATCACTTTCTTTTTCGACTAAATGTCGATTCTGTTCCATAAATCGTTCATAGTCTAGCTTGTATCCTCGTCCTTTCTCAGATAATATGAGTGAACCTTCTGAAAATTCATCGTTAATTTTTTTATCAAACGATAAACTGTCTTAGGAGAAGTACTTAGGCAGTTTGCCAATTCTTCTGCAGTCATATAATCTTGTTTTTTTGAGAGAAGTAACAACAATTTTTGTCCACGTTCTTTTTTCGAACTCATAGCAACCCCTCCTTGATATATTTATTATAATCCATACAAAAGAAAACGCTTCCTTGTTTTCTGTCCGTTACATTGGCCATTTTTGTGAGTGGTTAAAGTGTTCAATTATGCGAAACTTTCTAAGGCTATTTATAAATAAAAATCTGTAGAGCAAGCGATTTTGAATTACTGGCTCTACAGACACTAATATTTTCAAAGAATACAAAAAAGGGCTGCCTTACGGCTAGCCCTTTTTTACTTTTATTTTACGGTAACATTTCCGATTACATCATTTATTGAAGTCGTTTGACCTGCTTTTTGTAAATCGTATTGAGCAACGATATCTTGATTTGTGAAAACAACAATTAAATCTGATTTTTTGCCAGCTTGTTCTAATGCGGCTAAATCAATGGTTGCAATTTTATCGCCTTGTTTTACAACTTGGCCTTCTTCAACATGTAATGTAAATGGTCCACCTTGTAACTCAACAGTATCTAGACCCATGTGTAATAATACTTCAATGCCTGAATCTGTTTGGATACCTAACGCATGTTTTGTTGGGAAAATGCTAGTAATTTTACCAGCAACAGGTGTTGAAACTTCGCCGTCTGTTGGTACGACAGCAAAACCGTCACCCATCATTTTTGCTGAGAAAACATCATCTGGTACTTCAGAAATAGGAATAACTTTCCCATTCGCTACAGAATATAATTCAGTTTCTTTCGTTGAAACTGATGCTTTTTTTTCAACAACTGGTTTAGAAACAGGTGTTTCTTTGACTGGTGTTGCTGGCGCTTGGTGGTTATATAATCGTTGCATTTCGTCAGCAACAAATTGTACTTCCGTACCAACAATCACTTGGATATTGGTGTCATCAATGACTTTCACACCAGGAACCCCAGTTGCTTTAATTTTTGCTTGATCCACTCTGCCTGTATCTTTCACTGTTAAGCGTAAACGAGTTGTACAGTTATCAATAGAAGTTACATTAGCATCAGCGCCTAAACCATCATAAATACGACGAGCTAGAGAAGCAAATTTGTTGTCACCTTCTGCAACATCTGGCGTTTCTTCGCCATCGCCTTCTTCACGTCCTGGTGTCATTAAGTTAAACTTAGTGATTGCAAAACGGAAACCGAAGTAGTAAATTGCCGCAAAGATAAGTCCTTGAACCACCAACATTATTGGATGATTCGCGACTGGGTTTTTCAAACTTAAGAAAAAGTCTACAAAACCTGCACTAAAGGCAAAGCCAGCTGTCCAATGCATAAACGCAGCGAATGCTAAAGAAATACCTGTAAAGACTGCATGTAAAACATATAAAGGCCAAGCAACGAACATAAATGAGAATTCTAAAGGTTCAGTAACGCCTGTAAAGAAAGCCGCAAAACCAGCAGCTAACATTAATGAAGCTGTAACTTTTTTCTTCTCAGGACGCGCACATTGATAAATAGCAAACGCGCCTGCTGGTAAACCAAACATCATTACTGGGAAGAAACCAGCTTGGTACATCCCTGTTTGTCCTACAATTGCTTTACCAGTATCTAACGCTTGTTGACCAGCTAAAAAGTTCCCAATATCATTGATACCAGCAACATCAAACCAGAAAACAGAATTCAAGGCATGGTGTAAGCCTGTTGGAATTAATAGTCGGTTAAAGAAACCATACAAGCCAGCTCCTACGAAACCTAAGCTAGAGATTCCTTTACCAAAAGCAACTAATCCGTTATAAACAACTGGCCAGAAGAAGAATAAGACAGCTGAGATTGCTAACATCGAAATAGCTGACATAATAGGAACTAAACGTTTTCCACTAAAGAATGATAAAGCCATTGGCAATTTCACACCAGAGAAACGATTATACATTGCCGCAGCAACTAAACCAGCGACAATCCCGACAAAGACATTGTTGTCCATGCTGTTGAAGGCTGGGTTTACTTCAGCAATATCCTTGAAGCCTTTAATGGCTTGGATAGAAGCAGGCGCTAAAACAGTTTTTGGCACTAAATAAGCGACTAAACCAGCTAATGCTGCCGATCCATCTTTATCTTTTGACATTCCTAACGCTAAACCAACCGCAAATAATAATGCTAAGTTGTTTAAGATAGCCAAACCACCATTCATTAGAAAAGTTGTGGCTGGACTAGCGCCGATTGTTCCCACGATCCAGTTAGCAATACCGACTAATAAAGAAGCCGCCGGTAATACAGCAACTGGTAACATTAACGAACGTCCCATTCTTTGCATATACGCTTTCATTATACGTAACTCCTCACATAAACTATTTAATTTTTATTATTTGGTCATTCTTAATCGTTCAATGTGAATCGATAAATAACCAAGTTCTTCATTTGGTACTTGATAATGAAAATTTCTCATTAATAAGACTTGTACTTTTTTTGAGATTTCATAGCTTTCAGCATACTTTTTCTTTACGACTTCCAAAATTTCTTCATCTAAAACAGCATATTGATTTTGTTGGAAGCGATGAATAAACAAACGTAAATGATTCACCAAACGTGAATAACTGAGACTATTTTTATCATCATGAATATCAATAGCCAATTCCTGCTCGATTAAATGAATAATTTCAGAAACGATTGTAACTTCACGGATACTTTTACTATTATCAGTACGCCCGCTGCGAGCACTATGGATATGAATTGCAATATATCCCGCTTCATCATAACTAAATGGAATTTCTAAGGTTTGTGTTAAATATTCTACAGCCCATTGAGCAATAGCAAATTCTTCACTATATAAAATCTCAATTTCACTTAAAAGCTTGTTCCGAACAATAATATTATTTTGAATATTTTCAGCTGCAAAAGCAATGTGATCACTCAACCCAATATTAATATGTTCATTCAACTTTTCACCCAATACCGTTTCAGCATGTTGGATAATTTCTTCACTCGCTAAAAAGTATTTGTCTTCAATTTGTGATAGCAGTACTTGAAGTTTTTTCAGTCCTTCTGGCTCCATCACAAACATCCGCTCCACCAATTGTCGAGATAAGACATCATTTTTAGTCTTATTAAACCCGACGCCTTTACCGACAGCTACTTTCTCCTGTCCTTCGTCAAGAACAAGTACAGCATTTTGATTTAGCACCTTTTTAATTTTCATAAATGACCCTCTTCTGCAGAAGTAATTCTAACATCTTCAGTGAAAACAACAAAAAAAGCATAGAACAATCCCGTTAAACATGTTGCGTAACCATTGTACACCACATTGTATTACGAAATTCTTCCATGCCTAGTATTATCTAGTCACATGAAAACGCTATTCATTTGTTAACAGTGCTTATTCTAACGAGTATCATTATTTTTGTCAACCTTTTTCAATTATTTTTTTATTAATTGTTGACTATTAACAAAAAAGAAGCTCTTATCGGGAAGAGGTCGGGACAGAAGTGTTTAACTCCGAGAACCAAGTAGGTACTGTTCAACATCTATTTGCTTTGCAAATAGTGTTTCTCAGCAATAAGAAGAAATTTCCGAAAATTGTCATAAAACACAACGAGGAACGAGTTGATGTTGCATGATACACTACACTCCGTTTCGTTCGCATCAATTTCTACGCATGGAACATGCTAGAATTGAAGGACCCGGTGTTCTTTAATTTTTGGAGACCAAGTCCTTCAATTCTTAGTGATTTATCACTTAGAGATTGATGAGATCGGAGCTCTGCGAAGTAGGTATTGTTCATCATCGAATCACTACGTTCTTCGTGATTCTCAACACTTGGAAGGATTAAGATACGCCGAACACTTGTGTGAGAAAGTCAATTTCGGCTTATTGTTTTCTCGCCAAAGGCTCGTCACAGTTTTATACTTGTAAGTTCCGAAGGACCTTCACCAAGTAGGTACGATGATTTCATCTGTTCATGCTTCACAGTGAAACATCGTAACTCTTAGAGCTGTAGCTCTTTTGAAGGCTGTACTGTGACGAGACGCATGTCGAGAAAACACCTTAGAAGTTATTGAGATCGGAGCAACGCGTAGTGTTGCTTCTGTTCCCGCCGTTTATCAGTTTTTGAGCGTGGAGCAAAAATCCAAAGTGATTTTTGTCCCACGCTCGTTCACTAATTTATTCTTTATAGGCATACTTATATGTGCTCGTTGCACCGAAGTTATGATACTGAATACCTTTGACACCTGGTCGTACAAGCTGACTACGGGCCTCTTGGTATAAAGGAATTAAAGCGGCATCTTCTTCCACCAATACTTTTTCAGCTTTAATTAATGTTTGCCAACGAGTTTCAGGATCATTTGCGTATTTAGTTGTTGACTCTTCAATTAGTTGATCAAACGTTGGGCTAGAATAGTTCATACGGTTACCACTAACTGAGCTTTCTAAGAAAGTCATTGGATCCTGATAATCGGGTCCCCACATGCCAACAGACAATTCATAATCCCCTTTTCTCATTAATTCAATCGCATTATTTAAAGGAACTGTTTTGACATTAATAGTGAGACCTGGCAATGTTTCTTGTAACTGGCCTTGGATAAATTCAGCAACTTTTCGGTCACTATCACCATCTCTTGAAAGAAGTTCAATGGCTACATCTCCGTTTAGCTCTGCTTTTGCTTTATCTAAATACTCTTTGGCTTTTTTGGCGTCTGTTTTGACAAGGGCGCCTGCTTCTTGACGAAAATCTTCATTCGTTTCTGGGTTATATACAAATTTTTCTGGAATGTACCCATAAATTTCTTTTGAACCATCTGCTAAAATATTATCGACTAAACTTTTTTTATCCAAAGCATAAGCTAAAGCTTTGCGGACATTCTCATTTGCAAAAATGGATGGTTTTTCGTTTCTTTTTTGGTTTAAACGTAAGGAATAGACTTTTGACCGTTCGATTGCTTCATAGTCTGGGTTGTCTCGATTTTGTTTAGCAAAATCTCCTGTTAAGACAGCCACATCTAATTCACCTGATTCGTACAAATTATAAACGGTATTGGTTTCTTTAAGAACTTCAAAATGAATCGTTTCTGATTTTACTTTTTCTTTATCGTAATAGTCGGGATTACGCACAAAGTCCCATGACATCGCTGACTGATCCCAATTTTTCATTAAAAATGGACCATTAGATACAATCATTTCACTAGAAGTGCCATAGGCTTGTCCTTTTTCTTTCACGAATGCTTCGTTTTGTGGGAAAAATGGAGAAAATGCCAATAAGGACGTAAAATATGGTACAGGCTTTTCTAAAGTAACCTCCAAAGTATAATCATCAAGCGCTTTGACACCCAATTCCTCTGGTGCTTTTTCCTCTTTTGTAATAGCTGTTCCGTTCAGAATCGTTCCTTCTAACAAGAAAAAGTAATTGGCTTGGTTTTTGGGATTCGCTAATTTACGCCAAGCAAAAACAAAATCATTGGCTGTTACAGCATCACCATTGGACCACTTGCCATCTTCTCTTAGTTTAATGGTATATCGTTTGCCATCTTCAGAAATTTCAGGCATCTCTTTAGCGGCAGCTGGTATTAGTTGATCTTTTTCATCCAATTGATATAACCCTTCAAAGACATTGGACTGTGCGTTAATACTGGCTTCATCTTGTGTAAAAATAGAATCCATTGAACCGATTTCCGAGTTCTCCATTAAATTTAAAACTTTTTTCGAGACACTGGTTTTCTCAGTTACTTTCTCGTCTATTTTTGTTTCTGCTGTTGTGCCACAACCTACCAAGACCGTACTAACAAATAACATAATCCCCATCATTTTTAACTTTTTCATACTATTCCCCCTATGTGTCAATCAAAAGGCAACTCTTCCATGGAAAGCCGTTCTTGCGAAACTATCAAGCATGCGTAGGGCAAGCCCTCATTTTCGTACTCAAATTCTCCCCGCTGGTTGTCAATTGGGTCTGCACGCAATTGCATTTTTGCCGGCTGAAAGTCTGCCTGGATTTCACTATTTGCGACCATTCTAAAAACATCTAAATTGCCGAAATAATGATTCCACCGCTGTCTATCCCCGTCTCGGTAAGCACCACCACCAAAAGATAAATCCGCAAAGAGCCA
Source organism: Enterococcus sp. LX10 (assembly GCF_023539285.1). NCBI lineage: Bacteria > Bacillati > Bacillota > Bacilli > Lactobacillales > Enterococcaceae > Enterococcus > Enterococcus sp. LX10. The sequence goes on along the minus strand of NZ_CP092784.1, from coordinate 1,324,780 downwards.
GCCGTACGGTTCTATATAAAATTGTGCCCAATCATGACAGCCTGTATAATGTGTAGAAACATATAATCCCGATTGCCATTTGGCTGGTATCCCTGTAATCCGACAAAGCGTGATAAACAAAATCGCTTGCACGCCGCAGTCACCTTTTAAATTAGTTGCAGCATACTCTGAAATATTGGAAATTGTAAAATATTCACGCATGAATGAATAATGAATCTTTGTCGTCACAAAGTCATAAATCAAGCGTGCCTTTTTTAAGGGATTACTTTCATCGCCCACAATCTCATCTGCTAAATTTCTTAAATAAGGCGTGAATCGAATATGCGGTAACTGTTCCTCTAAATCAAAGCTTGGTTGCATTTTGTCTACGTTACTTTCTTCTAACTGTTGGTAAACCATCCGATTAACATAACAATATTCAACTGTAAACGTTTGATTTTCTTTTAAGATTGTTTCAAAACACAGTGTTCGTTGAGGCGCATCTTCTGCCGCAATATAGGTTGCCTCAGGTGACGTAGCTAGGATTTCAATTTCTGATTGTTGTTGACACGCTTTGGGTAGCGGCAAATGGACACGAACACGTTCACCTGGACGCTCAAATTCTTTTTTCACCTGAATGGTGGCTTTAATTGTTGTTCTCACTTTTCTACCACCGTTTTTTTGCATTTGTTCGATGTTCTCTTTTAGTTCTTTTTTGCGGAGAATTTCTAATTGATTGCTTTCTGCTTCCCGCAAACGTGCAACATATGCCGCATTTGTTTTAATTAAATTGGCCAAAAATCGAAGTTGGAAATACGGTTCACCTTCAATATAAACCCAGTCCACTAAACCCGTTTCTTTTAAACGAATTAATTCCTCTGTTTGATAATCCTGAAAAGTATCTCTCATCATTTGATCAGCTTTTGCAAAGCTATGAGGATACTCATTCATACGCATCATTTTAATGACATCTTTTTCAATTATCAAACGTTCTTTTAATGCCTGCGGAAGTTCTTTTGTCAACCAAAAATCAATGGCAGTATCCGCACTTGCAAAATCGCCAAATTCTTTCACCCTTTGAATTTCCTCAGGCAAAGGGACACTAAGATACTTTAAATCATACTTCATTAGCTTTACTCCTTTTTTAATGAGAAATGCCTAATCCAGCTACTTCTCCTAATTCCAATAATGGTTTTGCTTCTAAGGATACACCCCCAGTTACGGGCGCAGTTTCTAAACCGAATGTCGCATCTAAATCTGCTCGTGTGATATTCTTTTGAGCAGCAGCTAAATGGGCAGCAGCCGTGATGCCAATGGTTGTTTCTTCTGCCATACACCCAATCATGCATTCGATACCTGCTGTTTCACAAATCTGATTAATCTTCAGCGCTTCATGAATGCCGCCACACTTCATTAATTTTATATTGATAACATCGACTGTGCCTTTTTTAACCAATTCCAACGCATCTTGGGCATCAAAACAGCTTTCATCAGCCATAATTGTCGTATTGACTTGTGAGGTAACGTATTTTAGACCTTCTAAATTGCGCCTTTTAACTGGCTGTTCCACTAATTCAATTTGATAGTCTGCCAATTCTTGAATTGCTTTAACAGCATCTTTGGGCGTCCAAGCCTGATTTGCATCTAAGCGGAGCTTGATATCAAAGCCAACTGCTTCACGAATCGCTTTTACTCTTGCAATATCAGCTTCAATTCCTGTTCCGACTTTAATTTTTAACGTATCAAAACCTAGTTTGACTTTTTCGACGGCTTTTTGTGCCATCACATTTGGTTCATCAATGCCTAGTGTAATATCCGTTATTACTTGGTTATCATAGCCACCTAACAATTGATAAAGAGGCAGTTGGGCTTTCTGACCCATCAAATCATAACAAGCAATATCGATAGCTGCTTTTGCCGCTGGAGCGAAAGCAGATATTTTATTCATCACTTCATGAATTTTCTCAATATTAAAAGGGTTTAAGCCAATGATTGCTTGGCCAAATAATTCGATCGTTTCAAGCGTGCCAGCTAACGTTTCACCGGTAATAAAAATGCCTGGGCCTCCTTCCCCATATCCAATAAGGCCCTCTTCTGTTTCAATTTCCACAATTGCACTATCCGCGGATTCAATCGTCCCCAAAGCGATTGTAAATGTTTCTTTCAGCTTGATTTTCGATGCCCTAACATGTACCTGCTTAATTTTCATAAAATCCTCCCTTTGATATTTTCAATTGATTGAAAATTCAGTTTTTTAAAAATATCCAAAAATTAAATTTAGATTGTTATCGATCATTCTAAACTCATTGTTTTCTAATGTCAACAAAATAATGAGATTTCGATTAAAATAAAATGAATTTCCAATTTTACGAGCTTTTTTATAAATCAGTAAATTCCATGACATGTGAGATACTTCTCATTTACAAACATTCTTAAAAAAGGTATGATAGTAAAGAGGCAACTTGCAAAGGAGTAGAAGACGAATGAGTGAACAACCTCAACAACGCTCAACCGAAGAAGTTGAAGCAATTAAAGAAGATATTTTAACTGCATTAGAAACAGTGATTGACCCTGAATTAGGCATCGATATTGTAAATTTAGGACTAATTTATGAAGTTGAATTTGCAGAAGAAACTGGTGATACTGTCATCAAAATGACCTTAACCACAATGGGTTGTCCGTTAGCAGATGTTTTAACAGAACAAATCCATGGTGTTTTAAAAGATATTCCTGAAGTGAATAATATCGAAGTAAAATTAGTCTGGTACCCTGCTTGGACAACGGACAAAATGAGCCGTTACGCACGAATTGCTTTGGGTATTCGCTAGTTATTTCGAGACTAATGATAAAAACCGCCTGAAAGAACTGACTGATTAGTTTTTTTATGTGGTTTTTTGTTTAGCTAATAGTTTGCTAGTCCAACTTTTATTATTTTTCTTTTTAAGCACTTAAATTTAGCTAAACGAGTCAGACAAAAAAAGACATGGAATCATGAAAATCCATGTCTTTTTTAGTCGGATGTTGTTTTTATCGCAGGACAGTTTTCTTCCAAAAATTCAAAAATACTACTGTAATAATTTTCAGGTTCGTAGACACTTGAAGATAAATGTGGTGCTTTAGCAACAATGAGACCTTTTTTTATCCCCTGAGTTGCCGCTAAATTTTCTTCAAACATTGTCATTGGAACAAAGCGATCACCTGTACCGTGAATAAAAAATGTCGGCAACGTATTTTTGTGTAATTGTCTCACGGAAGAAGCGGTTTTCAATTGAAAGCCATAGTTATTTAATGCTAATTGATTAGCAATCGTTAAAATAGGAAAAGCGGGTAAATGAAAAGATTCATGTAGGACATATTTAAATTCATCATAGACAGAAGTGTAGCCACAATCCACTATTAATCCGCGGACATTCGTTGGTAACTTTTCACCACTTGCCATCATGACAGTAGCCGCTCCCATGGAACCGCCCACTAAAATAATTTCTGCTTCCATATCAATAGCAAGAACTTCACTAATCCAACTTAATAAATCTAACCGATCCAGCCATCCCATCCCAATTTTATTCCCTGAACTTTTCCCGTGTGCACGCAAATCGGGAACTAAAACATTGTAGCCTTCTTCTGCAAAACGTAATGCAGTATATGCCATATCGCGTTTTCCGTTTGAACGATAACCATGCACACAAATCGCCCAACGATGGTTATCTGGATAAGGAGTAAAACACCGTGCATACAATGTTTCATCTTTAATTTTCAACCAACGATCTTCAGCAAAAGACTCTGTCCAAAAAGCTTCGCCTTCTTGTTTTTGTTGTTCTTCTATTTTAGTATATCTTGTTTCTCGTTCTTGAAAATTATCAGGATTTAATAACCGATGCCCTTTTTTATGATACCAAGGGTTGTCTTTAAGCAACGCGATTTTCAAAAAATAATTGGCAATGTAAAAAGAAAAAACAACGCCAATCATTGCAAAAATGATCAGTAACCCGAGGAGCCATTTCATCTGCAAATCACACCCTCTTCTAAAGTATTTCCTTCTTCATTTAATATACTATGGATTTTTCATTTCTGAAAGAAATCACCCTTACATTTTGTTATTTTTTGAAAAAAAAAGCAGCCGGTTCAAAAAGAGACGGCTACTTTTAATCTATCAACAATCCAACGTTGTCATATCTTCATATGTCTCACGACGAGCAACTAATTTTGCTTGTCCATCTTCGACAAAAACCACCGCTGGTCGAGGATTTCGGTTGTAATTACTTGCCATTGAATAACCGTAAGCCCCCGTACTACTAATGGCCAATAAATCCCCTGCTTTAACTTCTGGCAATAAAATATCTCGAAGTAAGACATCTCCTGATTCGCAATATTTACCAACCACTGTGACTTTCTTGACTGAATCATGCCCCTCACGATTCGCTAAAAATCCATCATAAACCGCTTGATACAAAGCAGGCCGTATATTATCACCCATGCCACCATCTACGGAAACAAAATGACGAACACCAGGAACCTCTTTTTGTGCGCCAACTGTATAAATCGTTGTGCCCGCTTCGGCAATTAAACTGCGGCCTGGTTCAATCCAAAGCTCAGGCAGTGGATACCCTAATTGTTCACAATGACCTTTCAAGGAATAAACAATTTTTTCAACAAATGTTGCTGGTGCTAATGGCTCATCTTGCTGCGTGTACTGCACACCAAAACCACCACCCATATTTAAAACATGTGCTGTAAATTGATGGACTTGCCGCCAGTCTTCTAAAATAGTGAACATTTTTTCAACAGCAGCTAAAAAGCCTTCCACAGCAAAAATTTGCGAGCCAATATGGCAATGGACCCCTTGTACATCAAAAGAGGGGTTTGATAAAAGGCGAACGAGCGCTTCTGTTGCCTGGCCACTTGCAACATCAAAACCAAATTTTGAATCTTCTTGGCCTGTCAAAATGTAATCATGTGTTTCTGCATCCACGCCAGGACTCACCCGAAAAAGAACTTTTTGTGTTTGGTTTCGTGTAGCTAATAATTCTTCCAACAAGTCAATTTCGTAAAAATTATCAATGACAATTGTACCTATTTTGTTATCCAAAGCATAACGTAATTCTTCAGGGGTTTTATTATTTCCATGGAACTCAATTTCCGTTGGTTCCATGCCCCCTTTTAAAGCTGTGAATAGTTCTCCACCAGAGACAACATCACAAGCAATATCTTCTTCCTTTAACACTTGATAAATAGCTAAACAACTAAATGCTTTACTTGCATAAACCACTTTATTTTTGATACCTAATTGATTTAACGTTTGTTTAAAACCACGTGCCTGCGCGCGAATATGAGCGACATCATAGACAAATAACGGCGTCCCGAATTTTTGCGCCAACATTACGGTGTCACAACCACCGATTTCTAAATGATTTTCCCGATTCATTTTTGCTGTACCAAATAACATGTTTTCCCGCCCCTTCATTTTGTTTTATTAAAAATCATAGCATAAAACCCAGTAGCTTCCTATAATTTTCCACATTTTTCTCTGACTTTCTCCTGTTGCTTTTTTTCGCCAAATAGCCTACAATAATTGGCATACGAATAAAAAACCTTTATTATCAACACTTTAATCTTTTAAATTAAAATTGGTATATACGAAAAAAGAAAGAAGGCAGATGACTTGGCTACACTGAACCGCGATCAACAAATTGAAGAAATTATTAATTTGGAAGCAATTTTGAATTTACCGAAAGGAACAGAACATTTTGTCAGTGATTTACATGGTGAATTTGAAGCTTTTGACCATATTTTAAGAAATGGTTCTGGGCGAATCCGAGAAAAAGTTCAATTTTTATTTAAACAAGAATTAAATGCCCATCAGATGGACGAGCTTTGTTTTATTATCTACTATCCAGAAGAAAAATTAACACTTTTAGAAAATGAAAGCGCCCTCTCTTATGAATGGTGGCTATTAACGATTCGCCGTCTGGTTGAAATCGTCCGTTCTTCTTCGATGAAGTACACACGTTCTAAAGTTCGCAAAGCCCTTCCTGAAACCTATGGGTATATTCTCGAAGAATTGATTTATCAATATGATGAAACAACAACCAAAAACGGTTACTATCAACAAATTATTGAAAAAATTATTTTACTAGGTGAAGCCAAACGTTTCGTGACAGAATTAGCTTATCTAATCCAACGTCTGATTATCGATCACCTACATGTTATTGGGGATATCTATGACCGGGGGCCAGCACCAGATAAAATTATGGACCGATTAATGTCCTATCACTCCTTGGATATTCAACTAGGCAATCATGATATGATTTGGCTGGCTGCTTATAGTGGTTCACTGGCTTGTTTAGCCAATGTAGTACGTATTTGTGCTCGCTATGGAAATTTAGATTTGTTAGAAGAACGTTATGCTATCGATTTAACCGCCTTAAAAAAATTTAGTTTAGAAACATATAAAGAAAATCCTGCTTTTGCACCCAAGAAAAATCCCTATCGTGCGTTAACTGAAGCTGAAAAACAAGTAGCGATGCGTGTGCAACAAGCCATTGCCATTATTCAAGAAAAACTAGAAGGGCAAATTATTGGTCGACGCCCTGATTTTAACTTGGCACATCGGCTACGCTTAGATAAGATTCAAGGGGAAACTATTACTTTTGACGAATGTCGTTATACATTAATTAACAGCTGTTTCCAAACCGTTTCTGAAGAGCAGCCTTACCAATTAACACGTGAGGAAAAACAGATAATTGATGATTTATTAACGCAATTTCAGTCTTCACCGCGGTTAACAAAACACATGCGCTTTCTAATGGAAAAAGCTTCTCTTTACCTTGTGTATAATCAAAATTTATTGATTCATGGCTGTCTGCCTCTGAATGCGGACGGTACTTTTCAAGCTTATACATTTAAAGGCCACTCCTATTCAGGAAAAGCTTTAGTAGACTTCTTTCAGGAAATGTTAGAACAAGCTTACGCTCAGCCTGCTATTACAGATGACTATGCGACAGATTGTTTATGGTATCTTTGGTGTGGCGAAGGCTCCTCATTATTTGGTAAACGAGCTATGAAAACCTTTGAGCGTTATTTTCTCGCTGAAAAAGAAACACATCATGAAGAAAAGAATCCTTACTACTCTTTGCGTGATACGGTTGAAGTTTGTGAAAGAATCCTAGATGAATTTGAAGTGACTGGTGAAAATCGACATATCATTAATGGCCATACACCAGTTAAACGAACAAAAGGCGAATCGCCAATCAAAGCAAATGGCACGCTTCTCGTAATTGACGGCGGCTTTTCAAAATCTTATCAGACAATTACTGGAATTGCTGGTTATACATTGTTGTACAACTCGTTCGGGTTACAACTGACCGCGCATAAATCTTTTTCTAGTAAAGAAACAGCCATTTTAAATAATCAAGACATTCATTCCATCAAACAAGTCATCGATCGCCCCTTACAGCGGCTATTAGTGAAAGATACCACTATCGGCAAAGAGCTATTAAAGCAATCGCAAGCACTCCAAAAACAAATGAAACAAAACCAGTAGTGCCATTAAAAAGACGCTTGCGCTCTTATCCGAAAAATGATTAAATGGAGGAGTTGAGAAAATATCTATTAGAGAAACGGAAAGGGTTTTACATTGAAGAAACAGCAACTCTCACTTTACGGCACCATTTTCTTTCTTTGCTTTTTCCTAATTGTGGGCTTCTTCTTCTCAAGTCGTGGCGAAGATTATGCCAAAGAATCTGAACAAAAAGTTACAATTGATTCCGCCAAACATGAGAAACATACGAAAGACAAGGAAGAAAATAATTCAGCAAATACAGTATTTTTTGATAAAATAAATGACCTGCTCGTCGCTTCTGTCAAAGAATTTGAAGGAACGGTCGGGATTAGTTATTTAGATTTGGAAACTGGCGAACAACGTTCCGTGAATGGCCAACATGAATTTTATACAGCTAGCACTATTAAAGTGCCACTGACGATGCTAGTCGCCGACACGGTTGCTTCTGGTCAAAAAAAATGGACAGACCTGATTCCCTATAACGCCGAAGAAGATTATGAAGAAGGAACTGGGATCATTGCCTATAATATCCAACCAGAATATCCATTAAAAACGTTACAAGAATATGCCATCACCTATTCTGATAATATCGCTAAAAATATGCTCTATGACACATTGGGAGGTGATGCAAAAGCAAAACGAGAAATGTATCAGCGTTATTTGCACAAGACACCTTCGATTGAAGAGCCACAATTTTCTTCGGAAGATGCGCTTGTTATTCTACAAAAATTATATACTGAAAAAGCAACAAAACCAGATTACCAAGCGATTTATGATTCTATGAAACAAAGTGTTTTCCATGAAAGAATGGAAACTCCCACAACTCAAGGAAAAGTTGCTCATAAAATTGGTTCCTATGATGAATTTATTCATGATATGGGGATTTTAGAAACACCTCACCCCTTTGCTTTAGCAATTTTTACTAAAGGACCTGATAATGCTAAGAGTGCTGCGTTTATTGCTTCAGTGACAGATAAGTTATGGCAATTACAGGTGTCTGAATATCCTAATCAATAACAGTTAAAAAATACCCTTGGTTTATTAAGACGACTTAATAAACCAAGGGTATTTTTATTGTTTGTTATTATTATCCGTTTGTACAGACAACAACTTCGTAAAACGTTCTGCCAACATTTGGTGGGCATCAATTTTTTTGGTTCCTTGTGCTTTTGCTGCAAAACTAGCAAAGTTTAAGCCAGCCCCAAATAGTTGTAACGCACCGTTGCCTAAATCTCCCTTTTTAAGAGCTTCAAGCCCATCTTCGATAAACTGGTTACTTTCATATAAATGACACTCAGGAAGATATTTCACGCCGTGATGATATCGTTTTACATTCAGAATGATTTGCTTCGCGGCTTCTTCTGAAATAGCCGCTCCCAAGTTTAACAGTAGCTCATTGATTGGTTCCACCAAGTGAGCATAGTCACTTTCGTATTTTTGACAATTCAGTGCAATCGCTTTGCGGCGTTCTTCATTTTTCATTTTTTCCACTCCCTTTTTTATTAAAAACGAGCACGAAAGCTACCAACTGGCTTCGCACTCGTTCTTTCTAACCATTAATTTTCTTTGTTCATGCTTTTAATTTTAATTAGACGTGTAATTTCGCCACGTTCATTTTCTTCTAATTTCATTTGAATGTAGTAAATTGTTTCTTCTAATTGTGGAATCGTCATATACTCTAAAGCATTGACACGACGACGCGTTTTTTCAATTTCTTTTGATAATAATTGGCACGTCTTTTCAACATTTGCAAGTGCTAATAATTTCGGTAAAATGCTTGAAATTTTAGCAAAAGCTTGATCAAGCTCGCTGTTTGAATTTACGTAGCCATAATCTAAGGGTGCTTCTTGAACCGATTCATCGTAATCAAAAATCATTTTAGGAACTGGCACACTTAAGATGTTCTGTTCAATAATTTCTAATTCAACTTTTTCTGCTGGAATTGCCACTAACTCTTCAATAAAGGCTTCGTTCAACGTTGCGTTTGCCAATACAAAATTTGATAACGCATCCGTCACTTCTTGTTCAACCTGAATACGTAACTCATTGTTTTCTTTGACTAGCGCAATAAACCGTCGCATCAATTCATCTTGTTTGTCTTTCAGCAACTTATGACCTCTCGTGGCCGTAGTTAACTGTTTTTTCAATCGGGAAAGTTCCATACGGGTTGGATTAACATTTAATCGAGCCATTTTTCTACTTCCCTTCAGTTAAGTATTGATCGAGCATATCCTCTTTAATTCGTTTTAGTTCTGTTCTCGGTAGCATACTTAATAGTTCCCACCCAAGATCTAACGTTTCTTCAATCGAACGGTTTGTATCGAATCCTTGATTGACATATTCTTCTTCAAAACGTTGGGCAAAAGCTGCGTAAATTTTATCGACATCGGAAAGAGCTGATTCTCCTAAAATGACAGCTAATTCTTTGGCTTGTTTCCCTTGTGCATAGGCTGAGAACAATTGATTCATCGTCGCTGCATGATCCCCGCGCGTTTTGCCTTCGCCAGTTCCTTTGTCTTTAAGACGGGAAAGTGATGGCAATACATCAATTGGTGGTTGGATACCGCTCTTATATAGTTCCCGGGACAAGATAATTTGCCCTTCTGTAATATAGCCAGTTAAATCGGGAATTGGATGTGTTTTATCCTCCTCTGGCATTGTTAAAATAGGAATCTGTGTTACGGAACCTTTTGAGCCACGAATTCGTCCTGCCCGTTCATACAACGTTGCTAAGTTCGTGTAAAGATAACCTGGGTAACCACGACGTCCTGGAACTTCACGGCGTGCTGCTGAAATTTCTCGCAACGCTTCGCAATAATTGGTCATATCCGTCATGATAACTAAGACATGCATGCCCTTTTCATAAGCTAAATATTCAGCAGCTGTCAAAGCCATTCTAGGTGTTGCAATCCGTTCAATGGCTGGATCATTCGCTAAGTTCATAAACAAGACTGAACGATCAATTGCGCCTGTTTGACGGAAATCTTCCATAAAATATTCCGCTTCTTCAAAGGTAATCCCAATGGCCGCAAAAACTACGGCAAATTCTTCTTCACTATTTAACACGTTGGCTTGTCTGGCAATTTGTGCTGCTAATTCTTTATGAGGTAAGCCAGATGCTGAAAAAACAGGTAATTTTTGACCACGAACTAAGGTATTTAAATGGTCAATCGCTGAAATCCCTGTTTGGATGAACTCATCGGGATAATCACGAGCGACTGGATTGATAACTTCGCCGTTAATATCTAATTTTTTCTCAGGTAATAATTCTGGTCCATTATCTTTTAAGCGACCTAAGCCGTCAAAAACGCGCCCCATCATATCTGGCGAAACCCCTAATTCTAAAGGATGTCCCAGAAAGCGAACTTTTGAATCACGAATATTGATGTTACTCGTTCCTTCAAATGTTTGGACCATCGCTTTATCTCCATTGATTTCTAAAACTTGCCCTTGGCGAATTTCGCCATTTTGCATGCGTACTTCAATTAATTCTTCGTACTTTACGCCTGCCACTTTTTCAACAATCATCAGAGGACCAACGACTTCATTGATTGTGCGATATTCTTTAATCATTCGTCATTCCTCCTTCAGCAATGATTTCTTTTATCGTTGTTTTAATTTCTGCTTGTAAACGATCCAATTTTTCTAATTCTTCTTCTGGTAAATACTTGCTACGAGCAATGCGATCACGGATTTCAACTGTTCCCGCCATTAACTCAGAGAAATAAGTGCCTAAACTTAAGGCTTTTTGACCTTCTTCACCAAAAGTTAGAATCAATTGCAACATTTTCGCTTGTTTGGTTCGAGAAGTGAACGTATCCACGTCATCAAAAGCATTTTGTTGCAAATAGTCTTCCCGTAATGATTTGGCCGTTTCCAACGTTAAACGGTCTTTATCCGACAAGGAATCAATCCCAACCAAGCGAACAATTTCTTCCAGTTGAGATTCCTCTTGTAAAATCCGCATCCCTTCAGCTACCATAGCGGCCCAGTTTCCTTGCAATTCCAAGTCTAAATATTGCCCTACTTCTGTGGAGTAAAGAGAATAACTTTGCAACCAGTTAATAGAAGGAAAATGACGCTTTTGTGCTAATTGAGAATCTAAGCCCCAGAATACTTTAACAACGCGTAACGTATTTTGGGTGACAGGTTCTGATATGTCCCCACCAGATGGCGAAACCGCACTAATCGCTGTAATGCTTCCTTCACGATGATCTTTTCCTAACGCGATGACTTGTCCTGCTCGTTCATAATATTCAGCTAAACGGCTACCTAAATAGGCTGGATAGCCTTCATCACCAGGCATTTCTTCTAACCGGCCACTCATTTCTCGTAACGCTTCTGCCCAACGAGAAGTAGAATCCGCCATAATTGCGACTGAGTAACCCATATCACGGAAATATTCTGCAATGGTAATCCCTGTATAAATCGAGGCTTCCCGTGCCGCTACCGGCATATTTGACGTATTCGCAATTAAAATCGTCCGATTCATCAAAGACTCACCAGTTGTTGGATCAATTAATTCTGGAAATTCATTTAAAACATCTGTCATTTCATTCCCGCGTTCCCCGCAACCAACGTAAACGACTAAGTCGACATCGGCCCACTTAGCAATTTGGTGCTGAACGACTGTTTTTCCAGCGCCAAATGGTCCTGGAACTGCTGCCGCTCCGCCTTTCGTAATTGGGAAAAAAGTATCAATTACGCGTTGTCCGGTCACCATCGGTACTTTGGGACTTAGTTTTTCTAAAATGGGACGTCCCCGCCGAACGGGCCATTTTTGCATCATGCTAAAACTTTCTGTTCCTTTAGCCGTTTCCACTGAATAAACTGTTTCATCAATGGCAAAATCCCCTGCTTTAATTTCGGCAATCGTTCCTGAAACGCCGAAAGGCACCATAATTTTATGTTGAATAATCGCTGTTTCTTGAACCACACCGACGATGTCACCTGCCGACACTTCTTCACCAACTGCCACAGTCGGTTCAAACGTCCATTTTTTCTCACGATCTAACGCATCAATTTTAACGCCACGGCCTAAAAAGTTACTGTGGGTTACTTCTTGAAATGTATCCAATGGTCGTTGAATACCATCAAACATTTCGGCAATTAAACCTGGGGCTAATTCAACAGATAATGGTTCTCCTGTTGAAATAACTGGTTCTCCTGGTCCAATGCCTGTTGTTTCTTCATATACTTGAATCGAAGCGACGTCGCCTCGCATTTCAATAATCTCTCCGATAACGCCTAAATCTCCTACATGACAAATGTCTTGGATACTAGCATCTGACATGTTTTCAGCTAAAATCAAAGGACCTGAAACTTTGACAATTTTTCCAATTTGCACGCTCATTCTCCTTTGCATTATAAAATATTTTGTCCAATTGCTTTTTCAACATTTTTTTCAATCTCACTTAAACCGATTCCGATTGTACCATTATGACTTGGGATTAAAATAATCGCTGGTGTCACTTGTTCTTTGTATCGTTCAATCGTTTCTTCTGCTAAAGTAGAGGCTTCTTCCGTTATGAAAATGACCCCAAACTTATTTTTTGCCATAGTTTCAATGGCTTCTCTAACTTGCATTTCTGAAATGGCATGATGGACCTCAAAGCCAAACAGTTTAAATGGTAAGATTGAATTTTTGTCTCCAATGACACCAATTTTATACCCCATTGACTTTTCGCATCCTTTCTCGAATTTTTTCATTTGAAAACCCACTATGTTTTCCGACCAAAATTAAACGTAGATTTTTCCATTCAACCTCTTTCGCATTCAAAAAGGCTAGTAATGGGAGCGGCCCAAAAGCAACCGTTCGACCGTTTTCATACATTGAGGTCAGGTAATCATCTTTGAGTTTTTCAAAAGCCAATAAATTTAATTCATTGGTTTCTTTATTGATAATCTTTTCTAATAGTTGTCCGTAATTCGTTGTTCTGACAAATGCTGTAAATTCTACAAGTGACTTTTCCGCATAGGTCAACAGTTCTTTCTTTGAGATACTGCCAGCGCTAGAAAGCACGGTTGATAAAAAGTTACTGTTTTGATGTTGAACAATCCCTCTAGCCATCGTTGATAGATTGGTTAAATCAATAAAAGCGATGACTTCCTTCGTTAACTCTTCATAGCCCAATTCATCCGCTAATTTTCGCTGTTGCTGTAAAAATGCTCGATCATAAAGGATATCAATTGCTTGTGGCAAACCGCCTTCTTCCAGATAGGCAAAAACATCACGGATCACTTCTAATAATGCTGGCTCAAGTTCGGAAGAGTTTTTTGTATGAATGGCACTTTTGACTGTGTTTAGAGAATAACGACCATCCTCTAAATAAAGATAATCAAAATCTTTACCTGTTTGCTCAGCTTTCGTCAAAATTTTCAAGTTATGGAAGGTAAAACGCATCGTATACAACGTTACTACAGCTGGTTCTGGAGCCATTTCATATAACCAGCGATAAAGATTTCCCAGCGCTTCAGAAGAATGGTAGTCAAATTTTTCTTCAAAAGTTTCGGTTAAATAAGGTTGATAAACCGTACTTTTTAACATATTTTTAACGTCTTCAACTGTTTCCGCTTCTAAAAGTTGTTGAAACTGTTGCTCAGAAAGCAGCTCCGTTTCTTTTAAACGAATCAGCGGATTAATTTGATGATACGTTGGTTTTCTCATGCTACGTCCTCCCTTCTTAACTGAAAAGTTTTTCTGCTACTTTAAAGCCTTCTGTTTTTTGAATCTCTTCAACTAATGCTGAAAAGAGAAAATTATAATCCAAACCGTCTTTTGCAACGATAAAGCCACTTTCTTTTGGAACAACTTCCTCTGAAAGCTCCCATTGAACAGTAGCATCAGAAAGAGCGGTCAGCCATTCTTGCGTCACTTTCGTTTGAGAATACTCGCCTAAAAGAATGGTTGCTTTTCCTGTTAATTCAAGTGAGCCTAATTGTGCTTTCATAAATTGTTGAAATTCTTCCGCTGACCATTCACTCATCTTTAAGACCACTTCGTCAAATAATTGGTTAAGATATGCTTGTTTTTTATTTAATGCATCCTGACGAATTTCTAGTGTTTGCCGTTGTTGGCGTTGTTTAAATTCTTTTAATAATTGTTGTTGTCGTTTTTCTATTTCATGTTCTTGCTTCAGCAAAATTTCTTGTTGTGCTGCTTGGAATTCTTGATCGATGCGCGTTTGTTCACTGGTGACATAGGCTTCGACTTCTTGCTTTCCTTGCTGCTTAATTTCACTGATGATTTTTTCAATGGCATCCATCCATCTGCCTCCTCAATTATTTGACGTTCAATACAAGTAAGAAGGAAATTACGAACCCTAAGATGGCATAAGTTTCAACCATGGCAGCATAGATAATTCCTTTTGTTGCATGTTCTGGTTTCTTCGCTAAAATTTGGATCCCCGCAGCGGCTACACGACCTTGGGCAATCCCAGAGAACAATCCAGCAAAGGCAATTGGTAAAGCTGCTACAAAATAGTTCAATCCTTGAACCATACTCATATCGTTTCCTAAGTTAATATAAATTAAGAAAGCAATAACGAAACCGTATAGTCCTTGTGTACCTGGTAATAACTGTAAAATTAACGCTTGACCAAATTTTTCTGGCTGCTCCGTCGTTAAAGCTGCTGCTGCTTCCCCAGTAAAGCCAACCCCTTTGGCTGATCCAATCCCAGCAAAAATTGTCGCCATCGCCATTCCTAATACTGCAAAAACAATTCCACCATTATTATTAATTAAGTAATCCATCATCTCTATTTTCCTCCAATAAATAATTTTCTATTTTTTCTCAACATTGACATACTTTTCTTTTGTTTTTAGCGGATTAAACGCCCGGCCACCGCCTGTGTAAAATTTTCCAAAGAACTCAACATATTGCAAACGTGCGCCATGAACATACGCACCTAATAACGATAAGAATATGTTTAACGCATGTAAAACAATTAACAGCAAGATCCCCACGCTAAAACGGGCAACTGGCGGCATGAACTCAACGAGCATATTAAACGCTGAAGCAATACTTCCCCCAGCAATTCCTAACGCCATCAAACGTGTATAACTAACTAGGTCACCGACATAACCTGTCACACCGTATAGTCCATACAGTCCTTTGGCTAAGCCTTTTAATTTGGCCTTCGATTGAATCATTGGAATCACAATAATTGCAATGGCAGAAAGACTAGCTAAAATCGCACCTGCTGTAAATAAGCCTTCATTTTTAACCACTAATTTACCAACGACTAACAATGCTAAACCAAACAAAATCCCTAACCAAGCGTAACTTTCGTTAATACTATCTAAATAGCGCTTTTGTTTTGATAACTGAATCCCATTAATCATTAAACCGACAACCAATTGGATAAACCCAAAAATAACCGATAAAATAAGAATCGTATTTACATCTTCGGTCGTTGATAAAATCGGAAATGGTGATTTGATTCCAAATATTGTTGGCGGTAATGCTGCACCGAAAAACGAACCGTAAATGAAACCCCAAATAATTGTTGGAAATGATAAAATCAAGAAAAAGTCGGCAAAACGTTTCATGCCTCTCGGTAAAACAAATGCTTTCAACGCAATAATAGACAAGAGTAGCATCAGTAAGCCATAGCCAATATCCGCTACCATCATGCCAAAAAAGACTAGATAAAACGGCATCATCGCAGGTGTCGGATCAACTTCTTCATATTTTGGTAAGCTATACATCTCTGTTAACATTTCAAACGGCTGCACCAATTTATTATTCGCTAGTTTAACCGGTATATCTGTCTCAATTTCCGCCTTCGTAGGATTTTCAAAAGTAAGAGCTATTTCGTCCTTAGGAACTTTTTCTTCAATCGCTGTCAAAATTTCAGCTTTTTCTTCGACTGGAATCCACGTTTGCAAGATGAAAAATGACGAAGCATTTAACAAATGTTGACGTGCTTGTTCTCTTTGGATAACCGCCAATAAGACTTCTTCAGCCAAGCAAAACGTTTCATAGAAATCATGATAAGAAGCCAGTTGTTGCTTTAAGGTTTTTTCTTCTTTTTGTAAAATTTCATATTGTTCTTTGACTTGTTGATATGCCTCTTTAGGCGGAACATCATAACGGTATTGGAGTGGTTCAAAACTATATTGGTTTAATAACTCGGTTACACTCTGCTGATGTTCCTTCAGGTAAACGAGTGTAAAATAACTATGATGCATACTTTGATAAATTTCTTCAAAATAAACCGTTGGCCATTGAGACAAAGCGCTCAAGAAACTGGCTTTATTGGCTAGATTTATCGAACCATGAACGACATAACTACTTTTTAACTGCTGTTTATGCGGTAAAATATCCAGATATTGCCAGCGGCCTAATAATTCTTCTTCAGCTTCTAATCCTTGACGATCTGTTTGAATTTGTTTCAAAGATTCTTGAATATTCTTTAATTCCGTCAAATAGCTTTGTAATGTTTTTTCATCAAAGGTTTGTTCCAACTCTTCTAAGGTATAGACTTTTCTTTTTATCTTTAACCCTTTTCCTGAAGAGCGTGTCAAAAATAAAAGAAGCTCTTGCAATTGTTGTAGCATCGTTTCATATTTACGTAGCTGTTCAGTTGACTGTTCTGCTTGTAAAAAAGAATATTGACTCTTTAAGGCTTGTTCTTCTTCAGGCGAATGAAAAATCCGTTTTACTTCGACAATTTGCAAGCCTTGAATGGCTTGTAGAATTGCTGCTTCTTTTTCGGCAGCGGCAATTATTGTCATTTTTTCCATTTTACTAACTGCCATAAACGTCTTTCACCCTCTCAATAATTGAATCAATGACTTGTTCTTTGTTCGCTTCATAACGTTCGTGAAGCGCTTGTTCAGTGCGCTTTGTTTCATCTAAAAGTTGTTCTTTTTCAAGTTGTAACATCTTTTCTTGCGTTGCTAGTGAATCCGTCAGCACTTTTTCAACAGCTTCTTCACTCTCTTGACGTAGTTCAGCTAAACGTTCTTGCTTCTGTTCTTCATATAAACGACAATTCATCTTAGCTTGTTGCCGATGCTCTTCCACCGCATCCTCCGCTGCCTTGATTTGCTCTAGTACTTCTTGTACCATTGTCTCCACCTCCTTAGTTTTTACACCTTTAGCATATAAGAAAAAGGACTAGCGAAATAGAGATACGCTCAGCCCTTTTGTTTTAGGTATGCAAAAAGGCGCAAACTCAAAAATTGTTCTTCTCACCCCTTGAAGAACTGAATCCTTGAAGCTTTCGCCCAACCATTCTTTATTCAATACTCTACCATCTTAGCAAAGTTTTTCGCAAAATTCAATACTTACCCAAATGAATTAAAATAACAAATTTTCACTTTTATAATAGGTAATAAAAAGGCATTATTTTTTTCGCTTTATAATTATTGATCTTGAATTTTTTTCACATAGATGTGCTATACTTACGTAAACAATTAAATTTATTTGGAGGGATCTCTGATGAATATACGATATATTTCAATCTCTGGTAATACACGCTCATTTGTTCAACATTTAACAGCTTATGCCGAAGAGCAACATCAGCACAACGAAAAAAATCCTACGATTACTTTCAAAGAAATTTCGGAAAATTCTCCGTTAGAAGTAGAAACAGAACCATTTTTTACTTTTGTGCCTACCTATTTAGATGGTGGCGATGGCATCAACAACGGCAATACCGAAATTTTAACAGAAGTCATGCGAGAATATCTTACTTTTGAAAATAATTATCGTTATTGCTCTGGCGTGGTGGGCAGCGGCAATAAAAACTTTAACCACCAATACTGCCTGACAGCTAAACAGTATGCGGAACAATTTAACTTTCCCTTCTTAGCTGACTATGAATTAAGAGGTACTCAAGCGGATATTGAACGAATTTATGCTATTTTAAAGAAAAACCAATAAGCAAGTTTCATTACTAAAAAGCTCACCTATGATAGACTACATTTTGAGGTGATGAAAAATGAGAAATACATGGTTAGCAGAACAACTTCAGTCAATCAGCGAAGAACCCAATTCTTTTATTATCGAGGAAACCATCAAATATATTGAACAATTAGAAGATGATAATGAAAGTCTTCAAGTTGCATTGGAAGGAACTATTTGGAGTCCTAAAAAATGGAACGAACCATTGGAAAAATAATTTAAACAGAAGAAAAGAGCCAGAAACACTTACGTTTCTGGCTCTTTTCTTCTGTTATTTACAAATTATAGGCGTGCATTTAAATCTTTTGCTAATTCTTCAAAACCTGGTTTACCTAATAAAGCGAACATGTTGCGTTTGTAAGCTTCAACACCTGGTTGGTCAAATGGATTAACCCCATTTAAGTAACCTGAGATGCCCACCGCAATTTCGAAGAAGTACATAACATAACCTAATGAATAAGCATCCATTGTTGGCACTTTAACGATCATGTTTGGCACACCACCATCTGTGTGAGCAAGCAACGTACCTTCGAACGCTTTTGTATTGACGAAGTCAATTTCTTTTCCTTGTAAATAGCCTAGGCCATCTAAGTCTTCATTTTGTTCTGGAATTGAAATGCTATGGCGTGGATTTTCAATTTTAACCACTGTTTCAAATAAGTTACGCATACCTTCTTGAACATATTGACCCATGGAATGTAAGTCAGTTGAAAAGTCTGCGGCTGCTGGGAAAATACCTTTGCCATCTTTACCTTCTGATTCACCGTATAATTGTTTCCACCATTCAGAGAAATAGTGCATGCCAGGCTCATAGTTAATTAACATTTCAGTTGTTTTGCCTTTACGATATAAAATATTACGTAACGCAGCATATTGATAGGCTTGGTTTTCTTTTAAGTCGCTCGTTGCGCCGTATTCTTTACGTGCATCATTTGCACCTTCCATTAAACGATCAATATCCGCGCCGCTAACAGCGATTGGTAAAAGACCTACTGGCGTTAAAACAGTGAAACGGCCGCCCACATCATCAGGAATCACAAATGTTTCCCAACCTTCCGCATCAGCTTCAACTTTTACTGCTCCTTTAGCACGGTCAGTTGTCGCATAAATACGTTTATTGGCTTCTTCTTTGCCATATTTATTAATTAATAACTCTTTAAAGACGCGGAAAGCAATCGCTGGTTCTGTCGTAGTTCCAGATTTTGAAATAACGTTGACAGAAAAATCACGATCACCAATCACATTGATTAAATCAGCTAAATAAGTTGAGCTGATGCTATTTCCAGCAAAGAAGATTTGTGGCGCTTTCCGTTCTTCTTTTGATAATAGATTATTAAATGAATGTGTCAAAAATTCAATTGCTGCACGGGCACCTAAATATGAACCACCGATACCAATGACTACTAATACCTCAGAGTCAGATTGAATTTTTGCTGCTGCTTTTTTAATGCGCGCGAATTCTTCTTTGTCATAGTTTTCTGGTAAATCAATCCAGCCAGTAAAATCATTACCAGCTCCTGTACCTTCACGTAATGCTTTGTCCACTGCAGTGACTTGTGTTTGCATGTATTCCAATTCATGGTCAGCAACAAATGGTGCTAATTTGGAATAATCTAATTGAATGTGTGACATTCCTTTTCCTCCTCGAAAGTAAACTTACTACATGTATACTTTACGTGTTTTTAGACATTTTTTCAAGCAAATTCTTTTGGATAGACCAATTGTTTAATTTTAACTATTTAATTAGAGATATTTATTCTCTTAATCAAACAAACCAATAAAAAATGCTAGGAAATCCTAGCATTTTTTGTTATTAAACGAGTCCTTGACTTAGCATCGCTGCCGCTACTTTTTCAAAGCCAGCAATATTCGCACCTAAAACAAAGTTATCTCGTGCCTGATATTCGTTAGCTGTATCACGACAAGTCTCATAAATATTTTGCATAATTTGATCTAGCATACCATCAACTTTTTCAAAGGACCAAGCTAAACGTTCAGCATTTTGGCTCATCTCTAATGCAGAAACCGCAACACCACCTGCATTAGCGGCTTTACCTGGACAATAAATTACAGCTGATTTAGCAAAAACGGCGACTGCTTCTAGTGTACAAGGCATATTTGCGCCTTCTGCCACGACTTTCACTCCGTTTTTCACTAAAATAGCAGCTTGCTTTTCGTTGATTTCATTTTGTGTTGCACATGGTAACGCAATGTCATACGCTGTTTCGAAATCCCAAACAGATTCTTTATCATAATAAGTTGCGCCTTTACGTGTTTCAACATATTTTGAAATGCGTTCACGATTTTTTTCTTTTAGTTCTTTTACTAACGCCACATCAATTCCTTCTGGATCATAGACAAAACCAGACGAATCGGAACATGTGATTACTGTGGCACCTAGCTCAGTTGCTTTTTCCATGGCATAAATTGCGACATTCCCGCTACCAGAAACAGCAACTTTTTTGCCTTCAAACGTATCGTTTTTATCTGCTAATAAATGTTTAACAAAATAAACCGTTCCATAACCCGTCGCTTCTGTTCTTGCTTGGCTTCCCCAGTATCCTAAAGGTTTGCCAGTCAACACTCCTGCATCATAGTTGCGCAAGCGTTTATACATGCCAAACAAATAACCAATTTCACGAGCGCCTACGCCAATATCGCCTGCTGGAACATCTGTACTTGGACCAATATGTTTTTGAAGTTCGGTCATGAAACTTTGACAAAAGCGCATCACTTCAGCATCTGACTTACCTTTTGGATCAAAATCACTACCGCCTTTGCCGCCACCGATTGGCAAACCAGTTAAACTATTTTTAAAAATTTGTTCAAAGGCCAAAAACTTCATCACACTTAAATTCACACTTGGATGAAACCGCAAACCACCTTTGTATGGTCCAATCGCTGAATTATATTGAACACGATAGCCTCTGTTCACATGCCAGTTGCCCTGGTCATCTTGCCACGGCACACGAAATTGAAAAATACGTTCAGGTTCAATCAAGACACCTAAAATATTTGCTTCAATGTATTGAGGATTTTTTTCTAAAAAACCTTCTACGGTTGGTAAAAACTCATCGACTGCTTGTAAATATTCTGTTTGACCTTGGTCTAATTGGTGAATCTTTTCTTGAATATTTTTAACATATTGTTTTGCGTCCATTTAATCATCCTCTCATTGTTATAGGTTTATTTTAACTGAAAATTCAAAAATTACCATAGTCAAACGTTTATTTTTTCCTTAAATCCAGAAAAAATCCCGTAATTATGGTACACTACCTATTGAATTGGAGGAGAACTATGAAGAAATTTGATGTAATTATTGTCGGCGCTGGGACGAGTGGTATGATGGCCACGATTGCGGCCGCAGAAGCAGGCGCTCAAGTATTATTGATTGAAAAAAATCGCCGTGTTGGGAAAAAATTATTAATGACTGGTGGCGGCCGCTGTAATGTAACCAATAATCGGCCCGCAGAAGAAATCATTTCATTTATTCCTGGGAATGGAAAATTTTTATACAGCGCATTTTCACAATTTGATAACTATGATATCATGAACTTTTTTGAATCCAATGGTATTCACTTAAAAGAAGAAGATCACGGACGCATGTTCCCTGTTACAGATAAATCGAAGTCAATTGTTGATGCGCTATTTAACCGCATTAACGAATTAGGAGTCACTGTTTTTACAAAAACACAGGTCACAAAATTACTACGAAAAGACGATCAAATAATTGGCGTTGAAACCGAACTGGAAAAAATTTATGCACCGTGTGTTGTATTAACAACTGGCGGCCGCACTTATCCTTCCACAGGAGCAACTGGTGATGGCTATAAACTAGCCAAAAAAATGGGGCATACCATCAGCCCTCTCTACCCTACCGAATCGCCTATTATTTCTGAAGAACCTTTTATCCTTGATAAAACGTTGCAAGGTCTCTCTTTACAAGATATTAATTTAACTGTTTTGAACCAAAAAGGAAAACCTTTAGTTAATCATCAAATGGATATGCTGTTTACACATTTTGGCATTTCAGGACCTGCCGCGCTCCGCTGTTCTAGTTTTATTAACCAAGAATTAACTCGCAACGGCAATCAACCTGTCACGGTAGCCTTGGATGTGTTTCCGACAAAATCTTTTGAAGAAGTGCTGAAAAATGTTGATTACATGATTGAGGAACAGCCAAATAAAGTGGCAAAAAATGCCTTTCATTCTTTAATACCAGAACGTCTGCTTACTTTTTATCTAGAGAAACTAGCAATTGAAGAAGTGCCTGCCAAACAACTGACAGAAAAGCAACGTCTTTCCTTTGTGGAACTACTGAAAGACTTTCAGTTCACTGTTACGAAAACATTGCCCTTGGAAAAATCTTTTGTCACAGGCGGTGGGATTTCCCTCAAAGAAGTGACCCCTAAAACAATGGAGAGCAAATTAGTCAATGGTTTATTTTTTGCTGGTGAACTTTTAGATATTAATGGCTATACTGGAGGCTACAATGTTACAGCTGCATTTGTCACTGGACATGTTGCTGGCTCCCATGCCGCAGAAATTGCAGAATACACCTATTTACCAATTGAAGAAGTCTAAACAAAAAGTCGCTAAAATAGCGACTTTTTGTCTACTTTTTTTATTTATCAATAATTTTCCCGTTTTCTAAATAAATAGTGCGGGTGGCTATTTTTTCCACAAACGTTTCATCATGCGAGGTGAAAATTACTGTTCCTTGATAGGCACTTATAAATTCTTCAAGTGCTTGGATTGTCTCTAAATCAAGAAAATTGGTGGGTTCATCCAATAAGATGATATTATTTGGTTCTATAAATAATTGAGCCAAAGTAATTTTTATGGCTTCGCCACCACTTAGAGAAGATATCTTTGTCTGTAAATTTTCTTGTTGAAAACCTAGACGATATAAAAGTGAACGCACAATCTTTTCAGAATAATTTGTCCGCTTCAATAAATAAGTCAACAGTGGTTCATCATTTTTTAATCGATAATCTAATTGATGATACGTTCCTAACCGGACTTTGGGAGAAAAGTAAATGGCCGGGTGACGGGCTTCAATTTGTTGAAGGAAGGTACTCTTCCCAGCACCATTTTTTCCACAAAGTGCTATTTTTTCGTTTAAAGGAATTTGAACGTTCACTTGGTTAAGAATTGTTCGATTCTCATAAGCGAAAGTTAAATTTTCAATTCTAATTGGATATGGATTGTATAAAGAGAACTGATTATTAGTAGGAAAAATAATTTTTCGCTCTTGTTTTGCTTGCGCAACATCGGGTAATCTGTCAATTCTGGCATTAATCGCTTTCGCTTGTTTTTGGAGTGCTTTTTGTACGGTATCTTTTTGTTTAGAACCAGCTAAACGACTAGGTTTAATTTGCTTTTGTTTTTGTTTTTTTGAAACATGACTAGATTTTTGCGCTTGTGCTTGTTTCTTTGCGTAAGATTCCTGTAATTTTTTCTTTTCCTTTTGATATTGATGATAGACATTATATTGTGTTTGCTGTTCCAATTCTTTTTGACGACAATACGCATCGTAGTTCCCTAAATATTCTTTGACATGTCCATCCGAAACTTCCCAAATTTTCTCTGCTAATTGATTCAAGAAAAAGCGATCATGACTAACAAACAAAACGGTCCCATAATAATACGTTAAATCTGCCACTAACAACTGACGATGTTCTTTATCTAAATGTGTGGTTGGTTCATCTAAAATAACCCCTGTTGGATACTCTGAAAATAATGTTGCTAAGCGTTTTTGGACTTTTTCGCCACCACTTAGTTTTTGATTTTTCTGATTTAGCAAACAGTTTTTGTCAGTTTTCTCTGATTCATTCGTTATTTCTTCAGCTACTTGTGCCAAGTAATGAAAGTCGTTCAATCTTTGAACTTTTCCTTTATCTGATTGAATCTTACCCATAATTAAATTGAGCAGTGTTGATTTTCCTGCGCCGTTTTTACCAATAATCCCAATTTTTTCATTTTCATATACAAATAATTCATCAATTTCTAGAATTGGTTTTCCCGAAAAGTGAATACTTACTTCTTTCAGATGAATACTTAATTTTTTCATTTCGCCCTCTTCTTTCATTTCTGAAACGAAAGAATCTTGGGTACGCAAAAAAGGATAGCCTAATCGCTATCCTTGTAGTTTCGTATAAAAGTACACACGTCACCCATGAATTTTAATTTCAGACTTTTTGATAAGATTTATTCAATTTATTTTGTCAAAAAGTCAATCCAAATTCTGATAGATGCCAACATACAATTATACCTCCTCGTTTAATTACTCCCACATTAACACCTCTGCTTCCTTTTGTCAATTCTGACCCTAAAATCAGAGAATCGGACTTTAGTAGGATACAATTTTACCGAAACTATGGCAAAATAAAGACGGAGGTGAAAACCATGAAGATTACATTGACACGAAAAACATCAGCTTGGGGCGCGTTACGCTATTTTACATTTTATAAAAATGGTGTGCATCAAGGGAAACTTTTTACTAATGTACCTATTGAAATTGAGGCTGATCCTGGGGATGTTTTAACGTTCTATGAAGGCTGGTTCCAATTTTATCGGCGCATTGAAGTTACTGAAGATACCAAAGAAATCACGATTATCAATTCTAAAAAATTGCAACACGTTTTTTATACCTGTGTCGTCTTATTTTTAATTTTAACGCTATTATTCCTTTCCGCACAGAAACTTTCGACATTTATTATTGCTGAAATTTTAATTTACTCTGGTATTCAGTGGCTGTTCCGGCAACAAACCTATCATTTTACTGTCAAGAAAAAAACGGAACCCTTTGCTTCCTATTCTAAAAAAAGTATCGCACACTAAACGAATCTTTAGCGTGCGATATTTTTTAATTACTTTTCATTAATTCGGCCACATATGTGACTGTTTCTGGTTGTGTTTCTTCAATTTTATTAATCGCATCTGCAAAATTCGGTAAATGTGCTTTGTGGGCAATTAATAATTCGTCCAACAAGGTCTTCGCCATGACGCCGCCAGGAACTAATGGATTAATAGTGAAAGCATGCAATGCTGCGCCGTAATCACCATTGATGGCTGCTCGAATAACCGTTTCTTCCATAGCTTTCATATTTTGAATAATTCCTCGTGCTGCTGGCGGAAAGGCCCCCCAGTTGTAAGGTTCATGGCCATGTGCTGTTACAGGTCCAGATACTTCTACAACACAATCATACGGTAAATCAGTAATTGTCCCATTATTTTCAGTAGAAACAACCATATCCGTTCGTTTATCATTATAAATTGATGCGATCATTTCACAAGCTGCATCGCTATAGTGTGTGCCGCCCCGTTCTTCTAATTCTTTTGGTTTGTAATCTAGTTTGGGATCTTTATACAATTCAAACAGACGACCTTCCGTTTCTTTAACCACTTGTGCTCTTGTTTCGCCCCGTTCATACTCTTCGATGGAATGCTTCAACATCTCATCTTCAATATAATAATAGCGATGATAACCACATGGTAACATTCCTAAATCTTTTAACTGTTCATAATGGAACGGCGCATCAAAAATATTTTTCAAATGACTTCCTTGCTCTTGCTTAGGTCCGTAAATTAAATCAATGAGTTCTTGTGTTCGCTCTTGTCCTTCTTTGTCCCAAACGCGGTGCCAATGGAAATGATTAATTCCAGCAAATTTAAAGAATAAGTCTTCTTCTGGAATTCCCAGCATTTCGGCCGCTTGTTTTCTATGACCAATCGGCACATTACATAAGCCAACTGTTTTTTTCCAACCGCCATGTTTAATTGCGGCTTCCGTAACCATTCCAGCTGGATTGGTAAAATTCACTAACCAAGCATCTGGGCAAAGACGTTTCATATCGTCAATAATAGCTAAAATGACAGGAATCGTTCGAAATGCTTTAAACATTCCTCCCGCGCCATTTGTTTCTTGGCCTAATACTCCATGGGACAAAGGAATCCGTTCATCTTTAATGCGAGCATCTAATAATCCTACACGAAACTGTGTTGAAACAAAATCCGCCCCTTCTAAGGCTGCTTCACGGTCCAATGTTAAATGAACTTCCCAATCTAAACCAGCAGCTTTAATCATGCGCTTCGCCATTGCCCCAACGATTTCCAATTTTTCTTTACCAGCTTCAATATCGACTAACCAAATTTCCTTAATTGGCAGTTCATCTTTTCTTTTAATATATCCTTCAATTAATTCAGGTGTATAACTAGAACCGCCACCAATTGTTGCAATTTTTAATGCTCCTCTTGTCATCCGTCTTCTTCCTCCTTGATTAAATTGTTATCGTTTACATCTTTAGGATAAATTATGGGAATGTTCCCATGTCAAGCACTATTTTCAAAAAAATGTATGCTATACTTCTTATAAGAATACATTCCACTTTGGAGGTAAAAAATGACGTCTATCATTGATGTAGCAAAAGTTGCCGGTGTCTCGAAATCGACTGTTTCTCGCTTAATTTCTGGAAAAGGATATGTGAGTACCGATAGTCAAGAAAAAATTCTCAAAGCAATGAAAGAATTAAATTATACTCCGAATTATGTGGCGCGGAATTTACGAGCAGGTGCCACAAAAACCATTGGCTTTTTAGCCCCTAGTTATTTAGGTTCCTTAGGCATTTTCTTGAATCGCTTTATTTCAATTGCCAAAAATTACAATTATTCCGTAACCTTATTTTTTACAGATGGCGATCAGCAGAAAGAAATTGATGCCTTGAACCAATTAAAATACAAACAATTAGATGGCTTGTTTTTATTGACACGAACAAATGAATGGTCGGTGATTGAGCCTTACAGCGCATATGGTCCTTTAGCAACCTGGCATCGTATCGATTCACCTAATATATACTCTTCCTACATTGATCATTACTCTGGTTACTATCGTTCCTTAGAATATTTACAACAACAAGGATACCAAAAAATCGGTCATGTCCTCGGTAATCCCGAAAATTTAAACACGCAAGCACGAAAACGTGCAATGAAAGATTTTTATGAAAACACTCAGGCACCTTGGCAAGCTGAGTGGCTGATTAATGATCAGTATACTAACCATTCTGGTCGCAAAATTGCCCATTACTGGCAACAATTAACCGAAAAGCCAGAAGCTTTGGCCTTTTATAATGATCACGTAGCAGCTGAGTTTATTTCAGAACTTGAAAATCTAAATTATGCCGTTCCTCGAGATGTCGCTGTCATTGGCTTTGATAATAGTTATGTCAGTGAATTGATGCATATTACGACTGTTGATTATGCCATTCAGTATCAAGCCGAAAACTCATTTATTTACCTATACAACCAATTAAATCAGACGAACATTCCTGAAAAAAAATTAACCGTTCGTCTAGTTGAACGACGAACGGTGCCTAAAAAAAAACCGGCAGATCAGTCACTTTGACTGATTTACCGGGTCCTTTTAGAGTTAAACAAAAATTATTTATGCTTTTGTTCATTTTTTAAAATAGAAATTGACTGTTTTAAGGATTGAATCATGCCGCCTTCGCTGTATACAAGAACGTTTGATTTGTATAAACGAGCAGAGAAGATTGTTAAAATAATTCCAAAGACTGCCAAAATCACTAATGAGACAATTGCTTCCATTGTTGATGCCGTTTCGGTCGCCAAGCGTACTGGCATAATGTATGACGAAATCAGCGGAATAAAGGAAGTCACTTTCACCACGATATTTTGTGGATCATTCGTCCCAAACGTAATGCCGATCATATAACCGATTAAACCAATATACATGATAGGCTGAACTGCTTTTGCTGTATCCTCTGGTTTGGAAACAAGAGAACCACAAAGTGCTGCCAAAACAGCAAAAACGAGAATACCAATAATGAAAAAGCCTAATGTAAAAATAAAGGTTGATGAAAAAATATTTTGTGGTGAAATACCACTTAATAGACTTTTCATAAAATCAAGATTTTTCAATTGAGAATAGCCGAGAACAAACGCCACTCCGTAAATGAAAATTTGTGTTAAAGCTACTAGAATAACCCCAGTTAATTTGCCATAAAAATGGGTTTGCGCTTTTGTACTAGAGAGAATAACTTCCATGATTCTAGTGCCTTTTTCAGAAGCAATCTCTTGGGCAATAATTGAAGAATAACTGCTGATGAAGACAAATAACAAAATTGTTATCCCCATTGCTAACGCCATTTGAATCCCTGTGTTATCTTCTCCTGTTTTTATTTTGCCATTTTCATCAAAACTAATTTTGGCTTTTTTAAATGTTGCTTGTTGATTCAACATGGCAACTTGCTCAGCCGTTAGGTTTAAACGATTGGCATTCGCCATTGTTTGTAATTGGTTTAACATTTGAGGGATTAGCATCTCGGTTGCATTTCCTAAAGAGCGTTCAGAGTAAAGCTGACCAGAAATCTGATTATCTGTAGTGTCCAAAAGTAAATAGGCATCAATTTTCTCGTCTTTTAATTGTTCTTGGGCCTTTTTCTCAGAAGAAACAGCTTTAAAAGAAAAGTCCTCTGTTTTATTCTTTGTCAACTCTTTAACCAGCGCTTGATTTTCCGAAACCAGACCAATGGTAGTATCTCCTGAAAAACCGCTAGCTAGAGAGCCCGCTAAGTAAACAATTCCTACAAGAAGAAATGGCGCTAAAATCATGATTAAGAAAGACAGCGACTTCACATTTTTCTTATAGACATCAGTCGCAATAATCCAAAATTTACTCATCTCGCCCACCTACTTTCATTTTGAAAATTTCTTCCAATGTTGGTGGTTGTTGATTAAACATTGGAATGTAGCCGTTGGCTGTCGCTTTATCAAACAACACTTTGCCCACTTCAGCGTTTTCTAATGTCGCTTCTAAGACGCCATCTTGTCGCAAGTGTGCTTCTTTCACACCTGCTGTAGCAGCAACTTCCTCAACAGATAACGGTGATTCTAAAAATAATTTTGTTCGACCAAATTGTTGTCGAATTTCATGAACCTGACCATCTAAAACCATGCGTCCATTTTTTAACATGACTAAATGGTCACAGATTTTTTCCACATTGTCCATATTATGACTGGAAAAAATGACACAAGAACCTTGATTTTTCAATTCAATAATGCCGTCTTTTAATAATTCTGCATTAACTGGATCCAAGCCACTGAATGGTTCGTCTAAAATAATTAACTTCGGTTCATGAATAAGTGTCGCAATCAATTGAACTTTTTGTTGATTTCCTTTTGATAAAGATTTAACTTTATCCGTTTTTTTGCCTTTAACTTGAAATTTTTCCATCCAAAAGTCAATTTTAGGTTCAATTTCTTTTTTAGTTTTCCCCCGCAATGAAGCGAAATAAATTAGTTGGTCTTCAATCGTAATTTTAGGATATAAACCCCGTTCTTCTGGTAAATAACCAATAATATTGTATTCTTTTTCGTTTAATGGTTGACCATTCCATAAAACCGACCCGCTATCTTGTGTTAAAAAATTTAAAATCAAGCGAAACGTAGTTGTTTTTCCGGCACCATTTTGGCCAATTAATCCTAAAATTTTCCCGTCCGGTATCGTAAAGGATACATGATCAACTGCTTTAAAATCCCCAAAGGTTTTGACTAACTCTTTTACCTCTAACACATAAACGCCCCCTTCACTTTTTCTAAACCGCTGTTTAGTTACTCATATCGTATCTTTCCTGTGTTGGCTTGTCAATCACAATTGTTATGAAAAGATGTTGCACTTTAATCAGACGCTTTATTTTCTGCTAAGCGAAAAAGGCCATCCGTCTCGGCAGAAATATGCACTTCATTTGCGGTCAAGCCTGTGCTTTCATAAAATTTATTTTTAAATTCCTTTGCCGATTTTGATGATTGGCAGGCCCAAATTCGACCTGTACGATTCAGCCACGTACCCAATTCATTTATTAAACGCTCATCAATCAGTAATTGATTTGGTACTTTTTTAAATTTTATTTGATAAACGGGTGTTAGTATTTTCATGATCAGACGTCCTCTCTTTTAAGTTAGTATTAGTATATCACGAAAGAAATCGTTATCATATTTTCTTGAGAGTTCAACTTTTCATGAAAAAATTGAATAAAAAAAAACAGAGCCTGGGACAAAAATCACTTTGGATTTTTGTCCCAGGCTTAAAACCTTATAAACGGCGGGAACAGAACCAACACTAAGCGTTGCTCCGATCTCAATAACTTCTAAGGTGTTTTCTCGACATGCGTCTCGTCACAGTACAGCCTTCAAAAGAGCTACAGCTCTAAGAGTTGCGATGTTTCACTGTGAAGCATGAACAGATGAAATCATCGTACCTACTTGGTGAAGGTTCTTCGGAACTTACAAGGATAAAACTGTGACGAGCCTTTGGCGAGAAAACAATAAGCCGAAATTGACTTTCTCACACAAGTGTTCGGCGTATCTTAATCCTTCCAAGTGTTGAGAATCACGAAGAACGTAGTGATTCGATGATGAACAATACCTACTTCGCAGAGCTCCGATCTCATCAATCTCTAAGTGATAAATCACTAAGAATTGAAGGACTTGGTCTCCAAAAATTAAAGAACACCGGGTCCTTCAATTCTAGCATGTTCCATGCGTAGAAATTGATGCGAACGAAACGGAGTGTAGTGTATCATGCAACATCAACTCGTACCTCGTTGTGTTTTATGACAATTTTCGGAAATTTCTTCTTATTGCTGAGAAACACTATTTGCAAAGCAAATAGATGTTGAACAGTACCTACTTGGTTCTCGGAGCTAAACGTTTCTGTCCCGACCTCTGGCTTGTTTTCATTTATTTTTCTATCTCAGAGGTTGTTTCTTGGTGCAAATGACGATACACATTCTTTGCGACAGTTTCAGGTAACCCAGCTTTTCTTAATTCTTCAACACTGGCTGCCGTAATATTTTTAAGCGATTTAAATTCTTTTAAAAGATTTTTTTTGCGTTTCGGTCCCAAGCCTTCAATGTTATCTAATTTGGAAGCAAAACTATTTTTACTACGTAATTGACGATGAAATGTGATTGCAAAACGATGGACTTCATCTTGGATTCGTTGCAACAAGAAAAATTCTTGTGAGTTTCTTTCCAATGGTACAACTTCTAAGTCTGGACCAAATAAAAGTTCACTCGTTTTGTGCTTGTCGTTCTTGGCTAATCCAGCTACAGGAATATCGACTCCTAGTTGATTGGCTAACACATCTTTGGCAACATCGACTTGACCTTTACCACCATCGATTAAAATTAAATCAGGAAAAGGCAAGCCTTCTTTTAAAACTCGTGAATATCTGCGATAAATGACTTCTCTCATAGAAGCGTAATCATCAGGACCTTGGACGGTTTTTATTTTATATTTTCGATACTCATTTTTAGCTGGCCGTCCGTCAATAAACACAACCATCGCAGAAACAGGGTTTGTTCCCATAATATTTGAGTTATCAAATGCTTCAATTCGAATGGGCGCAGGTATGTTCATCGCATTGCCTAATTTTTCAACTGCGCCAATTGTTCGTTCTTGTTTCCGTACAATCAAATCGAATTTTTCATTTAAAGCAACTGCAGCATTTTTACTGGCTAATTTAACCAGTTTTTTCTTTTCTCCCCGTTGCGGCTGCAAGACTTTCGTAGCTAATAACGCTTCAACGCTTTCTTTATCAATGTCATCAGGAATCAAGACTTCTTTTGGCACAAAATGCTCATTCTCTTGATAAAATTGTCCAATAAAAGTTAAAAATGCTTCACTGGCATCATCATAAAATGGAAAAATCGATACATCACGTTCGATTAATTTTCCTTGTCTGACAAAGAATACTTGGACACACATCCAGCCTTTATCAACAGCATAACCAAACACATCACGATCAATTAAATCTACATTCGTCATTTTTTGGCGGGTCATAACTGTTTCAATCGCTTTAATTTGATCGCGAAATTCTGCAGCTTTTTCAAATTCCATATGTGCAGCTGCATAAGCCATTTTTTCTTGTAAGCGGTCCTGAATTTCTGTATGTCCACCAGAGAGAAACCCTTTAATCTCTTCCACCATATCTTTGTAGACTTGCGGATCCACATCAAAAGCATAGGGACACAGACATTGTCCTAAATGATAATACAAACAAGGTGTTTTTTGCGACGGATTACATTTTCGCAAAGGAAAAAGCCGATCTAACAGTTTCTTTGTTTCATTCGCTGCATTTACATCTGGATATGGCCCGAAATATAACGCTTTGTCTTTTAAAACCTTTCGAGTAATCATTAAACGAGGATATTTTTCGTTTGTGATTTTGATAAAAGGATAGGTTTTATCGTCTTTTAACATGATGTTATATTTGGGATTATTTTTATGGATTAAATTAATTTCTAATAAAAGTGCTTCAATATTCGATTCTGTCACAATATATTCAAAATCATCGATTTCACTGACTAATCGTTCTGTCTTAGTATCATGGCTACCACGAAAATAAGACCGGACACGGTTTTTCAAAATTTTGGCTTTCCCAACATAGATAATCGTGCCGTTTTTATCTTTCATTAAATAACAACCAGGTTGATCAGGAAGCAGTGCTAATTTATTTTTTATTCGTTCGTTCATACGATACTTCCTTTCTAACAAAATACTTCATCTATTATACACCTCTTTTTGTAATTAAACAAAAAAAGCCGCTACTTTATGTACGAAAGAAACAGCCTGAAAAGACAATCGCTAATGATTTCTCTTCAGACTGAATCAGACTATTCGTAATGACTAATCAACGTTTATAAGTGTTTGGCAATCATTGCTTGCAATTGATCTTTTGTATGAACACCGACTGCTTTTTCAACAACTTCGCCATCTTTTTTCAATAGCAATGTTGGGATGCTCATGATTCCAAAACTTGCTGGTGTTGCAGGATTTTCATCCACATCCATTTTGACGATTTTTACTTCGTCTTCATCATATTCTTCAGATAATTGTTCTAAGATGGGTGCTTGCATACGACAAGGGCCACACCAAGTTGCCCAAAAGTCGATTAAGACTAATCCTTCATCTGTTTCTGTTGCAAAATCTTTATCGGTAATTGCTTGTGTCATTTCACAAACCTCCTACTCTTTACTCTTACTACATGCTTAGTATAACACGTCATCTCTAAGATAGCGAGTGTTCTGCTTACTTATTGTAAGTCCTTGTTTATTGGAATTTCACGACAGTCGCACCATTACCGCCTTGGTTTTGTGGCGCAAATTCATAGCTTTTCACACTGCGGTGATTTTTTAAAAATTCCGTTATTCCGGTTCTTAATGCACCTGTTCCTTTACCGTGAACAATGGTTACTTGTGGATAGCCCGCTAGAATCGCAGCATCAATGTATTGGTCAACTTCTGCCAATGCTTCTTCGTAGCGTTTGCCACGTAAGTCTAGTTGTGTGCCAACATGACTGCTTTCTGCAGAACGAACCGTTGTAACTCTTGGTTTTGCTTCTTTTTGTGGAGCGACAGGCGTCATATCCTCTTCAGATACGTTCATTTTTAAAATGCCTAATTGGACTTGCCATTGTCCTTTGCCGTTGTCTTTTAATAATGTCCCTCGTTGGCCGTAAGTATTGACAATTACTTCATCGCCAGCTTTTAATTTTTTCTGTTCTTTCGCCTTCTTCAGCACTTTGTTTTTAGCAAGCTTGGTTTCTTCGTGGTGTAATTGAGAAAGCTGTGTTTTCGCATCAATTAACTGATGTTCTTTGACACCACCTTGTTGGCCACTTTCCAATTGCATTTTGCGAATATCAGAAATAATGGTTTCTGCGTTTTCTTCCGCTTCTGCAATAATTTTATTTGCTTCTTTCCGCGCTTTTTGTAATTCTTTTTCTCGTTCTTCAAAAAATACTTGATAGGCTTCTTTCAGTTCTTTATGCAAAGCGGCCGATTCATCAACATAGTGGCGAGCTTCTAAATATTCAGTTTCGGCCATTTTGCGACGGTTTTCCAAGTCTTCAATCATTTCGTTTAAATCTTGACTTTCACCGTCCATTATTTGTTTTGCAGCTTCAATAATACTATTGTCTAATCCAAGACGTTTCGAAATTTCAAAAGCATTACTTCGGCCAGGCACGCCAATTAATAAACGATAGGTTGGACTCAAGGTATCTACATCAAATTCCATACTGGCATTGATTGTTCCAGCTCGATTATAGCCATACACTTTTAATTCAGGATAATGGGTTGTTGCCATCACATAAGCTCCTTTAGCGCCCAATGAATCTAAAATGGCAATCGCTAAAGCGGCCCCTTCTTGCGGATCTGTCCCAGCACCTAATTCATCAAACAGTACTAAACTTTGATGATCGACTTTCTTTAAGACAGACACGATATTCGTCATATGTGAAGAGAAAGTACTTAAACTTTGTTCAATCGATTGTTCATCCCCGATATCCGCAAATACTTCTGTAAAAATCCCCATTTTACTCTCTTCTTCAACTGGAATAGGTAGTCCAGCTTGGCCCATTAATTGTAAAAGACCTAACGTTTTCAGAGTAATGGTTTTCCCGCCGGTATTAGGCCCTGTAATCACAATTGCTTGATATTCTTCACCAATCACAATGTCATTGGCTACAGCTTTTTCTGGATCCAATAGCGGGTGCCGAGCTTGTTTAAAAACTACATGATTTGCTTGACTAATTTCTGGAACAACTGCTTTTAGTTCTTTTCCTAGTCGCGCCTTAGCATTAATAAAATCAAGTTTACCGATGACATAAGCATTATGCGTAATTTCACGGCGATAAGGGACCAACTCGGCCGACAGTTCTGCCAAGATGCGAGTAATCTCATTTCTTTCGGCAATTTGTTGTTGTCGCAAGCGATTATTCATTTCTAAAATTTGTTTAGGTTCAATAAATAAGGTTTGACCTGAAGCACTTTGATCGTGAACCACGCCACCAAAAATATTTTTATATTCTTGTTTGACTGGAATCACGTAGCGTTCATTTCGCATAGTAACAAGGGCATCACTCAGATAACGTGCGTTTTTCCCACGAATAATACTATCTAGTTCTTCTCGAATGGTCTGCTCACTACGACGAATATTTTGCCGAATTGCCTTTAAGGCTGGCGAAGCTTCATCTGTGACGTAGCCATCATCATCAATGGCTTGTTTGAGTTGGCGATTTAATTCAGGCAAAACTTCTAGTTGCTCTCGCCACATATATAAACGTTCAAAATCCACTTCATTTTCACTTAGCTCATCAAAAAAACGAGTCAGTTCTGAAGTAGTCGACAAGACACGGCCTACTTGTGCTAATTCTACACCATTTAAATCCGCACCAATTTCAATCCGTTTCATGTGTGGTTGGATATTTTCTAATTTAGGAATGGGGATTCCACCACGTAATCGTTGAACTTTTAAACCATCCTGTGTTTCATTTAGCCATGATTGAATTTTATTTTCATCAGCAATCGGTAATAATTCCGAAACTTCGTTTGTCCCCTGAGCTGTCACAATAAATTGCAACAACTGTTGTTTTACTTTATCAAACCCTAATGTTGATAGAATGCGCTGATTCATTTTTCCACCTACTTTTCTAACTTTTTCATTTGTTGAAAAGACTGAGACATAACATAAGAAGTTTCGCTTTGCTCACTTACTTCTTATCTCTATCTCAGTCCCATTCAGCTTTATTTCGTAATTGGTTCAACCCATAATTCATATGCTTGTTTTGTTAGAATTGGGGTATTTTTTACAATGCCTCGTGCCAAGCCACTTGACCGAAACTGATTTTGGACAATATCTGACGGAATCATTGACGCCGTAGCTAACACTAGAAAAAGACCCACGTATAATACAAGAACACTTAATACGCCACCTAATAGTCCATTTACCTGTTTCAAAACTGGAATAAATGTTAATCCATGTAAAAAGATAGCTAAAAAACGAACGACTAACCAGCCTGCAAACAGCAATAATAGAAACGCAACCGCTGAATAAAAGGCTTTGTCTAAGTCTAAAGAAATCTCTTGATTAAAAAAGACAAGCTTTGACGTTGGCGTAACCGATGGATATGGAATATACAATTCTAAATGAGAGGCGACCTCTTTGTAATAGGTTCGAGCAACAAAATATGAAATTAAGTAACCTACCGAATAGAGCACTTGTAAAATCAAGCCTCGTTTAGCTCCTGTATAAAATCCAAAGGCTAAAAGTAATAAAATAAGTATTGTTAACATCTTGTCATCCTTTCAGGAACTACTCCGAAACACCTTTATTTTGAATCTGCTGTTTTCGATTTTCATTCAAAATTTGTTGGGCTTCCACATGATTATGAATTTCTACATCTTCTTGTCCATTCTTTTTCAAAACATCCCGTGCTTCTTCTTCGATAATTTCCATTCGGCGCACACGATTCTCTAATTCAGCCAAACGAATGGTTTTCTGTTTTAAATCTGCTACTTGTTTTTCCAATTTTAAAGCATATTCTTGTTTTTTTAGTTGATCTGAAATTGCATTAATTGCTAATAAAACAGAAGCTTGTTCCGTATCAGTTTGCGGAGAAAGATGTTTAATTTCCGCCAGTTGTTCGTTGACAATTTTTGTGACTAAATCCATATGTTGTTTTGACTCTTGGCCAATAATTGTATACGTATGGTCTGCAATGATTGCTTTATATCGTGTTTTTTCATTTGATGCCATGTTGAGGTTCCCTCCTGTAAATCAATCCATTCTTGCTTATTGTACCATGAAAAAAAAGCGAAGCGCAATTTTCGTACAAATTCTCTCTTATTATATGCCACAAAGCGAAAAATTTAAAGATTTCTTTACAAGAACTCTGGCAATTTAAGAACGAATAGAAATTGTGTAGGAGAAAAAGCGTGGAACAAAAAGTCAAAGTGATTTTTGTCCCACGCTCAAAACCTGATAATCAGCTAAAAATGTTTGTTTCAGCTGTACTTTTTAAGGCTTAGTTAGTATCTTTCATCTTTTCTACACGTAAACAACGCATAGCATTTAAAACAGCGATAATAGTTACACCAACATCAGCAAACACTGCTGCTTGCATTGAAGCCAAGCCTAATGCACCTAGTACCAAAACAATGATTTTAACAGCAATCGCAAAGATAATGTTTTGTTTAACAATTCTCAATGTTTTTCTTGATAATTTAATCGCAGAGGCGATACGACTTGGTTCATCATTCATAATCACCACATCTGCAGCTTCAATTGCCGCGTCACTTCCTAAACCACCCATGGCAATCCCAACATCAGCCCGGGCTAAAACAGGTGCATCATTCATGCCGTCACCAACAAAGGCAACTTTGTTTTTAGGTGAAGATGCTTTTAACAACTCTTCTAAACGATCCACTTTGCCATCTGGTAAAAGTTCTGCATAAACTTTGTCAACACCAACTTCTTTTGCAATAGCTTCTGCAACTTGTTGATTGTCTCCAGTCAGCATAACAGTTTGTTTGACCCCTTCAGCTTTTAATTCTTTTATTGCTGAAATGGCATCTGGTTTCAATTGATCCGCAATCACTAAGTAGCCTGCAAATTGATTATCAATAGCGACAAAAATTAAAGTTCCCGCTTCCTTCACTTCTGGTGCTTCGATACCAAATTGTTTCATTAACTTCGCATTACCGACTAAAACTGTTTTGCCTTCAATTGTGGCTTTGATACCGTGTCCGGCAACCTCTTCAATTGCTGTTGCTGGAACAGTTTCTTTGCCATAGCTTTCTTTAATAGAAATAGCAATAGGATGAGTGGATAATTGTTCTGCTGTTGCTGTTAAACGTAACAACTCTTCTTCAGGTAAAACAACACTAGTTATGTTTTGAACCACAAAATTTCCTTTTGTTAGCGTACCAGTTTTATCAAAAACAATCGTTTCCGTATTCGCTAAAATTTCTAAATAGTTGCTTCCTTTAATTAAAACACCTAGTTTGCTGGCTCCGCCAATTCCACCGAAGAAACTTAAAGGAACAGAAATGACTAAGGCACATGGACAAGAAATAACCAAGAACGTTAATGCCCGATAAACCCATTCATTAATAGAAGTATCAGGGAAAATAAATGGTGGAATCACTGCCAATAAGACAGCTAAAACAACGACAACTGGTGTATAGTAACGAGCAAATTTAGAAATAAAGTTTTCTGCAGGGGCTTTTTTACTGCTAGCATTTTCAACTAAATCTAAAATTTTACTAACTGTTGAATCCCCAAATTTTTTTGTAACATTAATGGTCAAGGCCCCATTTTTATTGATAAAACCACCTAAGATTTCATCGCCGACTTTGACCGTTCTTGGAACGGATTCACCAGTCAACGCAGAGGTATCTACCATACTTGAGCCATCAATAATTTGACCATCTAATGGAACTTTTTCACCTG
This sequence comes from Enterococcus sp. LX10, assembly GCF_023539285.1. NCBI lineage: Bacteria > Bacillati > Bacillota > Bacilli > Lactobacillales > Enterococcaceae > Enterococcus > Enterococcus sp. LX10. Next base: position 1,286,015 of record NZ_CP092784.1, on the reverse strand, counting down.
GTTTCACTAATATTTGTTGCCCAATTTCAATTGTATCTGGAGCGACCGCTTTTATTTGTCCATTTACTAAAAGATTTGCTGAATCCGGACGAATATCCATTAATTTGGCAATTGATTTTCTGGATTGATCAACCGCAGCACTTTGGAACCATTCGCCGACTTGGTAGAACAACATTACTGCCACAGCTTCGGGATATTCCCCAATAAAGAATGCCCCGATCGTTGCCACAGACATTAAAAAATTTTCATCAAACACTTCCCCACGAAAAATATTCGTTACCGCTCGTTTGACAATGTCGCCACCAATTAAGACATAAACGACTAAATAAGATGCCAAAGCAACCCAATTATTACTTGGTTTAATGATAATAAGTGCTAAAAATAAAACAAATGCAATAATGATACGAATTAAGCGATTATTATTTGGATTACGTCCTTCTTCTTCTTTGACATCTTTTAAAGAAATAACTTTGACATCTGGTTCTAACTTACCAATCACTGCACGCGCTTCATTTTCGACTTCTAAATCATGTCCTGATTCAACTTCCAGTGTCATTTTTTCAGCCATGAAGTCCACACGCGCTTTTTCTACTCCGTGAATTTTTTGGACAGATTTTTCAATTTTGTCAGCACAACTTGCACAATCAAGTCCTTCTAGTTTATAACTCTTTTGCATTTAAACACCTTCACTCCCTATATAATAGCGATTATTCCGTTTACATGAATAACCTTTCATGAATATATTATAAATGAAGGTGCAATCATATGTCAACCGCTTCACGTAATCTTTTTCTATTTTATAGACATAATGGCATAATTGCTGTAGGTGGAATGGATAACTGAGTAATAACTTTCGGATTGAGTCTATTGCTGCCTTTCCACCAAATTTTGGTTTGTTGGTGTTGAAACCAAGCACTTTGTTCAAAAGGTGCTGACAATGTTTGTAAGTGATGCACTTCGATTTGATTGGTTGCCTGCGGTTCTGTTGTGAAATCATGGGCCCGAATACCAATAGAATGACAAGAAATAGGAACTTCTTGTGTAACCATTAGTGTTTGTTGCCAACCAATCACTTGGACTCTGTGCGCATCTATGCGTTTAACAGGCCAAATATTTTTACAACCAGTGAGTTTAGCTGCTTCAATCGTTTGAGGTTGGTTAAATAATTGATTTGTTGCACCAAAAAGTGTTTTGCTTTTTGTGATTATCACTAAACTCTGACATAACTTATACAGTTCATCTAAACTATGACTCACGATTAAGGCATGTTGATTTAAATTACTTAATCGCTGTTGAAGTTCAATTTGCAGCTCTTCCTTTAAGGGTGCATCTAATGCGGAAAATGGCTCATCTAATAACAGGTAAGCCGGCTGAGCCGCTAGCATTCGCGCAAAAGCCACTCGTTGTCTTTGTCCTCCAGAAAGTTGACTAGGATATTGTTGTTGGACTTTAGTTAAGTGAAAAGACGCAAGCAATTGAGTGACCAATTGTAAATCTTTTGTCACGCACGTGAGATTTTCTACTACCGACAAATGAGGGAACAACGCATACTGCTGAAACAAAAGACCAATTTTTCGTTGTTGCGGCGACAAATTGATCTTTTTTTCAGCATCGAATAAGACTTGATCATTTAAAACAATCTGACCTTTATCCGCAGTCTCAACACCCGCAATACATTTTAATAACATACTCTTGCCACAACCAGAAGCACCTAAAATTCCTGTTGTTTGCGTCTTTGTTTCAAACTGAATTTGCAAAGTATGACTTTTCAATTCTTTTTGAATATCAACAATTAATCTCATTCCGACCTTCTCCAAGCGCGCTGACTAAAAAATTCCGTAAAAAATAAAATAATCAGGCAAAGTAATAACATAATCACAACATATTGATTGGCTAAGCGCCAATCCCCACTTGCTACAGCAGAGTAGATAGCTAAAGGAAGCGTTCTTGTTTTGCCAGCAATATTCCCTGCTAACATTGTCGTCGCTCCAAATTCGCCTAACCCACGGGCAAAGGCTAACACGCCACCGGCCAAGAGACCGTTCATCGACAAAGGTAGCGCAATTTTTCTAAAATATCGACTTTCCGAAAACCCAAGTGTCTGGGCTACCGCCAACAATTCACTATCCATTTGTTCAAACGCCGTTAAGGCTGAACGATACATTAAAGGAAATGAAACAGAAACGGCAGCAATAACCGTAGCTGGCCATGAAAAAACAACTTGAATGGCAAAAAAATCAAGTAAAAACTGACCCACTGGTTGCTGAACACCAAAAATAGTTAAGAGGAAAAAACCAAAAACAGTCGGCGGTAAAACTAATGGCAACGTAAATAAACTATTCAAAAGAATTTTTAATTTACGATTTTTCAAACGAAAAACAATATACGCAACGCCTGTTCCTAAAACAAAAGTAAATAAAATGGCGATTATTGCTGTCTGAAAAGATAAAAGAATTGGTCGAACATCCATTTTCCCACCTACTTTGTTAACTTAAAGCCAATATTTTCAAAATATTTTCTGCATTGTTGACTCTGTAAAAAATTTAAAAAAGCATCCGCTGATTTTTGTTTCTTAGAGGCGGCAACTTTACCAACTGGATAGATGATTGGCTTTTTCAAAGCAGCTTCAGGCATGGCCGCAACAATCGCTACTTTTGAATTGGTTGCTGCATCTGTCGCATAAACTAAGCCAGCTTCTGCACTTGCATTAGCTACCCATTCAAGGACTTCTGTTACATTCGTGCCAAAGCTTGCGTGTTTTTCTACATAGGACCAAGCACCTAAAGCTTTTAAGCCTTCTTCGGCATATTGACCAGCTGGAACACTCGCAGGATCACCAATTGCTATCATTTGGGCCTTTTTTAAATCAGAAAAATCATGCCACTTTGCTTGATCTTGATTAGGTACGATTAGAACGAGCTGGTTTTCCAATAAAGGAACGACACTTTTCTTATTAATTAGTTTTTCTGCAACCAATGCATTCATTTGTTTTGTCGAAGCCGAGAAAAATACATCGGCTTTTAGGCCTTTTTCAATTTGCATCTGTAATTTTCCAGAACTATCATAGGTTCCAGTTACCTGAATATCTGGATGCTCTTTTTCAAAGGCAGGAATAATTTTCTTCTCCATGACTGATTCTAAGCTAGCTGCTGCCGCAAGGGTTATTTCTTCTTTTTTTGTTGAAACTGTTTCTTTTTGCGGCTGATTTGTACATGCAGCAATTAGGGCAACTAAACTGAATAAACTAAGCAGGAACACAGCCTTTTTTTGTTTAGACATTTGAACGCCTCTTTTCTTTTATAAATACCCGCCATAACTCAAGTCAATAATTTCAGATTTTTTTATCACTTCTTTGGCCATTAATCTTGGTAATAACAAATCAAAAACCGTTTTTTCTGAAAATAAAACACCACCTGGTAAGCCAATGATCGTTTGCTCTCCTTTATAAGCCAGCAAAAACATTGAGCCTGGTAAGACTGGTGTCCCATGGGTTACGATTTCAGCACCTGTCTGCTTAATTGCTAACGGTGTCAAGTCATCAGGATCTACACTCATACCACCTGTACAAACAATCAGATCAAGCCCTTGTGCTAACATCTTTTTGATCGCAACAGTAATTTTTTGCGGCTGATCATCGACAATTTCTTGCTTGACAATCGTAACTAAAGGATACGCGGAGAACTTGGCTTTTAACACAGGGTAAAAAGCATCCTCAACCAATCCTGTGTAAACTTCACTGCCAGTAGTTACAATCCCGACCCGTATTTTTTTGAAAGGTTTCACAGAGATTAGTGGCTCAGACGTGCTGAGCTGGCGTGCCTTCTCTAATTGGCTTTTAGAAATCGTTAGTGGAATCACTCGAAAGGCTGCAACTTTTTCATCTTTCTGAACTTCTATATTGGTAATTTTAGTTGACAAGGCAAGACCTTCAATTTCATTTAAAGCAATTAATTTTTCTCGATTGACTTTTAAAAGACCTCTCGTGCTAGCTTTAGCAACAATTTTTCCTTCATGGACTTCACTCGGCTGACATGAGTCATCTGTTAACAGGTTATACAAAAATGTTGCTGCCTCTTCTTCATGTATTTCTGCTGGATCCAAGGAAACAAACAGATTTTTTTTCCCTAATGATAAAAGAATTGGAATATCTTCTTGAACAACTATATGTCCTTTTTTAAAACACACTTCCTTGGTCTTTCCATAGTCAATTCGCGTAATATCATGACTCAACGGAAGGCCAACTGCCTGTTCTGTTCGAATTGTTTTCATGGTTTATTCCTCATCATGTATGATTTTTTTATTTGTGATTAAATCCAAAGCGTGGGGCAAAACAGGCAACAAAAAATGCAAATGTTCTGTTACACTTTTTGGGCTACCAGGCAAATTAACAATGAGCGTGCGTCCTCTTTGAACAGAAACGCCTCGACTTAACATAGCAAATGGTGTTTTTTCCAAGCTAAGTTGACGCAAGCCCTCACTGATCCCAGGAATGATTCGCTCTGCTACACGTAAGGTAGCTTCTGGGGTCCGATCCCGTTCACTCAACCCTGTGCCGCCTGTCGTTAAAATCAAATCACAGGTCTTAGACCACTCTAGCAATAGCTCTACTAATTGATTTTCTTCATCTGGTAAAATGGTTTGTTTGGTTACCTGGTAGAGCACAGGTAACTGTTCACGAATCAAGGGACCCGATTGGTCGACAGCAAGTCCTTGAAAGCAACGATCACTTAATGTTACAATGCCCACTTTAAACAACGTCTAACTGGTCTCCTTTTTTAATATGACCTTCTGTCACAACAACTGCAAAGATTCCTTCTCTAGGCATGATGCAATCGCCCACTCGCGCATAAATCTGACAGTGTTTATGGCACTCTTTCCCAATTTGAGTAACCACCAATTCGGAATCGCCTATTTTCAATTTCGTTCCAACAGGTAATTGACGTAAATCAATCCCTGAGACGATTATGTTTTCCCCGAAAGCACCATTGCCAACCCGAGCTCCTTTTTCATTGAAAGCCGTTATTTCTTCAAAAGATAACAAACTGACTTGTCGATGCCAATTCCCGCCGTGCGCATCATTTTCTAATCCAAAGCCTTTAATTAAGTTGACTTCAGGAATTTCCTTTTTCTGTGTGCCTCTTCGTGGGCTAATATTTATTGCAATAATTTCTCCTGTTTTCATACTTACCCTCCTATTTGTGACATAAATCGTTGTTCTCCTTGTTGTTCCAAGAAAAGATGTTTTTCAGGCTTACAGGCAATGCCACTCTTGATAATCCCTAACAATTCTGCTGTTTGTTCCTTAGCTAAAGCTTCCTTTAACGAGTAGCCGTCTGCAGAATGCAGGCACGTTTTTAAATGGCCGTCTGCAGTAATTCGGATTCGATTGCACGTCTCGCAAAAACAATGCCCTAATGCACTAATAAAACCTATTTTCCCTTTAAAATCTTTTAAGGCGTAATAACTAGCAGGGCCATTGCCCAATGGTTTTTGGTATGGTTGCAACATTCCATAATGTTTGGTTAAAATGGCTTCTACTTCTTCTTGCTGCTTACCCGGATGCTCCTTTCCTAATCCAATTGGCATCATTTCAATGAAACGAAGATGGACAGTCTCTTTCTTAGCGATTTCAGCCAGTTCTACAATTGTTGCTTCACTTAGCTCTTTCCTAGCTACAGTATTAATTTTGATATTAGGTAGTCCCGCATCAATCGCTTGTTCTAAGCCCGCCAGAACATTCCTTAACTGACCAACTCTTGTTATTTCTCGAAATTCTTCTGGATCCAAAGTGTCTAAGCTAATATTAATGCCGTCCAAGCCCGCCTCTTTTAACCCTTGAGCCTCACGAGCTAACTTCATACCATTAGTTGTTAGGGTTACTTTTTCGATGCCTGAGATTTGCTTTATCCTTTTAATTAAAGAGAGTAAATTCGGTCTAACAAGCGGTTCACCACCTGTTAATTTAACTTTTTTGATGCCTTCTTTCGCTAATATCCTCAGTAAAAAAATAATCTCATCATCTGTTAGAAGCTGCTCTTTTTTTAAAAAGCAAAGACCTGTTGCTGGCATGCAATACGTGCAACGTAAGTCACAACGATCTGTTAAAGACAAACGAACATAATCAATTTCACGGTTAAATGCATCTTTCATGCTGTTCACTCATCACTTTCCTTTGATTTAATTGAAGAACGAATGAAATGACCACTGCGTCCACCATTTTTCTCTAATAAACCAATGTTTGTCATTGTCATTCCTCGATCAATTGCTTTACACATGTCATAAATTGTTAAGAGTCCTGCCTGCACACCTGTTAGCGCTTCCATTTCAACGCCAGTTGAACCCACTGTTTTTGTAAAGCAACGTACTTCTAAACAAGTTTGATTGCGCCAATTAAACTGAATTTCACACTTTGTCAAAGCAACCAAATGACACAAAGGAATCCATTCAAACGTTCGTTTTGCGGCGGTAATCCCAGCGACTCTTGCTACCTGTAATACTTCACCTTTTTTAATCATTTGGGTCTGGATCGCTTCTGCTGTCGCTTCCAACATGTGAATTTCTCCATAAGCGAGGGCTGTTCTTTCAGTGTCATTTTTTTCCGAAATATCAACCATATGCACTTCTCCTTGTGTATTCAAGTGCGTAAATTCCTTACTTTGAACCATTTCTCCACCTCACATTTGACATTTGTTAACGTTTACACAATACTTCTTTTTCAAGTGTATCACTCTTGCATCAAAAAAACAATCTGGCATCCATAATTTTTTTTAGCGAGAAATCGAAGTTAAAAAAGTTAAGCGACAAAAATTACGTGCTTTGCTTAGCCTGACCAGACTTTTGTCTAAGTCTTAAAACTTGATAAGCAATAAGAGGTCGGGACAGAAGTGCTTAACTCCGAGAAATAAGAAGGAATTTCCGAAAATTGTTCTATAATTTTTGGAGAATTTCGGCTTATTTCCGAAGGAGTTGCTTCTGTTCCCGCCGTTTATCAATTTTTAAGCCTGGAACAAAAATCCAAAATGATTTTTGTTCCAGGCTCTTACTTTCATACTAATCTTAGGTCAGGTTGTCATCAAGTTTGCCAATAATAGACTTTTACAAGCGCGCCTTTTTTGAGTAGTACACCAGCTGGTTGTTCTAGCAGGCAATTTGTTTCTAAAGTATTTGATAAATTGGATGAAAGATGACTTTTTGTCACTAAATTTACTGTGCCATCTATTTCTTTCGCTCGGTAAAATCGACGTAGTCTACTGGGGGCTAATTCATGCGCTAAAATTACTGTTCGTTCCTTTAGATTTAACTCAACACAATTAAAAAAAGTAGCTAATAATGTCCAGTAAAAAAGATGTAAATTAACCATTGCCGCAAACGGATTGCCTGAAACGCTTAAAATGAGTGTTTCTTGAAATTGACTTCCCATAACTGGGGTTCCAGGTTTCATATTTACAAAATGAAACAACTCTGTTCCTCCGATACGTTTAATCGCTAAAGGTAAATTGTCCTTTTCACCTACCGAAACACCACCACAAGTAATTAATAAATCAAGTTTTGGTGAAATCTCAATCAGCCTCTTCGCTAATTCTTCAGGGTCATCTGAACAATGGTCTAGGTGGATTACTTCATTACCACTCGCTTTGACAAAAGCTGCTAACATGTAGAGATTACTATTATAAATTTTCCCAACTGACAGCGGTTCTTCCAAAGAAACTAACTCACTACCGGTCGCTAAAATCCCCACTTTCATGCGCTTCAAAACAACAACTTTATCAATCCCTTGCATTGCCAACAAACCAATCATACGACTATTAATCTGTTGATGTTTTGCTAAAATTTTTTGCTGAAAAGCAATATCTTCTCCAATTTCCGCATAGTTTTGGCCCGCAGTGACAGAGCGAAAAATTTTAACATGGTCCTGCCCAAAATCCGTCCATTCTTGTGGCACTACAGCATCAAAATCGGTTGGAATAAAAGCACCTGTCGTTATTTTAATCGCACAGTTATTCGTCTGATTACAATAAAACATGGAATCCCCTGCCACTAAAGAACCAACGACTTTTAAACAACTTGGGCTTTCAGCAGTCGCACCTCGTGTTTCTACTGCACGAACGGCATACCCATCCATCCCGGCACGAGGAAAATGAGGAATCGCTGTCTCTGCAAAAATGGTTTCTCCGCTAATCCGCCCCAAGGAATCAAGCAGCGCCACTTCTTCTGTTTCACATTGACTCTTCATATGTTGGGTCATTTTCTCTCGTGCTTCTTCCAACTCGATCATGTTTTAACCATCCTTTTTTATTTATTCACTGGTTTAATCGCAACGGCACAAACTTTATATTCAGGAATTGTGGCGATATCATCAAATACAGCATTGGTAATTTCGTTAACATTCCCATCTGGAAAGTGGAATGTCATAAAGACTTCTTGCGGAAATACTCGATTTCCGACAGCCGCATAAGTTTCAATTTTGCCACGGCGAGAATGTACTTCCACTTTGTCACCTTCTTGGATTCCCAGAGCTTGTGCATCGACGGCATTTATCTCAATATAAGAGTGATTCGCTATTTGGTTAATCCCTTCCGTTCGTCCTGTCATTGCTCGGGTATTGTAATGGTAAAGCATTCGGCCTGTCGACATTAAATACGGGTACTCTTCATCTGGTAATTCTTGTGCTTGCTTATACGGAATTGCTTTAAATAAACCTTTCCCACGAGCAAAACTGCCCACATGCATAATCGGCGTACCTGGATCTGTCAAGCTCCGACAAGGCCATTGTAAGCTCTCCTTCTCTAAACGTTCATAATTAATTCCACCAAACGAAGGCGTCACAGCTGAAATTTCTTCCATAATTTCTTTTGCAGATTCATACGCACAAGGATAGCCCATCCGTGTCATGACTTCACAAAAAATTTCATAGTCTTCTCGCGCTTGTCCCCTTGGTTCAACAGCTTTGCGGACTCTTTGCACGCGCCGTTCTGTATTTGTAAATGTCCCGTCTTTTTCTGCATAACTGATGCCTGGTAAAACGACATCCGCATAAGCGGCCGTTTCGGTCATAAATAATTCTTGAACGACTAAAAAGTCTAAACTTTCTAAAGCTTGGCGAACATGTCCTGTGTCTGGATCCGTAACAATTGGATCTTCTCCAAAAATATAAAGGCCTTTGACGTTTCCTGCCGTTGCTGCTGGTAAGACTTTAGTAGAAGTTAAACCTGTGTTTCGATTTAACGGCACATGCCAAGCTTTTTCAAATTTGTCGATTACTTCTGGATTATTGACTTTTTGATAGCCTGGGAAATCATAAGGCATACAGCCCATATCACAGGAACCTTGAACATTATTTTGACCTCGCAAAGGATTGACACCACAGCCTGGTTTTCCAACTTTACCAACCAACATTGCCAAATTAGACATACTCATAACACCCTCAGTTCCTGTCGAATGTTCCGTTACGCCTAAACAATAAATGATTGGTGCTTTCTCTGCTTTTGCATACATGCGTGCTGCTTGAATTAGATCTTCTGGATGAATATGACAAATTTCTGCGACTTTTTCCGGCGTATAATCAGCCACCATTTTTTCTAAATCTGAAAATCCTTCTGTCCGTTCTTCAATAAAGTGGCGATCTGCTAAACCTTCTTTCAAAATCACATGCATCATGCCATTAGCAAATGCGACATTCGTTCCCGCCTGAACTTGTAAATGCAGTGCACTATCCTTCACTAAGTTAATTTTCCGCGGGTCAACAACAACAACTTGCGTTCCTCTTTGGATGGCTTGGCGAATTTGCGCACCAATAACTGGATGAGCTTCTTCTGGATTGGAACCTACTAATAAAATCATGTCGACATCTTCAGTGATATCAGCAATAGGATTGGTCATCGCACCAGAGCCTAAGGTTTGGGCTAAACCATGGACCGAAGCCGAATGACAAACACGGGCACAGTTATCAACGTTATTGGTACCAAAAGCAGCACGCACCATTTTTTGAAAGACATAATTATCTTCATTTGTCGCTCTAGAGCACGAAAAACCGGCAAGAGCATCCGCGCCGTTTTCTGCTTTAATTTCGTTAAATTTTGACGAAACAAGCGCTAAGGCTTCTTCCCAAGAAGCAGGTTCAAAAATCCCATTCCGTTTAATTAATGGCTCCGTTAAGCGATCTCCTGACCCAACAAATTTATATGAAGCAAATTTTCCTTTCACACAAAGTAAATTTTTATTAGCTGGTCCATCCAGGGGTTCAACACCCACCAAACGATTATTTTTAACGAGTAAATTCATCTGACAGCCTGTCCCACAATGCGGACAGGTTGTAGGGATTTTCTGGGTTTCCCATTTGCGGTACTCTTTCGTATCTTTTGCTGTTAACGCACCTGTAGGACAGGAAGAGACACAATTGCCACATGATTCACAGATAGATTGATCAAACGGCTGCCCATAACTTGGCATCATTTTTGTTTCAAAGCCACGATTAGCAATACTAAGTACATCTCTTCCCTGCCGCAATTGACAGACACGGACACAACGACGACACATGATACACTTTTCTGGATCATAAGAGAAAAATGGATTACTGGTATCTTCTTGGTGGCAAGGCATTCTTTTCCCCTCGGTAAAGCTAGTGGCATCAATCCCATAATCTAGCGCATACTGTTGTAATTGACAATCCCCGTTTTTTCCACAAGAAAAACATTCTAATTTATGATTACTCAATAATAAATCAAGAATAAAACGTCTGGAATCAGCAACTTTTTCAGAATGCGTTGACACAACCATGTCCTCTTGACAATGTGCCGTACAAGCAGTTGTTAAGCCACCACGTCGGCCGCCTTCCACCTCAACCACGCACATCCGACAAGAACCATCAGGCGCTAATTCTTTTAAATGACAGAGCGTTGGGATTTCAACACCTAGCCCTTTCGCTGCTTCGAGAATGGTAGTCCCTTTAGGCACAGTTACTTCTTGGTTATCAATAGACAACGTAACTGTTTGCGTATGCAACTTTGTTTTCATTTTTACCAACCTCCTTTGCTGGTGGCATAGATTTCTGTTTCAGCAGTCGTTTCAAATTCTTCTGGAAACAAAGCCAATGCACTCTTCATTGAAGTTGCGACGGATTGGCCCAAACCACAAGCTGATAATCGCGTGACATGCGTGAGCATCTTTTCCAATCGTGGCAAATCACTAGCTGTTGCCTCTTTCCGATTGAATTTACTCAATAATTCCAAAATCCTAGTTGTTCCCAATCGACAAGGGGTGCATTTACCACAGGACTCATGAGCAAAAAAGGCCGCCACGTGTACTAAATAGTCCACAACATTGACTGAATCATCCATTACTACAATTGCACCAGAGCCGACAGATAAGTCATGGGTCCATAAATCTTCGTAGGAATACAAACAATCCCTTAACGTTGCGACAGCACCAATTGGACCGGATTGTCCACCGAAGTGAATAAATTTCAATGCTCGACCAGTTGCAGAGCCTCCGCCGTATTGCTCGCCATAAATTATTTCTTCTAATGGTGTTCCAAGGTTGACCTCGTATAAGCCCCGATTTTTAATATGTCCAGACAAACAAATTAGCTTTGTTCCGCCGCCATCGGCAGTACCCATCTCTAAAAAGGCTTGTCCACCTTCTCGTAAAATTACAGGAACACTTGCAAATGATTCAACATTATTCACTAATGTTGGTTGCAAATATAAGCCAACATCTGCTAAGTGTGGTGGTTTGACACGCGGCCGCCCCGTTTTTCCTTCAATTGAATTTAAAAGTGCTGAATTTTCCCCACAAATATAGGCGCCAGCACCAGAAATAATCGTAATATCATAATTAAATCCTTCAATTCCTAAAATGTTTTCCCCTAAAAAGCCAGCTTGTCGTGCATTATCGAGTGCTTCTTGAAATGTTTTTTGGATTCTGCGATATTCTCCTCGCATATAAATATAACCTGCTTTTGCTGAAAATAAATAGCCAGCAATGATCATTCCTTCAATCACACTCAATGGATCTTCAGATAAAAGTACTTTATCCTTAAAGGTCCCTGGTTCGCCTTCATCAGCATTACAAACAATGTACTTTGTGGTTCCTTTTGCATGATAAAGATGGCGCCATTTTTTTCCTAAAGGATAGGCTGCTCCACCGCGACCTCTTAAGTGCGCAATATCCAGTTCGTTTAAAATTTCTTCATCCGATAGTGAAATTGCTCTTTTTAAACCATCAAATCCATCGTATTTACAATATTCAGCAACATCGGTCGCAGATTGCATTTTCCCCATTCTCTCTAATAACATTGGTTGGTTTCTCTTAAGCATTGACTCACCTCCTACAATCCTTCATAGCAATCATTTTGCAAATGTTGAATTAATTGATAAATTTTCTCTTCTGTTAGTTGGCTAAAAACGGTGTCCTTAATTTTAATTACTGGACCTAAATCACAAGCCCCAATACAAGGAATACTGTGATACATAAATAAGCCATCTGGGGTCGGCTGATTCTCTGGCACTTCTAAAATGGTTTCTAAAACCTCTGCAACCATCGCTCCACCAGTATAATGACACGGCGTACTGTTACAAATCTTCAAGACATACTTCGCTTGCGGTTCCGTCTTTAAAATGGCATAGAAACTGACGATTTCATAGACTCGCGCTTCCGTTAAATGTAGATGCTCTGCAACTAATTGAGCTGTTTCCTGATCGATATACCCTTCCTCTGAAGCAAATTGTAATTCAATTAAAATATTTAAAATTCGTTGTGGATCAGCATCGTTTTCTAGAATAATCGCTTCTTTTTCAATTAAGCTTAATGCACACATTCCTTTTTATTCCCCCTTTTTAGTGAAACTTGAAGTTGTTCTCCTTGATAATAGATACGCAATTCTTTTGGTATTTCAGCAGATAGTAAACAAAAATCGGCTTTATCTATGACTTTTTTTGCTGATTCTTTTTGGCGATTCTGGTTATTCATCATAAGAAATAGTCCTGGCTGCACAACATTACGTAATGAATTTGATTCACAAATGATTAATGCTTGGGCCGGCACAGCTTTCAGAAATTGCTGAATGGCTTCCGCCAAATTTTCTTGAAAAACTTTCAATAGAAAAACTTTTTGACAACCTGCAGCTAATAATTTCATGGTATCTTTATTGCCAATCGTCTCTTGCTCTTCTACTAATTCATAACCAGCTGTAATACTGGTACAAATTCCGCATCCTTTTGTGCCTCGTTGACACACCCCTCGTTGACCACTAATCGTAATAATCTTCAAGCCATAAATTGGATAGACTTCTTGGTACTGTTTAATAAGGTCTTCGGCTAATGTCGTTTTGCCACTATTCCGACCAGTAGATCCAATTTGAATCATGTTTGGTACCTCAATTGCCATAGAGCTCCTCCGTCTGAATCGTTTTCTCAACTCTTGGTTTGACAGTTGCTGGTTTTGTCATAAAGATCAATGGTACGGCCATAAAAAGACTGCCCCCTACCGCATTGCCTAAAAATACCCATAGTGTATTTTGCAAATAATCCCACCAACTGATTGTGGTGCTTTGTGAAAAAATTGCCGCTGGAATAATAAATGCATTGGCGACCACGTGTTGAAACCCACAAACAACGAAAACCATGACAGGAAACCATAAGCCAAACATTTTACCTAAATATGATTTTGCCAACGCTCCGAGATAAACCGCTAAACAAACAAAAATATTACAGCCAATCCCTGAAACAAAAGCAACTAGCGGTGGATCAGCAATTTTCGCCTGAGCAACTGCGACTGTTTTATCCAGAAACGCACCTTCAGTTAACCCAACAATATGGCCAAATAAATATGCCACAAGAAATCCGCCTAGACAATTGGTCAATAAAACAACTATCCAGTTATAACAAAGAGCGCCCACTCGAACCTTTTTTTGTAATACGCCTAATGTCATTACCATCATATTGCCTGTTGCTAACTCACCACCAATAAAAGTAAGCGCTATCAATCCAACTGGAAATAAAGCTCCACCCAGAAAGTTGTTAAAACTTCCCCATTCTGTGGGGGCAGTTCCAGTGATACGAATAAACGCCAAGTAACCCAGTGCAATACAAAAACCAGCCATGATGCCTAAAATACAGAGCCGAACAAACGATAATTTCCCTTTCATTTCTGCCTTATCACCTAAGCTTGCAACTATTTCTTCACTACTGAAAAAATCCATTACGATTCCTCCTTTTTATCGATACCACTGAGACAATTCTTCTTTTCGATTGACATTTTTAAGTTGATTCTCTTTTGATAGTTGCACCGTTTTTACAGATAGATGCTCAAATTCTTGCCGAATCTGATAGTTATTTTGCGCAAGCTGTTTTTGAAATGTTGGTAAACAAGAACATCGATAAAAGCCAAATAATGGTTCTTGACGACCTTCAAAATCAAAGATTGTTACTTGATTTTGTCCACGCTTAGAGGCTAACTGATACACAAGTTTAGGAGAAAAAGTTGGTATATCACAGGCAATTACAAACACTTCAGCTTTCTGAGTATAGTTCATTGCTGTCACAATCCCACCTAATGGCCCCTTTCCAAGATACATATCTTGAATGATTGTGCATTTTCTAAACGCCTTAGGAAATTTTTGACTATCATTCGTTACTAAAATAACCTCTTCGAACAGTTCCATTAACTTTTCAGCTGTTTGCAAGATCACGTATTGGCCTTGAATTTTCAATAATGCTTTATCAAATCCCATCCGTGAACTTTTCCCGCCGCATAACAGCACTGCTGTACAATCAGCAATAATTTTCGCCACTCCTTTACCATAATTTTTATTAGTTCAAAAAAATATTTTTTAGTCATGTATTAAGTCTATTATAAGACATCCCTCGTACAAGTCAATTCCTTTTAAAAAAAAGAACGAGAAAAAGAGTCTCTCTTTTTCTCGTTCTACCTTATTCATCTGTTTGACGTTTTATTTCTTCAATCTCAATGCGTAATGATTTTCGTTTCTCAATGGCGACATAAACCAAGCCAATCAAAAAGGGTAACACAAAGCTACCAAATCGATACAGTAAAACAGATGCTACAGCATCAACATTGCCGACCAATGGTTTAAACAACAATAAGTAAACAAATTCAAATGGACCAATGCCAGCAGGTGTCGGAATAACTCCTGAAAGAATAACAGCAAAACTGGTAAAGGACATCACTAATAATAAATCAATATTCGGGTGATTTTCTACTAAAACAATGTAAGGAATAATGTACCAAAATAATAATTTAAATACATTCCATGAAAAGATTCGAAGCAACGCTGAGCGATCTTGTGTAATTGTTTGGACAGCCGCCCGCAAGGAATAGATTTGTAAATTACAATTATCCACCCAATCTCTTAGTTTTGGTCGTTTAAACCAACGATTGGCAAACTTAACCAATAAAACTTGCAACTTTAAGCTACTAGATAAAATAAGTAATGCTGCAATTATTACTAATGTTAAAATAACACCTGCTAAAATGAATGGAATCATCTTAGGCGCATTTTCATAAAACAGGGAAAATTGAATAATCAAACCAATAATTGCTAAAAAAATCACGGCTGCTTTGTACATAATCATATGTAATGCCGTTATCCCCACACTTTTAGAAACAGGAATTCCCTTTTTCTTATAAAAATAAATTTCTGAAAGCAAGGTTCCCGTGCCAAATGAAATAATCCGATAAAATGCTACATAACAAGAAGTAAAAAAACCATCCACTGTCGTAAAGTCTTTGTTAAAATAACGAGCTATTTCCTTGATTGAGCGCCCTTCTGCAAATTGATAAACTACACCAAAAAAAATAACAGCAATCAGCACCAGCCAACTTGTTTCCATCAGTTGAGCAAAAATATCACTTAATGAATTATCCATGACATAAAAGATTACGCCTAAAACGATAATCATTAACAACATATTTAAGCCAATTTTTACTTTTCCTTTCATCGCTTCTCCTTTTTTGTTCTTACTTAAACGTTAGATAGATGCAACTAATCATCGCGATTACGCCAATTGAATAACACAATGCAAAAACTGGTTTTTGGGTTTTATGATGAAATTTCTTTTGTCCCATTAGCCCACCTAAACCGCCACCGACAAGTCCTATCGTCAATAAGCGGCGTTCTGGAATACGCCAGTTCCCACGTTTTGCTTGTTTTTTATCATAACCCATCATACTAAACAATACTAAATTAATGACGAGGAGATAAATGATTACTATCCACTGAAGCATTCTTTCTGGCCTCCTAACTAGTTACTGTACTAGGATACCTTGTTCTGATTCTAATTGCAAAAAAATTTTCAATGACTCATGAAACTACAACAGGAAAGTAAGCTCTCGGTTGCCCGTTTTCTTACTTTCCTATTGAGTGCCTCATTTATTTTGCATTTAATTCAGCAATTTTAATAATCACATTGGTCGCTTTTTCCATGGCTTGTAATGAAACAAATTCAAAACGGCCATGCATATTTTCGCCACCAGCAAAGATATTTGGTGTTGGAATCCCTAAATAAGAAATTTTTGAGCCATCCGTTCCACCGCGAACAGGTTCAATAATTGGTTGAATTGACAATTCTTCCATTGCTTGTTTAGCAATTTCGACAATGGACATATCTTTTTCAATCACTTCTCGCATATTATAGTATTGATCAAATAAATCAACTTTAATTCGTTCTTCATCAAATGGTGCATTCAATGTTTGCTGAATTTCTTTAATTTTAGCTTTACGTGCTTCAAAAATCTCGCGATTGTGATCGCGAATAATATATGTCATTGTAGCTTCTTCTGGCGTTCCAGCAAACGCTGCTAAATGATAAAAGCCTTCTTCACCTTCTGTTTTTTCTGGAACTTCGTCAGCAGGTAAGGCATTATGGAAATCAATTCCTAATTGTAACGCATTAATCATTGTATTTTTTGCTGTTCCTGGATGAACGTTTTTCCCTTGAATTGTAATTTCTGCTTGCGCCGCATTAAACGTTTCAAATTGTAATTCACCTACTGGTCCGCCATCCATTGTATAAGCAAAATCCACGTTAAATTGAGCGACATCAAATTTGTCGGCACCTACACCAATTTCTTCGTCAGGACCGAAAGCCACACGAATGGTGCCATGTTTAATTTCTGGGTGATTAATTAAATATTCCATGGCTGTCATTATTTCCGCAATACCTGATTTATCATCAGCCCCTAATAAAGTGGTACCATCGGTTGTGATAAGTGTTTCACCACGATAATTTTTTAAGTTAGGAAAGTCTTTCGTATTTAAAGTGAATTTGCCTTCTTTATCTAAAGGAATCGTTGATTCTCCGTCATAGTTCTCAACAATTTGCGGAGAAACATTCACTGCATTAAAATCAGCGGTATCCATATGGGCAATAAAGCCGATTGAACGAACGTCTTTCTCCACGTTACTAGGTAACGTAGCAATTACAAAACCATTTGTTTCGTTATAAATAACATCGCTCATTCCTAATTCTTCTAATTCTTTTTTTAAGGTTTGTGCAAAGGCTACTTGTGTTTGTGTTGATGGTGTCGTTGTGCTTGTTGCATCTGAGCGTGTTTCTGTTTTCACATAGCGTAAAAAACGAGGTAATAAATTTTCATACATAAAAGAACACTCCTTTAATCTTCATTTTTTATTTAAAACGAAATGGATTGGTATTCGCTTCTGATTCAAAAATGGATACAGCCCACTCATTTTCTTGTTTCCATTGATTCATTAATTCCACAAGTTTTGGCTTACAAAGCGCTTCAATGTAATGACCAGGATCGATGACTGGTAAATCTTCAGCAATCATGTCATGTGCCGTATGATAGTACACATCACCAGTAATATAGACATCGGCTTGTTTACGTAATGCATCATGATAGAATTTTTCACCACTTCCACCACAAATGGCTACCCGTTGAATCATTTTAGTATCATCTTTTGCAATGACCCGCAAGCCGTCCAATTGGAAAGCTTCCTTGACTTGCTGTACAAAATCAGAGAATCTCACAGGCTTGTCTAATACTCCAACCCGACCTAAACCAAATTCTTTTGATTGATTTTCAATGGTATAAACATCATACGCCGGTTCTTCATAAGGATGCGCTTGTAACATAGCTGCAAGAACTTGTTCCTGCTTAGTTTCAGGGAAAATCACTTCGATTTTTGCTTCTTGGACGACACTTTCTTGACCAATTTCGCCAATCGTGGGATTTGCTCCTTGTGTTGGTGTAAAACGTCCTGTTCCAATTAAAGAGTAACTTGTTTTAGAATAATCACCTTGAGCTCCAGCGCCAGCTAGACCTAAAGCTTCTCTCATTTGCGGAGCTTCATCAATTGGCACAAAAACGGCTAATTTTTTATAAGGAACAGTATGTGTTTTAGTTAAAAAGGTGGTCTGTTTAATTCCCAATAATTCACAAAACCAATCGTTTAAGCCATTGTCAATAATATCCATATTAGTATGCGCTGCGTAAACAGCAATATCGTGTTTTAATAAATCAGCGTACATTTTTTCTTGAAAATTATCTGTGGTTAATCGCTTAACTGGGCGGAAAATAGGTGGGTGTTTCGCAATAATTAAATCAACCTGCTTCTCAATTGCTTCTTCAACGACCTCAGGACGAACATCTAAGGTAACCATCACATTTTCAATTGGTTTATCTAACGTACCAATGTGCAAGCCCACAGGATCTCCCGTTTCAGCTAACCACTCGGGACAATAGTCATTGAAGCATCGAATCAATGTCTTACCGTTCACAGCCATTGGTCAGTACCTCCTCAATTAATTGTTGGTCTTGCTGTAGTTTCGCTTGTTTTTCAATATGTTCTCCACTTGCTCTTGCTAGTTGTGCAAGAACAGTTTTGCGCTGTTTTAATTCTCGTTGCCATTTTTTAGTAAAAACCGGTCCTTGTTTTTTAATTAAAACTGGCCCAAATAGTAATTCTTGGTCCGTATAAGAAACGGATTGCTCTGTTTTTTCGGCTACGATAATTTCATACAATTTACGGTTTTCTTCCACGATTGTTTCATCAATAATACTGTAGTCGTTTACCATTAACCAGCGGCGTAAAGTTGGTTCACCAATATTCGGTTGTAAAACAAGGCGTTCCTTCCCTGTTAAACGATTTTTTTTGCGTCCAGCTTCTAAAATATCTCGGATTAATGTGCCGCCCATTCCACAAATACTAATGACGTCTATTTGATCTTCAGGTTCAATTGCATCTAGCCCGTTCGCTAAACGTACGATAATTTTATCCGTCAAATTGGATTTACTGACTTGGGTTTTGGCAGATTGATAAGGGCCTTCTACCACTTCCCCAGCCACAGCAAAATACAGTTTATTTTCTAACATTAAAGCAACTGGTAAATAAGCATGGTCTGAACCAATGTCTGCTAAGCGACTTCCTCTAGGGATTAAATCACCAACCGTTGCGAGGCGTTTTGATAATTGATTTTCATTCATATTTTTGATTCCTCCGTTGCTTATTATACCATTGTCAATTGAAGATGAAAACTTACACATTCGTGCAATCTACTGTTTTCTCTCCCTAATCACTTATAAAAAAGAACCCCCTTCAAAATCAATTTCATAACTTTGAAAAGGGCTGTCATTATTGCTATAAAGAGCATTCTCCTTATATAAATAATAGGGAAAACATTTTTAATTAGGCATTTGCCAACCAGTTTTCAACTTCTGCTAAGGCATCCGCAATCCCTGCTGGATTTTTCCCACCAGCTTGAGCCATATCAGGACGACCACCGCCGCCACCGCCAACTTTTGGCGCAATTGCTTTGATTAAGTCACCGGCTTTTAGGCCTTTTCCGTTCATGTCTTTTGTCATAGCCGCTAACAAGCTTACTTTTTCATCTTGCGCAGTTGCTAGAACTAGTACATCAGACAATTCTTTTTGTTTCCATTGGTCGGCCAATTGGCGTAATTGATTCATGTCTTTAACATTGACTTGAGCGGCAATATAACGAACACCGTTGACTTCTTTGACATCTTTGAAAATGTCACCAGCTTGTTGGTTCGCTAATTTGCCAGCCAATTGTTCGTTTTCTTTTTGTAGATCACGTAATTGTTGTTGCAATTGCTCTGTTTTCGTAACCACTTCTTTTAATTGAGGTGATTTAACTAATGTAGCAATCTCTTTCAATTGACGTTCTTCTTCTTGTAAAAGTTGATACGCTTCTTTACTCGTCACTGCCTCAATACGGCGTACTCCTGCACCAATCCCAGATTCGGAAACAATTTTGAAAATTCCGATATCTTCTGTATTAGCAACGTGTGTTCCACCACATAATTCGATAGAGTAATCCCCAATATTAACTACACGGACTTCTTTGCCATATTTTTCGCCAAATAACGCCATTGCGCCCATGTTTTTCGCTGTATCAATATCTGTTTCAATTGTGACAACAGGAATAGCTTCCCAGATTTTTTCATTAACGATGGCTTCCATCCGCGCTAGTTCTTCTGATGTAACTTGCCCAAAATGAGTAAAGTCAAAACGTAGATGTCCTGGTGCAACTAATGAGCCTGCTTGGTTGGCATGCTCCCCTAACACATCTTTTAAAGCACGATGCAATAAATGGGTTGCCGTATGGTTTTTCAAAATACGTGTCCGCATCCGTTCGTCCACTTGCAATTGATAAATTTGGCCTTCAGCTAATGGCGCCAAAACTTCTACTTTGTGTAAAAATTGACCATTTGGTGCTTTTTTCACATCCACCACGTTGGCAACGACTTCCCCTGCGGTATTTTTTACATAGCCGCGGTCAGCAATTTGTCCACCCATTTCAGCATAAAATGGTGTTTCAGCAAAAATTAATTCGGCTGTTCCTGCAGATGCTTCATTTACTAGTGCGTCACCTTGAATAATAACAAATAATTCACTATCATGTGTTAATTCTGTATAGCCAACAAATTTACTTTCTACTTTAATATCTGTTAATAAAGCAGATTGAACACCCATTGAAGTTTCTTTACTGCGGGCAGAACGAGCACGTTCACGCTGTGCTTCCATTTCTGTTTCAAACCCAGCATGATCGACTTTCAAGCCTTCATCTTCCGCAACTTCTTCCGTTAATTCTACCGGGAAGCCAAAAGTATCATAAAGTTTGAAGATAATTTTTCCATCTAATGTATCGCCTTTTGCATCTTTAACTTCTTTAATAACCTCATTTAACATGCTCAAACCTTCATTGATGGTTTCATGGAAACGTTCTTCCTCTGTCCGAACCACTTTTTCGATGAAGTCTTTTTGTTGTAATACTTCTGGATAGTAACTTACCATGATTTCGCCAACAACAGGCACTAATTTGTATAAAAAGGCTTCATTAATGCCTAATTTTTTCCCGTGCATTACCGCACGACGTAATAAACGACGTAACACATAGCCACGACCTTCATTTGAAGGAAGCGCACCATCACCAATTGCAAAGGATAATGCACGAATATGGTCAGCAATCACTTTAAAGGAAACATCCGTTTGTGGTGCATCTCCATATTTTACGTTGGTTCCTAAAGCTTCTACCGCATGAATGATTGGCATAAATAAATCAGTTTCAAAATTTGTTGGTGCATCTTGAATGATAGATACAACACGTTCCAAGCCCATGCCCGTATCAATGTTTTTATGTGGTAATGGTTCATACGTATCTTCTGGTGTATGGTTAAATTCAGAGAACACTAAGTTCCAAATTTCTAAATAGCGTTCATTTTCACCACCAGGATAATTTTCTGGATCATCTTCTGGAATATCTAAAAATTCTTCGCC
The DNA here is from genome assembly GCF_023539285.1 of Enterococcus sp. LX10. Taxonomy (NCBI): domain Bacteria; kingdom Bacillati; phylum Bacillota; class Bacilli; order Lactobacillales; family Enterococcaceae; genus Enterococcus; species Enterococcus sp. LX10. The sequence goes on along the minus strand of NZ_CP092784.1, from coordinate 1,264,234 downwards.
GCGATCATAAAAGATTTCCGTATCTGGACCGCTTGGACCAGCACCGATATCCCAGAAGTTATCTTCTACATCAATAATATGGTCTTCAGATAAACCAACTTCATCACGCCAAATGCGTTTTGCTTCTGTATCTTTCGGATAAACAGTCACATATAATTTTTCTGGGTCAAAAGCAAGCCATTCAGCACCAGTTAAAAATTCCCAGGCCCAGTGAATCGCTTCATTTTTAAAATAATCTCCAATTGAGAAGTTCCCTAACATTTCAAACATTGTATGATGACGAGCCGTTTTCCCAACATTCTCAATATCATTTGTACGAATAGATTTTTGAGCATTCGTAATTCTTGGATTTTCTGGCACAACAGAGCCATCAAAATATTTTTTCAAGGTTGCAACACCAGAGTTAATCCATAATAATGTTGGATCGTTTACTGGTACTAAAGAAGCGCTTGGTTCTACTGAATGTCCTTTAGACTTAAAGAAGTCTAAATACATTTGGCGAACTTGACTACTTGTTAATTCTTTCATTGATTTTCCTACTTTCTATTAATAATTAACTATTTATGTTTTGTACCCTCTTAAGTGGCAGATTGTGAACACAAAAAACACCATTGCAGTCAAGGACGATTGCTCGCGGTACCACCTTGATTGCAATGATGTTGGATCATTACCTCTTAAGCTCTATAACGCAGAGTCGCGTTGATATTTCTATCAAGTCCATCTAAAGGGAGCAAGTAAATTTATCTGATGCCCTTCTCTCAGCAATGAACGGCTTTCTGTGATCCAAATAAGATTCCTCATATCCTTTAGCTTATAGTCAAAAGTATAAGAAAAATCTACCGAAAAGTCAATTGTTTTCGTAGGAATCTTTCCTTACTAAGCTGTTTCAAACAACGTTTGCTCTAAATAAGGCAAAATTTTTTCATTTATTTGATACCCTTTTCCCCAAGAGGTCGTAATAATCTCTTCATTCATACCTGCATCACTAAATTTTTGTTTCACTCGTTTACATACAAAAGACAGCTGCGATTTTGTAGAAGCATCTGGTTCTTTCTGCCAAAGCAAGCGACAAATTTGATCACGATCCAACCCTTCGTGGGCATGCTGATACAAGATTTTTAAAAAGCGTTGCTCGTTTTTTGTAAAGCGAATCTTTTTTACTTGGTCATCAAGTAGCTCGGCTGTTGCTTCGGCAAAACTTTGATCCACCGTGTCAATTTTTTCACGAATCTCTTCCAATGAATCTTTGAGGCCCAACCACCGGATAATGCCTCTTTCCTGCCAAATCTCCGCTTCACGTTTGTTACACATCGATTGTGAACGTCGATAAATCGGCTTCTCTAATGATGAAAGACTTCCTAATAATCTCAAGCAATCGTTCTGAGAAAGTGTTTCGCTTAACACAATTGCATCAAAATAATTAAAAAAAGTTAACTCGTGTTCTACAGTTTCTTCAAAGCAGTTTGTACAAAAGACTTCATAATTTAAATATTGTAATTGCTGCTGAAATGTTTGCTCAACTAAAATGTTCTTTGTTAATACCAAAATCCTTCTCATTTTTTCTTTCCTCCTAGAACTTCTTTCTGTTACCCATAACTAAACGCACCGATCAAAATACGTTACCAAATCGCGTGTTTCCTCCAGCGATTGATTAATAAATACCTTTTTATCTTCATCTCTCTTCGCTCCTTTATTCTTTATTTTAGTGGTTATTTATATTATATTAGAAAATGCATTTTTTTGTGTGTGAAATTTTTTTATCCTCCGTAAAAAAAAATGAATTTCCTTTAATATCAACTAATAAAACCGATTTTTTTACAAAAAAAAGGCCGAAACTTCCTACTTTTTGCTAAAACATGCCAAAAAATCTGTAATTTTATCATTTTTTTCTTGAGAAAACATCAAAATGTTGGTTCTAAACACTAACATTTTGATGTTTTTAACAAAAATCTTTACAATTAATCGGTAAATTTCTCTACTTTTAGCAATAGTCACTTTAAAAAAAGAGTTATTTTAAAAGTGACTTAAATATTTATCATATAAAAAAGTAAGGGACGAGAATCTTAAAGATTCTCGTCCCTTACTTTAAATAATCCACAACGTTTTTAGTTAGAAGAATTCTTTTTTGCTTTTCTAGCAGAACGATCTTTCTGACGACGTTCAATTTTACGTTTTTTCTTATTGCTGTCTTCAATTGCCCAATTAATTTTTTTCTTGTATCCTGGTTTAATTTTTTTCTTTTTCTTTTTCACTAAACCAATTAACGTTGGGTCTAATTCTTCTCGAGATTTTTCTCGTTTTGTTCGACGGTTGCGATCATACGTCTCTACAATCTCACCATTTTTAATTTCTTTTGGTTTGAAAGAAACACCTAACTGCTCAATCTGAGTAATCGCTTCATCATCTGCTGGTGAATATAATGTTATGGCAGTTCCATTCAATCCATTACGTCCTGTGCGGCCAACCCGATGAATAAAGAAGTCCAATTCATGTGGAACTTCTGCATTGATGACATGTGAAACCCCTTCAATATCAATCCCACGTGCGGCTAAATCAGTAGCTACCACATATTGGTAGTCAAGATTTTGAACTTGACGCATCACACGTTTTCTTTCGCGTGGTGTGATGTCTCCATGAATTTTGGCAACTTTTAGGCCCTGATCTTTTAAGTAATCGGTGATTTCATCAACTCTTTGTTTAGTATTTGCAAAAACAATCGCTAAATAAGGATGCCCGATAGTCAATAATTGATAAATTATTTGATTGCTGTTTTTTCCTTTGGTGGAAATCAACCAATTGTCAATTGTTTCTGAAATAACTGCTTTTGGTTTGATATGTTCAATCACTGGATTTTCTAAATATTTTTTTAAAAATGGTCGTAATTTTTCTGGAATGGTTGCAGAAAAAACGAGCATTTGTAATTTTTCTGGCAAACGACCTGCAATTTGATCGACTTCTGCTAAAAAGCCCATATCTAATGTCATGTCTGCTTCATCGACAACAAAGGCAAAAGCCGTATGCACTTTCAAAGCTTGTTCATTCATCATATCTAAAATCCGCCCTGGTGTACCAATCACCACATGAGGTTGCTGATGCTTTAATTTAGTTAATTGACGTTGTTTATCTGTTCCGCCAACAAAATTTGACACGCGAATTTCTGGTTGACTGAAACGAGCCAGTTGCTGCGCTTCTTGATAAATTTGATTGGCTAATTCACGACTAGGCGCAGTAATCACAATTTGCACTTCGTCGATAGTTGGCTTAACTTTATCCATTAATGGAAGTAAAAAAGTATGCGTCTTTCCACTTCCTGTTTGCGATTGTCCAATGACACTTTTCCCTTTCTTAATGATTGGGATTAATTTTTCTTGGACTTCTGTTGGTTCTTCAAACCCTTTTTCTGCGAGTGCTTCGTTGATAAAAGGTTGAAATTGAAATTGTTTAAATGAAGGCACTTGCCTCACCTCTTCTCGTTAAATTCTTTATGCACTTTGGCATTATAACACAAAAACAACTTTTACTCACCTGCTGATTCCTTTGTTTTCGCAACTTCTAATGTACTGACTGTATAAGTATGGCTGGCTTTTTCATAAAACAAACGCCGTTTTTTACGAATCAAGGTTAACAAAACGTTGATCAAAAATAGTAAATATAAAATTAAACAGAACAAATACAGAAGCAGTGACACCATTTGCAACATCCGATTAGAAGAATTCAATAAATCAGCGGCATTAGCTAGATAAATACTAATTAAGCCATATACAAAATACAAATAACCGTAGCGAACAAACAAAGCTTTTAAACGAATTTTTTCATGTCCTGTTTCAACCACCCGAATGCGCACAACTTTTTTCCCTAACGTTTGACCATTTGTCAGTTTCATCATGACGATAAAGACCGCAAACACCATGATAAAGAACCACATCCGATCTGAAAAAATCGGATAATTGGTTGCCCAATTTTTATAAGCTGGAATGAAATTTAGTCCAAAAACGAGCAGGCCTTGCACAAAGCCAATCACCAACCAATCAATCCCCCATGCAAAGAAACGTCTTAACAGGCTAACTGTCTGCCCTTTTTCATAAGAGGTGGCATCAATTTCTTCTCTTGTTGGCAATAAAAAGGTAAAGAGTGGCGTCAACCAATAACCGACCATGCCTCCGACGGTATTATTAATTAAATCATTGACATCCGCCAGGCGATACGAACGTGGATAAATAAAATAAAGGCCAGATAACTGTGTTAATTCAAAAAATAATGACAATAAAAAACTTGCAAGAACTGTTTTTAAAAATGAACATTTGAAATAATACCGTAAATACACACCAAAAGGTAAAACTAATAAAACATTAAACAGTGGTTCTAAAACGGCATGCTGTTTTAATGCTGGCAAATACGTACTAGGATCTTTGAGCGAAAAAACAGTTTCGTTTAAAATCCCTGAAATAAAATGAAAAGGCCGCAGTTCCATTGTTGGTCCTGTGTATTGAGCCACTTCTGCCCGAGATGGCAACGGTAAAATCACCAAGAAATAGGCACATAATAAATAAAAAACAAATGAATACAAAATCATTGCTCGTGTCCAAACAAATGAACCATATTTGCGGTATTCATAGATTAATAATGCCCCAGAAATAAAAAATGCTAGAAACGGGAAAATAATGATTGCCCATTTAATTGGTTCGCTATATACTGCCATAAAAATTCCTCCAAGATAAACAATTTCAAGTATGAATGCCTCAATAACACTATACTTGTTTCTAAAAAAATGTACCAACAATAAATTTTATTTTGCAAATCCTCTCCTTTGCAGTATCATTAAGAAAAAGGAGGACGTTCTCATGTTACAGCCATATTTCGCGTTTGGAGTGCCGCTATTCTTACTTGTGCTCTACTTACTCTTTGCACTGATTCACCGTCAAACAACGATTCATTATTTACGGTTTATTTTGTTACTTATTTCAACATTTCTCATGGTTTTTAGTTTCCAAGTATTGCAAGAATCATGGACCATCAACCCTGAAACGTTAAAAGATGCCGCTTATTCTCCGCAATGGTTATGGATTCCTTTAGGTATCGGGTTAATCCTCACACTTTACAACGCTTGGCACGGCCTTCGTACAATGATAAAATACAAGACCGATAAACATTAGTAAGAGTCTAGGACGATGGTTGTGTCCTAGACTCTTACTGTCTCATCATTCAAATGAAATTTAATTTTTCTTAACAAACTCTGATTTTAACTTCATTGGACCAAAGCCATCTACCTTACAGTCGATGTTATGATCGCCTTCCACTAAACGAATGTTTTTCACTTTTGTGCCTTGTTTAATTGCGCCACTGGCACCTTTAACTTTCAAATCTTTGATTACAGTAACACTGTCACCATCCGCTAAAAGATTGCCATTTGAATCCTTAACTACTAAGCCTTCTTCTGCAACTTCTTCCGTTGGTGACCATTCATGACCGCATTCTGGACAAATAAATAATCCGCGATCTTCATAGGCATATGCCGACCCACATTCAGGGCAGTTTGGTAATTGCTCTGTCATTAACGTTCTCCTTTGTAAAAAATAATTCTTTTTCATTTTACCTTATTTTCTAGTGAATGAAAAGTAGTCCTAATGATTTATCAACAACCGATAACTACTTTCTAATTACTTATTTATTTTTGAGCCCACTCTTGGCAAGCTGCCTGAATTTCTTGGTAAATCACTTCAATTTCAGCTGCATCACGGGCATTAGCGCCACTTGCCAAAGGATGGCCGCCGCCATGATGTTTTTTAGCAATTGTATTAATGATTGGGCCTTTGGAACGTAACCGAACGCGATAATAACCTTCCGGCTGTTCAACAAAGATTGCCCATGAGAGAACATCTTCAATTTTTCCTGGCATTGAAACAATGGCTGCCGTTTCAGAATCGACAATATCATAACTGTTTAAAATACTTTGTGGTAAAACGACACGAGCAGCGCCATTTGCGTCGATTTCTAAATTTTGATAAATATAACCCGCTAATTTAGCAACCTTTAAAGGCATTTGGTCTAACTCACGATTTAAGTCTGCGGCATTAAAGTTAAACGTACGCAATTGCGCAGCGACAGCGAGTGTATGCGCCGAAGTGGAAGGATAAAGAAAACGCCCTGTATCCCCCACAATCCCAGCATACAATAAACGAGCTGCATTATCTGTCATCGTTAATTCTGCTAAATGCTGTTGCCAAAAATCAACAATAATTTCACTACAACTACTTGCATTTGTATTCACCCAAACTAAATCTCCATAAGGTTCATCATTCGGATGATGATCGATTTTAATTAATTGATCGCCTAAAGAAAAACGCGCATCACTAATTCGTGGAGCATTTGCAGTATCTGTTACAATGACTAATGCACCTCGATAGACATCGTCAGTAATAACATCCATTTCAGCTAAAAACTCTAAACCTTCCACTGGTCCGCCTACCTGATAAATATTTTTTTCAGGAAAGCTCGCTCTTAAGAGTTCTGCTAACCCAACCTGTGAGCCAATCGCATCTGGGTCGGGCCTTTGATGTCTATGAATAATAATTGTTTCATATTGTTTAATTGCTGCCATAATTTCTTTTACTACGTCCATTCTTTGTAGCCTCCTACGTTCTCTCCATCACTTGGCAAACAACAATTGCTTTTGCCACAATGACATTTTCTAAATAAACTTCAATATCTAATTTTGCAGAGCGACGACCAATTTCTAAAATCCGTGGACGAATGTCCAATTCACTTTCCAACTGGATTAGCCGCAAATAATGTAGATTCACTTGTTCAATTAGTACATTTCTTTTTTGATTCATCAACATTGTTCGTTGTGTCACGTTAGAAATAATTTCACTTAGGACACCGAACGAGATGGTACCAACACTGTTAACCATTTGGGGCGCAACCGAAAAACGAAAACGGGTTGTTTCTTTGCCATTTTCTTCAACAGGCATCACTTCCCCGGAAATTTGATCTGAAATTGTATCTGCAATTTGTGGTTGTCGTTGCACCAATTGCATGGCTTTCATCACATCTTGGCGAGAAACAATTCCAACAAGCGCTAAATCATCTTCCACCACCGGCATGACTTCTAGACCATCCCAAATCATTTGATGACTGACACTCGCTACACTCATCATCTTTTTCACAACATTGGGATCCTTGGTCATGACTTTATCCACGGTTAAATGTTCACTTTTACCAATGACATCTTTGGCTGTGACAATCCCCACTAAACGTAATTTCTTATTTACTACTGGGAAACGAGAATGATGGGTACTTTCAGATAATGCCTGATAATCTGCAATCGTTTGAGTTGTCAACAAATAATTGGTTTTTTCAAGCGCTGTATAAATATCACTGACGAGTAAAATGTCTTTTTTAATCAGCTGATCACTTAAAGCACGGTTAATCATAGTAGCCACAGTAAATGTATCATATGTGGTTCTCAAGACAGGCATACCCAGACGATCTGCTAACTGCGCAATCTCTTCAGATGTTTCAAATCCACCTGTAATTAAAACGGCTGCCCCATTTTCTAAAGCAAGCTTTTGCACGCCTTGGCGGTTACCAACAATCATTAAGGATCCGGGAGTAATATATCGCGTCATCGCGGTTTCTGTCATCGCACCAATTACAAATTTATTAAGGACTTTGTCTAGACCAGAGCTACCGCCTAACACATCCCCTTCAATAATACGGACCACTTCACCAAATGTTAATTTTTCAATATGTTTTTTTAACTTCCGCTCAATTCGTATCGTACCAACACGTTGAATGGTGGAAACAAGCCCAATATTTTCTGCATCTTTGATGGCCCGATACGCTGTTCCTTCACTAACACTTAAACTTTTGGCAATGCTTCGAACAGAGATTCGATCGCCAATCGGTAATTCTTCAATATGTTTTAAAATTTGATCATGTTTCGTCGCCATAATTTCCTCCTAAACTAGGATCGTCTCTCCTGGGTTTAATACTTTCCCGCCAACTACTTGCTCTACGAATATTGCTGGATTTTGTTGGATAACAGGAAAGGTATTGTAATGAATTGGAATGGTTATTTTGGGATTTAAGTAAGAGACTGCTTCTAGCGCATCCTCTGGTCCCATCGTGTAATTATCGCCAATTGGTAAGAACGCTACATCAATGGATTTGTCTTTTGCAAAAAGGCGCATATCTGAAAACAACGCCGTATCACCAGCGTGATAAATTTTTTTATCTTCTGCTTCTAAAATAATCCCACTTGCTTCGCCCATGTAGGTCATTACGCCGTCTATTTCATAACCGGAACTATGCAAAGCTGGCACAAATTTAACCGAACCAAAAGGAAAGACATAACGCCCACCTAGATTCATTCCATGCGCTTTTACCCCTTGCGACTGCGCATACGTAGCCACTTCAGCTATCGCAATAATTGTTGCCTTGTTGGCTTGAGCAATTGCTAGCATATCGCCAATATGATCGCTGTGTCCGTGAGTGATTAAGATGTAATCAGGGTGTAAGTCTGCAAGTGAAACGTCCGTTAAAGGGTTTCCATTAATAAAAGGATCAAATAAAAGGTTCGTGCCGTCGTTTAGACGAATTTCAATACATGAATGTCCATGTCCTATCAGTTCCATTTGTATTCCTCCTAAGGTATTTTCTACACAATCTTATGATAATTAATCGTCAAATTCATTTTTAAAAGTAGTACAGTTTAGTACAGTTTACTTTCTTTATTGTAACAGAGAATTAGAAATATACAATCGCATTTGCTTATTTTCTTAGCTAGTAAAGAAACAGACGAGAAAAATCATGAATCTTTCTCGTCTGTTTCTTTTTACTTATTTGGTTGTTTTCCGAAAACGTAAAATCGTTAATATAAAGGCCGCCACACATAATAGAAAGGCGACAAAAAAGGTTTCACGCATTCCCACAATAAATATATCTGGGCGATTAGCCAGATACGTGGTTACTCGTTCACCATAGGCTTCGCTCATGCCACGATATAAAATGGTCGTTGACAACGCAATCCCAATGACCATTCCTAAGTTTCTAGCAAAAGAATTCATACTTCCTGCTACACCTAAATCTTGCTTTTCAACACTGCTCATAACCATTGTATTGTTTGGAGACTGGAAAAGTGCATTTCCCAATCCCATAATGGCTGTTGCAATCACATAATACCAGATGGGGGAATTCATATCTAAAAACATATACATTAACGACGTACAGCACAAAAGCAACAATCCGCCAAACGTTAAAATACCTGGGCCAATCTTATCCGTCAAATAGCCACTCAGAGGAGCCCCAACCACCATCAATAACGGAAATACCATCATTAATAGACCAGCATAACTAGCACTTAGTTTGCGTGCATCCTGCAAATAAAATGGAATGACAACATTTACAAAAAAGTTTGAGGCAAAAATTAAAACGGCAGACAATAAACTTAAAGTAAAAATTTTGTTTTTAAAAATTGCGAACTTAATAAGTGGGCTTTTTCTTTTTCGTTCAACCATTATAAATAATCCTAATGCGATTACTGCAATAATGAACAATAAATAGGATTGTAACGAGCCAAACCCGCTCTCTTGTCCGAGGAAAATCCCGCCGAAGAACGTCATAATCGCAATGGCAATACAAGCAAATCCTGGAAAATCGATTTTTTCTTTTGTTTTTGTAATATCTTTTGGTAGAAACTTTTCGCCAATTAAAATTGTAATTAGCCCCACGGGAACATTAATCCAAAAAATATACGACCAAGAAAAGTTTGATAAGATCAATCCACCAATCCCAGGACCAGCAATCGCGCCTAAAGAGACAAAGGCACCTACTGCACCAAGCGCCCGCCCTCTTTCATTTAAAGGGAATACTTCCGTAATAATTCCTGAATTGGTCGCCATGGTCATGCTAGCACCAATACTTTGAACGACTCGCGCAAATAATAGAAAGCTCAGCGATTGATTAAAGCCACAAAGTAACGAACCAATCGTAAAAATAACCGTGCCAATTCGATAAACTTTTATTTTTCCAAAACTGTCGCCAATTTTTCCAAATAATAATAAACAAGCACAGACAACCATTAAATAAATAGATACGACCCATTCCGCTTGATTCATGGGTACGGACATTTCTTTTGAAATAGTCGGTAAAGCAATATTTACAATGCTGGAATCTAATGTAGACATGAAGGTAAACATAGCCACAGAAACTAAGATCCACCAACGATTTTTCTGCACTTCAGAATCCTCTTGGTAACTTTTAATTTTCTCCATTGATTCATCCCCTCTCGCTCCAAAACAGTTTACTTACTAATAATAACTCTATTTCTTCTTTTTTTCATCGGAAATTTTCTAAAAAATCACTCATGAGATGTTCACCTTCTTATTACACGCTCGCAATTGACAACCATTCGCTTTTACGCTAATTTAAAATTAGCAAACGGAAAACGCAAGGAGGACTTGAAATGACCTTAATTTCTCGCATTAAACAACTAGCTCAGTCAAAGCAATTAACCCTCGCCCAATTAGAAAGAAACGTCGGCATTTCCAATGGACAAATTCGTCGTTGGGATACCTCTTCGCCTAAAGTAGAGAATCTTTTAAAAATAGCAGACTATTTTTCGGTTTCCTTGGACTATTTAATGGGCCGCACCCAACAAACAGAGATTAATCATCAGGCACCTATGACAAGCACACAAAAAGAGTTACATATTCACATTACTACGGAAGAGTTAACAGAAGAAGAAATTACTCAGTTAGAGGAAGAAGCAAATCGTTTCTTGCGGTTCCGTAAATTTGAAATGACAAATTCTTAAGTAATACGACAGTCAGCGGCTCTGTGTTGTTTGTACTTATTAATTTATTCGACAACTAGCGTATTCATTGTATAATAAACCAAATAAATGCCAGAAGGAGTCACCTTCTGGCATTTATTTGGTTTATCTTCTTTATTTATCCTTAATTATAAAATAATCGATTCACCATACTCGATAATTTTGTCTAAACTTGTGTTCAATCGTAAACCAATTAGAATTATTCGTTGTTCCCAAATACGTCCATCCATTCGCAGAATAACCATTACGCACATTGATTTTCCCATAAACATATCCATGTAAATTTGGCGCCCAGTTCCCTGTTGCTCGAGTTTGATATTGATGGAAATACCTCACGACCCAACCAACATAAGCTCTGTTTCTTGGGTTAACAGATTGACTACCAATTTCGTTTTGCAATTCAACTAACGCATCATTTTGAATGACTTCTTCTGCCTCTACTGGTGAATTAAACACCAAACTAACACCCAACAAATTTGTTAGAACACAACCATACATAACTTTCTTTTCTATTGTTTCTACTCCTAACATAATATATACTTTCACTATTTATAATTTATACCATCAAATAATCATTCGAAAAACAACCTTTCTCTTTCTTTAATTTAATGTTAACATAATCTATATAACTAATTTCTAATAAAAGGAGGGAAAAATTGAATAATTCAATAGAAATAACCAAGATCTGCGTAGCATTGAACAATAAAAACATCTTGAATAACTTGTCGCTTACATTAAATACGGGATCAATCACATGTATTGTTGCCCCAAATGGTACAGGAAAAACGACTTTTTTTAAATCAATCGTCCAACTTATCCCGCTCGAATCTGGTGAAGTAATAGTTGACAAAACATCAATCAAAAACAGAACTGACTACAATAAAAAAATCTTTTTCATAGAATCCGCGAATCAATTATTTGCAAATCTTACCGTTTACGAGAATATGCAAGTAGCGGCCAAGTTATGGAAACATGATGCTAATTTTGAATCAATCATTAACTTAGTCGGTGTTAACACGTACATAAACAAAAAAATTAAACACCTTTCTGCAGGTATGAAGCAAAAAGCCTTGCTCTCAGTCGCCATCGCTAGTGGTGCGTCTTTTCTGATTTTTGATGAGCCATTAAATGGTCTCGATATTGAAAATGTTGAGTACCTAGCAACCGTCTTTCTTACTTTAAAAGAGCAAGGAAAAACATTACTTTTGTCATCTCATAATATTTTCGAAATAAGCAAGCTTTGTGATGCAATTTATTTTTTAGATAGCGGTATTCTGAAATCAGCGTCACTAGACTATCTACAATTAAAAGAAGAATACTACGAACTATATGCAACGAAAGGTCGTGCCTAAATGATAAAATTTGAACTAATTAAAATTTTTCGAGAGAAAACCACTTATTTTCTGTTTGCATTATTCGTTCTCGTTATTAGCGTTCCTTTTTTTCTAGGAAATGCCAATTTTAATTATGTAAAATATTACGAAGATAATTACTATGCCGGCATAACAACGATTGAAAGTATCAAAGATGACCCAACTGCAACAAAAATCGTTGAAGACATCAAGGAAACAAATGGTTATTTAAAAAAACTCATTGATTCTCTAAAGAAAGGAGATCAAAAAGCGATTGTTGAAAATGAGTATAACTTGGAAAAAAAAACGCTAGAAGGAATTCTAGATGGTAGTTTGCAAGCTAGATCAATTAGTGAACAAAAAAGTATAGTGGCCGTACTGGAGTATTTAAAAAACAATGGGCTAAATAAAACGAGTGATAATCCAAAAAAGATGGGCGTGATCCAATATCTAAATTTGGTTTTTTCTTCTCCTCAATTAATGCAAATTATTTTAATTCTGGTTAGTTTCCAGATTGCTTATTTATTTAATTTAGACTATAAAAAACATAATTTCATTTGGTATTGTGTTTCTCCTAACTCTTATGTACGAACATATTACACCAAACTTTTTGCCATTGTTTTGTCGCTCTTTGCAAACCTACTCAGCGCATTTCTCCTTGTACTTGCATTTGTCTTTCTAAAAAATGGACTGGGTGTGTTTAATTACCCGATTGCCACCAGTTCGAAAAATACGGAAGTCAATTTGATAGCAACAGGTGACTTTGTCGTTAAAACAATCTTCTTTTTTATATTATTTCTAGCATTTCTAGCATTGTTAAGTTTAGTATTCAGCATTCTAACAAGTAATTTAATTCTAAATCTCTCTGTTTTAATTATTCCATTAGTGATCGGACAATACGATGTACTCAATACGTTACTTAACGAGAACTTAAAACCTTACATTCTCTTAAGCTACTTGGATATGCCTCATATTCTATTAGGTGGTGACATTATGAGACCTTTGCGAAATCCATTGTTAACCTATCAAAACGGTATCTTAATAACTCTTCTCACCATTCTCGTACTTGTCATAACCTCTCTAACTATCTTGCTCTGTCCTTCTCAAAAGTTGATAGCAAAAAAAACTAGAACCTAAACAAAAAAAACCACCACGACCGTCGTCTGTGGTGGAAATGAAGGTTGTTATTTACTCTTGGTAGGAGTAAGTATGAAAAAACCAATTCGGGATAATTGGCATAACGTAAGTATAGTAGTTTGTGCCTTTTTTATCATGAGTTTCAGCTATATTTTTTATAAAACTTTTATTAGAACACCATTAACAGTCCTTTATTTAGATTCTTTAAAGCGTTTTCTTTTATTGAACATATTGTTTTAAACATTCGATTTCCTGTGCTACACTTACTTTTAGAAGGGGGATTTTATTATGGCAAATCAAAAAAAAGATAGCTTATCAACATTATTTTCTGAAGAAGTTCATGGACCGTTTGTTACCTTCTTGTTTAACACCCATGTCGCTCACCAAAACGTAGAAAAAGATTCGCTTGTTTTGAAAAATTTTGCAAAAGCGGCAAAAACACGCTTTGAAAAAAAATTTCCTGAGGAAAAATGGGCTGTTTTTCAAGAAAAAATTGACGCACTTCTAGCTGATGCTTCCTTCTGGCGCAACGGCACAGCAAGTGTTTCAATCATCTTATCTCCAGAGAACACCTTTGTTCAACGATTAGATGTGCCCGTTGACGATCAATATTACGTGGACACGATTCCTTATTTACTTGGACTAGTCAAAGACAAACAATTTAACTACCATTATTACCTACTTGCTCTAAATCGCGATTCAATGAAACTTTACAAGGTCGATCATACGACTGTGACTCCTGTTGAATTGCCTAAAGATGCACCAACAGACGTGGTCACAGCTTTAGGTGATGAATTAACGGGTGGTAATTTAAACTTTTCAACTCAAGGTAGTTCTAACGGTTCTAAAGAAGGTGTCGCTTATCATAGCATCAATACTAAAGATAAAGAAGTTGAAATTGATTGGGTGAACTACTATCAAGCAGTCGATACTTTCTTAAAAGATCAACTGGATAATCCTGAAAAATTACCGCTTTATCTTTATGCTTTACCAGAAAACCAAACACTCTTTAAAAAGATTGCTAAAAATCCTTATTATGATTGCTCAATTTCAGTTGCTGCTTCACCTGCACAAGCAACCATTCAAGATATCCGCAGCGCTAGTGAAAAAATAGCTGCAGAGTTAACAGAAAAAGAAACAGCTTCTTATAACAAATTACTAGATCGTAAATTCTTAGATCAATTTACAGATATTTCGCCAGCGGCAGCTGACGGCAAAATTTCCCATCTCTTTATTGCAACGTCACTCTTTGTTACTGAAAACAATGAAATGTCATCTGAAGAGTATGATCGTCGCAAACTTTTAAACACCATTGCTTACCAAGTTATTCAAAACGGCGGTCAAGTTTTTGTTTTAGACCAAAAAGCTGCACCAGATGAAAAGTCTTTAGCGGCTATCCTCCGTTATTAAAAACAGGCAAAAAGCCCATTGTAAGAAAGTGCCTTACAATGGGCTTTTTTTCTGAGACTTATTGAAACAGCACTATAACAGCCTTATCTTCACTTTCTAGTTTTTAAAAAACATCCGATAAAAAAGAAAATAAGGTTATCGCTATACAAAAACCAGTTAGTATGCTATAGTAATAGATGTAGTTTTTGTTCGGTAATATGGGTAGCTGTTTCAAATAAACATCTTCCACATTTTTCACCTTTCAAGTAATTGCAAAATATGAATGTGTTATAACACACATCTAGGAGGATATTTATTATGGAAACAGGTACAGTAAAATGGTTTAACTCAGACAAAGGCTTTGGCTTCATCACTGCAGAAAACGGAAACGATGTATTCGTACATTTCTCAGCTATCCAAGGTGACGGCTTCAAAACTTTAGAAGAAGGTCAAGCAGTAACTTTCGAAATCGAAGAAGGTCAACGTGGCCCTCAAGCAACTAACGTTACTAAAGCTTAATTAAACAATACTGACTCAAAAACCTGACGTTAATCGTCAGGTTTTTTTTATAAAAAAAGAACAAGAAAACTTTCTGAAACTAAGTGCTTCCTCTATTTTTTTTGAAGAGTTTTCGTTATACTGAAGAGGAAAAATGTTTTAAAGGAGTTTATTTATGCAATTTTATGGTGATTTAACCTTTTTAGGTGTTTATTTATTGGGTCTCTTTTTCATTCCCTCGTGGCGGAAAAAGAAAAAAGAACACGATTGGTTGCCGTGGATGTTTGGCTGGACCGTCTTTATGTTCTTCTCATATGTTTTATATTTAGAAATCATTCGTGGCACAGCCTTCTTTTTAATTCCCATTGCTTTTTTTGGCTTGTTTGCGCTCTTCTACTTCAAAGAAAAAAGGCGTTTACTGAATGGAACATTATTTAATATTTTTCTTGTGGTTCTAGCGACTTATTTAGGGATTACTGCGATTCGTACAAACAACTACTTTCTAATCACCTTAGCAATTATTGCCCTGCTGGCAATTTTTATCGCTTTGGCTTTAGGACTCTATGCCTTAATTATTTTCCTTTATTGGAATGCGGTCGTTGTTATGAGAAAAGAAGGTCGGTCTCTAGGGAACTTGTTGACGTTGTTGCTGGCAATTGGCTTAACATTACTATTAATCTATAATTTCTTTTTTCAATCGTTGTTACCAACGTGGCTCTCCTTACCCTTAACTATTGCGCCATTTATTTTGACTTATTTCGCGTTTGTTTTTTATAATTTTTTAACTGTTTCTACGTTGTATCAATTTAATC
Organism: Enterococcus sp. LX10; assembly: GCF_023539285.1. Taxonomy (NCBI): domain Bacteria; kingdom Bacillati; phylum Bacillota; class Bacilli; order Lactobacillales; family Enterococcaceae; genus Enterococcus; species Enterococcus sp. LX10. The sequence continues at coordinate 1,248,212 of NZ_CP092784.1, read as the reverse complement.
AGCCAAAATATACACAGGATTATATTGTTGTGTTAGGTTCGGGGTTAATCAATGGTGAGATTGTGCCGCCGTTATTGCAAGCCCGCATCAACAAAGCCATTCAATTTTACAAGGCTCAAAATCGCGCAACGTTAAATCCACCAAAAATCGTCATGTCTGGTGGCCAAGGTCCCGATGAATTACTTCCTGAAAGTGTCGCGATGAAAATGTATGCTTTGACACAAGGTATTCCTGATGATGATATTTTAGTAGAAGCTCATTCAAAAAACACCCTGGAAAATATGCGTTTTTCCAAAGAAACAATGATTGAGGATTTTGGAAATGCTAATTTCCAAGCCATTTTTACTACAAACAATTATCACCTTTTCCGAGCGGGTCTTTTCGCTCGAATGGCTGGCTTAAAAGCTGATGGCATTGGTGCAAAAACCGCTTTTTATTTTTTACCTAACGCGTTTATTCGAGAGTTCATCGCCATTGTAGTGATGTACAAACGTCGCCATATTATTGTTTGCGGCCTAGCTGCCATCGGTATGGTTATGTTATTCTTAACAGGATTGATTATTCAGTAAAGAAGGAGTTTCCCCTATGAGTTTGTATCAAAAATTTATTCAAAATGAACGTTTGCGACGTTTTTGCGTCCTTGCTTTGATTATTTTTGTGCTTTATTTATCCAGAAGCATGATTACAACAATTCTTTTAACATTTATCTTTACCTATTTAGCTGTTCGTTTGGTCCATTTTGTTCAACGCTATATGAAAATCCCGACGATTGTCATCGTTCTCTTAACCTATGCATTGGTTGTTTTTCTAATCTATTTAGCGATTACTAAATATGTTCCCGTTCTAGTTAACCAAACGACTCAAATGATTAATTCTGTAGTTGATTTTTATCAAAGTCCACATACAGATACAAATCAAGTATTGCAATTTATTGATCAATACTTGGAAAAATCTAACTTACTCTCTCAACTCCAGAATGGCGCTTCAATGATTTTACGCTACATTCAAGATATTGGCGCTGTCGGTTTATCATTTGTCATGTCCTTTATTTTAAGTTTCTTCTTTATGATTGAGAAGAAGCAAATGGCTGATTTTTCTAAGTTATTTTTAAAAAGTGATTTTGATTGGTTTTTTCAGGATATCTATTATTTCGCCAACAAGTTCGTTAACACATTTGGTGTCGTAATGGAAGCTCAGTTTTTCATTGCTGTGGTGAATACAGTCATTACTACCTTGGCCTTGGCGATAATCGGCTTTACTCAGTTACCTAGTTTAGCCATTATGATCTTCATTTTGAGCTTAGTCCCAGTTGCTGGTGTGATTATTTCTTGCATTCCGCTAAGTTTCATCGCTTATTCCCAAGGTGGCTTGAACGATGTGATTTATATCTTAGCTTTAATTACAATCGTCCATTTATTTGAATCTTACGTGCTAAATCCTAAATTCATGTCTAGTAAAACAGAGTTACCAATCTTTTATACGTTTGTCATCTTATTAGTTAGTGAGCGTCTCTTTGGTGTATGGGGACTTATTGTAGGAATCCCTGTATTCACTTTCTTCTTAGATGTCTTAAAAGTAAAACCGATTCGTGGCCTGAAACGGCTACCTAATGTGAAAAAAAATAGTTCAGCAGAATAATTTCTGCTGAACTATTTTTTATTGTTTTCTTAAATCATTTAAAATAGCCAAGGCTCGGTCTTGGTTCATCGTTTTTTGACGTTTTAATTGTTGAGCGACTGCCTCAACTTCTTTACCAGTAGCTCCGACCGTCATCGCTAAAGAACGTGCTTGTAGAGCCATGTGTCCTTTTTGAATTCCTTCAGAGACTAAGGCCCGTAACGCCGCTAAATTTTGTGCCAAACCAACAGCCGCTACTACTCGACTTAGTTCTTTTGCATCCGTCACTGCTAACAAATCAGCGGCTGCTTGAGATTTAGGTAAGACTTTTGTGGCACCGCCAACCGTGGCTAAAGCAAGCGGAACTGAAATTTCACCAATTAGTTGTTCGCCATCCAGCGTCCAACTAGTCAAGCCTTGGTAGCGACCTTCCTTCACCGCAAAAGCATGACAAGAAGCGCTAACAGCGCGTGTATCATTTCCTGTAGCTAAAACTACAGCTTCAATGCCATTCATGATTCCTTTGTTATGCGTGACTGCCCGATAAGGATCTAATGAAGCATAGCGTGAAGCTAAAACAATTTTTTCAGCAATTTCCCGGCCATTGCTCCCCTTACTTAAACGTGAAACTGGAATAGCCGTTTTCATCGTAACAACCGACTCCGTGGCATAATTACTTAAAATACTGAATAAAATCTTTTGCTCCGCAAACCATTCACGGAACAACTCGGCCACACCTTCCAACATAGCGTTAACGATATTTGCCCCCATTGCATCCTTAACATCTACTAAAAAGTCGACAGATACAAACGATTCATCAAAAGCACGATATTGCAAATCTCTTAAGCCGCCGCCGCGTTTAACGATAGATGGATAACTTAACTCTGCTTGTTGAAAAATTTCCGCTTCTCTTACTTGTAGTTTATCAATCAACGACTCGGGGTCTGCAACATCGTAAAAAACGATTTGTCCACGCATTAAGCGTTGTTGACTCACTGTTTTAAATCCTTGTGCTATTTTTGCACCATTACTCAAAGCCGCAATCACTGAGGGCTCTTCTGTCGCCATTGGTACCAAATAATCAGTTTCGTCCACTGTTAAATGTAAGCCAACGCCCATCGGCACTTCTGTTTCACTGATTTGATTTTCAATCATATGATTGGCAATCTGCGAAGATAAAGCCGTATTTTCAAATTCTTTTTTTGTATCAGCAGAAATCCGGCCTTCATTAAGAAGAGAAGCTAGGCGTTCCTCAGGACTCATTTGATAAAATCGGCTGTTTTTTTTTTGCTGAGGTCTCTCTAGTAGCATAGCGAGTCCTAAGCCACCGCCGATACATAAAGAAGCCACGCCATATTTCTTTTCTTTTTGATTTAATTGATAACTTAAACTCGTTAATAAACGAGCACCTGTGGCACCAATCGCATGACCTAATGAAATACCACCACCATAAATGTTAACCTTTTCCTCTGGTAAAGCCAGTTCTCTTTGGACCACGATTGAAGTTGCTGCAAATGCTTCGTTGATTTCATACAGATCAATTTCTTCCGTAGTAAGTTGATTCCGTACTAACAGTTTTTGAATGGCTTTAATCGGCGAAATTCCCATATAGGCTGGATCAATACCGACTTCCACACTGTCTCGAATAATAGCTAAATAAGGAAGACCGTTTGCTTCGGCATATTCTTGTGAAGCAATAATCAAAGCAGAAGCCCCATCATTAATGGTTGATGCATTCCCTGCTGTCACAGTACCGTCTTCTTTAAAAACAGTTTTAAGCGTTCCTAGCTTCTCAACGCTCGAATTAGGGCGAATCCCTTCATCTTTCTCCACAAGCGTTCCTGATACTTCTAAGGGGGCTATTTCGTCAGCGAATATCCCTTCTGCTTGTGCTTGAGCTGCTTTTAATTGTGAATGTACAGAAAATTGATCTTGCTCTTCTCTGGTTACATGATACTTTTCGGCCACATTTTCAGCAGTTAAACCCATTGCTTGACCACTAAAGGCATCCGTTAACCCATCGTACATCATACTAGAAAAAGGCGCATCGTAGCTTTCTGTTTCGTAATTAAATCGTTGTAATTTAGGTGCTTGGGACATATTCTCAATCCCGCCAGCAATTAAAACTTCCGCTTCCCCTAATTGAATCAATTGTTTCGCCAAAATAACGGCCTTCATTCCTGATCCGCAGACCTCATTAACCGTCATTGCGGGAATTTCATGAGACAAACCGCTGTTTATTGCTATTTGTCGTGCGGGATTTTGCCCATTTCCAGCTTGTAAAACATTTCCAAAGATTACTTGATCAATTTCTTCAGAAATAGTGGAATGTCTTTTTAAAAGTTGTGTTGTAACATGTGTTCCTAAGTCTACGGCACTTACTTGACTTAAGCTGCCTTTATATTTTCCAATTGGTGTTCGTAATGCATCAATAATAACTACTGTTTTCAACTAAATGCACCTCCATCTTGAAATATATCATAAAATCCCAGAATCACAAGTGCCAATTACTGAATGTTAACAGACTTATAAGATATTTTTTAATAATCTATGAAGTTAATACAAAAATTCCCCATTTTGGTTCATTTCGTGCTATTTTATATAATGAATCTATTTATCGTAAAGGAGTTAAAGAAATGACAATTGGGATTGATAAAATTAGTTTTTTTGTGCCCCCTTATTATATTGATATGACGGCACTGGCTGAAGCCAGAAATGTAGACCCTGGGAAATTTCATATTGGTATTGGGCAAGACCAAATGGCGGTGAACCCAATCAGCCAAGATATTGTGACATTTGCAGCCAATGCCGCAGAAGCCATCTTGACCAAAGAAGATAAAGAGGCCATTGATATGGTGATTGTCGGGACTGAGTCCAGTATCGATGAGTCAAAAGCGGCCGCAGTTGTCTTACATCGTTTAATGGGGATTCAACCTTTCGCTCGCTCTTTCGAAATCAAGGAAGCTTGTTACGGAGCAACAGCAGGCTTACAGTTAGCTAAGAATCACGTCGCCTTACATCCAGATAAAAAAGTCTTGGTTGTCGCGGCAGATATTGCAAAATATGGCTTAAATTCTGGCGGTGAGCCTACACAAGGAGCTGGGGCGGTTGCAATGTTAGTTGCTAGTGAACCGCGCATCTTGGCTTTAAAAGAGGATAATGTGATGCTGACGCAAGATATCTATGACTTTTGGCGTCCAACAGGCCATCCGTATCCTATGGTCGATGGTCCTTTGTCAAACGAAACCTACATCCAATCTTTTGCCCAAGTCTGGGATGAACATAAAAAACGGACCGGTCTTGATTTTGCAGATTATGATGCTTTAGCGTTCCATATTCCTTACACAAAAATGGGCAAAAAAGCCTTATTAGCAAAAATCTCTGACCAAACTGAAGCAGAACAGGAACGAATTTTAGCTCGTTATGAAGAAAGTATCATCTATAGTCGTCGCGTAGGAAACTTGTATACGGGTTCACTTTATCTGGGACTCATTTCCCTTTTAGAAAATGCAACGACTTTAACCGCAGGCAATCAAATTGGGTTATTCAGTTATGGTTCTGGTGCTGTCGCTGAATTTTTCACTGGTGAATTAGTAGCTGGTTATCAAAATCATTTACAAAAAGAAACTCATTTAGCACTGCTGGATAATCGGACAGAACTTTCTATCGCTGAATATGAAGCCATGTTTGCAGAAACTTTAGACACAGACATTGATCAAACGTTAGAAGATGAATTAAAATATAGTATTTCTGCTATTAATAATACCGTTCGTTCTTATCGAAACTAAGTATTTATATCCCCCGATTCAATCAACAAAAGAGCTAGACATTCAAGTTTTTGCTTGAATGTCTAGCTCTTTTTATGAAAGCCAAACTTCTTTGACCCCGTCTGTCACTGCGATACCATCTGTCAAAGCTAAACGTTGTGAATAAGAAACGTAGCCATAATAAACATCAACACCGCCGCCATTGTTCCAAGTAACAGTGATTTTAACATTTGGAGTAATCGATTTTGTAGCTGGTTGGGTCGTCGGGCGATAATTAGTCGTATCATAACTTAAAATAGTGCCCGAAGCTCCACTTATTTCGGCTTTTCCTGTGTAAATTTCGCCATTCGTATTCGTCTGCGTGACCGCTCCATTCGCTTCAATGATCAAACCCGCTTGCTTTTGATCTCCTCGTGGATAATAAAAAAGATACGTGGTTGCCCATTTAGCAAATTCATCTGGAATTGGTTTAAGTGATTCCGTTGGTGCCGGACTCGACTTCGTTTGCTTTTCAACCGCGACTTCTTCTTGTCTTTTTAAGCCTTCATTATTTTGATTATTTAGTTTCTCAACCGTTTCTTTAACGATTGAATAATGAGGTTTCCCTAAATCGCTAACAGGAATCGTAGCTAATTTTTCTTCTGATTCTTTATATTGCCCCTCTGCCGTTAACTTTTTAGCTTCTGTAATAATGGCATCATACTTGGTTTGGTCTACGGAAGAGGATGTGCTTTGTCCCGTAGCTTCGACTTGTTTTGTGACACTGGTTTTTTCCGTGGTCACGTCTGACGAACTTCCACAAGCACTTACAAACATTGAGCTAACGATTAATAAACATCCCACAATCACATGCTTTTTCATCTTTAAATCCCCCATTTGTTTATCTTTGTTATTTTTTGTTACTTAAATTATCCCATAGATGAACAAAAGAAACCATTATTTATAAAAAAGTTTAGCAAGCGCTTCAAGAGAGGCACTTGCTAAACTTTTTTCTCACTGTTATTGATTGATTACTTTGACTAGTTCTTCAAATAATAATGCACTAGATGCTGCGCCTGGATCAATATGACCAATTGCTCGTTCCCCTAAATAAGAGGCACGTCCTTTTTTCGCCACCCAATCTTTTGTTGCTTCAGCAAATTGTTCAATTTTTTCTTCATTAAATTGTTCCGTTCCAATTACTTCAGCAACAGGTGCCCAGATATCAACCATCGTTTTATCTCCTGGTTCAGCTTTGCCACGCATCTGAATCCCAGCTAGACCTTGCTGAACAATTTCTTTTAATTGCTCTGGCGAACTGATGGTTTCCAAATCTTTTGTCGCTTTAGTCATATTCATAAACGCAGTACCATATAAAGGACCAGAAGCTCCGCCAACTTTTGAAATCAAAGCCATGGATAGGACTTTAAATGTCTCCGTGATTGTTGTTGGTACTTTTTTGTCAAACGCAATTTTGTATTCAGCCATACCACGAGCCATGTTGTTACCGTGATCCCCATCACCAATCGGCGTGTCTAATTCACTTAAATAGTCTTTTTTTTCTTCAATAACTTTTGAATAATTGTCTAACCATGTTTGAATGTCTTTTACTGTTAATTCCATCTTTTATCACCCTTACCAAGAAATTGTTGTTACATTGCTTTCTAGCGCTGTTTGCCAGTCTTTTGTCGCCAAGTCAATCATCGTTAAAGATAATCCTTGCATGTCAATAGACGTCATATAGTTACCCACTTTATGGAAGGTCACTTGAACACCTTTATCTTCTAATAATGTTAGCACGTCGTTCATAAATACAAATTGTTCCATTAATGGCGTGCCGCCCATGCCATTGACAAGTACCCCCACTGTTTGTGGTTGTTGCTCATAGCTACTTAATGTTTTTTCAACTAATTCTTTCGCTAACTCTTTCGATGGTTGGATTTTTTCACGACGATAGCCTGGTTCTCCGTGAATCCCTACGCCAAATTCAATTTCATCTTCTGGTAAAGTAAAACCTGGCTTGCCAACTTCAGGCACAGTGGCTGCTTTTAAAGCCACTCCAATTGTTTTCGTGGCTGATACAATCTTTTCTCCTAAAGAAACGAGCTCTTCTAAAGAAGCACCTTGGCGGGCATGATGTCCTAAAATTTTATGGACAAGAACAGTCCCGGCAACGCCGCGTTTTCCAGCGGTATAGGTGCTATCTTCGACAGCAATATCATCATCGACAACGACCATTTCTACATGAATGTCTTCCATATCAGCCATATCTTTGGCCATTTCAAAGTTCAAAATATCGCCTGTATAATTTTTTACGATTAACAGAACACCGGCCCCTTGGTCTGCCGCTTGGATCCCTGTTAAAATTTGATCTGGTGTTGGTGAAGTAAAGACATCACCTAAAACTGCGGCATTTAACATTCCATCACCAACAAACCCAGCATGTGCAGGCTCATGACCACTTCCGCCACCAGATACTAACCCAACTTGTTTGTTTGAGTCGTTGCGAGCAATCACGCGAGAATCTTCGACTTGATGAACAAGGTTTCCATAGCTTTTCACAATTCCTTGGAGCATTTCTTCGACAATTTTACCAGGTTCATTAATAATTTTTTTCATTTAGTTCCACCCTTTCTTACCAGCATTTTGAGCTTCTGCTAAAATTTGCGTCAAATCATCTGAGACACCTGCAGTAATTGCTGCCGCAAAGGCACCTTCAACCAATGGTGCATCGACTAAATGATAATGTTTCTGTTGGTCTTCTTCTAGCATATCAAAAGCTAATTCTGAACTTAAAACGGCACTGCCTAAATCGGCAAAAATTAAAAATTCTCGGTCAGAGTCCGCTTCGTTAATCGTGTCAATGATTTTCATTGGATCTGAACCTAATGAACCATCTGATGTGCCACCAAGTGAATGAATCGTAATTTCTTCACTGGCATTCATCTGTTCAATCATCTCTTTAATACCATCTGTAATCATTTTGCTATGTGAAACGAGTAAAATATCTGCTTTCATGTGGACACTTCCTTAATCTAATTTATGTCTTGTTTTATATTCTTGTCCGACTTTATCTGCAACAATGATTGCATTCGCTACTTCTTCAACGACAATTGGGAATGGCATTGAATGAATTGATTCTTCTGGAATGCAAGCAATTTTGGCTACTTCCAATGCTTCTTCATAAGTGATTTCATCGACACCAATGTCTGAAAGCGTTAATGGTAAACCTACAGAAGCGCTAAAGTCTAAAACAGCTTCTAATTCGTCTTTTGCTGCATCTTCTAATACAAGTTGTGCAATCGTTGCAAAGGCTACTTTTTCACCATGTAAATAACTGTGCGCACCAGGTAAGACTGTCATACCGTTATGAATCGCATGCGCTGCAGCTAAACCGCCACTTTCAAAACCTAAGCCTGAAAGTAAGATATTTGTTTCGATAATCTTATTCAATGATTCAGTAACCACATTTGCATCACAAGCTAATTTCGCTTTTAACCCATCTTCCTGTAGGTTTTCCCAGCAAAGTTTTGCCATGGCCAAAGCTGCATATGTGCCGCTAGCAGCAGGCGTTAAGCCTTCTCTTGAACCCATTGGCAAACTAGCATTAACCCGAGAATATGAATTGTGTGTTGCGCGTGCTTCAAAATATGTGGATAAGGCATCCCCCATTCCAGCAACTAAAAATCTAGTTGGCGCTTTGGCAACCACTTTTGTATCAACCATAACGACGCTTGGACTTTGTTTAAAGTAAGCATAATCATCAAATGAGCCATCTTCATGATATAGTACAGCTGAATGCGAAGTTGGTGCATCTTGAGCCGCAATCGTTGGTACAATAATTAAGTTTTCACCTTCTGCTACGACTTTTGAAGCATCGATTGCTTTACCGCCACCTAAACCAATGATACAGTCTGCTTGTTCTTTTTGTCCAACGTTTTGCAAGCGCTTTGTTTCTTCACGCGTTACTTCTCCACTAAAGCCACCCTCTACGAAGGTAATGTCAAACTTTTTCGCTGTTTCTTCCAATTGTGGACGTACACGATCAACGTCAGCAGGATTTGCAATTAGTAACGCTTTTTTTCCAAAAGTTGAAACGAAGTAACCTAAGTTTAGTAATTCATCTTCCCCTTGAACATATTTCGTTGGTAAAATCAATGCTTTTCTCATGTTGATAGCCTCCTATATTTTGTTTACATTCATAGTATAAAACGCTTTCATCCAAAAAGCATTGAACTTTTGGTATCGTTTTCTTGCAAAAAATGATAGAATTATTTTGTGAAATAATAAAATATTATGATTTTTAAACTTTAGATTGAAGGATTGCCTTATGACTGTAGAATTAAAAAATATTTTAGATTTAGAAAAGTGGGAAAAATTGCAAGAATCATTGGCCTTAAGCACTCGCTTAGCCATTATTTTAGTCGATTATAAAGGTCGACCTGTGACGAAACATAGTCAAGTTCAACCCTTTTGCCAACTGGTACGCCACTCCCCTGAGCTCTCGAAACTTTGTGAAAAATGTGATGCTCGTGGTGGCTTGGAAGCTGTTCGCACTGGTCAGCCTTTTATCTACCGTTGTCACTTTAACATCGTTGATATGGCCATCCCCATTATTGTTGATAACCAGTATGTAGGAGCCATTATGGCTGGTGAAGTTTTGCTCGAAGATCACCAAGAAGAGTTAGAACAGGTTTTAACCATGAATGATGCCTTCATTCAAGAATTTTTAGTAACACACCAAGAGCTGTATCAACAATACCCTGTTTTAGAACTAGCAGACTTAGAAAAGAGCGCGACATTAATCGCTGATCTAAGCCAATATATTATTTCTGAAGCCATCAAAAAAGATTATTTAATCAATACGTACAAACAATCCTTACAGATTAGTTCGCGAAAAGAAGAGCTGGAGCCATTGAATATGATCCAAAAAGATATTCAACAAACTTTATTAACTGCTCAATTAACTCCTTCAAGTGCCTATCAAACTAAAAATAAGCAATTACAACCGGTTTTAGATGCCCTTTGGGAAAACAAATCGCTGCGTTTAAATTTACAAGAACTGGCAGACCTTGTTCATTTGACACCGACGTATTTAAGTCGTTTATTAAAAGAGGAGTTTGGTATTCCCTTTAGTCAATTTTATCGACAATTAAAAATCACATGGGCTAAACAGCTTCTTTCGGAGACAGATAAAACAATTGCCCAAATCAGTGAAGATTTAGGGTTTGTTGAAGATAGCTATTTTGTCCGTATCTTTAAACAAGAAACGGGTGAAACACCCCTTAAATACCGTAAAAGAAAGAACAGAGCATAAAAAAAACAACGACTCCTAGAAGTCGTTGTTTTTTTACACCTTTTGCTCTTGCTGTGGCTAATGCAACAAGTGCAAAAGGCGCATTATATCTGTCGTGCGACAAAGTGATACTATTAAATATGAATTGGTAAACCTAAAGCCAATTCAGCTGTATCCATAGTAATTTCGCCCAATGATGGGTGTGGGTGGATTGTTAAAGCAATGTCTTCTGCATTCATGCCAGATTCAATAGCTAAAGCTAATTCAGAAATCATGTCACTTGCACCGACACCGGCAATTTGTGCACCGATGATGACATTGTCTTCTACAGTTGTAACTAAACGCATAAATCCTTCAGTTTTATCTAAAGAGATTGCACGGCCATTACCAGCAAATGGGAATTTGTAACCTTTTGCTTCGATTCCCGCTTCTTTTGCTTCTGCAACAGTCATACCAACGCTTGCCAATTCTGGATCAGTAAAGGCAACAGCTGGCATTGCTTTGTAATCAACTGCAACTTTCTTACCAGAAATTGCTTCAGCAGCAATTTTTGCTTCGTAGCTTGCTTTATGCGCTAACGCAGCACCTGGTACGATGTCGCCGATTGCGAAGATGTTTTTCACGTTAGTACGTCCTTGGTTATCAACTGGGATTAAACCACGTTCGCCAATTTCAACGCCCGCTTGTTCTAAGCCTAAGTCGTCTGTGTTTGGACGACGTCCAACAGTAACCATTACGTAATCTGCTTCAACACTTTCTTCTTTTCCGTTAACTTCATATTTAACAGTGACGCTATCGCCATTGTCAACAGCTTCTTTAGCCATTGCTGAAGTCACGATTGTTACGTTTTTCTTCTTGAAGTCGTCTGTGACAACTTTAACCATATCTTTTTCATAAGTTGGTAAAATTGATGGGCTACCTTCTAAAATTGTTACTTCTGAACCTAAGTTAGCATAAGCGCCACCTAATTCAGCACCGATGACACCGCCACCGATAATAACGAATTTTTTAGGAACTTCTTTTAAGTTTAAACCACCTGTAGAATCTAACACGCGTCCGCCAAATTTGAATCCTGGGATTTCAATTGGACGAGAACCTGTTGCTACAATAGCATTATTGAATGAGTAAGTTTGTGCTGAGTCTGGGTGAATAACACGCAATGTATTTTCGTCAACGAAGAATGCTTCGCCTTCAATAATTTCTACTTTGTGTTTTTTCAATAACATGCCAACGCCGCCTGTTAATGATTTAACAACTGTGTTATCTTTCCAGTCTTGTGTTTTGGCAAAGTCTAATTCGACTCCTTTAGCTGTTACACCAAAAGTTGAAGAATCTTGTGCTTCTTGGTAATGATGTCCAGCAGCAATTAAAGCTTTTGAAGGAATACATCCAACGTTTAAACAAACGCCTCCGATGTATTCACGTTCGATAATCGCAACTTTTTGACCCATTTCTGCGGCACGAATTGCAGCAACGTATCCTCCAGGTCCAGCTCCGATTACGACTGTATCTAGTTCAATGGCGAAATCTCCTACTACCATTTGTTAATCATCCTTCCATTAATAGTAATTCTGGATCAGCTAATAAGCGTTTAATGTTGTTCATTGCTTTTTGAGCAGTTGCGCCGTCAACGATACGGTGGTCAAAGCTTAATGATAATTTCATCATGCGTCCCACAACGATTTCGCCGTCTGCATTAACAACTGGTTCTTGTGCAATTGTACCAACGCCTAAAATAGCAACTTCAGGGTAGTTGATTACTGGTGTAAACCAGCCGCCACCGACTGAACCAATGTTACTAATTGTGATTGTACCATCACGCATATCTTGTGCAGTTAATTTACCTTCGATAGCCAATGCTGCTTTTTCGTTGATTTCATCAGCGATAGCAAACATGCTCTTCGTATTAGCATTTTTAACATTTGGTACATATAAGCCATGATCTGTATCAGTAGCGATACCAATGTTAAAGTAATTTTTGTAAACAATTTCTTGTGCTGCGTCATCAATTGATGCATTCAAGATTGGGAATTTTTGAACAGTTGAAGTCAATGCTTTTACAACGTATGGTAAGAATGTTAATTTTGTACCATTTGCAGCAGCAACATCTTTAAATTTCTTACGGTGATCCCATAATTTAGAAACTTCTACTTCATCATGTAATGTTACGTGAGGAGCAGTGTGTTTGCTGTTAACCATTGCTTTAGCAATTGCTTTACGTGTTGGTGTCATTTTTTCACGTGTTTCCATTTCGCCTAAATCAGAAGTAAAGGCTTTTGGCGCTGCTTTAGGTGCAGCGGCTTCCGCTTTAGGTGCTGCTTCTGTTGCAGCAGCTTCAGTAGCTGGTGCTGCTTGAGAACCACCAGAGACAAAGGCATCAATATCCGCTTTAATGACACGGCCACCTTTACCAGTTGCAGTTACTTGTGTAATATCAACGTCTTTTTCACGCGCATACTGACGAACAGATGGCATTGCTAAAACGCGTTTGTTTGGATCAGCGGCTGCAACTACGCCTGTTGAAGCGGCTGGAGCTGATGCTTCCGCTTTAGGAGCGTCAGTAGCTGGTGCTGCGGCTGCTGGTGCTGCGGCTGCTGGTGCTGCTGAATTATGACCAGGTGCGTCAATTTCAACTAACACGTCACCCACATTGGCAACTGTTCCTTCTGGTACAACGATATTTTTTACAGTACCTGTTACTGGTGATGGAATTTCTTCTACTGATTTGTCATTTTGTACTTCTAATAATGAATCATCTTCATTAATTGTGTCGCCAGCTTTAACGAACCATTTAACGATTTCGCCTTCGGCAATTCCTTCACCGATATCTGGTAATTTGAATTGGAAAAATCCGCCAGCTGCTTCGGTTGTTGGTACAGCAGCAGGTTGTGCTGGTGTTTGTTCTTGTGCAGGGGCTGCTGGTGCTGCATCGTTATCTTCGTGACCAGGTGCGTCGATTTCGATTAACACGTCACCAACGTTTGCAACTGTTCCTTCTGGTACAACGATATTTTTTACAGTACCTGTTACTGGTGATGGAATTTCTTCCACTGATTTGTCATTTTGTACTTCTAATAACGTATCGTCTTCGTTGATTGTATCGCCAGGTTTTACAAACCATTTAACGATTTCGCCTTCGGCAATCCCTTCACCGATATCCGGTAATTTAAACTGATAAGCCATTTTTTAAGTCTTCCCTTCTTCGTTGGATCTGTCTATTTTCTTAGGAGCAAAACGCGGGGAAACGACTATAGTAGCTGAACATTTCATGCCTATAGCCGTATTCCACCTGTTTAATTCTTCGTTTATCTACTTCGAATAACTATTAAAATTCGACGATTTCTCTAGCTTTTGCTTCGATATCTTTCGCATTTGGTAACCAGATATTTTCTGCTTGTCCGAATGGGAAGATTGTATCTGGAGCAGATACACGTCCGATTGGTGCTTCTAATGATAATACGGCACGTTCAGAAATTTCAGAAACAACCATAGCGCCAACGCCAGCTTGTTTTTGTGCTTCTTGAACGACAACCACACGGCCAGTTTTTTCAACAGAGTTAATAATTGTTTCCACATCTAAAGGAGCCACTGTACGTAAGTCAATGATTTCTGCTGAAATATTGTCTTTCGCTAAGCTATCAGCTGCTTTAATCGCTTCACGAACCATAGCGCCGTAAGTGATGATTGATACGTCTGTTCCTTCACGAGTTACAGCCGCTTTATCTAAAGGCACTTCATAAGCTTCGTCTGGCACTTCCTCACGGAATGAACGGTATAATTTCATGTGCTCTAAGTAGACAACTGGATCGTTGCTGCGAATAGATGAAATTAATAGTCCTTTTGCATCGTAAGGGTTTGATGGAATAACAACACGAACACCTGGTGATTGTGCGATTAATCCTTCTAAGTTATCTGAGTGAAGTTCTGGTGTATGAACACCACCACCAAATGGGGCACGAACAGTAATTGGCATATTACGAGTTCCACCCATACGGTAACGCGTACGAGCCATTTGACCAACGATTTCGTCAAATACTTCAAAAACGAAACCAAAGAATTGGATTTCAGGAACTGGACGGTAACCTTGCAAGGCAAGACCGAAAGCCAATCCACCGATACCAGATTCAGCTAAAGGTGTATCGAAGACGCGGTCTTCACCAAATTTTTCTTGTAAACCTTCAGTTGCACGGAAAACCCCACCGTTGTTACCAACGTCTTCACCGAAGATTAAGACATTTTCGTCTTTCTCTAATTCAAGAGCTAAGGCATCTGTAATTGCTTGGATCATAGTTTTTTGTGCCATTTTTATTTCGACTCCTTCGCTTCATAAAATGCAATTTGTTCTTTAATTGTTTGAGGTTGAACTTCAAACATATTTTTCAAGAAATCAGAAACTTTTTGTTTTGGCGCTTTATCCGCTTCTGCAATCGCTACTTTGATTTCTTCTTTTGTTTTTTCAATAATTTCTTCTTCTTTTGCTTCAGACCATAAGCCTTTATCTGTTAGATATTTACGGAAACGAGTCAATGGATCTTTTTGTACCCATTCGTCATCCATTTCTTTTGAACGGTAACGTGTTGGATCGTCTCCAGATAAAGTATGTGGACCATAACGATAGGTTAATGTTTCAATTAAAACTGGACCGTTTCCTGCAGCTGACCAATCACGTGCTTCTTTTGCAATTGCGTAAACTGCTAATGGATCCATACCATCAACTTGAATACCAGGAATTCCTGCTGCAACAGCTTTTTGAGCTAAAGTTTTAGCCGCTGTTTGTTTTTCACGAGGTGTAGAAATCGCAAAACCATTGTTTTGGATAATGAAGACACCGTTTGCTTGGTAAGCACCAGCAAAGTTAATTGCTTCATAGAAGTCCCCTTGTGAAGAACCGCCGTCACCAGTATAAGTGAAGACAACATTTTCTTTTCCACGTTTTTTCAATCCTAAAGCAACACCAGCTGCTTGGATGTATTGAGCACCGATGATAATTTGTGGTGGTAATGCATTTAAATCTTCCGCGTAGTAGTTCCCTGCTACGTGACCACGAGACCATAAGAAAGCTTCTCTTAATGGTAAACCATGTTGTACTAATTGAGGTACATCACGGTAACCTGGTAATAAGTAGTCTTCTTTTTCCATTGCAAATTGACTTGCCAATTGGCTTGCTTCTTGTCCAGCTGTTGGCGCGAAGAATCCTAAGCGTCCTTGACGGTTTAATGCAGTAGAACGTTGGTCTAACACACGAGACCAAACCATGCGTGTCATTAATTCAACTAATTCCTCATCCGATAAATCAGGTACTAAATCTTCATTCACAATTTTTCCATCTTGATCCAAGATTTGGAAAGTTGGGAAATCAGCGTCGACTTTAGCCATTAGCTCTTTAAAGTCAATAGGTTTTTGTTTCTTAGCCTTTGCCATTTTGTCACACAATCCTCTCTATTACGTTTCTTTAATTTCGACAAAAGTAAAACAGAGTGCGAAACTGTATTACTTTTTATCGACTACACTTAACAAATTATCACTAAATTCGAAAAAGCGCAAGAAAAAAACTCTAATTTCTTCATTTTTTCACAAAAGAGCAAAACCGCATGTTTTTGCGGTTTAGTGATAATTTTCACAAACAAGAAAACGGTTTCTGTTCCACACTTCTTCTGTACTATTTTCCCTCTAACTGTTATATTCTATTTTGAAAATATTATATAACAGTTCTATTAATTCGAGCCCCCCCATCCCCGAGCTGGCTAGTAATCTGATTTCCGAACTTTGCTTTTTCATGAAAATTATCTTGAAAAAACCAAAAAATAAAAACCGTCAGCCGAGTAACCTACTCAGCATGCGGTTTTTTATTTTTTAGAGAACAAAGTTTTTTTCGTTAATTTTTATTTTTTTTGGCTCGTTTTTTTGCCAAATACTTTACCTTAGGTTTTATCACGAACATTCATTGCTTAAAATCACCAAATTTTCGCAAAACGAGTAATACAGCTTAGCAAATTCTTTTCTCTTTCAGTAGATTTTACTAAATCCATTCCTTGGTAATTTTAATATATAAACGTTTAGCTACTTCAACAGTTAACATGTACGCAATGATGATTCCAAAGAACCATGGCCAGTAGTTAGCCGGAAGTTTCACAAAGTCAAAAACCTCTCTTATAGGCGTTGCTACAATCAGGAAACCGAGTAAAATTGCGCCTAAACTACTTAACATCACAGGCATTGACGCACGACTTTGAATGAATGGTATTTTCCGCGTCCGGACCATATGAACAACTAATGTTTGACTAACAAGTCCCACCATAAACCAACCTGTTTGGAATAAATGTTGAGTTGCCAAACTATTGGCGCTAAACACAAACCACATGACAAGATACGTTAGAATATCGAAAATACTACTTACCGGGCCAATACATACTGTAAATTTCGCTAGGCCGTTTGTTTCCCAACGAACAGGGCTTAATAACTCTTCTTCATCGACATTATCCCAAGGAATTGTCAACTGAGCCACATCATAAATCAAATTTTGAATCAAGAGTTGTAAGGAAAGCATTGGTAGGAATGGTAAAAAGGCACTGGCTACTAAAATTGAAAAGACATTCCCAAAATTAGAACTGATAGTAATTTTAATATATTTCATCATATTGCTAAATACTTTTCGTCCTTCAATCACACCAGATTCCAGTACATTTAAACTTTTTTCCAGTAAAATAATCGAACTAGCATCTTTAGTAATATCAGCTGCAGTATCTACTGAAATGCCCACATCAGCTTTTCGTAATGCTGGTGCATCGTTAATCCCATCCCCCATAAAACCAACCGTATGACCTTTTGCTTGTAGCAATTCAATAATTTTAGATTTTTGCATTGGATTTAATTTGGCAAATAAATTAGTTTCTTCTACTTGCGCCCGCAACTCTTCATCTGTCATTGCTTCAATTTGAGAACCTAATAACACATGGGAAACTTCAATGCCTACATCTTTACAGACTTTTTTGGCGACAATGTCATTATCGCCCGTTAGCACTTTCACGTTGACACCATGTTCATGTAAGGAGCGGATAGCGCTGACAGCTGACTCTTTTGCTGGATCAAGAAAACCCATAAACCCAATCAATGTCATCTCTTTTTCATCTTCAACTGAATAAACTGCTTCTTTATGGACATCTTTTTTAACAGCTACCGCTAACACACGCATCCCTTGTTTGTTCATTTGAACATTCACTCGGCGTAGTTCTTCTCGTACAGCAGTGCTTAATGGTACAATTTCGCCATTAATTTGCGCATGCGTGCACACTTCTTCCATTTCTTCCACGGCGCCTTTCGTAATCATCAATTGATGATCATCTGCATTTACGACAACCGTTAAGCGGCGTCTGGAAAAATCAAAAGGAATTTCATCAATTTTAGTGACATTTTTAAACGGCGTTTTCCATTGATGCTCTTCATAAAAATTAATAACGGCAATATCCATTAAATTTTTCCAACCTGTTTGATAAGAAGAATTTAAGTAGGCTAAATTTAGAACCTCGTCACTCAAATCACCTAATGGATTCAAATGTTGAACCAAAACTACACGATCTTCGGTAATCGTTCCAGTCTTATCTGTACAGAGCACATCCATACCACCCAAATTTTGGATAGCCGCTAATTCTTTAACAATGACTTTATGTTTCGATAAGGATAATGCACCCTTGGCTAAGTTACTCGTAACAATCATTGGCAACATTTCTGGTGTCAAACCAACTGCAACGGCAATCGCGAAGAAAAACGCTTCGCCCCAAGCACCTTTAGTTAAACCATTAATCAAGAAAACGATTGGAAACAAAATCATTACCATTCGTAATAAAAACTTACTGACTTTTGCTAAGCCTAAGTCAAAACTGGTTTTTCCTCGTTGTGTTGTAGCATTTTTAGCAATATCACCAAAAAATGTATGCTGCCCAGTTTTTAAAATAATCGCTTTTCCTTGTCCACTCAAGACATCTGTGCCCATAAACACTAGGTCTTGCATATCTAATGCAGAAACCTCTGTTTGTTGACGATCCACACCTGCATCCACAAATTTTTCGACAGGCATGGATTCGCCTGTTAGCGACGATTGATTAACGAATAAATCTTTGGTCCAAATCAACACGGCATCTGCAGGAATCATGTCTCCTGTAGCTAAAGTTACAATGTCTCCTGGAACAATTTCGTCCATTGGAATTTCTTTCGTAATCCCTTCCCGTGTCACTGCAGCGGTGTTTTCAATTAATTCTTTTAAATCCAAACTCGCTTTTTGCGAACGATATTCTTGTATAAAAGCAATCAAGACACTGGCTAAAATCATCACGCCCATCACGATAGCGGCTTCGAAATCTTTCGTTAAAGTTGAAACGACCATCAATAAGGCTAAGACATAGACAAATGGATCTTTGAATGCACTTAAAAATAAAATAATTGCTGGGGTTGGCTTTTGTGCAGAAACTTCGTTTGGTCCAAATTCCTCTAATCTTTTTTCGGCATCTTCATTCGAGAGTCCTTTTTCAGATGTCCGTAATTCCATCATTAATTCCCGTTCAGAAAGCAATGCCAATTTACGTAATTCTTGATCTTTGGTGGCTTTTCTCATATCCATTGTTTTTTTGTTCATCATTTTCTTTTCCTCCAAGGTTGTGGTCACCTCCCGAAAAGAGTGCTAAAATCTTCTCCTTTCGTTGGTGACTGTATTTTGTTTCTCTGTTCACTTCCAGGGTCTTCCATGACAGTCATCCTTTCTTTTTCTTATTTATACTTCCAGTGAATAATTGCTTTTTTGCCAAACACACAAAAAAGGACCTACTCAACAATAGAGTACGTCCCAAAATACCATCTTTAAATAAGATTCTCTATCGTTGAGCTTTAGCACTATAGGGCGTAGATAACATGTATCAGCTACATTATGAATAACCTTCACGATTATTCCTGTTCAACCAACTAAGGGTCTCTCGATCCTTTCGCGGCAGCAGCATTTGTCCAAATAGGAGCCTCACCTAACAATTATTCAGTTTTTATCCACTTCTTATAATAGAGGAGTTTGACATTCTTGTCAAAAGATTTATGACTTTTTTGTTATAAATAAAAAATAACTACTTTAAAGTTTCCTTTATTTCTGCTTTTCGCTCAGGAATAAACCACATGACTAAAACAATCGTATCAATAATCAGAACAGCGATTGGCGCTACCAGTTTGCCTACAATCAACGCAATAATATTCAACACAATCGAAAGCGTTAATTTTGGATAGTGGCCAAACAAACGTTGTACTTCGGATTTGGGCCCATTTGCCTGAATCAATGCCCGCACCACTAGATAATAAGCAACATCAGCTCCTAATACTACTAAACCATATAAAGCTTGTGGCGGCCAAGAAAATGGATGTTCACCTACCCAACCAGTAACAAACGGGAAAAACGTCAACGTCAAAATTAAAAAATTATTCATCCAAAGGACACGTCCATCAATTTTACGGACACTTTGAAATAAATGATGATGATTGTTCCAATAAATTAATAAAGTAACAAAACTAATTAAATAAATAATGATTTTGTGTCCAGATTGGGTCAGAGCAGACCAATCTGCTTTTTCAGGAATTTTTAATTCTAAAATTAATAACGTTAAAATAATCGCAATGACTGCATCTGTAAATGCTTCTACACGTGTTTTCGGCATCATTTCCCCTACTTTCATAAAATTAAATAACTTACCCAAAGTAAGTATAACGCATTTCTGTAAAAATTCAATTATTTATGAAGTCTCTCGGTTGTTGAAGTTCCTAAAAACGAGTGCAAGAGCCCTACTTAAAAGTAAGCCTCTTGCACTCGTTATAGAACAAATCAGTTATTGGAAGACCCCTGCCTGATAAGGTGCTAACTGCATCCGTTTCTTCACCGTAAAATCTTGATTCCCTAATAATTGTTGCCACTTTCTGCCCAGTAATTTATTCGGCAAGTCAAATTGGCACTTTTCTCCACTTAAATTGACAATCACTAACGCTGTTGCCTCAGTTGTTTTTCTTAAAAAAGCAAAAACAGACGGATGATTGGGCGCTAATAGTTCAAACTGTCCATCTGTAAAGACTGGATTGTCTTTCCGCAGCGCAATTAACTTTTTATAATAATTCAACACGGATTGTGCATCCGTTTCTTGGTCAGCCACATTTATTTCTTTGAAATTGGGATGAATTGCTAACCACGGATGCCCCGAGGTGAATGAACTTGCCTCTTGACTCGTCCATTGCATAGGCGTACGCGAATGGTCCCGCGTCCAATGCGCCACTTCTTTTAATGCTTGTTTCGCATCGTAGCCACTTTCTATAAGCAAACGATAATGGTTATGAGAATCTTTAGCATCTAACTCGTCAATCTGTTGAAACGGATAATTAACCATGCCGATTTCCTGTCCTTGATAAATAAACGGCGTTCCTCGCAAGAGCAAGGCGATTGTTCCAATCGCCTTAGCAGAATGAGAGGTTTCATTGCCTAAAATCGAATTGATTCTGGGATTATCATGATTTTCTACATATAATGCATTCCAGCCTTCTGTCCCTAAATGCTTTTGCCAGCGAGCCATTACTTTTTTATAGCCTAAAATATTTAACCGTTCTTCTCCTGGCTTTCCTTCTCGAACATTGTGCTCTAATTCAAAAATCATATTCAGATAGCCCGCATCATTGGTCCATTCCACCGCTTTTTTACTTGAAACGCCACTAGCTTCCCCCACTGTCATGATGTCATACTCAGCAAAAATAGCTTTCAAATCCAGCATATAGTCTTCAATGCCTTTTACATTCATAAAGGGAGCCCATGGATTCGTGGTAATTTTAAAATCCCAAGGTTCTTTTTGGATATGACTAATCGCATCCAATCGGAAACCATCAATTCCCAAATCTAACCACCAGCGAATCATCGCATAAATCTCTTCACGAACTTTAGGATTTTTCCAGTTCAAATCAGGTTGCTCTTTTGCAAACACATGAAAATATGCTTGCTTTGTACCCGCGTCATACGTCCAAGTCGAGCCACCAAAAAAGCTTTGCCATTCATTCGGCATACGTTCTGGTGTCGCATCGGCCCATAAATAATACTCACGATACGGATTATCTAAACTTTTTTTCGCTTCAACAAACCACGGATGTTGATCACTGGTATGATTGACTACCAGATCAAGAATAATCTTCAAACCTAATTGATGCGCTTGATCCAAAAGTTCTTGAAAATCTTCCATCGTACCAAATTCTGGCTGAATCCCTTGATAATCCGCAATATCATAACCATTGTCAACGTTTGGCGAAGTGTAAATCGGATTTAACCATAAAAAATCGACCCCTAGTTCTTTTAAATACGGTAATTTCTCAATAATTCCCTGCAAATCACCAATGCCATCCCCGTTGCTATCTTTAAAACTCCGAGGATAAATTTGATAACCGACAGCATTTTTCCACCATTGTTCCATCTTATTGACTCACTTTCACAACAAATGCTTGCCAAGGCGCTAACGAATAGTCTGCTAAAGCAGTGACATCTGTCGGCATATTTTCAATCATTACTTGTTCTACATGAACGTCTGCAGAAAATGGCTGAACTTTGTCAGAAAAGTTCGTTACAACAAGCCAGCGTTCCTCACCATAGGTACGATAAAAACTGATCACTTCCTCCACTGTTTCCAGCAATTCAAAGTTGCCCCAAACAATTAAAGGATGTTCTTTTCTCAAACGAATCATTTCTTGGTACGTATAGAATAGTGAATTTTTATCTGCCAAAGCAGCAGCGACGTTAATCGTTTGATAATTGGAATTAACATCAATCCAAGGTGTACCAGTCGTAAAGCCCGCATTTTTTTCAGCGGTCCACTGCATAGGCCGGCGTGCATTGTCGCGACCTTTAGTATTAATTTTCAGCAAAATTTCTTCTTTAGAATATCCTTTTTCTAGATACTCATGGTACATGTTAATCGTTTCGATGTCCCGCGCTTCACGAATATCTGTAATCGGCGTATTGGTCATACCAATTTCTTCCCCTTGATAAATATAAGGTGTGCCTTTCATCATGTGCAGTAAAATAGCGAATAACTTACTACTTTCCAACCAATGTTCCTGATCATTTCCCCAACGCGAAATCATTCTCGGTAAATCATGGTTATTCCAAAATAAAGAATTCCAGCCATCATTTCCTAATTCTGTTTGCCATTTTGCAAAAACCTGTTTCAACTTGGCAACTTCCATTGGCTGAAGGTCCCATTTTTCTTTACCTGGTTGTTGATCCAAGCTCATATGTTCAAACTGAAAAATCATAGATAATTCATGACGCTCTGGACTAGAGTACATTTTTGCAATTTCAGGTGTGGCCCCCCATGTTTCACCTACAGTTAACAGCTCTTTGCCTCCAAATGTCGCGGCGTTCATTTCTTGTAAATAACGATGTAAATGAGGTCCATTCGCGGTGATCTCTTCTCCTGGAATTTTACCCACTAAGTCAATTACATCTAAACGGAAACCGCCAATTCCTTTATCAATCCAAAAATTCATCATCTCGTAAACCGACTGACGCATTTGTTGGTTTTCCCAATTTAAATCTGGTTGTTTTTTACTAAACAAATGCAAATAGTATTGCCCACTCGCTTCATCAAACGTCCACGCCGAACCCGAAAAGGCAGATTTCAATCGGTTAGGCACACCGCCATCTGAAGCAGGATCAGCCCATACATAATAGTCTCGGTAGGGGTTCTCCTTGCTTTTTTTCGCTTCAATAAACCAACGATGTTCATCTGACGTATGGTTAACAACTAAATCCATAATAATTTCAATCTTTCGCTTTTTCGCTTCCTCAATTAGACGATCCATATCCGCCATCGTCCCAAACTCTGTCATAATCGCTTCATAATCAGAAATGTCATAACCATTGTCATCATTGGGTGATTGATAAACTGGTGATAACCAAATAGCCCCAATGCCTAACGTTTCCAAATAATCCAATTTTTCAATAATTCCTGGTAAATCTCCAATGCCATCTCCATTGCTATCCTTAAAACTGCGAGGATAAATCTGATAAACCACGACTTCTTGCCACCAATGTTTTTCCATTCTTCTTCACATTCCTTTGCTTAATTATTATGCTTGATATAAAAGAAAACCTTTTGGTAAAACCATTATCTGTTCTGAAGCAATTTCGATAGAAGAACTTAGCAAAACTTCTCGATCAGTTCTATCAACAAATTGTGTCTCTTGGCCAGTATTAAAAGTCCCATAGATCGTCTGTTCCTCCAAACAACAAGCGAGTCTAATCAACCCCGTTTCAAAAGAAGTTCCTGTCCAATCGATTGTTCCACCAGAAAAAACAGCCGCATACTTTTTGCGAAGGGCAATCAATGATTTTACAAATTCCTTCAAATCCAAATCTTGCTGATTTTCCTCCCAAACCATACAACGACGACAATCAGGATCCATATCACCTGTCATACCAATTTCATCACCATAGTAAAGACAAGGGACACCTGGTTGAATATACGTAAACGCTAATACTTGGCGCATCAACTCTTTATCCTCTTTCGTTTCATGCAATAAGCGTGGTGTATCGTGGGAATCTAAAACATTAAACTGCATTTGATTCGTTTGTTGGCGATAGAGCATTAACTGGTTGTTCATTTCAGAAAGCATCTTTTCCAAGGACAGTTCTTGCTTGACAAAGTAGCCCATAATCGCATCTGTGTATGCATAATTCATCACTGCATGAAATTCGTCTCCTTGGAGCCAGCTTTGCGACGAGTGCCAAATTTCTCCTAAAATATAAAAATCTTCTTTTGCGTCATCACATGTTTGCCGGAATTTTTTCCAGAACGCATGATCCACTTCGTTTGCCACATCTAAACGCCAGGCGTCAATATCATATTCCTCAATCCAATAACGAGCAATTTCTAAAAGATAGGCTTGCACTTCTGGATTTGCTGTATTTAATTTAGGCATATGCGGAGTGAATGCAAAAGTATCATAGGTAATGTTGCTTGCTTCTTCAAAATCAGCACTTTCTTCATAGCTAGCTGGAAACTCATTTACGTGGAACCAATCGGCATAAATTGAGTCCTGGCCATTTTTTAACACATCTTGCCATTGAGGCGAAGTGTCCCCCATATGGTTAAAAACGGCGTCCAACATAATCTTGATGCCCCGTCGATGACACTCTTCGACTAAACGCTTAAAGGTAGCGCCATCACCAAAAGCTGGGTCAATTTTTAAATAATCAATCGTATCATATTTGTGATTAGAAAACGCTTCAAAAATCGGGCAAAAATATAAGCCATTAACACCTAAATCTTCAATGTAATCAAGATGATCTAGCACCCCTTGCAAATCCCCACCAAAAAAATCTTGTCGATCTGGTCTTTTAGATCCCCACGGCAACGTCCCTTCAGGATCATTGGCGGGATCACCATTTGCAAAACGCTCTGGAAATATTTGATACCAAACCGTTTCTTTTACCCATTCAGGTGCTTTAAAACGATCGATTTCATGAAAATACGGCATCCGAAAATAATTATTCGCCATCGCTAAATACTTTTCTTCTAAAGGATAAATGCCGTGTTCGCCATAAAACGCCGTCAAGCCATCCGTCCCTACTAAAGTAAAAGCATATGAAAGGCGTTTAAATTTTGCACTTAATGCAATAAACCAGTAATCATATAACTCCGTAGATACTAACTTCTCCATGGTTAACGACTGTTGGTACCACTTTTCTTTTCCTAAAAGATAAGGATCTCCTTGCATTAATTGGACAGAGGCAATGTCGCCTTTTGCCGTACGCAAACGAATATGCATGGTTTCTTCTGTATAAAGATAAGCAAATTCACTTTCTGGACGATGGTAGATTGCAGCAGTGTTCATTTAATTCTCTCCTTTAATTGTCGCTTTTCGTGTATTTTCTAATACTCGAACACATTTTAGCGCAAACGATTGCATTTGTATACCCTTTTTTATTTTTTTATTTAAAATGCTTAATTAGTGGTATACACCACTTTAAATAAACAGCATGTTATTTATAACAAAAAAACTTTTTTAACTTTCTCGATGAAAAACACTTGATTATTTCCGCAATCGGTTGCATAATAAGACTTGTAAAAAATAATTTTTGGAGGGTTCAAAAATGAAAGCGAATTGGAAAAAGATTTTAATGGGCGGTATCCTTTTAAGTGCTTCCGCGGTTTTACTTACTGCCTGTGGTGGTGCAGAAAAAACGAAAGCTGAAAATGAAAGCGGTTCAGCAAATAAAGCAGCTGGTGACGTAAAATTATGGGTTGATACTGAATATATGGGCGTCTTTAAAAAAGTTGTCGCCGATTTTGAAAAAGAAAACCCCGATATTAAAGTTAACTTAACTGCTGGAAATTCGGCAGATGCTAAAAAAGACATTGCAAAAGATCCTAAAGCTGCCGCAGATGTTTTCATGATGCCACATGATCAAATTGGTCAAATGGCAGAAGCTGGTCTGATTTACCCTAACACAAAATATGAAAAAGAAGTCAAAGAAAACAATATCGACTCAGCAGTTGCAGGGGTCACTTGGAAAGACAAAGTCTATGCCTACCCTTATGCCGTAGAGTCACAAGTTCTTTATTATAACAAAGATACGTATTCTCCAGAGGAAATCAAAACTTGGAAGTCTTTAACTGAAAAAGGCAAAATCGGTACCAATTTTGGCGAAGATGGCGCAAATTATATCTTCGGTCCTCTATTTATGAGTAACGGCGATTACTTATATGGTGAAAATGGCGAAGATCCAAAAGGTACCAACTTTAATAACCAACAAGGTATAGAAGTATTACAATGGATTGCCGATCAAAAAAATAATCCTGGTGTGATCCAATCAAATACAGAAGCATTGTCTAATCTAGGTTCTGGCAAAACGGATGCCTTCCTTTCTGGTCCTTGGTCTAAAAACGATGTAGAAAAAGCTCTTGGCGACAAAATGGGGGCCGCTGCCTATCCAACCATTGATTTTGGCAATGGAGAAAAACAAATGAAAGCTTTCTTGGGCGTTCGTAGTTTTGCTGTCAACCAACAAACACAAGCACCATTGGCCGCAATGACATTAGCAAACTATTTAACAAGTGAAAAATCACAAATGACTTACTTCAAAGAAATCGGTTTTGTCCCTTCAAACAAAAAATTACAAACAAACGAAGAAATCACACAAGATACTGTTGCAAAAGCTATCTTAGAAATGGCGCAACCAACTCACTCTGTGGTAATGCCAAAAATCCCAGAAATCGTTTCATTCTGGCCTGCGATGGATGCAGTGATCAATGATACGTACAAAGGCAATATCAAACCTGCGGATTATCAAGCAAAATTAGATAAATTAGTCCAAGACACATCAAAAGAAGCAAAAGAATAAAAAGAGTAAAGAAATGGGACGAGCTTCAATCTGCTGTCCCATTTCCTCTATCTTTTTTATTTAAGTAGAAAGTGAGTGAACGAAGATGTTCAAGAAAAAGAAAGCCCAGACGTCATTTCGAGAGGTCTTTAAAAAAGGCGACTTCGCTACAAAACTATCTTTTTTAGTTATGGGTGCTGCAAACTTCGCCAACAAGCAGTGGTTAAAGGGAATCATCTTTTTAACAGCTGAAATTGGCTTTATCTATTGGTTAATCCGCAATGGTTTCCACGCATTAATGATGCTAGGAACACTAGGGACCCAACAGCAAGGATTAGTATATGATGATTCTTTAGGGATTGAAGTTCTAAAAGAAGGCGATAATTCAATGCTCTTATTATTATTCGGAATTGCAGCAATTTTAGTCTGTTTATCGCTAATCATTTTATATGTAATCAATTTAAAAAGCGCCCGTCACCTATATGAATTAAAGACAGCCGGCAAAAAAATTCCAACAACTATGGATGATTTACGTAGCTTGTTAAACGAACGTTTCCATGCAACTTTAATGACGATTCCCTTACTAGGCGTTCTTTTCTTTACCATCTTGCCGTTGTTATATATGATTTCCATTGCCTTTACCAACTACGACCATAACCATTTGCCACCGAAAAACCTTTTTACTTGGGTTGGATTGGCAAATTTAGGTAATGTAATCACAGGCGATATGGCTTCAACGTTCTTTCCAGTACTTGGCTGGACCTTGATTTGGGCTGTTTTTGCAACCGCAACTTGTTTCTTTTTTGGAATCATTTTAGCCTTGCTTATCAATACAAAAGGCTTAAAATATAAAGCATTTTGGCGGACTATTTTTGTCATCACGATGGCCGTACCTCCGTTTGTTTCACTTTTAATTATGCGAAACCTCTTAAATGGTTCCGGACCTATCAATGCTCTGTTGTTAAACTGGGGCTTAATCGATTCTTCTATCCCCTTCTTAACAGATCCGAATTGGGCAAAATTAACCATTATTGTTGTCAATATGTGGATTGGTATTCCTGCTACGATGTTAATTTCTACAGGGATTATCCAAAATCTCCCTGAAGATCAAATCGAAGCTGCTAGAATTGACGGCGCCAATAAATGGCAAATTTTTAAAAGTATTACGTTTCCACAAATTCTATTTGTGATGACCCCGGCGCTAATTCAACAGTTTATCGGCAACATCAATAACTTCAATGTCATTTATCTATTAACAGGTGGTGGGCCAGCCAATTCTAACTTCTACGGTGCAGGCTCAACTGACCTTTTAGTTACCTGGTTATACAAATTGACTGTCGATACAATGGATTACAATTTAGCCTCTGTGATTGGTATTTTAATCTTCATTCTCTCCGCAGTCTTCAGTTTAATTGCCTATACACGGACGAATTCATTTAAGGAGGCGTAACTTATGGCTAAAGCAAAAAGTTACCAGAAAAAACAACGCACTGCACTTACCAGCGTTTACATCATTTTAACCATTTTAGCAGTTTTTTGGATGTTCCCTATTGTGTGGATTATCTTAACAAGTTTTCGTGGCGAAGGCGGTGCATTTGTTCCCTATATCATTCCCAAGACATTCACTTTAGAAAACTATAAAGTATTATTAACAAATCAGACTGGCAACTTCCCCTTTGTCCGTTGGTTTTTGAACACCTTGTTCGTTTCCATCGCAAGCTGTCTGTTATCAACTTTTATTACAATCGCAATGGCTTATGCGCTGTCACGGTTGCGTTTCCGCTTAAGAAAACCATTTTTAAAAGTGGCGCTCGTTTTAAATATGTTCCCTGGTTTTATGAGTATGATTGCCGTTTACTATATTTTAAAAGCCTTAAATTTAACTGAAAGTTTATTCGCTTTAATTCTGGTTTACTCTGCAGGCTCGGCGCTAGGTTTTTACATCGCCAAAGGGTTCTTCGATACCATTCCGATGGCTTTAGACGAGTCGGCTATGATTGACGGTGCCAACAAGTGGCAAATTTTCACAAAAATTACGTTGCCATTGTCGAAACCAATTATTGTCTATACTTCTTTAACCGCCTTCATGGGCCCTTGGATGGATTTTATTTTCGCAAAAGTTATTATGGGTGATAAAGTTGAAAATTACACCGTTGCGATTGGTCTCTTTTCGATGATGACCAAATCAACAGCTAATTCACTATTCATGGCTTTTACAGCTGGATGTGTGCTAATTGCCATTCCAATTACTATTTTATTTATATTAATGCAACGTTTCTATGTAGAAGGCGTGACTTCTGGCTCTGTCAAAGGCTAGAAAAAACATCGTTTGGTTTATAGCCAAACGATGTTTTTTATTTTTTGGCGTTGTTTTCCTTACACGTTTTTCTTCGTAGCGCTTGATAATTGGACAAAATTTTCATGACCGCCAAAAAGTGTTGATTGACTTCTTGATAATCCTCTAACGAAAGAACACTAAGTGTTTCAGATAGTTGCTGTTTTACTTGATTTTCTTTTTGCTTAAAGAGCTTCTCGCCTTCTTTTGTCGTATAAACATTAACCACGCGGCGATTTTCCTGATTATGGCGACGTTGAACAATCGCTCGTTCTTCTAACCCCGCAATAGAGCGACTCACTTGAACTTTCGACGTTCCTACTTGGTTGGCTAACTCTGTCATACTGATTCCTTCATTCGTTGCCACAATTAATAAAATTAACATGTCTAACTTTGTTAATTTTAGATCCTCCAAGTCTAGGTCTTTAAAAAGCAATTGGCTCATATATGAAAAAATTTCAGTAAAGACACTAATATCTAAATTTGATGAATGCTTCTCTTTATCCATATGTTCTCCCTCGTTTCCCACCTAGTGTATACTAAATTCACTTGATTATCAAATGGTAATGATTGATTTTTGTTAACTATTATGTTACGTTATACACTAACTTAAGGTTGTGTTGTTGATAAATTGGAAGAAGGATGCGAAAAATATGCTAGAACTCAAAGAGATAAAAAAATATTATACTGTCGGCGGAACGACCACTAAAGCTTTAGATGGCGTCTCTGTCGCTTTTCGAAAACAAGAATTTGTAGCCATTCTGGGTCCCAGCGGCTCTGGTAAAACGACGATGTTGAATGTGATTGGCGGATTGGACAATTACGATTCTGGTGACTTAATCATTAACGGCAAATCAACAAAAAATTTTAAAGAAGCCGACTGGGATGCTTATCGGAATAACTCAATTGGTTTTATTTTTCAAAGTTACAACTTAATTAGTCATCAAGGGATTTTGGATAATGTCGAGCTTGGTATGACACTGAGTGGTATTTCAAAAGCAGAAAGACGCCAAAAAGCCGAAGATGCACTCATCCGTGTCGGTTTGAAGGACCATATCCATA
Organism: Enterococcus sp. LX10; assembly: GCF_023539285.1. NCBI lineage: Bacteria > Bacillati > Bacillota > Bacilli > Lactobacillales > Enterococcaceae > Enterococcus > Enterococcus sp. LX10. The sequence continues at coordinate 1,217,778 of NZ_CP092784.1, read as the reverse complement.
AAAAACCTTCCCAATTATCTGGCGGTCAAATGCAACGGGTTGCCATTGCTCGTGCTTTAGCTAATGATCCCGATATTTTACTTTGTGATGAACCAACTGGTGCATTGGATTCAGAAACCAGTCTGCAAATTATGGCACTTATCCAAGAACTTTCGAAAGAAAAATTAGTCATTATGGTGACCCACAACCCTGAATTAGCTCATGAATACGCTGATCGAATTATTGAATTTTCAGATGGCCAAATTCGTCATGACTCGCGTCCTCATATTGAACATGAAAAAAAAGAACCTTTCGAATTGAAACGCACCAAAATGAAATTCACGACTGCGCTGCGTTTGTCTTTTAATAATATCCGCACTAAAAAAGGGCGAACTTTTTTAACCGCCTTTGCTTCAAGTATCGGAATTATCAGTATCGCGATTGTCCTTTCTCTTTCAACAGGATTCCAGAAACAAATTGATAAAACTCAGTCGGAAACGTTAGCGCAATTTCCGATTACCATTTCTAAAATAGCGACAGATCAAGATCCAGAAAGTTTCAATAATCAGGACAAAAAAGGGACCTTCCCGAAAGAAAAAGAAGTGACTGCTAAAATTAGCGATGCGGACCGTGCGCAACACACGAATTTAATTGATCAAAAGTTTATTGACTATGTCAATCACATTGATCCTGAATTAAGTAATAATATCGGCTATACTCGTCTAGTCAATATGAACTTATTAAGAGAAATCAACGGGAAAGCACAAACTGTCAAATTTTCAAACGATGCGCCCGACGGCCAATCAAACGCGATGGCTTCTATGATGGCTGCCCAAACTGGCGTCGGCGTTTCTGCTTTTCCTAAACAACTAGAAAATGGAAAAAACAATTTCTTAAAAGACAATTACTCGTTGCTTGAAGGAAATTATCCAGAAAAAGAAACCGATGTCGTTTTAATCGTCGATAGTAACAATACCACCAATATTAATGCTTTAAAAAATCTTGGCTTTGACGTGAAAGATAATCAAAAGATTGCCTTTTCAGACATTGTTGGCACAAAAATGAAATTAGCCAATAATAATGCATTTTACACCAAATTACCGACAGGCAACTTCATTCCTAACCAAGATTTGCAAGCTGTTTACGATAACCCAGAAAATACTGAATTAACAATTTCAGGGATTTTGCGAATTAAAGATTCTTCAACAATGAATCTATTAGCACCTGGAATTGCTTATAGCGATGCACTTTCAACTAATATGATTGCCAAAAACAAAACCTCTGACATTGTTAAAGCGCAAGAAGCCAGCAATACTAACGTTATGACTAACGAAACATTAGATGCTTCCGCGAAAGAAAACCTGTTGTCTTATTTAGGAGCGAATGAAATTCCTTCAAGTATTATGATTTATCCAAACGATTTCAAATCAAAAGATAAAATTCTTGATTATTTAGATGCTTATAACAAAGGAAAAGATAAAAAAGACCAAATCATCTATTCTGATTTAGCTGGAACAATGACCCGCTTAACAGGTGGTTTAATGGATGCCATCACCTATGTGCTGATTGCATTTGCTGGGATTTCCCTTGTTACAAGTATGATTATGATTGGAATCATCACCTATACTTCTGTCATTGAGCGAACCAAAGAAATCGGTATCCTGAAAGCGTTAGGAGCTCGTAAAAAAGATATTACCCGGGTGTTTGATGCCGAAACTGCTATTTTAGGTGTTGCCTCTGGCATTCTTGGTGTTGTGATTGCTTTTCTCGCAACATTTCCGATTAACGCAGTACTCTATAACCTGACTGATTTAGAAAATGTTGCCACCTTAAATCCAATTCACGGGATTATTTTGATTGTAATTAGCACAATCTTAACCATGATTGGTGGCCATATTCCTGCCCGAATGGCAGCGAAAAAAGATGCGGCAGTTGCTTTACGTGCAGAATAAATAACAAAAAAACAATCCTTTAATTTCTCTTAAAGGATTGTTTTTTATTTGTATTTCTTATAAAACCTCCGTATACTAAGTGATTGTGAATACTTAATAAAAGGAAACGAGGTAATTTCATGTTAAAAAAACCATTTTTACTATTTTTTTCACTTTTAGGAGCTATTTTTATTTTAGCTAGTTGTGGCATAGGAAAAGATGCTGTCACAGATACTAAGTACAAAGTTAGTTTGCAGCAAGCTGCTGAAATCTACGAAAAAGAAGCTGGCAACAGCAAACCATTAGTAAATGTCCAATTTGATACAAAACCAGAAAGTGACTACAGCTATATCTTTACCAACGATACAGAAACACTTTACGTGAATCCTGAAACAGGAAAAGTCACCAAAAATACTGAAGCAAATCAACTTGGCAAAAACGAGACAGCCTTTTCAGCTGCTGAAGTCAAAGAATTAGGCGCTGTTAACGACGTCTTAGCCAAAGCAAAAAAAGAAGTTGGAGGACTTTCTCCACGTATTTTGACTTGGAAGTTAACCAAAAATAACAACAAACTTGTTTATACAGTAGATGTTAAAACGACTACGGCAGATGAAAAAGTTACCTTAGATGCCAATAAATAAGTACAAGCGTATAACTTATCACTAAATAACCAAATCTTAAAATACTCTTCGGGACAGAACCTACGCTTTCGGAAAGCTTAACATTTTCTGAAGCCGATCGTTCTGTCCTAATTTCATTCTTTTAAGCAATAATAATTGTTCGTTACCCCTGCTACCGTTATACTTAGTTTAAAAGAAAAGATGGGAGTATCAATTCATGGTTTATACAGTTGATTTTAAAGAAGTAGCCACTCTTGGTTTAGAAAGTTCACCAGTGGCACCTGCTCTTGCTGGACTAAGAGCGAATGAAGCTCGCTATTTTTGGAATAAATACAAACATCGCTTTACGACCGTCCCTGCCTCTGAAGCTCCAGAAACATTGGCCTGGATTGAAAAAATTTTATTAGAACGAGAATTACATTTCCCTTACAAGCCACTTGAAATTTCTTCTTTCACTTTAGATGGCATAAAAATGGCCTATGTATTTTATGAAAACGGCTTAGCAGTTAACGTGATGTACACATTAGCTGATGAAGGCAAACGCGCCGTTGGGTTTAAACTTTCAGACGGTATGGCAATTCCTGCAGAATTTGAAGGAAAATTCAAATTTGCTCGTCAAAAATCAAAATTAGCTGGAACCATTCGCGGCTCTTATTTTGGCATTAAAGGAACCTATTAAAAAATGCTTTTGCCTTTATTATTAAAGGCAAAAGCATTTTTTTATTTTAATTCTTCAATATAGTTAAATACTTGTTGTCCAGCAATACCGCCTTCACCGACCGCTGTCGTGATTTGACGCAATGTTTTTTCACGGACATCACCAATGGCATAAACACCAGGAATTTTTGTTCTCATTTCTTGGTCTGTTTCAATCCAACCAGCCTCATTCGTAATACCAGCTTTTTTAAATGGTTCTGTTAATGGATCTAGCCCCACGTAAATGAACACGCCGTTTGCTTCAATTTCAGAAACTTCATCTGTTTTGACATTCCGGGCTTTCACACCTGTCACGACCATTTCATTGCCAACAATTTCTTCGACAACTGTATCCCAAACAAAGGAAATCTTTTCATTTGCAAAGGCACGATCTTGAATGATTTTTTGCGCACGCAATTCATCACGACGGTGAACAATCACTACTTCAGAAGCAAATTGCGTTAAATAGATTGCTTCTTCAACTGCAGAATCGCCGCCGCCAACGACTACTAAGCGTTTATTTTTAAAGAAAGCACCATCACAAACGGCACAATAAGAAACACCACGGCCAGCAAATTCTTCTTCGCCTTTTACACCCAATTTTCGGTGTTCACAGCCTGTTGCAATAATTACCGCTTTAGCTTCATAAGATTTGTCATCACAAATCACTTCTTTATAGGATCCGTGGTCTTCAATGCCCATCACAATACCATACGCATTTTCCGTACCAAATTTTTCTACATTTTCATACATTTTATAGGCCAATTCTGGACCCATAATAGAATCAAAGCCTGGGTAATTCTCTACCTCAGCAGTGTTGTTCATTTGCCCACCAGGCGCACCGCGTTCAATCATCAATACAGAAAGATTGGACCGTGATGCATAAAGTGCTGCCGTCATCCCAGCAGGACCGGCACCAATGATAATTACATCATACATTTTATTTCCCCCAAAATTTTAAGTAAGTTTACTTTACTCCTTAAACAATTTCTTGTCTACTTTTCTGCCCTTTTTTGACATTCGGAGTAGGTGTGTCTATTACGTAAGTTATTGTACCATGGTTTTGTGTTTTCTAGGAGGGGGAATGAAGATTAATTTAGCTATTGTATTTAAACCAGAATTCTTCAATTTTTTCTTTGAATGCTATCGTTGGATAATTCCCTCTTAAATCAAAAGTGTGTCTATCACCATCACTAAATTTTATTTGATAATTATAAATAACCTCCCTTTCCATTTGTCTGAAAAGTCCTACATCAATGACCTCCGACCAACTACGCACTATTAGAAATCCCTTTTCATGATATGACAAACCATGACTGTCCATTCTATATAAAATGCCACCATATTTTCTGATATACTTAGTCTCATCAATCCCGGTTTCGATTATCAAAAAAGCAAACATACATATTAATTTAAGTAAGGATAAAGCACTGATTAGTATAGCCACTACTGTTAAAAAAACAAAAAAATTATATTACTTGTCACTGGATTTTTATAGAGTGGAAAGTAAAACCATACCAAGCAACTAAGTGTGACAAAAATAACACCTAGCCCTATACCAATTTTTTTGTACCCATCTGCCTTAGTCAGTCTCACTTCAAATATCTCTTCCTCATTTATAAGCAAACTCAAACTTTTCTCTCCTCTTTCCTTACAACAAAACTCTAATCAGTTCAAAACTATTTAACACCAATCATCAAATCAGTGTATACCTTATTATCTATTACTTGCGGACAATAGAAAATTGGTGAAACAATTGTCAAATCTTCCTGAACAACTATAGTGATTAACTCTTCTAATGCTTTAGAGAATTCAGATAGCTTATCGCCTTTTGCTCTAGTTGCTAACATATTGTTCACCTGAAAATAAGATTGGAAACGATATTCTGCTGGAAGATTCTCTTGCCATTCTTCATTGACAGGTAAAAAAACTTGAATCAGCAATTCTTCTTCACGAATGTCAGAATTCATTGAATAGAAAAAGCTGTCTGATAAAGAATAATCTGCTTCAAAAATTGTTTCCAAAGCATCTTCTAAACAACGACCCATCTCCTCTGAAGTCGTTACATAATAACGACTGATGACATTTTGATAATGTAATGATTGTTTATAGCCAATTGTTTTTCTCATTTTTTCACCTACTCTTTTGTTGGGATTAAAACATCTACCCAATATTCATCATAAACTAAGGTCATTACCAACAATAATTTATCGTCAAATTCAATCTTTTGTTCCAGCAAGTAATCCGTCATTTCCTCAATATTAGCACCAAGTTCATCATCAAAAGGAATTCTTTTACGAACTAGATGATCATAATGAATATTTTCTACAGTAAAAATCTCGCCACTTTCAACTGGCTCATTCACAGGAATATAAAATTTATACGTTTGTTGTTCTTCACTTAATTCAGTTGGTTTTAGTTCAATCATTGTTGGTCCATTTTTATAAAAACCTTCTTCATAAGTTAATTCTTCTGATTGTAAAATTAAATCCACTAATTGATCTGTTGTTGCTCGTTTTTCAATATACACTAAATTGTTCATTTCCAATGATACTTTTTCAATCATCTTTTTCCCTCTTTTCATTAAATTAATTTCCTAAAATCGATCTATTTTTAAATTTTTCAATCCCTACCAATTCCTTTGACTGAATCTTTGAAGGCTGGTTTTAAGCCTCCTTGCGTGCTTGGAGTCAAGTAAAGTCTTTGCCTTTTCTCATATCGTTATCAATGCCAGTTAATTTATCAAACTTACTCAACCATTTCCCGGCTTTTTTGATGACTAAAGTGCCGTCTGACATTCGTTTAATTCTGGAAGAAATATAGTTATTTTTTGGTTCTCTTGTTCTTCATCATTTCAATTGAATTCCCATATACAGATGTATTTTCATTTTTTTCTGATTCTTTTTTCCAATATTGTAATATTCTTGGTATTTGAAAAGTTAAAGCAAATTGCAAGGCTGATACCATTACTACCAATGCTAAATAAAAAAGATTAATATTATCCAATGCAGTAGAAGCCATGGCACCTATTATAGCTAAAATGGATAAACAATTGATATAATAGTTTGCATACTTATCTCTGATATCAAAATTATTATTTTTTAGGGAGAGATACACTAATATACTATTGATGATTATCCCTAATATCCAAAGTAATAAAACCATTAATTCACCAACAATAAATTTTTCAACAGGATTACTTAGTAAGATCGAGAAATATGATACTGTGAGAAGTAGCAACATTACCAATGAGATATACGGAATTATTACTATATACTTTTGTTTTTGATTACTTTTAAATACGACTGTACCCGTTACTATTAATACAACAAAAAATATAAGTATCCCTAATTGAACATTAGCAAAAATTATTGTATGACGATTATATATTTTTTCTTTATTTCCTGACCAATAAGTTAACAAAAAAATTGTGATAAACACTATATAACAAACCAACATTGACGAAAAAGACTTTATAGTATATTTCTTTTTGCTATTTTTTTCATAAAATTTTGGTATAAAATTAGATATTATTTGAACCATCCAGATACTCCTTTTATCATAGAGTTAACTCCTGATTTTATATTTTTTGTTATATTCATTTGTTTATCAGCCCAGTTTAAACCTTGGCTAACTATTATCCCTGCCCCCACAACAGCCCAAACTGGTGCAAATGTAGCTACACCCGCCGATACAGCTCCTATCGCCGCCGTTGTCACTGCTACTTTCCCGACATCCACCAATGCACCACCCACTTTACTTGCGGTAATTTCTTGCCCTTTCAATCCGTCTTTTCTGGCCTGTTTTTCACTCTTGCTTATTCCTTGCACAACCTCCACAGCACCTGCCGCTATGTTTAATCCGGGAATAATTTTTCCTGCACCTTTTGCATTAATTAATGCTTTGGCATCTTTCACAACACCGTTAACGCCAAAAGATAATCCTTTCTTTAACGATTTCCCCATTGATTTTAGAGTTCCCTTTGCGACCCCTTTAATACTTGCTTTACTAAAAGCTTCACCAGATTCTCTTAGAATAGACTTCTTATCTACTAAATCTAATTTGCCTAATAATTTATCTCCTAGTTTAGTAAATTCCTTTGCGGTCCCCGATGCAGTGATACTTAATGACCGATGACCTTTTGGCACATAATCATCAATATCTGCTAATTGATCTAATTTTTTTAGCCAGCCTTTTGCTCGTCTCATTACCAATTTTCCATTTGGCAGACGTTTGATACGACTAGAAATGTATAATTTTTTCATATGGTTTATATATTTTTTTCCTGAAACAACGCCTTTTGCTATCGCATGATTAATTAATTTATCTAGTTCGTCTAACTTTTCTTCTGTTAAATTACCATCCATAGCCATTAAAATTGGATGGTCTTTTTCAAAAGCAAGTCTATCTTTTTCTTCTTCCTGGACTTTTTTATGCGCTTCTTTTATTTCATTTTTAAATGTTTTATCCGTAAATATTTCCAATGATTTGGGATTGCTATAGCTTAATCCTCCGACGTTCGTGATTTGGCTGGATTGTTGGGCTAGTTTGTCTTTGACAGCACTGCCTGCTTTGCGTCCGTTAAAAGTGTCCATGCCTTTCAGCGTTTCCGTCAAAATTTTCTTAGCCTCTTCCATTTTTTTATTAAATTGATTGGATGGTGCGGAAATAGGGACGATATGTGCTACAGAACTGTAGATGTTGCTAATTTTCTTATCTAATTTCGCAAAATTTGATAACGGTGTTGAAAATTTTCCTTTTGCTTCATTTAAGGCATCTGTATCAATGATGGCTGATTCACTATTTTCCTTCACACTAGCTTTAAAATCACTAATTGTTTTTTCCATTTCTTGTGCTATTGTATGTAAAAGATCATAATAATTGGTTAGCATCGGTAGTTGGTAATTACCAATTTCACCATTAATAGCTGTTTTGACTTTTCCAGATAAAGCATCACTTCCTTGGACTGTTTTCCAATCGCTTTTGGCACGATTGATTTCTGCTTGTAGTTTATTTCTGGAAGAAGTAATTTTGTTTTTAGCTTCCATTACTTCACGCATATTAATTTTCATTTGCCCACCTCCTCATTAGACATACGTACACGAATATTTTTCATCTTGCACCAATTGTTTTCTCAAAACTTCAAAAGTAAACTTTTCCTCATATGCATTAGTAGGCCCTTCTGAAATAACTCGTTTTACCATGACCGAGTTAAAATAAATTGGCTCCACCTCTGCTTGTAATCCAAATGGCCATAAAGTTCCTACGTAATCAATCATCATTTGCGTTTCTGGAATGGTTAATTTTCTCCCTTGAACAGAAACAAATAAACCTAATTCATCTGTAGTAAAAAGCGCTTTAACATCTTCGGTTAATAATTCTTCATCTAATTCGACAATGGTTCCAATTGGATAGATTTCTGTAAAAATTGTATCAACGAAACCCATAAATCGTTTAAATTGTGGCACGGTCAATACAACTTGTTTTTTTAACCAAGCAAAAGTGACTCTTTCCTCTTCATAATCAAAACTAATATGAATAATCGCGCCAATTCTTGGTTTATGTTCATAACTTGTGGTTTGATTGAGGAAACTTTGATAAATATTTTGAGCTAATTGGGGTTGACCGCCCAAAATTAAACCGAGTTCGTTTATGGTGTCCTTTGTTATTTCTCCAGTCAGGTTACTACTTTCTATAGTAGCCACCCACAACTCCTTTTGTTGTTGATTCATTTTTCTTCACTCCTTATTGACTAATTTTCATAGTAGCAGCTCCCGCTTTATCATCATTGGCTTTATTTTTTCCGGCAGCAATCATTTTATTGGTGCTTCCTTTTGCAAATTCTTTGTAACTTTCTAGAGAAGAATTGATTTGCTCTATCATTGTTTTGAATTCTGTAAAAGGTCGCGCATTTGTTTGAGAAAAAGATACAGTTTTCATTTTGCCAATTCCTGAAATTGTGCTGTTTGCTTTATTGACAGATTGCATCCATTCCGATAAATTTACACCGCTTTTCATTATTTTTTTCACTCCTTTATTAAGAATCCAAACTCATTGCTATTGATAATAGTGCCGAAATTTGTGAATTTAATGAACTGATTGTCATGGCTTCACGTTGCGCTTCTTCTTGTAAGTTAGACAATTTCCGTTGAAATGTTTGTAAATTTTCTTGATTTTTTGTGGCATATTTTGATAAATCACTATCTACTTTTCTAACTTTTTCATTATACTTATTCCGTCGTGTGCCTTTAAAATTACTTCCAGAAATACTCTTTAACTGACTAGAAACGGTTGATTTCAATTGATGAATACTAAGAATCTCTCGACTTAATTCACGAATTGCTTTTTCTAATTCTCGAATTTTCTGATCAATTTGATTTTTGTTGGCTTGTGCCGTGTTGACCTGACTACTTAAATGACTGGCTTCAGCACGCTTTCCGGCTGCCAGTGCTCTTTTTTGCGCTTTTATTGCTTCATCACTCATGAGGTTCCTCCTTTACCGAATCCCTAAAATCGTTGAAATCACTTGAGCCAATACACCACTAGCGGTATTTAAAAATAGATTAGACGTAAAAATTTTCCGATTCATTTTAATGATTGTCTCAAATTGTTTTGCGTCTTTTTCTTCAACAGCTTTTAGCACTTGCCTGTTGACTTGTTTTGTTTCGTCTTCATTTTTCAATGAAGTGATGACTGCTTTAAAATTAGCTTCAAGTACCGGCCAATCATAAACAGATTGTTCATTTTTTTGATGATTCTGGTTGCCAAATGTCGAATGATGAATAGTACTATCTGTGATATCCCCAACAGTAGTTGACGAATGTTCTTCATGATTATTCGAATGCATTGTATTGCCTTGTTGAATCCCTGTGTTTAGGTTGGCCTGGTTGCCATGAATCACATGGTGATTTCCTTGAATAATTTTTTGTTCCGCAATATTGATTTCTGAATACACATTTTTGTGATTGAATGCTGCTTCAACTGCATTACGGACTTTGTTTAAAAATTCAGCATCTTGAAAATAAAGGGAGTAATTATCTCCAGAATTTAGTTGAAAGATTAAATATTCTTTATTACTTTGATGTCTTTGATAAACCATATAGATATACAATCCTGTCAATCCCATAATAATTAAACTAATCCAACGTAATCCTTCAAACCGAATAGTTCCAAAAGCTAAAACAAAAATGCTTATCGCCATCACAGGAATTCTCATCCGCTTAGTTCCAGCATATATTCTGGAAATGTTACTTAATTGTAAAGTTAGATGATCAAACCTTAAAATGTTATCTTTGATAATAAAATGATTTGTTTCAATTTCTTCTTCGCTCTTTTTCATATCAATTAATTTTGACAATTCATTATTCATAATTCCACTCCTTTTTATTCACTTACTAACTTCACCCGCATTGCTGTTCGACCTTCAAAGAAATGAGATTCATCCAATTCCACGGCAGGTTCATTATAATCACTTTTCGTTTTAACAAAGCTTTGGTCTGCGAGTCTGGTACCAACCATACCTGCTGGGATATTAGCACGTAATAATTTATCGGCATCATTAAAACTGTTTTCCAATAATTTTTGATTGGTTTGGAAAATAAAATACATCGCGACTTGGCTACCTTTTTTCAGTAGGATATTTAGGTTTTCAGCACTAATAAAGGATTTTTCAACAAATTGTTGTGCTTCGGGAATATAAATCAACATTGGTTCATACTCACTAATCATTTGTCGTTGTTCAATTTCCTGTAATAATTCATTGACAAAGCTTCCATATTCAGTTCCTGCGATCACTGTATCAAAGCTATCTGCATAACCGCCAAAACGGTCACTATGGTTAAAGATAATCCGTTCGGCACGCCCTCTAAAATGCTTCATGTCTTCGATAATCACTTTTTCAACAGATTCATTTTGTTGTGGTGTATCATCACCAATCACAAAATAACCATGTTCCGTTGGTTTGAAGCCCACTATGTTAGTCGTTTCTTTATCAAAGGCAATAGGGAACTCCATATTTTCCAGCATTTGTTGAGCGTGTGGATGATTGTATAGATTCGCCATAGCGATTGTTTTCGGTAACATTGGAATTGGTAGCGGTCGTTCACCGCCCCATTTTTGGTTCATCTTTTCAATTTCTTGTTCTAAACGGTTTAAACGAGCGATATCATTTTCCCCTTCTGTTGGTAGATAGATTTGAATTTCTTGCGGCTGTTCTAATTTCACTTGTGCACGTCCCATAATTTCTTGTGGAATCAAAGCTTCTCGTCCAACAACATCACGAATCGCATCTTCTTCTACTAAATACAAACCGATATGTGTTGGGATATTACTTGTCATACTCATTTTAAAGCTATTTGTTCTTAAGACCGCAATAATGGTGTACAAGCCAACACTTGCTCCTTCTCGTAGCAATTGATTTAAAACAGATTCAATTGGATCTTCTAATGGGCTTTCTTTGACTGCATCAAACCCATCTACAATCGTAACAATCACTGGTAATTTCTGTCCTGATTTTTCTTCGTATTGATTTAAACTAGCAACACCGTATTCAGTAAAGGCATCTTTACGCTCTTGAATTTCTTTACGAATTCGTTTTAAGAATTTAACCAATTTTTCCTCTTCTTCTAAACGGACTAAATCAGCAACATGTGGTAATTTTTTCAACGGTAACAACCCATTTGTACCAAAATCAAACAAATTAAATTGAACTTGTTCTGGTGTATTTTTACGAGCAAAGTTCATTACTAGGGTTTGCAAAGCTGTTGATTTACCGAACCCCGGTGAACCATATAAGGCAGTATGATTTAATTCGTGCAAATCAAAATTGAAATTGACTTGTTCTTGTTTTGCTGGAATATCCATAAAACCAAAAGGAACAGAAAGTTCTCGTTGTTCTTGCCATTGCGTTTTAAAAAGTGGTGAAACAATTTCTGTTGCTAATGGAGGTAACCAAGGTTTCTCTGGTAAAACTGCTTGACTTTCTTTCGCATACTTGGCAATTGTTTCAACAATTGCATCTAATTGTGTTAACTCATCCTCTGTTTTAACAGAAATTTCTTCTTCTTCGGAAAGGTCGGCAGTTAATAATTCATATTGTCCCAATTGATTAATTAACCAAATCCGTTCATCTACTTTTTCTTCTCTGGTAGCAAATGGATCATAGTTAGCACCACTCCAAGCCGATTGGAATAATTCGTAAATTTCATTATTCCCTACTTGTAAATAGGCACGACCCGGTTGAGTAATACTAGCAGCGTCTGGGGTTTTAATGATCTCATTGGAATCATTGGCATCGGCAACTTTTAATGCCAATTTAAACCGTGAATTAGACCAAATTTGGTCGTCGACAACGCCACTTGGTTTTTGGGTTGCTAAAATTAAATGCACACCTAGAGAACGACCAATCCGAGCGGTTGAAACTAATTCAGCCATAAAATCCGGTTCATTGGCTTTTAATTCAGCAAATTCATCGCTAATTAAAAATAAATGGGGTAAAGGCTCACTTGGATAGCTTTTCTTTTCTTCTGGATCAGTAATTTCTTTTCCTTGTTTATATAATTTCGTATAACCATTGATGTGGTTAACCCCGTATTCTCCAAATTTTCGTTGTCGTTTTTGTAATTCTGCACGAATACTTTGTAATGCTCTAGCTGAACTAGCTCCATCTAAGTTAGTAATCGAACCCAACAAATGAGGTAATTTTGCAAATAAGTTAGCCATTCCGCCTCCTTTAAAATCAATAGGTAAAAAACCTACATCTTCTGGAGCAAAATTAACAGCTAATGACAACATATAACTTTGAACGATTTCAGACTTACCAGAGCCAGTCGTTCCTGCGACAAGTCCATGCGGTCCATGGGCACGTTCATGTAAGTTCAAGTAAACAATGTCATCTTTGCCACGAACACCAAGAGGAACTGCTAAAGACTTAGAAGTATCGGCTCTTTGCCAACGGTCTGTTACATTTAAATCCTTTATTTCCTTTACATCATATAATTCTAAAAAGTCAATTGCTTCAGGAATAGCATTCTTCTCCACTTCCACATGCTGCAAATTCGCCAAGCGCTGAATCGCATAAGCAAGCGGATAAACAGTCGGTAAATGATTAGGAACGAAGTTTTGGTTCACATATTTATTATTTTGATTAATTAAAGTCGCCGCTTCACTACTTTGATACTCAATCAGTGTAGTTGTCGTTTCTGGTAACATATTTAAAGCATCTTTTCCCCAAATAACTGTCACACCATATTGACTCATATCTTCAGCTAAAAATTCATTTAAGCCATGCCCTGACAACCAGCTTTCCTCTAAAATCGACAGAATATACTGTGGTTGAAAGTGAACTTTTTCATTACCGGCTTCGCGCACTTGTTGACGACGTTTCGTAATCATTTGATAGAAAGAATTTAAAACCATATCCCTTGTTTGAGGATCGTGAACAATCCCACGCAAATTCAGACTGCGGATTTTGACGTGTGGCAACCAACGCCAAGAATGCCAATCTTTCTGATAATCTTCCTCTGGTACTAAAGTAATAAACTCTACGTCACGATAGGAATGTAAAACAGAAACTTGAAATAACAACGTTTGAATGGCTGTCCTTAAAACAGCAGGTGTTCCCGCCAATCCTAAGGTTTGTCCCATTAGTGGTACAACAATCGGCGCCTTTTCTAATTGTTTATATGGCCATACTAATTGTTCTTCAGCTTCTTGACTTAGTGAATCATCTTCCATTGACTGATAATTTGTCGTAAAACTTGAAGAAATTTCACCAACCCCTAAGCGAACTGTCAAAAAATCTTCATTAGTCATCATGCGTTCATATATCCGCGCATGATACTCTTTTGTCATTAAGGCTAATTCGTTCATGGCAGGATTCATATATTCCAAGGCCTCTTTTTGTTCTTGTTGCAAGATACTTAAACGAGCTTTCTCTTGTATTAAATATTGTTCGTAGCTATTTGTCCGTTCGATATTCTTTTGCTTTGTTTCTTTTTTATTGGTGAAATAACTAGAGACTGAAAAACCAGCCGTCAATAAACTCGCTCCGCCCATACTAAGCATCATAATTGGATTGCCCCCACTTAAAAAGCTTGTTGCGCCACTCAAAACTACCATTCCTAAAGGTGGGACAATCGTCCGTAACAGTTCATTTTTCCCTTCTGTTTGTTTGGCTTTTGGGGCAGCAATTTCTATTTGTTTTTTTGGCTCCTTCAAGTGGATCCGTGGACTTCGTCGAAATGACGGGAAATCGACAGGATATTCTGGAATAACCTCCTCTTCTACAATTTGCCAAGGATTCAGGGAATATGTAGCTCCTAGACTTGTTAACTTTAATTGTTTTTCCCGAACTTCAATGATTAAGCCATTGACAACTAATTGATCACCGACTGCAAAAGCATAGCTTCCTTTTTCAACTAAATAATGATTGTAGTAAATCGTATCTTCTCCGGGATAAATCGTTGCTATATATTCCCCAGTTTCTGGTGCTAGTGTAATATTGATGATGGCATCTGTTTCTAATGAAATCGCAGCATTTTTGGCAGAGGCAATTAAAAAATCTTTCTGTGGTTTATTGGTGGTGACAGTAATCAATTCTTCGTGGGGAAAAACAGAAAAATTTTCAGCAGAATCAAAGGTTTCACCATTACAGAATAATTCTTCATTTTCGTAAAAAAATAATTGTTGATTGATTGAAACACTTGGGTTTTTAGCCGTAATTTGACGGTGAAGAAGTTGGGGACCAAAATAAAAAATGTCAAAATAAATCATGCTAGATGTATGAATTTGATCATTCACAGAGACCAATTTTTTAATGATTTTCGTTGTCATCCGTTTTTCCTCCCAAGATTTTCATGTATTTATTAATCGCTTCTTCATATTTTTTTAACAATGCTTGTTTTTTCTCGCCGTTCATTTTGTTATTGGCTTTGGTTGCATCATATAATTTTGTATAGGCATGTAATATATATTGGTTATCGCCTAAATTTTGGGCAATATCTAATGATTTTTCAAAGTCTCCTTTGCCAATATAAATCCAATAAAGTAAGGTATTTTCACTAGATTTTTGAGATAAATTATTTAAAATTGCTGTTTTTTGTTCATTTGATAAATTATCTAGTTGGACAGAACTAACAGCAGCAACATACTTAGCTCCTATCGGTAATTCTTCTGGTGTATCTTCTTTTAATGTTTTCGTAACACTTGCATAGTCATTAGAAATATACTGCGCTTCTGCCAAACTCACTCGCTCTTGGGCTGGTAATTTTTTTAAGACATAAATCACTGTTGTAGTTGCAAAAAGTAGCGTTAAAGCCAATAACACTAAGCTGGCCCATTTAAAGGTTAAATAACTTTTTTTACTCACTAATTTGGTTTCTGCTTCACGCTTGGCTTTTTGACGAATGACTTGTTCACCAATGATTTGCTCAATTTCATTGATTGTTTTCGCCTCTTGTAATTGTTTAGATAGCGTATCTTTCAGGGTGCCATTCCCTTGAATCAATTGTTCATACTCATACTTTGGATGTAAGATTGCTAAAATCAGCGCTCGATATTGTTTAAAAAATTCTCTTTCATCTGCTGAATAAGGCACAATGACCTGCATAAAACCACGATGAGCAATTAATAATTCTTCTCCTAAGATATAGATGTTTTCTGGATGAATAAAGGGTTGGACCGGTGTACCTAAGAAATCAACCAAATAATGAACTCTTTGCGCTAACAATAATCGCTCATATTGATCCATTTTTTTATCGCTTGTAAAATGGATTGCATATATTGATCCTTATGGTATTGAATCACTAACGCTTCTTCCGTTGCTTGTATTATTTTTCCCGATAAAAATCCACGACTTGATTTTAAAAATTGTTGAAACTGTTCTAGTTTTTCTAACTGATATTGATTTGCTTGTAATGTCACTTGAACATATTCTTTTGTTGCTTCTAACGTGATTGTCTCTGAAATATCCTTTAACTCGCTCATCCATGTGTCTCCTTTATAATTTCTTTTACTACTAGTTGGTCGCCATTCCCTAATGGATAATCTGCAATTAATTGATTGTCAGCTAAATGAATTGGTTTATTCAAAACAACCAATTCAAATGATGCTGGCAAACGGATTGGCAACAACTCAAACGATTCGCGTAACAATTCTTTTAAACGTGCAACTGATACCTGATTAGGGATTTGCAAATCAATAATTTGATTCGACACATGTAAGCCGATACCAATCGATGTTCTTTTGTTCATGTTTCTTTCACTCCTTAATTTCCGCTTTGTGCACGATGATATGAAAAACGGTTTCCTAGAAAAACACCAACGAATAAAATAACTATACTTCCTAAAAAAATACCACTGTACAACCAAAAGTTTATGGATATTTCTCGGTGAACCCCAAGAGATTCAACACTTTCAGGAGAAGTGACCGTTGCCGTCTCTTTGAACAGAAAAGGCCTTACCTTTTTATCAACTGCTAATGTTTTTGCATTCTGTTCTGTCCTAAATACATCATTTTTTGCTTCGTTGACAACCCTCGCTTTACTTTGATTGACTTCTTTTTCTCTCTCTGCTTTTATCGGTAAAAACAAATCTGGGATAATGAAATTCACTTCTACGTTTTTTTTCTGCTGATTGTCTTGGTAGAGCACTTGATTATTTATTTTTAAAGTGCCTACTTCTTCTGCTTTTGTTTTTGTTGATGTCAATGACAAATAGAGCATACTAACACTTAGAACAATCACTATTTTTATTATTTTTCTCATGGCTATTCCTCCGGTCGTACAAATAAGTTAAGGACAATACCTAAAACAAGTAAAACGATTAAAATAAGGTAACTAACCCAACTAATTTGTACGCCATTTACTAAAGCAGTAAAGCCATTTTGGATATTTTGAAGCGGCGATAAACGATAGAGCCAATTGCTTAATGAGCCTACCTTTGTTGCAATGCCTAATAAAGGTGTCAACATGAAAAATAACCCCAGCATAGCTCCATAAACATATAAAGTAAGTTTTTTAAATTGGCGTAAACAAGCACAAACCAAAAGGGAACCGCTAGCAAATACTAAGAAACTATAGCTAAACCAAGCGAATCGATTTATTTGAGATACATTGAACACCAGTAGAAGTGAAAAGACACTCCCAAACAAAATAACCGTAATCAAGAGTAATAACAGATTTGGTATATTTTGCCAAACTCTGGTTGGTTCAACCAACGCATCCGCTACAGTAACTGTTCTTTTCTTCATAAAGCCTTGGAAAGTTAGCGCAATAACGAATGTTAGAATACTAACAATCAAGGTAGCGTAATAGGGAATTAAAGAGACTTGTCGTGTTTCGCCAAAGATTCCTTCTCCTTGAATTGGGCTCGCAAGGAAACTAAATACCCGTGGATTATCAGCACCGCCGTCTCTTGTATTAGCCAATACTTTTTCAAATGTTTTGGCATACTCTTCATTTTCTTTGGTTGTTTTCTTTGACTCATCAATTGAATCATTTAAGTTTGCTAAGATATTTTGCGCATGATCTTGAACTTTGGTTGTTGAGGCTTTCAATTCTTTGATAGTCGGGGCAACATCTTTGACTTTGGCTGCTGAATCAGCTGTTGTTAGACTAGTTTCTTTCGTTGTTTGCATTAACGTTTGCATCATTTTAACTAAATTTTCTGTTTCTACATCTAAAGTGGTGGTTTGATTTTCTTCTGGATGTGGATTTCTTTCATCAATTACAGAAGTAGCTCCCACTTTTCCAGCTTCTTGCCAAGTAGCATATGTCGCATTGACTTGTTTTGTTGCTTCATCAAACCATGTATTTAATTTCTCCGCTTCTCGTAATAATTTTTCAGGGACTGTCATTAAATTTAATGTTCCGTAAAGTGTTGTAGGTCGTCCGTCTGCATTTTGATCTGTCTCAGTACCAATTAATTGTTTCAATTGATTAATTTGTTCATCTGTTTCTCGATATAATTGATTTCCTGTTTTTTTATATTCGTCTAATAATTTATCTGTAATCATCATGGTTTGCTCGTTTTCAGTGATATTGTCGTACATCCAGTAAATGGATGTCTCACCCGCTAACTCTTCAATTGTTTTATCCTGATTTTCAGGAGCGGTTAACATTGCTGCATACTCTTGAATAGATAGACTTTGATTAGGCGTACCATATAAAGTCACAATTTGTTGTGATACAGTATCTAAAAGTTGAAATTGCTTCATGATTTCAGGAATATCGGTTACTAATGGTTGGTCCATTGCAATATACACAGCAAACGAACGTACATTTTGAAGCTCATTATTTACCCACCAAGAATAATTGATCTGATTAAATGCTGTTTTTTGTTGTTCTGGTGTCAGTTGCCAAGCCATTGGTAAGTCAATTGTTAAAGAAAGTTTTTCTGGAAGTGAGAGCAAATCATTTGCTGGCTCAGTTACTTTTTCAGATTCTTCTTCGGATTCTTCTGCCAACTCTTCTTGCGTATTTTCTTCGTCCACTTCATCATTCTCAGGAATCTCAGCTTGTATTTTCACTGGTTTGGTAATTGTTAGCTGTGTTGGGGTAATTGCTGAAATATCAATGCTGTAACCTGCACCTGCTAACTGCTGATTCAAAGATGTTTTAATTGTTTGAACTTTTGAATCATCTAAAAGAAATGACAATTCGCCATTTTGTGTATTGGTTTGTCGTAATGAAATAACCGACTCTTGATTTGTCGCTAGTGAAAAAGTTACTTTTTCTTGTGGAATCGCTATAGTATCTTCATGAAGTTGTTTAGGTTCCAAATACATAAAGCGGCTTGAATTGGTGAAATCAAGTTCATGCTGTTCTGCATATCGCTGAATAATTTGTAACTCATCACGGAAAAGATTCCCTTGTTCAACTGAAATCCTATTATTCATTTCTAATTCACTAACGAGTCTTTCTAAACTTACAAAAGAAATTTCACTTAGTGATTCTTCCAATCTTTCCTGATAATTTTTATCTAAGTTAGGTATATTTTCTTTTTCGTTCGTAATTAACTGAATAATCGCTTGCTTAATTTGAGTGTCTGTTGCTATCTCAGGTGTTGCTTCAAGATCATTATAATATGTAGCCGCAATTTGCTTTTTTAACGCAGTTAATTGTTCTACTTGCATATGTAGTTCTGCTATTTCTTTTTGTAGTTCGCTAATGCGATTGCTTTGTGTTTCTTGAAATAATTTAGATTCTGATAAAAAGTCAACATAAATCCCTGAGCTTCCTTGTTCACTTGGTGTATAGAAGGAGCTAAACTGATTGATTACCATTCCATTTAGTTGATCGAATTGTTGTTTGTATACTGTCGTGTCACTTTCCCATTGATTAGTCAATTCTTGTTTTTGTCTCTCAAACTGTTCATTAAATTGTGCAATTGATTTTTTTATTTTTTCATTTGCTTCTTTCGAATACTCGCCCACTGATTTTTTCGTATCTTCCGTTGTTTTACTAGTTGATTCTAAGCTCTGATTATTGCTTTCTAATAAGGTTTGTACTGATTTTACAAACGCTTCTTGCTCGGTTGTAAATAATTTATTGTCCTCATCTAAAATACTAGCCGTACTTAATACTGTCGTATAATTCATGGGAATTTCTTTAAATGGTTGCTGAATTGTTTCTTCTAATTGATTTTGATACAGCAACTGCGTATCAGTAATTTGGTTAACGTTTTGTTGTGCGATAACCAAATTTCCAACAATACTGGAAAAATACATCTGAATTACGCGTTGGTTAAAATCTTTTAAAATAGTATTTACTTTGTCTTGAATTGCTTGATTGGTCAATTCATTTTGCCCGTCTCGCACTTGGTATTCAACAAAAGCCTGTTCTGGACTAACAGCTTGCAGTGACAATAGTTTCTCCGAAAAATCTTGCGGAATAATAATTTGAGCATCGAATTGTCCATTTTCAACACCAGACGTTGCGATATTCCGAGTCGTTGTTTCCCATCGATTAGCTGTATCTTTGTTAATTAATGTGACAAAATCAGAACCTAATGCATAACGTTTTCCTTCAAAACTTGCGCCTTTATCTTCATTAACTAATGCGTACTGCATCTTTGTTGTCTGATCTTTGCTACTTCGAGTCACGTTCTCATCTTTAAACCCTAAATGAATGAAAAAAAGTAATAACAAGAAAGTTGCTCCAATTGCTAAGGCAAAAGGGATACCTTTTTTTATTTTCCCTTCCATTATCTTCTCTCCTTTAGAAAAAGCGCTAGTGCAATTCATTGCGCTAGCGCTTCAATCTTTGATCAATTAAAAGCCAAATGATCCTGCATCTTGACGGTCACGTTCTGCGACAGTATCTGCATATTTGTTTAATTGTTGATTAATACTAATCAATAATTCTTCCATCTGTTTGACATTACCTTCTAATTGATTGTACTGTTCCAGATACGCTTGAAATGCTTGCCCTTTCCATTGTTGTGAGATTTGTTGGTTCATTGAATTCACTTTACGAATTGCATCTTGAATTTGAGACGATGCTTGCGAATATACTTTCGCTTGTGATTTCAGTTGTTCTGGTGTTACAGCAATTGATCCTGCCATAAGTAATCCCTCCACATTTTTTATAGTTTTATTACCTGTTACAAATATTATAACTATATATAAAAAATATAGTCAACAACTATTTAAAAATATACGTATTCGCATAAAAATAAATATAACAATAAAATAAACAAATAAAAACTCTTAAAAACAACATTAAAAACCCGTCCAAATCAATATCCATCAAAATAAAAACAAAAACAACTGATAAACAAAAATTATTCAAAAAATATTTAAATAAAATTTTAAAAAATAAATAAATTCTGTTAAATTGTTATTTTTTAACGTCAGATAAATTAACAAGTAAACATGTATTTTATTAAAAAAACAATTTATTTCTTTAGCAAAAAAAAAATTAAAAGATAGGAAAACTTATCACATTGATAAGTTTTCCTATCTTTTATTCATTCTTTTTCTCTACTTCTCTAAATAAAACTCAAATCGACTTCCTGCATACTGCGTACGAACATATTCAAAAGGTAGTCCGTTTTCAAAATAGGATACTTGGCGCACACGCAGAATCGCATCACCTCGTTTAATCTCTAAGTATTCTGCGATCTGTTCCGATGCTTGAACAGCAGAGATTGTTTGGTTAGAATGGCCAATTTTGTGGCCAGATTTAGCTTCAAGTGTTTTATAAAAAGAGTTCGTGATTTCAGATTTGCCATATTGCGAGACCAATGAATAAGGAATGCTCGCCACCTCAAAACAAATCGGAATGTCATCCGCAAAACGAATTCTTTCCATTCGTAAAATTGAATCTTCTGGACCTAGTTGTAATTTTTCCATCTCACTAGAACTAGGTTTCGCTACAAAATAAGACACCGTCCGACTAGAAGGAACGCGATTTTGAGACAAGGTAATTTCTGTAAAACTAGTGGTACCTGTCATTGTTTCTTGAACTTTCTTACGTGCTACATACGTTCCTGAACCGATTTTTCGTTCTAAAATCCCTTCGTCTGCTAACGTCTGAATGGCTTGGCGTAAGGTCATTCGACTAACATCAAATTTCAAGGCTAATTCTCGCTCAGAGGGCAAACGATCCCCGATACTCCAGACACCTTTTTCAATATCTTCTTTGATTTTATCGTGAATTTGAATATAAATTGGTATATTTTGAACCATTTACGCTTCCTCCTCTTCGTTCATCTCCTCTTCTATTATAACTGGTATAGACCGTATAAACAACCAAAAAATGATAAATAAAAGAGGAATTGGAATTTTTATCAAAGTTGGTCTAGTTGCATGCTTTCTTTTTATAACAAAAACATTTGGCTTAGTCAGTAAAAAGTGACCAAGTCAAATGTTTTTAAACGAATTTCTATTAGTTATTATCTTTTTACATTTTCTTCTTTCAACAACTTGTTCGCTGTGGCCATCATCAAACGGATTCGGTTCAACTGATTGACCAAAGATACCCCTGGATCATAATCCACCGCCGCAATGTTTGCTTGCGGATATTGACGTCGTAGCTCTTTCACGACCCCTTTTCCAACAATATGGTTCGGTAAACATCCAAACGGCTGCATACAAACGATGTTATTCACCTCATGTTTTAAGAGCTCAATCATTTCAGCTGTTAAAAACCAACCTTCACCCGTATGATTGCCAATTGATAAAATTTTACTTGCGTCTGCTGCCATATCATAAATGGAATGAATGCCATCAAAACGGACCGACTTTCTCAATGCCTTATCCATTGGTTTTTCTACCAATTCAATGATTTTTATCGCAAATTCTGCTAAACGTTTGCTTTGTTTTGACATGCCCATATTTTCGTATTTCCAAATTTGATTGTACAAAGAATAGTTCATAAAGCCAACAATATCTGGCACAACTGCTTCAGCACCTTCTTCTTCTAGCAAACGCACAATATCATTATTCGCTGTCGGCGAATATTTCACTAAAATTTCCCCGACCACACCGACTTTTGGTTTTTTTATCTCTTGTAAAGGAATTTCATCAAACGTCCGAATAATTTTTTTCATGAAGTGATTAAATTGTGTCAGCGAACCATTCCGGACATTGGCTTCCACTCTTTTTAGCCAATCTTGGTGCAGTTGATCCACCATTCCTTTTTCTGTTTCATAAGGTCTTGTTCGATAAACTACTCGTTCGAATAAGTCACCATATAAAAAGGCAACTACTAAGCGTTTGATCATTGGCAACGTAAATTTAAATCCTGGATTGGATTCGACCCCTTTATTACCCATCGAAACTGAAACTACAGGAACTTGAGAAAAACCAGCATCATTTAAGGCTTTTCTTAATAATGGAATGTAATTCGTTGCGCGACAACCGCCCCCCGTTTGCGTCATTAAAACACTGACATTATCCAAATCATATTGACCACTTTCCAAAGCTTCGACTAGTTGTCCGATAGAAATAATTGCTGGGTAACATGCATCATTATTGACATATTTTAACCCGACATTCACGGCTTCTTTATCCTGCGCAGGCAAACAGACGACATGATAGCCAGAAGCTTGTAATGCTACATCGACTAATCCAGATTGATGAATCGGGCTAAGCATTGGTAACAGTAAAGTATGTGTTTTTTTCATTTGTTTTGTAAACACTATTTTCTCTGGCTCTTCCATTTGCATATGCGGAACAAACTGTTGCTTCTCCCGCTCATTGACAGCCGCTTTCAAGGAGCGCAACCGAATACGAATTGCGCCCAAATTCGCGCCTTCATCGATTTTGAGGACTGTATAAATTTTGCCAGACCGATCCATGATTTCTTCTACTTGATCGGTTGTCACAGCATCTAAGCCGCAACCAAAGGAATTCAGTTGGACAAGTTCTAAATTTTTCGTCTTAGCCACTACTTTAGCCGCCGCATATAAGCGAGAATGATAGACCCATTGATTCACCACACGTAAATTCTGCACGTCTCCAAGATGCGAGATACTGTCTTCTGTCAAGACATGGAATCCTTCCTGTGTAATGACTTCGGCAATGCCGTGATTAATTTCTGGATCCAAGTGATACGGTCGTCCCGATAAGACAATTCCTCTCTGGCCTTTTTCGGTTAACATGGCTAACGTTTCTTCGCCTTTTTCTTGAATTTCTTTTTTAAAAGCTGCTAATTCTTGATAACCATGATGCAGCGCTGTTTGAATTTCTTCTAGGGAAATCCCTAAATCAGCAAAATTTTCAGCTAAAACTTTGGCAACTGCAGCTTCATTCGCTAAATTAAGATAGGGATTTCGATAATCCACTTGGCCCTCTCTGATGGCATCCACATTATTTCGAATAACATCTGGGTAGCTTTGCACAATTGGACAATTAAAATGATTATCTGCTTCCACTGTTTCTTGCTGTTCAAAAACAACACCAGGATAAAAGATAATTGGCACTTGCGCATCAATTAATGCTTGAATATGTCCATGCGCCATTTTCGCTGGGTAACAAACCGTATCACTTGGAATCGTTTCAAGACCTTGTTCATAGATTTGCTTATTAGAACGTGGCGATAATTCGACCCGAAAGCCCAAGTCAGTAAAAAATGTATGCCACAAAGGATAATTTTCATACATGTTTAGGACTCTAGGGATACCCAAACGCCCACGAACCGCTTTATTTTCCCGCAAAGGTCGGTACTTAAATAACTTACGGTACTTATAATCAACCAAATTCACTTTGCGTTCTTCTCGTTTAATTTTAATTCGCGCACCACGTTCACAGCGATTTCCCGTAATAAATTGGCGCCCATCTGAAAACACTGTGACCGTTAATTGACAATTGTTTTCACACAAGCCGCAATGAGTAAATTCCTTTTCAGAGGTAAATGCCGCTAACTCTTCTAAAGAAAGAAGCGTGGTTTCTTCCCCAATTTCATAAGCGTCCAAAGCAATCAGCGCTGCCCCATAGGCCCCCATCAAACCAGCAATAGAAGGACGAACCACTTCACGACCGCTAATTGTTTCAAAAGCTCTCAAGACCGCTTCATTGTAAAATGTTCCTCCCTGGCAGACAATCTTTTCTCCCAACTCTTCAGGTCGGCGAACCTTAATTACTTTATAAATGGCATTTTTGATGACTGAATAAGATAGTCCAGCAGAAATATCGCCGACAGAGGCCCCTTCTTTTTGAACCTGTTTCACTTTTGAGTTCATAAAAACAGTACACCGAGAACCTAAATCAACAGGCGCTTGCGATTCTAAAGCCGCCAAAGCAAAATCCTTCACATTATATTTTAAAGATTGCGCAAAGGTTTCGATAAAAGAACCGCACCCAGAAGAACAAGCCTCATTTAATTGAATGGAGGAAAGCACGCCATTTTTAATGGTCATCGCTTTCATATCTTGTCCTCCGATATCCAAAATAAAATCCACACCTGGCTGAAAATGGTTGGCTGCTTTGTAATGGGCCATCGTTTCAACTTCACCAATATCGACTTTTAACGCATTTTTTATTAGCTGTTCTCCATATCCTGTAACAGCCGCTTTTCCGATAAAAACTTCTTCAGGCAGTTGTTGATAAAGTGATTTCAGTACTGTCATGGTGGTTTCTAAAGGTTGCCCTTGGTTATTACCATAAAAAGAAAACAACAAATGACCATCTTCATCAATCAATGTGACTTTTGTCGTTGTTGAGCCTGCATCAATCCCTAAAAAGGCCACGCCAGTATGTTGAGATAAAGGTTTCTCCGTTGCTTGGGCTTGCGCGTGTCTTTCTCGAAAATCTGCTAAATCTTCTGCGCTGTTAAATAACGGTGGTAACGTGTCGCTCGGCTGTAAATCAGTAGCCTGGCTGTTCACTAAGCGCTGAATTAATTCTTCCAATGTACATTCGGCTGCATCTTCTGAATAAAGTGCTGCTCCCATTGCTACAAACAGTTGCGGTTGTTCTGGAAAAATAACATCTTCTGGCTGAATTGCTAAGGTTTCAATAAACCGTTTTCTCAATTCTGACATGAAAAATAAAGGTCCCCCTAAAAACGCTACTTTACCTTTAATTTTGCGACCAGCAGCTAACCCGGCGATTGTTTGATTAACTACCGCTTGAAAAATACTCGCCGCGATATCTTCTTTCGCTGCTCCTTCATTGATTAAAGGTTGAACATCCGTTTTAGCAAAAACCCCACAGCGGGAAGCAATCGGATAAATAGTTTGATAATTCTTCGCCAATTCATTCACTCCATTGGCATCCGTTTTAAGTAAAACAGCCATTTGATCGATGAAGGCGCCTGTCCCACCTGCACAACTACCATTCATTCGTTGCTCTAAAGCACCATCAAAAAAAGTGATTTTTGCATCTTCTCCGCCAAGTTCAATAGCAACATCCGTTTCTGGGATTATTGTTTCAACAGTTCGTGTACACGCGATAACCTCTTGAACAAAGGGAATCCCTAATACCTCAGCCAGCCCCATACCACCAGAGCCAGTTATGCTCATTGTCACAGGTTGGTCTGCACCGATCCTTGCTAGCCCTTCTTTTAAAATGCGTTCCGTTGCTGCTTTGACATCTGAAAAATGGCGTTCATATTTTGTAAAAATAGGCTGATTTTGCTTATTTAAAAATACTAATTTTACTGTCGTTGACCCAACATCAATCCCTGCTCTCATAACCATCAATTAAAATACCCCTTCATTTTTCAACAGTTTGTTGATTATTATACAAACTGTTTGTTATAATAGATATACCTATTTTAGAAAGGTTCTAAATGATTTGCAACAAGCAATTTACCCTATTTTGTGAGATAAACAACAAAGTTTCCACGAATGTTGACTATCTCGAAAGGAATTTATGATGGCAAAGAAAACAGACCTTAGAGTACAACGAACCAGAAAAATGATTATTGAAGCTTTTTTTAAACTTGTAGAAACGAAAGGCTACGAAGCGGTGACTATTCAAGATATTGCTGATGAAGCTATGATTAATCGTGCGACTTTTTATGCTCATTTTAAAGACAAACAGCATTTATATGATGCAATCTTCACCTTTACGCTTAGTGCTTTCACCGCTATTCTTGATTCGCAACAACTGGTTAATGGCAACCGTGTCCGCGTGAAGCACATTGAAGAACTTCTGACGCAGCTCTACATTAACATTCAAGAGAACAAATCTTTCTTCTTAACTATCATGGACAATAATTTCAACGAACACTTTCGAAAACGCTTAGCTGAAATTATCGAAGAAAAATATGCGACGATTTTTTCGCAGTTGCGTATTACCGAAAATGATATTGACGTACCGATAGATTTTGTTATTGAATACATGACCTCTATCTTCATCGGTACCCTTCATTGGTGGATTACTAGCGAAACGGATATGACACCCAATCACTTAGCCCAATTAGTTATCAAATTAGTTGGTAATGGTCATTTAACTGTCTTAGGCATCGAATTAGAAAAATAAAAACACCGGAGTAGACAATAATGTTGTCTGCTCCGGTGTTTCTGTTAAAGACGAGTTAGTTTTTTGAACGCCATTTGATATTGTGGGCTGTATTTCTCGAAGAAGTGACTTTAACACCACTTTTGATGTTGCCTTTTTTACGAGGAATTAAGTCAACTTTGACATCATACTTACCATCGCGTGCTAAATCGTAAACATTTTCAACCATTTCTGTAATTTTTTCTTTAAAGTTCATTCTTATCAACTCCAGACTATTCTTTCTTAATACTTTAGCATATTCTTATATAAATGAAAACTTTTCTAGCCTGTACATGAGGAAAATCTTACCTCATTTTTGTTATATAATTATACAAAAAAAGAACATCTCTCTACCAGAAATGTTCTGAAAACTGGGGTAGCTGGATTCGAACCAACGCATGACGGAGTCAAAGTCCGTTGCCTTACCGCTTGGCTATACCCCAAAAAGAAAATGGAGGAAAGTGGATTCGAACCACTGAACCCTAAGGAACGGATTTACAGTCCGTCGCGTTTAGCCACTTCGCTATTCCTCCAAAAAGTCATTGTCGCTGTAACGACCTGACTTAGTTATAATACAATCTTTTCCAGAAAAAAGCAACCCTTTTTTTAAAAAAATTGTTATTTATTTTTTATTCACTTAAATTCCATTGACGAATAATTGTTTCAAAGGCTTCGTCCAGATTTTTTGCTGTACCTTCTTGCTTACCATCAATTTCAATGATGAATTTTTTATCATTTTGCGGAATGACACGACCGATTTCTTTTTTACCAATAAATAATTTGTTCATTAAAACGTTCGCTCCATTGTATTGGGCTTTTTCTTCTTCAACACGTACTTCAATATCTTTATTCTTTTTTGACATCTCTATCCCTCCAAGAACTCTATGTTATCAGAATCTTTGAAACAAAACAAGCACTCGCTATTTCTCTGTCAGATTGTTCGTTTATCGTTTCAATGCAGCATTAAGGAGTAACGAAATGCGATTCGCTACTCCTTAAAGGCTGATTTCTATTCTTTTTCTGAACCTTCTGCTGCATGATAGTTCACGCTATTTGAGGTACCTTTTTTAGAAAAGTTTTCAATTAGCTCTTTCACGTCAAGGCCCGTTGTTTCTTTTAGTGTTTCTTGTGTACCAGCCAACAAGTTTGTTGCATAATTGGTAATACGGTTGGCGCCAGAATTTTCGCCACCTGCGCCTGTATCTACCACTGAAATCTTGTCGATGTTGCCCAATGGTTGTGCTGCTTCTTTCATTAATTGTGGCAACATTTCCATCACCATACTTAACACAGCTGCTTCACCATATTCTTTGAAGGCATCAGCAATCTTTTGTTTGGCTTCGGCTTCCGCTGCACCACGAGCTAAAATAGCTTCGGCTTGCGCTTGACCTGTTAAACGCGTTTTGTTGGCTTCCGCTTCGGCTAATGCTTCAACTTTGAAGCGCTCTGCTTCGGCTTCTGCCACTTCACGTGCTTTTTGAGCAAGAGCTTCTTGTTCACGTGCATAACGATCTGCATCGGCTTTTTTCTTCACTTCTGAGTCGTATTGTTTTTCACGACGCGTAATTTCTTTTTCTTCTAACTCAATTTGTTTTTGACGTTCAACGACTTTGACTTCCATTTCTTGTTCCACCACGTGTTGTTGTGCACGCGCGCTTTCCAAGTTATAGGCTTGGTCTGCTTTGGCTTTGGCAATGTCTTGTTCTTGTTTGTATAACGCTAATTTCAATTCTTTTTCTTTTGAAGCTTCTGCAATTTCTGTTTGACGTTGCAATTCCGCTTGTTGTGATTCTTTTTCTGCTTCCGCTTTTTTGATGCGAGTTTCTTTCAAGGCTTCTGCTTCAGCAATATCTGCATCACGTTTAACTTGAGCGATTCTTGGTTTCCCTAATGAATCCAAGTATCCATTTTTATCACGAACTTCTTTAATTGTGAACGACACAATAACTAAGCCCATTTTAGCTAAGTCAACACTGGCAACTTCTTGTACACTTTGGCTAAATTTATCACGATTTTGGTAAATTTCTTCCACTGTCATTGAACCTAAAATCGAACGTAAATGTCCTTCTAATACTTCACGTGCTTCATTTTCTAATTCTTCCGTTGTTTTTCCTAAAAATTGTTCCGCTGCTGTCGCAATTTCTTCAACTGACGAACCAATTTTAATGATTGATGTCCCATCACACATCACAGGAACCCCTTGTTCTGTGTACACTTCTGGTGTAGAAACATCTAATTTACTTGAAAGCAAACTAATTCGATTTGAACGTTGGAACACTGGTAAGACAAACGCACCACCGCCACGAACGATTTTAATTTTGTTGCCACCTTCGTCTACATGAACATTTTTAGAGCCTAGATAGCTCCCGCTGATAATTAACGCTTCATCAGGTTTGGCTGTCTGATATTTAGAAACAAACACAATTAATAACATTAATAATACTAAAACTGCAATAATAATCGGTAACAAAATCCCCATTTTCTTCTCTCCTACTCTATATTTTTAGACTGCCTTCGTAAGGAATGACATAACAAACCCGTTCTTTCAATTCAATAATCAATACCTCACTACCTCTTGGCGCAGCCACTTCTTGTGGCACATAAAATGCTGCTGGTCGACTTAACGAACCTGTGACACTCTTCAATTGAATCTCGCCCATTCCTTGGACAGGAATTGGGGTAATCACAGTAGCAACACGACCCTCCATGTCTTTTTCCGAAATAGAAATTGTGGCCTCCGAATTTTTCAAAGGGACCAACACATAAAAATTTAGGAAGAAAACAATAATGGTTGAAAGAATACCACTGACAATTAAAATAAGCCAACTATTCACCGCTGTTAATTCTTCCCCAAGGTACCCAAACAGCGAGGTAAAAGCAATCCATGGAATAATCAGCATTGGGTCCACCGGTCCATCAAAATTAAAAACATCCCCAAAAATAATTAGTAAAAAAGCGAGGACCGCGCTCCCCACTAATGCATAAAAATAAACCGTTTCCAATGGTAGACCTTCTAACACTTTTCCCACACTCCTTTCTGTGCTATAACCTAGTAATAGTGTACCAATTTTTAAATAAAAAGAGTAGTAATTTCCAAATAAATCTCAAAAGATACATCTTAAGACCTATTTTTTCTTAATAAAAGAAGCAGCAATAAACGAGCAGTCCTAGAATTATCGAACTTCTACGGACTGCTCGTTTTTAAAATGTGCTATTCATTTGATTTTAACGCTTCAATCATATTGATTTTCTTCAATTTCCGATGCATAATGACCATCACAAACAACGTGAAACACATGGTGATGACTGCGGAATACAGATAACTTGGCCAATGAATAATTGGCGAAAACATAATTAAATCAACTTCAACGGTTGCTAAAATATATTGATGCAAAATTTTCCCAAAGAAGCAGCCAACAATAATACCAATGAACGTTAAAATAATGTTTTCACGGTAAACATAGGTGGTGACTTCACGATCGTAAAACCCTAAAACCTTAATCGTGGAAAGTTCTCGAATCCGTTCAGAAACATTAATGTTGGTTAAATTATATAACACAATTAACGCTAAAGAACCAGAAACAGCAATTAGTACCCAAATGACAATATCAAGGCTTTTCAGCATATCATCAAACGAACCTTTCATCGCAGTTAAAAACGTAATGTTCAACACTTTCGGCTGTTTTGTCAACGCCTCTCCGATTGAGGTTTCTTGTTTTGAGGATAACTTTTTGTCAAAAAGTAGGAATTCTGTATTATACTCCGGCTTCTGTTTCATCATCGTCTGGTAGAGTTTCGGCGTCATATAGACAAAATGACCCGTGTAGTTTTCTGCAATCGCGGCAATTTTCACGTGATAGGTTTGATTATCACTATTTTCTAAATTTAATTGATCTCCGACTTTATAGCCAAATAATTTAGCTAATTTTTCATTAATGATTACACCGTCATCGTTGAGGGAATATTTTTCTCCAGTGACTCGATCATTAAATAACTGAAAATCAGCCATTTTCGAAGGATCTTGTGGCACATAAAGAGTAATATTTTGAGTTGGTGCACCTTGGCCCTTCGTTTTAAAGATTTCTGAATATAACGGAATTGTTTTATTCAAACCATCCAGTTTGCGCAACGTTTCTTGATACTCTTTTGTCTCTTCAGGTGTTGTTTGCTCTTTAAAAGTCACGACTGCTTGGTAATGCCAGATTTTATTAAATTGAATTGTAGCGACATCCACAATTGAATCGCGTAAACCAAAACCAACAATTAACAGCCCCATACAACCAGCTATTCCGATAACGGTCATCAGCATCCGTCGTTTATAGCGGAACAGATTTCTAGCGGTCACTTTTTGAATAAAGCTCATGCGTTGCCATAAAGGGCGGATTCGTTCTAGTAAAATCCGTTGGCCTGCTTTCGGCGCTTTGGGTCTTAGCAAGGTAGCTGGGGTACTTAATAAATCGATTCTTAATGTCACTAAGGCCGCTCCCACAGTACAAGCTAAGGCTACAATAATGCCCCATAAACTGTAATTTAAGTACCACGGTGTAACTAAATCAGGAATATTGTACATTTGACCGTAGGCATCAAAAATTATTTTAGGGAATAGATAATAGCCAACTGCCAATCCTAATAATGCACCCGTTAGGCTAGCAACCGTTGCATAGGTAATAAAAATCGAAGCAATTTCACGATTACGATAACCTAAAGCTTTCAAACTACCAATTTCCATTCTTTTTTCTTCCACCATACGTGTCATGGTAGTTAAGCTGACTAATGCCGCAATTAGGAAAAAGAACAACGGGAATAGCGTGGCTAAAGAAGAAATCCGATCAGCGTTATCTTGATATTCAGAAAATCCTGGATTGTCTTCCCTGGTAAAATAATAATACGTTGGGGCTTTCAAATTGGCTAGCTCTGTTTCTTTTTCAGCCAACAGTTGTTCCTGTTTAGCCAATTCGTCTTTTTGCTTTTCAAGCATCTCAGCTGGAATTCCTAGTTGTTGCTCCAACTGCGCAAGCGCTTGTTTTCCCGTTTCTAGCGCTTGTCGACCTTGGTTAATGTCCGGCTGAGCCGAATCACGTAGGGCGGCAACCTGTTCTTCTGGCCGATTTTTCAGTGCCTCTTTTACCTGATTCAAGGCCTGCTCTCTTTTCTTTTCATAATCAGAGGAATACGTATTTTGATGTTTTAATGAACGAAATAAGATTAGCAATTCTGGATACCGTTGACTGTCAAAGGCTTTTTCCGAAACCACGCCAAAAAAGTTTAACGTTCCAGACCCGACCGTTGTGGTTCCCCTGGATGTATTATCAATATATTCTGGTGAATTGATAAATCCAACAACAGTAAAATGAGTTTGTGTCAGCCCTTTTTCTTTAATCGCTGCATCGTTTAAAGTGATTTTATCACCCATTTTATAGTCATATCTAGTTTTCGCTAATGTATCTAATGCAATTTCATTTGTTTGTTTAGGTAACCGACCGTCAACTACTTGATAGTTAACCGATCCTGCTTGATTTTTTCGATAGCCAAACAATTTTACTGCATTATTTTGCGGCCCAATCGTGGCATCTATTGTATACCGCGGCACAACTGTTTCGACATCTTTTAAAGACTGTAGTGTTGTTAAATCTTTCTTTTCCAGTCCCATTGTAGAAATTATTCGCGCATCTGGAAGCTGCTCTTTCTGGTAATAATTATTCGCGGTTTTAATCATATCTGGGCCAGTAGCTTTCAAACCAACAAAGACCATTACACCAAGGAAAATAATCCCCATAATCGATAAAAACCGTGTAGTAGATTGTCTAATTTCACGTAAGCTTGTTTTAATTAGCGCTGTTTTCTTCATTTTAGGCACCTACCATTCAATTTCAGCAACCAATTTAGGCTGATCATTCACAGTCATTTCACGAACTTTCGCATCATTAATTCGAATTACCCGATCGGCCATTTCTGCAATGGCTGAATTATGGGTAATAATTAAGACGGTCGTTCCTGTTTCACGAGCAGTGTTTTGTAAAATGGTTAAAATTTGTTTCCCTGTTTCATAATCCAGCGCTCCTGTCGGTTCATCACATAAAAGTAACTTGGGCTTTTTAGCAATCGCACGGGCAATGGTTACTCGTTGTTGTTCACCACCAGAAAGTTGCGCTGGAAAATTATCTAAACGTTCCCCTAAACCCACCGATTGTAAAACATTGGTCGAATCCAACGCATCCGCAACGATTTGCGAAGCCAATTCGACATTTTCTTTTGCTGTTAAATTTGGGACTAAATTGTAAAATTGGAAAACAAACCCGACATCATTGCGTCGATAAGTGGTTAATTGTTTCTCTGAAAACTGAGCGATATCTGTGCCATCAATAATAATTTCCCCTTCATCACAGCTGTCCATTCCACCAAGAATATTTAAAACAGTTGATTTTCCAGCACCGCTGGGGCCTAAAATAACCGCTACTTCTCCTTTTTCCACTTCAAAAGAAATGCCGTCATTCGCAGTAATAGTTGTCTCTCCCATTTGGTAACGCTTGTATTCATTTTTGACTTCAATATAGGCCATCCACTATCCCTTCCCTTCTACATTAAAATAGTAACATATCTGAGAAAACAAGTCTTTCAAAGAAAAGCCTTTTTTGATTTTTTAGCAAATTTACGTATAATAGAAAAGATGGTCCACTTAAATTTGGACTATTGCAAGTATAAAATTAGAGGAGCACGTTATGGCAAACAGAAAGAAGAAACCACCATTTAATTCAACCATCATGCTGATTGGCGCATTAATCATTTTAATTTTAGGCGCGGTTGGCGTTAAAGTTCCTGATGCTTTACAAGATTTATTTAATGTTCAACCACAAACAACCACCCCCTCAAGCACACCAGCACCAAAAGGAGATAATCCTGGACCCATTGAAAATGGTAAAGCCACATTTTCAGCAGAGGAATTAAAGGATAGCTCAAACGGCTGGATTACTTATCATTCACTAGATCGTCTAAAACGAGCGACAGGCGCTGATGCGCTATTAAAACCCGCAATGGTCAATACAGGAACTTCCGCTAATAAAGATATTCGACCAGCTGGTTTCATTTCAGGAAAAGCTAATCATTCGCGTGGCCACCTAATCGGCCGTCAAATGGGAGGCAGCGGTGATGATCCACGTAACTTAACCACCTTGTATCAGAATCCTGTCAACACTCCTTATATGACGAAATATGAAAATCAGATTCGGGCAGCTCTTGATCGCGGCGAAACCGTTCGCTATCGCGTGACACCTGTATATAACGGAAACGATTTGTTGGCTGAAAAAATCATCTTAGAAGCCAAAAGCCTTAAAACAAATTCACCCATTGATTTTTCAGTAACTATTTTAAACAAACAATAAGGAGGAACTTTCATTGGATTTTGAACAGCTAAAAGAAACATTACCCGATGCAAAACCACAAACATTTTTGCAAGCAATCCTCTCTCAACCTCAAGAAGAGGATGCTGAATTAACTTTCAGTGAAGAAATTGATGAACAGTTTGTCGAAAATTGTAAATTTTTAGCCTCTCCGGAAACCATTTCTGAAACAGATGTGGAACATTGGCGCGAACAAGAATTTTTAGTTGTCGCCCAAAGTTTAGATGGCGATTATCTAGCAGGCACTCTGGAGCAAACCTTTGTGATTCCTAGCTCCCTTTACAAAGAGGATATTGAGCAATTTGACAAGCAATTAATCGATTTTTTTATTGCCTACGAGAACAAAGAAATCACTTCTGCGATTTTACCAAAAGAATTATAAAAAAAGCTTGCGGATAAATTTCCGCAAGCTTTTTCTTGTGTCTTATGCTCGATAACGTTCAACGCCATCTAAATAAGTAGCTGCTAATTCCATGGTTGGTTCTAATACGATAAAGTCAGCATCACGACCATTTGCAATCATGCCGCATTGATCATCAATTTTACAGCTGATCGCAGGAACTAATGAAGCCATCATAATTGCTTGTGCAGGTGTTGCAATACCCCAATCAACTACATTTTTAATTGCTTCTTTTAGTTTTAAAATACTACCTGCTAAGTTCCCAGTATCCAAACGAGCCGTTCCTTCTGCTACCACAACAGGAAATTCACCTAAATTGTAGTTGCCATCTGGCATACCGCCAGCCATCATGCAGTCTGTAATTAACGCAACGTGATCATTGCCCGCTTTTTCCATCAATACTTCAGCCGCTTGCGGATGTACATGGTGTCCATCACAAATTAATTCAGAGAAAACGTGTTGTAACGTTAACAATGCACCAACCATCCCTGGTTCACGGTGATTTAAGCCACGCATCCCATTATATGCATGAACAAAAACGCTAGCGCCTGCTTCAACTGCCACATCAGCTTCTTCTAAGGTCGCATTACTATGGCCTAAAGCAACAACGACACCTTCATCTGTAACGGTTTCAACAAATTCTTTCACACCATTACGTTCTGGTGCCAACGCAATTTTCTTAATAATTCCGCCTGAAGCTTCTTGCCATTCGTGGAATGTATCAAGGTCTGGATCTCCAAAATAACTTGGATTTTGTGCGCCTTTATGTTCTTCAGTAAAGAAAGGTCCTTCAAAGTAAATCCCTTGAATTTTTGCACCAGGCACTTCTTGGTAGACTTGACCAATCGTACGTGCAACGTCTGTTAAACGTTCTTTACTTGAAGTTAACGTTGTTGGTAAAAATGAAGTTACACCACAAGATAATAAGCCTTCAGACATCACTTTAATGCCTTCTGCATCGTTATCCATTACGTCATGATTCATGTAACCATGAATATGAGTATCCACTAAACCTGGGGCAATCCATTTGCCTTCCTCACGAATAATTTTTACGTCCCCTTGCGGTTCATCTTTTGTATAATTACCAAAGATACCATCCGTAATTTCTAAATAACCAGGTCCTTTAACATCGCTTTTTAAAAAGAACTTGTCTGCAAAGATAAATGTTTTCATCTTCATCCTTCTTTCTTTATTTTACTTACTTCAAAAGTACTCTTAATCAGTACAAAAGTCAAGAAATGGTGTAGACCTTTTAAGCAATTCTGAGGATTTTTTAAAGATTGCCACTTTCCACATTTTTCATTTGTTGTGCTAAGTTTAGATAACGTTCTGCTTCTTCGTGTTTATTCTTTCTCATTAAAACTAAATATTTTAGATTTAATAATTCACTTAAATAATAATAACTATTTTTTTTGCGGGCCCAAGTAATTCCTTGATCCACATAAATTTCGGCATCTTTTTCTGTATAATTTTTGAATAAGAAATCAGCATAATTAAAAAATATTTTCGTTAACTCTGCATTACTGCGTTCATTTGGCAATTGATTAAAATAATGAATACTCAAACTTAAAAATCGTTCTGCTTCTACTCGATTGCCCATGTAACCATAAGTGGCACCTAGACAACTAATTAATTGAATCTCTAAATCAGAAACATTTAATTTATCGGCTTTATAGGTGAAAGATAACCCTTTACGCAAGCTAGCAATAGCTTTTTCATAATCATTTAGAACAAACAATTCACAACTACCTAAATAATAATAATATTTTTGCCAGTCCGTATCTAAATACAATTGTTCTTCAATACGATTTTCCTTTAAATAATTTAATAATAATTGATATTTTTTATGGCGAAAATATTCAGCCATTTTTTCAAATGAATACGTAACAACATGCACATCACCAGATTTGTAACGCATAATCTGATCAACAGTCACACCTAAACGATCACAAAGTTGTTGCATTACGAGGACGTTTGGCAACTCTTCATTGTTTTCAATGCGACTTAAAACACTTTGCGAACAGATGTCTTCTGATAACATTTTCTGTGTCAATTTTCTATTTTTTCTAATTTCTTTAATAACTGCACCTAAAGAATTCATCACAATAGCTCCTATTTATATCGGCC
Organism: Enterococcus sp. LX10; assembly: GCF_023539285.1. Classification (NCBI taxonomy): domain Bacteria; kingdom Bacillati; phylum Bacillota; class Bacilli; order Lactobacillales; family Enterococcaceae; genus Enterococcus; species Enterococcus sp. LX10. The sequence goes on along the minus strand of NZ_CP092784.1, from coordinate 1,180,682 downwards.
ATTTTCCTTGCAAAATGGGGATTTTGTCAAAATATGCGAATTCGCATTATGCTTTTATTGTACTTTATTGCATAATATACTGCAAGAACATTATCTAAGGTTTTCTTAGAAAATAAATAGGTTCATTTTTATTAAAAAGGAGTGTTATTGTATGGCCGAAGAGAAAAAGGTTCACTTCATTTGGGAAAAAACAAATTATTCAGGCTTTGTGGAGAAGGAGTATGAAAATTCTTATCTCATCGTAGTAGCAAATCCTAGTCCTGATATGGAAGAAAAATATACCAACCGAATGATTATTAGTAAAAAAGCATGTGAAACCGCAGAATAGTATTGTTGATAAAACAAGAACTACCAAAAAATAGCTTCGTTAGAGGCTATTTTTTGGTAGTTCTTTTATTTTTGTTTGTAGGTACTTAAAAATTCACGCATTTTATCTGCTGTAGTTTTTAAGTCTTCCATCTTCGGTAAATAAACAATACGGAAGTGATCGGGTTGTTGCCAGTTGAACCCACCACCATGGACTAATAAAATATGATGTTTGTGTAAGAAATCTAAAACAAATTTTTCATCATCATAAATGTCAAATTTGGCCGTATCAATTTTCGGGAAAATATAGAAAGCTGCTTTAGGCTTCACGGCTGATAAACCAGGAATATCATTTATCGCATTGTAAATAAATTCTCGTTGTTCGTAAATTCTGCCACCTGGCAAAAGTAAATCATCGACACTTTGATAGCCACCTAATGCGGTTTGAATGATTTGTTGTGACAACACATTTGAGCATAACCGCATGGAAGCAAGCATATTTAGCCCTTCGATATACCCTTTTACTCGTGATTTATCTCCACTTAACACCATCCAACCGCATCGGAAGCCTGCCACTCGATGTGATTTTGACAAACCATTCAATGTTACGACAAATAAATCAGGTGCTAATGTAGCAATCGGTACATGAACCAAACCGTCCATGACCAAACGATCATAAATTTCATCGGAGTAAATAATTAAATCATTTTGACGTGCCACTTCGACAATTTCTAGTAATAACTCTTTCGGATATAAAGCACCAGTCGGATTATTTGGATTTATAATAACGATTGCTTTTGTATTCGAAGTTATTTTTGATTTTATATCATCAATGTCTGGATACCATTCTGCTTGCTCATCACAAATATAATGAACAGGTGTACCGCCCGCCAAAGAAACAGAAGCAGTCCATAAAGGATAGTCTGGCATTGGCACAAGTACTTCATCGCCGTTATTTAACAAGCCTTGCATACACATGGTAATTAATTCACTCACGCCATTACCAGTGTAAATATCATTAATCGTTACATTAGGAAATTTTTTTAATTGGCAATATTGTTCAATCGCTTTTCTTGCAGAAAAAATACCTTTTGAATCGGAATAACCTTCTGAATCGCGAACATTCACAATCATGTCGCGCACAATTTCATTTGGGGCATCAAAACCAAATGGCGCTGGATTCCCTGTATTTAATTTCAAAATACGTATGCCCTCTTCTTGCATGCGTTCTGCTTCTTCTAAAACAGGACCACGGACATCGTAACTTACGTTATTTAATTTATCGGATTTTTTAAAATTTCTCACACGGACTCCCTCGCTTCACAAATTTATACTCTAAAGTTACGCCAACTATAATGAAAAAGCAATAATAAATATCAGAATTTAATAAAAAATTGATGGTTTTTCCGTAATAAACAAGAGCGTGGGACAAAAATCACTTTGGATTTTTGCTCCACGCTCAAAAACTGATAAACGGCGGGAACAGAAGCAACTCCTTCTTATTTCTCGGAGTTAAACACTTCTGTCCCGACCTCTTGTTATACTAGTTGATGCAGATGATGGGACTCGAACCCACACGGACATCTGTCCACATGACCCTCAATCATGCTTGTCTGCCAATTCCAACACATCTGCATTTTAAGAGCACTTATTTATCCTAAAATAATTACTGGTCTTTGTCAAGATAACAAAGACCAGAATCGTTAGATTTGTTCTTTTTTCACTTGCCAGGACAAACGCCCATGACATTTTCCGCAGACATATCGTGTCGTATCAATTCGTCGTTTTCTGAGGATGACTTCTCCACAAGACTGACATTGGTACTGATGGAAAACTGCTTTTTTCCGTTCTACTAGAGGCGGTGCATAACGGGCACCGCCAGTCTTAGCCAATAACTCTTTAAAGTCCTTATCTTTATGCTGATAGCCTTTGCCAGCTAAATGTAAATGATAGTGACATAACTCATGCTTAATGACTTTTTCCAGTTCCTCTTGTCCATACTTTAAAAAGACAGTTGGATTAAAATCCAGGTGATGCGAAGCTAAATGATAGCGACCGCCCGTAGTTTTTAACCGCCGATTAAATGTAGCTTGATGCAGAAAAGGTTTCTGAAAAAATACGATTGAAATTTTTTCCACTAGCGTTTGAAGCGCTTGATCTGTCATCAAGACTGGTTGAGACTCTTTCATTGTTACTCTTTTCTATCAGCCCGAGGCAACATGGTTAAACTAATACGCCCCTTTTTCAAGTCAACATCTTCTACCCAAACTGTGACTACATCACCCACCGCAACAACATCCGTTGGGTGCTTAACAAATTTAGGACTTAACTTAGAAATGTGGACTAAGCCATCTTGCTTCACACCAATATCGACAAACGCACCAAAGTCAATTACGTTTCGAACAGTCCCTTGCATTTCCATTCCTGGTTTCAAATCTTCCATCGTCAACACGTCTTTACGTAAAAGTGGCGCTGACATCTCATCGCGCATATCACGACCTGGTTGGATTAAACTAGCAATAATATCCGTGAGTGTTTCTGAACCCACTTCTAACTCAGTAGCTAATTGATTCACTGGTAACTGTTTCAATTTTTCGATAGCTTCTGCTGTCCCTAATTCTTTAGAAGCAATCTCTGCTTTTTCTAAAATTGCTTGTGCTACTGGATAACTTTCTGGGTGAATGCCAGTGTTATCTAACACATTTTTGCCATTAGGAATTCGTAAAAAGCCAATTGCTTGTTCAAATGCTTTTGGTCCTAAACGAGGTACTTTTTTGACTTGATTTCGTGCTGTAAAGACACCATTTTCATCACGATAAGTGACTAAGTTTTGCGCCGTTGTTTTATTTAAGCCAGAAATATGTTGTAAAAGTTGAGCACTCGCTGTATTCACATCAACACCAACTTGGTTTACCGCAGTTTCTACAACAAAATCCAATTGCTCGGCAAGACGTTTTTGCGATACGTCATGCTGATATTGACCAACCCCGACTGCTTTGGGATCAATTTTTACTAATTCTGCCAACGGATCTTGTAAACGACGTGCAATGCTGACCGCACTTCGTTCTTCGACTTGTAAATCAGGAAACTCTTTACGAGCTACTTCACTCGCAGAGTAAACGGAAGCCCCTGCTTCATTAACAATCACGTAAAAGACGTCACGCTTCACCGCTTTTAATTGCTCTGCCACAAACAATTCAGATTCACGACTTGCCGTTCCGTTTCCAATAGCTACCATGTCCACTTGATAGTCTTCAATGATCTTTTTAAAGGCTGGACCAGCGGCTTCACGTTTCGCAGCAGTCGCTGGTTTATGTGGATAAATCACTTGAATTGCTAAAACTTTACCCGTTTCATCGACAACTGCTAATTTACAGCCTGTCCGATAAGCCGGGTCAAATCCTAGAACAACTTTTCCTTTAAGTGGTGACTGTAATAATAAATTACGTAAATTTTCACCGAAAATTGCAATCGCTTGTTCATCAGCTTTTTCTGTTAATTCATTGCGGATCTCCCGTTCAATCGCTGGTCCAATAAATCGTTTATAGCTATCTAAATAAGCAGCCTCAATGTATGGAGCAGCAAAACTTGTTGCTTGTTTGCCGATTAGTTGACGTTGGAAATAATCATTAATTTTTGTTTCATCAGCGACAAGCGAAACCTTTAAAATGTCTTCTTTTTCACCACGATTCGTTGCTAAGACACGGTGCGGCACCATTTTGCTAACTGGTTCTGCAAAATCGTAATACATTTCATAGGTCCGCTTTTCGTCTTTTTCTTCATCCTTAACTACGCTAACGTATTGTGCATGTTTAACCATATAATCACGTAACCATGTTCGGTATTTTGGTTCATCGCTAATACGTTCTGCTAAAATTTCATGAGCACCTTGCAAGGCTATCTCGGCGGTTGCAACTTCTTTTTCTTCATTAATAAAAGTAGCCGCTTTGGCTAAGATATCCGCGTTTTCAGGTAAAGAGAGCAACCAATCTGCTAATGGTTCCAACCCTTTTTCTTTCGCGATAGTCGCTTTGGTCCGACGTTTTTGTTTATATGGTCGATACAAATCTTCCACTTGTTGCATTTTTACTGCTTTTTGAATATCTGTTTTGAGTTCTTTTGTTAGTTTTCCTTGCTCTTCAATTAAACGGAGAACTTCTTCTTTCCGCTTTTTCAAGTTTTGTAGATAATGATAACGTTCTTCTATTTCACGGATTTGGACTTCATCTAAACTTCCAGTCATTTCTTTCCGGTAACGGGCAATAAAAGGAACTGTATTTCCTTCATTTAATAAAGTTAAAACCGTTGTTATTTGTTTTGAACGATACGTTGTCAATTCTTTTTGAAGTAGCGCTACTACTTCTTCGTTATAAGCTTCTGCCATTAACTAGATACCTCTTTTCTTATGCATACTTATCTATTTTAGCATATTTTTGCTTCTAAATATAGAAGTGAGGTAACTGATTCGTGCGATTAAGGAATCAAAATTCTGGTTGCCACGCAGGGGTGCGTTTTTGATATTCGATATCTTGGACAATGCCTTTTTCATTAAAAATCACACCATGCACAGAGCCGCCAAAAATAGCACCACCATCTATCCCAATTTTTCCATCACTTTGCCAAAGGTCCGTGGTCTGCATATCACCATGTAACATCGGAGTAATGGTATGCCCAAAAACAATGGTCTTGCCTGTATTATTTTTCCCTTGATGAAAGGGTTCGCGAATCCACAAAAAATCCTTAGGTGCCGTTTGCCGCCAATCTTCCATCGTTAAATCAACCCCAGCATGCACAAATAAGTAATGCTGCCATTCAAAATAAAGTGGTCGTTTTGTTAAAAAATCAATTAACTCTGGATAGCGACTACGGATCATTAAGGCCATTTCTGTTGGTGAGTATTCTGCAGTAGCTCCTGGATGCAAGAGACTTTCAATTGTTTCCTTGCCACCATTGCGAACATATCCTGCAAACCAGTCCTCTGGATTTTGAAGAAACTGCAAAAAATATTCTTCATGATTGCCTCGTAAATAAACAGCGCCGTGTTGCTCGACAAGTTCTTTTCCTTTGAGAAAACAGGCTTTAGAATGCGGACCACGGTCGTTTAAATCACCAATTAAAACTAGCTGATGCTCGACTGGGTCATAGTCTGTGAGTAAGGCATCAAACAAATCTGCTTGTCCATGAATATCACTGATTACATAAACATATGGTTTCATAAATAAGCCCTCCTAACTTGCTTATATTAAGTATACGCTAAATTTTAAAATATTCTCGTAAAATGTTTGGAAATAAAAAAGCTCTTAAAAGTTTACTTTTCAATAAACTTTTAAGAGAGTCAGCTTATTCTGTTAATATCTACGATCTACACCTGCAGATTTACTCTTGTCATAAATACTATCAAACGCTAAAATTCCTAAAGTCAGATAACTAACAGAAATAATAATAAATAATAGATATTCTCCACTAGAAATTGCTTCACCTTGAATCAAGGTTTGACTAATTTTGATTCCTTTAGTAATAGGTAGTAATTGACCTATTTTTTGAAGCCAATTAGGTAATAATCCCAGAGGAAAAATCGCACCTGATAAAATCATTATTCCATATGAAATAATCGACTCAAAAGAAGCTGTTTTAGTAAACTTTAACGTTAGGCCACACAAAAGCATCGTAAACCCAAGAATTCCGAGACTTGCAATAAAAAAAATAGGAACCAAGAGCATATGGAAGCCTAAAGTTAAATTTAAAATCACTTTTAAAATAATAAGTGCTACAAGAACTTTCACTAAATTAACGACACCCCAAATACTCGAACGAATTAAAATTAGTTTTTTCAAACCGATTGGTTGAATCATTAATTGTTCCAAAACACCCATTTGTTTTTCACTAGAAGTTGAAACTGAGGCTTCGCCAATTAAACTACTTAATAAAAACCAATAGACAAATCCAATATAAAAAGAGCTTTCCGACGTGTTTCCGCTCATTAATCCCATACCAATAAAAATAAAAATCGTAATCACTGTACTCACAATTTGGTCAGGGTAATACATTTTAATTTCAAGTAAATATTTACGAAGTTCACCAACGAATGCTTGTAGAATTTTCATGATAAACCTCCCTTAAAATTTCTTCAATGTTTTTCTTACGTTTTTCAAATCTATTAATTTGGTACCCTTGTTTGATTAAATTTTGTAGTTCTAGCTGTGCTGTTTCCTCTCCTTCAAGAATTATTTCTTTTGAGGGTTCTCCTAAAAAATTAAAAACTATTTCATACATATCAGATTCAAATTGTTTTATAAAGGTCGAATAGCTACCATAATATAATTGCTTACCGTTATTTAACAACAAGACTCGATCTGACAAGGTTTCTAAAACATCCGCTTGATGGGAGGTTAAGACAATTGTTTTTTGCTCTTGGTGCGCTAATTCTTCAATAATTTCCATAATTTCTTTATTTGACTGAAAATCTAAACCTAAGGTTGGTTCATCTAAAAATAAAATATCTGTTTCTTTAACTAACGCACAAATAATGGCTAATTTTTGTTGCATACCTCGTGAATAAGCTCCTGCCGGTTTGTGAATAGCTTGTTGCAACTGAAAGCGTTGGACCCATTGATGAACTTTTTGTTTTTCCTTCTTGTATGATTTTCCAGATAAACTTAGAAAATAACGAATATTTTCTATCCCAGATAAAAAAGGGTAGATATTGTCTACTGATTCCAAAACTGCTCCCATTTTGCTATATAGCTGAGCAGAATTATTTTTTTTAATTCCAGCATATTTTACTTCCCCCTTGGTCGCATAGATCATTCCCAACAGAATTTTAATCAAGGTTGATTTACCTGCGCCATTCTTACCAAGAATCACAAAAATTTCTCCTTTATTAATTGCAAAAGATAAATCTTCAAAAATGAGTTCTTGTCCAAATTTTTTAGTGAGGTTCTGACATTTAATCACTTCTTCCATTAAGATACATCCTTTCTGAAAATTCATGCACTAGAGGGATAGAATTACTCTCAAATGAATTTTTGGGGCATTTAAACGTTTTACTGAATCTCTTATAATAGCAACCCCCATCACAAACAGGTAAAAACTTACATTCTATACAGTCCTCTAAAGATTCATTTTTATTAATCTCTTGCGAACGGATAAAATCAAACATGAATTCACCATATTCTCTTACATGTACTTGTTGAAATTGTTTTAAACCTACTGCTTCTATACATGAATAAAGATAACCATTTGCTCCAATAATAAAATTATTTTTTTGAAACATGCTACATCCTAAAAATATATCTCTATAAAATGGTTCGTATGTATATCCCTCTTCCAGTGCTATTTTGTGTACTTCGTACCAATGAGTATCTTCTTTTAAAGTATATTCATACTGTTCATCTTTAGTATCTATGACATCACTAAATATAAGTGGATAGGTAATATTTTGTACTTTTAATTGTTGAATTAATTCAGGAATAGAATCTACATTTTCAGCATTTAGATTACAATTAATTTGAATGTTAATATCTGGATATTTTTCATTTAATAATGCTATGTTCTCCAAAATTTTATCAAAGCTACCACTTCCGTGTTTCGAAACACGAAAATTATCATGTATTAACCTCGGACCATCTAATGTAATCATAAGCTCTTTCAGACCTAAATCGTACAATCTTTGGTATTTTCTCCCCATTATAGTACCGTTAGTAACCATATTGAAATGAGTTCGCTCCCTAGGTACACTCAAAGTTTTCATAATATTTTCAGTTGATTTTGAATGAAGCATGGGTTCCCCTCCGATAAAACAAATATCCACTTGTTCTGGTTGGATGTCGTTTACAGAAACATTTATAAAATTAACAACCTCGTTAACTGTAACTTCTGTCATTACTTCTTTCTCTGAAATAACATTCTGATAACAATAACTACACTTTAAATTACAATCATAATTTAAATGAATGACATATCGTGCAACTTTGTCTGAAAATAAATATGAATTTCTTACAGGATTCAACAGTTCTTCTTTGTCAGATTTACATGTTTTATTCATATAAAACTGATGTTCTAATTCTGGATACATGGAGTCTCTATTTTCGTTATCAATGAGCATATGTTGTTTTGTTAACATATTGTAAAGCGCAGTCTGACTTTTATTTATCCTAGTTTTTACAACATACTTACTAAGTCTTTCCAATTTATTCATCCCTCTCCAACACAGCTTTATATTCATCCCTTATATTATTGTATATTGATATTTTACTTTCATTAAATTCTTGACAAATATCTTTATTGCTAAGCATAGTTTTGAAAAAGCCAAACGTTACTTGCAATGAAGGAAACATACCAAATAAAAAAAGTAATTCCTCAGGGTAATCATGTATTTGCTTGCAGTCATTATATTTTTTTACAAAAAAATTTTTATTGTTTTTCAGTTTTAATGTAGAACTATTTCTGATAAATAGATTAAAGTTTTCAAAATGATATTCATCAGTTTCAAAAGTCATTTCTATGCATATATTTTTATATAAATTATATGTTTTACAAATTTTATTCAATTCTTTCAAATCATTGATATTTTCAATTTTTATGAAATAATTATTTTCAAAAAAGCGAGAATTGTATATGTACTCCAAATAATTTTCTTCTTTATATTTTTTTTGAACTAATATACCATTTGCAACTAGCTTCTCCACTAATTCCAAATCATATTTCACCCAATCATCAATTCTATTCCATAGTTGATAAGGAACTTCAAAAACAGTGAGAGAAAAATAATTTATTATTCTTACAGTTTCTTTTCCTCTTTCTACAAATATATAATTAGATTTTTTCAACATGAGAAGCCCTCATTTCTATTATAGACAAAGTGTCATAAATATTATCACAACTTAATTCATCGCTATAACGTAACACTTCATTACCTTCTTTAGGTATAACAAATAAAGAAAAATTTTCTTTTCTAAAAAATTTTCTTTTCTCCTCCAAACCACCAATTTCTTTGACATTTCCCCTCAAATCAACATCTCCAGTTACTAAAAATGTAAAATCGCTATTTATTAGCTTCATTTTGGTGTGATACTTCTGATAATATAATATTGCCATAAAAATCCCAAGAGACGCCGAAGGTCCATCTTTAAATATATCATTATTAGTAAAATGGATATGAAAGTCTTTTATTTCATTTAAACCAAACTTCTGTTTATTATTTTTAAGCAATGTTTTCGCTATAAATACTGAATCTTTTATTTGCGAACCTACTAACCCTGTAATTACAGTAGTATCTGACTGGGCAATCTGAATTTCAAAATATTCTACAAATCTATCTTCAGAAATTGCAGGAACATAAAACATTTTTAATTCCTCCTTTTAAAAAAAACTCACTATAAAATAAAGATTTTATAGTGAGTTTTTTTATTAAATGTGTATATTTACTTGACGTTGAGTTTTTGCGCAGCAAGAATATACTTTCGAAAGATTACTTACCTCTTTCTTGACTTTACTTTTTGTGTTTTCCATCACTTTCTTTTCTACCATCGAAATTTCTGACATTTTTTTCATTACCCAATCCTCCTAAAAAAATATATTTTAATTAGGTTAAATACCTAATTATTCAATGTATAAACAATCCACCATTCATTTCCCATAATAAATCTCCTTTCTTTGTAACATAATACACAAGAATGATTTAATTAAAAATGACTTTTTTGTTCTTGACTATAAACACAATTTAAGGCATAATTATTTTTTTGTCTTTCTCCCATTCATCTAATATTTTTTCTTTTAATAGGTAATCACTTAATAACTCAGCTATATTTATTGCAGTCAAGTATTTATTATCAGCTTTGCCCAAATTTTTGTTAACAACTACTTCATATTTTCCTTCTAACATTTCCCATATTGCCCAGTTATTTAACCAGTGAGCCTGCTTTCTTATTTGCTTAGAAAATTTGATTATATTGTATAAATCCTCATATCTTTTTTTTCTAAAACAAATACTAGCAACGGAAGTGAAAACTCCATCCAAAATAACAAGCTCTAAATCATACAAGTAATTGATACTACAGATTAATTTTTTTAATATTTTACTAAATTCACCTTCATTCCATCCGTAACTATGGAGCATCTCAAAATATATCTTTGAAAGTAATAATTCGTTAATACCATAAACTTCAGGTTCTATTAATCTTTTAAAATTATTTTTCAAAAGATTTTCCATGTAGTCTACATTTTTAGTTACTACAGTACTTATTATTGAACTTTCTAATTCAATAGTTAGTTGTTCTTCTAACGGAAGATCAAAAAAATACTTTTCATATATTAACTCTAAAATCCCTTCTTTATATTTTAACCTTTCCAAGCTACCTATCACAGGGTACGTTTTAAAAACTTTATGTTTTAATTTTAAATAGTCTCTAGGCAGTTCACTTTTTTGTTCAATTAAATTTACTACAGCCACATTTAATTGCTTCGCTATAAAGTTTAGTACACTAATCGTAGTGTTTGCGTTTTCATTTTCTATTCTAGTTAATTGCCTGACAGAAAGTTTACTTTCATCTTCACAGAGGGATTCTCTAGATAATCCTTTTTTACACCTCAACATCTGGATATTTTTACCAATATCTAGCACCATAATATTCACCCTTTTTTCTCATCGTAATATAACTTTATTCAAATGTAAAGGAAAAATAAACCCAGCAAGCCACGAAATATTCATGACTTACTGGGTTGTCTCTTTTATTTTTTCTTCTTACCGCCAAACGCATCTTTCATTTTATCAAAGAAGCCTTCTTCTTGTTGTTCAGTTACATTTTGTCCGCCAGCTTTTGCAAAAGCTCGTAGGGCATCCTTTTGTTCTTCATTAAGATTTTTTGGTGTTATTAATTTCACTTTCACGTGTTGATCACCATTGCCCCCACCACGTAAACGTGGCGCACCTTTGCCTCTTAAGCGGAAGTTTGTGCCAGTTTGTGTTCCAGCCGGAATTTTTAATTTCACGTCACCATGAACAGTTGGGACAGTTACTTCGTCCCCTAGAGCCGCTTGGACGAAACTTACTGGTAAATCGTAGTAGATTTCTGCGCCATCTCGATCGAAAATATCACTATCTTCAACACGAAAGACTACATATAAATCACCATAAGGTCCACCATTGGTACCCGCTTCTCCTTGGTTAGCTAAGCGCATTTGTTGACCGTCTTCTACTCCAGCAGGCACATTTACTTTGACAGTATGTGCTTTTTTCTCATGACCTGTGCCATGACAAGTTGGACATGGTTCTTTAATTTCTTTCCCTGTGCCATGACACACATCACAAGTTTGACGACTCATCATACGACCTAATGGCGTTTGACGTTCAACATTGATTGTTCCAGAGCCATGACATTTATGACAAGTTTCTGGATGTGTGCCTGGTTTGGCGCCATTACCGCCACAGGTTGCACAAGTATCTTCTCGATTGTACTTAATCTCTTTTTCGACACCGAAAATAGCTTCTTCAAATTTCAATTGAATTGTATATTGTAAATCGGCGCCTTGTCTTGGTGCATTTGGATCAACAGAACGGCCACCGCCGCCGCCAAAGAATGAATCGAAAATATCTTCGAATCCACCAAAACCACTACTACTAAATCCACCGCCACCGAAACCGCCAAAGCCACCAGCGCCGCCACCGTAATTAGGATCAGTTCCTGCATGGCCATATTGGTCATAGGCCGCTTTTTTCTGTGGATCACTTAATACTTCATACGCTTCAGAAACTTCTTTAAATTTTTCTTCCGCATCGGCTTCTTTGTTAATATCTGGATGGTACTTTTTGGAAAGTTTGCGGTATGCTTTTTTAATTTCATCATCTGAAGCACCTTTTGCTAATCCTAGCACTTCATAATAATCTCTTTTCGTCGCCATTGACTTCCCTCCAACTTTCTTCAAACTTTACAATGTGTTTAGAACCAGCCAAATTCATCGATTGCTTTCGGTCTCTCTGGTTGGATTATCTGTCACACCTTGAATCAGTGTTACTAGCTGTGAATAGGTATTTTCAGCTTGTTTAACATCGTTGTAATCATACCACAGTTCTTTCAAAACCTAAATAGTTTCTTGCTAACTTGATTGTGGTTGATTTTCTCACAAAAGACAAGGGACTGGGACATTAGTCATTGTACTAATGATCCAGTCCCTAAAATCAATTGTTATTGATTATTTGTCATCACCATTTACTTCTTCAAAATCAGCATCAACAACATCATCAGCGCCACCTTGAGCAGCTTCAGGATTTTCTTGTGCTTGTTGTTGCGCAGCTTGTTCGTAAAGTTTTACTGTTAAGTTTTGGACGATTTCATTCAATGAATCACGTTTTGCTTTCATTTGTTCGATATCGTTTGCTTCGATGGCTGCTTTTAATTCATCACGCGCATCTTCTGCTTTTTTCACTTCTTCAGCGTCTACTTTGCCTTCTAATTCTTTCAATGTTTTATCAACAGTGAATAATAAAGCATCTGCATCGTTACGTAAGTCAACTTCTTCTTTACGTTGTTTATCTGCTTCAGCGTTTGCTTCAGCATCTTTCACCATACGTTCGATTTCATCATCAGATAAACCTGAAGAAGATTTAATCGTGATTGTTTGTTCTTTTTGAGTGCCTAAGTCTTTCGCACGAACATTTACAATCCCATTTTTATCAATGTCAAAGCTTACTTCAATTTGTGGCACACCACGAGGAGCCGCAGGAATATCTGTTAATTGGAAACGCCCTAATGTTTTATTATCAGCAGCCATTGGACGTTCACCTTGTAAAACGTGAATATCAACAGCTGGTTGATTGTCAGCAGCAGTTGAGAAAACTTGTGATTTACTTGTTGGAATCGTAGTGTTACGATCAATTAATTTTGTAAATACGCCACCCATTGTTTCAATACCTAATGACAACGGTGTTACGTCTAATAAGACAACGTCTTTAACATCACCAGTGATTACGCCACCTTGGATAGCAGCACCCATTGCTACTACTTCGTCAGGGTTAACTGATTTGTTTGGTTCTTTGTTTGTTTCTTTGCGAACAGCTTCAACTACAGCTGGAATACGTGTTGAACCACCAACTAGGATAACTTCGTCGATTTCAGAAGGATTTAATCCAGCATCTTTTAAGGCTTGACGTACTGGTACTTTTGTACGTTCAACTAAATCACTTGTTAATTCATCAAATTTTGCACGAGTTAAGTTCATTTCTAAGTGCAATGGTCCTGCTTCGCCAGCAGTAATAAATGGCAAGCTGATTTGTGTGCTTGTTACACCTGATAAGTCTTTTTTCGCTTTTTCAGCAGCATCTTTCAAACGTTGTAACGCCATTTTATCGTTAGCTAAGTCAATGCCATTTTCTTTTTTAAATTCTGCAACCATGTAGTCAATGATCTTATTATCAAAGTCATCCCCACCTAGGTTGTTATCACCTGCTGTTGATAATACATCGAAAACGCCATCGCCTAATTCAAGGATTGACACGTCGAATGTACCACCACCAAGGTCAAAGACAAGAATTTTTTCATCTTTGTCTGTTTTATCTAAACCATAAGCTAAAGCTGCTGCTGTTGGTTCGTTAACGATCCGTTCTACTTCTAAACCAGCAATTTTACCAGCATCTTTTGTTGCTTGACGTTGTGCATCGTTGAAATATGCTGGAACTGTAATAACTGCTTTTTCAACTTTTTCACCTAAATAGTCTTCAGCAAAACCTTTTAAATATTGTAAGATCATTGCAGAAACTTCTTGTGGTGTATATGATTTTCCTTCAACATCAACTTTGTAGCCAGCTTCACCCATGTGACGTTTAATAGATGAAATCGTGTTAGGATTTGTAACAGCTTGACGTTTTGCTACTTCACCCACTTGAATTTCACCGTTTTTGAATGAAACGACCGAAGGAGTTGTGCGGTTACCTTCTGGGTTTGCAATAATTTTTGCTTCGCCGCCTTCTAGCACTGCGACAGCTGAGTTTGTTGTTCCTAAGTCAATACCAATAATTTTACTCATAGTGAATATCTCCAATCTGTATTAGTTTTCTATAATAATATATTTTTAATTAACGTTTGTTATTGTGCAACAATGACCATTGATGGTCGTAACACACGATCTTGTAATTTGTACCCTTTTTGTAGAACTTCAACAATAGTATCTGCTGGGGTTTCTTCAGAAGCAGGGACTGTTTGAACGGCTTGATGTAAATTTGGATCAAAGGTTTCACCCATTGCTGGGATTTCTTCAATTCCTTCTTCTTTTAAAGCCACAGTAATACTTTCTAGCACCATCGAAATACCTTTTTTCAAGCTTTCGCCTTGTTCATCTGATACTTCAATGGCCATTGCTCGTTCTAAATTATCAATAGATGGTAAAATCTTTTTACCTAAATCTTGTGAGCGGTAACGAACTAATAATTCTCGTTCGTTTTTATTTCGATTGCTCATATTAGCAATTTCGGCTCTTGCCCGCAAGAACTTGTCTTCCATTTCGGAAAGCTCTGCTTTAAGATTTTCAATCTCTGTTGCTTCAACTTCTACTTCAGAAACGCCAGCAGCATCAACAGCTTCCATTTCTTCTTGTAATTCTTCTTGCTTCTCTTCTTTTTTACTCACTTCAGCAACTTCCTTTCTCTTTATGCATCTACTTCTTATCCTAACAAGGTTTGCTTAATTACCTAAAAAACGGTAATAGTCACCTAGTTGTGAAGCTAGCTCATGTCGAAACGTGTCTACCAAACCGAATATTTTTGAATACGGCATACTGGTTGGTCCTAGCAGGGCAATTGTTCCTTTGCCATGTCCTGATACTTCATACGTAGCAGTGATCATGCTCATATCTTCTAAGAGATTGTTGCCAATTTCTGAGCCGATACGAAAAACAATTGGATTTTCTGTTGTTGCAGAACCATTTAATAAATGCGTCAGCTCATCAGAATTTTGCATAAAGGAATAGACAGATTTCAATTGTTCAATATCTTGTTTGATGCCAAAATCTAACAAATTCATGCGACCACCGACAAAGACTTTTTCTTCAAAGGCATGTCCTAACATCTCATCGAATAAGTTCATCATTCCTTCTGGCGTTTGGAAATAGCGATGTAAAATCATCGGAATCTCCGTCCGCAAACGATGATAAACGGTCAACAAAGGTTGTCCAACCAACTTATCATTGATGATTTGTGTCATTTTTTCAAGATCTTGGCTAGAAACAGCGGCAGGAATGGCAAATACTTGGTTTTCAACATTGCCTTTATCTGTCACTATAATAGCAAGGACTTGCCGATCATTCAAAGGAACCATTCGAAAGCCGGTTAATTTCCGTTCTTTCACTTCAGGTCCTAATGAAAAAGCAGTATAACTTGTCAATTCTGATAGAATTTCAGCTGATTGTCGAATAATATCATTAATCTCATGAAATTCTTTTCCAAAAGATTGACGGATCCTTCTAAGTTCGTTCTCTTCTACTTGTGTTGGTTGTAAAAGATGATCCACGTAGTAACGATAACCAGCCATTGAGGGAATCCGCCCTGAAGAAGAATGGGTCTTAGCTAATAAGCCGTATTCTTCTAATGCTTTCATATCATTACGAATTGTGGCAGAACTAGAGGCAATGCCATCCTCCATCAATTTCTTAGAACCGACAGGTAAGCCCGTGTTCGTGTAATTTTGGATGATAAGTCTCAAGATATTTTGTTGTCTTTCTGTAATCATCGTTATTACCACCCTTCATTAGCACTCTTAACATCTAAGTGCTAACTACATATACTAATATAACAAGTCCTTACCTTTTTGTCAAGGGAAATACGCAATTTTTTAGCACTCTTCACACAAGAGTGCTAATCGCTGCAAACCACCTTCAAAAACCATCAATACCAACTTTTGTAATAAAAAAATCATCGAAATGCTTTGTCACACTTCGATGATTTTTTTATTTTTTTACTCTTTTTCACTTAACAAAAATGCTTCAAAAACATTATTCCCCACAAATAGTCCTTTTTTCGTTAAACGTAAGATATCTGCTTCTTCAATTAATAATTCTTCTTTGATTAAGCGTTGAATGACCTCTCCATAAATCGCTTCAATTGGTTCCTGAAATTTTTGTTGGAATTTTTGTTTAGAAATACCTACTTTTTTACGTAAGCCTAAAAATAGCTCCTCTTCTATTTGATTTAGACGAGTTAATTCTTCAGTCTCCACAATTGGCAATTGATTTTCTCGCAAGGGTTTCAAATAATGTTGGATTGGACCGTGATTTTTGTAACGAGTTTGCCCAAGATAGCCGCTGGCACCTGCGCCAAATCCATAGTAGTGGTCATTATTCCAATAAGCCAGATTATGCTGGCTTTCTTTTCCTGTTAAAGCAAAATTACTGACTTCATATTGGTGCCGTCCTTTTTTCTCCATTGCTTCAATCGTTTCGTCAAACATCTGTGCTTCGATTTCTTCTTCAGGCAGCTGTAATCGTCCTTGACGAACCCAGTTCATGAACATTGTTTTATTTTCAAGAATTAATGAATAAAGCGAATAGTGCGGCAAATCCAATGCTAAGGCTCTTGTCAAAGTATCGCGAAAACTTTCCAATGTTTGTCCAGGTAAAGCATAGATTAAGTCAATACTGACATTGGTAAAATTTTCTTTCTCTAAAAATTTCATTGTTTCATAAACATCTGCGGCGGTGTGCTTGCGGCCGATTTTTTTGAGCAAGCGATCATCAAATGTCTGAACGCCCATCGAAAGACGATTGACGCCATAGTTTTTCATGACTTGTAATTTTTCTTGGGTTAAATCACCAGGGTTTGCTTCCACCGTAAATTCATTTCGGTCATCAAATGTTAGCTGTTCGCGAACCCCTTTTAGTAGCACATCTAACTGTTTCGCTGATAATGAAGTTGGCGTGCCTCCGCCAATATAGATGGTTTTCATTTCTTGTTCTGGATACAATGCTTGCGTAAGTTGAATTTCTTTTAATAAACTCTGAATATATTCATCAACTGGTTGACCTTCTAAAAAGACCTTATTAAAATCGCAATAATAACAAATATGCTCACAAAATGGAATATGAATATAGGCCGACCGATCGAACATCGGCGTTGAAGTTGAAAGTTGGTTTGTTTTGGTCATTAGCTCGTTTTATCTCCTTATTACCAAAAAGCTCGTTCTTTTTGGAAAGTCTCTACTAGCCATACTAACTGTAAATGACAAATAAATCCATAAAAAAATTCGCACAGTCACTTAAAACAACCACGAGGAGCTGTCATAAAAACCGACACCTCCTCAACCTTGAAAGAAAAGTAAAAAAATTTTTCTATATATAATAGTACAAATCAGTTACAGTAATTGACCGTAACGTTTGACGTATAAAACTTTAATGAACGCAACCAGTGCCAAATAAGCAACAATTGTCGGGATTAAATACAAGAAATAGCTTGGTGATAAACCGACAAATCCTAGTTCTGCACCGAAAGCGGTAAAGGGTAAAACAGTTCCGAGAACAATCCCTGCTGTAGTGACTAACGTCATAATTCCAGAAGCACTACTTTGAAGGAAAGGCATCTTTTCTGTTCGTAGGAAATGCAAGACGAGCATTTGGGACCATAAGGACTCAATGAACCACCCTGCATGGAAAATACCAATAAAGAGCAATTGATCTGCTCCATTTAATTCAAAGAATGAGCCACCTAGGATAGCCGGACACACAATGAAATACATAAATAAATAGGTAACAATATCAAAAATAGAACTCGTTGGGCCAAACCAACGCATAAAATTACCAATTGATTTTGGTTCCCATTTTTTTGGTTTTTCTACGTATTCTTCATCTACTTTGTCCCAAGGAACTGACATGCACGAAGTATCGTAAATTAGATTTAATAATAGCGATTGAATCGGAGCAATCGGTAAAAATGGTAAAAAGATACTTGCTGGGATCACGGAAAAAACATTGCCAAAATTAGAACTTGCTGTTAATTTGACGTACTTCATCGTGTTCGTAAACACGCGCCGTCCAGATAAAATTCCTTTTTCCAAAACCATTAAATCTTTTCTCAATAAAATTACATCCGCCGATTCTTTCGCCACATCGACAGCTGTATCAACAGAGATTCCCACATCAGCAGCACGCATTGCTCCAGCATCATTTATTCCATCACCTAAAAAGCCAACAGTTTGACCATTTTCAGTTAACGCATTTACAATACGAACTTTTTGGTCAGGCGTAATTTTGGCGAAAATATTATACGCTTGAACGGTTTTTCTTAATTCTTCTTGGTTTAATTGTTGAAGTTCATTTCCTGTAATAATTTTTTCGCCAGCCAGACCAACTTCTTTACAAACAGAATGCGTCACATATTGATTGTCCCCCGTTAATACTTTCACAGCTACATTATGTTGATGCAAGGCGTGAATAGCTGCCGCTGCTGTTTCTTTTGGCGGATCCAAGAAGGCAAGATAACCTTGTAAAATCAACTCTGATTCATCTTTAGTTGTATACTCCCATTCAGCCGCTTCGACTTTTTTATCGGCAATTGCTAGAACGCGCAAACCATCTCGATTTAAAGCTTCAACGTCTTTGGTAATTTTTTGACGTAGCGTCTCTGTTAAGGGCACAATTTCGCCATTTAAAAGTACCTGTGTGCAGACCAAGAGCATTTCTTCAACCGCACCTTTGGTAATTAAGCGTGTTTCTCGCGTTTTAAACTCTTTGATAATCACGCTCATTCGACGTCGATTGAAATCGAAAGGAATTTCATCTACTTTATAAAAATCATCTGATCGTATATCACTTTCTTGCGTCGCCGCTTGAATAACGGCGTTATCCATTAAATTACGCAAACCTGTTTGAAAATAACTGTTTAGAAATGCTAAATCCAAGACTTTTTGATCTTCTTGGCACCCAATATTATAGTGGTATTCTAAAATTACTTTATCTTGTGTTAAGGTACCTGTTTTATCCGTACAAAGTACATCCATCCCGCCAAAATTTTGAATGGCATTGACATTTTTCATAATCGTGCCTTCTTTAGCCATTTCTCGAGAACCTTTGACTAAATTGGTTGTTACAATCATGGGTAACATTTCTGGTGTCAAGCCGACAGCTGTGGCAATCGCGAACATTAATGCTTCCACCCAATCGCCTTTTGTTAACCCATTAATTAGAAAAACAGTTGGCGTAATGACCAACATAAAGCGAATCAGCACCCACGTTGTTTTATTAATTCCTGTTTCAAAACTCGTCTGCTGCTGCTCTTCTCCGTTATCAGAAGCCATCCGTCCGAATAAAGTTTGATTACCAACTTTAATGACAATGCCCAAACCAGTGCCACTAATTACATTTGTTCCTAAAAACAAAAGATTGTCGTATTCTGTATCAATTTGATCACTATCTTTTTGATGAGTCGCGTGTTTTTCAATGGGAAAACTCTCTCCAGTCAAGGATGATTGGGAAACAAATAAGTCCTTAGATTGGATTAAACGTAAATCGGCTGGAATCATATCGCCAGCGGATAGTTGGACTAAGTCGCCACACACAACTTCCTCAATTGGAATTTCCATTTGCTTCTTGTCACGAATGACTGTCGCTGTAACTTTAATCATATTTTGTAATTTTTCAACTGCATTGCTTGATTTGACTGATTGGACAAAACTCATCGTGCCGCTTAAGATGACCATCGCTAACATAATTAACACGCCAGTAACATCTTTTTCCTCTGGCGCAGCATAGACATATTCTGTAAAGAATGAAATCGTGGCTAGTGCTAATAACACCAAAGTAAACGGCGTGATATACGATTTTATAAAAAGTCGCAGCCGTGAAGCTTTTTTTTCATTCATAATTTTGTTGCGGCCATAACGTTCTTGTAATTCCTCAATATCTTGGTGTTTAATGCCATCCCAAGTTGAGCCAAAACGTTGTAAAACTTTTTCTACTTCTGAATGGGCAAACTTTTTGTAACTATAGTCATGGCCCAAGTGACGCATTTTCTTTTCCATTTTCTTTCACCTCATTTATCTGTTGTTGACTTGAATTGACGAGCGGTTCATCTTCCATTTTCCTCACCCTTTCCACAAAAAAAGACACGCTGAAAACTCAACGTGTCAAAGAATAATCGTTCTTATCGTTGAGCTTTAGCACTATACAACGTAAAAAGCGATTGCTTTTAGCTACCTTAAGAAAAGCCTTCATTCGACAGTTCCTGTTCTACCCATTGGCGTCTCTCGACATTTTTGGGCAGTAGCCTATGTTTGTATAGGAGCCTCACCTAACAAATCTTATTTAATTACAACAGCAAGTATAATTCTTCCATGAAAAAATAACGATATAGAAAAAGTTTTTAGTAGATAACTTTTTGTCCATTCAGTAACAAAAAGAAAAATAATCCGCTTATTTACTATGGTTTTCTGGTATGATTCGTATTTATTCATAGAATCATAACTGGTTAAATTAATCTAAAGACCGTCAGATAGCCTTGTCGAGAAGCTCTTCTTCTGCTATTTTTTGTATAGTTAAAGAAACGGCGGTGAGGAAAATGAAATTACAACAACTAGAATATTTTATGGCAGTTTCAAAGTATGCGAGTTTTACTTTAGCTTCTCAAAAGCTCCATACGAGTCAACCTTATTTAAGTACCCAGCTCAAGGAGTTGGAACGTGAATTAGGTGCTTCATTAATTTTAAGAGACAAGAAACATTGTCGGCTTTCTCCAGCAGGCGAAGTCGTCGCCAAGCGAACAGAGATGATTTTTGCACTCATTAAGGAAGCGCAAGAAGAGATTAATGAATTAGTGACCCAAGGATCGACAACGACCATTCGGATTGGAACAAACTTAATTGATATAGATAAAGCATTTGGAGAAGTCTTGTTGTTATTTAATCAATCCTATCCGTATGTAAGTATTGATTTTAAGTATTATTACGATCTTGAAACAGCCTTGGAAACAGATTTAATTGACATTGGGATTGGGATATTTTTGGATACCTCGATTCCATTAGAGAAAGAATTAATTTATACAGAAAGCTATCTCCTTTGTGTCAATAAAAATCATCCTTTAGCCCATGCCGATAGCGTAACGATTGACGAAATTCGTTCTTTACTTTTTGCTGCATATTCCGATCAAGTATATGAAAAAAAAGTGTTTAAACGTTGGGAACGTAAAATCAATTGGGAAAATCGGCAAATCGTCATCGAACTCCCTTCTCTTCATTTAGTCTTAGACATGGTCCAACGAGAAAAAGCCTGTAGCATCCTTCCCTATTCACTCACTGATGAACTAAACAGACGTAACTTAGTTGGTATTCCTCTGGAAGATAGTCCAGAACGAGCCATCTATTTAGTTCAGAATAATCATCACGGACATTGTGAAGCACACCGTTATTTATTCGAACAATTACGTTATTTATTCTAGGAATAGAAAAAGGAGGAATTCCCATGGAACTATTTCGTTTACATTATTTTTTAGAGTTATGCAAAGTGAAACAATTTACTAAAGCAGCCGAAAATTTAGCAATTTCTCAAGCTGCATTAAGTAAGCAAATAAAAATTCTTGAAGCAACGTTAGGCGCTGAACTTTTTAATCGCCAAGGCCAAACTACCACCTTAACACCAGCTGGATTAATTTTAGAAAAATATTGTTGGCGCATCACCAATGAGTTGGTCTCAATTGAAGAAGAGCTAAAAGAAATTAATCATTCTTCCAACCATATTTATGTAGCCACTTATCTCTGTGATTTAGAATATAAATTGAATGACTTACTAATGACAACATTAACGGATCGTTCATCCAACTTACAAGTCCACACTATTATTACAGAAAATATTCTTCAATCCTTGGAAACAATGGATGCAGATTTTGGTATTTCCTTTGCTGACCTACCATTACCTGAACATATTGGTAAAATTGATTTATTTACAGCAAATTATCAATTCATTTTAAGAAACGATCATCCAGCTTTGGCCAAAGCCACGACGGAAGAAATTTTAAAAGAACTAACAATGTACCCCTTCGTCCGTTTAAATACCGAATTTTCCGAGCAAAACAAATTAACCAATTGGCTAGATACTACGTTTTCTAATTTTTCTCCAGAGAAAGTCATTCAAGTGGATACTCTTTCACTTATTACTCACTTGGTGTCTCATTCCGATAGTTTCGCTATTGTCCCCGAATACACAAATATTCAACTTTTAGACAATTCGATTCATACACTGACTTACCAAGAACTACCTAAACGAAACATGGCAGTTTATTATTTAAAAGAACGTTACATGAGTCGACAACTTCAACAACTTTTGGCTGAATGCCAAAAACAATTTCAATAGTAAAAACCAAGACTAGAGCTTGTCGGCAAGCGAGTTCCAGTCTTGGTTTTTATTTGTGTTTTCAGGTAGCGGCTTCTCTTCCTTTGACAAATCCTAAAGAAGTGATAGCCATCACTAACGAAGTGCCTCCTTGACTTAAAAACGGAAGCGGAATACCTTTTAACGGCAACAGTCCAATCACCGCACCGATATTCTCCACCGTTTGAAAAACCAACGAAAAAATGAGGGCGACACAGATGTACATACAAAAACGCGAATTGCTCCGCAAGCCAGCTACTAAAACTTGATAAAACAAGTAAAAATAGAGAAAAACAACGGTGGCACTGCCCACAAAGCCCCAGGCTTCCCCAATAAAAGTAAAAACCATATCAGACTCACGAACAGGAACATACACTTCAATCCCATGTACACCCTTGCCGAATAAACCACCCGAACCGATTGCCAATAAGCCTTGTACTTGTTGATAGGAGATTTTATCGACATAATCATAGGGATGAATCCATGCTAAAATTCGATCCAATTGATATTGTTTAAAATGTAAAAAGAAGAGTACTTTGTGCCCCCACTCTGTAAAGACTAACAGAATCAAGACCACGCCTAACGTTGCTAAAGCGCTGAAAATAATGATTAAAATTTTGCGATCAATTCCTGAAATAACTAAAAGAGATAGGATAATCGTTACGAAAACAAGGGATGTTCCAAAATCTTTTTGTACCGCCATCAAGAAAAAAACAGGGACACTAACCGCAACGATTTTTTTTAGAAGTTGCTTGTCTGAACGCCATTTATCAGACCAGTCTTGTTGCTCGTGTTGGACAATAATTTTTGCCAACATTAAAATAAACGCAATTTTCGCAATTTCTGATGGCTGAAATTTAATAAACCCTAAATCTAACCAGCGCTTTGTGCCCGTCAATAAATACATTCCTTTATCATAGGAAAAATACAAAGCGCTCATCAAGATTAATGAAAACCCATAGAAAAAAGGAGCTACTTTCCAAATAAACTTCTGTGACAGCCGACTAGCTAAAAACATGCCTGCATAGCCAACAAAAATAAAGAAAAGTTGTTTTAATGCTGGCACAGTTCCATCTTTTCCTTCATTAACGGCAATCCAATATTGCACACCAGAAGATAAAAGTGTGAGTAAAAAAATGGGCAATAATAAATCATAATTAAGATGTAAGTTGAATTTTTTTGTATTGACCATTTAACTGCCGCCTTTCGTTTGCAATAATTTTAATGACGATTCCTAATGCCACTGAAAAGATTAAATAGCTTGTCCCACCGTAACTAACAAACGGTAAAGGAATTCCTGTCATTGGAATCAAACCCAAAACGCCACCAATGTTAATCGCCGTTTGAGCTAAAATCAAGGTCCCGACCCCTAACAAAAACAAGCCGTAACAATGATTTTTTATTACACAACTACTCCGCAAAATCGAGGCCGCTAAAAATAACAAAAGAAATAGCAATAGTAAGCCGCCAATCAGACCAAGTTCTTCCACAATCACCGCAAAAATAAAATCGGTTTGACCTTCTGGCAAGCCACCTTTTTTTACCATACCATTGGCTAGTCCGGTGCCCCAAAACCCACCGTTATACATTGCTAAATAGGCCATTGAAGGCTGAAATCCGCGATCATGAAAGGATAAAAACGGATTTTTCAAAACAACTAAGCGGTCATACACATGCGCAAAAAAATGTGGTAAGTACTGGTGATCCCCTAGAAAAATAATTATTTTAGAAAGAAGCGCCGCGCTAGCAACGACAATCCCCGCAGCAATTACACTAAATTTTGCATGAATACTTGCTGAGAAAATCAAGACACTGCCAATAACTAAAATAAGAATAGCCCCGCCAACTTTGGGTTGGATCAAAACTAAAAATGCAACGACCAACACAAACAGCCATTGTTTCCTTAACTGCTTCGTTGTCAAGCCATTTTCTTTTTCACCTAAATAACAGCTCAAATAATAAATAATCGCAAAATTACAAAGTTCTGATGGCTGAAATTGGATTCCAAAGAGAGAAATCCAACGTTGTGCGCCATTCGCTGCTACACCAAAAAAAGGTAGTCGAACCATTAACAGTAATAGTACCGAAACTAAAAGCAGTCCAATCGCAATTTTTTTATTAAATAACACTTCTAGTCGAACTTTGTAAATCACGAACATTAGCACCCAGCTGAGACACATAATAATGCCTTGTTTAATAAACACAGCAGTGGGCTTCACGCCTTGCATCAGCAAGTCATAGCTACTGGCGCTATAAATCATTAACGCGCCAATAATACTTAATATAATAAAGGTCAAAAGAATTTTTGTTAGACCTAAAGTACGTAGATTCATTCTCTCACCTCTATCTTTTTCTAATTAAATCAATCTTACCAGTCTGAATTAGAAAACAAATAGAGAGTTTTTTATAGAACTATTACTAAGCTTACATAACAAAAAGTAGCTAGACTTGGTTCATTTCACCTAGTTTCGCTACTTTTAAAAAAAACATTTATATAATTTTTGTGTGTTGCTCACATTTCTGATAAATTTTTCCAAACTTATCTCTTTCTAAATACTGATAATCTACTAAATACCGTCTCAAAAGTGCATAATCTTCATAGATTTCTCTAAGTCGCTGATTGACTTCTTTTTCCGTATATTCTTTCCCAAATTCAAATTGGTTGGCCACACGTTGAAACACTTGGACTTTTTTCGCATTTTTCTTGGGAATAACCAGCAACTTTCCTTCTTTAAAAAAATTTTCAACCATGTTTATTCTCCTTTTTTGTTTTGACTATTGTTTAGAAAATTGTTGATTCAGTTTTTCTTTCTGTTTATCGGTCCATTTGCCAGCGACTTCATTGACAATTGTTTCAGCAAAATCGCCTACTTTTTCTCCCGTAATATTTTTGATAGGTGTTCCGTTAGCAGCTCCTTCTTCAAACAAATCAAGTAAATCAGTCAACGCATTGAACATATTGGCTCCGCTATGATCTGAAAAATGCCATGCATATTTTTCAATTTCTTGAAATACTTGTCGATACTCTGCTGGTAATGCTGCAATCCGTCGTTTATATTCTTTGTACTCTTTTTTATCCCCAATAACTTTTTTGATCAACGCTTTAAAATCTGACATGCTCTATCCCTCCATTTTTTTCATCTTGTTTACTTGTTTTGAAAGCAACGTCCAACGCTGCCAAAAATCAGCGAGTTCTGCTTCTCCTGATGAGGTTAAGCGATAGAACTTCCGCATTGGTCCTTTTTCTGAAGGCTTTTTTTCAGCTATAACCCATTGATTTTTTTCTAAACGCAGTAAAATCGTATAAACGGTTCCTTCAACAATTTCAGTAAAACCTTGGTCATTTAAAATTTTTGTAATTTCATAACCATATGTTTCTTTCCTTTGGATGATGGCTAAAACTAAACCTTCTAAAATGCCTTTTAGCAACTCTGTCTGCTTCACTGCTTTTCCTCCCCAAACTACTATTTAGTACTATGTACCACTACATAATAATACTGAGTACCGGTTCTGTCAACTACTTTGTAATAAAAAGTAGTAAAGGAGCGTGGGACAAAAATCACTTTGGATTTTTGCTCCACGCTCAAAAACTAATAAACGGCGGGAACAGAAGCAACACTACGCGTTGCTCCGATCTCAACAACTTCTAAGGTGTTTTCTCGACATGCGTCTCGTCACAGTACAGCCTTCAAAAGAGCTACAGCTCTAAGAGTTGCGATGTTTCACTGTGAAGCATGAACAGATGAAATCATCGTACCTACTTGGTGAAGGTCCTTCGGGAATAAGCCGAAATTGTTGAGAATCACGAAGAACGTAGTGATTCGATGATGAACAATACCTACTTCGCAGAGCTCCGATCTCATCAATCTCTAAGTGATAAATCACTAAGAATTGAAGGACTTGGTCTCCAAAAATTATAGAACAATTTTCGGAAATTCCTTCTTATTTCTCGGAGTTAAACACTTCTGTCCCGACCTCCTTATTATTCTTTATTCATTTATTCCGAGGTCTGCTTCAAAGGCTTCTAATTCTGCAAGGTGTGTTTCTGGATAAGCAAAGCATGTTGAAAAATGCCACTCCCCACCACTTGTACCAAAATAACCTGGCAGTAATTCCAAAGCCAATAATGCTTCTGATGTTTCTTTTTCCGGTAACGTAATCTGAAAAGTAGTCGCTGGAACAAAACCGAACTTCTTATAGTAAGTTGGATGGCCCAAGATAATCAATCCGCCGATGCCTAATTCTTTGGCCTTCTGCACAGAATGCTTAATTAACGCGGAGCCTACGCCCGTGTTCTGAACTTCTGGATGGACACTTAGCGGCCCAACGGTCAAAACAGCCTTTTCTGTATGATCAGGTAATCGTAGTTTGGCTTTTGAAGACATAATATGACCCGTTAATTTTCCTTGATCAGTTTCTGAAACTAAGGACAACTCCGGAATAAAGTCGGCACTTTCTCTTAATAAATGCACGATAAAATGTTCTGTGGGACGCCAGTTTTCGGTCAAGTTTAATCCCTTAAACGCTTGATACGTTAAACGTTCTACAGCTTGATACTCTGCAGGTTTTTCTTGACGAATCTTCATTATTTGTCCTCTGATTGTTGGAAATAGTCAGCCGTATCTCGTTCATCTTGTTTTAATTGGTCGATCAAGGCTTCAGCCCCATTGAATTTCACTTGGTCACGTAAATAATGATTCCAACGAACCACCACTTGTTCACCATAGATGTCTTGATGGAAGTCCAAAATATAGACTTCCACGGTTAAATCGCGTCCTTCTCCAAAGGTGTCATTATGACCAATTGAGCCCATGCCGACATACCATTTGCCACCAACTTCGATTTGCACAGCATAGACGCCAATTCTTGGTAAGCGCACGGTGCTTTTCACTTTGACATTAGCGGTCGGGAAACCCAATAAACGGCCCCGAGCATCGCCATGGACAACTGTTCCTTCTGTTTCATAAATATATCCTAACAACTCCGTGACCTCCTCCATTTCGCCGGCTTCCATTTTTTCGCGAATTCTTGTTGAGCTAATTTTGGCACCAGTCATTTCTTCTTTTGGTACTGTCACCACTTCAAAACGGCCTTGCGCATAAGTTGGTAACTGTTTGACTCCAGCGATTTCTTTAGGACCATACGTATAATCAAACCCAGAGACTGCCACTGCACTATTTAAATTAACGATATACTGATCGACAAAATCTTGCGGTTTTAATTGAGCAAACGCTGAAGTAAATTCGACAATATATAAAATATCAACGCCCAAGTTGGCCATTAGGCGTTCTTTTTGTTCCAAGCTAGTTAAATATTTCATATTTTCTGGTAAAACTTTTTGAAAAACGATTGATGGGTGTTGGTTGAAGGTCATCACAGCTAACTTCAAGCCTTTTTCCTCCGCAATCTTTTTGCCTGTTTCAATTACTTTTTGGTGGCCTTTGTGAACACCGTCAAAAAAGCCTAGGACCATCACGACTTCTTCATTAGGAATTTGATTGGGTTCATAGGGATGATGTAGTTGAATAACTTGCATGTGCAAAAACTTCCTTCTTTTTTATTTAATTGTTCCGTAGAACTTTACTTGGTTTCAATAATTTATCATGCGTTGGGTGTGGCATGTATAAACTAACCACTTGATTTTGGTAAAATAAGGCAACTAAGGATTCTGGCATTGCCTTTATTCCTAATTCTTTTTTGTGCAAACGCATGCCATTTTTTACTTTTTGATACAATTCATCTGATAAATCAATTCGTGGGAATTGTTCTACTGCTGTCTCAATGGGCAATAGGCATTGATCGATTGTTTCAGCAGCCATTTGTTTGGCTACTTCTTCTAACGTTAAGCATTGCGCAGCTTGCAAACCGCCACTTGCCGTTCTCGTTAAATCCGACATATGGGCAGGATAGCCTAATTTTTTGCCAGTATCCACTGATAGTGTCCGCACATAGGTTCCTTTGCCACAGACCACTTTAAACCGCCAACTTTGTGTATGAGCGGATTCGTTAAAAATTGGTTCACTAGTGCGTTCAAATGAATAAATCATAGCTTTTCGTTGGGGCCGTTCAACTTCTTCCCCGTTCCGCGCATATTCATATAAACGTTTACCATTGACTTTCACCGCAGAAAACATCGGTGGGATTTGTGTGATTTCACCTGTCATTTCGGCCATTGCTTGATCAATTTGTTCAGTTGACAGAGGTGTTGTAACTGGTTTTTTTTCAACAATTTCGCCACTAACATCTTCGGTTGTCGTAGCAAATCCAAGTGTAATTTCACCTTCATAGGTTTTGCCAGAATCTACCATGTATTCGATCACTTTCGTTCCTTTGCCAACGCAGATGGGTAAGACCCCTTCGACATCTGGATCTAACGTACCACCATGACCAATTTTTTTGGTATGTAAAATTTTTCTCAATTTAAATACGCAGTCATGACTTGTCATGCCACGTTCCTTCCATAACGGTAAAATGCCGTCCATTATAGTTCCTCCAGTTCCGATAATACTAACTTTGTCATTATAGCATAAAAGTACCTAGCTTCGCAGTCTCCATTGCTTATTCCCTTTGGCAAAATCTCTGCTAAATGCAAAAAAAGCCACAAACTCTGATAAAAGCAGAGTTTGTGGCTTTTTTTAGCTAGTAAATGATCCCCATGTATTCTGTGCGTTGCCATCGTTTGGTCCGATTGGCAAATAAATTCTCGCGCCTGTCGTATCTGTTCCACCAATGAAAACATACCCATCTGCAATATAAAACACATCGTAATAAAAGCGAGTATTTTTGGGCCAGATACCATAAATGGGTGCTGACAAACTAGGTTGTCCTGCTCTTAAAACAATGCCTTCGTCCACACCAATTAGAAATGATTTCTTCGTTTGCGGGCGCCAAAGTTCAGCAATGTCGCCGTCGTTCACATAACCTAACAAATGTCCGCTATTTTCAATACGGTAAAGGTTTTGTCGGTCCGGTAATTTCGCTGTAATTGTTCCTACCTGTGTCCAAAGTGCCTCTGCTGATAGATGTTCATTGATTAAAGCATCTGGTGTTGGATAGATTGAAGTGAAACGAATTGCTTGTCCTACTTGATATTTTGGTGCATTAGGTTTACCCGGCTGAACAATGACAGTCTCACCTGTTTCAGAAACGCCCGTTTGTAAATCTTGTGCCAACTGCGCTTTACTAATCCCCCAACGCGCTAAATAACCATAAGGATCTGTATGATCTCCCCACCAATTTTTTGTAATCCAATCATGAGTGACTATTCCATAACCTGTTCCATCGTCCAGCGAAAAATCAGCACCAATGTTCTGAGCTAAATCACGGGCCAAATTAACATAGGCAGCATAATCTTTTTTAAACGTCGCCGCATTATTCGTTCGAGCCAATTCGATTTGCGCATATGCTTTTTGGTTAGCTAAAGCACCTGCGCCATATTGAATTTGACCAGCAGGAGCTAATTGTTTCACTCGTCCACCAGATCCGACAAAATATGAGACATAAGCATTTGACCAATTTCGTTTCATATAGGCTACTTCATTGTCTAAACTGTGTGGTCCTAGGTTCCGCTCGTTTCCTGATTCATGTAAAACAATTAATTCATTGGTTGCAGAGCCTGGAAAATAAGTAAAGTTGATTGGATCCGCTTCGATGGTGTAAGCGCAAGCTGTCATCGGAATCGTTAAACTTAAGCCAATCACTAAAGCAAGTTGAATCATTAATTTTTTAAACATAGCATGCTCCTTTCTTAAAAAAGCCATGAAAGGAAAGTCAAAATAACTTCCCTTTCATGGCTTAACCCTGCAGATAAATGGCGAGACAGAAGTAATTTCTTCGGCAATCAGCCGAAAGTTCTACGTTTGTCCCGACCACTTCTACTTAATCATCTTTATTTTTTAACTGAATAAATAACTCTTTTAACTTTTTCGGCATAGGAATAAAGGTCGCAATGTTTTCAAAAAAAGAAAGTCCTTCGTTCGCAATGTAAAAAATCAGAACCATTTCCCGAATTGGCAAATTGTTCCCCACAACTTTTTCAACACGAACCGCTACGGCAACCACAAATAACATCGTCACTTTTTTCGCAATTCCGAGCATACCAATCCGACTGGACAATTCTTTTGTGGCGATTGCCTTAATCCAACCTGTGATGAAATCGACAATAATTAAAAAGAGGAAGACATCCAACAATTGATCTAATCCGCCTAATAAACGTACGACAATCCCACCGAAAATGCTTAAAAGCATTGTTATTGTGTTGAGATAACGTTCCATAAAAAGTCTCCTAAACTAGTTTGTTATTTTGTCGGAAACGGATCGTCCGTATACCAACTTCCTTGTAGGTAAACATTTCCGGCTCTGCTTGAGGCAAAAATTATCCCTTGATTTCCGATTTCATATAGTGCATTACAATTAGGATACGGAAAAACGTAAGGTGCAACTGAGAGCGGAATATTCCAGACACTAGCACTTATTTTTGAGGACATTTTGTACCCAGTTGGTATGTTAAATACTTTGGGCATGTGGTTATTCAATTTCGTTGGATCACTCAAATTACATCTTACAAATGCATCGACACGATTTCCTACCCTAATTAATACAAATTTCATATTGTCTTTATTAAAGGCCGCCTGATATTTTGCCTCGACTTCACCGACTCCACTAGCTTCATAAATGGCCATTTTAGAAGATTCAAAAGGCACACCATTGACGGTTGGCATAGTTACAAAATTCTTCACCCCAGCAATCTCTTGATCACCTGTTTGTGTCACAGCTTGACCTTTAATCGCTTCCGCAACGTTTTTCGGGTGCATATATTTACTCGTTAAAGTTCCCGCGACTGCTTCGCTGTCTGACGCGAAGCCATAATTTTCTACATTGCCTAGCCCTACTTGTTCAGCGGTTACTTGGTGCGGATTATCCTGATTTTCCACATGGGTATTGAGTTGCTCTGCTTGAACAAAACCACTCTTCGCTAAAACCGCTTGGGCATCAACAGACAGACCAATATGAAGTCCCACGTAATCAACTTCTACGCTGGCTGGCGTCACCCCATTCGATGAATCTGTATAGCTCATTAAATAAATGAACCCTTCATCTGTGATAAAATTCTGATCATTGATTTGAATTGAAAAATCGCCGAACTCTTTTGCTGATTCTTGGATTTGAGTTACCCAATTATCCGTAGTTGGTAAATACGTAGCGATTTTAATCGTTTGATTATTGGGCGCAGCGGCTTTCACACGTTGATTAATCGTAAAAAATTGAACGTTCTGGCGAATAAATGCCACCGCCTCGTCAGTTGTGAATGTTTCAAACATTTGTGGAATTAATTTTTTAGCGGCTTCAACGAGATTGAAGGCCGCTAACTGTTGTGGAATTACACCACTTTGGGTGGAGCCTGTTTTCACACCCTCATCATCACGGCTGGCCATTTTATTGTAGTCCGCTTGGGAAACTTCCTCCCAAACATCTGTTGGCTTCTTAAGAATTTTTGCCGTAAAATCAGTGGAATAACTGTTTGCATTGGTGGCTGTATTGCCGGCCGTTTTACCGTTAAAGTCTAACTTCAATTTGACAGTGGTTGGCTTAGCCAACAAAGAAATGCCATCTGCTTTTGTCATACGGTCATTCAAATCAATTTGAAGACGATTCGCTAAGGTAGCTTGTTTGATGCCTTGTGTATCTGTGCGTGCTTGGACAATTTCTGGATTACTATCACCTGCTTCTGCTACTAATTGATCGAAATCATTTCGCAAAGTATCAAATTCTTGTTTATTATTATTTGCCGTTGAAACTGCATTTCCTGCAATCGTGATTGCTGTTTTGGCATTGTTCATCGCTTGGTTAGCTGTTTCATTTGCTTGATTGCCTGCATCGGTGGCAATTTGTACGGCTTCTTTGCCAGCTTCATCTGCGATGTTTTTCGCTTCAGAAATTCCATTCGTTAACTGGACTTGGTAAGCATCAACTTTCTCAGCTGATGCATTCGACTGATCCAAGATTGCATTGATTTTAAGGCGACCTTGATTCAGGGTATCTAATTCTTCAATATGTTCTACTGACATTTCGTCACACTCCTCTAGTTTTCATTATTTTATTAAAACTGGCCACCCAATTGGGATTGAATATACACACGACAGATGACCGAAGCATCCAACCATAGTGGCTGATGAGAGAAAAATTGAAGCGTGTGATTGCCGCGTTCGATTTTTCCATCTGTTGTTTTTCGTAAATAACTCAAAATGTTTAGCCGTTGTTGTTTCAATGATAGTTGGGGTAATTTTTTGCCATCCACTACCAAATCAATGTTCGTTACAGAATGCGAAGGTCCTTTAGCAGTTGCCTTGAACGTTAATTCTGCGGTGTTTACATAAAGAATGTCCTCGTCAAAGTATAAATTCAGCTCCACTGGCTGTGTCTTGCTAAGTACTCCTTGTATTGAACGATTTAAAAGTGTCGTCGCCCCTTGTGCGTAAGTTTCGCTAATCTCTTGTTTCCGACTGAAAGCTGTCATGGTACTATGAATTGTTTCTTGCAGATTTCCCAACTCTAGCTGAATGTCTTGGGGGGCACCAAAGACATCTTTTTTACTTTCTTTTTTGATACGAAGGTTGACACTCCCAAATTCATTCGTATTAATCATGATAACCGTACCCAACCGCAAACGATCGATTGCCAAAGGTTGATCTGTTAATTTAATTAAATCAGCTGCAGTCACTACCCAAGAAACTTGTGGTTTGGTCCATTCTTCTAACATTCGCAAAGCATTTTCCTTTAATGCCTTGGGATCAGAAAAACGCTGTTCTACCCAAATTGACTCCAATAAACCATAGCGGTCAATTGCGGCCTTGTTCTCTAAATACGGAACCCCTTGATTGACCGAGCGAATATTGACTTTGTTAACACCTTCGCCTGAACCTAATGGATAAATCCGATTGATTAGCATCTTGGGATTACGTTCTATTTCAAATCCTTGCATGTTGTAACCTTCTTGAATTCGCGCAACTGGTTCTGTTGGCGGTTTGACTAATGAAATTTCAAAAGGATAGACCTCTGTATTCCATTGCCAAAGATATTCCTCTTCGAAATCGGCTGGGATGCTAAATAAAGGCTCGACTAGCCCGTTTTCATTCTCCCATTTATAGGTTAATTTCCTTGAAAAATCACATTTTTTTAGGACCCAATGCTTTGTTTTTTGTTTATTCAATAGAAATTGAATGGCCTCTTTCGTTGTTTTGTTTTTAATTTCGTGACAACCAAATAGGACAGTATCGCCTAAGGTACATAATGCTTCTGTGGCAGAGTAGTGAATTTGATTATTGTTCGCATCTTTCTTAATTGTGGTTGGCATCACGCGATATAAACCAATATATTCATTCTCATTGTCGGTCAGTTCCACCCATTGCATTTCTGCAATAAATTCATTTTTAGGATCATCTAGTGGCATGGTAAAATCTAAACTGCCAATTTTATTCTCTATTTTTTCATAACTGACTTGATAGGCATTGTCCAAAATTGCCGTATATGTTCTTTTCAAATCCAGCGCCATTAACATTTAATCACCCTCCTACACAAATCGGTTAGGATAGCGAATCGTCAAGCGGAAGTCGCTATCTTTGGCTTGAATATACAGCGGTTCATTAGGATATAGATAAAAATCGTTCATTGGTCGAATCATCGGTGCACCATTTTTTGTCAGATAAAAATTTTCAGTATCAATGATAATTTCCGAACGATCAAAGTCTCCTAAGTTAATTGTATCGTTCCGTGTTTTAATCCAAACACCACGTCCGGTTCCTGTTAAAATAATGGTCGGTTTGACTTTTAATCCTTCGACCGTAGGATAAATTTCAATTGGCCGAACTTCTTTGCCTAAATCCCCCATCGTGTAAGCCCGATTTTGAAAGGTAATCATAGTTGATCCCCAATAAGCCCCGCCTTCAATTAAAATTGGAAAATCAACTGCACCTGAGCCTGTATTCCCCATTAAGTAATTCGCTTGAAATGTAATGGTTGGCGAACCCCACATCACACTAGTCGCATCACTCCGTGTGTATTTATACGGATCAGAAAGCAATAAAGTAAAGGTGCCTGTTACTTGGTTAACGCCTTCGGGTACATCACTCACTGAAGACTTACTGCCAAACCACAGCATTTCCGGTTCATCGTTAAACCAAATAGAAACGTCTTTTTCCGTAAACAAAGCAACGTTTAAATGATTAAATGCATCTCGAAACGCTTCATTATTCACAGCTGAAAGCCGATATTTGACTGTTAATTCTCGTTCTGGAATCCGCGCATAAACGTGACGTTTACCATCACGAATCCCTAATTGATAGCTTTCAATTTCGCTTGGAACTAATTCTCGTCCTGAAACTGATAATGTTTGATAACCAGGGATGACTTTTTCTAAAAATTGGCCGTTAAAATTCAACGCTTCTGAAGGAAGAGGCGTTGAATGAGTTGCTTGATTGGTATCAACAAATTTATACATATTATCCTCTCCTTCCTAAGCGGTTATTTTGTTTCACTTGTTGTCGTTGTAACTCTGTTGCTAAATAAGGCGCCGTAGTTGCTGCAACAACTTTTCCATCTAACGTTGACTCTACTGTCACAAATAATGGTCGATTGTATGCATCATTTTCTAAACGATGGTCAATCGTTGCCGTGAAGTTTCCTCGACCAGCTAAGTCCAAGGCAAAATCATTTAACAGCGGTAAATCTAAAATAGAAGCCATTGCTCTACTAACGGCTGTTTCGCCTGCATAAATCCCCGTGGCAATCGTGCCGCCGAAATTCAATTTATGCAAATCAGATAAGGGACCTTCTTTTGCTGGTGAAAATGGTAAAAAGTTACGAATTTTACTGACGACCCCATCGATTGCTTCTTTGGCTTTTCCAATTGCGCCTGTAATTCCATCAGCAATCATGCCGACAATATTCGCACCGGCATCGGTGAATTTTGAAAACCAACCTTGGATTGCTTGCCAAGCACCTTCAATTACAGAACCAATGGCAGTTTTTACCTGATCGGCTGCATTGGTAACCCCATTTTTGATATTTTCAACTAACTGTCCGCCCGAAGCTAACAGTTGACCAAAATAAGAACCAATCTTCGTGATCATTTGTGAGATTAATGTTCCTGCTGCGGACAGCAAGGCACCCAATAGACTGAGTACACCATTAATTAAGGCTTGAATCAGTTGAATCCCAGCACTTAACAACTGTGGCAACGCATTGATTAACGCACCCATTAAAGCGGTAATTAGCGTAATTGCTGCAGTAACCAGTTGCGGTAAAATTGAAATAATCCCTTGGATCAAAGCCATTAGCAATTTGACACCTGCGCTGATGATTTGTGGTAAGGCACCAATTAAGGCATTTACCAATGTCAAAATTAAGGTAATAGCTGCTGCAACTAAGGTTGGTAAAATCGAAATAATCCCTTGAATTAACGCCATTAACAATTTGACACCTGCGCTGATAATCTGTGGTAAGGCACCTATCAACGCAGTCACTAACGCTAGAATAATCGTCAGTGCTGATTGAATTAACTGAGGTAAAATCGTCATAATCCCAGTGATTAATGCCATCAAAATTTGTAAACCAGCAGTCAAAATCAACGGTAACATAGTAACAAATGCATTAACTAAGGCCGTGATAATTGAAACACCTGCTGTAACTAGCATTGGTAACGCTGTGACAAAAGCTGTCACTAATGTAGTGATGATATTAATCGCTGCAGTTGTAATTGTTGGCAAGGCGGTGACAATCGCATTAACTAAAGTCATTAATAAGCTCAAACCAACTTCTATCAACATTGGTAAGACTGTTGTAATCCCCTGAATCAACGTAGTAATAATTTGTGTTGCCGCTTCAATTAAGACGGGCAAATTGGCAACGATCGCACCAACAATTAACGTAATTAAACTAGATAACGCGGTTACGATGCTTGGAATAGCTTCTGTTATTTTCCCGAGAATACTGGTTAAGACGGTTGTAAAAAGTTGTATAACTTTCGGTAGATTAGCCGCAAACATTGTTGTAACCGATGTAATCGTGTTACCTAAATTATCAAAGACTTGGGTAATACCACCCGCACTCAAATCACCGGTTTTCATCCAGGCCGTCACGAATGAAACAATCAAGGAAATAATTAGACCAAACGGCCCAGAAATTCCTAATGCAGCCAGTGCAACTTTTGTCAGAACTTTTACCAAAAGACCAACCGCTAAACCAGCTTTGTCAAAGGTACCACCAAATTGCCCTAATAAGTTACTACCTAATTGCAAACCGCTGGCAAAAACGCCCGTTAGCACACGACCAATTGTTGAAAAAATAGTCGCCATTTTCTCTAAGCCTACTGCAAAAAATTGTTTAAAAACTGCCATTACTTGCTGAAAGGCCGGCTGGATCTGTTGTAGCAATCCTACCAATTTGCCAAACGCCGCTGAAACAGCTCCTTGAATGGCACTAGCTAAGCGATTGATACTATTTCTAAATGTTTCATTGGTTTTATAGAAATAAACAAACGCTGCTACAGCTGCTAAAACGGCTGCTACAATTAAAATTAATGGTCCTCCACTTAAGGCACTAAAACTAGCACTTAGTTTTGATAAGCCACCACCTAACTTCCCAATGTTTCCTTGTACAAGAGCCAAACCAGCACTAAACTGTTGAAATTTTTGCTGAGCCATCGTTACCATAATCAGCATGGGCCCAATGGCGGCTAAAATGCCCATAATGGCAACAATAAAAACTTGGACGGGTTTTGGTAATTTGATAAATAAATTCACCAAAGCTGTAATGCCTTTGACGACTGTGATAACCACTTGAACCAAAATTTCCATTCCTGGAGCCATCACGCTTTGAATCACTTGTGCCGCCGCTTCAAATGATTGATTCATCTGAGTCAATGCCCCTTGCAACTCGCCTTGCAATGAATCAGAAATCCCTCCTGCACTGGCCATAATCAGTCCTTGCATTCCTTGAAATTCGCCACTGACCCCAGCACCGACGCCCATAGCTGTTTTTAAAACGTTCAGCATAGGTAAGGAAACGGCACTAGTCATGGCCGTCCCAAAGCTCAGCATATTATTTTGTGCATTAGTAAAGCCATCAGAGGTTTCTTTCCCCACTTTTTTAGCTGCTTCACCAGCTTGTTCAGCAGAATCTGTTAACGCTGTGTTCATTTGATCTGCTGCCTTTGCTGTTTCGTCTCCTGTTTTTTTCACTGTTTCTCCAGATTGTTGCATGACGGTTTTAAATGTGTTCATGACAGTGGCTGACTGATTGACACCCGCACTAATTTTCCCTAAATATCCACTTAATAAGGCATACTCACCGCTCATACTTTTTAATGCTTGTTGGACGCCTGCAAGGCTTTTCTTTGCCTCCGATAACGGCGTTTTTTCTTTGTCATTCTCCATCTACTCTCCTCCCTTCTCGATAGCGGCGTAGACGCTCTGCCACAGTGGCAAGTTGCGTTTTTTTCCGCTCATTTAATTTTGTTCGTTGTGGCTGGTTAGCTGCCAGAACTTCAGCAACTCGTTTTTCATAATCATAAAAACTTTTAAAGCTTTCAAAAACGGGTTTTCCTTTTTTGTTTGTCGCTTGCGCTTTAACATTTAAGTAGGCAAGCTCGTGCCTTTTCCGCTCTTCATCTACTTCTGCTAAATTAAAAGCAATCATTCGTAATTCAAATTCAGACATGGTCATCCGATCCACTTCTTCAAATGAACGACAGCCTAAGTAGCGAAAAGCAGAAAGAGCGATGTCGTGATACACGTCATCGCTCGTTTTAATTAGTTGGTCGCTTGCGCTTCTGCTTTCTTCGCTTCTTTGCTGAACTGATCGATCATTGGTTTTGTAAGAGGTTGCTTTCCCATTTCTTTAAGCAAATCATCTGAAAGTTTTTTGACATCTTGGGTCATTAACCATGCTTCAATTTCCGACTTACCTATTTTTAATTGCCCACTTTGTAAAGCTTCCATGATGTCAACTAAGATTACTGGATTGTATTGGCGTAAATAAATCATTGCTGAACTGATGCCCATGCCGAATTTGGCAGCGCCATTTTCAATTTGGTAACGTTTATCTAATTCGCGAATCGCGCCAATCGTAAATTTCACTTCAATTGTTTTTCCGTTAATCTCTAAATTCATTTTTTATCCTCCTAAAATTCAACACTTTTTTTGATTATGCGCCAGGTTGTGCTGCTTTCTCTGGAACGGTATCTTGGAACGCATATTGTGCTTCCGCAATAATATCTGCTTCTACTGTTGCAAAGCCATCTTGTGGCTTGCCATTAATAGAGGCTTCTGTTTCGATTTCTACTAATTCTTCTACATTGGC
Source organism: Enterococcus sp. LX10 (assembly GCF_023539285.1). Lineage (NCBI taxonomy): Bacteria > Bacillati > Bacillota > Bacilli > Lactobacillales > Enterococcaceae > Enterococcus > Enterococcus sp. LX10. The sequence goes on along the minus strand of NZ_CP092784.1, from coordinate 1,141,685 downwards.
TGGTAAACTCCATGAATTTACATAACCTTGGGCATAAATTGCTGGATATTTACCTTCCGCATTTTTTTCACCTTTTAAATCAACGTCCCAAAATTCCATTAAGATGCCATCTTCGACTGCGTCTTTCATGTATAAATTTTCATCATCTCGAGAGGCTAAACCGCTTAACGATAACGTAACTTCTAAACCAGAAACAGCATTCGCAACGCCATCTTTTGTTTGCGTACCGCTCGATTCACGTGAGAATTCCCATTCATGTTCAATTTGAAATAAGGGTTTCATTGCTTTCTTTGTCGCTGCTTCATCCAAGCGACGAACTAATAAAATACGGTCTTTTCCTTGCATAACTTCTCCCATTGATAATTCCTCCTAGTAAAATTGCATGTGTAATGGTAGTACAGCATGCCAAATTGTTTTTTTCATTTGTTTGGTATCTTTTACCATTTGTGCTTTGACTTCTTGATGTTTGATACCCCAATTAAAATGAGCCGTTCGTTTTAAGTTACTAGTTGCCTGCCGTAAAATCGTTCCTTTAATTGTAGAAATTTGTTGTCGTTCAGATAACGCACCATAAACATGCATTATTAATTCAATCTCTCCCAAAATAGCTGATTTAGTTGGCTTAGGTAATTCTTTACTATCACCTAAGTAAACAAATGGCTGATCTGGTAAATCTGTCGGCAGTTCCTCTAGCAACAAAAATCCTGACGTCTGGCAGATTGCAACAAGGGCTTCATATAACTCTTGTTCCGCTTCATTCATTTTTAGCGCCACCTTTCCATTCAAAAAATTCAGGATTGGTTAACAAATTGGCTCTCTTCTAGTCAAAATGAAGGATCTTGAAAGTAGCCGGCATTTTCTGCTCCTTCATAGCTGACACAAGAAAGCAGTCAAAATCATAGAATTCCGTGTCTTCATTTTTTTTGATTGCCTCACGTTTATCTATCTCTTTCGACACTATTAATTTACCATGTTGACACCTGAAAAAATTCCACGCTTTTTCCATGTTTACATCCCTAGTTCATCCGCCACCGCTTCAAAGAAATGATTTCTTAATTTATAGGCTTGGCTTTTACTAATAAATAATTGCTGGGCAAGTCCAATTAATGTTAAAGAGGGCCGTTTTTTCATATATAGTTCTTCAATAATCACGCGCGTTTGTTCATCCGCTTCAGCTAAACAATTTTTGATAATGTCTCGATTTCTCTCTAAATTCCACAGACGACGATCCATAGCTATCGTAATCGCCATTCGTTCGGTCACTACAGAGTGAAGTCCTTGTCCTCTAATACCCGCATTTAAATCTGCTTCTTGATAAGGGTGCCGTAGTTCTTCTTCCCGTTGACGGATATATTCATCTGTTTTATAAAAGTCTGCTAAAATATCTTTGATATAATTAAATGTTGACGTACGCATTGGTTAATCTCCTTTACTTTTATTCATTTAAAAGTGTTAATCGATAAATAAAATAACACTCTTTCGACATTTCTAAGCCATGACGAATCGCTTCATCTGAATAACCGAGCCAAATTAAATAGAGATACTCGCTTTTTGTAAACGATGCGGCCTTGATGGATTGGATGGGTCTTGATTGATCCATCGACCAATTACCGATTGCTTGTCCTAATTCTTGAATTTCCTGCATAATAAGTTTATTTTTTTGACTTGCCCAATCGGGATATTGATTCATTAGTTGTAAGAGTCGTTTTCTTTTTTGTGCTTTTTCGCTTTGTTGCTTTGAAATATCTTTAAATACAACGCTTTTCATTTCAAATAAATCTTTTTTACGTTTTGTTAAATTACTCATGTTTACGGCCTTCTCTTTCACCAATTAGATAACCTAACATCAGTGTCATTGTCCAAAAGATAAACCCAATAATAATTGTTAACATATTTATTTCACACTCCTCATTCGTTTGTCTGTTGTGTCTTTATATTGGAAAACATAACCACTGGCGTGCTTCATTAGACGAGAAATAATGCGTGTTCCATAGGCCTCCACCAGTTGTCTTCCAGAAAAATTAGTAGTAAAAATAGTTGCTTTATTCTGTCTAGCTTCTAAAATTCGGTTTAAGATGTCATTGTTAAAATCCGTACTAACTTTATTTTTAATTCCTAATTCAGCACCTAAATCATCTAAAACCAAAACGTCTGCTTTTTTCATTCTAGTAATATACGCTTGAGCCTTTGCTTGACTTTTGGCCGACTCATTCATGGACATTTTTAGTTTTTCTAATAACTCAGAGTAGCTGACAAATAAACAATACTTTTGATATGCAGAGCGTTCTAAGACTTCAACTAAAATACTGATAGCCAAATGACTTTTACCAACACCAGGTTTCCCTGAAAAAATAACGTGGATTGGCTTTCCTTCAACAATCGCTGAAACTGCTGCTAAGGCCCGTTCTTTTGCTTGTCTTGTTTCTAATTCAGTGGTTTGGTAATTGGTTAAGCGACATTGCCGTAGCGCATCATCAGCAATTAAGGACCCTTGATGAAAAAATTTTTGTGTACGCGCCATAAAACTCTCTTGAGAACGTTGCTGAGTGGCTTCGTGTTCATGTTTTTTTAGCATTTTATACCCACACGACCAACAAGTTGGGGCACAACGTTCTGTGCCATCTTTATTTTTTTGTTGCCAAACATATTGTTCACTGCCACATTCAGGACAACGGTCTTCAACTTTTTCTAACAATTGACTCAATAGTATTTGAAAAGTTTGATCTGTCGCATGCATACTGATTTCCTCCTTTCTTTAAAAACCTAACTCTTGATATTCTTCTGTCATTTGCAGCGCATGCTCCGACACTTGTTTTTTATCATTTACTAGAACTTCATGTACGGATAAATAATTTTGTTGCTCCCAACTTTTCAAAATAGCATTTACATAGCCATAATTCCGTTTATTTCGATCGATGGCAATTCCTAAAGCATGCAAGATTAATTGGCATGCTTCCTCTTGGCTAGCCCCTTTTTGCATAAAATCTTGCAACCAATACTTAAAATCTTGGCTTGTTTTTGAGGCCAGTGTACCAAAGCCGTTTTCCTCATAAAAATGATAAATCATCTTTAAACAATCGTTTTCTGAACTACTACCTTGACTCTGACCTAACTTAGACTGGATTATGCTTTCCTGTGGTAACCGTTGGTAGTCAGCTGGTTGACCACTGACAGACGATTCTGCTTTAAACGTATAAGCTTTGCTATTTTTTTCAACAATCTGATTTTTCTCTTCTTGATACAAGGTTGGTTTGTAACGATCACTGCGAATATAATTATGAATTTTCCAATGTTTGATAACGATCACACCACTTTCAAATACTAGAATAAATTTTTTAACCATTAGCAATTTTAGATCGTCTTCCCCACAACCGACCATTCGCTGCAATTTTTTGGGATTATTGATAAATCCATCATCATCGGCACGCATCGCTAAATGAAAATACAGAGCCTGACTTGATAAGGGCATATCTAAAAACGCATCACTATCAATAATCGTTTTTGCAAACATGCGTCGTTCTGCCAATCCGCTTCTCTCCTTTTAACTAAATTATTGTTACTCTGTCAGTAATTCCATGAGGCCAATCATACCAATCACGATGGCCCCAATTTTTATTGAGACACTGCTTATTAATAAAATAATTGCTAAAAGTAACATATCCGACAACGTTTTTTTATAGTTCCGACTCATTTCTTCACCCTTTCTACAAAGATACGGTTTTCCGAACAAATTGCTTAAAAAAATTTGTTCAGTTAACCGAACATTTGAATGGCTCTATCTTAGCACCAAATATTTTCACTGTCAACTCGTAAGTTCGGTTTTATGAACCGGTGATTTTAATTGCGATTGTTACTTGCCTTCTCTAAACAGGTATAGTATACTTTGAGGCAATAGGAGGTTCGGAAATATGAACATTTTTGCTATCCGTTTAAAAGAGGCTTTAACAGCCAAGAACATCAAACCTAGTGATTTAGCGAAAAAAACTGGCATCGGTAAATCTTCAATCAGCGATTGGCTAGCTGGTCGTTACGAAGCAAAACAAGACAAAGTTTATCGCATTGCAGATGCATTAGACATTAATGAGGCCTGGTTGATGGGGCAAGAAGTTCCCATGGAAAAAAATGCCTCAACTATCGACCGCATTTATAAAAAATTAGAGCCCCAACGACAAGCCATCGTTTATCAATTTGCCGAACAACAATTACACGAACAACAAACGCAAGCAGAAATTCTCTCATTCCCTCGCCGTGACGAAATGACACTGGCTGCCCACGCTGGGGATCCAGAAAAGATATTTTCAAAAGAAGAAATCGAGAAAATTCACGATTACTTGGATGAAATTGATGCCAAATATCAACAATCGATTTCTTCTGACAAAAAAGAGGATTAACTTCCCATCTACTCTTTTTATTAAGTAATGGCAGGTGAATGGTAAAGTGAATGATTATGAAAAACTCGTCAGTTCCATTCAAAAGGATGTGACGGTTTTAGAAATTGATTTATACAATCAAACAGGTTGTTATGGGTTGTATCGAAATGGCAAAATTTATATTGAAAAAACATTGAGTACCCGTCAAAAGAAGAACATTTTAGCCGAGGAATACGGGCATTATCAAACATCCGTTGGCACTATTTTAAATCAAAATTGTACAGAAAATCGGAAGCAAGAGTTGAAAGCTCGCAATGTGGCCTTAGAGCAATTAGTTACATTAGACGATTTAAATCGTTGCTCTGAAGCTGGCTTAAGTAACCATTATTCTTGTGCTGAATTTTTGGAAATCGATGTTGAAACATTAAAAAATGTGATTACGTACTATCGACAAAAGTATGGCGCCACTTATCTTTATAAAGGACGGATTTTTGAATTTAGGGATTATTCTGTGATGGTATTAAATACTGGGTTAACTTAAAAAGCATGGAACAAAATCAATAAGGATTTTGTTCCATGCTTAAAAGTATTCTGGAAAATTCAAGAGCGGTTTTTGTACCAATGGTTAATATGTCCGACGCCAAGCATAAGATTTGGGACAAGTATGAGGACGAATATAAATGACGGCCAAAATCCGATGAACTGAATAATATGTTCCCGCATACTATGTAGTACAAAGAAGAAAAGAAAAAAGTACAGGGAACTCTTGCCTGAACCCATTTCTTTTAAATAACGATCTCCATTTTTATAGAAAACAACAATTCTTTTCATCTTTGCACCTCCATGACTATTTTATCAAGAAATCATGAAAAGAAAAAGCACACCATTCGTCTGGTGTGCTTTTTCTTTTTAATTATTCACCTTGATTCAACTTACGAATCAACTCATCAATGTGATTTCCGTATTGGACAGATTCGTCTCTTTCAAAAATCAACTCTGGTGTTTTATACAAGGTTAACCGTTGTCCTAATTCTTTACGAATCAGTCCTTTGGCTTTGTCTAAGCCTTGTTGAGCTTTTTGTTGTTCGGAAGCTAAATCAGATAACAAGCTGTAATAAATCGTTGCTTGTTGTAAATCACCGGTCACACGAACATCTGTAATAGTGATGCCTTGGACGCGTGGATCTCTGATGCGTTTGTTCAAGATATCATTCACTTCACGCATGATTTCTTGACCTACACGACGGTCACGATAATTTGCCATAGTGTCTTCCTCCAATTACTAAAATTATTGTTTGATTTCTTCCATAATGAAGCCTTCAATCGCATCATCTACACGTAAATCATTGAAGTTTTCAATCATAGCACCACATTCAAAACCAAGTTTGACTTCTTTCACGTCATCTTTAAAGCGTTTCAAGCTTGCTAATTTACCTTCATAAATAACAATACCATCACGAATGACACGCACGCCACTATCGCGGCGAATAAAGCCTTCTGTAACATAACAGCCAGCGATTGTGCCAACTTTAGATACTTTGTACAATTCACGAACCGTCATTTGACCCGTAATTTTTTCTTCAAATTCTGGATCTAATAACCCTTTCATCGCTGTTTCGATTTCTTCTAGGGCTTTATAGATAATACGGTGTAAACGAATATCAACTTCTTCTTGTTCTGCTTGTTGTTTTGCTTGTGGTGTTGGGCGAACGTTAAAGCCGATAATAATCGCATTACTTGCTGCGGCTAAAGTTACGTCGCTTTCATTGATGGCCCCAACTGCCGCGTGAACAATTTTCACACGAACGCCTTCTACATCAATTTTTTGTAAACTTGCTGAAACGGCTTCGGCAGATCCTTGTACGTCTGCTTTGACAATGATATTAACTTCTTTTAATTCGCCTTCTTTTAGGCTTTCAAATAAGTTATCCAATGTCACACGGCTACTTGCTGAACGTTGTTCAAGCAACGCACGTTTAGCCCGTTCTTCCCCTGCTTGACGTGCTGTTTTTTCATCTTCAAAGACCACAAAACGATCACCCGCTTGAGGAACATCATTTAATCCGGTAATTTCCACAGGAGTTGCTGGTCCTGCTTCTTTATCACGGCGGCCCATGTCATTGGTCATCACACGAACACGTCCATAAGTATTACCAACAACGATTGGATCACCAACATGTAAAGTTCCTTGTTGAACGAGTAATGTCGCAACCGGGCCTTTACCTTTATCTAAGCGCGCTTCAATCACTGTTCCAATTGCTTTTTGCGTTGGATCAGCTTTTAAGTCTTCTACTTCAGCAATCAGTAAAATATTTTCCAATAGTTCATCAATGTTTTGATTGAATTTCGCTGAAATATTGACGAAAATCGTATCTCCGCCCCACTCTTCAGGAATTAATTCATGTTCACTTAATTCTTGTTTCACATGATCAGGGTTCGCACCAGGCTTATCAATTTTGTTAACTGCTACAATAATTGGCACTTTTGCCGCTTTGGCATGGTTAATCGCCTCGATTGTTTGTGGCATTACTCCATCGTCCGCTGCAACAACTAAGATGGTAATATCAGTGATGCTGGCACCACGCGCGCGCATACTAGTAAAGGCCGCATGTCCTGGTGTATCTAAGAACGTAATTGGTTTGCCATCAATATCTAACTGATAGGCACCAATATGCTGCGTGATTCCGCCCGCTTCACCTGAAGTCACACGAGAATGACGCAATGTATCTAATAATGTTGTTTTCCCGTGGTCTACGTGTCCCATGATTGTGACAACAGGGGGACGTGTGGTTAAGTTTTCTTCAACAACTGCTTCCGGTTCGAAGAATTTATCAATGTCCGCAATATCAACTTGGACTTTTTCTTGCGGTTCCATGCCATAGTCCACAGCTAATAATTCAATTGTATCTTTATCTAAGGCTTGGTTTTGGTTAACCATGACACCCATCATAAATAATTTTTTGATGATTTCCGCTGGTTCGCGGTGGATTTTTTTCGCAATATCCGCCACATTCATACCTTCTGTATATTCTAAAACATCTGGTAATTCACGGAATTTACGTGCTGGTACTGCTGGCTTCGCTGATTCTTGTTGATGTTTGCCTTTTTTCCCTTTTTTATTGAAACGATTGCGGTTTTGGTTATTAAAGTTATTCCGGTTATTACGATTTTGACCGCCACCAAAATTGTTGTTACGGTTTTGGCCGCCACGGTTTTGGTTGTTCCCGCCATTGTTATTTTGGCTTGTCCGATTTTGATTCGTTGTAGAACCGTTATTGTTTTGGGTATTGCGGTTTTGATTGTTTGTATTTGTTTGATTGCTACGGTTTTGTGTGTTGCTTTGGCCGTGACGATTTTGGTTGTTGTTGTTTCTTTGTTGTCCATTCGTTGATTGGTTTTTTGGACGATTTTGGTTATTTCTTTGTTCACCAGGTTTATTGTTCATTGGTTTCTTATTGGCTGGTTTATTTTGTGTTGTTTGTTGCTTTTGGTTGTTTGTTGCTTTTGATTGAGTATTTACGGTACTTCCTCCTCCGAATGCTTGACGAAGCTTTGTTTCTTGCTCGGAACTAATTGCGCCCATATGGTTTTTAACATCCATACCTAATTGATGCGCTTTATCGACAACGTCTTTGCTTGCTTTATTCATTTCTTTTGCTAGTTCATAAATTCTTTTTTTTCCCATGCAATCACCTTCCTAACCTTTTAGTAATTCCTTGATTTTGGTGGCAAATCCTGCATCAGTTACTCCGATAACCATTCGTGGTCGCCCAATCGCTTGGCTGAGCTCGAATTGACTGAACAGTTCGCTAACAGGAACATTATAATAAGAACTTTTGTCCTTGATTTTCTTTCTAGTATTCTCACTGGCATCTTGTGCAACAAACACAAATTTCGCTTTGTTTGCACGAATATCTTTAAGGGTTAATTCCTCACCTGTGACTAATTTACCGGCGCGCATTGCTAAACCTAAAAGGTTCAAAATTTTGGTTTTATTTTCCATCGCCAAACAACTCTTTGCGGGCTTTTTGATGTGTTACATAATCCAATAGTTCTTGATAAAATTCATCACTTAATTTTGTTTCTAAGACACGATCAAGAATTTTTTTATCCCAAGCTTTTTGGACTTCCGCAGGATCCAAATCAACGTAAGCGCCACGTCCAGGTAATTTACCAGTTGGATCTAAGGCCACTTCACCTTCTTTGGAGCGAGTAATTCTGACTAATTCTTTTTTCGGTTTCATTTCGCCTGAAACAACCGATTTACGCATTGGAATTTTTCTCTTTTTCATTTTTTCACCCTCCAAAAACGTTATTCTTGTTCAGGTAATTCTTCTGTAATTTCTGCTTCAACAACTGCTTCTTCAGTAGCCAAGTTTTCGTAATCATCTGCCGTCATATCTGAATGGATAATTGCTTCATCCATTTCTTCTGCCACTTCGGCAACTTCTTGATTGGCTTGTTGTTCATAAAATTCAGCCATATCAGATTCTGATTTGATATCAATTTTATGGCCCGTTAATTTAGCAGCTAAGCGCGCATTTTGACCACGTTTACCAATTGCTAATGACAATTGATAATCAGGTACAACGACTGTACATGCTTTGCTATTTTCTGGATCAAAAATAACATCTAATACTTGAGCTGGATTCAAGGCATTACTAATATAAATAGCTGGATCTTCGTTCCATTCCACAATATCCATATTTTCGCCTTTTAATTCATTCACAATCGCTTGGACACGTTGGCCTTTTGGACCGACACAGGTACCCACTGGATCAATATTAGGATCTGTTGAACGAACAGCTACTTTTGAACGATCGCCAGCTTCACGAGCGACACTTACGATTTCAACAATTCCATCATAAACTTCTGGAATTTCTTGTTCAAAAAGACGTTTTAATAAATCTGGGTGACTACGGCTTACAAAAACTTGTGGGCCTTTTGATGTGTTTTCAACACGTGATACGTAAACTTTAATCCGATCATGCGGTTGGTAAAATTCATTTGGCATTTGATCTTGTTTTGATAAGACTGCTTCGATTTTACCCAAGTTTACATAAATATAACGACGATCTTGACGTTCAACAATTCCTTGCATGATGTCATTTTCGTATTCGCTAAATTCATTATAAATAATTGTTCTTTCTGCTTCACGGACACGTTGTAAAATTACTTGCTTTGCTGTTTGGGCAGCAATGCGGCCAAAGTCTTTTGGTGTAACTTCAAAACGAATTTTGTCGCCGATTTCATATGCCCCATTTAATGCAACCGCATCTTTTAATGAAACTTCCAATTGTGAATCAAATACTTCTTCTGTTACTTCTTTGACAGCATACACGTGAATATTGCCTTTTTTTGGTTCAAATTCAACTTCGACGTTGCTTGCTTGTCCATAATGTCTTTTATATGCAGAAACTAAAGCTGCTTGTAACGCTTCAATCACCGTATCTTTAGGAATCCCTTTTTCAGCTTCTAATACGTCTAATGCATTTAACATTTCTTTGCTCATTGTTTTTCTTTTCCTCCTATGGATTCGTTAAAGCTGAACGAGTGGTTCTTCTTCCAAGGGAAAAACTTCTCGTTAAAACTTGTCACAGGCCTAGCTAAAAGTAAAACTTTTAGTGGACCCTTTTTTACATTCGAGTCTGTTGATTAAAATTGAATGGCTAAACGAGCTTTTGCGATATTTTTACGTTCAAAAGTCATTTCCTTCACTCTGGTTTTAATTTTTACACTTAATGTTAATTGTTCTGAATCAAGATGGACTAAGGTACCCTCAATCTGTTTTTCTCCATCAACTGCTTGATAAAGAGAAATATGAATGTACTTGCCTACCGCTTGTTCATAATCGCTTTCTTTCTTTAACGGACGTTCTGCTCCCGGAGAAGAAACTTCCAGAAAGTACGCTTGCGGAATTGGATCTGGATCCATTGCATCTAGTTTTTCACTTAATTTTTCGCTGACAAAGGCACATTCCTCAATATCAATGCCACCTTCTTTATCGATAAATACTCGTAAAAACCAATTTTTTCCTTCCTTAACAAACTCTACTTCCACAAGTTCAAAATTTTGTTCTTCTAAGATTGGTGTGACTAACTTTGTTACAGTTTCCACAGCACTACTCAAAATTTTCGCCTCCTTCGAGATTGATGTAACGAACCGTGTCCTGATGACTTTTCCATCAAAAAGAGTGAGCAGAAATCCGCTCACTCCCAACTAGTATCATTACGCTAAAGATAGTATAGCACAGAACCATTCCAAACTCAAATGAACAAGCTAAATCTCTCGAAATTTGCACATTTTGTCTCGATTACTGAAACTATCTAAGCGATTATTTTTTCGTTTTAAAATAGATAGATACTCCTTGAATCAAAAGAAGGCTACCTAAGAAAAGAAACGCGTTTTCTTTTGTTTCTCCTGTTTTTGGCAATTCTTTATTACGAATCGCCTGTTTTTCAATGGTTATCGAAGTAGTTTCTGTGGTTGAATTCGTGGTAGTATCTGTTGTCCCACTCGTTGGTGGCGTGGTACTTTCTATAGGTTTTTCTGGCGTATAGTGATTAGTAAATACTTGACCTCCATCATACTGAATAGTCGCCACGAGATTTCCTAAAAGCGCCTCGACGGTTACTTGAACTTGAAGGTTGTGCGTATCGTAGGAAACACCTGCCTGTTGCGTGTTTACTTCCCGAATGGTGTATTGATAGTTTCCAGGAGTTTCAAAGGTTAATGGTGAAAATTGAATTTTCCCTAAAGTATCGTTACTAACCGTTTCTAGTACTGTGCCTTTCTCATCTAACAATTCAAATTGAAATTCAGCATCCTTCAGTGGTTTTCCTAAAAGAACTTTTCCAGCTAAAAATGAAGCAGCGACTGGTTGATATGAAATCTTATGATTCACAACAGTTTTCAGTGCAACTAAGTTTTTACCAAAGTCTTCAGGCGTTATTGGAATCTTGTTTTGCGAAAGTTGGTAACCGGTAGGTGCTTTGGTTTCTACTAAAGTATAGTTATCTTTTAACAAGCCTTTAACAATCGCTGTTCCGTTTTGATCTGTTGTGATTTTGGCCACTGTTTGATTGGTTGAGTTACGAATGAGTTCAAATTCTGCACCTGCTAAACGCTGGCCCGCTTCATCTTCTTTATGGATTTCAACAACATATTGTTCACCATTAGCTTCTCCACCACCCGTTTGTGAGACACGACTCACTTCGACTTCTTCCACCACCGTTTGATTTTCTGTTAATTTTGCATAATTTGTGAAGGTTTCACCTTTTTCGGGAAGATGATCGATTTTGGTTTTATAGGTGATACGATATTCGTTAGTCCCAATATTGCCAAAATGTACCGAAAAATTACGGTCATCAGGACCATACTGGACAGCCAACTGACCAGTTATATCTTCCTCTGGCGTGAACTGCCAAATAGCATTTCCATCCAGTGTCCATTGTCCTCGTTCAATTTTCATAGTGTCTTTCATATAACTTAAACTTTCTGTTTTTAGCACATCTTCCACTTCTAAATCAGTATACGTTTGCCCTGTTGGATTAATCCGTAGTACATTGTAAATTTCGGTTGGATCGTCTTCAATAAACCACGAATACTTGCTAAATTTTTCGTTAACATCATCGCCTTCACCTTGGTAATCAAGATCGCCAGCAAATATTTTTTCCCCTTCAACCGTGACGTAAATAGGAATCTTGGATTCATTTTCAACATTTTCGAAATCAATCAAACTTGTAAAATATAAAGACCCACTAATATTGGCATGGTTTTCTACGTAATCTGTATACGTTAACGTGACCGTTTTATTTGCTACATCGGTCTGTGCAATTGCAACCACAGCACCTGTATCATCTACTACATTAAAGGTCATATTTTTCTCGAGACGTAGCTCTTCGGGTAAAGTAATCACACTCGTATCCCCACTATTAACGGTATTATCCGGTAAGTTGAACTCAATTCGGAGGTAGATGTCTGTATATTGATTAATGGTCCCAAGTGGGTTTCCCTCTTTATCCGTTAGCTGAATCGCTGTCACAATGTTGCCCACTTGCTTACGCGGTACTACGTTTGGCGTAGCAGAAATTTGATTGGTTTCACTGGTACTAGTTGGTTCCGTTTGCGCATATCCTGTTTCAAGTTTCAGAAAAGGCGTTATCAGCGTCGACAAAAGAATGAAAAACATTCCCCAATAGACAAAACTTCTTTTTTTCATTTTTATTCAATCCTTCCTATCTAAAATAATTGGTTAGGTTTATACTATCAAGGATTAACTAGGTACAAGTGTTTTTATTTTTCCCAACAATAAAAAACAAAAAACACCGAACCAAAATAATTTTGGTTCGGTGTTTTGCTCCTAATGTCTTTTCTTATAAAACCATAATTGAACTTTTTCAGAAATGGTTGATAAATGTTGGAAAGTTGAGTCTGCTGCAAAGAAAAGAATGGCTAAAAGTAACAAGGCTGTTGGCGATACCGAAGTTAACGAGAACAAGTTTTTCATGGAAATACTTGTAAGAACCATTCCGATTAAACAGCCAATCATTACGCGCTTGCGGTAACGATTCATTGGTGAACTAATTTTATAAAGAACCATAAAGCCGACTGAAACTAGCAACAATGTTGCAGTCGTTGAAATGTCCGTTTTTTGAAGTGCAAGAATATCACCACAAATTAGTAAGGCACCGACTACCAACATATCCGTTAACCCACCAGGAATTGCTTTTGATAACACATTGAAAAGAAATTTTCCTTCAATGCGACGATGATTTGGTTCCAAAGCTAGAAATGTCGAAGGAATACCAATTGTAAATAAACTAATCAATGTGACTTGTGTCGGTTGTAAAGGATATGTCACGGCAAAAATCATAGCAAAGACAGACATTAGCAAGGAGAAAATATTTTTTACAAGGAATAAACTTGAAGAGCGTTCAATGTTATTAACTACTTGGCGGCCTTCAAAGACAACCTCCGGCATCGTTGAAAAATCAGAATCCAACAACACAACTTGCGAGGCTTGTGCTGTAGCTTGATTTCCTGAAGCCATGGCAATACTACAATCTGCTTCTTTCATGGCTAAAATATCATTGACTCCATCCCCTGTCATCGCCACTGTATGATCTAATTTTTTCAACAATAGTACAAATTGTTTCTTTTGTTCTGGCGTGACACGACCAAAAACGGTGTATTTTTCTAAAGCTTCTGTCTGGGCTTCCATTGTAGTTAATGTTCGCGCGTCCACATAATTTTCAGCACCAATAATGCCTGCCGCTTGTGCTACATTGGATACTGTTAAAGGATTATCGCCAGAAATGACCTTAATGGCCACATTTTGTTCAGCGAAATATTCAAAAGTTGCTTTGGCTTCTTTACGAATCGGATTCCAAAGAAGAATGTAGCCTAGAGGTTGAACCTCTGCTGCCAACGTTTCCTGAAATTCTCCTAAATACTTTCCAAACACCAATAAGCGATAGCCTTGACTTGTATAATGTTCCACTTCAGATTGATACATTTCATAATTGTCTCTCAAAATCATCTCTGGCGCCCCAAGAATATACGTCGCTTCCGGGAAAGTCACGCTACTAAATTTTTCGACAGACGAAAACGAGGTATAGCTAACGGCTTCCCTCTGATTATTAGTAACAAAAAATTCTTTCATAGCTTTCATCGTATCGTTGTCAGCTGACATTGTTCGACAAAAATCGCCAATTAATTTTTCGACATTGGTTAAGTCTGTACCATCATTTTCGATACTCACCACAGGAACCAACTCTTGGACTTCCATCGTGTTTTCAGTAATTGTTCCTGTTTTATCTACACATAACACATCGACACGTGCTAAGGATTCGATACTTTTCATGTTGTGCAATAAAACGCCGCGCTTCGCTAAGCGCATTGTGCTGGCAGCTAATGCAACGGTTGTTAAAAGGTACAACCCTTCTGGAATCATCCCAATCAAGGCAGCTTCCATGGAGACAATGCTGTCATGAAGCCCTTGATGGTTGATGAAATAACTTTGGAAAAATAGAACACAGCCGATTGGAATAATAATAATCCCTACCCATTTCACCAAACGGTTAATGGAACCGACCATCTCTGATTGTTCCCCTTTTTTAATTGATTTCGCTTCAAGCGTTAATTGATGAACATAGGCCTCAGCGCCAATTTTATCAATTCTTGCATAACAAGAACCTGACACAATAAAGCTACCTGACAAAAGTTGGCTATCTGCTACTTTGGTAATCTCATCAGATTCCCCAGTTAACAAGGATTCATTCACACGGACTTCACCAGATAAGACAATTGCATCCCCAGAAATCTGTTCACCCGATTTAAAGAGCACCACATCATCCAAAACCAGCTCATCTGGCGAAATTTCTTGTTCTTGGCCATCCCTCACAACGGTTACTTTTGTAGCGTTTAGAATATTTAAGCTATCTAATACTTTCTTCGACTTAATTTCTTGGTAAATTCCAATGACCGTATTAATGATTACTACTGGCAAAAAGGTCATATTTTTATAAGATTGTACCAGCATTAATAACACGCCTAGTACCACAAAAATTAAGTTGAAATACGTAAATACGTTATTAATAACAATCTGTTTCGTTGTGATAAACTCTGTATCGACGGCGGCATTGACTAAGCCTTTTCGCTTTCTTTCTTCAACTTGTGCGGCCGTCAAGCCTTGTTTATCTTCTGGATAATAGCGTTCCGCGTTAGCAGTCACTGCTATTGGTTCATTTTCTTGCATTTCTTTTTTTCTTCTCAAACACATCACCCCTTGTTCTAGTCGACTCTTTCATCGTCTCCTTCTCTCCCACAGTATAGCACTGAATAAAAATTTAGATAACAACTAGCGCCCAACTATAGAAAAAAATTATACATTTCCTAAACATTGTCATTTTCAGGAATAAGCTAACGCAAAACCTTTTCATTTACTTGTTTTTCCTTTACTATAGTAAAGAAGAAATATCAAGAAATGAGGAACAATTGATGGCACAGAATCACGTAATTAAAGTTAGTAAAAAAACATTAGCAGAGATGACCACTGTTTATCAACCCAATCGTTTAAATAAAACGGTCCCTTATACTGTCTTTGTGGCCAAGGTTGGCACCACTACTATCACCGCTTATCAATCAGGTAAAGTCATGTTTCAGGGACCTCAAGCTGAAAAAGAGGCCGCTCGTTGGGAAGGAACGAGCACCACACCAAAGAAAAAAGTGTCCCCCCAGACTACAACGCTGCCTGCTGATTTTGGCAACTGGTCTGTGATAGGTTCCGATGAAGTCGGTAATGGTAGCTATTTTGGTCCTGTAACTGTCTGTGCTGCCTATGTTGACAAAAGCATGATTAGCAAACTAAAAGCATTGGGTGTTCGTGATTCCAAAGAATTAACCGACCCACAAATTATTCAATTGTCACATGTCATTAAAGAACTGATTCCTTACAAGTTATTAATCGTTGAACCAAAAAAATACAATGAGATCCAACCAAACTACAATGCTGTACACATGAAAGTCGCTTTGCATAACCAAGCGATTTATCTGTTGCTACAAGAATTGGCTCCCACAAAGCCAGAAGGGATTTTGATTGACCAATTCACCCCTGAAAATAACTATCGGAAATATGTTCGTAATGAAAAAAATCAAGTCACTGAAAAATTGTTCTTCGTCACTAAAGGAGAGCAGTATCATGTTGCCGTTGCTGCCGCCTCTATTATTAGCCGCGCTGCTTTTTTAGAAGAGTTAGACAAAGAATCTGCAGAATTGGGTTTCTCTGTGCCCTCTGGTGCTGGCAGCAAATCAGACCAAGTAGCCGCCCGTATTTTGAAAAAAGGCGGCCTAGACTTATTAGCGAATTACGCGAAGCTGCATTTTGCAAACACCCAAAAAGCCCAAAAGTTACTATAAAATAAACACCAAGCAAAAGTCCCAATGCCGATTAGCGGCGCTGGGACTTTTGCTTGGTGTAAAAAATTATTTTTCAATTTCGATAAACAGGACTTTTAAGTAATTACCTTCTGGAAAATTAGGATTCACTTGAAAGTCTGCCGGTAATTGATACGTGTCCGTAATCTTGTAACGGACATTTTTCTCTTGCAAGGCAGTAATCACCATTTTTTGATATTTGGCCAAGGATAAATTTGCCGCATTGGTTGAGGCAATAAGCGTTCCCTTATCCGTTAAAATATCAATAGAATCTTTCACTAGCTCCCCATAATTTTTAGCAACGGAAAAAACTTTCTTTTTGTTGCGAGCAAAACTTGGCGGATCCAAAATGATCACGTCATAACTCAAGCCTTTACGTGAAGCATATTTAAAGTAGTCAAAAACATCCATGACAATAATCTTTTGCGCGGCAAGATTTAAATGATTGACTTCAAATTGCTCAGTCGTTTTCGGTAAGCTTCGTTTAGCTAAATCCACACTAGTGGTGGCTACGGCACCTCCCATAGCGGCAGCTACTGAAAAAGCACCTGTATAACTAAACATATTTAAGACTGTTTTACCTACTGCAAAACCATCTACTAATCGACCACGAACTTCTTTTTGATCTAAAAAGATGCCTGTCATTAATCCTTCGTTTAAATAGGTAGCAAATTGAACGCCATTTTCAGTGACAAGTAATGGCTCGGGTGCTTGTTCGCCATACAAAAACTGTGATTCGGGTAAATTTTTTGTGGAAAAACGAATCTTTTCGTAGGCACCAATAATGTCAGGGTAAACTGTGCGAAACGCCGTCAAAAGTTCGGCTTTTTTCTGATAAAGGGTTTCATTATACCATGAAAAAACGGCGTAATCTGCATAGCGATCGATGATTAGACCCCCAATGCCATCTCCTTCTCCATTAAATAATCTATAAGCGGTTGTCAGCGAATCCTTTTTAAAAGATGTCCGCTTCTCACGACTTATTTCAAAGAGTTGTTGAAAAAAAGATTGATTAATTGGTCCATGCCATGACAGCAACCAACCAATTCCTTTATTTTGTTCGCCTAAATATCCTTCAGCTAAACACTGGCCTTTACTATCAATCAAAGTAAGCCAATCTGTTGGTAACGGCGCTGGCACTTGTTGCAAATCTTCTTTCTGAATTAAAGGATATCCTTTTTTAAATTTATGTTCTGCTTTTTTAGTTACTTGAAGTTTCATTCTGTACACCTACTTTTCAAAGTCCTATCTAGTATAGCAAAAAAAGGCCCATCTGTCTTTAAAGGATTCAAGCTTCACGTCATTTAACGAACTAAAAAGTTTAAGGAAATAGTAAGTTTTCTTTAACATCACCATTCCTCACTTCGGTAAGAATTGACATAAAATTTGTGAAAGAGTAAAATTAAAGCGATATTGTAAAATACGAAATTTACCTAATTTTACTTTTATAGAATCATCGTTTAGAAAGGACGTTTATTTTGAAAAAATTATTTAAAACAAATATTTTGAACACGCGACTGGGGTTATTCTCGCTAATCGCCATCTTATTGTGGCTAAAAAACCTCTTTGCGTACGCCGTTGATTTCCATTTACGTTTGGAAAATATTAACGAGTATTTCATACTCTTAATTAATCCAATTGCCACAACGGTCTTTTTATTAGCCATCGCTTTGTATGTTCGCCGTAAAAAAGCTTCTTATATTACAATGATGATTATTTACTTCTTGATGAGTTTACTGCTCTTCTCAAATGTCGTGTATTATCGAGAATTTACTGACTTCATCACAGTTAATACGATGCTTGGTGCTGGCAAAGTAGCTAGCGGTCTTGGCGAAAGTGCCTTACGTCTCTTTAGACCTTATGACGTCATTTATTTCTTAGACTTCATTATTATTGGCGTATTATTATTAACGAAAAAAATTAAAACAGATGCGCGTCCAGTCCGCGCACGTGTAGCAGTCTCTGTCACACTCCTTTCTGTTGTCTTTTTCTTATTCAATCTATTTATGGCTGAAACAGAACGTCCCCAATTATTAGGACGTCAATTCTCTCGTGACTATATCGTGAAATTCTTAGGCTTAAATGCCTTTACCGTATACGATGGCATTACAACTTACCAAACAAACCAAGTCCGTGCCGAAGCTAGTGCTAACGATATGAAACAAGTTGAAGATTACGTGAAACAACAATATGCGGCACCCGATGATAGTAAGTTTGGTATTGCAAAAGGCAAAAATGTAATTTATATCCATTTAGAAAGTTTCCAACAATTTTTAGTTAATTACAAATTAAAAGATGAAAATGGCGTAGAACACGAAGTCACACCATTTATCAATAGTCTTTACAATAGTAAAAGTACCTTTAGCTTTGATAACTTCTTCCACCAAGTTGGTCAAGGAAAAACAAGTGATGCCGAAACGTTACTTGAAAATTCACTATTTGGTTTAGACCAAGGTTCACTCTTTACACAAGTTGGTGGGAAAAATACGTTTGAAGCAGCACCCGATATTTTAAAACAAACGCAAGGATACACTAGCGCTGCTTTCCACGGAAATGCCGGTAACTTCTGGAATCGGAATGAAACCTATAAACGTTTAGGCTATGACTATTTCTTTGATGCTAGTTATTATGATGTTAATTCAGATAACTCATTCCAATATGGGTTACACGATAAACCATTCTTTAATCAATCCGTTCAATATTTAGAGCATTTACAACAACCGTTCTATTCTAAATTTATTGCTGTATCCAATCATTATCCTTATTCTCAATTTACAAACGATGAAGCAGGATTCCCAATTGCAAAAACCTCTGACGAAACAATTAATGGTTACTTTGCAACAGCGAATTATTTAGATAAAGCGGTCGAAGAATTCTTTAACTACTTGAAATCTTCAGGTCTCTATGAAAACTCAGTCATTGTTCTTTATGGCGATCACTATGGGGTTTCTAATTCAAGAAACCAAAACTTAGCAGAGTTAGTAGGTAAAACCAAAGCAGATTGGAACGATTTTGACAACGCCAATATGCAACGTGTTCCTTATATGATTCACGTTCCTGGTCAAGAAAATGGCGGTGTGAACCATACGTATGGCGGCCAAGTTGATGCCTTACCAACCCTTCTACACTTGCTTGGTGTCGATACGAAAAACTACATTCAGTTAGGCCAAGATTTATTCTCTAAACAACACAATCAAATCGTTGCTTTCCGCAACGGCAATGTTGTAACACCTAAATATACTATTTTAGGTTCTAGCATTTACGATACTAAAACAGGCACTTTAATTACAGAGCCAACCGAAGAAGTTAAGAAAGAAGTCGCTGATTTAAAAGCCAAAGCGACGAAACAATTAGAAACGTCTGACCAAATTACTAACGGTGACTTGCTTCGTTTCTATACCAATAGCGGCTTAAAACCAGTTAATCCAGAAGACTATGATTACAAGAACCAATTGCAACAACTGGAAGCAATTGAAAAAGAAAAAGGTGAAAAATCAACGAGTGTTTACAGTAAAAACAATAATAAATCAACCGTTGATGAATATCACACTGACAGTTATCAAGGCTATCAAAAAACTGGTAAATAAATCTTCAAAAAGCTTGAGCAATTTGCTCAAGCTTTTTTGCTACTTTTTCATAATTAATTCATATTATTTCACTATACTAAAGATAGTTTAGAGAGGTGAAAGTTGATGAGAAGTGTCCGTTACGCTACAGCTAGTAGTTTTTATCATAAAAAAATCACATTAACCACTGCACTCTTCTTCTTCCTGTTCTCTTTCTTATTGACTGGGCTGTTTAACTTAATTGATTTTGAAAAAGAGTTTTTACGAACGATGCCAGACTTTGTCGATATTGAAAAACAAACTAGTTACCATTACCAACTGATTCAATACTATTGGCACCTCTATCTAGGTAGTGTCATTTTCTTTGGTGTTACTTTTCTTCTGTTGATGTATGTGACATTACGCATAAAAAAGGAAGAAATACATACATGGTATCACATGCACTTTTCAAATATGTATGTCACCAAACAGCTCTTACTAGAGTTGTGTTTACCGGCTCTATTAGGAATTTTCAGTTTTTTACTTTTCACTTTAATGTTTCAAGAAACGTATAATACTGTTCTTTGGGCTGCCCGTGATGCTATTTTACAGTGGTCTCATTTGGAAACTCCAGCATTTTTAGCTAAAAGTACCGACCAGGATGTCACGATTACAAATATCCAGCATTTAGGGATTCAAACGATCCAAGCGTTTTCTTTTGATTTTAAAAGTATGCAGTCGCTTTATACAATCCGTAATTGCTTTGTTAACTGCTTAATCTTGCTTGGCATTCCTCTTGTTTGCGGGACTCCTTTCACGTTGATTTATTTACGTACACATCAGAAATAAGGGAGGGATTTTCTATGAATGTCACACCATCATTCAAAAAAACAACCGAAAAAAAATCCTCATTCGACGCGTTAGCTTTGCGAGAAGTTTATGGAATCATTTATTCTGCTCCAGAACAAGAACTCGCATTGGCCGATTTTTTCCAAACAAACCAATTAACCATTACTAGGCTTTCTTCTAGTGAAACCTTTCTGCCCTACTTGCCATTAGAAGAAAATTTATTTATCGCTAGTACGATCAAAGAACGGGATCGAAAAGTAGTTCTAGCCGAAGCTTTCCAGGTGTTCCAATTAGAACCTGCCTTACTTGGTCGTTCCTTTACTTCTTTTACGACTTTTGAAAAAATTAAAATGCGCATAATACAACTTTTGCTTTCAAAAACAAGTACGTTAGTGATTGATGACATCTTTTCTTCATTAACGATTGGACAACGTCAAGAAATTTTACCTCAATTAAAAATAGCAGTTCAAAAAAGAAACAAGCGCTTGCTATTTCTGACAAAGGATCCACAAATTATTGATAGTCCCTATGTGCACCCCCTGTCTCTACATGCGTTATTAAACTAAAGAAAACGTCTGGCACTGATTGTGACCAGACGTTTTCTTTAGTTTTCAGTGATTTCAACATCAGGAAATGAAATAATAAACGTGGTGCCTTTACCAAGTTCACTCTCAACATTGATTTTTCCTTTATGCAAGCGGACCAATTGTTGAACGATTGGTAAGCCTAATCCTGATTCTCCATATTTCGTATTTTTACGGGATGGATCTACTTTGTAATAACGATCCCAGATATTCAGAATTTGTTCTTCCGTCATGCCAATTCCTGTATCAGAAATACGGACAATGGTTTCTAAATAGCCTTTTTCTAAAGCAATATGAATTTCGCCATTTTCAGTAAATTGGATGGCATTTTGAACAATATTGACAACAACTTGCACGAAACGATCATAATCGGCATACACATCAATTGGTTCGGTGGTGTCTAAATACAATTGATTACCGGCGGCTTCAGCTTTGGCCGTTAGTTGAGTCACAATATTTTCTAAAGCTTCTGTTCCGTTGAACTTCTTCACAACAATTTGAATCTGGTTGGTCC
The DNA here is from genome assembly GCF_023539285.1 of Enterococcus sp. LX10. Taxonomy (NCBI): domain Bacteria; kingdom Bacillati; phylum Bacillota; class Bacilli; order Lactobacillales; family Enterococcaceae; genus Enterococcus; species Enterococcus sp. LX10. Next base: position 1,119,886 of record NZ_CP092784.1, on the reverse strand, counting down.
GAATTTTTTCATAATCAAGATTTTCATTGACTAAGCGAATCAAGCGAGCGGTCTCATTTTGCATCAGTTTAATCGCATTCTCTTTTTGATTTTCAGGAATAGCATTATACTGCAATCCCTCTAACAAGCCATTAATAGTTGTTAAAGGCGTCCGCATTTCATGAGAAGCATCCGCCATAAATTGACGACGGCGCTCTTCTTGCCGATTGATTTCTTCTTGTGATTCTTTTAAAGACGCGGCCATTTTATTAAAATCTTCTGCTAGGTCATCAAATTCATCTTTGTCATGAACCGGTAATTGAATATCAAAATTTCCACTAGTAATTTCTTTGGTGGCTTTACGCATCCGATTAATTCGTTTCACTTGGAAAGTCGCAAATAGATAACTTAGTAACAAGGCAATCACACCAGAAAAAATAAAGCCTTTAATCAAGTTTTGTGTCACGTACTGGACACTTCGGTCAACGTTTTTGGCAGGTTGTGTAATAACGAGTGAACCAATAATCACTTTTTTATCAGAAGACTGATTTGATGCATACACCGGTAACATTACATAGGACGAAGTATTTCGGGCCCCATAAATATCAATGTTTTCTGTTGCATAAACACGATTGCCTTTCATGATTTGATCCCAATTTTTATCGATTAAGGAAAAGTCTAATTTTTTTGTGCTATCAACTGGTGGGTACTGCACTTCGCGGTCCTTGTTAATAAACACAAATTGCACATCTTGCTTCTGGAGTACGCGCTCAGTCAACTGAAATGAATAGGATAAAACATCTCGATCCGAAACGCCTGCGACATTAATAAAAAAGTCACGTGTTTCTAAAGCCGATTCTGCATAACCATATAGCTGTTCATAGTTATTTTCTTGCATTGTGCGCTTGGTCAATTGTGTGAAAGACGTTCCGACAATGAGAATAATCAGAGCAATCACACCTATAAAAGCAAGTAATTGTTGATACAAATACTTCATTAAGCAACACCTGAATCGTCGAATTTATACCCTACGCCCCAAACCGTTTGGATGACTTGAGGACCCACTTTTTCAATTTTTTGTCGTAATTTTTTGATATGGGCATCAACTGTCCGTTCATCGCCAAAGTATTGATAGTCCCAAACCAATTCTAGTAGTTGTTCGCGTGAAAAGACTTGGCGTGGTTTTTTTGCTAAAGTGTATAGCAAATCAAATTCTTTAGGTGTTAAGCCTTCAATTAATTGATTATCTAAATATGTTTCTCGTGTTTTCGTATTCATTTTAAAATGATCCGTAATCACATCAAACGTTTCATCTGTATTCTCAGACGTATCATGCGCAGCCTCTGCCACCTCGGCACGACGATGTAGAGCTTTCATCCGTGCAATCAAAGTTAATGGACTAAATGGTTTTGTCACATAATCATCCGCACCCATTTCAAGGCCAATTACTTGGTCACTTTCAGAATCACGAGCAGTCAACATAATAATGGGAACATTGGCTGAAACTTTGCGAATTTCACGACAAACAGCCATCCCATCCATACTAGGTAAGTTTAAGTCTAACGTAATCATGTCCCATTTTTCTGGCGAAGCAAGAAACGTCGCCAATCCTTCTTTGCCATCATCTTTAAAGGTAGCTTCCCACCCTTCATTTAAGAAAAACATTTGCATCATTTCTGAGACGGATTCATTGTCTTCAATCATTAATATATTCATTTCATTCACTCCTTATTCACTTTTCATAAAACTGCTCTATTGTAGTATACTCTAAAATTGAATTTGTACCAACCGATTCTATATTTCTTCAAAAATCCTTTACAGAACCATCAAAAATCACTTTTTTTCCTGCTCTTTTAAAGAAAACGAAGGGAACCCATTGTCTTTTCAGAAAAGTTTGTTAAAATAACAAGCGTAGAGAGGATGTTAGGGTATGGATAAAATGAAAGCTATTGCTTTTTTTGATTTAGATGGAACTTTGTTAGATGGAACCTCGCAAATTACTCCTGAGATTACCGCAGCAGTGGCGGCCTTGAAAGACAATCAAATTTTACCTTTAATTGCGACAGGACGGACCTTGTGTGAGATTCAGCCAATTATGAAAGCCAGTGGCATTGATTCTGCGATTGTAATGAACGGGCAATTTATTCATTATGAAGGAAAAACGATTTATTCAGATGAATTTACAACAGAGGAATGTGTTTCACTGCATGAACATGTCAAACAGCGTGGTCATGAATTGGCTTTTTACAATGAGCGCCGTATTTTTTGTACAGGGCATACTGGCACAGTGAAACAAGCCTATGACTATATTCATTCAGCTGTTCCAGAAATTGATCCCACAGGTTATGAGAATGATGCCGTCAACATGATGTTGGTCTTAAGTCAACATGGCGATGATGATGAATATTACTATGAGCGGTTTCCTGAATTGACCTTTTATCGCAATGGTCCTTTTTCAATAGATATTGTTCGTAAAGGGGTCTCTAAAGGCTCTGGTGTCAAAAATCTTTTTAACACCTTGGGATTAAACGGCATTCCCACTTATGCCTTTGGTGATGGCATCAATGATTTGGCGCTGTTTGAGGCCTGTGATTATGGAATTGCCATGGGTAATGCGCGTGAAGAATTAAAAGAAAAAGCCACCTTTATTTCAACTAAAAATACTGAAAATGGCATTGTTAATGGCTTGAAAAAATTTGATTTACTATAAGAGAAAACTACCTTCTTCTATTGATGTACTTTAGAAGAAGGTAGTTCTTTTGTATGTTCATTTTTCTTTTTCTGCTGTGCACAGAGAGCTACTCCCACTACTTGAATCAGCAAAATCGCTCCCAACAAACAACTTAATACGATGTTTCCTGATAGGATTGTTCTTCTGATTAAAATAATTAATACGACACTGCTAATTCCGTAGAGTAACCATTGGTTGTCCATTTTTATTGACCCCTTTGTTTTTCTATGTTTAGGATAGGATGTTTCCTACTAAAATGCAAGGAAAGATCCTAGATTCTTACAACTAACCCATAATTTTTATTAATTCCTTATTTGTTTTCATTTATTCTTAAGATTCGTTTCATTTTTGTAAAAAATCACACTTTTTTTCTATCTCTGTTTTAAATTGCGTACAGTTCTTAAAAAAAATGATACACTAAAAGTGAACTCGAAATGAAAGGAGCCATTCCTTTGGTTAATAGCGAAAAAAGAAAACAATTAATTATTGATACATGCATTTTAGCTGGAAAAATTATGCTGGAAAGCGGATCTGAAGTATATAGAACCGAAGATACAATTACTCGGATTGCAGCAAATGCTGGCGAGCCAGAGAGCGTTTGTTACACGACGGCTACAGGGATTTTCGTGGGCTTTCGTTCCAGTAATTATACGCAATTAGAAAACATCCCCCAGCGCTCGATTAATTTGGAAAAAGTTAGCCTTGTCAATCAATTATCAAGAGAATTTGCACAAAAAGAGATTACTCTACCAGAGCTTTATCAGCGCTTAACTCTATTAGAAACAGATACCCCCACTTTTTCAATTTCGTTACGCTTGTTAGCAGCTGGGATTGTTAGTTGTACGTTAATGTACATTTTTGGTGGCACTTGGCAAGATTTTATTGCAACTTTTTTTGTTGGCGTGATTGGGTATACCAGTTATCTTTTTACCCAAAAGTTATTCCAAGTTCCTTACCTCGATTCATTCGCAGCCGCTTTTGTCATTGGTTTGTTGGCCTATTTGGCTGTGCATTTTCACTTAGCGGTCAACATTGATAATATTATTATTGGTGCGGTAATGCCGTTAGTTCCAGGTGTGGCGATTACGAACTCTTTTCGCGACATTTTAGCCGGCCACCTCATCAGCGGGACGGCGCGAGGGACAGAAGCTATTTTTATTGCTGGGTCTGTTGGCCTGGGAATTGCCTTGATTTTTAAATTATTTATGTAAGGAGTGTTCAAATGGAACTAATTTTTCATCTTCTCTTTAGTTTTTTAGCGACTGTGACGTTTGGTATTATTACGAACATTCCTCGTAAAGCACTGGTGGCTTGTGGCATTACTGGCATGACAGGCTGGATGATTTATTATGTCTTAACGCAAACTTTTGATGCTAGTCAAACCTTTGCAAACTTTTTAGGAACGGTCGGGTTAGGGATCGCTAGTATCTTTTTTTCTCGTTACAAAAAAATGCCGATGATTATTTTTTATATTCCTAGTTTGGTTCCTTTAGTGCCAGGAGGCCCTGCCTATCAAGCGGTTCGGAGCATTTTGTTAGGAAACATTGATGACGGGTTGCAGTTGATTTTAAAAGTTGTCTTTACTGCTGCAGCTATCGCAGCGGGCTTTATGGTGACATCGTTACTGGAACGAATTGTCAAACGTTTTTTCCCCAAGCGACTCTTCCGATTGGTCAAAAAATAAAAAAAAACAAGCTCAGAAAATGTAGCGACCCCAAAAAGTTAGACTTTTTATAGAGTGGATTTTTCCACTCTATTTTTTATGCAGTTTTTTGATTGAATTGTCGAAATTCTACTGGGCTTTTCCAGTTAAGTTTTTCTTTGATTCGGTGATGATTGTAATAATAAATGTAGTTCTCAATTGCTTCTCTCAATTCATTTTGACTTTGATAGATTTTTCCATAGTACACTTCTTGTTTTAGGATACTGAAGAAATTCTCCATAGGAGAATTATCTAAACAGGTTCCTTTTCGAGACATACTTTGAAAGATATTATTGTCCTTTAATGTTTGTATATAGACATTCATTTGATAAGCCCAGCCTTGATCAGAGTGAAAGGTGCGCCGATAGGGACAATCATTTGTTTGAGAAATTGCTTCTTTCAGACCTTCCATAACTGTTTTACCATTTGGTTGAGTAGAAAGGCTATAGCTTAGAATTTCACTATTATACATATCCATAAATGGATCTAAGTATAGTTTTTTCTGACGAAAGATGCCTGCGTTATCTGCTTCAAAGTACTTAAATTCAGTTGCATCAGTTGTAATTTTTTGATGAGGAACAGAGGTTTTAAATCGGCGACGAATCAAATTTTTAGCGATTTTACCAACGGTTCCTTTATAGGAATTATATTTTCTGGATTTCTTAGTAAAAGCTTTGACTTGTAACTTTAACTTTTGTATTAATCGCTGGACTTTCTTTTTATTCACTTGAAATCCACGTCGTTTCAATTCTTGGGTCATCCTTCTATAGCCATAATGTTGATGTTTTTTACGAATCGCTTGAATTTCTTCTTCAATGATTTGTGTTGAAGCTGTTCTGTCGAGGCGTTTTTGCCAGTACATGTAAGTAGATTTTGGAAACCTTAGGGTTTCCAAAATATCTTTTAATCGAAAGTGTCTTCGGAGACTGTGAATGATTCGTGCGATTCGTTCATTTTTTGTTCGTCCTCTAAACGCAGTCTCCTCAATTCTTTTAAATAGGCATTCTCAATTTTTAACATTCTATTTTCTTTTTCTAGTTTCTCTACTTGAGATCGTTCACTTGGTAATGGTTGGCTTTCCTTTTGTTTCTTCTTAGGCATGGTAGGTGGACGTCCTTTCTGTTTAGAGAGTCCCTCTATACCAAACTTCTGATACGTTCTAAGCCAATTCGCAATCAATGATGGATTGTTCATTTTTAGAAGATTAGCTACTTCTTGATAGGACAACTCTGTTGTTAAATATAACTCTATCGCATCTAGCTTAAATTGAACAGAGTAATTCTTATTTTTTTGACTGCGAAGTAGGCCTTCTTCACCAAGTTCTTTATAGACATTTATCCATTTGCTTATTTGAGAACTATCTTTAAACCCATACTTCTTTGCGAGAAACCTTAGACCTCCTTGACCAGATAAGTAGTCATGAACAAGTTTAAGTTTAAATTCAAAACTGTATTTTGCCATACAAAAAAACCCCCAAAAGTTAGATTTCTAGGTCTAACTTTTGGGGGTCGGCTCAAAACGAGCTTGTTTTTTATTCTACTTCTTCAAAGAACAGCAACAAATCTTGTAGCGTTAATTGTGCTTTTTCAGCAGCGTTTAAATCTTGAACAATTTTACCTTTTTGTAAAACAATTAAACGATTGCCATATCGTAAAGCATCTTCCATTCGATGGGTAATCATCAAACAAGTTAAGTTCCCTTCTTCAATCCGTTGTTCCGTTAAGTGCATCAACTGCTTGGATGTTTTGGGATCTAAGGCAGCAGTATGCTCATCTAAAAGTAATAATTCTGGTTTTGTGATAGTGGCCATTAATAAACTTAAGGCTTGGCGCTGACCGCCAGAAAGGTTACCTGTCGGTGTATCCAGATGATTTTCCAAGCCATTGCCAACTTCTTGACAGATTTTTGTAAACAAGGCGCGTTGCTCATTTATCTTCCGTAATGTTAAGGGACGTTTTTGTCCGCGTTTCATGGCAAGCAATAAATTTTCTGCCACAGTCATTCTTGGTGCTGTCCCCATTTTAGGATCTTGAAAAACACGCGCTAGAGATTTGGCCCGTTTGACTTCAGAAAGATTGGTGCGATTGACTCCTTCAATTAAAAATTGTCCTTCTGTTAGCGTCAAAGTTCCTGCTAAACTATTGAATAGCGTACTCTTGCCTGCGCCATTTCCACCTAAAACAGTAATGAAGTCCCCAGGATAAATGGCTAAGTTCACATGATCCAAAATCACTTTTTTTTCGTTCATCCCATTATCAATGATTTTTGTCGCATTTTTTAATTCAACAACTGGTTTCATTTCGTTCCTCCTTATCAGAAAAGCCGTGTAGTCGTAATGCTTTTTTCAATTGTGGGATCATTAAACAGATTGCTAAAATCACTGCTGAGAAGATTTTCAAATACGTCGTATCAAAGCCTAATTTAATCACTAATAAAATCAATAGTTGATAAATAATACTCCCTACAACAATCGCCATCAGCCGTTCACCAAATGTTAATTCTCCAAACAGTACTTCACCAATAATGAGTGAAGCCAAGCCAATCACAATGACACCGGTTCCTTTACTTACATCCGCATATCCATCATTTTGGGCAATCAAAGCGCCAGATAAGCCAATCAAGCCATTCGATAAAACCAATCCTAAAATTTTCATGCGATCCGTTTGAATGCCAATCGAGCGAGCCATTTCTTCATTGTCACCTGTCGCAATATAGGCTTGTCCTAAACTAGTGTTAAAGAAAAATAACAGTAAAATCATTACCACAGCCAAAACACTAATCCCTAAAAAAATAGTATCATAATAATCTGGTAAGGCCATTTTTTGAAAAACATCTTGAATCTTCGGTTGGTTTAATAAAGACTTATTTGGCGATTTCATCACAAATAAAATCACGGAATTTAAACCAGACATCACTAAAATTCCTGCTAAAATAATTGGAATTTTTCCTTTTGTAAATAGTAAACCAGTCACTAAACCGGCAAGCATTCCTGCTCCGACCCCTAAAAGAGTCGCTACAAATGGTGAAATCCCTGTTGTAATGGCAGTTACACAAACCGCCCCTCCTAACGGAAATGAACCTTCTGTGGTCATATCTGGAAAATTTAAAATACGATAAGTCATAAAAATACCTAGTCCTAACAAGGCCCATAACATTCCTTGTCCAATTGCTGAAACAATCATCGCTTCTCCTACTTTCTTTGATAATTAGTTAATCAATTTCGATTTTTTTGCTAACTCTGCGGGAATCGTAATTCCTAACTTTTGCGCTTGTTTTTCATTGATAATTGCGTCGCCTGTATTAAAGGTATAAATGGGTGTAGTTGCTGGTTGACTTTTTCCAGACAGAACCTCTGCTGCCATTTTGCCGGCTTGTACCCCCAACGCATGTTGATTAATCCCAACAGTTGCTAAACCGCCTTGTTCTACCATTGTATCCACCGAAGGAATAATCGGCGTCTTGGTTCGATTTGCTTCTCCGACTACCGTTTGCATGGCGTTAGCAATCGTATTATCAGTTGGTATATAAATCACATCTGTTTCCTTAGTCATTACTTGAACCGTTTGTGCAATTTCATTACTTGATGGCACAGCATATGTTTTCACTGTCAATCCTTTGGCTTCAGCTGCTTTCTGCGCTTCAGCTACTTGGTATCGAGAGTTTTCTTCTGAGGAAGCATAGAGAATACCTATTTTTTTGGCAGCTGGTACCAATTCTTTTAGTAAATCCATCTGGGCTGACAAAGGTGATTGATCACTAACACCCGTGATGTTACCGCCTGGCTTTTGATTGTCTTTCACCAATCCTGCGCTAACAGGGTCCGTAATGGCGCCTAAAATGATTGGGATTTCTTGGGTAGTGTTGGCTAACGCTTGCGCAGCTGGCGTGGCGATGCCAATTAAAACGTCTGCCTTTTTTTGTACTAATTGTTGACTCATGATTGCTAACTTACTCTGGTCGGCTTGACCATTTTGAAAAATAATTTCTAAGTTTTTGCCTTTGTCATAGCCATTTTCCTTTAACCCTTCCTCAACACCTTTATAAATTTCATCCAATGCGGGGTGACTGACAAACTGCAAAACCCCTACAGTAACTGTTTTTTTCTTTGAATTCGTCACTTTTTGATTCACAAAAAAAGCACCAATTAAATAAATAGCTAATAAAGACACGACAAACGTTAAACGTTTATTTTTCATTTTGCATTCTCCTAACTGCCCTTTTGTTTGGCAACTTTTTCTTTTTAATAATAAAACCATTATCTATAGGGCGTTTCTTCCGTTGAAAGTGAAACTGAGATTCGTAATCCTCTGCTTAGTCAAAATCCTAGGAACACTTTTTTACAAATGTCAGGATTTAGCTGCGACGAGGATCGCAATTTTGGTGAGAATCGCAGGAGTACTTTTTCTACGAATGGGACAACGTTCTCTTCGTTCACCTTGTGCTACTCATCACTCTTGAAGGCCAAACTGCGGCGAGTATGCGCAGCCTGCATCTACTCTGTCACTTTGTGCCAATCGTAGTGCTTGTCAGGATTTAACTGCGACGAGGATCGCAACTTTGGTGAGAATCGCAGGAGCACTTTTCTACGAATGGGACAACGTTCTCTTCGTTCACCTTGTACTACTCATCATCTACTCTGTCACTTCGTGCCAATCGTAGTGATTCGTAGCAAAAAAACAACGACTTATCCTAAGTGTTTAGGAGTGGTCGTTGTTTTTATGCAAAACAAAAACCACATAGATGGGTCCTCTATGTGGTCGTTTTTTCTTCTTGAATATAACCAGCATAGATACACTTTTTAGAATAAGTCTTCTAAAGTTGTATCTATGAAAGAATCATACATACAACTATCTACGCCAGTTTTGCCATGATTGGTGCATTTCTTTTACGTTAGATAATTGTGTCATGTATTTCCCCTCCTAGTTATGTTGTTAAAGGTAGTCTACACTATATTGATTTTGTTCGTCAAGAAAAAGTTTTTATTTTCTTGCATTTCTTTTACTTCTAAAAAACGAGCCACTCTTATGAGAGGCTCGTTTTTCTTTATTTCAGCATATTTACCACTTAATTGTTTCGGTTTCTTTCAATTTTCACGGGAACTTTAACTGCTTGTTTTTGCGATTGAATCAGCCATAAACTTACTAAAATCGTCATTGAAATTACTAATGCCATCGAAAATCCCCTCTTTCTAATTCCTTAAAACTTTCTACAATCTAAGTTTAACATAGCTAGCTATTATTCACCAGTTTCTGGTACTGTATCAGTGCTTTCTGTCGTCGTTTCAGTAGATTGAGCAACGCCAGTCGTGCTGGTCGTCGTCTGTGTTTCAGCGTTCTTTGCTGCTTCTTTTTCAGCTTCTTGGGCTGCCTTTTGTTGGTCTTTCAAAACGCCAGCCATCGGTAATCGATTTAATTCTGGTATTAATTGTGTTTTTAAATCCATAGATTTTTCGACAACCGTCCGTGTCTTTTCTTTGCCATTTTCAAAGAAAACAAGCGTAATCTCATCGCCGCTAACATTGTATTGCTCTTGTGCTTTGCCAGCATTATAAATTAACGGATAGATATACAGCGAACGATGAAATTCATTCATTTTATCTGAATTAAACAGCTTCACCATTTGATCGTATTGCTTGCCAGATGGTTTAGCAAACATGACTGACATGGCTCCTGTTTCTTGGATTTTCTTATCTGCTGTTTTGTAATCTAAGACACTGACTTTCTCTGATTTGATGGGTCCTGCGACTAACGATTCAACTTGAGCAGCTCGAATATTTTTCTGCATCGTTGGAATAAAAATGATTGAGCCAATTATTAATACTAATGCTACAATAGCGGTAATCATTAACAGTTTTCTTTGTCTTAATTCATAAAATGCCTCTTTTAGTTCTTCCATAAAATTATTCAACTTCTAATCGCTCCTCGCTTTTAGTTCTTATCTATTATACTAATCATTTTCTTTCTTGCCTACCCTTGCGCTTTAATTACTAAAAAAACCAGCAAACTTCCCCAGCTTTCTAAGGAAAACCCAACTCCTTTTTAACAAGCTTCTTTCTTAAATTCAAAAACTCCGCTATAATAAAGCTATTAGTCGGAAAGAAACGAGGGATTTATTATGTCATTTGATGGCGTATTTACTCATAGCATGGTTCATGAGTTGACAGAAACACTCGTAAGTGGCCGGATTTCAAAAATCCATCAACCTTATGAAAACGAAGTCGTTTTAGTCATTCGTGCGAAAGGTAAAAACCATAAATTATTATTATCAGCACATCCTAGTTATGCGCGCATACAACTATCTACAATTACCTATAGCAATCCAGAAACACCTCCTAATTTTGTGATGATGTTACGAAAATTTCTGGACGGTGCCATTTTAGAAACGATTCAACAAATAGAAAATGATCGCGTGATTCACTTCACCTTTTCAAAAAGAGATGAACTAGGTGACTTACAAAATATTGTTTTGATTGTTGAATTAATGGGACGTCACAGTACAATCGTTTTAGTTAACCAATCTTCTGGAAAAATCTTAGATGCGATAAAACACATTGGAATGAGCCAAAATAGTTATCGTTCGTTGCTTCCTGGAGCAACTTATATTGAACCGCCAAAACCAATGGGACTTAATCCGCTCACGGCTTCAAAAGAAGAAGTCTTTGCGCTTCTTTCTACAGCTCCTGAATTAAACGGACGCTATTTACAACAGCATTTCCAAGGTCTAGGCAAAGATACAGCAGACGAATTAAGTGCCCGTTTACTTGCACAACCAAATGAAAAAATGGCCATCTGGACGGAATTTTGGTCCTCAGTCACTGAAGCTGTTGTACCGACATTAACCGTCACTGAAAAAAAGGAATATTTTACGCCCATTCCTTATCAATCATTAGCTGGTGAACAAACAACGTATCCGACACTCAGTGAATTACTAGATGCCTTTTATTCTGGTAAAGCAGAGAAAGACCGTGTCAAACAACAAGGCGGCGAACTAATTCGCAAAATTGAAAATGAACTAAAAAGAAATCAAAAGAAACTTAAAAAATTACAGCAAACCTTAGCCGATACAGAAAACGCTGAAAATTACCGTCGCGACGGAGAACTATTAACAACCTTCATGGCACAAGTCCCAAAAGGAGCCACCGAGGTGGAATTACCAAATTATTATGAAGAAAATGCACCGTTGCGTATCTCACTAAATCCTGCACTTTCACCTAATCAAAATGCACAAAAATATTTTCAAAAATATCAAAAATTGAAAAATGCTGTCCGAGTTGTTAAGACACAAATTCAGCAAACGCAACAAGAAATTTCTTATTTAGAGTCAGTTGTGGCACAACTTGAAATTGCGACACCAATGGACATTGAAGTGATTCGTGAAGAACTGATTGAGCAAGGCTATTTAAAACGTAAAAAAAATAAAAAACAAAAACAGCCGAAAAAAAGCCAACCCGATCTTTTTTATGCCACAGATGGCACACCTATTCTCGTTGGAAAAAACAATTTGCAAAATGATCAATTAACTTTACGAACCGCTAAAAAAACTGATTATTGGCTCCATGCCAAAGATATTCCTGGATCTCATGTAATTATTCGTGACGCACATCCTAGCGAAGAAACCCTTACTGAAGCCGCACTTCTAGCAGCTTATTTTTCAAAATATCGACTTTCTTCACAAGTGCCTGTTGACTATGTCCAAGTAAAACATGTGCATAAACCCAATGGAGCAAAACCAGGTTATGTGATTTATGAAAACCAACGAACGTTATATGTGACGCCAACAGAAGAATCGATCAAAAAAATCCAGCAAAATAAGGATTCTACTTCCTAATTATATTAAACTAAAAAACAACGTACTGCCGATTGATCGTACGTTGTTTTTTTGCATTGGCAAAAACATTTATCAAGTGATAAATAACACAAGTAAGCTCAATTAGTTTACAAACTAGCTATTTCTCTCTATACTGACTGTTGGAGGTGAAATTCATGGTCTTTTTACACATTATTTTTGGGATGTTTGCCTTTATTGGCGCTTTAGGTTTAGGTGTCGCCTTCCGCGATAGCTTTACAGAACTTTCAACACCAAAGAAAGCAGCGATTATTTTATCTTACGTAGGTGCGATTGGTTCAACAGTCCTAGGGTTCACATCAGCAACAAAAAATCCATTTGTTTTAGCTGCAACAGTTGTCTTAGTTGTCGCCTTTTCTGTTGCTCTTTTCAAAAAAAGCAGTAAAGAAACAAGCAAATAACAAAACCTTTGAAGAGCGGCATAGCGACAAGCTACCCTCTTCCTTTTACATACTATTTAAAGGAGTGAGGCAAATGTCTCTGACTATTTCTGAAGAAGTAAAACAACGTTTAGCCCCTTTCTTAACTGAAACGAACACCTTCTTGTTGGTAGCAAATGATGGCTCTAATCCTTATTCTTCCGCAGAAGGTTGTTGTATGATTGGCGATCGTTTCATTATCGTTCCTGTTGATCAAGCAGAAGCGCCTTATACCGAAACAATTGCTAATGATTCTTTTCACGTCTATACTTCGACGTATGACCAAATGTTTTTAACAGGGCATTTACAGCTAGTGATTCATCCGAATGCGGGAACCATTACTTTAAAAAATGAAAGTGGCATATTAGATAGTAATGTGGACATTTATCAACACTAAAAAAGCAAACAAAACGTTTACGCGTTTTGTTTGCTTTTTTAGTGTTGAAAGGCTTGAAAGGTAGTAATGATTACGTACATCATGCCCGATGCAATAATCGGACCAGCTGCAATTCCTTTTAAAAAAACGACGCCAAGAATCGTTCCAAAAACTAAGGCCACCGTAATCTCAGGCGATTGATTAATTAAACCTACTCCTTTTGAGGATAAAACAGCCACCAGAATTCCACAAAGTATCCCCAACCATCCCATCGGTGTTTTGAATGATTGGATTAAATCCTTTAAGCCAATTTGTCCTGTAGCAATCGGGACTAAAATAGTAATTGAAATAATTGTGACGCCTAAATTAATGCCTTTATCTGACAACCACGACATGATTTTCGCACTATTTGGTAAAGCCTTTAAAGCAAGCACAACAACTGACGCAATTAATAAACTTTGATTTTTTGCAACAAACGCAATCAAGGCAATCAGTAGTAAAAAAAGCCAACTTTCCACTGGTTGTCCTCCTTTCTGATTTGGTTCTTTCGTTAACCAAACTTTCTTGTCTTTCCTATTTTAGCAAAGAACCTCTTTAATTACCATTCAGCTTCAGTAATTATTGTCTTTTTCACCCGAATCTTGCTTAGAAAAAACGAGTTAAAAATTAATTTTTTCTCATAACAAGCCTTTTTCTCTTTGAAAAATTATTTTATGAAGTATACTAATATTAACTATAAAGTAGTTTACTTGCATTTATACTGGATATTCGATATCCTATTTAAGGCTCTTCAATTGAGCGAGCATCACAAAAGACATTTTAGTAGCAATTCTTGGGGAAGTAGTGCTACTAAGATGTCTTTCCTTTTTTTATTTTCACTAACAACATACGTTTCTTATATTAAAATTCACAACTCTTTATAAATAAAAGCGCCTGCCCCACAGTTGTCTGGACTGTAGGGCAGGCACTTTTCAAGTCATTTAAATACGTTTTAGTTTTCTTTCAAACGATAAACACTTGGACTTGGGTTAAGGAAACCTGCTTCTAAAATTTCGATGTTAGTTAATGCTTGCTCTTTAGTTACTAGTTGCGGTGCACCATTTCTCAACGTTTCATAGACGGCATCATAATAACGACCGTAATCACCTACAGGCGTTTTAATTTGTTTTTTAATCCAGTCGCCATTGCCATTACGGTAGGTCACTTCTCCATAATACATTGGTGAATCTTCTCCAAAGCCTGGTGCATCCGGCATGATTCCGGCTTTTAAATCATTTTCTTGTTGATCTTCGCCATATTTGATGAACGAGCCATTGCTACCATGAACAATAAAACGTGGATACGGACTAGCGACAGAATGATTCGTTTTAACTTTTACTTTTAATTTTGAACCATAATGTAAATCAACGTCAAAATAATTATCGACTGCCTCACTCACTTCATTATTACGAATATCATAAGTGACTTGATCTGGACGCCCGAAAAGAGCAATCATGCGATCCATTAAATGAATGCCTAGTCCGTAAAACGAACCATTTTCTTTAGGTCCTTGTTCCGTGATACTTCCTGGTCGATAATAATCAATATGTGTTTCCACTTCATTGATTTCTCCTAAAAAGCCTTGCTCTACTACTTGCTTCATCGCTAGGTAATCGCCGTCGAAACGTCGATTTTGATAAGGCATCACTACTACCCCTTTTTCTTGCCCTAAAGCAAATAATTCCTCTGCATGTTCTAACGTATCACAAAATGGTTTTTCCACAATCACTGATTTACCAGCTAAAATGGCTTGTTTGGCTAAATCATAATGTGTATGCGCAGGCGTACAGATTGTGATCAATTCAATTTCTGGATCCGTCAATAATTCATTAAGGTCAGTGGTAAAATTTACGCCTTTTTCTTTAAAGGGCGCTGCTGCTTTTTCATTAACATGTAAATCGAAAATCGTTTTCACTTCTAGTGTTTCTCGAATCATTACGTAAGGTAAATGGTAACGGTTGGCACTTTTACCAAATCCAATAAACCCCATTTTTACTGTCATATTTTCCACACTCTTTTCTTATAATTAGATAAGTCCATTTGTTTCAATGACTTTTTGATACCAATAATAACTGTCCTTCGGGATTCTTTCTAAGGAACCTTTTTGTGTTTCATCTTGATCCACATAGACAAAACCATAACGCTTTTGATAGCCGTTAAGCCACGACAGTAAATCGGTGTAACTCCATGTACAATAACCAATAACTGAAACGCCATCCGTAATCGCCTCTTGAATCGCTTGGATATGGCTTCGCAAATAATCAATGCGATACGTATCGTGAATTTGTTTATCTTCTGTTAAGGTATCATATTCGCCTAACCCATTTTCAGTAATTAAAATAGGCACTTGATAGCGACTAGCTAATCGTCGTAAGGCAATTCTCAAACCTTGCGGGTCAATGGCCCAATCCCAATTCGTTCGTTCAACATATGGATTATTTACTTTTTTAAATAAACCCGGTACCCCAGATTCCGTTTCAGAACCCTTTTCACCCGTTGTATTCATCTTCCCTATTCCAACACCATCTAATGGATTAGCAGCAACCGTATCCGTCCGATAATAATTTATACCTAGAAAATCAGGTTTGGCTGAACGTAGTAACGCTAAATCGCCCTCTTTTATCGTTGGGGCCACACCTTGCTCCTGTAAGTAATTTAATGCGGCAATTGGGTATTCTCCCCAAAGATAGACATCTAACCAAAAATGCGACAACAAATCTTCTGCATTTTCTGCCGCTAAAACATTGGCAGGATGCGCATCAACGGCATAAACAGGCGTATAAGCAAAGCTAGGGCCAATTTTGCCAGGCATTTCTAATTCATGAAACGCATTAATCACTGCTGCATTGGCTAAATTAGCAATATGATTGGCCTCATACATCCGTTTATTGTCTGTTACGCCGGGAGGATGCACGGCTAATTGATAACCTAACGAAGTAAACACATTTTGTTCGTTTAAACTAATCCAATAGCGAACTTTGCCACGGAAAGCGTCAAATAAAATTTTCGCATAGGCCACAAAATCAGCAATAATTTTTCTTGATTCCCAGCCACCATATTCTTTTTGCAAAACAGCTGGCAAATCCCAATGATATAAAGTTACCATTGGTTCAATTCCTGCCGCTAATAACTCATCAATTAAATCTGAATAAAATTTCAGTCCCGCTTGATTTATTTGACCACGCCCTTCAGGTAAAATTCGTGTCCATGCAATCGAGAAACGATATGCTTTTAAACCTTGTTGTTTCATTAAAGCCACATCTTCTTTGAAACGATGATAATGATCGACGGCTAAATCGCCAGTTGTCTCTTTGAACGTTTTTCCTGGTAGCCGAACAAATTCATCCCAAACAGATGCGCCTTTGCCGTCTTCATTCCAAGCACCTTCTACTTGATAAGCTGCCGAAGCAGAGCCCCATAAAAAATCTTGCGGAAATGCTTTTAGTTGATGATGTTCCATTGTCATTCCTCCCTCTTTTCTGTGCTGCCTTTTTATTGTAAAAGGTTTTCACAAAAAGTACCAATTAGATCAATAAGTTCTTCTGTTTACTTTTAAAACTATATAGTTTTAAAAAGAATAAGTCAACTACTTTTATTTAAGTACTTGATTATTAAGTGGTTACGTTAAAAATAAATATATAGTTTTAACATGTTAAATTCATGGTATAATGAAAGAAATACTGGTGATAAAGGAGGACTCTGATGCGGACAAATACACGTTATAAAGAAATTTATGCAGCTATAAAACAGGATATTGAAGCAGGTGTTTATCCCATTAATCAAAAGTTACCCCAAGGTCGTCTTCTTGCAGAAAAATATCAGGTCAGCGAACTAACCATTACAAAAGCCTTACATTTGCTTGTGCAAGAAGGTTATGTTGTCAGACGACGTGGCTCGGGCAGCTTTGTTCAAGACTTTCAAAATCGAACCATTACTAAATTTTCTCCGTTAACCGGCACTTACTCAACCTACGATGGAAAAGTTGAATCCGTGGTTTTAGGCTTTGCAACAGAAGTACCTGAGCCTTGGGTGACTGAAAAATTAAGTATTACAGAAGAAGAGTTAGTCTACAAAATTATTCGTTTACGGATTATCGAAGATGTGCCCTCAATTATTGAATATACTTGGATGCCCGTTGCCCTAATTCCGAACTTGACAATGAAAGAATTGAAAGTCTCCATTTATCAATATATTTCGGAACAATTGCATCAAAAAATTCAAAGTGCGCGGGTCAGCATTTCTGGGATTCGTCCTTCTGCGTTGGAAAAAAAATATTTAAACTTAACCGATAATGATTTCCTGATGCGTGCAGAACAAATTGCTTACCTAGGCAACGGGCATATTTTTGAATACTCAATTGCGAATCATATTCCTAGTGAATTCACTTTTGAAACTGTCTTAATTGCAGAAAAATAGGAAACTTTTATGTTGCCATTTCTCATTTCTAACAAAACGATCTCTTTACTTTGAGCCAATACTTTTTGTTAGAAATGTTTTTCTGCTAGTTAAAAATATTTTTCAAATTATATTTCCAAACATGAATTTTGATAAAAGTATTGCTATTTACTAGAAGTACGATTAAAATATTGCTTGTAGCACTCTTTTTAATACAGATACAAGCAATTTATTTTTTACATAGTCAATCAACCAAAGCGAGGACTTTATATGAGGAAACCCTACATTTTAATGAGCTTACTCGTTCTAAGTACCTTATTAAGTGCTTGTTCAACTGTAAGTGGCAGCCCAGCAAGTCAAAGTGCGCCCGCACCTGATGAAGTGTTGGCGACAAGTATTGGGACGTATGAAAATCGAACATTGTTGGTTCCAGATGGGCGTTTAGCCTTAACTGCCTTGCATAAAGGAAAAGATTATCAAGGCAAACCAATGTTTTATGTCCTGTTTGAATTAACCAATACAACCGAAAAAACACAAAATATTCAGCTAATGATTCAAAGTTTTATGGAAGTTAGTCAAACTGTCCACGGAAAAGCCCAAAATTTACAATATGCAGTCTTAACAGATTCACCTTTCCAAGACAAATTAGATCGTTTAGCAGATGAAATCAATCCTGGTGAAACAATCCAAGGCGCTTACCCGTATGAATTTATTAATGAGAACAAGCCGGTCCATTTTAAATTTAGAGATCGCCTTCTCAGTCTGGATGAACCCATTGCATCAGAAGAAATTACCATTACAGAAAAAAGTTTGGTCCGCTAGCTTAGCTAGCATTGGACCAAACTTTTTATTTATTATTCAGATGGAAAAGATTCTCCTTCTATAAAACGTGTGTAAATGTGTTCGCTCTCAGCAGCTTCTCCCCGCATTAAATGAATAATTTTCTCTGCAGCCACCATGCCCCATCGATGTTTAGAATAGGCAATTGTTGCTAATCGCGGTTGCACAAACGCACCTAGTTCAGAATTATCAAAACCAATCATCCGAATATCTTTCCCCATTTGGTAATTTGTTTCTGCAACATATTTATAGACACCGATCGCCATTTCATCATTAAAAGCAAAAACATCGACTGGTTCTGTCTGTGGTTGACTCAAAATTTTTTTAGCAGCCGCATAGCCAGAAGGTTCGGTAAAATCGCCTTGGATAATTTCATAAGGTATCCCAAAACGAGTTAATTCTCGTGTACTAACAGCCAATCTTTCTTGGCTATCATAACCTTTTTCTGGTCCAGAAAGCAGAAGAACCTTTTTTGAACCCACATTGACAAATTGCTCAATTGCCTGCGTGGCACCGCCACGATTATCCAAGAGAACTTGCCGAATATTCCTATGCTCAGTGGTTCGATCAAGGACAACGATCGAATGGCCACGTTCAGCAAACTTTTCAATTTCTTTTGTTGGAAATGTCCAATCTAAAATAATTGCCCCATCCACCATTTTTTCAGGAATGAAAAGATGTGACTTTTTACCGCTGCAGACAATCATCTCATAATCAAACAGTGCTAAGCCTTTCTTAATTCCCTCCAACAATTCACCATAAAAACTACCGCCATAATCGGCCAAATAGACACCAATAATATTAGTTTGACGACGTTTTAATGTGCGAGCGGCCATGTTAGGAACATAGTTTAGCTCTTCAGCAATTGCTTGGATGCGCGTTCGTGTTTCTTCAGTTACCTTTGAACTACCATTCAATGCGTAAGAAACGGTCGAGATTGATACGCCTGCTTTTTTTGCAATATCTTTAATTCCTACCATGGACTACTCTCCTTTCTAATGGTAAATTTCAATAACACTTGCTTCATTTAATAATGAAAGCACCTCGTCTTTTTGAACTTCCATTCCCCCTTCTCGATAAGGGTTTTCTTCAAACTTAAACGGAACTTCTTGACCATCGATAACTATTTTCGCTGACTGATTTGGATAAAATTTATATGTGACAGGTTTATCAAACAATTGGTAAGTTAGTGTTAAACCAGACAATTTTTCTGGTAACATGGGATCAAAAACCACGCTTTGTGCCTTTTGCCGAATCCCTAAAACAGCTGTAATTAATTGATTTAAATAAATTCCCGGCCCGCTTGAATAAATTCGCCAGCCACCTTTTACCCCAATACTTCCATCTTTTAGTTTACCAAAATTTTCTTGTGATTCATACCTTGTTTTAAAATCGCCATCGGAACTACTAAAATAGGCATTGGCTTGACGTAACTCTGCATTGTGAACCACTTCTTTTAATTGAACTGGATTGATTTGCATTAATGCTTGCCAGGTTTTGTCTCGCTGACCAATTTTCGCCATCGCTTCTGTATAGCGAATGTGCGCATGAACATACTGTAAACCAATTTCGCGACCAAAATTAGCCGCCTGTTCTGCTCGTTTAAAATTAGTGCTCACACCGCCTCGATAGTTCGCTGGTTTGTTCATTAAGCGCACGCCATCAGGAAACGTTAATTCTTTTTCAATAATTTCTAAATGATGACTTACTTGTTCCGGTGTTAATAATTCAGCTAACATACTACGAGTCATTGGCAATAATCGATATTGAATCCCTGTTTTTTGGTCATTTGGGTGAATCATTTGTTCAAAAGTTTCTGGCGTTTCCATATAAATAAACCCTGGAATCGTTTCATCCGCCAACATATATTTTTGAAAATCGTTCTTTATTCCTGCGACTAAAATTGTTAAGTGCTGACTATAAGTAGCATCAATTTCCGTAATTAAAGCCGCAAATTTTTTCAACACTTGATACGTTAAGGCAACGGTCCAACTACTAGCCATTTGCTCTTTAAGACGATTATCGTAAGGTTGTAACGTGTCATCCCAATCGCCGTCACCATAACAGGATAGAAAAGTTTCTGGTAAAAAATGTTGTTCAATATAATTTATTTCTTTTTTCAAATGTTCAAATAAAGATGCTGTTTCTTTTGTTTTGTGATTATCTTTGCGACTTGTATAAGGGATTTCCGTAGCTAAGATTGAATAATCTGCGGTTTGTTCCAAATAATCAGTCACTACTTTCAATGGCCAGACGATAATATCGCCATGGCTTTCACTGGCTTTTTGTTCTTCGTATCGGTCAAACATAAACCATTGCGGCCAGTTGCCGTCGTCCTCAAATTGATTTTCAAATAGATGCTGAATAATGGAGGCCACGATCTTAGGCTGTTGCGTCGCAAAGAAAAATTCTGTCGGTCCTTGCGACACATCTCGTGTGCCCCAAGCTGCTCCACCATATTGTTCTAAGCCATGTGGCGACAAATAATGAACGAGCATATTATGAGTATACCAACGAGTTAATTGATTCATTTGCTGCACACTTGAGTCTGTGTGTGTTAACTCAAAATGATGCAACAAGCCATTAATGAATGCCAAATATTGACTTTCTGCTTTTTCAAAATCTAATGGTGAATTGACTAATGATTGGTCCTCTATACTGCCCGTAATAAGTAGTGAAAATTTTTGGGTCTTTTCGATTGCCAAGACTAATAAGTCTGCTTCAGCTCCACCAAATAATGTGCTATCGGTTACTTGAAATGATTTATCAACTGTCAATGCATAGGTTAGTTCTGGGTAATAATTTTCTGTAGCAGAATGATTTCCCGTCACTCGAAGTGTTTTGCCAGTTTGTTCTAATTGATAGGTTGGGACTTCTTCAGGTCCTAATAACAAATGGTTAGAAACAGCCCACATATATGCATCCTTTTGACTGGTCACTTCCAATTGAATCACTCTTGAATCAGGCGAAGTGAAGGTGCGTACTCGAATTGTATCCTTTGGCAACTTATAATACCACGTAGCAGAGTTCAACCCCATTTCAAAAGCAGAAGGCATTGTTAGTAAGCGCCATAAGCCATTCTCTAAAATGTAGATTCGTTGACCAGAGCGTTTCATAACGTTTAAAGCGTTTCGGCTATTACTCATTAATTTGTTCATGGTCGTATTTCCTAAAACTACTTGTGAATTGAAAATGCCATACATATACACTGTCGTACTGAGCAAAGGTTCGTCAACCGTTAAGCCTTTACCACTTAATAAAATGTGGCCATGTGCTCTTTCCATGGCAATTTCTTTTTCTTGAAGAACAACGTGATGGTAATTTTCCGTGAAAAAGGAATACGTCTGACCTGCTACTTTTTCAATTTGTGTCTGAATGGGATAAAGTGCGGCCAACTCTTCTTCTGTTAATGGATTTCCTGTGATAGGTTCTCCTAAAAGTTTCGGAGGAAAGTCCTGTGTTTCTTCTAATGAATCGAATGTCACAGTTTCATAAATAGCTTGTAAGTCTTCTTTCGATAAAAAAGGTTCAGCTAATGCTTGCGGATGTGTTTCTGTTACCGCACCATAAAAAACAAATTCCTTACTTTCATTCGTTAATTGGATGGCTTCCGTTTGTAAAGCGGTGTAAGCAAATTCATATTGATAGACTTCATTTGCTAAATATCTTTTCCCCAATGCTTCTGGTGTGTTTGTTTGTTTAAATGAACGTCCGAAAAATTGATAGCCGTCCGTTGAGTAGCCTACTAATTTTTGAAAACTCCCTTGAATAAGGGCTGGAAACTTCTCATTTTGCGGTTGATTTTGTCTTGATAAAACAACAAGCTCTTCGCCCTCTTGCCAAATGTGATGATCAAGATACTGCGACACATACGCTTCATTTGACTGAACGGCTCCTTTTGTCGCTAAGCCAATATCTTGACCATAAACAATATCTACTAAGCCAGTTCCAGTGACATTAACCCGCCAGAACCATTGATTGCTTGGCCCCAAACGAAAGTCAACTTGGTAACGAACCGCTTCAAATTCGCCCTGCCATGTCAATTGGTTATCTGAAAGATAAAAATCACTTTTACTGTTGGAACCAATCATTGGTCGATAATTAATTGTGTCCCCTGTAATTATCCGCAAATAGAGTTGATTCATACTGCCGTCTAAAGGATTTCCTTCTAATTGATTAATCATCATGCCACAGCTATTCAATTCTTTTAAATCACCTGTCTCTAGAAATGTAGCGACTGTGTCTGCTTGCTTAAGCTTCTTTATCTGCATAACTTATCCTTCCCATCTTATTCATTTAACGTGACTGTTGCGGTTTGTACATCGCGACTATTTCCACCAATCATTACGATAAATTCACCTGCATCACTGGTTACCTGATTGTCTAAATGAACATAGCGCACCATATCCTCTGAAAGAAGAAACTGAACTTCTTTTTCTTCCTTTGGTTCCAGCCAAACTTTTTGGAAATCTTTTAACTCTTTAATTGGGCGAACCACTTGTCCCACCAAATCACGTACATAAAATTGCACGGTTTCCTCTCCAGCGATTGGACTGTCATTTCTTACTAAAACAGAGACCGTGATTGGTTGTTCTTTGGTAAATGTTAATGCACTTAGTTGAATTGGTTGATAAGAGAAATGACTATAACTTAAGCCAAATCCAAAGGGATATTTAGCGTAATTAGAGACATCTAAATATTTAGAAACATATTTTTCTTCTGGTGCTGACTCATAAGGACGCCCCGTATTGTCGACATTGTAAAAAATTGGCACTTGACCAACCGTTTCTGGAAACGACATACTTAAACGACCACTTGGATTGTACTGTCCCCACAAAATTTCTGCTAGCGCATTGCCCCCTTCTGTTCCAGGTTGCCAAGCTTGCACAATTCCTTTTGCAACATCTATCCCTTGTAAATCTAAGGGCCGGCCACTGTAGACCGTGACAACAACATTGGGATTTTTCTCAATAATTTGTGCCACTACTGCTAATTGTTTTTCGGGTAGACGAATATCACTGCGACTGGCAGCTTCCCCACTCATCCAATCTGTTTCGCCTAGTGCCACTACTACTTTATCTGCTTGACTAGCTAACGTTAAAGCCTCTTCAATGGCCGCCGCGGTCGGTTCAAAGTAATCAAAGGGTTCTTGGGCAACTAGGAGATTTGTGGTTAATTTTTTGGCCCCAGCCATGAGGGAAATGGCTTCTTCTTTCTTTCCTTGCCATGACCAAGCCCCTAAAATATCTTGTGATTGGGCCCCTGGGCCGACAAGCGCGATTTTTTCTTGCGGTGTAAAAGGCAAAATATTTTCATTTTTTAAAAGAACCATTGATTTTTGAGCAATCTTTTTAGCTATTTCTCGATGTTCTTTGCTTAAAATCACTTCTGCTTCCGCTTGTTCATCCGCACCACGATAGGGATTTTCAAATAAGCCTAGCTCATTTTTTAGTTTTAAAATTCGCATAACTGCTTCATCAATAAGTGTTTCAGCAATCCGGCCTTCTTCAAGTAATTCTTTTAAATAATCTGGATAACACGTGGTCATCATTTCAATATCTACACCAGCTTTGATAGCCAATTCTGCTGCCTGTTTTTCATCTTTGGCAACACCATGAGGAATTAATTCTTTAATCGCTCCCCAGTCTGAAATCACAACTCCTTCAAAGCCAAATTCATTTCGTAATACGTCTCTAAACAGCCATTGGTTGCCTGTAGCAGGAATCCCATCCACTGTATTGAAGGACGTCATGACAAGTTTTGCACCCGCATCTAATCCAGCTTTATAGCCAGGTAAATACATTTCTCTTAGCTGCCGTTCAGACATATCTACCGTATTATAATCCCGACCAGCTAAGGCACCACCATATGCCGCAAAGTGCTTCACGCACGCGGCTACTCGCCAATTGTCCTCTTTTAAATTTTCTCCTTGGTAACCTCTAACCATTGCAGCAGCTAAGCGACTGTTGAGTAATGGATCTTCACCTGTTGACTCCATGACACGTCCCCAACGTGGATCGCGCACTAAATCAACCATTGGTGAAAAGGTTACATGTAATCCTGAAACAGCAGCTTCTTTTGCTGAAATCTCCGCCATTTTTTCAACCGCTGCTTCATCCCAAGTGCTTCCTAAAGCCAAAGGAATCGGAAAGATGGTTCTGAAACCATGAATAATATCCGCCATTAAAAGTGTTGGAATATTTAATCGATGATTTTGCATATATTCTTTTTGAACACGTTTTGCTTCATTTGCACCAGAAACACCCAATGTTGTCCCCGCCGTATCAATCGTTTCTTGACTTAGTCCTAGCTCTGACATAGGGCCGGTCTTTTCTTCTGCTTTATCTGAATAAAACGCTGCTGCTAATTGTAATAATTGATTAATTTTCTCATCAATTGTCATTTCTTCGACTAATTGAATCAGTTGATTTTCTTTCATACTCTCACCTTTCTTCAATACATACTTCTGCTTCTAAAGGAAAATGGTCGGAGGGAAAACGTCCATCGATACTATCTGTTAAACTTGCGGTTTGCTGTACTTGCCAACCTTTTACATAAATATAATCAATTTCTTCTAATTCCGCCCAAGGTTTTGTATAAGTAAAATTTTGAAATGTTCCTCTTGGTCCATAATGAGTAGCTAAATTTTTGCTATCTTGAAATTTTTTTTGAACAAGTTGATGAACCTCTTCCCCCGACTCTGCATTAAAATCGCCCATTAATAAAGTTGGATACTGTGCAATTTTGTCATGTAACTCCTCTAAGATAACGGTCATTCCTGCTAAACGAGCATGAGCTGAAATATGATCCAAATGAACATTGATGACTAAAAAAGGCGTATTTTGAGTCGTTTCCTTAAATAGTCCCCACAAAGCAATTCTTGGACAGCCAGCTTCAGGATGGATACTTGGCTGCTGAGGTGTTTCAGATAACCAAAAATACCCTGTATCAATAGCCTGAACTTTTTGTTCGTTATAGAGAATCGCTAGTCCTTCTCCTTGACCATCCCCTTCTCTTTCCGCAGAAAGACAGGTGAATGTTGTATACGCCTTTAAATCCCTGACTTGATTCGGTCGTACTTCTTGAATACAACAAAGGCTCCAATCATGAAAATTGATTAACTGACAAACAGCCTCTTTACGAAAAGACCATTGCCAATCTTGGTCATACTCTGTATCTACCCGGACATTATACGTAGCTATTTTCATTTTTAACCTCCTGCAATAGTTGTTGAATTTGACGCATCTCTCGACGGATCTGGGTTGTTTCACCGCCACCATGGCCTTTTTTCCAATACACTCTGACTGCTTTTCTTGCCTTTATCTGATGATAAGAAGGGAAAAAATCTTTCATTGGACATATCGGATCGTGACTCCCAACAGAAGCAAAGACTGGATTTTTAATTTGCGAAACAAAGTGGCGACTATCAAAATAAGGAAGAACCTCGGCAATTTTTTCATGCGCTTGGGGATGCTCTTGTAAGTACTGATGAATAATTTGATACGACCCCGTTCCTTCTGCTACTCGATTTTCTAAACAAGAATGACTTGGAACATCTGCAAAAGTAGCTAAAATCGGGAAGTCGACTAAACTGTTCACCATTAACACTACGCCGCCCCCTTGGGAACCACCACGAAGAATGATTTGGTCCTGATTAATTTCAGTAAAGGTACGCACCACTTCTACGCTACGTAAATGGTCGGCAAACAAGCGGCGTTGGTACCAATCTTCTTTGTCTAGAAATCCTCGTCCCATTGGTGCTTCATGCCAAATTGTTTGATATGGCACGCGATCTTTGGTTAATCCCCCTTGACCTCGATTATCAATGACAAAACAAGCACAACCAATTTGTGTCCAATGAGCAAATTGCCAAGGTTCTTGAATATGATTCATATAGCCTAAACAGTCAATCACTATTGGCTGTTTCCCCGCCGTTTTAGGAAGTAACAAATAGCCAAAGATGCGCTCACCTAGGAAACTTAAAAAGTCGACCTGTTCCACTTGAACATTTTCCAATGGATAGTCAATGACCCGCCGATGGATATCTAGCGGTATTTTTTGAAGTTCTTCCTTGGTCTTTTGCCAAAACTCAAAATACTCATTCATGTTCCACACCTAACACTTTCTGAAAAAACGCAACTTGAAGAAAAGCCGTTGTCCCGAATCCTAACGCAATATATAAAAACAAATTAAGCTTATAGAAAAAAACAAACGTTAAAAGAGGTAAAATAAACAAAATAATCGCATTTGCACTATTACTTAAGACCACATAAACCGTCTCACCTAGTGTCTTTTTAACGGACCAATTAAAAACGGAAAAGAGAAAAAGAAAACTCGTCAAAAATAATGCAACAAAACTTAATAGAAAAATAGCTAAGAAACCTAAACTAGTGGCTATTTTAAATAAACTTGTTACGACAATACCGCCCAGTAAAAAAGCAACGAACAAGACACCTGTTAAAATAAAACCTCGCATGATGTTATTTTTTAATGCTGTCCAAAACGTTCGCAAAACAGGAATATCTTTTTCACGATACAAACGATAGATCGTTCGATACAACGCAATTAAGCCGACACCGCTAAAGATGCCTGTTATACAGGTAATTAAAAAGAGAAAATTAATAATGATCAAGTTGGCAATAAAAGAAAAAATCCGATAATACCAACCTTCATATGCAAATAGCTTATTCATATTAAAAGAGAAAAGCGGATTTCTCGTTGCTTTATCCGCTTTTCTCTCCTCCTCTCTTACTTAAGTTTGTCTCTGTTTTCCGCCATTTTCTCAGATTTTATTTTTTCAATTGCATCCCATTTATTTGATTTTAAGAATGCTTTGTAGTCTTCTAAAGATTTGTCAAAGGCTTTATCATCTTTCGCACGAATCATTGAAATAACGGTTGTATTTAGTTTGGTTTCAATCGCTTCATTCGCACGAGCTTCCGGCGTTCCTGCATCTGGATTAATATTTTCAATTACGAAATGTGGGACTAATTTTCCTTTGCCCCATTCTTGCATTTGCGTTAAAGCACTTTCCATTGGCACTTTTAGTTTATTGACACGGTCGTTGTTAAAGTATAGGAAACGACTAATGCCATATTTTTTGTTATAGGCATCATTGTCTGTTTGTTCTAATTTTTTCACTTCTGGTAAATAATCAATTTTCCCTTGATCATTGTACGCATAAGTAACTCCTTCAACGCCATATTTTGTTAAAATTTGTCCTGGTTCATCAATTAAATATGTGAATAGTTGAGTGACTTTCGCTGGATCTTTCGCATCCTTCGTAATGTAATTACTTAACCAACCTGAAATGCCGGTTTGATTTAATGTTGGTTTTCGGCCAGAAGTACTACTTGGTCCATCAATGGCTATATAACGTGTGCCAGATTTTTTCATAAATTCTGTAAAGTTCCCACCTTGACCACTGGTTCCAGCAACGAGCATGGTTGCATAATTTCCTTGTTTCACTTTTTCATCAAACGTCGCTCCATCATCTGTGAAGCTATCATCACTAATATTGCCTGCTCGGTAAACATCATTAAATGTTTTTAACCATTCTAAGTATTCTTTATCTAAATTTCGATCATAGTATTTCCCATTTTTATCCTCTAAAGGAACACCTAAGAAGTCTTGTAATTTGTCTAAAAATGGTCCTGCACCATCGCCCACTGTGGTGAAGCCCATTGGGGTCATCTCAGGATATTTTTCTTTAATCTGTTGCATGACTTTTTCAAAATTTTCTGGTGTTGAAACGTCTGGCTTGCCTAATGCATTATAGACATCTTCACGAATAACAAAATTATCATTTACTGGGATATTTCCACTTTCATAATCCGCTTTTGTATTAGAGTAATTAGGGTAACCATATGTTTTTCCATCCTCTAAGGCATACCATTTAAACGTATCTTGGTTAACAACTTTCATTAAATAGGGGTCATATTTTTTAGCTAAATCGTTTAAAGAATAGGCCCAAGAATCTGCTTTCAATGCTGCTTGTCCAGTTTTTTCAGTTAATGTCACGATATCAGGCATATCTCCACTTGAAATCATGGCATTTAATTTTGAATCATCGCCGGAAATAAATTCAATATCCACATTTAAATCTTTTTTAATCTGCGCAGTGGTCACATCTTTTCCAAAAGGCAATGCCGTCCAATCTGAGTTAATATACCATTTAATCTTGGTCGGTTCTTTCTTCTTATCTAACTTCCAAGCAGGCGTCTTTTCATCTAATTCATACCGATCCTTAATTGAGACATCTGAGCTAGCTTTCTTTTCCCCACCGCTACATGCCGCTAAACTAACGACCGCCGTTGCCACCAATAAACCGCCTAAAACTTTTTTCATATTGTTCCCTACTTTCTTTATTCTTTTACTGCACCGGCCATCATACCGCCGATAAAGTGTTTTTGTAGTAATGGATAAATGATTAAAATTGGTATCGTTGTAATGACAATTGTTGCCAGCTGAACACCACGTGTCGTTGCCTGCACCACCATATCTGTACTGCCGCTCTCTGTCATGGTACTCAAGTTTGATTGAACAATAATTTCATAAATTTTCATCTGCAATGGATACAGATATTCTTTGGTAATATATAATTTCGTGGTCATAAAGTCATTCCATTGACCAACCCCATTAAATAAAATAATGGTGGCTAATGCCGGTTTTGTTAAAGGTAAAAAGATTTTATAAAAAATTTGAAACTCACTGGCGCCGTCTATTTTGGCGGATTCTTCTAAAGATGGTGGAATTTCTCGGAAAAAGTTCATTAAGATAACTACATCATAATAGCTAAATAAAGCTGGAATGATATATACCCAGAAGGTATCTAAGAGTCCTAATGACTTAATCAAAAGATACGTGGGAATCATGCCCCCACCAAAGTACATTGTAATAACACCCATCGTTGTATAAATGTTACGCCCGACTAGTCTAGATTTACTAAGTCCATAGGCGACAATTGCACAGAACAGCGTATGCGTCGACGCACCGATGACTGTTTTTAAAACAGAAATCAAAAACGCTCGCGGAATGCTACTATCCGAAAAAACTTTCCGATAATTTTCTAGCGTAAATCCTTTCGGCCATAAAACCAAGCCTTTACCGGCTAAACCCGAACTTGACGAAACTGAGGAAACTAAAATATTCCAAATTGGCACGATAATTAATAAAGAAAACAACACAAGAATTAACGTATTGAAAAAGTAAAACCATTTGTTTTCTTTTGATTTTCTTTTAATCACAGCTGTTGCCTCCTTTATAAAATAACCGACCGACCATTGTTCATTTTTCTAGTAATGCGATCTGTAATGACTAATAAAACAATTGAAATAACGGAAATCCCTAAACCAACTGCCGTCGCATAAGAAAAGTCCCCTTGCGTTAGCCCCATACGATAAACAAATGAATTAATTACTTCTGATTTGTTTTGGTTTTGAGCATTCATTAAAACCAACGTTTGATCTAAGTTCGATCCCAATAAACCACTAACATTTAGAATTAAGTTCAACGAAATAATCGGCGCTAATAAGGGCAAAGTAATCGTTCGGATTTGTGTTAATTTGGAAGCACCATCAATTCTCGCCGCTTCATAAAACGTTGGATCAATGCGAGACATGCCAGCAAGATAGAGAATCGTGCCCCAACCTACTTCTTTCCACAAATCAGAAAGAACAGCAATCCACCAATACTTATCAGGATCTAACAAATGATTGACGCCCTGATTCATTAAGCCTAACGACATCATGACTTGGTTGATAAAGCCATTTGTTGAAAGCCACGAAATCAACATCCCGCCTAAAACGATCCAAGAAAAAAAGTGCGGAATATAAGAAATCGTCTGAATCACTTTTTTTAAATGTCCATCTCTCATTTCAAAAATCATTACTGCTAAGATAATCGGAATAGCGAATCCTAAAAAAAGTTTCATTAAACTAATCGCTAAGGTATTACGAACTGCTTCCCAAAAAAAACTATCTTCCATAATGATTCGAAAATTTTCAAGTCCAACCCATGGTGCAGAAGAAACCGTGTCAACAATCGTATAATTTTTAAAAGCAATGATAATTCCATAAATTGGAATGTAGTTAAAGACAATCATGAATGCTACACCCGGAAGTACCATCCAATGCAATTGCCGCTGATCATAAAACTTTTTTAGTTTTTTCATAAGCAGGGTTCCTTTCTTTTTAGTGAAACGTTTCTACAAACAGATTATACATTCACTTCAAACAGTTGTAAACCCTTACATTATGGTTTTATTTAAAAATAACAGCATTAAAAAGCGCTATAGACCATTTATAAAGAAATTATTTTCCCTGCTTCTTTTTCCATAAAAATACTCTTTTATAGATATTTTAAAGCATTTTATAGAAACGTTTCACCAAAATATGAACATCTTTTTCTTAAAAATAATTCTGTTAAATAACAGAAAAAAGTCTGGTCAATCCGACCAGACTTTTTAAATATAGATAGTAAAATGTGTAATTTCAGGGATCACTCCAAAACGGGCATGAATGGCGGTCGTTCCTAAGCCTGTATTAACATATAGTTGCGTTTCTTGGTCCAACTGATACAATCCTCTGGTATACTTTTCTGCTAAAACATTTATGATTGGATAAAAAGGAATCCAAATTTGTCCGCCATGGCTATGTCCTGCTAAAACTAACTGTGTACCCGTACCAATAAATGCATCCGCGACATCTGGTTCATGGGTCATTAATAACGCATAGTCATACGTTTCTCGATAGGATAATGTTTCTGAAACGGAAGGATTTCCTAATAACGAGTCATCTAAACCACCAATAAAAAGACGGCGTCCATCTGCTAGGGTTACTGTTTCTCCTTGGTTTTTCATAACGGTAAAGCCACTGGCCTCCATGACTTCATCATACACCCCAGAAGCACCGCCACCATAATCATGATTTCCCCAAACTGCATATTTTCCAATTGTCGCTTGCAACTGTTTTAATTTTTCAATCATCGGTTCTTTTTGTTGCGGATTTTTGGCATAATTGTCAAATAAATCACCTGTAAAAACGATAATATCTGGTTTTTCACGATTGACTTTTTTTATGACTTTATCTAACCGCTTCGTCTCATAAAATTCTGAAACTTGTATATCCGAAAGTTGCACAACATTCAATGGTTCTCGTTGATTTTTCTTTCCCAAAGTCACCTGATTAACGTGAACTAAATTCGGCTCAATCTTCCACGCATAGATTGGGAGTGCGATAATTAAGAAAAAAAATAAGAGCATTATACTTAAACCAATTTTTTTAACCACATCACTCGCTCCTTTCTTTTCTTTGATTTCCGAAGACTTAGTATAGAGAAAAATCTTCTTAACCACAATCTAAAACAGAGGAAATTAAGGCTTTGTTAAACAACCTAAAGAATTTCCACAATCTCTTATCCTTTTCTTAGCTTTTTTATAAAAAAAGCTAGATAATTTCATCTGTCGATGAAATTATCTAGCTAGAACATTCTTCTCTTAATGATGATGTTTTCGAAACGTTTGATAACCAATTAAGCAAAATAAAATCCCCAATAAAATCATTCCAGTTACTGAAAATAAGCCTGCTAACATCTTTCGCATCCTCTCTGTTGCTAAACTTCCTTATTTGTAGTCACTATTTCTTGTTGTAAAATTGGTTGAAATAGACGACGTTCTGCTAATTTTCTTGCTAAAATTGCTTCACTTTTTTTCGTAAAGATACCTAAGTTATGACGCTTGCCTTTCAAAGAGATATAAGCCAGCCATTTCCCAGAAGCGGTCTGGCTCACTCCTTTGTGTCCGCTGCTATTATTTTTGGGGCGTTTACTTTGCAACTTCCCTGGAATTACACCAGCAACTCTTTGTCGGTAATCCTTCTTTTTACGATGACCGCAGCTTTTGGTATGGCCATTCAACAAATTTTCACAGCGAACCCAGCAAGCTTGTCCGCACGAACACAGACAATACGCTTTCATTGTCTGTTGAATACTTTCGATCCGTACCACGACTAATTCATGATAGTTTTTTTTCAACATTGTTTGATAGCGATGGTGCGCACATTTGGTTCGATACCCACGAATTAGTTGTCTTCTTGAAGCTTCTGTATAGCTCCCACAAGAACAGCGACAGGCCCAAACAATCATCCCTTCTTTTCTTTTTGCCGTTGGTGCTACTACTGTCAACTCACCAAACTTTTGGCCAGTTAAATCTTTATAGTTACCTGCTTGTCTCAATTGACTATCCTTCGTATTCTTGTTCTCGCCACATCTCGATTGGGTCTCTCCCATAGTGCTCATTTTTCTGAGTCTCTCCCTTTCTTAGTTCTCTGACCACCTCAGCAAATACTTGCCAATCTTTTGTTTCCGGCAAATGACGCCATGTCAATTGACGACACCGTACTTTCGAACTATAAAAATCGGACAAATACAAATCGGTTTCTAAGGTTAATTTGTGATCAATCATCACATCCATATAATTGAAAGAAGCAATAATTTTTGCAATAAAGCGGTTATAATCCTCCCCACCAGAAAAATCAACAAATACATGAATCGTTTTTTCAATTGCGCAAAAAGACCGATCATTTAACAAACAAAACATAAAATCATAATATAGATGCACGCGTTCATACATTAAAAATCGTTTTTGATGCAGCGACTCTGTCTTTTGTATAAAACCATCTAAGGCGCGATGAATTTGAGGAAACCGCTCTTCAAAGAAACTGCTCTGCTTGGCGGGAATAAATGCAGCCACTGAAAAGTATAGGCGGTCCCAGCGATAACAAATCAACTTTAATTTTTCTTTTGTTTCCACCGTAATTCGCTTTTCAAAGAAAGGAATAACACTATTCATATGATCAATAAATTCGTCTAACATGGTTAACTTATCTGGAAAAACAATCGGACTATCAATGTATTCATTTAAACTTAAAAAAAGAAAAATATATGAAGTCTCTTTGCCAAAATCCTCTTTAAAAAGAGGGGTTTCGCTTGTATAGATTTTTTCAAACGCATGCTGTAAACAGCTAGGCACATGAACTTCCGTAAAAGAGTCCACTACATGATCAGAAAACACACGAAAACGTTGGATCGTTAAAAGAATAAATAGTTGTGCGCTTTGATTAAGACTAAACGTTCTTTGATACATCAGTTGTAAATCGTTTATAAATCGCTTAATGCCAGGACTATTTTCCAGCAAAATGTTAGGCAGCCTTTCTTGATTACTTCCATAAAAATAATACAAGCATTGAAAACAAAAACTTCGGATATTTTTCTCTTCTCCAACCAAGCCTGTTGACTTTAATTTAATACGCCAATTAGCTAAAATCAGATTTAGTTTATACGAGAAGGCATAAATTTTGCTTTTGCTCATAAAATGAATTTGAGAAAATTCTTGAATCGTGTGCTTTTGATAGAGGCCCACATCAAGAAGCAACTTGGCCATTAGTGATTGATCAAAATAATATTTTCTTAAGGCTTGATAATCAATTTGCGATAATTTTTGCGCACTAATCAGTCCTTTAGCTGGAAAAAGAATTTGACTCCTTGAAGAAATCTGTGTACATTCATAATTTATTTGACGGCACAACGATTCTAACTTTTGAGTGGATAAATCAAAATATCCATAAAATTCTTCTTTTAATAATGGACCTTCACTATTCATAAAAGTTTGATAAATAAGTAATTTATCTCGGAATTCTTGGTCTAATAATTCATCTAACAAAGTAGTCACATTTTCAACTCCAAACTATCACGCCTTAAGTATCTATTTTTTTAACAAGACGTGAGTGTCAATCTTGCTTATTTTTTCCACAAATTTAAAAATGATTCTTTCAATATTTAGGAATCTTCATAGAAAAGTATTATTTTAACCAAAAAAAGCCCCCTTGCGTCACCAAGGAGGCTTTTTTTGTTATTTTTTTACTTTAAATTTAAAGAAAAGCTGATTTGTTTGACTAATTTTCTGTTTCTTTTCTAGCCTATTCGTCAAAAATGATTGAAACTTTTGGTTCGTCTTCTATACTATCTTCCTATAAAGTTCTTACTCTTTTAAGTATCAGCTTCTGTCAATAAAAGTCCTCATTTGGCATTGCTAATCTGAATACAGTATGACTACTTGTTGCCGCTATTTTTTACTGTTATTTTACTCTTTAATTGAAGCGCTAGAAACGCTGTCAACTGTTGGCTTTTCGGTCGCTGACTCTTCTTCATGGACTGATGCACTTGATACACTATCTGCCGTTTCTGGCGCTTCTTTTTTGGAGGCACCACTGACTGCATCGACGTTTTTTCCACCGACTAATTCTTGCCCAGTTTGTTTTAAATACCAATCAACAATTGGTTTAAAGTCTAAAATATACTCATTAATTCCCGCGTAATTTCCATTATCATCATACATCGCTTGATAATTATGCACTACATAGGTATCTGGTCCGTGCATTGGAACATGAACGCGAATAGCATCTGTTTTTCCTGACCGTAATTGTTGAATCACCCATTCTACATTTTTCAATGCTTTTGGCGGATGGCAATTCGCTAATGGATTACCAACTTGTCCTGGTTGCCGTTTAGCAAACATTTCTTCAGCAGCCATTTTTTTATTGTAATATAAAAATTGATTATTACTGTCTGCGTAAGTCAATTCCATTGGCATTGATTTTAAGAAATAATTTAGCTGATCTACGGTTAAAATGCCTCGATCTAATTTTACGTATGTGTCGCCTTCCACAGCCTGAACCGCTTCTGCTGCTTGTTCTACCCAATCATCTGCTGCCATATCAACCCCTTCGATCGTTGTTTCAATGGTTCCTTTTGCATGTAAATCTTCAGGTAAGTCTTTTGGCTTAGCCCCTTCTAATTTTGAAATCACATCAATGAATTCCACGAATTTTTGTAATGTGCTTTCTAAAAATTGACGTGTTCCCTCCGCAATTAAGTTGCCGTTTTCATCAAATGCTTCTTTAGCTTTCCCTAATAAAAACTCGTTTCCAGGCATCACAATCGCATTGACACCAGGTGCATCAAGAATTTGACGGAGATGTAATTGCGCACGTGAGGTTCCTTGATCATAATAAGAGCAACCAACAATCATTACTGGTTTATTTTCCAGCGGATGAATTTTGAAAGATAACCATTCTAACACACTTTTCAAACCGGCAGGAATGGTATGGTTATGTTCGGGAGTCGCAATAATTACGCCGTCTGCTTGTAAAATTTTGCGATTCATATTCTGAATCAAGACACTGTTCGTTTGATCCTTACTTTGATTAAACATTGGAATATCTTTAATTTCTAAAATTTCCAAGTCGAACATTTTATAAAACTCTTTGCCAATATATTGCAGCAGTAACCGATTATAAGAAGAATCAGCGTTTGATCCGACGATCCCAATTAATTTCATTTTATTCACTCCATTTCGTTAAATCGTTTCCCATGAGAAATTTTCTGCTTCTTTTTTGTTTTGCGCATGCGCATGTTTCAGCTGTTCTGTAATTTCAATAAATACACAAAAATCTGCAAACAAACCAGCTAGTTTATCTATTTGTTCTGAATCTTTTAACGCATTGTTTTCATCAAAAGCTTGTAAGGAATGCGCTAATAGAAATTCAGAGCTTGGCATAATTCGTGCTTTCAATTCAGGAGCATCTAAAATTTGACGCAGATGCGCTTGTGCTCTAGAGGAACCTAACGTGCCATAGGATGCACCAGTAATCATAACTGGTTTATCAACAAACGGAAAAATCCCGTAAGATAACCAACTTAGGGCATTCATCAAAGAAGCCGGCACCGCATGGTCATATTCAGGCGTACTGATAATGACGCCATCTGCTGCTTCAATTTTTTCAGCAACCGTTTTAACTATTTCTGGCAAAACTTTGTCTTCTGGCTTGTTAAACATAGGAAAGTCAACAATTTCAACTAGTTCAATGTCAGCCTCCTGCGCAAAATAGTGTTGCATAAATTGCAAAAGTTGACGATTGGTTGATTGCTCTGAGTTCGTTCCTACTAAGCCGATAATTTTTTTCATAATGAGCTGTCCTTTCTTTTTCGGTTCTATGAATGGATAATGTGAAGAGTATCTGCTAACCCACTGCTATATAAAATTTGCTGGTCTTGTGTAATGATGACTCCTTCAATCCCATCTAGTTGATTGAGGATTTCAAGCGCTTCTGGAATTGGATAACCAAATAAACGCGTTGTCCAAATCTCACCATCCACTGAAGCATCCGAGATAATTGTGATGCTGGCCATTTCAGTTTCCAATGGGTAACCGGTCGTCGGATCCAACAAATGGTGATAGACTCGCCCAGCTTCGGTTAAACTTCTTTCATAAATGCCCGACGTCACAACCGATTGATTAGCCACTTCGACAAGTAAGCTGATTGTTTCTCTTGATTCTTGCGGATTGCGAATACCAATTCGCCATTTTTTGTTTTGATGCGTAGAGGGCCCCAACGTCACAATATTGCCGCCCAGATTAATCAAAGCAGACGTCACATGGACTTCTTTCAAATAGGTAATTAGTAAATCAGCGATATAGCCTTTTGCTAAAGCCCCCAGATCTAATTTCATTCCTTCTTCTTCCAAAAAAACCGTTTGTTTTAAGGGATTTAAGTGAATCTTTTCTGGATTAATTTTTTTCAAACAGGCTTTTATCTCCTTTTCTGACGGGACACGGGCATCTTTAAAACCGATTCGCCACGTTTGAACTAACGGGCCAATGGTAACATTCAAATGACTAGCTGGATCACAACTATGTTTTTTCCCTAATGCAATTAATTGATACAACTCTGGATGAACGCTGACTGGTTTTTTCCCAGCTTGTTGATTGACAGCCATCAGTTCCGAAGTTGAATCATTTGCACTAAAGCGTTGTTCATAAGTGATCAATCGTTGATGCACTTCTTCTAGAATTTTTTCAGGTTCTTCATGGTCTACAAATACATCTATTACTGTGCCCATCAAATAAATAGTTTGACTTTGTTGCACCTCAAGACTTCCTCTCCACGAAAGATTGTGTTTTATTTCACATTTATTCACAAATGAATCATACGCCTTTATTTGATGCCAGTCAAGTCGTTTATATATTTTTTTATATAAAATAACGACCTTAAAATTTTCATTTAAGGTCGTAACGTGTCTTGAACTCTTTTAAAAAACGCTTTTTTTATTATATTTTGAAAATAAATATATAATTTTCTATATAAACTAATTATTCTTAGATAAAATTGTTTCTTTCAATGTTTGAATTGCTTCCAACAAGATGCGATTTTTATTGATTTTTGCATACGCGCGGGCATCTTGTAGTAGTTCTAAAATTTGCTCTTGCGGCTTTTCTTCAGCTAAGGCATTTTTTGCAAGCTGGAAAGCTGCTCTTGCCAAGTAATACGTGACGTGATTATCAGAACAGATGGAAATCGCATACTCTAACAAAGCATCACTTGTTTCTAAATCGCCTTTTTCTGCATAAAAAACACCACAGTGAAAGACAACATTTAATACTCGCCAAGTATCTTCCATTGATTGAATAGTATAGAGATAAATTTCCTTGAAGACCTTATTGAAATAAAATTCGGCTTTCTCAATTTCGCCTTCTTTGGCATAGGCCATGCCAATTCCAGTAAAAGCTAACAAACGGTAAATATCGCTCGTGTATTTTTGCTCTTCAAACAGAAGTTTTTCAAAGGTAAATAAGCAATCCATCAACGAAGCATTTTGAAAAATCATGACAAAGCCTTGTAAATAATAATATTCTAATAACAGTTGGGAATCTTTGATTTCATCAAAAGGAATATTTTTTAAAATTGTTTGCAATTGGTCATGTTCGCTGGTAATCAAGAAGAATTCTGCTTCTTCCATTTTTTCAAGAATTTCAGGTTGTTTAATCCCTACGCGCGGGAAGAGCTCTCCCAAAGGTAGCTCTAAACGATTACATAGTTGGATCAATATTTTTAAAGTTGGGACTTGACCATTCTTTTCAAAGCGACTAACCGTAACTTGCGTACAAATCCCTTTAGCCAATTCACTTTGTGACAAACCACGTGCTTTGCGTTTTTCTATAAACCGTTGTATATTCATTGCTTTTCCTCTCATTCTCATCTTCTCAAACTTACTATAATACAACTTACCTTAAAAATATATATAGAAAAAGAAAAATGTTTATAACAAAAAAGAACACAGACAACTCTTTCATTAAAAGTTTGTCTGCGCTCTATTAGAACCTAAATCACTAAACGTCAATCCAGCGTTATTTAATCAATCCGATACGTCATACTTGCTTTGTTTAGAGAGCAGCTCTTTTTTTAGCTTCTTTCACAAACGTATTCATGGCCTGATATAATTTTTCCTTGATTTCTTTGAGATTAGCTTGTTGTAATTCTTTATTGGCAACTAACTGTTGACCGTTCACCCAAACGGCTTCAACATTGCTAGCATTTGCTGAATAAACCAACGCTGAATAGGCATCAAAAATCGGAAACATATTAACTGATTGCGTTTCAATTAATGTTATATCCGCTTTTTTGCCCACTTCCAATGAACCGACTTGCTCCGCCAAACCTAACGTTTTAGCGCCCCCCATCGTTGCCAGATAAACAATTTCTTTCGCAGGAAACAAGGAGCGATCTTGGTGTGCTGTCTTATGAAAATTCGCAACCATGCGCATTTGGGTGAATAAATCTAATGTATTCCCACTACTAGGTCCATCCGTGCCTAAACCGACAATAATCCCTTGATCAAGCATTTGCTTAATCGGCGCTACGCCTTTGGCTGATTTAGTATTCGCACCGATACAATGAGCGACACGCGCTTTTCCATTAGTAGCAGCTAAACTCGCAAGATCTTCATCTGTTGCCAAAATACAATGCGCTAAAATAAACGGCTCGCCCAAATAACCCAGTTCTTCTAAGAAAGCAATTGGTGTTTTTTGATAGGCTTTTTCAAACTCAGCCATTTCATAAGTCATTTCAGCAACGTGCATGGTCACAGGAACTTGGTATCGCCGACTAAGTTCAATAATTTTTGCTAACACTTCTGGTGAGTTGGTATTCGGTGCATGCGGCGCAAGCATAGGCGTAATCAACGGATGTCCTTGCCACTTGCGAATAAAGGTTTCCGCGTAAAAAAGACCGCCTGAAGGTTCCGGACTATCACAAGTGGGCATGTCAATAATCGTTTCTCCGAGCAAAGCGCGAACACTCATTTTTTCGCAACTTTTAGCAATTTCATCTTCAAAATAATACATATCACAAAAGCTCGTAATACCACTCAGTAACATTTCAGCAATTGCATAATCACTACTGCATCCTACTAATTCTTTTGTCATGAATTGTTCTAATGGAAAAAGAAAACGCCGGAGTCGATCTGGCACATCGTCCCCTAACGAACGAAATGGAATCATGCCTACATGGGTATGGGTGTTAATCATCCCAGGCATTAAAATTCCATTTTGACCATCGATTACTTGATTTGCAGCCATTCGCTTTTCATCAAGTGTGGTCATTGGTGCTAATTCCACAATTGTGTCTTCTTCAATCACTAAATAGCCGGCTTTGATTTCTGAAAATTGCTCATCCATTGTTAGTATATGCACATTTTTAATGAGTGTTTTCATGCAAAAGAACTCCATCCTCTGGAAAAACTAATGGATAGAAACGTTGTGACTTCGTATCCATCATCCCAAAATCTGTCACTTTAATGGCTGGCGAGACAGGCAATGATAGTGTGGAAAAGGACATGATTTCATTCATATTTTGATAGCCTAACGCTTGCATAGCTTGTCGGACTTTTTGCAAAGCAGCGCCTAATTGTTCAATCGGTGCTTGCGATAAAATCCCACCAATTGGTAAAGGACAAGTTGCCATCACTTGCTGATCCGAAGCAACCAAATAGCCGCCTTGCATCGCTAATAATTCATTCTGCGCTAATAAAATATCCTCAATCGTATTACCCATCACCATTAAATTATGATGATCATGGGCCCAGGTTGTCGCAATGGCTCCTTTCTCGGAAAGGGGTTGATCCATTAAAGAAAAAGAAATATTGCCATTTTTTCCGTAACGTTCCATCACAATTAATAAGGCACAGTTGGCTTTTTGCCATTGCAACAACCCATTTTCAACAGGAATTTCTTTTGTAATTCGCTCTGTAAATGTGCCAATCTCTTGTTTTTGAATCACATTACAACGAACTGTTTCTTTTGTTGTAGCCACCTTTAAAAGTAAATCTTCTTCTGTTAACTTTTTACATTGGATGGTTTGTTGGTACGCGGCTGGAAACTCTTCGATTTTTTCTGGATAATGGAAGGGCTCGCCTTTTTCAAAAACGACCTTTCCAGATTTATAAACCGTATTAATATCAAAACTTTCTAAGTCATTTAATAACAAAAAGTCAGCTTTTTTACCAGGTGCAATTTCGCCGCGATCATGGAGACCCATTCGTTTGGCCGGCGTATAAGTTGCCATATAAATGGCTTTTTCGATAGGCAACCCTGCTTGAACGGCTTTTTTGACATTTTCATTTAGATGACCTTTTAGCAAATCATCAGCCATCACGTCATCCGTGATAATACTTGCATAATTGTAGAAGTCATTGTCTACTATCACCTGAATGTTTTCAGGAGTGATTGATTTATTTTGAAATTGAATAAAGACGCCCGCTTCAATTTTTTCTTTTAACGTTTTAGGAAATTGATGGGTATGATCTGAAGTGATACCACTATATAGAAAATCTGCTAACTCTTGATCTTCGATTTTAGGACAGTGGCCTTCTAAAGGCATGGTTGGTCGTTGTTTTTGACACAAATCGATAATTTGACGAATTAAAGAATCTGGCTCATAGGAAATCCCTTTAAAATTCATGGCTTCCCCTAAACAAATCACTTTTGGCTCTTTGAGTAATTCTGCTACTTCTGCTAAGCCGATAATCCCACCAGTTGTTTCTAATTCGGGAGTAGTCGAAGGAACCGAGGAAGGAATTGCGTGAAAGATATCTAGTTCTGTTTCAGCGGCCATAAAAGCTTTTAAGCCTTCTAAGCCAAATACGTTAGCCATTTCATGGGCATCGGCAATCACCGTTGTCACACCGTAACGCACTACTGCTTTGGAAAAAATAGTAGGTGTCGTCATGGAACTTTCAATATGCATGTGTGCATCAATTAAGCCGGGAATCATCCATTGATTCTCGGCATTAATTGTTTTTTTGGGCTGCAAATTGACGTTCTCTTCTTCATAAATGTAATAAAATTTATCATTTTTAATCGCAACATTTCGTTGAACGAATGTTTGAGTGACTGTTTGATACAGCCACACATTTTTTAGTAATACATCGACGTTCATTTTGTCCCTCTTTTCTAAAACTATTGATTCATCGTCCGATTCCATTGATCAATCCAATCCGCTAGTTGACTATTAATAAAATTAAAATCGACTGTTTTGGCACGTTCGGCAATGGCACCATATGTTTTATTTTTCGCTTCTTTTTCGCTTAGCGTTACTTGTTGATTTGTAGGTCCTTCATTTAACGAAATCGCTTTGGCCTTTTGTGATTCTTCACTAATCCGTGCGTTAACAAATTTAAAGGCGATTTCTTTGTTTTGTGCTTTTTTAGGAATATTGACTGTATTATAGTTGGCATACGTGCCGCTTTCTGGGACGACATACGTCACGTTTTCTGCTGCGCCTTGAATAATATCAACCGCAAAATCAGCAACCACAGCTGCTTCAATTTCACCAGATTGGAACATATTAGCTAAGTCTGACGATTTTGAATACGTTTTAACAACGTTTGGTTTTAATTCTTTCATCGCTTCAAAAGCGGCCTTCCCGTTATCTTTTGTAATATCTTGACCAGCATGTTCACTAGCAACGTATAACATTAAAGGACCTGCTGTCGTGGCAACGTCTGGAACAGAAATTTTACCTTTCAAGTCAGCTGACCATAAGTCATCCCAGTTCTTAATTTCTTTGCCTAATTTTTCTTTGTTGTAAACAATCCCGATACTGTTTACAGCAATTGGTACGCCAGCACCACTTTCAAAAACCTCTTTTGCTCCCGGCGTTAACTGACTTAAATTAGGTACTTCTTTTTCTGTAATTTTTTCAAATAACCCTTCTTTTCCACCTTGTGCTGCATTTGCTTGTGCTAATTCAATAACATCAATTCCCGCATTGGGATTATTTTTTAATTTCGTAAAGCGGTCTGCGCTATTGCCTACTTCTAAGGTAACTTTCGCTTCATTCTCTTTTTCAAACGGAGCGATAATGTCTTTTTTGACAATATCTTCACTTAATCCGAAAGTTGAAACGACTAAAGCATTACTTCCACCTTTGCTCTCGCTTTTCGTAGTTGCTTCGCTGTTTCCACAAGCAGTCATTAATAACGTTGCAGCGACTAATGTCCCTAAAATTACGCGTTTTTTCATTTTTTAATCTTCCTCCAAAATGGTTTTTATTTTTCTAAAATAACTAATTTCTCAGCTGGAAAAGCCAAGTGAATGGTTTCGTTTGTTTCATATAACTGTTCACTTGTTCCATTAACCAGCAATGTACCTAACGCTGTTTCCACTTCATATTGATAGCTTTTCCCTAAAAATGTTCGGACAGCGACAGTACCTGCGACAGTATTAGTAGCAGCTTCTGAAACAATCTCGATGTCCTCTGGACGAATCGTTGCCACTGTCGTTGTAACATTTGGTTCAGGATTAGTCGTTTTCACTATTTGATCTGTTTGTGTCCGATAATGACCAGCTTCCATTTTTTCAACAGAGAAAAAGTTTTCAAAACCGATAAATTCTGCAACAAACTTAGTACGAGGCAAACGATAAATCGTTTCTGGTGAATCATATTGTTCAATCACGCCATTATTCATAATGGCCACTTTATCTGAAATAGAAAAGCACTCTTCTTGGTCATGTGTGACAAAAACTGTCGTAATGCCTAATTGTTGTTGAATCCGTTTGATTTCAATCCGCATTGCCACACGTAATTTTGCATCTAAATTACTCAACGGTTCATCTAGTAGTAATAGTTTAGGTTCGATAATCAGAGCCCGTGCTAGCGCAACCCGCTGTCTTTGACCACCAGATAATTGTTTTGGATAACGGTCTCCCAAGCTTTCTAAACCACATACTTTTAGCATTTCCGCGACTTTTTGGTCCATGGTTTGTTTGCTTTCTTTGCGTAATTTCAGCCCAAAAGCCACATTTTCTGCAATCGTTAAATGGGGAAATAACGCATAGCTTTGAAAAACCATCCCGAAGTTTCTTTTATGGACAGGAACCTTTGTTAGTTCTTCTTGGTCAACGAAAAACTGTCCGTCGTTTGGCTTAATTAATCCAGCAATCACTCTTAGCGTAGTCGTTTTACCACAACCACTCGGTCCTAATAAAGAAACTAACTCTCCTTTTTCCATTGAAATATTTAAATCTTTTAAAATATCTTGTTTTCCGTCATAGCTGACGCGAATATCTTTTAAATCCACAAAAGTCAAAATTTTCTCCTCTTTCTATCTCGTGCTTCTTCCATGTTTTAGGCAATGGAAGCTAGTCCCAACGTTTTTTCAATTAAAAACATTAAGCCCATTGTTAGTAGCATCAACAATACAGAAATTGCTGAAACAGTTGGATCATAATTGTATTCCATATAACTTAATAAAGAAGTAGGCAGCATCGTCACACCGGGACCTGATAAAAACATCGATACAGGAACATTGTTAAACGAATTGACAAATGCTAACATAAAGGCTGCAAAAATTCCTGAAGACACATTGGGTAAAACAATTTGAATGAAAGCTCGCAATCTTGTACAACCTAATGTCCAAGCTACTTCTTCCATTGAATAATCTAGTTGTTCCATACTTGACCCAACCACTCGAATAATATAAGGCAAACTAATTAAAAAATGCCCCATTAATAATCCTTGAAAGACAGGCAAACCTAATTTAATAACAATATATTGAAATAACGTATACCCGACCACAATTCCTGGAATCACAGTTGGGGATAAGAAAAAGCTTTTAATAAA
This sequence comes from Enterococcus sp. LX10, assembly GCF_023539285.1. NCBI lineage: Bacteria > Bacillati > Bacillota > Bacilli > Lactobacillales > Enterococcaceae > Enterococcus > Enterococcus sp. LX10. Next base: position 1,075,545 of record NZ_CP092784.1, on the reverse strand, counting down.
GTTGCGCCCGCGAACGGAATAACGTGCCAGCGCGTAGGAAGCCGGAATCCCTACTATTAATGCTAAAACAGTCGCTAATACCCCAATCAACAAGCTTAACTTAAAACTGTCCATAAACGTTTCCGATTGTAAGGCTTTGGCGTACCAATCTAAAGTAAATCCTTTAATCGGAAATTGAATCGCTGCGGCTGTTCCAAAAGAAGTCACCACAATCAAACATAATGGTAAAAATAAAAATAGAAAAACTAGAATTGCAATAACAGATAGTCCTTTTTGCTTACGCATGATTTGCTTCTCTCCGATCTACTTTCTTAGCGACCATGTCTAGGCCTTTCATCACAATTAATGTTGTTAAAATCATAATAAATGCAAGAACACTCGCCGATTGCCAATCACCTAAAGTATTAGCCTTTTGATATAAGAAGGTCGACATCATCATTTTTTGGTTACCACCTAACAGCTGTGGCGTCGTATAAGCCGTTAAAGTTCCTGTAAACACTAATATACTTCCTACGATGGTGCCTGGAATTGATAAAGGTAAAACAATTTTCCGAAAAGCCGTCATTGGATTGGCGCCTAGCGTCTCAGCCGCTTCTAGCATTTCTCCTTCAATGTTTTCCATAACCCCAACTAAGGTCATAATCATTGTCGGTAAAAATAAATACACTGAACCGATAATAATTGCAAATTCTGTATACAATAAATTCAGCGGTTGCTCAATTAAGCCTGTTTTTAATAACAACGTATTCACTACACCGTTTTTTCCTAAAATGTTAATCCAAGCAAAACTTCGAATAACTGAGTTGGTTAATAGTGGAAACAAGGTCATAGCCATTAAAAAGCCACGCCATTTTTTGGAAACTCCAGCAATAAAGTATGCCGTTGGAATGCCCAACACGATTGAAATCCCCGTCACAATTAACGAAACTCTTATCGTTCGCCAGAAAATTGAAACATTATAGTCATCTTTAAAAAAAGTAACATACTGATTTAGTGTCAAGCCATGATCAGTAAAAATGGTTGGCAAAATGCTAGTAATTAATGGAATCATTAAGAAAAATAATAATAGTACTAGTCCCGGTGCCACAATTAAATAAGGAACTTTCTTGTTCATTCGTACACTCCTCGTTCGTTTTTTCACTTCATCAGTATACGCAAGGAAAACGTATATTTCAACACATTTTCATCTTTTTGTTCGTTTTTAAACCCGAACGTTCGTATATTTTTTCGGAAAAGGTTATTAAAAAATAAAACACGAACATTAAACAAAAAAACACAAACAAAACTGTTTGTGTTTTTTGTCAACTTTTTTATTTATCACTTAATTTTCTTGGAACGTTTGATCCTTTTCCATCATTTTCACTATAATACCATCTTGATACACCTGATAATATCCGAACAATTCATTCTCTTTCGAGACACTATTCTTTTCAGATCTAATTTGAACAACATAACTTCCTTTATTTGACTGCTTAAACGTATAATGAAACGCCGAGTCATTCGTTGGTATCCCTAAACCATTTTGTAAAAATTCAATCGCTTCCTGTTTAGTATAAGATTCTGCTTCTAATTGCGTTCCTAAATGCGGATTTTTTTGATCGACAAATTGTCTTACTTTGTCATTATTAGCAGACTTTTCTATAACGACTTCCTGTTGTGAATCCCTACTTCCTGAACAGCCAGATAATACAAATAAAATCATCAACAACCCTAAACACTTACTCAAAGTTTTCTCCTCCTCTCCCTTTTCATTAGTGATACCTGATGATTTCTTTTATATTTTAGCATGCTTGATATAACGAATGGTGCTCAAAAAAGACAGAATCAACAAGTAAAAATTGTCGACTCACCTTTCTCAACTAATATTAAAAACTATTTGTCTCAATATTTTCGAATTCCCTGTAAATTACTGATAAATAAAAACAGCTCTTTTTGCGTATACTTATATTATCAGCACCTAAAGGAGGAACTTTCTTGAATAAAAAAAATCTACTCACTTATCAATCAATGACAGTCTTGTTTCTAGTATTCAGTCTCTTTACTTTTGACCCATCGGTTTCTTTTGCCACTCGTTCTGGAAAAACGCCTGTTTCAGTTGAGCTAGAACTTGGAGGGCTGCCTGGCGATGAATCGGTTGACGATACCGTTGATCCTGATTTAGAAAATCCTAACACTAGTTTTGACTTGCTCTTCATTCCGAAAGAATTTACTTTTGAAACCCAAGCGATTTCTGGTGATTTAACAGCAGTTCCTATACGACCTTCTGAAGGTAATACTCATACAATGAGACACTTCGGGATGGGGGATGTTCGCGGAGCCTTAACTGGTTGGCATGTCACTGCTGAAATCCCACACATGCGAAACGAAGCTCATTCTTTACTAGGCATCATTACGTTTCAATTAACAGGCGGCTATGCCCGCTATGACAAAACGTTAAGGCGTTTCTTTATGACAAATACAATGTATGGACTGGATTTTTCAGAAGATCCTGCTGCACCCGACTTCCCGACCAACCCAATTATTATCGGTAACGGTGCGACTTTAATGAGTAACGCTGGTGACAGAAAAGGACAAGGCATGTGGAGTGGCCGCATGACCGATATTTCTCTTGCAATTCAAACCCCTGTTTCACAATTATTTCCTGGCGCATATACAGGTTCGATTATCTGGAATTTAATCTCTGGACCTGCATAAAATAAAGAAACGCTTAGAAAACTAGCGAAATCACTACTCTTCTAAGCGTTTCTTTATATCATAAGGACTATTTGCTCCTTCTATTCGTCTAAACATACTTTACCGCTTTTCGTTTAACGAATCACTTGGCCCCAGCGGTAATCAAACTGATACTCTTGGTTGCCATTATTCAAATTAATTTTGTATAAATAACGCGGGACTTTAATAAACAACGCATCCTCTACTTGAAAAGCTTCAATAGGTACATTTTCTTTAGTTAAAAGCAACGGTGTTTGCCACTCGTATGTTTTTTTCTGCCAATTGTATAAGCCAACTATCGCTTGAATACTTTGTCTTTTCTTGTATGACAGAACATAATAATTTGCTTCATCTTTCTTGCCTAGTAAAACTGGTGCTATTAGTTGCTCTTCTAGTTTTCCTTGCACTGTTGTTCGCTCTTCCGATGACAGCTCTTGACCAATTTGACTCTCATTTGAATCTACCGTCCATTTAGGCGCTTCTTGTGTTTGAAAGACTTCTTTGAAAGTTGGGTCTTGTTTTAACTGCCAATTTTTCAAATCTAATTGATAATATCGATTGTTTAATCCATAAATATAGAGATAGCGATTATCCATAAAACGATAATCAACGAAATCAGAGCTTAAATAGTCTTTTAATTCAGGGAATTTCTTCACTAAATCCGCTTCGGAAAACTGTTTTTTCCCTGTTTTTGTATCGAGTAAGTAAATGGCCTCGTTATCAGCATTATTCAAAACCACATATTGATCCGTTTGACCAATTAAATAATCACGCCAGCCTAAACGTTTACTCCACATTCGTTCGCCCGTCTGACTATTAACAGAAATCACTTGGAACAATGAGTTACTGGTGCTAATGCCATTCGTTCGTCCATTTGGGATAATCATTCGCTCAATTGAAGTTAAGCCTTTCGTTTTTTCAGAATAAAACGTCGCACTTTTCTCTTCAATCGTTACTGAACGAAACATTCCGAAAAAGATTAAACCAGCAAAATGTACCACTGCAAGATAAACCAACAAAATTAACGCATAGGGAACCAGTCTCCTTGTACTCCGCCTTCTTATTAAGGAAATAACCAAAATACCACTAATTACTATAAAAATAATTGCTACAATGATGACAAAAATATCATGATAGAGCCAACCAGATAATTGCCAACTTCTATAAAGTGTGTCCATTACGCCATCCTTTCCAATTGTTATTTGCTTATTATAAAAAGGATACTATTTTTTTTTGAAAAATAACAACAAAAAGCGACGAACAGCAATAAGCCCATTCAAGTTGACTAACTAGGTCAACTTGAATGGGCGTGGAGAAATGTGCCTTGTTATTCAGTTATTCCGCTTCTTCAATTGCAGACAAAGCTTTTGCAATATCAATTTCTTTATTCCGATAATCAGCATCATGAACTGGAAAATGCTGCCGCAATTCTGCTGCTTCCATCCAAGAAACAGTCCCTTGTTTAATGCCAAAATCAAGAATGTGCCCACCAAATTGGTGATCCTCACTGATAAAGTGCAAATGAAATCCTGCAGCAGAAGCACCATGAAATAATTTAGGTGTAAAGAACCCTACAACTGTTCCCTGAATATTCTCCGCTGTAAATTCAGGTTGATTGCGTGCTGCTTCTACAAATGGTGGATATGGTTTTTCTTGTTTAGGTGCCACACGGACATGCATCTTCGCAAAAAGACCGCTAATTTTAATTGCCGCAAAAAAATTAGGACTAATTTTTTCTAAAATTTGTGCTTTAATATTTTCATCGGTTTCCGTTGATACAGGGAATGCGCCATCTTCTTGAAAACGAGTAACTGCGGCATATGGCGTTAATTCTTCGCCTTCTAAAATAGTAATTTCGCCAGTTTGATTCGCATGATACAATATACCGTCCAATAAAATAATTTCGCCATTTGAGCCTTCTAATGTCCCAATTCCAAAATCACCTTGCGTGAGTAACGTACCAATTTCTGCCGTTCCTGCCATCAAACTTTCCATTAAACCGCCTAGCGTACCATGTTGATAAACATATTGTTCGCTCATTTTTCCATCTCCTAATAAAGTTGATCTGGTAACAATGTTTTACCTAATTCTTGATTATCTGAATAATCCACAGGAACATCAATAATCACTGGGCCTTCTGTTTGCATTCCTTCTTCTAAAGCTGCGGCAAATTCTGCTTGTGAATGAACTCGAACCCCTTTGGCTCCAAAAGCTTCAGCATACTTCACAAAATCAACTGGACCAAAATCTACGCCAGAGGATCGATTATATTTCATTTCTTCTTGGAATTTAACCATATCATAACTACCATCATTCCAAATAATATGCACGATATTTTGCTTTAAACGAACCGCTGTTTCTAATTCTTGCGCCGAAAATAGGAAACCGCCGTCCCCAGAAACAGAGATAATTTGTGTATTCGGACGAACCAGCGCAGCCGAGATTGCCCAAGGCAAAGCGACACCTAATGTTTGCATACCGTTACTAAATAATAAATGACGCGGTTCATAACTTCTAAAGTGGCGAGCCATCCAAATGTAGTGACTCCCTACGTCAACAGTAACTGTCATTTCATTCGTGGTTTTTTCTTGAAGCGTTTGAACAATTTCTAATGGATGTAATCGATTTTCAATTGTACTTGTTTTTACTTCTTTAATCGTTAATTTTTCTTGAAGCGTTTCTAAATAATCTTGCGCATCTTCTGTTAATATTGGTTCACTAAATGCTTCTGATAATTTCAAAATATTTTTAGACATATCACCAATTAGCTCTTCTTCCGGTTGCATATATTGATCAATTTCCATTTGAACTTCATCAATAACAATAACGCGCGCATCTTTTTCTGCGTTCCAATTACGTGCTTCATATTCAATGGGGTCATAACCAATCGCAATCACTAAATCACTTCTTTTTAACAAACGGTCCCCAGGTTGGTTTCGAAATAAACCAACACGCCCAAAGAAATGTTCTTCTAATTCTTTTGAAATAATTCCTGCTCCTTGGAACGTTTCCACGACTGGCAAACCAGTTATAGCAACCAATTCACGAATGGCTGCGGTAACTTTTCGTGCAGAGGCCCGCATTCCTAAAAGTAAAACAGGTAATTTCGCTTGCTTGATTCGTTCAGCTAAAGCTACGATTGTTTCTGCTGATGCATGGCCCAGTTTCGGCGCCGACAAAGGCTTAATTGCTTCGCCTGTCACCGGACTATCTGTGACATCTTGTGGGATCGATAAGAATGTTGCGCCTTTTTTCGCTGTTTTGGCGATACGGTAAGCATTGGCAATATTTTCAGATAATGTTTCTGGATCTTGAATTTCTGTACTGAATTTTGTTATTGGACTAAATAATGCAGCATTATTCATGCTTTGGTGAGTTAATTTTGACAAATCGGACCGTTTCACCTGTCCAGCCAATGCTAAAACAGGGTCCCCTTCTGCAGTCGCAGTTACTAACCCAGTTGCTAAATTGCTGGCACCAGGTCCACTAGTTGCAATAACTAAGCCAGGCTCTCCCGTCAAACGACCAATCCCTTGTGCCATAAAGGCAGCGTTTTGTTCATGTCGAGCTAAAATTAATTCTGGGCCTTTGTCAACTAATGCATCAAAAACCCCATCAATTTTTGCACCGGGAATCCCAAAAATATAGGGCACTTCGTGATTGATTAAACTTTCTACTATGATATCTGATCCTTTTTTACTCACTGTTATACCTCCAATTAAAATCTGTACTAATTACAAATACAAAAATACCACTAAAATTCTAATTAATCAACAATGAAACACCTTGAAAACGTGTAATATACTAATTCGCATATTTTAATAGAATTGAGATATTTCAAAAGATTAAGCAAAAATAATGCAAAATACCTTAAAGTTTTATAGTCTTTCAACAATTATTATATACTTCTTCACTAAAAATTAGTAAGATTAACCTATAAGAAAAAAATCACAACCTGTGATAAATTATTGGAGGAAAAATATGTCAAAAGGGAAGAAAATTTTTGCCATTATCTTTGGGATTATCTTGGTTCTATTTCTTGCAGTTGTTGGAATGGGAGCAAAACTTTATTGGGATGTTTCTAAATCAATGGATAAAACCTATGAAACAGTAGAACGATCTAAAAAAAGTCAGGTCAATTTAAACAATAAGGAGCCTTTTTCTGTTTTATTATTAGGGATTGATACAGGCGATGATGGGCGTGTCGAGCAAGGTCGTTCGGATACAACAATTGTTGCAACAGTTAATCCTCGTGACAAGCAAACAACCTTAGTCAGTCTTGCTCGCGATACCTATGTTGATATTCCAGGTCAAGGAAAACAAGATAAATTGAATCACGCCTATGCTTTTGGTGGCGCATCTTTAGCAATGGATACAGTTGAAAACTATTTAAATATACCTATTAATCATTATGTTTCAATTAATATGGCTGGTTTAAAAGAATTAGTCAACGCGGTTGGCGGAATCGAAGTGAACAATAATCTGACTTTTTCCCAAAACGGATATGATTTTACGATTGGTAAAATTTCATTGGATGGTGAACAAGCACTCTCCTATTCAAGAATGCGTTACGAAGATCCTAATGGTGACTACGGCCGCCAAGAACGTCAAAGAAAAGTGATTGAAGGCATCGTCCAAAAAGTCTTAAGTCTTAACAGCGTAAGCAACTATCAAGAAATTTTAACAGCTGTTTCTGATAATATGAAGACAGATTTAAGTTTTGATGACATGAAAAAAATTGCCTTAGATTATCGCAGTGCCTTTGGTAAAGTGAAACAAGACCAACTTCAAGGTACTGGTTTTATGCAAGATGGTGTTTCCTACCAACGTGTGGATGAACAAGAATTAACTCGTGTCCAACAAGAGTTGAAAAATCAATTGAATAACTAAGTAAAAGCATGTATCAGACAATAAAATACGTCTGATACATGCTTTTAAAATCTTAAATCGAACTATCCTTACTCAAAAATCAATTCGTAGTATTTTCCAATGATTTATTCCGTATAACACTAGTATGCTTACTAAACAATAAAATAATTCATTCATCGTTCCTGAACCCATTCCTAAAAATGTTAAAATGTAAAAAGGAGACTGCAAAAGAATGCCCAATCCGATGGTTGATGCTCCAATATTTATTAAAATAGGAACAATCATCACAAAAACTAAATTAAAGGTCGTTAAAGCTACTCCCTTTATATGAAAGAAAAAATAAACCGTTATAGCTAAAAATAAGTAGAACAACGGTAACAATACATAAGAAGCTAATAGAACAGTCAACACTTTCCATGAAATAGCTACTGAAAGAACCATGCCTAAAAGAGCACAAACACCGATTAATAAAAATCCTGCTAACAAGCCCAAACATAGTCCACAAATCAATAGCGAGAACAAATAAAGATGCCGACCTTGCCTTGTTTTAAAATAATAATCACTAATTCGTGAGCCTTGATCGTCAACAACAAAGGACACTACTAAAATCGGTAATAGTAAGCTGTTAATAAAATTCATCGCACTGATATAATCATTTACATCAAACATATCGCCAAAAAAATAATTTAAAAATGGTGGGACTAACCCTAAAATGGCAAACATCATGAGATAGCTAACAGAAAATCGAAAAATTCTGCGCCGAATATCTTGTTTTAAAACAGCTGTTACTTTCATCTCTTACTCCCCTTCTGCTAATGAAAAATAAACGTCCTCTAAATTTAGCGCATGCTTTTTCATTTCTAGTGGAATGACGTCGTTTAAAACCAACTCTTTTAGGAATAATGGATAATCTGCTTCCGAAATTAACCAAAGAGGATGTCTTTGTTCTACGCCATCAAAAAGAGCACTAATTTCACTCACTTTGTCTTCGTTTTCTTCATCAAAGGTAAATTGATAGACTGATACTTCTTTTCCTAAAGTGACTGTTTGAATAATTGCTCCATTTTTAATAAAATACGCTCGATCGCACAACTTATCTAGATCCCCTAAAATATGACTGGAAATGACAATCCCTATATGTAACTCTTTTGCTAAGTGCTTTAGTGTCTGAATGGTCGCTTGTACGCCATCTGGATCTAAACCGTTCATTGGTTCATCTAAAATAAGCAGCTCATTTTTGTTAATTAAAGCTAACGCCATTCCTAAGCGCTGCTTCATACCTAAAGAAAAATCTTTGACTTTCTTTTTCCCGTAATTTTTCATATCAAATAGTGATTCTACATAATCAACTGAATAACTCTCTTTTGAAAGAGCACGAAAATAATTAAGATTTTCTCTTGCTGTTCTATTCGGAAAATATTTAGGTCCATCAATTAAAACACCAATCCGTTCTTGTCCAACGACTTTACCTTGAAAATTAACCATTAACCCACCCATGATTTTCATTGTAGTCGTTTTACCTGCACCATTTGGACCAATTAAACCGACAATTTCACCTGGTTCTACAGTAATTGAAATATTTGTTAGAATTTCTTTTTTATCAATGGTTTTTGAAATATTTTCTAATTGCATTAGCAACACTCCTTAACTACAATTTTTTTCAGCCTTTAGTTCGTAATAGCAAAACAAGCCAATCCCTATTAATTTAACACTAATTACTACCATACCAAATGCAACCATTACTACCCGCTCCTTTCTATACTTTCAATTACTAGCATAGCAAGAAAAATAATCATTTTTTAGTGTAAAAAAATCCGCTATTTGGAAAAAAAATAAAAGAAACAGCGCCGGCAATTATCCTTCAGCGCTGTTTCTAAACTGACTAAAATTTTCTGTTAGCCAATGTTGCTTTTGTAAGTAAACAAAATTAATAGTAGTCGATATGTTATTAATTTAAAATGTAAAGCTCGCAAAAAAGTAGCTTTATTTATCATTGCAGTGGGTTATTTTATAAAGAATTTTCTCTAAATTCCGCCAGTTGCGTTCTGTTGGTATATTTTTCATCAGTAGTAAAGTCGTTCCTTTTGTATCAAAATAATAGTTAGAAATCACTAAATCGACTTCAGATGCATCTACTTCATAATCATAAAAAGCCAAGGGATAAGCTTTACCAAAATAATTTTTTATTTTATTCATCAACCATAATCGATGAGTATGATGTAAATCGTCTGCAATTAAAATCTTAATGGGCGTCAATTTCTTTAACAATAAATCATAATAATCTAAAACATAGTAATAGTTTAAGAAAAGTTGTTCCCAATTTTTTAAAATTTCTTTGACCTCTTTTGTTGCCTGCTCTTGCAAATCTCGATGAAAGTTCTCCATCAGTTGGGCTATTTCCGTATTTTGTCTTTTAATTTCATTAATATAAGACTGATTGAAAAATAAATCAGTATTACCGAAAAAGAATTGACTTCGCTCGTGGAATGCCACAAAGTTAAAAATTAATTCAGAATCTGACAAATCCAATTGAAATTGATAGTCTTTTTGCGTGAGGTTATTTAATAGCAATACAGCTTGGTAAGACGTAGTATGATGCAATTTATGTGCTAATGCATGACTAACTTCATAGCGAGGATTACCATCAATCACTCCAAACGAGTAGATAATTCGATATATAAAATAGATCTCTTCTTCAGGCAGCGATAAGTTACACTTCTTCAGCCACATTTTTACTAAAGGAAAAGCTTTATCAGAATCAGCTACCTGTTTAATTTCATCTAAAAGTTCCACTCTTTTTTGTGGTGCACGTTCTAATACAATTGCTAGCCAATAAGAAAAAATTCGTTTCGGCAAACGTAACAATTCAATATCGTATACCTCTTCAAATTGTTCAATATATTGTTTAATCAACTTTTCAGAAATCGTAAATGGCCAGTCACCTGTACGTGAAGATTGCCAATAAAAATAATAATAAAAAGAACGACTCATGCTTTCTTGATTCTCTAGTTCTAAAGAGAACGTATGAAAGGTCATTTGATATCTTTTAAAATATTTTACTAATAATTTGGCATACCGAAAAACAGTCGAAACACTTGTAAATTGCGCATCTGCATAGTCTTCTAAATTTCTGTCTGGGTATTTGTACATATAATCAATCAAATTGAAATTATAAGATTGACGATAGTAATGCAAGTAAACATTATAGATAGGAAAATTAGCATCTTTATACATATAAAATCGTTGATTATTTTCATTTTTCAGTACAATTTTCCCATTAAATTGTTTAAAAATGTCTGATAATTCTTCTACATACAATAGAATAGATTTTGAAGAAACATTCAGTAAGTCTTTTAAATCTGCAATGGTTCGCCACTTGTTTTTTTCTAAGAGATAGTTAAATAGACGAATTTTCTTTTGAGAAGATTTCGTTAAAAATGTATGCACTTTATCAACCTCCTGTATTTCTAAATTTTTATAAATAACTTAGTCATATTAATTATACGACTTTCTTTTTGCAAGAGGTAAATTTTTGCCCCCAAAAAAACAGGTGCTAAAGAAGTTCCTTAGCACCTGTGCTTGATTTCAATTGATTCAATTGTTAAGTCATGTTTAATGGAAATTTTATCTAGGTTTAAATAGGGGCATCTTCTAAGTTCCAAACTAATTGACCTTGATAGCTACCCGCGACATCGCTTGGAACTAAAGTTAATTCAAATGTATTTGCTAAATTCAACATTTGACTTCCACTGCCACTAGCAATAGTTTGTTCGACGTCATTAATCGGTGTCCGTTTGCCCTCTTTAATAAAGCTTAAACCTTTTGACAATGTTTGATTATTTTGATTTTTCATCATTTGTTGCATTTTAACTTTGACTTTCCATTGACTTTTATCTAACTGGCTTTCATCAGTGATAGCCAGTTCTGCTTCTTGTGGCAACTTGACATAGCTATCTTTTACAGGGATTTCTTGTTGTCCAAAAGAAAGAACGTTAGGTAATTTTAATTGCGGCCCCTTTTCCAGACTGACTATCTTTTTTTCATTATTTGAAACTTGTCCAGTTTCATTCATTGCGTAAAATTCAACTTCTTGGTCAAGCCAATTATCTGGTATCATCATTTTCACTTGATCGCCAACAGTCTCTGGTGCTGTTGGATACTCTTTTACTAATTGTTCCTCTCCACCGAAACGTGCCATTACGCGAATCGTTTTTCCTGCTTCGTGTTTTAAAGAATACGCCACCTCAGCTTCTTTAGTAAAGCGAGAAACCGGTATTGCCTCTCCTGAATTTTTCAATTGAAATTCCAAATTTTTACGATACCGATGAACGATTGTTTGTTCTTCTTGTTTAAACGTTCCTTGATCTTGTTCCACTGGATTTTTAACTGGATAATATCCAGGGATTTCAGGATACTCAGATGATACATCAAATGCTTGTGTTAAAATACCTGGCTGACTCATTGGCTCTTTCAATGGTTGATTATTTTCGTCGACAAAAAGAAGATTCACTTTGCTGTTATAATTCACTTTCAACATGCCTTCGGTCGCTTGATTAAACACTTTATCTCTATTGGTGGCCTTTGTTTGGATTGTATAAGGTAATGTCAGATTTCCTTCTGTATCAATGAAACGATTATCTACTGCTTGGGCATCTTCACGCCATTTCACGGCGACTGTATAAAGTAAAGTCGTGGCAGTTAACCGGCTATCTTGTGGTTGTAAGGCAGTCAATACTAATTCTTCGCCTTGCATCTCTTGTGAGAACAAAGCCGTTACATCTTCACCATTAAAGTTTTGAATGTTGATATTACCTGGCTCGTATTGCTGTGATTGCAAGAGATTTGTTAAGTTAAAACGTACTTCTAAATTACTTAATTTACGATCCTCTGCAACATTCGGCATGATTTGTTGGGCCTTTAATTCACTAACAGGTTGCGGCTTCTCTAACGTTAAAGAATTTGCTAAGGCCCCGCCAAACTCAGGTTTTGCCACAAAGTCTGTACGATAAGGAATTTCTAATGGCTGATTGTTATTCCAATTTCGATAAATAAAGGTTAATTTTTCTTTTGGTCGAGTTAAAATTTGTAGCTGTTGCTTTTGACTATTGATGGCATCGGTTTCCGTTTCGTTATGATAAGTTACCCAATAACCACCACTTTCATCATTCCATGTTCTAGAAAAAATATTGGTTGGATTAGATGAATAGAGTGATTGAAGAGGAAATTGTACGCCAAAATAGTATTTTTTACTCAAGTCATAAGTATTTACTGCTGTTGTTACTTGTATCGGTTGATTTTCTTCGTCAAAAAATTCATATGTCACTTTCACATCTCCAAGGAGAGATAGTGTTAAGAAACGTTCTTTTTCAAAAAAGATTGTTCCCCCCGCTCGATTTGACAAATTTTTCAACAGTGAAACTTTAATGCTGACCTTTTTCCCTTGATACCATCCCACATTACGAATCATGGCACTCCCTGCAGGAGAATTTTCATCAACTGTTAATTGACTACTGTTCACATTGCCTTCAAGTGGAATGACTTCTGTTTCTGCCCCAGATTGCATGACAAAAGTATGGGAAGCTGGCGTATAGACACCTGGCAAGGCCTTAAAGTAACCATAATCAGACAATTTTGTGTGATTTGAAATTTTCTTGACTAACTCAGTTGCTTCACCAATTTGCGGTCCTAAAGCAAACCCAATCAACGTGATTATAAAAACGAATGAGGTTTTAGCAATCTTATTCATCTGCTTTCCATCCTTTCTTTCGTCTTCGAGCCACTACAAACAGGATGATGCTTATAAGAAGTAAACCGATAGTTAGTAATTCCAATTGCTGTTTTTCTCCCGTATTGGGTAAAAGTTGATTGATTAATCCTTTATCAGAGTTAATCGTTTCTCGATTGGGTTGTTTGGCTTCATTAACTGGGGTTATTTTTTCAAAAGGCACTACCTGATCCTTATAATTTTTCTGATAAAATGTTATGCCTACTTCTGAATCTACTTGCTGCGCATGTACACTATTAGCACTTGCTAAAAAAAAGAGTGCTAGCATGAACACAAGATACCCACTTCTTTTTTTCATTTTAAAGCCTCCCTATTTATGATTTATTTTGGCGTAGTTTTAAAATATAAATAAATAACGCCAAAATAATTAAGATACAGCTTCCTATCACAAGATACAGAAGAATATTCGAAGCAGGTCGGGTGACTTTGACTGCCTCCTCATTCAATTTTTCATCTTCACCTTTAATTTCAAACGCTTTTTTCAATGTCCACTTTTTACTGTTTTGATCTTCCAACTGAATCGTCAACTCATATAAACCTTTTTTTAAGGCTTCATCATTCCAACTAATTGGAAGTTCAAATTGACTACGTGGTGCCACAGAAATTTGTTTTGATAACTCACGAATTTTCTCACTTTTTCCTTTTTTAGTAACAAAGGCGTTCATTTTCAATTGGCTCATTAAAACTGGTTCTGTATTTTCAATTGTCGCGAACAGTGTTAAATAACCATTTTCTAAACCTGGTTTCACCTTTGTTAACTGAAATGCTGGTTCCATTTTTTTATTTTCAACAACAAGTTTTGCTCCGATTGTGTAAGCAAATTTATTCGTTAAACTAAATCCTTTTATTTCCTTCTCTTTTCCATCTGTTAATTCATAACAATAAAATCCACCTAAAATCGTTCCTTCAAAACCATTTTTAGGGACATTTAATTGAAATGAAACTTCTTTTGTTTCTTTTCCTTGTAATTCGACTGTTTGTGACGGCGAAATCAATTCTTCAAATGTAGGACTACCTAATAATTTTTTTCCATGTTGCGAATAGTCTAAAGCGCCATTTTTATTGGTCAGCCCATTATTTGCATCGACACGCACTTTAATCGGTTGATCACTTACATTTTTCAAGCGTAATTTAAACTCTTGTGTGCTTCCAGGGGAGACTTTCAAATCGTAATAACTGACGGAAGATTGCTGGGTTTCTGGTAAAATAGCTTCTGCTTCAAAATTAATCTGATTTTCCTCAGCAGAAGCCGGTGCAGACCACAGAACCAACCAGCTAACTAAACTAAGAAAAAAGATGGGAATAAAAGTTCCCCATCTTTTTAAAGTCTTACGCTGGCGCATCAGATAAACCCCATGTAATCGTTGCTGTGTAGGCTTGTGCTTCAACACCTGCACGTGGTACAAAAAGTTTTACATTTTCATTTTTACCTTTTTCCCCTTGGAATAAGGCAGCCCAGGCGCCTGCACCTTTGCCTTTTTCAGCTGACATTACTGGTTGTAGTGAATCATTTAGTGTTAAACTATTTGATGCAATTGTTGGTGCTTCTGATTGGTTACTTTCTGTAGTTACTTGACCATTTGCCAAGGTTAATTGTGCACCTTTTAAGACGTTTTGATTTGTTACACCTTTAAATTCTGATATGGATGCGGATAGTGCCCAGCCTTCTGCACCTCCACGAGTATCATTAACTTGGACAAATGGTTTTTCATTTTGTGCAAAGTAAGTGGCATCCCCTTGTTGGATTTCTTGTTCACCAAAGCTAATACTTGAAGCGTATGGGATTGATAACGCGCCTTCTGCGCCCGTAGCTGGATTTTCATCTGTATCGCCTGTTGGATCAACGACAGGTTTGACATCTTTCCCAGAACCTGCTTTTAAAGTTACATCAGCTTGCGTGTCTTGTAAGTTTGCTTCATTTGCATAAACTGCTTGTCCCGCAATACTTATTGCTAGTGCACTTAATGCAACACTTGCTATAATTTGTTTTTTCATTCTAAAATTCCTCCTAAAATTTCTTGGTCACTTGCGACCTGCTTTTATTTTTACATCATTTTGAAATTTTAGTAAGAGTAAAAAAATTCTTTGTTTTAGAAAAAAAGTAAAAGTGCGTTGTTATTTTTT
This sequence comes from Enterococcus sp. LX10, assembly GCF_023539285.1. Classification (NCBI taxonomy): domain Bacteria; kingdom Bacillati; phylum Bacillota; class Bacilli; order Lactobacillales; family Enterococcaceae; genus Enterococcus; species Enterococcus sp. LX10. The sequence continues at coordinate 1,060,055 of NZ_CP092784.1, read as the reverse complement.
TGAAAATATACAAAAAGAACGATACTATTTTTCAGCATCGTTCTTGTCTGTTTTTATTAACGTTCTTGTTTCACCGCTTCTAAAGCCGCTGTATTAATAATGTTCCAAGGTTTGTCAAACGCTGGTTGGAAGAAGAAGTCCGCATAGGCTAAGTCTTCAATCGTCATTTTGGCTTGAATCGCTAATGAAATAGCATTAATGTTTGCAGTTAAATCTGCTTTCGACATTAATTGAGCGCCTAAAATTTGTGTTGTTTCAGGATCATACACTAATTTAAACCAAGCTTTTTGTTTGTCTGGATTAAAGTCCATCAAGTAGTCTTCTACTACTGTCACCGCTTTTGTTTCTTTTCCTAATTTTTGAGCCATGACTTCGTTAATCCCTGTTGAAGCAAATTTATATTCAAAGACGGCCAAGCCAGAAGATCCTTGAACACCAGGGAAAGGTTTAACTGGTTCCTCTAGGTTTTTCACAGCAAAGCGACCTTGTTTACGAGCATTCGTTGCTAAAGCAATATTTACTTCTGTGTCTGCAGGATTGTATTTAATTAACGTAGCATCCCCTACTGCAAATACATCTGGCTCACTTGTCCGCATGTATTCATCCGTCTTGATTAGGCCATTCGGATGTAATTCTAAGGTACCTTTTAACCAAGCAGTGTTTGGACGGACGCCAACTGCTACAACGACCAAATCAGCATCGTACGCATTTTTATCTGTAACGACTTTTTGCACACGACCGTCGCCTTCGTAACGTTCAACTGTTTCACCAGTTGCAATGGTAATATTATTAGCTTCCATCTCTTCTGTTAAAACATCTGTAAATTCTTTATCTAGATATACCCCTAATGGACGATCTAAAATGTCAATAACAGTAACCTTTTTACCGGCTTTTGCAAATGCTTCGGCAGCTTCAATCCCAATATAACCACTACCAATCACAACCACATTATTGACTTCTGGATCTACTGTTTTTTGTTTTAATTTAATGGCCCATTGACGACCACGCATCAAGTAAATATTATCCAAATCTTTACCTGGAATATCTAATTCAAATGGGACAGCTCCGGGACTGATGATTAATTTATCATAATTTTCAACACGTTCTTCACCTGACACTAAATCTTTCACTGTCACTTGGTGTTCTTTTGGTTGAATCGCTGTAATTTCAGTATTAGAAAAGACATTCACACCACGACTCTCCATTTTTTCGCCAGTCATATAGCGAACAGAATTAACATCTTTCACTTTTCCTTCTAGGTACAACTGCATGCCACAAGACAAGAATGAGATAAAATCACCTTTCTCATACCATTGAATTTCTGCATCAGGATGAAGATTTAGTAATTCCTCTACCGCTTCATAACCTCCATGTGATGATCCTAAAACAATAACTTTCATCGCTCGTTCCTCCCATATAATATTATTTCTTACATAATAAAGAATATCATATATTCTCAAAAAATAACAAGTAATATCCTCTTTTCCATTCTCAATTAAGTTCTTTAAATGAGAATAAAAAGGAGTATCCGCTGTATTTAGCCTCTTTTCAATTACTTTTTTATTTACTAAAAAATAAAAAATACTAAATTCTCCGATACGATTGATAGGGACGCCCCACTTTTAAATAGCTATTTTTACTTTCTAAAAGGTTATTTTTTTCTAGAAACAACACATATTTGCGAACAGAAACATGTGAAAGCTGACTCGCTTCTGATAATTCTTGAATCGTAAAATAGTCGGTAAATTCGTCTATTTTTTTTAACAATAGTTGTAATGTTGCTTGTGTTAGTCCTTTTTCTAAGGATAGGTTTTGAAGATCTTGTTCATTTTTACGTGCGTTTGTCTGTGAAGAATGAAACAATTGGTCCACTTTTGTTTGCGAAAGCTCCTCCGTTTCCAGCGTGAATTGAGCAGCTTTTTTCTGATAGTTTTCGATACTTTGTTGAAATCGTTCAAAAGAGAAGGGTTTAACTAAATAGTCTAAAACGCCTAAATGTAAGCTTCGTTTAACATTTTCCAACTCGTTGGCAGCCGTAATCAGGATAACTTCTGTGTCAATTTTTTCATCTCTAATTGTTGCCAGATAGGTCAAGCCATTGCCATCTTTTAAATGAACATCTAATAAAACAAGTGCTGGTTGTTTTTCTTTCGTTAGTTGTAGACCTTCAGCAATTGTTGCAACCGTAAAAATAGTAGGTTGGTGAATTAATTTTTCAAGATATTTTTGATGTATATATGCAACCATAGGATCGTCTTCAATAATCAATAGGTTCATTTTCCTCTGCTCCTTCGTAATGAACATTTATGCGAATGACAAGCCAATTGTTTTGTTGGTTTTCCCAAGTCAATGTCGCTTCCGCATTCTCTAATAATCTTGCCAAATAAGAAGTGAAAAACTCTTGTTCAAAGCGTTCCAGTTGTTCTTTTGGATAAGCAAACGAATAAGTCGTCGTCAAACTTCCTGGCTGATAATCAATGGTTTCAATGATCTCTTCTGGTAACAGTTGTTCCATCAGGAAACGATGAATATAACGGTAGATAGCAATCAAATTTTGTGTATCTTCATCTCGTTTATTTGGTGGAATTTCTGGATAAATTTCAATAGCTAATTGTGTTTTAATTTCTGCAAACTTGATTCTTTCCCCACTTAAAAAACCTGCTAAAATAGGATTCCTAACCAAAATAGCTAAGCGCTGTGCAAATTCCTTTTCTGGTTTCAATAAATCGGCCAGATAATGTTTTAGCGCCTCATAATCTTCTAAATCGACTAAGCCATAAATAACATGCATCTTATTCATAAATTCATGTGATTGACTTTGTAATGCCGAAGCATATGTCGTTGTGCTGACAAGCTGTTCTGCGACAATAAACGTTTCCGTCGCATTTTTCAGAAAGATAACATGCCCAATTGTTTTTTTACGGACATTAATCGGGGCGATTGAGACGAAATAATCCTGGCCATTTTGACGATAGAATTGCTCTGTTTTTGAATGTACGACTAATTTTTCAGGAGATAAAACCAATGCTGAAAGTTTCTTTCCTAGTAAATTTTCTTCACTATTTGTTATATTATGATACATTTTAGTCGCCTCAATATTTGCTAATAAAATATTTTGATCGGTATCAATCACAAGGATTGCGTCTTTCGTTTCCTCAAGCATGGCGTTTCGCTCTTCTAATAGACGAGCAATTTCTCTTGGCTCTAAATCGTGAAGTTGTTTTTTTAAATAATAAGAAACCACGATGGCTAATATAAAGCCAAAACCAACACTTAAAAGGACACTCACTGTGTAATCATTTTTTGTTCGTTCAATCAATTGTGAAAGCGAGGTCATTTTAATGCCCATTGCCACAACCCCAATTTGTTTTCCTTGATCATAGACTGGGACAAAACCTCGTAATGATTCTCCTAAACTCCCTTGACTAACAGACAAATGTTCCTCCCCTTTTAATGCTCGCACTTCATCGCCACCTTCAAAATGCTTACCTATTTTTTGGCGATCAGGATGTGTTAAACGAATCCCCTGCATATTCATAATCACGATAAAATCCAACTGATGGATTTCACCTAAACGAACCGTATACGCTTCCAATTCATCTGAATAGTGATCATTCTTTAAGGCTTCAATAACATTCGGTTCAATAGCCAACTGTTCCCCGACGGCTAAAAGTGCTTGCTCTTGGTTTTTACGAACTTCTTTAATTGTTTGGACCGTCGTTACTCCGTAAAAGAAAGTAATCATAATAATTAATGTTGCAATAAAAATCACTGATAAGAAGCACCATAATTTCCCGCCACGCTTCATTCCATCCCTCTTTTCTCTTCAAATAAAGTATAGCATAGGAAGATTTGGTTAAAAAACTTTTCTTTAGTTAAATTAATTAAATAATCTACTCCACAGAAAACGTTTACATTATGATGAATATAGATTAAAGTTATAGGAGGAAATAGCATGGAAAAGAAATTGCACGCAACAGCTGCTAACGAAACAGATTGGCGCAACAAATTAACCAAAACGAGGATTGGTTCGGTTACGTTACCTGTTTATCTTGTAACAGCTAGCATTATTCTTGTTACGGCTCTATTAGAACAACTACCAGTCAATATGTTAGGTGGTTTTGCCGTAATTTTAACAATGGGTTGGTTACTTGGAACAATTGGTGGAAATATTCCTATTTTGAAACATTTTGGCGGTCCCGCAATTTTATCTTTATTAGTACCATCTATTATGGTCTTTTTCAATTTACTCAACCAAAATGTCTTAGACTCAACAGATATTTTAATGAAACAAGCAAACTTTCTCTATTTCTATATTGCATGTTTGGTCTGTGGAAGTATCCTTGGAATGAACCGCAAAATTTTAGTCCAAGGTTTAATGCGCATGATTGTCCCGATGGCATTAGGAATGATTTTAGCAATGGGTGTTGGGACCCTTGTTGGAACGCTGTTAGGTCTCGGTTGGAAACATAGCCTTTTCTATATCGTCACTCCTGTTTTAGCTGGTGGAATCGGTGAAGGTATTCTTCCTTTATCCCTTGGTTATAGTGCCATTACTGGATTGCCAAGTGAACAATTAGTGGGGCAATTAATTCCCGCAACCATTATTGGTAATTTTTTTGCTATTATGTGTTCTGGTTTACTTAGTCGTTTAGGAGAAAAACGCCCTGAACTTTCTGGACAAGGTCAGTTGATTAAAATTACCAATTCAGATGATTTAAGTGATGCTTTAGAAGAAGACAAAGCACCAATTGATGTAAAATTAATGGGCGCTGGTGTTTTAATTGCATGTACCTTATTTATTACAGGCGGTTTATTGCAACACTTAACAGGCTTTCCTGGTCCTGTTTTGATGATTGTTGTCGCAGCCTTTTTAAAATACTTAAATGTAGTACCGAAAGAAACCCAACGCGGATCAAAACAGCTTTATAAATTTATCTCTGGCAATTTTACGTTCCCGTTAATGGTCGGCTTAGGTATGTTATATATTCCTTTAAAAGATGTCGTAGGAATGCTTAGCTGGCAATATTTTGTTGTGGTAATTAGTGTCGTTTTCACTGTTATTGCTACAGGATTTTTCGTTTCACGCTTCATGAATATGAATCCCGTCGAGGCTGCCATTGTCTCCGCTTGTCAGAGTGGTATGGGTGGGACTGGCGATGTGGCTATTTTAAGTACAGCCAATCGAATGAACTTAATGCCGTTTGCACAAGTTGCGACACGTTTAGGCGGTGCCATTACAGTAATAACAATGACTGCTATTTTTAGAATGCTTTTTTAACCATAAGTGAATTATTTAGGAGGAAAATGATATGTCAACAAAAGATGTAAAAGAATTAGCGATTGAGCAAGCAAAAAAATTTGGGGGAAAATTAGAAGTCTGTCCTAAAGTTCCGATTGAAACAAAAGCAGATTTAGGAATTGCCTACACACCAGGTGTTGCAGCTGTTTCTTCTGCCATACATGAAAAAAAAGAACGCGCCTACGAATTAACAACAAAGAAAAACACCGTCGCCGTTATCAGTGATGGTTCAGCAGTTTTAGGTTTAGGTAACATTGGTCCTGAAGCAGCGATGCCTGTCATGGAAGGAAAAGCTGCATTGTTTAAACGCTTTGCTGGTGTGGATTCGATTCCCCTTGTTTTAGATACACAAGATACTGAAGAAATCATCCAAACAGTGAAATTTTTGGCTCCAACCTTTGGGGGGATTAACTTGGAAGATATCAGCGCTCCTCGTTGTTTTGAAATTGAACAGCGTTTAATCGATGAACTAGATATTCCCGTTTTCCATGATGATCAACACGGGACAGCGATTGTTGTTTTAGCGGCTTTGTACAACAGCTTAAAATTAATCAACAAGAAAATAGAGGACATTCATGTGGTAATCAACGGCGGTGGCTCCGCTGGTCTTTCAATTACAAGAAAATTTTTAGCTGCTGGCGTAAAACATATTATCATTGTTGACCGTACAGGGATTCTGAGCGAAACAGATACAGCTCTGCCACCACACCATGCAGAAATTGCGAAGCTAACCAATCGGGAACATCGTACTGGTGATTTAGCTACTGCTCTTGAAGGCGCTGATGTCTTTGTTGGTGTTTCAGCACCAGGTGTTTTAAAACCCCAGTGGATTCAACAGATGAATGAGCAGCCAGTTATTTTTGCAATGGCTAACCCAGTTCCTGAAATTTTTCCTGATGAAGCTTTAGCGGCAGGCGCTTATATTGTCGGAACTGGTCGTAGTGACTTTCCGAATCAAATTAATAATGTGTTGGCCTTCCCTGGTATCTTCCGCGGTGCCTTAGATGCTCGGGCGAAAAAGATTACGATTGAAATGCAAATTGCCGCTGCCAAAGGTATTGCAAAATTGATTCCCGATAATGAACTCACGCCGACCAATATTATTCCCGATCCATTCCAAGAAGGAGTCGCAAAAGTCGTCGCCGAAAGCGTCCGTAACGCTGTCAAAGAAACAAATTAAAAAGAGAAAAAGGAACAACCTAACTCCTCTGAAGTTAAGTTGTTCCTTTTTAAAATCTGAAACGCTAATCTATTATTTAAAACTGATATTAAACTCTTGCATATCTTTTTCAATATAAGCAAGTAATTTTTTATTTTCAAAGAAACGTGTAAAGTAGTACGCAATACGATAATCTTCAACAGCATCTAGTCCTAGCATTTGTTTATTAAACGCTTTTTCGTATAATAAGCAATCTAAAGAGTAAATAGAACTGTGTGTCCGATTAATTTCGATTCCTTTATCACTTAATTCAATACTCTTTGCATAGTCTTTAATTAATGAATAGAATTTTGCGGTATTATAATAAATACGGCATTGCTCTAATGGATAATCTAATTTGAATTCGCTTAGCAATTGTAAAGATTTATCGTAATAAACTTTTGCTTTTTCAATATCATCTTCTAATTCATATAAAATACCAATCGCATTCATGCTCAAAATATTATAAATATTAATATCACGACTAATTTCAGAACCACGATGTAAATAGAACAATGCTTCGCTATTATTTTTCTTACCTAATAAACTCGTAATTCCTTTATAATAGAAAAATTTTGTTTCTAAAATTCTGTTTGAACTTTCGATATCATCTGGATAGTCTTTCAACAAATCATAGGCTTCATCGTGCTTAAAGTAAAAGCATAATTCTTCTACTTTATTTAATAAGCTTTCGAGTTTTTTCTCACTAGAACCTTCGATACATTCTTCCACTTGTAAGTCTAAACGTAGACATACAGATGAGAAAATGTCTAAACTGTCACACACATTTTTGTTTTCAATGTTACTAATTGTTGCTTGTGTACAAATTCCTTTTGCCAATTCAGCTTGCGATAATTTTTTCTTTTTACGCGCTGTTTTGATTTTTTCTCCCGCTACTCTCACAGTCAAAACTCCAATCTTTCTATTTTTTTTGTATTAAACATACCATCATTTTACAGATAATGTTATAATGAAGCTATCATAATAAAGGAGGTGAAATATATGTTTGATTTACTTGCTTTATTAACTGGAATTTCAGTTCGTGGCAATGCGCCACACCAATAATTACGTGTTTGTTTAACTGAATTTCTGACGGCTCTACCTATGCCAGTAGGTGGAGCCATTTTTTATTTAATATTATAAAATTAACAGTATTTCTGAAACCTCACACTTAGTATAACACAAATTATAAATTATGCTAGATAGTTACCAAATTAACGTCATTACAAGGATGTTACGTTTTTACAACATCTTGTAAAACTAGACAATGCTGTCCTTCTTTATCCACCACACTCAATGATAGTGATAGTATCTTATGATAGAAACAACATGTACATTATAACAATTATTATTAAGAAAGCTACTTCTCAATAGGAGAAGTAGCGCTTCTCTCGTTACAGTTTTACTCTTCTTCTTCAGCCATGAATGTATTGAAAACTTCTTCAATCATATCCCATTCAGCGTCTGTTTCGATTTGCTGTAAATCACCTTCTGTACCTTCTGCGTTTTCCACATATGAGTAAGCTTGCAATTCAACATCTTCATCCTCAGGAATTCCTGCTGGATATAATAAAACATAATTTTTACCGAATTCTTCTTGACCGTCAACAGTTAGTAAGATCTCGTATAATGTTTCATTTCCTTGTTCGTCTACTAAAGTAATGTGTTCATGTCCTTCGTGATCATGATCGTGGTTGTGTTCTGTCATTCTTCTTCTCTCCCTTGATGTATTCAAAGCTCGATAATTATCGGCTATGTGCATCTAAATAATTTTGTAGAATCATTACTGCCGCTAGTTTATCAATCACTTTTTTTCTTTTGGCTCTGGAAGTATCTGCTTGCTCCACCAAGAAACGCTCTGCTTGGACAGTTGTTAATCGTTCATCTTGATAGTCAACAGGTAATTGAAATAATTCTTGAATCTTATCACCATATGCCATAGATGCTTCAGCTCTAGGACCGATGGAATTATTCATGTTTTTCGGTAAACCTACGACAAATTTCGTGACTTCGTATTCTTTCACCAATTCACCTAATCGCTCAAAGCCGAAGTTCTCTTCCTCTTCATTGATGCGAATAATTTCGATGCCTTGCGCTGTCCAACCTAATAAATCACTAACAGCCACACCGACTGTCCGTGAACCTACATCTAGCCCCATGATCCTCATTTGATATCGATTCCGTGGTTCGCTAAGTAATATTTGGTTAATTCTTCCATGATTTCATCACGTTCATGACGACGAATTAAGTTTCGAGCATCTTGATAACGAGGAATGTAAGCCGGGTCCCCAGAAAGTAAATACCCTACTATTTGGTTAATAGGATTGTATCCCTTTTCTTCTAATGCCCGATATACGGTTTCTAACGTTTCACTGATTGCTTTTTTTCGATTATCATCAAAATCAAAGCGTACTGTTTCGTCTGTAAAACCCATTTTACTACACCTCACTTCTACTTTTATACAATTTCATTTTACTAGAAAAGAACCGAAACTACAAACAAAATTTCTTCTCCTTCTCTCTTTTTTGTTATTTCTTAGTCTTTTATTAATAAAGGCTTCGTAAAAAAATGACAGCCATCGATAATTTTAAAATTATAAAAACAAATACACAACTTTATAAAACAAGAATAAAGCTCTGCTAAATCGCCAGAATATCACCTTTCCCTTCAATTCATTTTGTGAAAAAATCGACGTTTTTCTTTTGAAAACTTTTAAATATCTATGATTAAATAATATCAGCCTTTTAATGTTACAATTCGCTAACAATCTGTTTACGATGTAAATTTTCGATTGCAGCTGTTATTTATTTCCTCTTTTTGGTTCGTTTGTAGTACACTAGAAGAAAATACATAAAGTGAGGCTTGCTCAATGACTCCTGCTCATTTGGATTTACTTTTAGAAACCTGTTTGTTAGCTGGTAAAATTATGATAGAAAGCGATGCAGAAATGTACCGTGTTGAAGATACAATGAGCCGAATTGCGCTTGCTTCTGGCAACTATCGAATGGTTAGCTATGTGACACAAACTGGGTTATTTGTTGGCATAGATGGAACTTCCACGATTCGTATGGTTCAAGTAATGAAACGTGGCATTGATTTAGAAAAAATCTCTCGTGTGAATCAGCTGTCTCGTGCTTATGTGGCTGGTGATTTTTCTTTAGAGGAGTTACTGAATAAACTAAAAGTGATTGATAGTGAACACCGACATTTTCCAATTAGCGCACGCATTGTTAGTGCGGCCGTTGTCAGCGCTACGATTATGATTCTTTTTGGTGGCGTCTGGTCCGATTTATTCTTGACTTTTCTGATTGGTGGTTGCGGCTATAGTCTTTATTATTTTAGTTTAAAGTTTCTCAAGATTAAATTTTTATCTGAATTTTTAGCTTCGCTGTTCATTGGTGCAGCCGCTATCCTTTCAGTCAAATTGGGACTCGGACAATCACAAGATTTAATCATCATTGGTTGTGTCATGCCTTTAGTGCCTGGTGTGCAAATTACCAATGCTCTTCGCGATTTGCTAGCCGGACACTACTTATCGGGTGTTTCTCGTGGGACTGAAGCATTAATGACTTCAGGAATGATTGGTTTTGGCATTGCTTTTGTCTTTCAACTTTTCTATTAAAAGGAGTGACTTACTTGCTAGGAATCGTTTTGGTACAATTTATCTTTAGTTTTTTAGCTTCTGCGGCGTTTGCGATTATTATTAATGTTCCTCGACGATCACTGGTGGCTTGTGGTCTAACTGGTAGCGTGAGCTGGATGCTTTATTGGGTAATCGTTGAAGTTTTTAGTGGAAATGCGGCATTAGGTTCCCTCATCGGTGCTGTCGGTGTTGCGGCAGTAAGCTACCTATTCTCAAAAATATTGAAAATGCCTGTCACGATTTTTAATATTCCTGGTATTGTTCCATTGGTACCTGGTGGCTTAGCTTATCAAGCTGTTCGGAATATCGTAATTGGCAATTATGAAAAAGGCGCCTATTTTACCGTGCAAGCTGTAATGATTGCTGGGGCAATTGCGTTAGGCTTAGTCGCTTCTGAGGTTTTCAATCAGAATATCCGCAGCTTTCGGGAAAAAAGAGAATCTTTGGGTTTTATTCGTCGTAAGCGCAACAAAATTAAAAAATAGATAGCAAAAAAGTTGGTTGCTTCCATTTTGATAAGGAAGCAACCAACTTTTTTTAAAAGGAACGATAGACATATTGATTTTTTGGTGCTTGATCTGCTTTGACTTTCTCCACTTGCATAGTTGGTATTTGTCGTTTAAACGGTGGATAATAGGACAACTCAACCGTGCCGGTAATCGTTACCCAATCATTGTTTTGAAATTGCGTATGTTCAGGAAAATGAACCAACAAGCCAAAAACGCCAGAATCAGCGACACAATGAATAATCCCAAAACGGAAAACAAATTGGTCAACACTTTCTTCTCGTTTTGAATTATAGACAAAGCCTTTATAAGAAATCCTTTTTCCTGCAAATTGACTTGGATAATTATAGATTAGTTCCATAATTTCCAAATAGTTTTCATCCGTAATTGAAATCACAGATTGGCCATCATATTGTTTCATGGCTTTTGCCATCTGCTTATCATAATCCGTCTTATTGAAATACATACTTGTATCAGGTTTCAAATATTGCGTTTGCATATCAGGATCCCCTACTGATTCTTTACTTACCGGAAAGTTAAAGCCTTTTGCTTCAACAATTGTTGTGTCTAAACTAACTGTCGGAAATAATAAGCCAACAATCAACGGTAAAGAAAGTAGTAAATAGGCAAGCCCTCTTTGGCTGGGTTTTTCCAAATTATGCTGATGGCCATGATGTTCATGTCCCCCATGATGGTGCATGTCTTCATGTTTTTTTTGCATTGATGGATCTGCTTGGTTCCACAAAATCAATTGAACAATCGCCATAATAAAAGCTAAAACCATTGATAAAACAGCTAAGTAATTATAATGAATATTGATATATTGGTTCAGCTCACCTGAAATTTGAAGATACATCATCAACCCCATATATCCAATTAAAATAATAAATCGTATCATCGATTGTAGGCCTCCTTTCTAAACTACTGCCGCATAAATAGTTACGACAAGCGCCACTATCAAAACAAATTGTACAATGAATGACATTTTAAAATAACGTTTCATCATCAATAAATTTTTAATATCTACCATTGGACCAAAAACTAAGAAGGCGACAATTGGTCCTGTGCCAAACAAACTCAAAAGAGAAGAACCAATAAATGCATCTGCTTCTGAACAAAGTGATAAAGTAGCAGCGATGACTAGCATGACTAGAATCGCTAAAATTTTTGAATGGCCCAGTTGCATAAGTGCACCAGTTGGAATATAGGTTTGCATGATTGCTGCCAACAAGGAACCAAAAATTAAATAACGACCCGTATCAAAAAATTCATCAATACTATGGGTTAACGCTGACCAGCCGTTTTTCCAAAATGAACGAGCTTCATCAACGTGTTCATGCGTATGAGCAACCTGCTCTTCTTTAATCTGCGCCAACTCTTTTTCTGTTAAAATTGATTCTTTTCGAAAATAAGCTAACCAAATGCCGATAACCCACGCGACAATCATACTGCCTAAAACTCGCCAAATCACAAATTTTGTTGCGCCACTAAAGGCTACGTATGTTGAAAATAGCACAATTGGATTAATGATTGGTGCCGTTAACATAAAAGCAAAAGCGGTATGTGTTGGTACATCTTTTTTAACAAATTGATGCACAATGGGTACGATCCCGCATTCACAAGAAGGGAAGAAAAACCCTAGGAAACTCCCTACACAAATTGATAAAAATTTATTTTTAGGTAACACTTTTTTTACTCGTTCTGGTGTTAAAAAAACATGTAAAGCGCCTGAAATCAAACAACCTAACATGACAAAAGGCAATGCTTCGATAATAATCGAAAGAAAAATAGTGCTCATCTGTAAAACAGAGTTTGGTAAAAATTGAAACATCATAGACCTCCCACTAGTAAAAATCTAGTTAACTATACTCCTAACACCAGACAAACACAAGTATTTGTCAAAAAATTAACTAAGAGTTTAAAAGTATTATCACCAATGTCTCTGTCAAACCAACTAGATAAAAGAACAAAAAATGAGCATGGGACAAAAATCACTTTGGATTTTTGCTCCACGCTCAAAAACTGATAAACCACCATTATTCTAAATTTGAAATAACTCTGAGGCTGAATCGGGGTCTGTATCATATACCTTAAATGCTTCACCGACGCCTAAATCCTTTTGCTTCAAAGTAGACTCCATTGCCATTCGCGCATGAAGTTTCGTATTATTTTCTTTGCTAAGATGACCTAAATAAATGCGTTTTGTTTTATCACCTAACACATCCGCCATTACAAGAGCACCATCATCATTGGATAAATGGCCTTTATCTCCTAAAATCCGCTGTTTAAGACTCCATGGATAAGGTCCTGCTCGCAAAATTTCAATTTCATGATTGCTTTCAACTAAATAAGCATCTGCATTTTCAATCGTACCACGAATATGATCGCTACAATAACCTGTATCCGTTAGAACAACAAAGGAACGATTATTGCGATGAAAACGATAAAATTGAGGCGCAATCGCATCATGTGAGACACCAAAACTTTCAATGTCCATATCTCCCAAGGTCAAAACTTTGCCCATTTCAAAAATATGTTTTTGAGCGACATCGACTTTGCCAATCATGGGATCCATCGCTTGCCACGTTTTTTCATTAGCATAGACATCTAACTTATATTTTCGCGCTAACACGCCAACGCCGTGAATGTGATCCCGATGTTCATGTGTAACTAAAATCGCATCTAAATCTTCTGGTTTGCGATTGACTTCTGCTAACAGTGAAGTGATTTTTTTGCCACTTAAACCCGCATCTACTAATACTTTCTTTTGGTTGGTTTCAATAAAAAGGGAATTGCCTGTACTGCCACTGGCAAGAACACTGATATTAAAAGCAAACTCTGAATCCATTTAAAACTCTTCCCTTCTACATTACAACATTAACGTGTTTCATTATACAACGGACCTTAATGTTTTTCCACCTTTGGCACAGTATTATTTGTGATGATGGTATTACTTACGGCATTCACCTGTTCAATTTCAACTGAATCTTCACCAGTAGAAATTCCTACAAACCAGACTGGAACGTATACATTTTTCTCACGAATTTTATAAATTCTTGAATAGGCCAATTTAATGAATGTTATTTTGGAATTACTAGGAATCCGGTTATTCATATAGAGCGTGTCTATCGCATCACGATTGGAATATAAATCCGTTTTGTCTCGTAACTCTTCAATATTTTCAATGTGCGTTTGCGAATATTTACTAATTTTCCATAATTCACCTGACGTATCTGCTAAAATACTTAATTTTGCCGTGTCGTCTCTAAAGGGAATTCCTTTATATGATTGTGCAGCCACAATTTCTGCCGTCGGCTCTTTTAAATGAGAAAATTCTGGTAAGTATTGATATTCGTCTCCGAATAATAAAGCATTTTTTTCATTTAAAAAGGTACTTAAATCTTTATCAATTTTCTTAGGATCAATAAAATAGTTTTTACTAGGCACACTCGTTAAAGTATTATCCGCAATTTGCAGCCCATTTCTCAAAAAGTTTTTATTCTTTTCACGTTGGATTTTTAAAGCAGCAGAAAAATTGGTTTGTTCGCCACTTAAATAATAGCCTTCCAATCGTTCTGAAGAAAGTGTCCCTTTATACGAGATGTTATCTTTTTCCAACCGACTTTCAATCGATTCTGTTTGGCTGGAAGAAGAGACGTTGCTCTCCTCTTGTTGACCTTCCCGATAAATTCCAAATAAAAAGATATTTAATCCTAAAAATGCTAAGAAGAAAATCCACTCAATTCGTTTAAAATCCATTAGCCCACCTCCAAGCTTGGTAATTGTTTTACCAAGTCCGTTGCAGTGTACCAATTGTTGTTATAAAGGACATACCATTCCGGACTTAAATCAACGACTTGTTTGACTTCTTCAATTGTCTGCCACGTATAACCGATAACAGCCGATTGGATTTTTTCCTTTTTAGCACCAGCCGTTTCTAAACGCTTAATCAATTTTTCCGTGCTTTCCAGCGTCACTTCTTCTTCTGAAGGAATCGGCACTTGGATCGTATTCACACTTGTGTTAATGGTTACGCTTGGCGCAGCACCATCGTTGTTCGTGATGCGAATATCCACTTGGCCTTTTAAATCATTACTGAACACTGGGAAACCTTCCACAAAAGTCCGATAATTGACACTATCTTTCGTTCGATCAAAGTAACGTAAATTCCCCATATTGGTTCCTAAACGTTTTACATAAGAAAAGCTTTGATTATAGATTGAATCCCGTTTATTCTCTTCTGGCAAGGTCCCTTTAAAATCGATTTTTCCCAGTTTTTCTTCTGCAAACAATCGTTCTTCTTTACTCGTATAGGTTAAGTCTTGACTGTCTTCATTGGTTTGGATATCTTCCGTTTCATTGAAAAAAGCATTCCTAAAACGAGTAACTGGTTGCGAAGCTAAAATATAACTGTACTTTTTCAACTTCATATCATTGGTTAAATAACATTGCCCTTGTTTGGTTAGCGTATTTTCGGAAACGTCTTGATATTGCAATCCCTCTTTATTGATAATTCCCAGTAAGCGCGCCTTATTGACAGTCATGGGCGCTTCATAGACGTTGGCTTGGTCATAATCTAAAAAACGTATCTTATTTTCGTTAAAATCCAATTGAATTTTCGTAAAATACTGGTCCGTCAACTCATTAAAGTTAGTAAAATTAATGGATAGATTATAAATCGAAGCATAGTCCGAGATTAAAAAGGGACCTTGATAAAGAAGTTCAATACCTTGGTCCATTTGATTGTAGCGCTTAAGTTGCTCTGCATTTTTTGTCACAACTTGTGTCAATTTACCAAACGTAGCCATTTTAATATCATTTTGAACATTACTAATTAATGTTTCACGATTACTTTGCATCGCTTTTCCATCAGTTATTCGAATCAATTGCAAAGGTAAATAGACATCGCCAATGGCTTTTTCATTGACAGCTGTTGTGACTTGGCTTCCCGACTTCATTTCTGGTATTTTTTTGGCAGAATTCAGCCAGATATTGACTGAAAAATATATACTTAAAATGACCATCAAAATCAAGCCAATTCTTGTAATCCATTCTGATAATTTCATCATTCCCACCAATCCTCTTCATAAGGTTCATATGGTAGTGAAATATAGAAAGTCGATCCTTCACCTTCTGTACTTTCCACCCAAATACTCCCGTTATGGGCCCGAATTACTTCTTTAGAAATTGCTAAACCTAAACCAGTCCCACCTTGTGCTCGTGCACGTGCTTTATCCACACGATAAAAACGCTCGAAGACTTTCCCGAGATCTTTTTTAGGGATGCCCAAACCTTGGTCCGAGATACTAAAGACGACATTATTATGTGTTTCAACTAGTCGGCAGGTAATGACGCCACCATCTGGCGAATACTTAATCGCATTGTTCAAAATGTTGTCTAAAACCTGAATTACTTTGTCTGTATCTAACTCTACCCATAAATCGCGTTTAGTAAATTCACGGCGAATTTTGTAATTTTTTTGCTCATTTTCAATCATCATATCAAAGCGATCCAAGACAAAATTAATCAATTCGTTAAAATTCACATACTCTAATTGAAGATGTGTATTCCCAGAGTCCATCCGAGATAAATTTAACAAATCATTAATCATACGAATCATCCGGTCGGTTTCTTCTAACGTGACTTTTAAGAAATTCGGCGCAATCTCAGGGTTTTCCCAAGCCCCTTCACTTAAAGCCTCTATATAACTACGCATACTTGTCAAAGGCGTTCGCAACTCATGAGAGACATTGGAAACAAATTCCCGTCTTTCCCGTTCGTTTTTTTCCTGTTCTGTGACGTCATGAAGTACGCAAACTAAGCCAGTAATAAATCCTGATTCCCGACGAATCATCGTAAAGTCTACCCGGATAATCATTTGGTCTTCTTCACGATCAGACGTTGAGCGATCAATCAGCAGTTCATCTGGCTCTTCTAACAGCTTCCGTAATGTGTAGTCTTCTTCAATATCTAACAACTCTAATAACGAGGTCCCAATCACATTTTCATTTTTTACATTTAATAATGAAAGGGCCATTTCATTAATCGTAATCACCTTTCCGCGGCGATCCGTCGCAATGACGCCATCTGTCATATGCGTTAAGACACTATCTAAACGATTTCTTTCTGCTTCCATTGTTTCTTGTGCTTCTTCAATCCGTTCTGATAATTGATTAAATGTTTCTGCTAATTGGCCTAATTCATCTTTTCCATGGACTTCTACTTTTCCAGCGTAATCACCACGAGCGATTCGAAGGGCTTGCTCGCGCATTTCCCCAATCGGCTTCGTGATTGATCGTGCAATCAGTAAGGTCACAATAATCGAGATTGCTGCGGCAATAATAGAAGCAGTGAAAAAGATACTTGCTGTGTTGGTAATTTCTTGGTATTTATTTTCTAAATTACTTTTCACATAAAGGACACCAATCACTGTTTCTCCAGTAGGCGATTGAATCGGCTGGACATTCACATACACGCGTTTATCATTATCTAAAGCTTGATATTTTTTACTCGTAAAGTCATTTAAATCACGATAATCATTCTTTTTCCCAATAATATTTTGTTGATTTAAATCATTGGTTGCCCGAATAATCCCTTTATCATCGACAATTCTCGCTTCAGAAATATCTGCATTTGAAAAATCCGATAACGCTTTTTTTAAATTTGCATCAACATCACTACGTTCGAGATCTTTGTTGCTCATCTGCGTACTTAACGTATTTGACAATTGGACAACCTGAGAATCCATATTTTTCTTAAAATCGGAAATTGTAGTGGCTTCCAATTCACGAATGAAATAGCCACCAATGATTTGAATCGCAATCAGTAACAGCAGAATAAATGATAAAGCAATCTTAAAATTAACAGATTGAAAAAAGTGAACTTTTTTCTTCATACCTGATTACTCCTGTTCAGGATTTCTTAGATAATAACCAACCCCACGACGAGTAACTAAATACGTTGGATGACTTGGACTATCTTCAATTTTTTCTCTTAAACGACGTACGGTTACGTCCACTGTCCGCACATCCCCAAAATAATCATAACCCCAAACGGTTTGTAATAAATGTTCACGAGTCATGACTTGTCCGATATGTTTTGCTAAGTAATAAAGTAACTCAAATTCACGGTGGGTTAATTCAATTTTTTCACCCCGTTTTGAGACCATGTATGCATCAGGATGAATGGTTAAATCACCAATCGTTAATTCAGATTGCGTTGTCACCTCGGCTTCTTTCGCATTGGTTGCACCTCGCCGTAAATTGGCTTTTACACGAGCAACTAATTCACGATTTGAAAATGGTTTCGTTACATAGTCATCAGCGCCTAATTCTAATCCTAAAACCTTATCAATTTCAGAATCTTTGGCAGTCACCATAATGATTGGCATGTCATGTGTTTTGCGCACTTCTCGCGCGACTTCTAAGCCATCCATTTTAGGGAGCATTAAGTCTAAAATAATTAAGTCTGGTTCCACTTCTTCCACTTTTTCAAGTGCTTCTTCTCCATCATAAGCAGTAAATACTTCATATCCTTCTTTAACCAAATTATATTTAACGATCTCTGAAATTGGCTTCTCGTCATCAACTACTAAAATTTTCTTCACAAAGAGACACCTCTTTTTCCTTCTAATCTTATTTGATACTTTCCTATTATACCTTATTTTGATGATGTTTTCATCTTTAGCTAAAAATGCGCCTTCAGGTTCTCCTAGTATAACAAAAAAAGAATCTCTGACAACAATTGACGCTTGTTATCAAAGATTCTTCTTCCGCTAATCTATTCTTCCGTATCTAAGACGAATTTTGCTACAAGAGCGGCTAATAATCCACCAATTAATGGCGCAACGATAAAAATCCACAACTCAGATAACGCTGAACCACCCGCAAAAACGGCTGGCGCGATGCTACGAGCTGGGTTGACAGAAGTTCCTGTCAAAGGAATGCCGACTAAGTGAATCATTGTTAGTGTTAACCCAATTACGATTCCTGCTAATGAAGCATTGCCTTTCTTAGCACTTGTAACTGTCATGACAACTAAAACAAAAATAAATGTTAAAATAATTTCGACTGTCAATGCACCAGCAACACTTAATTCCCCTACGCCATTTTGACCTAAGTTCTCAATACTTTTACCAGCACCTTTTAGAATGCTTAATAATGCAAATGAGGCAATCAAGCCACCAACAATTTGTCCCACTACATAGTAGATTAGTTCCATTGTTGTTATTCGTTTATTAAGCCACATTCCTAAAGAAACAGCTGGATTTAGATGTGCACCTGAAATTGTGCCAATACTATAGGCAGCAGCAACGATTGTTAAGCCAAATGCTAAGGCAATCCCCGTTGTTCCAATCCCTTCCATACCATTTCCTAGAACGGCTGTTCCTGTCCCAAAAAAGACAAGAATAAATGTTCCTAAACATTCTGCTATTGCTTTTTTCACAAAAAATTCCCCCTTTGTAGATGAATTGTAACACATTCGTGAAATTTTCAATATAATTTTCGTTGTTTTTCCAGTAAAATGATATTTCTATGAAAAAGAGAAATCTTAAATGAAAAATCCCCTCAAAAAAATTTGAGAGGATTTTTCATTTAATCAATCATTTAATAACTGTATGCCAACACCTAAAAGTCCTGGTCCTGTATGAACAACTAATGCCGGACTAATCGTTCCAAAGTAAATTTCTTCTGCTTGTGGAAAAGCCGCTTTCAAGCGTTCCATCATTGCTTTTGCTTCTTCCTCTGCCGCACCGTGAGCAACTGCCAAACGAAAACGGGGCGCTTCACCTATAAAGTTCGTCACCAACTCAAACGTTTTATCAAGACTTTTTTTACGGCCACGAGACTTAGCCACCGTATAATAAATGCCTTCTTCATTACAAGAAATAATAGGGTTTAATTTTAGCGCATTGCCTAAAATAGAAGTGACTAAACCAATTCGTCCACCTTTTTGTAGATATTCTAAAGTGGCTACATTAAAAAATACTTTTGCGTTGGCTACTTCTTCTGTTAATTTTTGTTGTAATTCTTGCCAGCCTAATCCTGTTTCAATTAATTCTGCTGCTCGAATCGCTTGAATGCCAGCCCCGATACCAATGTTCTTTGTATCTAAAACAAATACATCTAGTCCTTCGGTTTGTTCTCCAAGCAAGCGAACCACATTATAGGTTCCACTTAAACCACTAGAAATGGTCACCGCTAAGACTTTTTCGTAACCCGCTTCTTTAATTTTGTCAAAAATAGCTTGGATTGTTGCGCCATCTGGTAATGAAGTACTAGGGATTTCTTTCTCTAAACGTTGATACACTTCTTCTGGTGTAATATCTACCTTATCTGTATAGGTTTTTTCAGGATAAATAATCTGTAAAGGCAAGACATACATGCCGTATTGTTTGACTAATGCCTCTGGAACATCTGTCCCAGAATCAACCAGTAGTGCGATCTTTTCTTTATTCATGTGTCATCTCATCCATTTCTTTTAAGTATTCTTGTTCCAATTCAATCACTTTTTCACTAAACATTTTAGTAGCAAAAGACATTGTCGCTGCTTTTACAGCCAAATATTCAATCCCCATAGGTTCTTGTGATTTGGCCTGAACTTCTTTTTCTTGCGCTTGAGCAGCAATCACATAAATCGCTCGTTCCTGTTCTTGACAAAATAAATTGTACGCTTCACGAATACCAACCGTAGCTCCTTGGAATAAAATGCCTTGCTTAATTTCTGGCAATGTTAACACTTGTTTCAACAACGTAATCGCAATTAAAAACGCTAAATGCTTTTGATTGTAGCGCTTTTTCACCGGGGCCGGGATTAACCCGTGTTTGACATAATTATTAACCATTGAGGACGTTAACAAAGTATGTTTTTCCAGTGTAATCAATGGGGATAAGTATTTTTCTATCAGAGTAATCACTTGATCCATATATAATTCAATATCTGGTAACTCATGCCATCTTGGCAAATGAACATTTTCCAATTGTTGGCCCCAATCTTGTAGTGATTTTTCTATCTCGTCCATAAAAACCCTCCTAACCATTTCTAAAAAAGAATATCATACTTTTGACAATTATTCAATCTAGTTTTTAAAACTAGATTGAACAAAAAAGAAAAGCGAGCAATTTTGGAATTGTTCACTTTTCTCTCTTTATTTTTTTAAAGAACGTTTTCCGATTAAAATACCTATCAAAAACAGGCCTTCTAATAAAACAAAAAACAAGATAAAACAATGCATAAAGTAGGCTTCAGGTAAGGCATTGATAATCGGATCAGTCAGCGGATTAAATAACCAAGCATCGTTGTTAAAAAATAATCCATGAAACGCAATAAAAAATTGATCAAAGCCAATCAGCATGAAAAAGCCAAAAAGCACAGGCAAAAACATTCCCCACTGAAATGGCCGTATCAATGTCCATAAACGCTGATTTTTTACCAAATATTTTAAATAAAGGACACTAGGCAACAACGTAACTAGTAATACGCCATAGCACAATAAAAACAATTTTTTCACTTCATAAAAATGAAAAGCCGCGCTATCAGACATTGGAAAATCAGGAAATACTAATGTTTTTTCAAAAGGATTGTTTAAGTACATCATTAAATGATCGTAATTTTTAATCAAGGTCACACGATCAACCTCTACGTCTTTTAAAATATTTAAGTGTTGGATATCAAAAAGATACAATGGACGAAAATTAATCGTGATCGTGATACTTAAAGCCACAATCGTTAAAAACAAACAAATGAGTCCAAGTGTTTCCCTTAAACGCAATTTCGACCTCATCATACTCAAAAAGTCCATTCATCTAAGGAATCAACAACATAGGTTGGCGGCGTTGGCAAATTTGGAACAGCGGACTTAGGGGTAAAACCTGATGTAACTAACAAGCTATCAATACCATTTTGAATCCCTGATTGAATATCGGTTTCATAATTATCTCCAACCATAATCACTTGCTCTTTTTCCACGCCTAAATGCGCAATGGCTCGTTCCATGATAATCGCTTTTGGTTTGCCAATATAAACTGGTTTTGTTTGAGTAGCTGTCTCCACAAACGTCACAACTGAACCTGCACCAGGTAATAAGCCTCTTTCTGTCGGAATGTTCTTATCTGGATTGGTCCCAATAAACAACGCCCCTTTTTGAATGGCTAAGGTAGCTAAAACCACTTTTTCGTAAGATAATTCTGTATCAAGTCCCACGACAACATAATCAGGATTTGTTTCATCCCATTCAAAACCTGCTTCTAAAATTAAGTCAATTAAACCAGCCTCGCCGATGACAAAGACTTTCTTGCCTCGATTGGTTTCTTTCATGTAATCAATCGTCGCTAAAGTCGCTGTATAAACAAGGGATGTTGGGACATGAATATCAAATTCATTTGCTAAACGTTGTGCCACTGTTTCAGGAGATTTAGTGGTATTATTCGTTACAAATAAAAAAGGCAAATCTTTTTCCTGTAACTGCTCGACAAAACGTTTTCCGGCTGGAATTGGTTCTTTTCCTAAATAAATCGTTCCATCTAAATCAATTAAATATCCTTGATAGTCTTTTTTCACTCTGTTTACTCCTCACGTTGACGAATCGTAAAGCCTTTGCCAGATTTTTTGGAACTAGGCTGTTTGGGTGTAGTCGTTTTTTTATTTTCTTCTTTTCGTGTACGAATCACTGGCTTGCTATTTTTATTAGCGGGCGCACTCTTTTCCTCGACAAACGCATTAGAACGATTATTCTTTTTATGGCGACGACGACGATGCGTTGTTTTTTCTTTACGTTCCCCTGTTCGTTCAATTACAAAATAGGCACAGCCAAAATTACAATATTCATACAAATAGTCTTCTAGTGTATCAATGCGTTGATCCGGCGCTGCCCGACGATTAGAAGTATCAAAAAAGCCACGCAAGCGTAACTGTTCATAGCCCCAGTCTCCTACGATATAATCATAACGCGCTAATACTTCACTAAACCGTTCACCTAAGCGTTCAGGATCAAAGGCATCACGATGATTTTTAACAATTCGGTACTCTCTTTCACCAATTTGAATATCTGTTTCATTCACAATGGTGACAATTTCCCCTTTTTTCTTTTCTTTTACAGGTTCTTCTTTTATTTCTTCAAGAACTGCTGTTAGTTCTTCTGTAAAGGTTGCAGCAGTTTCTGTTTCTGTTTCTTTTTTTTCGGTTGTCTTTTTGTCTGTCATTTTTTCACCACCTAGTTTTTATTATACCTTGTTTTTATTTGATTGGATAGTGGGCATGCAGATAGTTCGCCACGACAGTTCTTAAAACGTCTGGAAATAAAAATTCGACTTCTCCAACTAACTCAATCGTTGGGAAAAACGGAACAAATTGAAAGTGATCCACTGTTGTCAGCGTATATTTCTGCTCTGACTGAATAGGTTTCCCTTGCCAAAAAACGGTCTGGCTATTTCGCTCAAAACGAATCCCATCATAACATAATTCGCCAAAAATTTTCCCACGGAAGCCCATCCCGCGAATCGGAAATTTCCGCAGAAATTGACGACTTTTTTCCATTTCACGAATCAAGCGGCTCATGTCTGACCCTTTCAAGGTAACCTTGATTAAATGCATTGGATGAGGCAAAGCCTCATGTAATTGGTCTGCATTGATTATTCCTTCTGGTAAATCTGCTAAAAATAACCCGTTGTTCAACACAGCCGCTTCGGTCTGCCCCGCTTCTTTTAACGCCTTCAAGGCAACAGTTATAAAGGCATGTGGTTGCCGTAAGTCCGTTGACAAGGTTTCAGGGATTTGTGCAATTTGCTGCGCTTGCAATAGTCGATGACCTTCCGTTAAGTAACCCGCAATTTCCTTGGCATCAGTTGCTTGCTCTTCTAAACTTGCTGTTTCAATGGTTTTCGCATAACTTGTAACTTGCTTCGTGTCGGCATCCACAAACAGATGCACTTCACCAATATACTGTCCATATTTGCCAGCAGCTGCTAGTTGTACATGATTAATTTTTTCACCATCTTTAAATAAATGATGTGTATGGGAACCTAAGATCACTTGAATTTCAGGATAATTCGCCGCAATCATAAAATCAGTATCTATCCCCAAGTGACTAAGCAAAATGAGAACATCACATTGAGGCGCAACTTCTGTAATCAGTTGAGGAAGGACTGTTTCCACTTGTTTGATTGTCCAGCCATTAGGATTATACGTTAAAGGAAATGGTGCGGTTAAGCCAATAAACCCTAACTTTGTGCCTTCTTTAGTTGTCATAATTTTATATGCTTGACAAAAATCTGGTAACGTTTGGGTTTTTGGGTCTTCTAAATTAGCTAAGACCACTTCAAATGTTGCCTGATCATATAAATGCTCTAATTGTTTCTTTGAATTGCCGATTCCTTCATTATTTCCAATTGTAACCAGGTCATACGCTAATGTATTCATTATAGCTACATTTGCTCGACCATCTGTTGCTTCGGTCAAAGGATGACACCGATCTGAAAAGTCACCTAAATCAATGGTTACGACTGTTTTGCCCTCTTTTTGGTACAGCGAACGTTTGGCTTTAACCAGACGCCGTATTTTGGGCCAATTTTCAAAGTGAGAATGAAGATCATTGGTATGGAACAACACAATCTCTTCCACTAAAATCGCCTCCTTTATTCAGCGCTCTGATTAATAGTACCATATTTATAGAAGAAAGTTACAAAAAAGAACAGATGACTTTAAAAGAATTTCTCCTAAAATCACCTGCTTTTATCAGGACGAACTATGCGTTATTTTTGGGACGCTTGCGTTGCGTCGCTTCCATGATAACTGGTAAGATCACAGGACGACGTTTGGTTTGTTCAAATAAATAACGGCTTAAATTTTCGCGGATTTCTTGTTTCAGTTTGCTCCATTCAAAATCGTCACTTTCTAAATGTTTTTCAACAATTTCTGTAACAATATTGCTACTTTCTTTCATTAGGTCTTTACTTGTTTTAACGTAAACAAAACCTCTAGAAGTAATTTTAGCTGGTGAAACAATTCGTTTTTCTCGGCGATTAATTGTCACGACAGCCACAAAAATACCATCTTCGGAAAGAATACGACGATCCCGTAAAACGATATTACCAATATCGCCGACACCAATCCCGTCAATCATAATATTTTCGGCCGTTGTGCTGCCAGCTACCGACATTCTACCTTTTGTATACTCTAGAATGTCCCCACGACCTGTAATAAAGATATCTTTATAAGGCATGCCAATTTCGTGTGCTAAGTCCGCATGCGCAGCTAACTGGCGGTATTCACCTTGGACAGGAATGAAATATTTGGGTTTCATTAAGTTCAACATCAATTGCAAGTCATTCGGATTAGCGTGACCAGACACACGTAAATTGTCGGAAATTTGCTTCACCGTAGCACCGGCCCGATAGACAATATCCTCTGTTTTAGCAACCGTTGTTTCCATGGCCGTTGTCGGCGTTGTCGTAATATAAACTAAATCGCCTTCTTCAATTCGAACGACACCATGTGTATTATTAGCCATTTTTTGAAGTGACTTAATCGGTTCTCCCATTCGGCCTGTTTCTAAAATTAATAACTGTTCGGGTGCATATTTTTTCATTTCTTTTGGTTTCACTAATAGATCTTCGCTTGGCAATTGTAATTTTTCCAATTTCATCGCCGTCCGAATAATCCGTTCAAAATCTTGGCCTGTCAAAACGACTTTACGACCAGAACGATCCGCTGCATTCAATACTTGTTGGACCCGTTGCAAATTACTTGCCACACATGCCACGATGATTCGTCCTTCCCAATAGCGAATCGTGTCGAACACTTCATCAGCGATTTGGGCTTCGGAAGCAACTTGGACTGGGTTTTCAGCATTTGATGAATCACTAAGTAGCGCCAAGACGCCTTCTTTCCCAATTTCAGCTAAGCGGCCGTAATCGGTTTGATACATCTCAATCGCACTTTGATCAAATTTAAAATCACCAGTATAAACAATGTTACCTTCTTTTGTTTTGATACTAACGCCAATCGAATCTGGAATGGTGTGCGTTGTTTTAAAGAAGCTCACCGTTGCTTGACCAAAATCAATTTCTGTATGCGGGTCAATCACATGGAAATCTTTAAATTTCTTCGTTTCCGCATGACTGTTGACACTTAGTTTTGCTAGTTCAATCGTTAATTCTGTCCCAAAAACAGGCACTTGAATTTTTGAAAGCAAATACGGTAAGGCCCCAATTGCATCTGCATGGCCATGTGTTAAAAAGACCCCTGCAATTCGTTCACTATTTTCTTCTAAATACGTAAAATCCGGAATGACGACGTCAATTCCTAAAAGTTCGTTCTCTGGATATTGTAATCCACAATCCAGTACAAAAATTTCATCTTCCACTTCAGCAACGTACATATTTTTTCCATTTTCACGAACGCCGCCTAATGGAACGATTTTTATTGTACTCACTCTTTTCACCTCTCTATGATTACACGTTCTTTAAATCTCTAACGTGCGAATAATTCTTTGCTCTTCTTCTGGTGTACAAGCAACTAGAGGTAACCGTAAATTTCCAACAGGAATACCTAAATGATTTAAGGCCGCTTTCACGGGTGCCGGCGAAGGCACTGAAAACAACGCGTTCATTTTTGGTAATAACTGTCGTTGAATTTTAGCCGCTTCCGGCAAGTTCCCCTGATCCAGCGCTTGATACATCTCATACATTGACGAACCGAAGACATGACTGGCTACCGAAATAACCCCTTGTCCGCCAAGTGCCTTGGTGGCAAAAGCCAACCCGTCTTCTCCAGTATACACTAGAAAGTCTTTTGGCGCTCTTTCAATCAACTCAGTAATTGCATCTAACCCTGCACATTCTTTAATCGCCACAATTTTTTCCAATTGTGCTAAGCGCAAAGTAGTTTCCACTTCTAGACATGCAGCCGTTCTACCAGGAACATTATACAAAATAATTGGCAGTTCACTTGCTTCTGCGATGGTTTTAAAATGTTGATACATACCTTCTTGATTTGGTTTATTATAATAAGGAACAACCGCCAAAACAGCATCGATACCAGCGATTGTCGCTAACTCTTTCACAAAAGCGACAGAGTCACGTGTATCATTCGTACCTACACCACAAATAATCGGAATACGTCCATCGATCAGTTCAATAATTCGCTGGAATAATTGTAATTCTTCTTCATGAGTCAACGTGGGTGATTCACCAGTTGTTCCTGCTAAAATAACGCCTTCTGTATGATTGGCCAATAAATAGTCTACCAATTGCGGTAGTTTATCAAAATCTATTTCTCCCGATTCTTGAAACGGCGTAACCATTGCCGTAATAATTGTTGCATTCGTTAAATCCATCCTATTCCCTCCCGAGTATACAATACAAACCTTCTAGTCGTTTTCAGGTACACGAAGCAAATTCATTTCGTGTAGCGTTTCAGCAATTTGGACCGAGTTCCAAGCAGCTCCTTTTAATAGGTTGTCTGACACAATCCATAAATGGAAACCGTTCTTCACGTCAACGTCTTGACGAATACGGCCGACAAATGTTTCTTTCTGGTTGACGCTATTTAGCGCTTGTGGATATAGTTGTTCACTTGGCTCATCTTGCAAAATTACACCTGGAGCTTGCGCCATTAATTCTTGGATGGCTGAGACCGATGCATCTGCTTGTTTCACTTCTATATAAACAGATTCAGAATGTCCTGAAATTACCGGAATACGGACACAGGTGGCAACGACTTTTAGCTTGTTGTCTCCCATGATTTTTTTTGTTTCATTCATCATTTTCCATTCTTCGTAGGTATACCCTGCTTCTGAAAAAACATCAATTTGAGGCAACGCATTAAAAGCAATTGGATAATGTTTTTCGTCACTGCCAGCTGGTAAAATTTCAGCTGACCATTCGCTGACAGGTTTTCCCTCTAAAAAATCTTCGGCTTGTTCTTTTAGCTCATTAATTGCACGGATACCTGCGCCACTCACAGCTTGATACGTTGAAACGATGATTCGTTCTAAGCCAAAAGCTTGCCGAATCGGTTCCAAGGCCACCATCATTTGAATCGTAGAACAATTGGGATTTGCGATAATTCCCTGATGATTTTTCAAGGCTTCCGGATTCACTTCTGGAACAACTAAAGGAACATCTTTTGCCATTCTAAAATGGCTAGTGTTGTCAACAACGACAGCTCCGCGCTTAACTGCTTCTGGTGCAAACTTTTCGGAAATACCCCCACCAGCACTAAATAATGCTAAATCGATTCCTTCAAATGATTCCGGGACTAATTCTTCCACGATAAGAGGTTGTCCTTTAAACTGAATCTCTTGTCCAGCAGAACGCTTAGACGCCAATAACCTCACACTGGCAATTGGCAAACTTGTTTCTGCTAACAATTCAATCATTCTTGTCCCGACAGCACCTGTTGCTCCTACCACGGCAACATGATATTCTTTTCCCATATTTTCATACTCCCCTCTTACCTTCTTGTAAAAGCTACTTGTCCTATTTTACCATAGTATTGAAAAAACCTACATAGTCAAAAAAATGATTTTTTTATTTTCCCATGATATTTTAAAACTATTACCCATCAAAGGACTATCCATTGACTTTTGACTTAAATTTGTTATAGTTAAAACGAATTTAATTATAAAGGGAGCGAAATTTCATGGCACGCGTAGAAAGTTTTGAATTAGATCACAACACAGTAAAAGCACCATATGTTCGCCTTGCTGGCACAGAACAAAATGGTGATGCGTTAGTCGAAAAATATGACTTACGTTTCTTACAACCAAACAAAGATGCCCTACCAACAGGCGCATTACACACGTTGGAACATTTATTAGCAGTTAACATGCGTGATGAATTAAAAGGAATCATTGACATTTCGCCAATGGGTTGCCGCACTGGTTTTTATATGATTATGTGGGATCAACATTCACCACAAGAAATCCGTGATGCATTAGTCAACGTTTTAAACAAAGTAATCAATACAGAAGTTGTTCCAGCAGTCTCTGCAAAAGAGTGTGGAAACTACAAAGATCATTCTTTATTTGCAGCGAAAGAATATGCAAAAATTGTCTTAGACCAAGGAATTAGTTTAGATCCATTTGAACGTATTCTGTAATCTTTAGCAATTAACGACAGAGAAACCCACTATTAAGCTGTGGGTTTTTCTGTTCTCTTTCTTAATTTAAACGGAGGTTTTTTATGAATCAAACAATCGAACAATTACTAAGTCACCGTTCCGTTCGTCATTTTAAAAAGCAAGCGTTAACGGACAAGCAGAAACAACAGTTAATTACTGCAGCTCAAGCAGGATCAAGCTCCAATTTTTTACAAGCTTATACAATTATAGAAATCAAAGATCCTGAGCTACGCAGAGAATTGGGACGTTTAGCGAATTGTGAAGACTATGTCGTTAACACTGGTGTGTTCTATGTTTTTGTTGCTGATTTGTATCGTCATGCAACGATTTTGTCAAAAGAGGGGCAATCATTAGAACCCTTAAAGACACCAGAATCATTATTAGTAGCTGCCGTTGATACAACGATTGCTGCGCAAAACATGGCCATTGCGGCTGAATCTATGGATTTAGGGATTTGTTATATTGGCGGCATTCGAAATGACTTAGACACAGTAGCCAAACGCTTATCTTTGCCTGAATTAACTGTACCACTTTTCGGATTAACAATCGGTGTACCAGAAACGTTAAATGGTGTAAAACCACGGATGCCTTTTGAAAATATTTTAAGCGAAAATCACTACCAATCAGACAAATTGACAGATATGCACACATATGATGAATTATTAAAAGATTATTATGCCAGCCGCTCAAGTAACGCCCAAACAGCGGATTGGTCACAGAAGTCTTTGTCCTATTTTTCTTATAATCGTCGCCCAGAAGTAAAAACATTTTTACAGAAGCAAGGATTTGATGTCTAAACAAAAGAGCGTGGGCCTACGTTATTTCAACGTAAGCCCACGCTCTTTTGTTAATTTTTATTTATCTTTACTAAATTTGTCTTTTAAGTCTTCAAAGCCTTCTTTAACTTTATCAGTTAATTTTTCAGCGCCTTCTTTAAGGTCGTCGCCGGCATCACGTGCTTTGTCTTTTACGTCAGCAAAGGTTGATTGAGCTTTTCCTTCAAGTTCTTTGCCTTTATCATCCGTAACTTTGCCTTGCGCTTCTTTTGCAGTACCTTCTACTTTATCTTTTGCATCGTCAAAACGTCCTTTTAAATCTGCCATGCTAATCCCTCCTAAATAATTAATTACATAATAAGAGTATCATTCTTAGCCATTTCCTTCAAATATAATGCATGAACTGCGAGTAAATGGTTATTTTTGAGCTATTAAAGCTTTTTTTGCCAAGGCAAAGCAACCAATTGTTCCTGGATTATCTTCTAAAAGAGGCGTCACCAAGTATTTTTCTAAAGGCGGTGTTTCCACATATCCATTGACTAATTCAGCAAATTTTTCACGAACTTTCGGCATCAAATGACGTTGTTTCATGACGCCGCCGCCTAAAATGATCACTTCTGGCGCTAATAATAAAGTAGTATTGTACGCCGCTTGCGCTAAATAATAAGCTTCTAGTTCCCAAGTTTTATGATCCTCTTCCAATAAATGTCCTTTTTTACCAGAACGACCTTCAACTGCTGGTCCTGCTGCAATCCCTTCTAAACAATCTCCATGATAAGGACAATTTCCTGCATACGTATCTTCAGGATGACGACGGACTAACGCATGCCCCATTTCTGGGTGGCTAAAGCCTTCAATAAACTCACCGTTTTGAATCGCTCCAGCGCCAACACCAGTTCCAATTGTATAATATACACAACTAGATGTATGTTGCCCATTTCCAGCAACATACTCACCATATGCCGCAGCATTCACATCCGTTGTCCAAGCCATTGGCACATCAAAATGTTGTTTCATAATTCCTAACAAGTCAAAG
Organism: Enterococcus sp. LX10; assembly: GCF_023539285.1. Classification (NCBI taxonomy): domain Bacteria; kingdom Bacillati; phylum Bacillota; class Bacilli; order Lactobacillales; family Enterococcaceae; genus Enterococcus; species Enterococcus sp. LX10. Next base: position 1,029,474 of record NZ_CP092784.1, on the reverse strand, counting down.
TTACGCCAAGCTAATTTTGGTGTAGAAGTGATATAACCATACGTAGGAGAATCAACGTGAATATCAATCGGACCAAACGAACCAATCCCAATCGCTTTTAAAGGATATTGTTGGAAAAATTCTATTACTTTTTTCATTGTTTCTTCTGGGGTTGTTGTGGGAAAACTGACACGTTCCACAATGGTCAAATCATCTGTCCCAACGCCACATACAAATTTTGTGCCACCGGCTTCGATACTTCCTAAAAGTTTTTCTGTCATTGCAATATGCTCCTTCGTTTCCATTTTATAAGTAAGCGGATACATTACTTTTGATTAAATAACTGACATACACGTTTAGTTTACCACTTTTTTGTCGTTTCGACAGAACAATTTAACAATTTCAGTCAGGTTGCCCAATGAAATCTGGCAAGTTGCTAAAGAGCATTTTCCTAAAACAAAAAAACGAGCATTCACGGTTATCTAACAATGAATGCTCGTTTTTTGTTTATTGATTCTTTAGCGAAAAATATAACAATAGTCCGATTGCAATCCAGCCACCACTAAGTAAAAGCATTAACCAACTTAAAAGCGTTTCTTTTAGAATACTTCTGGGTTCTTTTGCATGCTGAATAAAACTCATACTAGTCAGCAAAGAAAAGAGGAAAAACATAAAACAAATGACCGCTAAACCGCCAGACAACCAAAACCAACTAGCCATTATTCTCACTCTCCTTTTCGCTTGTTTTTTGATAATTATTGAGCCAAATGACACTACAAATTGCCCCGATTGTGATTACTAACAATGTGTAGAAAGTCGGTAACCACCATGTGGGTAGGACCCATTTGACCGTAGCTTCTTGATTCAATTTTTTTGCTTCACGAGTGTTAATCGTAAATTCTTGTTGAAAAGGCCAAGACTGTTGTTCATCTTGTTGTAAAATAGCACGTCCTGTAAATATATAAGTCCCAGCATCTAGCGGTTGTTTACCCAAATCAAGATGAAAATTCATGGAACTATTTGGGGCAAAACGAACATTTTTTAGTGTCCGTTGTGCAATTTTTTTAGAGGATCCTTTTTTTATCACTTGACCTTCTAAACGAACTTCTGGAAAAATAGCAGCATACGGATTTTGAATGACCGCCTTTAGTGATTTGGCCCCTAAAGCAATTGTAGGTGTTACTTTCGTTAATTTCAGTTGGTTCACTTCTGTTAAAGGAGCATTCTCAGCACTCCTCATGGCAATCGCAACATTAAACCCGTAGCGACTAGTTAAGCCCGTTGTTTGGGTCTCTTCCTCTTTTTCATCTTTGAGATGCGCGTAAACCCCGCCTAAAACAACTCCTTTGATAGGCTGATCAAGTCCCTTCACCTTCATCTTTGCTGATACTGTTTGATGAGGCGGCACACTCACTTCCTCATTTTCTAAAGTAACTAAGTCTGTCAGCGGAACCTTTAACGATGAATCAAGTGGTTTATCAAAATCATTGTACACAATCAACCCATTATCATTTGTTGATGCATTTGCTAGAGTCAATACGATGGACAATTTTTCGTCTGTCTTATTTTTTATGTCTAAGACAATAGTGGAAGATTGCTTTGGTGCCAGAATTAAATCATAATAACTAGATGTTCCTGACACTTGATTTTCTGGTAAAACAGGCGTTACTGTAAATTTAGTCTTCATTTCTTCTGTAGCTTCTACTTTTGGAACAATAATAAAAAATGTAAAAAACAGAAATAGACAGAAAACACCGACTTTTTTTCTACTCATTTCTTCAAGATCTCCTTTATAAAGCTGAATGTACTTACTAGTCTAACAAATCAGCGAAACAATGATGATCAATCTTTGACCTTTGGGAAGGATAATCTTGAAAAGAAAGAGGAAAAGATTGGTAAGTTGCTTTATTTCTTTTCTCTGAATTAAAACTACATATTTAACGCAAAAATAGAGGTTTCCCACCACAGTGGAAAACCTCTATAAACCTTGTCATAACAATGTTTTGAAAGACTATGCGTCTGGATTTGCGTTTTCGTCTTTGAGACCGTATTTTTTGTTGAAACGGTCCACACGTCCGTCGGCTTGTGTGAATTTTTGACGACCAGTGTAGAATGGGTGTGAGTCTGAAGTAACCTCAACACGTAATAATGGATAAGTGTTGCCATCTTCCCATTCAACAGTTTCTGAAGATCCTTTAGTTGAACCTGAAAGGAATTTGAAACCTGTTGTTGAATCCATGAATACTACTGGTTGGTAATTTGGATGGATATCTTGTTTCATACGTTTTTTCGCTCCTTTGCCCTGATCCATTTGCTGTATCAGAGTTATTTTGTCGGTATACAACAATGCTATCTTACCATGTTTTCAGTTGGTATGCAATTATCTTTTTGGATTTCTTTTAATTTGTTTACCAAACGAAACATCATGGAAAACTTCAAATAATTGTTGATTATTTTGGGTCCGTTTTAACATTTTTATGAATTGATCCGTATATTCCAGCGAGTCTCCTGACATATTATTTCTCAATTTCCACGTTTCTTCTAGTTGTTCTGGTGTCATTAGCAATTCTTCTTTTCGCGTACTTGATTTTTTAATATCAATTGCTGGGAAAATACGGCGCTCTGCTAATTCACGAGATAAATGGAGCTCCATGTTGCCTGTGCCTTTGAATTCTTCATAGATGACATCATCCATTCGGCTACCTGTATCCACCAATGCCGTGGCTAAAATAGTCAGACTGCCCCCTTCTTCGATATTTCTGGCAGCACCAAAAAATCGTTTAGGTTTGAAAAACGCAGCTGGATCTATTCCGCCACTTAAGGTTCGACCACTAGGCGGGACCACTAAATTATAGGCCCTTGCTAAACGAGTGATGCTGTCCATTAAAATAACTACGTCCCGTTTGTCTTCAACTAAGCGCATTGCTCGATCCAGAACCAATTCAGCAACTCGCGTATGATTTTGTGGTTGTTGATCAAAAGTTGAAGAAACCACATCGCCTTTAACGCTTCGCTCTAAATCAGTCACTTCTTCAGGACGCTCGTCAATTAACAACAGAATCAATTCCACATCAGGATGATTTTCTGTAATCCCATTAGCAATTTCCTTTAAAACACTTGTTTTCCCGGCTTTTGGCGGCGCTACAATTAAACCACGTTGCCCAAAACCAATTGGTGCAAACACATCAATCATTCGTGTTGATAATCTGCCAGCCGTTGTTTCTAACGTTAATTGTTTTTCAGGATACAACGGTGTTAGCGCTGGAAAATGTGGCCGCTCTTTCGCTTCTTCAGGATCTTTCCCATTGACACTTTCAACATGCATGAGTCCATAGTAACGTTCTGATTCCTTTGGCGGACGCGCCTTGCCAGCTACTTTGTCCCCATTTCTCAATCCGAAACGACGAATTTGAGAAGAAGAAATATAAATGTCTTCTGCACTTGGTCCATAATTAATTGGCCGCAAAAAGCCATAACCATCCTGAGAAACAATATCTAAAATTCCTTCCATGAAGAAAAACCCTTGCTTCTCAGCTTGTGCACGAATCACAGCTAAAGACAATTCTTTTTTGTTCATTTGGCTATAATAAGGAATTTTAAACTCTTTCGCGTACGCATAAATATCTTTTAACGTACTGTTTTCCAATTCAGCCATTGTTAAATAGTCGCTCATTGATCCACCTCAAACGGACCTTCTTGTTCTTCGGTTTCTAGCATTTGAATATCAGCGCCCAAAGCAGTTAACTTTTCGATAATGTGGTCGTACCCACGTAAAATATATTCTACATTATAAATTGTGGTCGTACCTTCAGCCATCAAGCCGGCAGTGACTAAGCAAGCGCCTGCCCGTAAATCAGAGGCGACTACTTCTGCACCGTGCAATTGATTTGGACCATTTAAAATAATCATATTGCCTTCAACCGAAGCATCAGCCCCCATCCGCACTAACTCAGGGATATGCTTATTTCGTTGAGCATAAATCGTATCAATAATTTCACCAGTTCCTTGCGCTTTTAAAAGTAATGGCGTTAACGGTTGTTGCAAGTCTGTGGCAAAACCAGGATATGGATAGGTTTTCACCGTTGTCATTTTCAGATCATGTGACGGATGAACTTCAATCATGTCTTCTTCAATTGTCATCTTAACGCCCATTTCTTGCAATTTCGCAATGAAGCTTTCTAAATGCTCATAAATAACATTTCGAACTTTGATTCCTTCACCCATAGCTGCTGCCATAGCTAAATAAGTTCCAGCTTCAATTCGATCTGGAATAATCGAGTGACGACAACCATGTAATTCTTCGACACCTTCAATCCGAATAACGTCCGTTCCAGCTCCTCGGACTTTTGCACCCATGTTATTTAATAATGTAGCAATATCAATAATTTCTGGCTCACGCGCAGCATTTTCAATAATCGTTTTGCCTTTGGCTTTAACTGCGGCTAACATGACATTGATTGTAGCACCAATAGATACCATATCCATAAAAATTCGTGTTCCTTGTAAGCCAGCTTCGTCTGTTCTCAAGTACATCGCCCCATGTTCGTTGGTTACATGAGCGCCTAATGCTTCAAATCCTTTGATATGTAAATCAATTGGACGAGGTCCTAAGTAACAACCGCCAGGTAAGCCGACAACGCCTTCCCCAAATCGACCAAGAAGTGAGCCCATAAAATAATAGGACGCACGTAAGCTATTGATTTTTCCTTTTGGCATTGGCACAGAAACAACTTCTGTTGGGTCAATAATTAATGTATTATTTTCAAAAGTAATTTTAGCACCCATAATTTCTAAAATTTCAATTAATGAGTGAACATCCTGAATGTCAGGAACGCCATCTAAAGTCACGGGCGAATCTGCTAAAATAGCAGCTGGAATTAAAGCGACCACACTATTTTTGGCGCCGCTAATGGTTACTTCGCCCTTTAATGGACGATTCCCATTGATTACGATTTTTTTCATTTATATTCTCACCTATCTGTAATATACGTTTTCTAAATAAACTACCCAATCATTCTATCATAATCAAGCTTAAGAAAAAAGAAAACTTCTCAGGTATTTTAATAGAATGAAAAAATAACAAAAAATAAAAAAGACAGCCACGTGCTGTGGCTGTCTTTAACGTAACTAGTTGATTAAGCTTTGTTAGCTGAACCGAACCAATCAATGTGTTCTTCTGCATCTTTGATGATTGCAGCTTTACCTGGTGCTAATAATTTACGAGGGTCAAATCCTTTACCTTCTAAATCTTTACCAGCTTCAATATATTCGCGCGTTGCTTTAGCGAATGATAATTGGAATTCTGTATTTACGTTAACTTTTGAGATACCCATTGAAATTGCTTTTTCAATTTGTTCTTGAGGAATACCAGAACCTCCGTGTAATACTAGAGGTACATCAGAACCGACAGCTTCAGCAATTGCTTGTAAGTGATCAAATGCTAAACCTTTCCAGTTTTCTGGATATTGACCATGGATGTTACCGATACCACATGCTAAGTAGTCAATACCTGTAGCAACCATTTGTTTACATTCTTCGATATCAGCTAATTCGCCAGTACCGATGATTCCGTCTTCTTCACCACCGATTGAACCAACTTCACATTCGACAGAAATACCTTTAGCGTGAGCTTTTTCAACTACATCTTTCGCTAATTTTAAGTTTTCTTCGAATGGTAAGTGAGAACCATCAAACATGATTGAAGTATAGCCAACTTCGATACATTCTAAAGCAGCTTCGTAGTCACCGTGGTCTAAGTGAATTGCTACTGGAACTGTGATATTCATTGAGTCTACTAAATTAGTAATCATGTCTTTAGCTACTTTGTAGCCGCCCATGTATTTAGCAGCGCCCATTGATGTTTGGATTAGAACTGGTGCTTTTTTAGCTTCTGCTGCTTCTAAAATCGCTTGTGTCCATTCTAAGTTATTTGTGTTATAGCCACCTACTGCATAGCCGCCTTTACGTGCTGCTTTTAAGAATTCTGCTCCTGATACTACTGGCATAAAAAATTCCTCCTAAGTTTTTAAAAACTTTATTTGTTAGGTGTTCCCTAACCAACGGTTCTATTTTAGCAGAATTCCTGACACTTTTCTAGTAAAATTCCCTTTTTCAGAAAATTTTTGTCTATTCTTTCACATAACCTTCATTTTTATAAAAAAACCTCCAGTTTTCCCGTTATCACTTTGGGATCTGAAGGCCGACTTGCTATTTTAATTTTTTCTTTGGTGGATAACGTTTCACCTTGTAAGATTGAAGCTCAGGAAATGTTCCTGTACTATGAAAAATCCGTTGTTCATCTTCATTGGCAAAACGCCCTAAAACCGATTGTGTTGGTAAAATATTTACAAAGGCATTCTCATCGATACTGTAAACTGCTTGTTCTAAATCATAGAGTTCGTAGCGAGTAATGACCATCATAATCATCCGACCTTCTGCACCTGAATAGCCGCCGATTGAAGGCAACAAGGTCATGCCACGAGCGATTTGTTGAGAAACTTCTAAGGCAACGGCTTCTGGTCTCGTGGTGACAATCATTGCTGTGACTTTTTGGTGACTGGTATGAATCATGTCGACCACCTGACTCAAACAATAAATAGAAATAATAGTATACAACGCACTTTCCCAGTTAAATACAAAACCAGCCAACAGCACAATAATACCATTTAATAAGAACATAAAATTACCAACTGTTTTCCCTGTTGTTTTTGAAAGAATCAGTGAAATAATGTCCATGCCGCCAGTGTTAAAGCCCATTTTCAATGAAAGCCCTGCACCAACGCCGACTAAGACACCACCCATAATTGCGTTCATCAAAGGATTCGTAGTGACTGTTACGATTGGCACAAACATAGTCACAACGGAAATGCCAATAACATTGATGAAACTAAGAATCGTTGATTGTTTCCCTAATTTTACAAACCCTAGAATGAAGACGGGAATGTTTAAAAATAAAATGAAGATCCCTGTATTAATATGGATTCCTAAATTTGTATATAATAATGTAGCAATGATTTGCGCAATTCCGTTCATCCCTGCCGAAAAAACTTTTGCCGGAATCAAAAAGAAATTCAAACCGACCGCAGAAGTCAAAGCGGTTATCGCCATCACTGCTATTTTTTTTATCGATTCATTTCTTTGGTAAGTACTAACCAATCGACTCATTTTTCTTCGCTCCTTCGCTATTCTTCTGACTTAGAATAACAGGTTCTATCCTAAAAGAAAAGGGGCTAAAAGCGAACATTGAAAATTTTTTTTGCAACGTTTCCATGAAAGAATGCGGGAAGATATCCCTAAAAATTGATCTTCTTATTTCTCTATTCAAAATGATTCTAGCCTAACCTTTTTTACTATTTCATGATATGATGAAGCAAAGAATATTTTAGGAGGTTTTTACATGGCTGCAAAAGAAGCAAGTTTTGATGTAGTTTCAGAGGTCAATATGGAGGAAGTCAAAAACGCAATTCAAATTGCCTTGAAAGAATTGAAAAATCGCTTTGACTTTAAAGGGTCAATTGCTGATATTAAATTGGAAAACGATAAACTAGTAGTCGTAGCTGAAGATGATTATAAAGTCGAGCAAGTGAAGGATATTTTATTTGGAAAATTAGTCAAACGCAATGTTCCGATTAAAAATATTCATTTCTCAGAAAGTGAAAAAGCCTTAGGCGGTACTGCTCGCCAATATGGTGATTTAATCAGTGGTATTGATAAAGAAAATGCAAAAAAAATCAACACAGCTATCAAAAACTCTGGGATTAAAGTTAAGTCACAAATCCAAGAAGACAAAATTCGGGTAACTGGAAAAAGTCGGGATGATTTACAAAAAGTCATGGCTCTTTTACGAGAATTAGATTTACCCATGGCTCTTGAGTTTAATAATTATCGCTAAAAAAATCCTTCAACTGTTAATGAACAGTTGAAGGATTTTTTGGTTTTGGTACCGGCCATTCTTGATTATTCAATAAAACGATTGGTCGGCGTTGAATTTTTTCTGAAAAAGCGGCAATTGCTTTGAAGACCTTTGGCATAAAATAAAACGCATTTAATTCTTCTAAATCCAGTTCTTCTTCTGCCGTAAACGAGACACAAACCTCTTGTTCTGAAAGCATAATTTCAATTTTCTTTAAAAATTGAAGTTGCCGCATTCCCGGCACGAAATAACCAGCCTTTGCAACACGAGAGGTTGTAATATCTAATTTATCACTAATGATTAGCGCTAGCGTCATTAACTCTTCCGAATCAAAGCCATTACTATGATTTTCTATAGAAGATAAAATTTCTTCTTGATAAGGCAAACAAATCTTTTGCTTACGAAAATATGCTTCTGCAAATTGTTTCCCCCGAAGCGCATGTCCTGCTTTTCCTTGTAGCGCACCCACATCATGGAGCAGTGCCGCAATTTTTGCCGCTTCTAAATACTCCTCTGAAACAGCAAGTTGTTTCAAAATCATTTCCGTCATGGCTACGACATTGTTTACATGAAGCCAATTATGGTATGCCCACCCAGCTTCTTCATCTTCCATTTGACCAATTGCATCATAAATTTGTCGAATTTCAGTATCTTGATGAATGCGTTCAAACAGCTTCATTTATTTTCTCCTTAAAATTAGTTACTGTTCCAAAAATTCTTTTAACTCTGTAGGATTTTTTTCGCTGTTTAAACCAACAATTAAACGAATCCGCGCTTTCGGTCCGTTTAAACCACGGGCAAAAACGACCCCCATTTTTTTCAAGCCAACGCCACCACCAGCATAATCATAGATATCTTCAGCAATGCCATTGGAACAACGAGAAACTAAAACGACTGGAATCCCGTTGTCTAGCATCTTTTGTAATGCTGGGAGAGTTTCTGGCGGTAAATTACCCGCGCCTAGCGCTTCAATTACTAACCCATCCGTTTCTGGGGTGTTTAATAATTCAAACATCCGTTCACCCATCCCCGCATAGGCCTTCACTACGTGGACATTTCCTTTCACAGAAGAAACATCGCAGACTTCTTGCGGTAAGACCTCTTTCGCAAAAAAAGCACGTTCTTTCGCAATGGTTCCAATTGGTCCAAAAGTTGGCGTCCGAAACGTTGCTACGTTCGTTGTATGTGTTTTTGTCACATAACGCGCCGTATGAATTTCATCATTCATCACGACTAAAACACCTTTATCGTACGATTCGTCTGAACAAGCAGTCCAAATAGCACTGATGAAATTATACAAGCCATCACTACCGATTTCGTTACTTGACCGCATTGCTCCTGTTAAAACAATGGGGATTTTTTTCTCTAAGGTTATATCTAAAAAATAAGCTGTTTCTTCTAATGTATCTGTTCCATGCGTAATAACCACGCCATCAATTGGTTCAGAATAAGCTTTTTGAATCCGTTCTTTTAATTGAAACATCCGTTCTAAGGTCATGTGTGGTGAGGGAATATTAAAAATATCTTCGACAACTAAATGAACCTTGCCAGAAAATAATGCTTCTTGTTCCATCAACGGATTTTTTTCATTCGGGGCAACACTTCCTCCTGCTACTTTCGACATGGAAATGGTTCCACCTGTATGAAGGACTAAAATGGTCTTCATTTGTTTCCTCCTTTGTTTTCTTTATTTTTTAACCAAAATTGTTTCACTTGTTGAATAAGTTGTTCATTGGTGTTTGCCTTTCGATGCGCCAACCAATGCGGCGGAAAGAAACGCTGGACACTTGGTAATTCAAATCGTTCGTCTAATAACAACACAAAGCCTTTATCTCGCGCATCTCGAATGACACGTCCAGCCGCTTGCAAGACTTTATTCATGCCAGGAATTTGATACGCAAATTGAAACCCTTGCCCTCGCTCTTCTTGATAAAAAGTGCGAATCAGTTCTTGCTCCGGATTCATTTGTGGTAGCCCGACACTAACAATTATCGTACCAATCAATCGGGTACCTTTCAAGTCAATTCCTTCTGAAAATATACCACCTAAAACACAAAAACCGATGAAAGTTTCTTGAGGATTCTCTTTAAATTCAGCTAAAAATGCTTCTCGCTCTTTTTCGTTTAAGTCCGTTCCCTGAATTTGAGTTTTTACTTGCGGGTAGCGTTGGCTAAATACTTGATAGACATCATCCATATAGGCATAAGAAGGGAAGAAAATTAAATAATTACCTGTTTTTGTTTCACTTAACTTCCCTAAAAGTTCACTAATCTGTGGATAACTTTTTTCACGGTTTTTATAGGTTGTTTGAAGATGACTACCAATCATCAACAATTGATTTTCTTCTGGAAAAGGATACGGAATCCGATAACGTAGGCTTTCTTCACCTCCACCAAGCACTTCTTGATAATAATTCAGAGGTGTTAAACTTGCTGAAAATAAGATACTCGCTTTCCCTTTATCTAATCGTTGTGACAATAAATAAGCCGGATCGACACAAAATTGTTTCACAACGCAGTCATAGTTTCGCAAAGAAATAGACGTATAAAAGCCGTTGTCGTAATACTCGCTGATTCGAAGATAACTTAAACAATCAAAATAAAAACTGAGAATCGACGCCAATTCCTCAATGTGTTGATTTTCTGGCAACCATTCTGCAATTACTTCTGTTAATCGATGTATCTGTTTAACTAATGAATCAATTGGCGCGCGTTGGGCAAAAAAATCCGTGTCTTTTTCTTCGCAGATTGCTTCAATATCATCAAACGTAGTTAAGACTTTTTGACAAGCTCTTTTTAATTGAACAGATTCTTTTTGCAATCTTTTTTGAATTTGCAAAACCGCATTCCTAGAAATAGCGGCCGAATACATCTCCCGTGAACGATTAACCAAATTATGGGTTTCATCCACTAAAAAAATATTCTCTTCTGCACTTTGGGGTTCTTCAAAGAAGCGCCGCAAATAAACCGTTGGGTCAAATAGATAATTGTAATCGCCAATAATTAAATCACACCAAAGACTTGCATCTAGCGACAACTCGAATGGACACAATTGGTGCTTTTGTGCATACCGTTCAATAACCTCTCTCGTTAAATGATTTTCATGTTGTAATAAATCCCACAGTCCCTCATTTAAACGATCATAATAGCCGTCAGCAAACGGGCAATGTTCTGGCGTACAATTTCGTTCAGTTAAAAAACAAATTTTATCTTTTGCTGTCAACGTAATACTCTTAGTTTGCGCTTGTTTTTCGGACAGCGCTTTGACGGCATCTTCAGCCACTTGCCGCGTGATGGTCTTAGCTGTTAAATAAAAAATCCGTTCACCTTCTTCTTCACCAATTGCTTTCATTGCTGGAAAAAGAGTGGACATTGTCTTGCCTGTTCCAGTTGGTGCTTCCACGAAGAGCCGCTGTTTACTAAGAATTGTTTTATAGACGGCTACCGCCAATTCTCGTTGCCCTTTGCGATACTCCCCGTAAGGAAAACTAAGATTTTTTAATGATTTATTTCTCAAAATACGCCACTCTTCTTTAAAAATTACCCACTGTTCATAGCGCTTCATCAAATCAGTAAAAAACTCCGCTAATGCAGCTTCTGTAAAATGGCGTTCTTGTCGTGTGATTTGTTTTGTGATGGTCTGATAATAAGTGAGTTGAAGCGTTATTTCAGAAAGTTGTTCTTGTTGGCAATACATGTGACCATAACACATCACTTGATACCAAAACAATTCGACCTTTTCTGGCGGCAATTCTTCAAACGCTGGCTCGGATGTTTTAATTTCATCAATGACCACTTGCCCAGTTTCTTTCACAAAAATGCCGTCTGCACGACCTTCTACACAATAATTATGGCCATTTAAAGGCACCTCAATTTTTAAAGATACTTCCTTTTGATAAAGGCTCCCCGCTTCCTTTTGCAACATTCGATGAAGGCGACTACCTTCTTGTGGTGTATGTTCACTCACATGGCGAGAATCGATACTTCCCCGCCTTAAAATAAATTCGACCACTTGACGAACCGCAATTTTTCTCGTTGATTTCACGTAATCCCACCTATCTGCCTCCCTATTATAGAACATACATTCGCTAAACAAAAGCAAAAAATCCAAAACGAACACAATCATGCGTTCATTCTGGATTTCTCTTTAGATTATCAACAATTAAAAACAACTCGTTTCTTCTAACTGTTTGGTTTCTTTTCCATTTGCTTTTGCCACGACCAATTGCGCCATTTGTTTAAACGAATTATTTAAACCAATGCCACCCTTTTTGGGCATCTTCACAATTGGCACTTGCTGATAATAGTGACTGACTGCTGGATTTTCTTCTGCCATCGCTGCAATTGCAGGAATGCCCGCAGCATTAAACTTACAAGCTAGACGAGCAGCCATTTCTCCAAAATTAGGATAATGCATGGCTGGTCCGCAAAGAACCGCATCGGCATGAAACTTTTTTGCAAAGCCAATAAATTTCTTTGCTACCTCTTCCTCGTTTTCCAAATAATATTGGTCACCACAATAAAGTGTCGCAACAATTTCCGCTCCTTGCTTCTGTAAAAATGGTAGCAATGTTACCCCTGGACCTAAGGGAGCTTTTTTACCACTTGGTTTCAGCTGAGCTTGTTCATCACTGCCAAATCCTGCTAAACTGTGGTTTAAGACTAAAAGGATTTTTTTCACGCCTATTTCCTCCTTATTTATAAATCATCAAAGTCAAAGGAATCAAAATCAATTTCTTCACTCTCTTCTTCTTGTGCTTTCCATTCTTCACGTAAATATTGGTCATCCATAACTCGAATAAAAGGATAGTAAATGAACATTCCTAGTACCAATAAGAGAGCTTGCAGAATTGATCCTTGCCAACCGCTGACTAAAAATCCTGAGATAATTGGTGGGGTCGTCCACGGCAATTGAATACCATTCGTCAATGGAACTAAGCCCCAATCCATAGCAAAATAGGCAATAATAATATTAATTGCGGGTACTAAGACAAATGGAATTAAAAGGATTGGATTTAAAACAATTGGCAACCCAAAAATGATTGGTTCGTTAATCCCAAAAACACCAGGAATTAGTGAAAGTTGCGAAAGCTTTTTAATTCGTTGACTTTTACAGAATAAGACCATCACAATGATTAATGAGAGTGTGGAACCGGCGCCACCAAATGTTGCAAACATATCTTGAAATTGTCCAGTGATGATGTTGGGAATTTCATGGCCGTCTTTGAATGCTTGTAAATTTTCAACAGACAATGCCCGCAAAACAGGATTAAAGACTGCGCCAACCACGCTACCTCCGTTAATGCCAAAGAACCAAAAGAAGTGTAAAAATAAATAAGCAATGCTCATTGCACCTAAGGTATTACCAAGACTCAATAAGGGCGTTTGTAGAAATTCAAAAATAACATCTTGTAAATTACCATAAGGAGTTAAAGCAGCCAGCCAATTGACTAAAAACATGAGAGTAACAACTAAAAAGCTCGGGATCAGGGCCTCAAAAGACTTAACCACTGTTGGTGGCACTCCTTCTGGCATTTTTATTGTCCACCCTTTACGAACAATGGCCACAAATAAACGAGTCGCAATTAATGCGACAATCATTCCTAAAAACAAGCCACTGGAACCCATCCATTTTAAAGGTAAACTAGTAACTTCATAAACCTTTGAACTATTTTCCGGTGTAAATAATGTTTGATAAGGCGTTACAATAAAAAATGAAACCAATGCGATAATTCCTGCTTGCATTGCATCCACATTGAATTGTTTCCCTAAACTATAGGCAATACCGACAACGGCCAGAATGGTCATTACATCAAAACTAGCACTAGCTGGAACAGACATCATTGTCGCCCAGTCTTTACCAAGCAAATGAGACATCCAAGTATCCCATTGTGGCAAAGGAAAATTAGCAATTAATAAGAAGACCGAACCAACAATCAACAAGGGCGTTGATAAAAGGAAGCCATCACGAATCGCTACTAAATACTTATTTTCTCCTATCACTTTTGCCAAAGGGGTCAATACGCGCTCTAACCAATCCAAAAATTTTTGCACGGTCGTCACTCCTATCTATTATTTTTTATTTTGCTTAATTAACCGCAGCGCTTCTTTCAATGCTTTTTCGCCATCCATCATGCCATAAATTTCTGGCGCAATTGCAGCGACAGGAATCCCTTGAGGAGCAAATTGTTCTTTTGTTTTTTCTAATAAAAAACGGACTTGTGGTCCTAATAAAATAGCAACAGGCTTCTCTGCTTCAACCACTTCTTGTGCTCTTGCAATAGGAAAAGCAGTAATCATTAAAGGCATTTGATGTTTTTCAACCACTTCCATCATTTTATTCACCATAATACTTGTAGACATTCCTGCATCACAAAAAAGATAAATTTGTTTTTTACTCATGTTCCTTCACTCTCCTCATTTATTCAATTGGTGCTTTGATTCTTTTTTCATAGGCAGCTAACCATTCTTGTGAAATCGGCTGAATCTCTGTGGTATGATTCTTGCCTGGATTTGCAATATAAATTTCTGGTTGCTGCATATCAGTACCAACCGTAAAAGTAAATTCCACATTCGTAGCTACGCCCCAGTCTCCCTGTTTGTTCATGGCCACCAGTGAAAAAGCTCCTGCTTTCCCATAACGTTGGATCAATTTTTCGTGAAAAGCATAGACCGCTTGATCACATGCTTGTTGTGGCGAGCGCCCTTCCCCCATTAAACGGACGATTTCATAAGAAAGACAGCCTTTCATTAAATCTTCACCTAATCCTGTAGCCGCAGCACCACCAATTTCGCTATCAACATAAAAACCAGAACCTGACAGTGGTGAATCACCAACACGTCCTGCTTTTTTCATGAAGAGTCCCGAACTGGAAGTGCCAGCTGCCATTGATCCTGTTTGGTCTAACGTAATAGCGCCGACAGTATCATGCCCATCATAGGGGTTCAACTGATTTTCCTGAATTTCTTTTAAACGCTTTTGCCACCATTGATTAGCGCGTTCTGTCAACATATTCTTTCTTTCAAAACCGTGCAACATTGAATATTTCGTTGCACCTGCGCCAACACGAAAACTATTAAACTTCTCTTTACTTAATGCTTTAGCCACTGAAATCGGATTTTTAACATCTGTAATTCCTGCCACAGCACCAATTGCAAATGTGTCTCCATCCATATAGGCAGCATCCATTTCTAAAATCCCTTCCTCATTAGGTAAACCGCCGTAGCCCACTGACTTATAAAAAGGATAGTCTTCTACTTCTTTAATTAATTGTTCCACGGCCGTGCCTGCAGCACCTCCTTGTTGTAATTCTTCTGTAGCTTTTAGTAACCCATCATGTGCCATCCGCCATGTCGCAATTGCACCCCAAGTCATTTTCCATCCGCCCTTTCGTTAACGCTTACATTTCTCCACCATTATAAACTAGTATATACTGTTTTGTATATACTGAAAATGAAATTTTATACAGAAAAATAGAAGATACACGTATGCGACCTCTACGAAACACATTGGCTTCTTCTCATACGTGTATCTTCTATTGGTTTTATGCTTCTGTTAATGCAATCATCGCTTGCATATAGATTTCCAGATTAAGCAGTAAATCTTTTTCATCCATATATTCATCTTGGTTATGCGCAATGCCTTTTTGACCAGGAAATGATGGACCAAAAGCAACGATATTCGGCATAAAGCGAGCATACGTAGCACCTGTAGTTGTGACTGGCGTCCCATCTAAGCCAGTAATTTGTTCATAAACCTTGGTTAGTTTTTGAACATTGCGCTCATCTTTTGGAAACAGCGTACTAGGGAGGCGGCGGATGACGGTCACTTCACTTTCTGGAAATAGTGCCTTCGTTAGCTGCGTGGTTACTTCGTTTTCTGTAATAGAAACAGGATAACGCACGGCCAATGATAACACCAATTGCTGTCCTCGTTTTTCCAACGCATAGGGCGTTAAAATCAATTGCCCGCTATCCTGATCCTTAAAGTCCAGAGCTACTCCTTCGCCATAGTGCTTTTCGTGAAAACTAGCGGTTAACCAGTCGAAATACTGTAATAAATTTCCTTTGACTAACTGTTCCTCGCTAATTTTCTGTGCCAATAAAGTAATCGCGTTCTTGCCTAGTTCTGGCGCATTGGAAGGAGCACGTTTTCCCGTGATTGCCGTTGTTTTTCCCGCAATCACCACACTTAATTGATCAGGCACATGGTCTTTTGCTTGATCACCCATAATCTGACCAATTTGTTCACTTGAATCATCTGGGATGGTCGTTGTGATTTCATAATTAACAATCCCTCGCTCCCCATAAACTACTGGATATTTACAATCTGGAGTAAATCCAAAAACGGGTGCGTTTTCCTTCTCTAAATATAAGGGGATATCTCCACTCCCACTTTCTTCATCCGTGCCAAACATTAAGCGAATGGTTTTCTTTGGTTGGTAACCAAGTTCTTTCAGTAATTTCATTCCATACAGGCAAGCCAAGATAGGACCTTTATTATCTAGAATTCCTCTACCATACAAACGTTGATTTTTTTTCGTTAATTGAAAGGGTGGCACTGACCAGCCAGAACCTTCTGGTACTACGTCTAAATGACCAATAATCCCCAGATATTCTTCCGCTGTTCCCCATTGCGCATAGCCAACTGCGTCATTGACAATCTCAGTTTGAAAGCCATAACGCTCTGCAAGTTTCAGCGTTTCTTCCAAGGCTCTTTTCGGTCCTTCGCCAAAAGGTGCCTCTTTTTTAGGCGACCCTTTCACACTTCGAATCGCCATAATTTTGTTTAAGTCTTCATAAAATAAATCTTTTTGAGCGGCTATTTCTTCTTTTATCTTCATTCGTTCCAAGAACCTCCTAGCTCCACTTGGTTGTTTTCAGACGGGCTATAGCGGGTCAGTGTGTTTTTAAACGTGTACCGATCTGCTCGATATAAAGAGACATCATATAAAATGGGGGTTGCATCAAGCGCATAGGTGATAGAGTGGACTTGTAAAAGTGGTTGGCCCACAGGAACATTCAATAATTCTGAAATTTCCGCTTCAACTAAAATTGCTTCAATTTCTTGATGCGAATAAGCAATCTCGACGTTTTTCTCGATTAAGCAGAAAAGAGAGCCCTCGAAGTCTTGCTTCGTATGGCCTTGTACGTATGCCTGTGGCAAATAAATTTTTTCAACTGTCATTGGCTCGCCGTCTAACATTCGGCGGCGAATCAGTTCATAAATTGCCTCATTTTTGCCTACTTGGAGCGCCTCCCGAATTTTCTCATCGGGATGTACTACTTCTTCAAAGGAAATGACTTCTGTCTGGCTTTTTTTCCCGTAAGCTTTGGCTGCCTCAGTAAAACCTTGTAAGCCAGCGCGACCACTTTGAATTTTCGCTTGTGACATCACATAACTACCTTTACCATGTCGTTTTACCAAAATATTTTTGCGAATCAAATCATCAATCGCTTTACGAATGGTCAAGCGACTGCAGTTGTATTCTTTAGCTAAATCATACTCTGAAGGTAATTTTTGTGCACTTACATACAGACCATCTCGAATTTTCTTTTCAATTTCTGCAGAAATTTGCTTAAATTTAGGTGCATTTTCTGTCATTTCATCGCCTAACTTTCTTCAAAAAATAAATTCCCTAGTATATACCACACTGTCTATACTAAATCAATTTTTAAGAAACCGCAATCATTTGTTGTGTTTCTTAAAAATCAAAAAAGAAAGCGAGCCACAAGTCGGTTGGACTTGTGGCTCGCTTTCTTAGGAAAAAATATGTTATTTCCCTTTCATCCGTTCTTTGCCTTCTTGACACATATAGAGTAGCGGACAGGCTTCACATTTAGGCGCTCTTGCTAGGCAGTGATAACGCCCAAAGAAAATCATGGTATGGTGCGTTTTCACCCAGAGTTCTTTCGGAACTTTACGCATTAAGGTTTGCTCAACTTCAGTAACATTCGCATTTAGCTTACAAATTCTAAGGCGCTTGGACACTCGTTCCACGTGTGTATCTACTGCAAAAGCCGGTTCACCAAAAGCATCTCCCATTACTACATTGGCTGTTTTTCTCCCCACGCCAGGTAAACTGACCAGTTCATCTCTGGTTTGCGGAACTTCTCCATTGAAACGTTCTAAAAGTTGTTGTGCGCACGCTTTAATATTTTTTGCTTTATTGCGATATAAGCCAATGGTTTTTATTTTAGCAATAATCTCCTCCACCGGTGCAGCTGCTAAAGCTTCTGGTGTTGGAAAAGCTGCGAATAAACCAGGAGTCGCTTTATTTACCGATACATCGGTTGCTTGCGCACTTAAAATCACAGCAATTAATAATTCAAAAGGATTCTTATGTTTTAATTCACATTCTGCATTTGGAAACATCTCATACATAATTTCAATAGCTTCCATTGTTTTCTCTTGTGATAGCATGGCCCACCTCCTTTTTATTCACTGTCTTCTGGATTTAACCAATTGTGTAATGTAACCTTTGGTAACGATTCTTGTGCCTGACCTTGTTGTTCAATCTCATTTTGAATCATAGAATCTTTTCGTTTTTTCTGATCAGCAGCCACTTGTTCTTTGGTGGTAATATTTTTACGCTCCCACGCAAGTAAAATACGATCAATATATTTCAAACTATACGCCTGATTTAAAACGGCTTCTCGCAACGCTAACCGGATTAATTCAGGGGAATAATGGTCTGTGTTCAACCACTGACCAATCATTTCTAATTCAATTGGTGAAAGTGGACGTCCGAATTCTTTTTCAAAGCCTTGGTAAAGCTGTTTAATTTCATCTTCGTGGTTTGCGACAACTTGTTTTTCTTTGCTCGTTTGTAAAAATAATTGAATCTTTTGAAAAACAGGCAGTAAATCATACGTATCCATCATTTGACCTTTTTGGTTTTGTTGTGTTTCAATTCGAATAAAACCGCGAGAAACCAATTGATTTAATAACTTATAAATCGTATCTGGCGTTTTACCCATCGTCTCTGCAATCGCCATTAAGTCTGGAAATAAATCGCCTGCATTTTGCGAACGAAAAAGTTGCAGTAAAAAGAGAAATTCATCATCTTTCAAACCAATTTTTTGGTAATGATCAAATAGTAAGTTTGAGATCGTTGTTTCACCAGCTTCTAAATATTCACGAATTGATAACATTGTTGTTGTCCACTTCCCCTTGCTTGTTTCACTTATTGCACATGATAAACATCAAAATAAATAGCTTTCATATAATCAATTAAATAACTAGGATTCAATTCTTCCCCCGTTGCATCATAAATTAATTGATTTGGTTTACGTGAAGCGCCGTACTGATGAATATGTTGTGTTAACCATTTACGGATATCAGAATAATCCTCCGAAGCTAAAATTTCATCAACAGATAATTCTTGTTTCATTGCGTGAAATAGTTGCGCGGCGTACATATAACCCAAGGCATAAGATGGGAAATAACCAAAGCTACCTCCAGACCAATGAACATCTTGAAGGACACCTTCTAAATCATTTCCAGGTGAGACGCCTAAGTACTCTTGGTATTTTTCGTTCCACACTTTTGGCAAATCAGCGACTTCCAAAGAACCATTAAATAACATTTTTTCAATTTCATAACGAATAATGATATGCAAAGGATAGGTGAGACTATCGGAATCAATCCGAATCAAACTTGCTTTCGTTTCTTTTAAAGAAGCATAAAAATCTTCAAAAGTAATATCATCAAAAGTGCCTTCTGCGCATTCTTGGAAAAACGGGTATTGTTTTTGCCAAAAAGCCCGGTTGCTACCAATGATAATTTCATTAAAGAGCGATTGTGATTCGTGAATCCCCATAGAGGCACCTTCGCTTAGTGGCGTAAAGTCAAATTTAGGATCAAAATTTTGTTCGTACATCCCATGACCCGCTTCATGAATCACACCAAATGTTGCCATTGAGAAATTATTTTCTTCCCAGCGCGTAGTAATCCGCGCATCATTTCGATTTAGAGCTGTCATAAATGGATGAACTGTATCATCTAATCGGCCTTTTGAAAAATCATAGCCTAATTGTTCAACCACACCAATCACAAAACGGCGTTGTTGTTCTTTGGTCATTTTTCTAGATAAAAAGTCAGTTCTAGGCGGCGTACCTTTTTCCGCTAAAACGGTCCGAATTTCTTGAATCCCTTGTTTTACTTGGTCGAATACTTGGTCTAGCTTCTCAACCGTCATCCCCGGTTCAAATTGATTTAATAACACATCGTACGGTGTTTTTTCTTCTTTTTGCCAATAAGGAATGAACTCCTTTTGAAACGCAACGACCTTCGTTAAGGTTTCTTCTAACAAGCCGAAATCTTGTGCAGCGCGTGCTTTTAGCCAATCTGTATGTGCTTGGTTTAATACTTTAACATATTCTTGCATACGTTCAGCTGGAACATTTTTATTCAAAGCATATTCTTCTTTTACTTTTTCAAAAACCAGTTTCCCTAATTCAGATAATTCTTCAGGGCGTGTCTCAAAATAGGCCAATGCTTCTTGAATAACTGGGCCAATACTTCGTTCAAAATATAATCCGGTTAAATACCCTTCTACTTCTCCTCGAAAAGGACTACTTTTTTCTGGCATCCCAGTTGATGAATCCCAGTCTAATAATGTCAAGGCATTTTTTAGTAATTGAATTTCTTTCACTTCTTGTAAAAATACAGCTTCCTTCATTTTTTACACCAGCTTTCTTAGTCTTCCCGTGGTTTTCTTGGTGGACGTGTTCCCCAGTATTGGAATAAATCTGTTCGTAAGGCTCCGTTGTAAAGCTTCCGTTTTTTAGTAGCTTTGGCACCATAATATTCTTCAAAAGCAAGATCACTCGTCAGTATATACTTGCTCCAAGTAGTTAACGGACGGAAAACATGGCCCATTTCTTTATACAAACGGCGAACACTTTCCTCTTCTCCTAAACGCTCACCATAAGGCGGGTTAGCTACCATTACACCATATTCCTTCTCGGTTGTAAAATCTTTTAAGGCCAATTGTTTAAAGGTAATTGAATCACCTAAACCAACTTCCTCAGCATTCGCTCGTGCGACTTCAATCATTCGCCCATCAACATCTGAACCACAGATATCTAATTCAACATCGTAGTCTGCCTTTGCCTCGGCTTCGTTACGTACTTTTTCAAAAATTGCTGGATCAACCCAATCCCATGTTTCACAAGTAAAACTACGATTAAAGCCAGGGGCAATGTTATGGCCAATTAATGCTGCTTCAATACAAATCGTTCCAGAACCACAAACTGGATCATAAAAAGGACGATCTTTGCGCCAATTGGTCAACATCACTAAAGCAGCTGCCATGTTTTCCTTAAGAGGTGCGCCCCCCTTTTCAATGCGATAGCCTCGTTTAAATAAACTTGGTCCAGTCGTGTCCAACGTCAACGTCACTTTATCTTTTAGAAGAGCCACTTCTAATTTAAACAAAGCTCCTGTTTCGGTTAAAGGCACCGTCGCTGGACGATGGTAAACTTCTCTTAAACGGTTAACAATGGCTTTTTTGGTGATGGCTTGGCAATCAGGAACACTATACAATTTTGACTTAATTGATTTACCTGCAACTGGAAATTCTGCATCTAAAGGCAAATAATCTTCCCAAGGAAGTGCTTTAACTTTTTCAAATAATTCATCAAAACTATAGGCGTTAAATTCGCCAACGACGATTTTAATCCGATCTGCTGTCCGTAGCCATAAATTGGCAGTAGCAATTGTTTCAACAGTGCCTTCAAAGACGGCCCGGCCATTTTCTACTTCACAGGGAATCCCTAAATCACGCAATTCTTTTCCAACTAATGCTTCTAAGCCACTAGCAGCTGTTGCAACAAGTTTGAATGTTTTTTCTTTCGTCATAAAAACTCCTTCTTGACTCTTTTTTATTGTCTGAAGCTAACAGTCCTGCCGACTACTGCTCCGCTTGTTTTTTGTAATTGTCCGCTTTCTCTGAACTAAACGGTCCTGTCCCGGCCTCTTTAGAACAGACAGCTTACTACTTTTATCTCAGTTTCTTTATTTTAACATTTTTTTATTCTTTTCGTAAAAAAAGCCTTCACAACTACGTTGGAAGGTCTTCCTGAATTACTTGTAATTTTCTATAAGCCATGTTCTGTATCACCAATTCTTCAGGAAAAATTGGTGACGGTCATCATCTATCTGCAGAGTAAACTCTGCCTCTTCTACTCGTTCATTTCCTTTAGAAGAGCGCCCCTACCATTGTTTGGGTTGCTCGCTCGAGGGGTTTACCGCGTTCCACCGATGGAGTTTCCCACATCGCTTCGTCACTGTGGCACTTTCAAGGATACTTTGACATAGTCGAAACCTTAGTCATTTTTCCTGCCGTTACTCTAAAAGAGTACCTTAGCTTATGATTTCGCTAAGCACGAACACTACAAGCATCTCAGCTTGTGCGAGCATGGACTTTCCTCAGCTTGCAAAAGCAAACCGCGATCACCCGAAAATTACAAATCTGTTTAGACGAACAGCAAAAATTTATACACTACAACAAGTGTCCGCTATTCTAACAAATGCTTTCTGTTTCTCGTGAAAACTTGACTTAAATTGTCTTGTTAAAATTGACGTGTTTGTGCATTATCAACATCATGGTTCGCTGGTTCTGCAGTCATTGACGGTGCAGAAGGCGTTACAGGTGTTGAAGGTGTTTCATCTAACTTTTTACCAAAAACTTCACGCTCTAAGTTTGATAAACGTTTTAAAATATCAAAGTTGGTCACTGCTGCACTTTTTGGTACTTCTTGAGCAACACGAGGCGTTGGTTGGGCTTTTGATAATTGGTCTAATTTTGCCATTAAGCGGCTGTTTTCTTCTTGCAAGCTTAATAATTCTTTATTATAAGCTTCGTAGTCTTTAATGACATTGTCTAAAAATTCGTCTACTTCAATTGGGTCATACCCGTTCATCATTTTCGTTTTAAATTCTTTTTGTAAAATGTCTTTAGGACTATATACTAAATTTGCCATGTTTACACCTCATTTGTTTATTTACGATAGAAAATTTCATAGTTCCACAAATACTATTGTAACGAAAAATAGCTAGAAAATCAAACAGATTCTCTAATCAATCACCGAGTTTTGTAAATCATTCATTGTAATTAAGCGAATATCATAGGGTTCTCGTTCCGAAAAATGTTGTGCATCCTTTAAAAAATACTCCGTTTTGCCAGGGTACTCTTTGTCATAAATAAGTAAGCTGCCCCCAGAATGTTCCAAAAGAAATTTTGTATGCATTTTTAATTGTGCTGGCGATTGATAGGGCTGGTGACTTACTGAGTTGATATAATCAGCCAAACTTTCCGCTTTCGTTAACAGTTCTCGATTTTGTTCATTCCAATTATTGCCAAAGTCTTTAAATGGATAAAGCAAACCTAGCTGGACTTCTGGATATTCCGTTTTTAATTCCCCAACTACTTCAGCTGTCCAAAGTTCAACACCTAAATTGCCAGAAATCAAAATCCATTCTACTCCCGCTTCAATATAACTGGCTAACTCTTTTTTTAAGACATTTTTAATAACTGTGATTTTCGGGTCTTTTCCTTGAAATATCCCCAATTCAAAGCTGCGATAACCGGTGACATAGAGGGTTTTTATCATTTCCATAAGTCATCCCTTTTCTTTCAGGTCTTTTTTTTGGTATAATACAGGCTAGGAGTGTGATAAACGTGACGTTCCATTATCCTAACGGAATACCTTATAATCATCATGAAGCACAATCACCAAAAAAACAAGTAAAAAAGAAACGCCCCGTTGAATTTGGTAATCGCGGGATGGATTTCGAAGAAGCGATCAATCAAAGCAATCAATATTATCTATTGAATAAGCAAGCAGTCGTTCATAAGAAACCCACTCCTGTTCAAATTGTTAAAGTAGATTATCCCAAACGAAGTGCGGCTGTTATTAAGGAGGCCTACTTTAGACAAGCTTCAACGACTGATTATAACGGTGTATATCAAGGCCGTTACATAGATTTTGAAGCGAAAGAAACGAAAAATACCACGTCCTTTCCCTTTAAAAATTTTCATCAACATCAAATTGATCATATGGAACAATGTATAGCACAACAAGGGATTTGTTTTGTGCTATTATGGTTTTCAAGCTTAAAACGCTGCTTCTTTTTTAGTGGTGAAAATCTAATAACGCATTGGAAAAACCAAACAGTTACTGGAAAAAAATCTATGCCGCTTGCACTCATCGAGAAAGAAGGAATTGAATTATCTTTTGGAATCGCACCGCGAATCCCTTATCTCGACGCAGTGGAACAATATATTCAGACACACTAGATTCATAAAGTTTTGAAAGTATAACAAAGGAGTTGCTATTTATGCCAACCGCAAATTCAGGCTCGCGAGCTGCTAGACATGCATCCAACACCTCATCGAAGTCGAGTTACAAGAAAAAGACACAACCGCCGAAAAAGAAAAAACGGCTTGTTTTAAAAATCTTTCTTGGCTTACTTATCGCTGGGATGGTCGCTTTTTTAGCAGGCGTTGGTCTTTTTTGGTTCTATGCACGACAAGCCCCAAAATTAGAAGATGACAAACTGAATGCGACAGTTTCATCGAAGCTTTACGATATTAATAATGAAATTTTTGAGGATTTAGGCGCAGAAAAGCGTGAATTAATTCAACCAAATGATGTGCCTCAATTATTAAAAGATGCCATTGTTTCTGTCGAGGACCGTCGTTTCTATAAACACATTGGTGTGGATCCGATTCGGATTATCGGTTCTGCCCTTTCAAATGTCAAAAATGGTGGATTACAAGGCGGAAGTACCTTAACCCAACAATTAATTAAATTGTCCTACTTCTCTACAAAAGAATCTGACCAAACCTTGAAACGGAAAGCACAAGAAGCATGGATGGCTGTTCGTTTAGAACGTGAAAAATCAAAAGAAGAAATTTTAACTTACTACATTAACAAAGTCTACATGGCGAATGGTTTCTATGGAATGGAAACAGCGGCTGAAAATTATTATGGTAAACATTTATCTGAACTTGATTTACCACAAACGGCCCTACTGGCAGGAATGCCACAAGCGCCAAACTCATATGATCCCTATACAAAACCAGATACTGCTAAAGAACGCCGGGATGTCGTACTCTACACAATGTACGACAATAAAAAAATCTCGAAAGCAGAGTACGAAAAAGCCAAAGCTACCCCAATCGATGAAGGCTTAGTTCCATTAAAAGCCAGTGATGACAATCGAAAAGTCGTAGATAATTACGTCAAAGAAGTAATCAATGAAGTGAAAGCAAAAACTGGTAAAAATGTTTACACAGACGGACTAGATATCTACACAAACTTAGATATGAATGCCCAAAAACAACTTTACGATATTGTCAACAGTGATCAATACGTTGCGTTTCCAGATGATAAAATGCAAGTGGCTTCAACCGTTATTGATGTTGCCTCTGGACAAGTCCGAGCACAGATTGGTGGTCGTCACATTCCTGATGATGTACAATTAGGAAACAATTTAGCTGTTAACACCCAACGTGATGTTGGTTCAACCGTGAAACCAATCATGGATTATGGTCCCGCAATTGAGAATTTAAATTATTCGACAGGTCGCCTCATGGTGGATAAGCCAACGAAATATCCTGGTACCGACATTGATGTCTTCAACTCTGATTTAACATATCAAGGCGTCATTACTATGCGCCGTGCGATTATGGGTTCTCGTAACACGACCGCAGTCCAGACGTTTGATGAAGTTGGTAAAGAAAACATCATGCCTTTCATTAAAGGACTAGGAATTGACTATAAAAACTTAGAAGCGTCGAATGCCATTTCAAGTAACACAAGCGACGTAGATGGCGATAAATACGGGATTTCCTCATTGAAATTAGCAGCAGCATATGCGGCTTTCGCCAATAACGGGATTTACAACAAACCGTATTACGTAAACAAAGTCGTTTTCAATGATGGAACTAGCGTTGATTATCAACCTGATGGCAAACGTGCGATGAAAGACTCTACCGCCTATATGATGACGGATATGTTAAAAGATGTTTTAAACGGCGGAACAGGATTTAACGGTGCCATTCCAGGCTTAATCCAAGCGGCCAAAACAGGGACTTCTAACTATACTGATGAAGATTTAGCGCGAATGGGCACAACAGAAAAAGGAATTGCCCCGGATAGTACCTTTGTTGGTTATACAACACACTATGCCGTTTCTGTTTGGACTGGATACAATGATCGAAATACACCAATCTATCAAGAATACTATGGAATTGCCTCGGATGTTTATCGTGAAATAATGAGTTACTTGTCTCAAAATGTTTCAAACGATGACTGGGTGCAGCCAGACAGTGTTGTGCGGGTAGGTAATGAATTATACGTGAAAGATGCCTATGAGGTACCAAATGTACAAGTTTTACCAAGTACTACCTCTTCAGCACCACAGCCGGAATCTAGCAGTACGGTGGAATCCTCTTCCACAAAAGAAGCGGAAAGTTCATCAAGTTCTAGTTCAGAAAGTGCGCCTTCTTCCTCTGAAGCGCCACCATCAACCGAACAACCGGCAAGCTCTTCCTCAGCAGAGCAACCGGCAACATCGGAACAACCACCTGAACCATCAAGTTCTAGTTCACAAGAACCACCGCAACCACCTGAAAGTAGTTCTAAACCAGACGAAAATAAAGCAGCATAAAAAGTACGGGGCTCATCATGAGCCCCGTACTTTTTTAGATTAAAAATGGACGAAGTGAACTGAATCACTTCGTCCATTTTTACTTATTTACTTTCTTTATTTGCCAAAGCTGCACCAACGAATCCTTTGATTAAGCGTTGTGGGCGATTTGGACGAGAAATTAATTCTGGGTGGAATTGACAAGCCACAAAGAATTGTTTTTCAGGAATTTCAACAATTTCAACTAAACGATTATCTGGTGAAACTCCAGAGAAGACTAAGCCATTTTCTTCAAATAATTGACGGTATTTGTTGTTAAATTCATAACGATGACGGTGACGTTCTTGTACAACATCTTCATTTCCGTATGCTGCCGCAGTTTTCGTTCCTTTTTTCAATTTACATGGATATAAACCTAAACGTAGTGTACCACCTAAATTCTCGATGTTTTCTTGATCTGCCATTAAATCAATAATGTTATTTGTCACGTCAGGATTAGTTTCTGCAGAACCAGCATCTTCTAAGCCCACAACGTTACGACCAAATTCTACACAGGCCATTTGCATACCTAAGCAAATGCCAAGGAATGGTACGTCATTTTCGCGAGCAAAACGAATCGCTTCAATTTTTCCTTCAATTCCACGATCACCAAAACCACCAGGAACCAAAATACCATCTGCTGAACCAATTCTTTCAGCGACATTTTCAGCAGTTAATTCTTGTGAATCAACCCAATCAATTTCGATATCTGAATCAAAATCAAACCCAGCATGTTTTAATGCTTCTACAACAGAAATATAGGCATCTGGTAATTCAACATATTTACCAACCAGCGCAATTTTTGTTTTCTTTTTCAAGTTAAGAACTTTTTCTTCTAATGCACGCCACTCAGTCATGTCTGCAGCCGGTGCGTCCAATTTTAAATGATCACAAACAATTTGATCCATGTTTTGTGCTTGAAGTGCTAATGGAATGGAGTACAATGTTTCAACATCACGAGATTCAATTACCGCTTCTGGATTAACATCACAGAATTGTGCTAATTTGTTTTTAGTGTTTTGAGAAACAGGTAATTCTGTACGGACCACTAAAATATTTGGTTGAATCCCTAAACTTCTTAATTCTTTGACACTATGTTGTGTTGGTTTAGTTTTCATTTCACCAGCCGCTTTTAAGTAAGGAATCAAGGTTGTATGGATGTACATTACGTTGTCACTACCCATATCAGCTTTCATTTGACGCAATGCTTCTAGGAAAGGTAATGATTCGATGTCGCCGACAGTACCACCTACTTCTGTGATAATCACATCGGCATCCGTCATTTTCGCTGCACGCATGATTTTTTCTTTGATTTCATTGGTAATGTGTGGAATAACTTGCACTGTTGCACCTAAGTATTCCCCTTTACGTTCTTTACGTAAGACTTCTGAATAAATTTTCCCAGTGGTTACGTTTGAGTATTTATTTAAGTTAATATCAATAAAACGTTCATAGTGACCTAAGTCCAAGTCTGTTTCGGCACCATCATCTGTGACAAAAACCTCTCCATGTTGGTAAGGACTCATTGTCCCCGGATCCACATTAATATATGGATCGAATTTTTGAATCGTTACTTTTAATCCACGATTTTTTAATAATCGTCCTAAAGATGCTGCGACAATCCCTTTTCCGATAGAAGAAACCACGCCACCTGTAACAAAGATGTATTTTGTCATAATAGTTAAAAACCCTTTCTTTGATAATATTTTGTAGAGAGAAGTAAAACAACTTTGAAACTCTTACGTTTCTCCAAATAAAAAAGAAACAAAAATAGAAAAGCTCCCTATCCATTACGAATAGGGAGCTTGTAAGTTCGTTCAAACTTCTGACCTTCTTAAAGGTGCCCAAGTAGTATAATACAAGCAAACGGACATCAGGTCAAGTACTTCTATTCAAGAAAATAATTTTTTCTATTTTCTCATTTTTCTTGGACATTCAACTAAAAAGCTTGACTCCTTCTTAGGAATCAAGCTTTTTGGTTTCTTACTCTTCAGAATATTCGTCATCAAAATCGTCTTCATCTTCAACATCATCGTCATCAATGATTGTTAAATCTTCTTCGATTTGTGGAATGTCTTCTTCATCATCGTCTGAATCTGCACCAATCTCTTGTAAGTCAGAGTTGTATGCTTTGATTTCTTCATCTTCATCTTCTTCATCATCGTACAAGATGTCTTCTTCATCATCATTTGTTAATTCAGCATCTTCTGGATCGTCATCGTTATAGTCAATTACATCTTCATCGTTTGGATTAGTGATGAAGGCATTTACTTTTTTACGTTTTCTACGACGTGGTGCATCTTCTTCGTCTTCTTCCAAGCCATGTGTAACTTCTTCATCGATTGAATCGATTGGATACCATGAACGTAAGCCCCAACGATTGTCTCCCAATGAGATAAAGCTACCGTCGATGTTTAAATCTGTATAAAATTGTGCTAATTGGTCACGAATTTCACTATCAGACTTGCCAAGATAATTTTGGATTTGGTTAACTAAATCAGAAAAATCCATTACATCTGCATGTTGTTCTAAAATAGCGTGTGCTACTTCAATCATGGATAATTCTTTTTTGTTTAACCCTTCAAATACATTAATTTCCAAGAGGTACACGTCCTTTCACAGTCTACTCCTTATCATACAAAAACATTGAAAAAAAATCAATTCTATTCTGCAATATTTATGCAGTAAATTCTAATTCTAAATGATATTCTCCGATTCGCTCTGTTTGAGAGTATAAATCATAATCAACTAAAATCTTACCAGACATTGGTTGGTCTTTTAAACTAACACGCAAATTATGGGTAAACGTACTAATCTGTAGCAAGCCATAAGGGGTTCGATAACTTGTATCTAATTTTTCCTGATAGCCAAATCTTAAACGCATCCGTAATTCACCGGCACGAATCAACTGAACATGCCCGTCTGGTTCAATTTTAATGGTTACGGGGGTTGGTTCTGTATCCTCTAATAATTCTTCTTTGTAACGAATGTATAATGTATCACCCATTTTTACTAATTGACCTTCTAAGTCAAAGAAAAAATCTTTTTGTTCGTTGCCTTGTTGGACAATCGTTTTTAGTTGAATCGATACAAGAACGCCTGTTGATAAATCCATAATGGTCACTCCTTTTCCAAAATATAACTTTCTTATTGTTGACTTTTTCAATGTATTTGTCAACTAAAGTCAATTTTCCCTTGCTTATGTACCTTTTCTTATTGTATAAGCTCTTTTCACGGGTTGCAAGCATTTGTTTCATCTATTTAATAAGAAAACCGTTTACTATTTTAGAGAATTCCTTCAGAATTCGTTTATATAACATGCTTTTTTGCGTTTTTTGTATATAATATAAGAGAGAGTAAGAAAATAAACGTATTAAATGACGTAATTATAAATAGACAGGACGTTTTTTATGAGCACAACTTTTCCCCTTCACACCGAATCATTTATGCTCCTTGATTCAGGTTGTTTAACAAACAGTGACTATTTTTTACCTTTTGCTTTGACCGATGTTTTAACTACTTTTTCAGGAATGCAGCACCAACCAATCATTCATTTCTGGCAATTGGATCAAGCAATGATTCTTGGCATGAAAGATACCCGTGTACCACATCTAAAAGAAGGCATCGCTTCTCTGCAAGAAAACGATTATTCTGTAGTCGTTCGCAATGCCGGCGGTTTAGGGGTGATTGCCGATTCGGGTATTTTAAATGTTTCACTTATTTTACCAAATAATTCTGAACACAAATTAAGTATCGATGCGGCTTATGAATTAATGTGGGCTTGGCTCCGTCAGAGTTTTCCGGAGAAAGAGATTGACGCCTTTGAAATTACTACATCCTATTGTCCCGGTACTTATGATTTAAGTATTGGCGGTCAAAAGTTTGCAGGGATTGCCCAACGACGCGTCAAAGACGGTATTGCTGTCATGATTTACATCAGCGTTAACGGCAATCAACTTGCTCGTGGAGAAGTGGTTCGAGACTTTTACCTTGCTGGCTTACAAGAACAATTTGGTGAAAATGGCTATCCACCCGTTGATCCAGCAGTGATGGCAAATTTAGAAACGCTGATTGAGACTCCATTAACAATAGACGCCGTAAAAACCCGTTTAATCGAAGCATTACCTCAACAATTTGAAAAATCTATTGATCCAAACTTAACCGAACCAA
Source organism: Enterococcus sp. LX10 (assembly GCF_023539285.1). Classification (NCBI taxonomy): domain Bacteria; kingdom Bacillati; phylum Bacillota; class Bacilli; order Lactobacillales; family Enterococcaceae; genus Enterococcus; species Enterococcus sp. LX10. The sequence goes on along the minus strand of NZ_CP092784.1, from coordinate 998,714 downwards.
TTATAACCTCAGAATGGTTCCAAACAAATTTAACTGTCCAGCTGGAAAAAATGGCGCAACGAAACGCCTTAATTAAAGGAGAGATCGTATGACGATTCCGTATAAAGAGCAACGATTACCAATCGAAAAAGTTTTTCGTGATCCCGTCCATAATTATATTCATGTCCAACATCAAGTGATTTTAGACCTTATTAATTCTGCCGAAGTGCAACGATTACGTCGCATTAAGCAACTAGGCACTTCTTCTTTTACGTTTCACGGTGCCGAACATAGTCGTTTTTCCCATTCTTTGGGTGTTTACGAAATTACACGTCGGATTTGTGAGATTTTCCAACGTAACTACTCTGTGGAACGATTAGGTGAAAACGGCTGGAATGACGACGAGCGCCTGATTACGCTTTGCGCAGCTTTATTACATGATGTCGGTCATGGTCCTTATTCACATACATTCGAGCATATTTTTGATACAAACCATGAAGCAATCACGGTCCAAATCATCACCTCACCAGAAACGGAAGTTTATCAAATTTTAAATCGTGTTTCGGCAGATTTTCCTGAAAAAGTCGCCAGCGTTATTACTAAACAATACCCAAATCCTCAAGTGGTGCAAATGATTTCTAGTCAAATTGATGCCGATCGTATGGACTATCTGTTACGTGATGCTTACTTTACAGGGACGGAATACGGAACTTTCGATTTAACTAGAATTTTACGTGTGATTCGACCCTACAAAGGAGGCATTGCCTTTGCTATGAATGGGATGCATGCGGTGGAAGACTATATCGTTAGTCGTTATCAAATGTATGTCCAAGTCTATTTCCACCCTGTTTCTCGTGGGATGGAAGTGATTCTTGATCATTTATTGCATCGGGCGAAAGAATTATTTGAAAACCCTGAATTTGACTATGATTTACAAGCCTCTCTGCTTGTACCATTCTTTAAAGGGGACTTCACCTTACAAGAATATTTAAAATTGGATGATGGCGTCCTCTCTACGTACTTTACACAATGGATGGATGTGCCTGATTCAATTCTAGGTGATTTAGCCAAACGTTTCCTTATGCGTAAGCCTCTGAAGTCAGCCACCTTTACGAACGAAAAAGAGAGCGCAGCAACGATTGCTTATTTAAGGGAATTGATTGAAAAAGTTGGTTTCAACCCTAAATATTATACTGCCATTAATTCAAGCTATGATTTACCTTACGATTTTTATCGTCCAAATAAAGACCGTCATCGTACACAAATTGAATTGATGCAAAAAGATGGCTCATTAGTGGAATTGGCAACGGTCAGTCCCCTAGTTGCAGCACTTGCTGGTCAGAGTCAAGGAGATGAACGTTTCTATTTCCCTAAAGAAATGCTTGACCAAGGAAATAAAAAACATTACGATTTATTTGATGAGACGTATCGTGAGTTTTCAAGTTACATTCATAATGGTGCGTTAGTTTTAAAAAAATAGGTTTTCTAGGAGGATTCTATGTCAATTAAGTTAGTTGCTATTGATATCGACGGAACATTGCTAAATTCACAACACAAGATTACCCCACGGGTCAAAGAAGCGCTCCAAAAAGCAAATGAGCAAGGCGTTCGTATTGTTTTATGTACAGGCCGTCCTTTGCCAGGCGTGAAAGAACAATTGGATGAATTAGCCTTATATGGTGAAAATGATTTCGTGATTACCTACAACGGTTCGCTTGTCCAAGCAACCAAAGATAATACGATTATTTCACGCTATACCTTGAGTTATGAGGATTTTTTAGAAATTGAAATGTATTCTCGTAAAGTCGGCGCTCACTTGCATACAATTGATGATTCCGCTATTTACACTGCCAATCGCAATATTGGTAAATATACGATTCACGAAGCATCTTTAGTGAACATGCCTTTGAAATATCGTACGGTGGATGAAATGACACCAGAGATGAACATTATTAAAATGATGATGATTGATGAGCCGGAAGTTTTAGATCCTGCCATTGCAAAATTACCATTACATTTTACCGAAAAATATACGACTGTTAAAAGTACGCCTTTTTACTATGAAATCATGAATAAAAATGCTAGCAAAGGCAATGCTCTAGCAAAATTGGCAGACCATTTAGGCTTAAATAAAGACGAAGTGATGGCCATTGGTGACAATGAAAATGACTTATCCATGATTGATTACGCTGGGATTGGTGTTGCGATGGGCAATGCGACAGAAAATGTTAAAACAATTGCCGATGTGCATACCACTAGTAATGACGAAGATGGTGTCGCTCAAATTATTGAAAAAATGGTTTTAATTTAAACATTCTTTTCAATAACAATAACCCTCAATCTAATCAACATAGATTGAGGGTTATTCGTTATTTTATGATGCTGCCGCTAGCCATTTTTCAACGGCCCAGCGGTGGCTTCCTCTTTTTAATAAACGGACTGCTTCTTCTGGTGCAACCCAGTGTAAAGTATTGGTCCTTTCTAAGGGTTCGCTAAGTTGCCGCCAAGTATTCGCTACATAAAAATATCCAGGATTATAATAGGCCGTTTGGCGATGATTCGAATAAAAATATTCATCGGCTTCCCCTAAATAACGGCCAATTTCTACACTAATTCCTAATTCTTCTAGCACTTCTCGATGGATTGCTTCTTCTTTCGTTTCGGTGCCTTCAATTTCGCCTCCTGGTAAAAAATAAGCTCCATTTGGCGCTTGTACCAGAACCATTGTGTTATTTTCTGGCTTTGAAACAATAATGTATGCAGCATATCTTGTTTGATAGGTCAATGTCTCTTCTCTTTTTCCAAACGTTGGCGTTTTCATTGGCGCACCTCTTCTCTTTTCATCTATTTTACCTGAGAAATTCCTTTAGAACAAGTCAGAAACCAAGCGTTTTTCTCTACATTTCACGTTTATCTATGCTACTATTAACGTTGGAAATATAATTAAGTTTGAAAGGGAGTTTTTAACTATGAAAATGGCTCATACATGTGTGCGTGTAAAAGATTTAGAGGCATCATTAGATTTCTATCAAAAAGCCTTCAATTTTGAAGAAAGTCGCCGTCGTGATTTTCCAGAAAATAAATTTACTTTGGTTTATTTAACTTTACCAGGAGACGACTACGAACTAGAACTAACTTATAATTATGATCATGAAGCATACGATATAGGAAACGGTTATGGTCATATCGCCATCAGTACAGATGATTTAGAAGGATTACACGAAAAACATCAAGCGGCTGGCTTAACTGTCACTGACTTAAAAGGCTTACCTGGAACTGCACCATCTTATTACTTTGTTGTCGACCCAGATGGGTATAAAATCGAAGTCATTCGTGAACGTTAAAAAGTTTCACTTGTTCACTTACTGAGTTTTTTGTGTTTGAGAGCTGTCCGAGACAAAACTTGTCTCGACTTCTTCTCAAACACTTTTTTCAAAAAAAGTGCTACAATAGAACGTATGAATTTATTGAGGATGTGATGTTATTATGATAAAAAAAATTATTGGAATCGCTGGCAATCAACTTTTGCAGGCAGCTGAAGTGTTTCACGGTAACCAAGTGACTTACACCCCACAAGGTTTTGTTAGCGCTGTTCAAGCCGCAGGTGGCGTTCCTCTCGTTTTGCCAATTGGCCCCAAAGAATTAGCCGCTACGTATATACAACAAATTGATAAACTACTTTTAGCAGGCGGTCAAGATGTTGCCCCTGAATTTTACGGACAAGAACCCCATATAAAATTAGAAGAAACGAATCGTGATCGTGACGAGTTTGAGTTAGCCCTAATTGAAGAAGCCTTAAAACAAAACAAACCTATTTTTGCGGTTTGCCGTGGAATGCAATTAGTCAATGTTGCTTTAGGTGGCACATTATATCAAGATTTATCGATGTATCCTCAATGGTCAGTTAAACACGGACAACAACCCACTCAACCAATCTTTGCGACGCATCGTATTGATGTTGAACCAGACAGTCAATTATCAAACATATATGGTACAACTGGTCAAGTCAACTCGTACCATCACCAAGCACTACATACTTTAGGAAAAGATTTACGCGTTACTGCTTGGTCCTCTGATGGCCTTGCAGAAGCAGTGGAATCAACAAAGGAACATCAGCCTTTATTAGCTGTTCAATGGCATCCTGAACTAATGTACGCACGTGATGCCAAATCCCAAGCACTCTTTAACTACTTTGTTCAAAAATTATAGTAAAAACGGAGGGACGTCTTTCGCCCCTCCGTTTTTGCTTGCTATCATACTTAAAAATCAAAATTATCTGGATCTGCACCAAAACGATGATCCTTATTTAACTGATTAATTGCGGTTATTTCTTCTGGCGTTAATTCAAAATCAAAGACAGCAAAATTTTCCTGAATTCTTTTTTCGTGAACAGATTTGGGAATCACGATAATATCATTTTGTAAGTGCCAACGAATAATCACTTGGGCCGCTGATTTACCATATTTTTCACCAATTTTCACTAGTACTGGTTCAGATAATAAATTACCTTGTCCTAGAGGAGACCAAGCCTCCACGGCAATCTTATTTTCGGCTAAATATTTTCGTAGCGGTTCTTGTGTTAACGTAGGATGTAATTCAATTTGATCCACCATTGGCACAACATTTGCTTCTGTTAATAAATCTTCCAAATGATGTTGATGAAAATTGGAAACGCCAATTGCTTTGGCACGACCACTTGCGTAAATTTCTTCTAATGCTTTCCATGATTCTTTATATTTACCAGCGACAGGCCAGTGAATTAAATATAAATCAACATAGTCTAACCCTAATTTTTCTAAGCTTTTATCAAACGCTTTAATCGCATTTTCATAGCCTTGATCTTCATTCCATAATTTCGTCGTCACGAAAATTTCTTCGCGGGGAATACCCGATTGACGAATGCCTTCGCCCACCCCTACTTCGTTTTTATAAACGGCTGCCGTATCAATCAAGCGATAACCCGCTTCTAAAGCCCATTTTACTGAATTTGTTGCTTCTGAGCCATCTTCTACACGCCAAACGCCTAAACCTAGGCGTGGCATTTCATTGCCATTTGCTAATTTTTTTGTTTTATCCAAAGTCATGTGTTTCTTCAGTCCCTTCATTTTCATTACTTTTAGTATACTATGCATTCTTCTTTCACGAAACAATCACGACTCGTCAGGTCATTTTCTTTATTTTTAATAAATAACGACGCCAATAGGTCAGCACTCCGATTAGTGCCACAACTACAATTGTTCGACCGCTAACGCTTCCAATCCACAGTTTAACTGCAAGTAACCAGATACAAAAGAGATAAACACAGGACCAATTAAAGGAAACTTTCAATGTACATGATTCCGCAATTTCGATTATCTGACTACTAAAAAAACGACTTCCTAATCGTAAAGCGACTGGATTATGGAAGATGAATGTTCGTCGCTTGTCAGCCGTCAAGCGAGTGGCACATCGTTCATCAATAAAAATTGTTACAGGTAATTTAGAAAGTAAATCATTTTTTGCCCATTCAATTGAAACTTTCACGCAGCACTCACAACCTTTAACAAAATTATAAAATATATTATTTATTTACAAAATTATAACATTCCTAAATAAACATGTTAAGTCTTTAAAAAAACTTTCTATTTTCTTCCCCTTTCGCCGAGAGATTTAGTATACTAAAAGAAGAAATTTTAGAGAAAGTTGGATTTTTATGTTGATACTTGGTTTAGCCAGTACTGAAACAGTCGATTCTTCTGCTCCTGATTTAGCAGAAGCGACCGTAAAAAAAGTGAGCGCGCTACAACGCTTTTGGAACAATATTAATTGGGATGCCATTGTCGCTACCTTAATTGAAAAAAGTTTATCAATTTTATTTTTAATTTTTCTATTTTTTATTATTCAGCGAATTGGGAAATATTTAATTGATCGCACCTATGCAAATTATAGTAAAAAGCAACATTTTAGTGAAAGCCGTTTAAAAACGTTACACACTTTAATCATTAATGCATTTCAATATACGCTGTTCTTTTTCTTCATCTATTCTCTTTTGACCATTGTCGGTGTGCCTGTTGGCTCATTATTAGCCGGAGCGGGAATTGCCGGTGTTGCCATTGGTTTAGGGGCTCAAGGATTCATGAATGACTTAATTACCGGATTTTTCATTATTTTAGAACAACAAATGGATGTAGGCGATTATATTCGCTTATTGGCGTTAAATATTGAAGGAACTGTTACTTCTGTCGGATTACGAACCACTCAAATTAAAGCGGTTGATGGAACTGTTCATTTTATTCCAAACCGAAACATCACCACAATCAGTAACCTGTCTCGTGCCAATATGCAAGTATTAATTGATGTCCGCATCAATCCTGAAGAAGGTTATGAAAAAATTTGTGAAGTGATTACAGAAGTCAATGAAACGTTAAAAGAAAAGTATATCGAAAGTATTCAAACTGGGCCAGATATTTTTGGCATGGTCGATTTAGGCAATGGCAACTTTGCGGTGCGAACGACCATGTATGTACTAAACGGCAAACAATTTGCGGTCAAAGAAGAATTTCTAGCTCAATATATCAAAGCATTAACAGAGGCCGGCTTTACGATTCCCAATACGCCTATTATTGCAAAATAAAAAACAGCCACCAGATATTTATTAGTTATCTGGTGGCTGTTTTTCTAATTGTCCAATGATTTTAAAAAGCCACTAACTGCCTCCACTCCAAACAATAACGCCTCTTCGTTCGGTTCAAACTTGGCAGAATGAAGGCTATAGGGACTTGCCACGCCTAACCAAAACATCGTGCCTGGGACTTTAGACAATAGATAGCCAAAATCTTCACCTGTCATTGCAACCGGCGCTTGTTGAAATTGAACTGTTGCTTGTTTGCTCATGTATTCAATAAAATTCGTGGTACATGCGGGCTCATTCACTACAGGTAAATACCCTTTCTGATCAAGATGAACAGTTACTTCACATTGAAAAGATTGCGCAATACCTTCACTAATTTCGCGAATTCTTCGCTGCGTTTGTTCATTAGTTTCTGCTGTCAATGTGCGAATTGTACCAGATAAAGTTGCTTCTTCGGCAATCACATTGCAGGCAGTCCCTGCATGAAAAGTCCCAAAGGTAACGACTGCTCCGACCACAGGATCAACATTTCGACTAACGATCGTTTGTGCTTGCTGAATTAAATTTGTGGCCGCCAAGACCATATCATTTGCTTGATGTGGAAAAGCCGCATGTCCACCTTTTCCTTTTAAGGTAATGTTCACTTCACAAGTGGCAGCAAACAACGTCCCTACTCTGGTACTGATAGTTCCGACTGGCAAATCAGGATTAACATGAAGCGCATAAAATTCATCAGGTAACCATTCACCAAACGCGTGATCTTCATACATCAGCATCCCCCCTGCTTCATTTTCTTCAGCAGGTTGAAATAAAAATAAAAAGTTATTGTCTGGTTGCTGTTGACTTAATTCTTTCAAAACCCCTAAACCGATTGTCATGTGAAAATCGTGTCCACAGGCATGCATAAACCCTAGTCGTTTTGATTGAAAAGCAGAAACCACTTCCTCTTGAATAGGCAAACCATCAATATCAGCACGCCAGCCGATGGTTTTCTGAGGATTTTTGCCTTCTATGAAGACTAAAATCCCCGTTTGCCATGTTCGAACTTGCAGATAAGGTTGCTTCATTTTATCAATTTCATTAAGTAAAAAGGCTTGTGTTTCCTTTTCTTCTAAACCGATTTCAGGTATTTGATGTAGTTGCCGTCTAATCGCAATTAATTCTTCTTGCTCCACAAAAGCCACTCCTTCATTTTTGGGGTAATCGAAAGCCGCCATGAAGAAGTTTCTTCATCGCGACTGACTAATTTATTTTTAGAGTTTACGTAATTCTTCTAAAATCTCTGTTTTACTCTTGGTTTTATCATCAATTTGTTTAATTACTTTTGCTGGCACGCCTGCGACAACGGTATGCGCTGGAACGTCTTCCACAACTACTGCCCCAGCAGCCACAACGGCACCTTCACCAACACGAACCCCTTCTAGTACGACCGCATTCGCTCCAATAACAACCTCGTTTTCAATAACCACAGGTGCGGCACTTGGTGGTTCAATGACACCAGCTAAAACCGTTCCTGCGCCAATATGACAATGCTTCCCTACAGTTGCACGACCGCCTAAAACAGCGCCCATATCAATCATAGTCCCTGCACCAACGACGGCGCCAATATTTAGAATAGCCCCCATCATAATCACCGCTTGATCGCCAATTTCAACTTTTTCGCGAATCAAAGCACCTGGTTCAATCCGAGCATTAATGTCTTTCAGATCAAGAAAAGGAATTGCTGAGTTACGTGCATCGTTTTCTACAACATAATCCTCAATTTTTTCTTTGTTTGCTTCTAAAAAAGGTTTTACGTCAGCCCAATCGCCAAACAATGTCCCAGTTTTACAATTATTAAAGACCTTAATTGTTTCCGGAAAAGTGACTTCTTTTAATTGCCCTTTCAGTGTTACTTTAACAGGCGTTTGCTTTTTGGCATCGCCAATATACTGAATAATCTCATATGCGTCCAATCACAGCACTCCTTTACTTCGTGTTATCATACAGAATAACGCATTTATGAGAAAAAAGTAAAGAGTTTCTTGCGTTTTATTTAAATTACTTTCATTTCTTCTTCTGATTTAGGCAGAACAAGATGATGTTTTTCTAATTCATGCGCCATATGATTGACCGCTTTTAAAATTTCTTTGCGTGTAATGATGCCTTTAAAGCGTTGATTATCATCAACCACTGGTAAAAAAGAAGCATCTACTAATAAATGTAACACTTCTTCTAAATCCCACGATTCACCAATTACAGGAACATTGACTTCCATTACATCGGCCACAGTAAATTCATTCAATTTTTCAAAATCCACTGAAGTCAAATCAAACATTTTATCTACAACGTCTGTCAAGCCGATTAAGCCAACAAAGCGATCTCCCTTATCTAACACAGGAATCTTGGAATAGCGAACTTTCGATAAGACTAATGCCGCGTGACTTAACGGATTTAAACACATTACATTGGCGACATTTTCGGCAGGTACTAAAAACGTTTCTTGTTTTTCTAATAATAATTCTTTTACAGCAGTCCCTATCATGATTGGGTTGCCTCCATTTCTAATTCTTTAACACGTAACTTATTGTACCTAATTCTGCGGAAAAAGTCTTGGAATTCGCAAATTCTTCATAACTTAACAAACGAAAATTAACGTTTTGTTCTATTCTCCCCCAAAATAAGAGAACGCTTTCTTAAAAAAATAAAAACTTAGTTGTCCCATCACAGACAACTAAGTTTTTATAAAGGACCAATTAATCAGTCAATTATCCTTCTTTTTCACACGATTCATCACAGCCATCACTGACCATAATAAGCGGAAATCCCATGTTTTCTAAGATAGTGTTTATCCAATAAAAAATGATCAATTGGTTCAACATCTGGGTTAATTGTTTCCGTCAAACGTGCCATTGAACAGATTTCATCTAAAATCAAACTGTTTTCAACTGCTTTTTCCGGAGTCATTCCCCAAGTAAATGGGCCATGTCCATAAACTAACACTCCTGGAACTGCTAAAGGATCTAGTTCTTGTTCATGAAATGTTTCAACAATGACTTTGCCAGTCTCTTCTTCATAGTTTTCTTTAATTTCACTTTCAGAGAGCGCTCTTGTGCAAGGTACAGCGCCATAAAAAGCATCCGCATGGGTGGTACCGTAAGGAGGTAAGGCTCGCCCTGCTTGAGCCCACGTAACACTATTCAGGGAGTGCGTGTGCGCAATCGCTCCAATTTCTGGCATTTTTTGATAAAGATAAAGATGCGTGGGTAAATCAGAAGACGGCTTTAAAGCATTGGTTTCCAATAGTTGTCCGTTTAAATCAGTCACTACCATCTGTTCCTTGGTCATTTCTTGATACTTGACGCCGCTTGGTTTAATTACGATAATCCCTAATGACCGATTGATTTCACTAACATTGCCCCACGTTAATTTGACTAAGCCCAGTTTTGGCAAAGCCAGATTCGCTTCATAAACACGTTGTTTCATTGCTTGGATGATCGCTTTATTGTTCATAATAACCCACCTCTGCTAATTTGGGATAGAGATACTGCTGCGCGGCTTGAATTTTTTCTTGAAAATTCAAATCCGTTTCATTCCACATTTCAATTAAAAAAGGACCACTATAGTTTAACCGCTTGAGTGTTTTCAATAAGCCTGTAAAATCAACACAGCCTTCTCCAAAAGTAACTTCCCGAAACTTGCCTTCAAATGTGTCTGTTACAGCGAAGGTATCTTTTAAGTGAATAGCAGCGATTTCAGCAATTCCCTTTTCAAGCTCAACCGCCGGATTATTTTCCGGCCAAGCAGACAAATTACCTAAATCAGGATAAACATGCAAAAAAGGAGACGGAATTTGTTCCTTAATTTCTAGAAATTTTTGTATGCTATTCATAAAAGGGTCATCCATAATCTCAACAGCCAGAATGACACCGTATTGTGCAGCTTCCTCAACGCCCTTTTTCAGACCTTGAAGAAAAAATTCCCTTGTTTCGGCAGTTTTTTCTTCGTAAAAGACGTCATAGCCAGCTATTTGAATCACCCGTATGTTTAATTGATGAGCCAAACGAATCGCTTGAGATAAAATTTCCCGTCCTTTTTCACGTGTTTCTTTATTTAAAGAGCCTAAAGGAAACCGCCGATGACCACTTAAGCACAAAGAATGGATAAAAAAATCTTCTTTCACCATTAATTGAGAAAGTTCTTGTAACTGGCTTGGTGTCCAATCCAATCGTGCTAAACGTTCATCGGATTCATCAATTGACATTTCTAAAAAATCAAACCCTAACTTTTTGGCCCATGTTAATCGTTCTGCCCAAGTTAAATTTTGCGGGAGTGCTTTTTCATACAGTCCAATTCGTGCCATTTTATCACTTCCAAATCTGATCGATTTTTTTTTGAAAATCTTTGGCTGCTTGTTCAGGATTTTTTGATTCAGTAATCCCACGGCCCGCAATAAATGTTGCAACTGCCATTGTTTGAAATAATTCAAGCGTTTCGACAGTTAAACCACCTGTGACGGACACTTCAAAGCCTAAGTCAATTAGTTCTTGAACTTTATTCAAATCTTTCTCTCCCCAACTGCCGCCAGCTAAAAGAGCATCTCTACTTTGATGATAAATCACCTGATTAATCCCTAATTCTCGCCATTGTCGAGCTTGTTGCATTGTCCAATTTCCATATAGTTCTACTTGTAATTCTCGGACTTCTTTTTGAGCTGCAGCCATCGTTGGTAAGGTGGCGCAACAAATGACCGTCATGAAATCAGCGCCTGCTTGTGCGACATTACGAGCAACTGTACCGCCCGCATCAGCACATTTTGTATCAGCAACAATCGTTTTATTAGGAAACATGCGTTTTAAACAACGAATTGCTTTTTGGCCTTCTTGTAAACACAAAATAGTGCCAACTTCGATAATATCGACAATTTCTCCGACTTTCATACAATCTGCTAAAGCGTCTTCTAAGCTATTATGATCTAAAGCGATTTGTAAGTTTGGTCTTTTCATCTTTCTCCTCCTTTTATTCAGATTTTTGATAACGCTCTGAAGCCATATATTTTTCTTGAATTTCTTTTGCAGACATTACATTTTTAATGCCAATCACTGTGACTCCACGTTTTTCTGCTTGCTGAAACATTTGTAAAAAATTGACTGGAGTAAAAACAACGTCGTATTGGCTAGCAGAGCTTTTTCCTTCTGAAATGGCGCAATGATGAATTTTTGTAATCGGTACACCTAATTCTTTCATTGCTTTTTCAACACTCTGCATCATCATTAGACTCGTGCCAGAACCATTGGCACAGGAAACAAGTATTCTCATTTCAAATTCCTCCTTTAATTCTCTTGAAATTTTTTAGCATATTGTTCATAATCATTGACAATCATAAAGTAACCTTCTGGATTTTTCCGATACTGAAGTTGCGGAATTATTAGTAACCCAATCACCACCACTGCTACGCCAACATAGCCTAGAACTTTCATAATAATTGTAAATAACGGCCAAGCTGTCGCCCAATCGAACATGCCCAAATAACCGCCATATTGAGATAATCCAATCCATGTAGCAAATAAAGCTGAGCCACCTACTTGGATTAAACCTGAAAGGAAGGGGAATAAACAAGCAGCTTTTACTCCGCCACGATTATTTGCATAAACAGCTATGACAGCGTTATCAAAAAACAATGGGATAAAACCCGCAATAACGATTGTCGGAGACTTTAATAGAATCAGTAAGCCAATCATTAAAAACTGGCCTAATGCGCCAAAGAGAAACCCAATTGTTACTGCATTGGGCGAGCCAAACCCGAAAGTCGCTGCTACGTCAATCCCAGGAACAGCACCTGGTAAAATGGTATTTGAAATCCCTTGGAATGACTGCGTCAACTCGTCGACAAAGGTTCTAACGCCCAATTGTAAGATAGCTAAATAGACAGCAAAATTTAATGAAGTGGTCATGATATAAAAGAAGAAACTCTGCCCTTCTTGCATAAATTTAGCTTGAATTAAATAATCTTGTCCCAAAACAAGCAAGATAATGCCAAAGAAAAAGAGCATCAAAATGGACGTAGCAACCATATTTTCATTAAAAATGGATAGAAATCCTGGTAATTCGATATCTTCCAATTTTTTATCGACCTTCTCTGAACGATGTTTCTTTTGATCACGTTTTTTCAACCATTCTGCTAATTTTGCAAAAATAAATATGCCAAACATTTGTTGATGGGCTACCGCAAAACCAGCACCTTCTGTTAATTCCTGCGTAATCCCTACCGTTAAATTTGAAGCAACTGCCCAATAACACCCAAGAATTAAGCCCATAAAAATTAGTACTTCGATTCTACCTAAGTTAGGAAAACAAAAGAGTAAAATCCAGAAAGCGGTAGCTGCTTGTTGAATCTGAACATTCCCTGTTGTAAAAACGGCTCTCAATTTTGTATATTTTTGAAAACGAACCAACAAAATATTCATAATAAATGCAATCAATAACAAAATCATCACATCACCAAAGGTTCGTCCAAAGGTTTTCATCAATCCTGCATCGACTGCATTTTGCCCGAAATATGGATCGGTAACCATCGCCTGTAAATTAAATCGCTCTTTCAATCCTACTAGAATAGGGCGAAAATTATTAACCAAACCACCAGAACCAACACTCAAAATAAAATAACCAACTGTCGCTTTCAGAAAACCTGCTAAACATTCATAAAAGGGCCTCCGTAACAAGAGATAACCTAATAACACGATGAAACCAATCAAATATGCTGGCTGTGTTAAAACGTTCGTAGCAAAATAAGTCCAACTATTTAACAAGAACTCCCCCATTGATTTTTCCCCCTATAATTGATATTTCTCCATAACTTCTTTAAAATCCATTAGCGTGTTTGTTTCTAACAAGTCAGCAATCACGCCATCCGTCATCAATAAATCCATCAATTGCTGAATATTTTCCAGATGTTCGGCGGGATTTTGGGCTGCCAATGTAAAAAATAATGTTGCTGTTTTTGCTTCTTGATCGCCAGCAAAAGTGACTGCTTGCTTAAATTTTGTAAAAGAAATGGCCGTTCCAAAAACGCCTGCGCTTTCCTCTGATGAATGTGGCATGGCTACTTCAGGAGCAATGATGATATAAGGTCCAAACGTTTCGACACACTGGATAATCTCATCGACGTAACTCTGATCGATGATGTGTTTTTGGAGTAAAATCAAACAACTTTCCTGAATCGCCTCTTGCCAACTAACCGGTTCTTTATCAGAGTAATGAATAAGCTCTTGCTCCCAAAAATAAGTTAACATTGTACATCCAGCCTTTCTTACAAGAATGAAGGAAATGGTGTATCATTTTCTTTAACAAAAACATCATCAAAGCCACGATCAAAGTTAAATTCTAAGTTGTCTTTGTCATCTGGATAAACAAATTTGCCACCCACTTGCCAAATATATGGTTTAAATTGATAATGTAAACGATCTTTTTTAAATTTCCAAATTTCCATGATTTCTTTTGGATCCGCCATAAAATTAGACCAAATATCATAATGAACGGGAATGACTACTTTCGCATTTAAAGATTCTGCCATTCTCAACATATCAACAGAAGTAATTTTATCCGTGATACCGCGAGGATTTTCGCCATATGCTCCTAAGCAAACATCAATTGCATATTGATTACCATGTTTCGCAAACAAGTTAGAATAATGAGAGTCTCCGGCGTGATATACCGTACCACCTGAGGTTTCAAATAGATAATTGACAGCTAGTTCATTCATGTCCTGAGGCATTTTACCTTTAAATGTATTTTCAGAATCATCAGAAGTAACTAGCGCGGTTCGATCAAAAGCTTCCAAGGCCACTACATTCACATCATTCACTTTTATTTCTTGACCAGGCTCTATAACCCGTGTTTTTTCTGCCGGAACACCCCAACGCTGCCATGTTTTCACTACTTCTTTTGGACCAATAAATAGAGCCTTAGGACAATTTTGCTGAACAGCAGCAGCTGTGTGAATATCCAAATGGTCTGAATGAATATGTGTAACAACTAAAGCATCTACCTCTTTTATTTCAAAAGGATCAATCACAAAAGGTTGTGTTCTTAAATTAGGTTGCATTTTTTGGCAACCACTCATGCGCATCATTTGATGGCCATTTTTCATTAAGCCGTTCCCGTGCGTTTGTTTTCCTGTTCCACACCATAAATCACATAAAATATTCGTGTTCTCATGCGTTTTCAGCCAAATGCCTGTACAACCAAGCCACCAAAGTGCAACCGTTCCTTGAAGCACATTTGTCTGATTAATTTCTTCGTTTAAATAAGTGCCCCATTCTGGAAATGTCGCCTTCAACCAACTTTCTTTTGTAATTTCATGAATCGATTTGCTCATGCTACCACTCCTCTTCTCAAATGATTGTGTTATGCTTTATAAGAAAATCATAGCCGCAAAAAATCACAATGAAAACCCTTTTATATGATTGTTTGCACTTTTAATGATTCTTTTACGTGTTTTATTTTCCTATGAGTTATACTATTTCATGGGGGACCGTGTCCAAAGAAATAACTAAAGGAGGTTGTATTACTTGAAAAGTTCATTAGAAACCATTGAAAAAAGGCAACAAAACATTCTCGCGCTGCTGCAAAAAAACAAACAAATGACTACCTATAAATTAGCAGATGCTTTAAATGTTTCCTTAAGCACAATTCGTCGTGATTTAAATGTCTTAGAAACTAAGAATGACATCATTCGAAAATATGGGTATTGTATTTACAACGACCAAAATCAGAAAGACTTTGATCAATCAGGACCGGAGTTATTAAAACAAGCCATTGCTCGTGTTGCTTGTAGCTATCTAAGTGATTATGATACCGTTTTTATTAATTCAAGTTCCACTGCTTTGAATATTCTCCATTATTTAAAGGCCGACCATCTGACCATCGTAACGAATAATTTAAAAATTGCCACCAAGCCTCATGTTTCTCAATACAATTATATTTTGACCGGAGGCGAATTACGTTTTCCCAAAGAAGTTCTGGTAGGAGATATTGCCATTAACACAATCACCGCAACGCATGCCGATGTTTGCGTAATTGGCTGTAGCGGGGTCAGTTTAGAACATGGCGTCACTACAAAAATTTTCAATGAAGCAAAAATTAATGAGCTTATGATAAAACAAACAACAAAAGTAAAAATTCTGGTCGCGGACCATCGAAAAATCGGCTTGACATCTAAATTTAAAATTGCTGATATTACTGCTTTTGATTGCTTGATTACAGACAAACATTGCTCATCAACTTTAATTACAGAACTTCGTAAGACCGGCTTAAAGGTTATCCAAGTCGACTAAAAAAAGAGCGTAGGACAAAAATCCAAAAGAGATTTTTGTCCTACGCTCAAAATCTGATAAATAAAAAAGGAGCACTTATTTCTTAACATTCACTTACTTCGTAAACGTTGCCTTTAATCGTTCCAACGGTTGGTGCTCTTTGTTATAATACTGAACGAGATATTGTTCAGGTGTACTTTCAATTATGGCATATGTTTTCTCTTGAACTGGTCCACGAGGTAAACGAATACTTCCCGGATTAACAAAGAGAATGTTATTGTGTCGCTCTGCGCCAAGTACATGAGTGTGACCAAATAAGGCAATTGTCGCTCCTGCTTCTTCCGCTTGTAAAGCAAGTGTCGTGAGTCCCATTCTAACATTGGCTAAATGACCATGTGTCATATAAATAACTTGATCCCCCACTTTTTTAGTCACAGTTTTTGGAAATTCATCATAAAAATCACAATTTCCTTGGACTACAATTAATTTCTGCCAAAGTTCATCTGTCGGTTCTAATTCAGAATCACCACAGTGAAAGAGTGCATCGACTTGTCCTTCATAATGATTCACTAAGTCAACTAAACAGTCACGGTCGCCATGATTATCGCTTACTACCAAGATTTTCATACGTTTCAACTCCTATTTTTTTAGCCATTCTTCCCATTGTTCTTTTAATTTTGCCACTGCTTGTCCACGATGACTAACTTTATTTTTCTCTTCTCCAGACAATTCAGCTGCCGTCTTACCAAGCTCTGGGACATAGAAAAGTGAATCGTACCCAAAGCCTCCTTCACCACGAGGAATCGTGCCGACTTCTCCGGGCCATTCAGCTTCGACCACCAGACTTTCTTTCTTTGGTTCAGCAAAAACCAATGTACAATGGAAACGCGCTTGTCTTTTTTCTTTTGGCACGCCCGTTAACTCATGCAATAGTTTCGCATTATTTGAAGCATCGTTAGTTGGTTCACCAGCAAAACGAGCAGAATAGATTCCTGGCATTCCCCCTAACGCATCAACAATTAATCCTGAATCATCTGCTAATACTGGTTTCTGTAAAATTTCTGCAATTGTTTCAGCTTTTAGACGAGCATTTTCTTCAAATGTTCGACCAGTTTCTTCTACATCTGGCAAATTCGGATAATCTAATAACGTCTTAACCGTATATCCTTTTTCACCAAAAATTGAACTAAACTCTTTCGCTTTACCAGGATTTCTAGTTGCAATGACAATCACTTTCTCTTCTGAATCTTGCGAAGGGACTTCTTCAGAGGCTAAAGCATAAAGCGCTTCTTTCTGATACGCAATTAATTCCTCAATCCCTGTTTTTCCATAAAAGAGCATGGCATTTAACTCATCTCCTGAGAAGGTAGCTTCTTCACCCGTTCCTTGAATTTCCACAAATTCACCAGACTCGGTCATCACGATGTTCATATCCACTGCAGCATTCGAGTCCTCTGCGTAATCTAAGTCCAGCACACAATAACCATCGGGTAAAATACCCACGCTGACAGCAGCTAAATGCTCTTTAATTGGGTCTTCCGCTAGCGCACCAGTCATCAATAAATGATTGACTGCTAAGCGTAGAGCAACAAAAGCGCCTGTAATACTAGCAGTACGGGTTCCACCATCTGCTTGAATCACATCACAATCGACAACAATGCTCCGTTCCCCTAACTTTTCTAAGTCAACAACAGCTCGCAATGACCGCCCAATCAAACGTTGAATCTCCATTGTTCGCCCTGTTAATTTTCCTTTCGCACTTTCCCGAATATTTCTTGTGTTCGTCGCGCGAGGGAGCATGCTATATTCAGCTGCTACCCAACCTGTTCCCCCGCCTCGTAAAAATGGGGGAACCTTTTCTTCGACAGTGGCTGAGCAAATTACTTTGGTATCACCAAACGAAATAACCACCGAACCTTCTGGATGTTTAAAAACATTGGTTTCAATAGTGATCTTTCGCAATTCTTTTGGTGCACGACTATCATGTCTAATCATTTTCGTTTCCTCCTAAGTGAATCTGTTGTGCTTTTAAGTTCTCTATACCAAGCCAACTGCTTGCAATCTCTTCAAACATTTTTGCAGAACCAGTTGTATAAAATTCATGGGGCTGTGTAGGCGCTTCAGGCGTATGGGCAATGTCAAAATAATCGAGAAGCATGCTAACTTCGCCAACTGTTTCGGCTCCTGAGTCAATTAATGTCACATGACTCCCCATCACATTTTGAATCACCGGACGTAACAACGGGTAATGGGTACAACCTAAAATCAACGTATCAAGTCCTTTTAATTGTAGTGCTTGAAGTGTTTCTGCCACAATTTTTTTTGCTACGGAAGAACGATATTGATTACTTTCAACAATGGGGACAAATTTAGGGCAAGCTAAACTAGTCACCTCAATTGCTGGCGCCTTACTTTTAATGGCGATTTCATAGGAAGCACTTTTGATTGTCCCTAACGTACCTATGACACCAATTTTGTTATTTTTTGTGACTTTAACGGCTGCTCGTGCGCCAGGTAAAATAACACCGACAACTGGAATTGGCAAGGCAGCTTTAATTTCTTCTAATGCGACAGCCGTCGCGGTATTACATGCGATTACTAGCATTTTTATTCGTTTTTTCAATAAAAAATCGGCCATTTCCCAAGTAAACTGAACGACTTGTTCGGCTGGTCGTGGGCCATATGGGCAACGGGCTGTATCTCCTAAATAAATTAATCGTTCATTTGGTAATTGTTTTAGCGCTTCCTTTAAAACAGTTAATCCACCAACGCCAGAATCAATTAATCCAATGGCTTCTTGATTGCTCATTCTCATCCTACCTTTGCCTTTTATTCACTGCCTTTATTTTCTACTTTTTAAGGACTATTGTCAATTTTTCCTGTTTTGCTCTCATTTATTTCTTTTTTTGAAGGAAATCTTTTTCGATTAAAAAACTAGTAATTCATTTTTTTGTATGTTATAATTCCTAACATTGAGAATACAATTAGAAATACATTTGGTTAATTTAATTTAAATAACACGTTTCTCACCGAATCCTCTGTTATCTTTTCTACCAAATGATTGCAAAGGAGACTGCCTATGATTTCTTTAGAACATGTAAATAAGTATTTTGGGGAGCATCA
The DNA here is from genome assembly GCF_023539285.1 of Enterococcus sp. LX10. NCBI lineage: Bacteria > Bacillati > Bacillota > Bacilli > Lactobacillales > Enterococcaceae > Enterococcus > Enterococcus sp. LX10. Next base: position 979,709 of record NZ_CP092784.1, on the reverse strand, counting down.
CGTTTTAAAAGATATTACTTTAAATGTAGAACAAGGAGAAAAAATTGTCATTATCGGACCCTCTGGCTCTGGCAAAAGTACATTAATTCGGTGTATGAACCAATTGGAAAAAGTCAATGATGGTTCCGTCGTAATTGATAACATTGACATCACCAAACCGAAAGCACCGATTCAAAAGGTTCGCCAGAAAGTTGCCATGGTCTTTCAAAATTTTAACTTATATGCTCACAAAACGATTATTGATAATTTAACGTTAGCACCGATTAAAGTGATGGGCGTTTCCAAAGACGAAGCGGTTCGTACTGGCATGGAGTATTTAGAACGAGTCGGTTTGGCTGATAAAGCTTCTGCTTATCCTTCGCAGCTTTCTGGCGGGCAGCAACAACGGGTCGCTATTGCTCGTGCCTTAAATATGCATCCTGAGATTATCCTTTTTGATGAACCGACTTCGGCACTTGATCCAGAAATGATTCAAGAAGTTTTAGATGTAATGGTCGATCTTTCAAAACAAAATATTACCATGGTTTGTGTCACACATGAGATGGGCTTTGCTCGTCAAGTGGCTGACCGTGTAATCTTTATGGATCAAGGACAGATTATTGAACAAGGAACACCTGAACATTTCTTTACAAGCACTGAAAACCCTCGTGCAAAAGAATTTCTAAGCAAAATTATTCATAACGGGTAATGAATAAAAAAACAAAAAATTGGAGGAATGAACAATGAAAAAACAAAATAAATGGCTAGCTGGACTCTCCTTACTTGTATTAGCAGGCATCATTGTAGGCTGTGGTAGCGGCAACAATGACTCAACTTCCAAAAGTGCTTCATCAAACAAAACGGTCACAGTAGAACAATTAAAAAAAGCGGGGAAAATTAAAGTAGGTGTCAAAGAAGACATTCCTAATTTTGGCTATATGAATCCTGATACAAATAAAAATGAAGGAATGGAACCAGATATTGCACGCTTGATTGCGAAAGAAATTACTGGCAGCGAAGAGAATGTGGAATTTGTGGGCGTGACAGCGAAAACGCGCGGTCCCCTTTTAGACAATGGTGAACTAGATATGGTAATTGCTACATTTACAATTACTGATGAACGTAAAAAGACTTATAATTTTACAACTCCCTATTATACAGATGAGATTGGTTTCCTTGTGCGCAAAGAGGATAACTTCTCCAGTATGAAAGATTTAGACGGAAAAACAATCGGCGTTGCACAATCTGCTACGACAAAAGAAAACTTAGAGAAAAAAGCGCAAGAGGAAGGAATCAAATTTACTTATCAAGAATTAGGTTCCTATCCAGAATTAAAAACAGCGTTAACTTCTAAACGAATTGATGCATTTTCAGTGGATAAATCAATCCTATCTGGCTATGTGGATGGCAAGACAGAAATTTTAAAAGATGGTTTTTCGCCACAAGAATATGGAATTACCACAAAGAAAGCAAATACTGAATTAAATGATTATCTAAATGGTTTAATTGAAAAATGGGAAAAAGACGGCACACTAGAAAAAATTTATCAAGACTGGGGCTTAAAAAATTAATCATTCCTAAGACTTGAAGAATCAAAAATTTTAGGAGGGATTTTTATGTTTTTGTTAGCCAATATTTCCTGGCTTGAAGAAGGGCCATTTGCCTTATATCGTTGGGAGGCTTTATTTCAAGATTGGCGAATTTTTGGTCAGGCTTTTCTCTATACTATTCTGCTTTCTTTAGGAGCGATCTTAGTTGCCTTTGCTTTAGGCATTTTCTTTGGCAGTTTATCAGCGACCAAAAGTAAACTTTTACACGCAATTAGTCGTGTCTATGTGGAATTTTTTCAAAACACACCTTTGTTGATTCAATTTATCGTTGTCTATTATGGCTTTCCTCTGCTAAGCCCGCTGCTTTCATTTTCTATTACTACGATTGCAATTCTGTGTGTAGGCTTCTATCACGGCGCCTACATTTCTGAAGTGGTTCGCTCAGGAATCGGAGCTGTCCCAAGAGGGCAATTTGAAGCGGCTTACTCCCAAGGATTAACGTATGGTCAAACGATGCGGTATGTGATTTTACCACAAGCATGGCGGATTATGTTACCGCCTTTAACTAATCAAGTCGTGAATCTAATTAAAAATACGTCAACAGTTGCCATTATTTCTGGCGCTGACGTAATGTTTGCTGCCAATAGTTGGTCGTCTGTCAACTTGAACTACATTCCCGCCTTTGCGCTCGCTGGTTTCTTATATTTCATTCTTTGCTTCCCATTAGCGAATTTGGCTAGAAAAATGGAAGAAAAAAATAAGAAAGCATATAGTAGATAGGAGGAAAACAGATGCCTTTTTCAGAAGAAATGCGTCAATTACTGACAGCAAATAATTTTCAATTTCTATTTAACGGCTTAAAATTGACGCTCTATATTTCCTTCGTCTCAATTATTTTGAGTACGATTTTTGGCACCATTCTAGCCGTTTTGCGAAATCAAACCCATGGACCACTGAAGTTACTTGCCAGTATTTATGTAGAAGTGGTGCGTAATATTCCAAACTTATTGTGGATTTATGTTATTTTTTTGATTTTCAAAATCAAATCCACACCTGCTGGAATTGTGAGTTTTACTGTGTTTACCACCGCTGCTTTAGCGGAAATTATTCGTGGTGGTTTAAATGGTGTTGATAAAGGACAAATTGAAGCGGCACGTTCTCAAGGGTTTTCAAATTGGCAAATTCTTTATCATATTGTTTTGCCTCAAGCCATTCGCAATGTTTTACCAGCGATCGTTTCTCAGTTTGTTACTGTCATCAAGGATACAAGTTTCTTGTATTCCGTAATTGCTTTACAAGAACTCTTTGGCAAATCTTATATCTTAATGGGGCGCTACGCACAAACAGGACAAGTATTCACTATTTACGGAATCGTCGCCCTAATTTATTTCATTATTAACTTTAGTATCTCACAATTTTCACGTTGGCTATCACGAAATTGGGCGAAAAGTTATTAATGTAGTTAAAAACAGGAGGCTGAGACAAAAGTGTTTAGCTCCAAGAAATAAGAAGGAATTTCCGAAAATTGTTCTTTAATTTTTGGAGAATTTCGGCTTATTTCCGAAGGAGTTGCTTTTGTTCAGCTGATTATCTTAAGATTTAGAAAGTGGGGCATAAGTCATTTCGACTTATGCCCCACTTTCCTGTTTTTATTTTATCTTACTTCTACTTGATGTTTTTCAATTAGCGCTTTTTCAACTTTTTCCATTGAACGGTTAATTTCTTCATCCACTAATGTCGCTTCTGCATTAACGAAAGTTAAACTATACGCCATCGATTTTTTGCCAGCGCCTAGTTTTTCACCTTGATATACATCAAATAAATGAATCTCTTTCAAATATTTACCTGCGTTATCTGAAATAGTTTTAACTAGTTCTTGATTGGTAACTGTTTCATCGACTAATAAAGCAATGTCTCGAGAAACTGCTGGGAATTTAGAAACTGCTTCATAAGTAACCCCGCCTGCTTCTGTGGCTACTAATTGTTGCAAGTTTAATTCAGCAACATATGTTTCAGGAATATCGTACGCTTTTGCTGTCGTTGGGTGAACTTGTCCGACAAAACCAACCACTTCATCTTCTAAATAAATCCATGCTGTCCGGCCTGGATGCATTTCTGGAATCGCCGTTGTCGCTTGGTAGCTGATTTTTTCTGTTAATCCTAAAACAGCTACAATACTTTCCACTAAGCCTTTTACTGTATAAAAATCAACGGCTGTTGCTTTTGTTTGCCAATCTTTAACCATTGTATTACCAGTTAAAGCAAGTGCTAAGTGATTTTCTTCTGTAGGTAAATTTTTTGTTGGATCTTCTGTTTGGTAGAAAACGCGTCCTACTTCGTAGAAGGCGATATTATTATTTTTACGTGCCACATTGTATGCGACATCATCTAATAAACCAGAAATTAAGTTCATACGTAACACAGAACGCTCTTCACTCATTGGCCATTGCAAACGTGTTGTTTGACTTTCTTTCATCATAAATTGACGGGATTTTTCTTCTGTTGTCAACGCATAGCTGATGGCTTCACTCGTACCATGACCTTCCAGTAAGCTCTTTAATTGGCGCGTAACATGTTGTGCTTTGGTTAGACTTCCAGCAACTGTTTCTCCACTTGGCAATGTTGAAGGTAAATGATCATATCCATAAATGCGCGCCACTTCTTCAATAATATCTGCTTCAATCGCAATATCCCAACGTCTTGGTGGAATCGTAATTTCATAGGCGCCTTGATTTACTTCATAAGCAAAACCGAGTGCTTCAAAAATTTCATTCACCGTTGCTTCATCTAATGCAGTGCCTAAATATTGGTTGATTCGTTCTAAAGTCACAGCTACCTGTGCTTCTTTAACGGCCACTTCAGAACCAACTGCAGTGCCTGAGACCACTGTTCCGTTGGCTAACTCTGCAATCATCGCGGCTGCCACATCACAAGCTAGCCCAACTGTCGCTTGGTTGATGCCTTTTTCAAATCTACTTGAAGATTCACTCCGTAAATTGAATTGTTTAGACGTTTTGCGAATAGACAATGGATTGAACAATGCCGCTTCTAAAGCCACAGTTGTTGTTTCTTGACTGATTTCAGAATTAGCCCCACCCATTACACCGGCTAAGCCGACAGGCGTTTTTCCATTCGTAATGACGATATTTTCTTCTGTTAATTGACGTGTTTCACCATCTAATGTAATTAGTTCTTCTGCTGCTGTTGCTCGACGAACCAAGATTTCTTTGCTATCTAATTTTTGGTAGTCAAATGCATGCAACGGTTGACCAAATAATAATAAAATATAATTTGTCACGTCGACCACATTGTTAATCGGACGGATTCCTTCATTCATCAATCGATTTTGCAACCACTGAGGACTTTCTGCAATCGTCACATCTTTAATAACACGAATTTGATACGCTGGCGCATCTTGTGAATCTTCAACAGTTACTGTTACGTAATTTTCCACGTTATCTGAAGCATCTTCTTTGAGTTCGGGATCATTAAACTGAGGCGTTTGACGATAAATTGCGCCAACTTCATAGGCTACCCCTCTCATACTTAGTGCATCTGCACGGTTTGGTGTAATTGATAATTCAATAATCGCATCATCCATGTCTAAATAAGGGAAAACAGGTGTCCCATTCACTGCTTCTTGAGGTAAATAATAAATTCCTTCAGCGTAGGCTTTTGGTACGACATTATCTGAATATCCTAGCTCTTCTAACGAACAAATCATTCCGTTAGAAACTTCGCCACGCATTTTACCTTTTTTAATTTTTTGATTTCCTGCAATTCTTGAACCAGGTAACGCTACGATGACTTTAATTCCTGCTTTTACATTTGGTGCTCCACAAACAATTTGTGACAATTCTTCTTCACCGATGTCTACTTGGCAAATTGATAAGTGGTCAGAGTTTGGGTGAGGAACACATTCTTTTACTTCACCGACAACAATTTTCTTTAAGCCTTCTTCAGGTACAGCAACGCCCTCAACCTCGATACCTGTCACAGACATTTTGTCCGCTAATTCTTGCGGAGTAACGTTTGAAAGATTAACATATTCATTTAACCATTTATAAGAAACTAACATTTTTCAACTACTCCTTTACCTTGAATTGATTTAAGAAACGTAAATCATTTTGATAAAAATTACGGATATCATTTACACCATAACGTAACATAGCAACGCGATCTGGTCCTAAGCCAAAGGCAAAGCCTGAGTACTCTGTTGGATCAATCCCTGACATTTGTAACACATCTGGATGAACCATCCCCGCACCTAAAATTTCAATCCAACCTGTATGTTTGCAGACGTTACAACCTGCGCCGCCACATTTAAAACAGCTAACATCTACTTCGACTGAAGGTTCTGTAAAAGGGAAATAGCTAGGACGTAAACGAATTTTACGATCTTCACCAAACATTTTTTTCATCATGACTTCTAACGTCCCTTTTAAATCACCCATTGTGACATTTTTATCGACAACAAGGCCTTCAATCTGATGGAATTGGTGACTATGTGTCGCATCATCTGTATCACGACGGAATACTTTCCCAGGAGAAATCATTCGTAATGCACCTTTTGAAAAATCGTGTTTTTCCATTGTTCGAGCTTGAACTGGTGAAGTATGCGTACGAATTAACATCTCATCTGAAATATAAAACGTATCTTGCATGTCGCGTGCCGGATGATCTTTTGGTAGATTCATGCGTTCGAAATTATAGTGATCCGATTCTACTTCGTATCCTTCCACTACTTGATAACCCATGCCTAAGAAAATATCTTCAATCTCTTCCATAACTTGTGTCAAAATATGACGTGTACCTTGAGGCATTTGTTTTCCAGGTAAAGTTACATCTAAACTTTCTTCTTTTAGTGCCGCATTTAACGCTTCGTTTTCTAAAACAACTTTGCGCGCTTCAATTGCTTCGGTTAATAAATCACGAATTTCATTTGCAAAGCCCCCCACCACTGGTCGTTCTTCTGGTGAAAGGTTTTTCATGCCTCTTAGTACTTCGGTGATTGGCCCTTTTTTCCCTAATGTTTCTACGCGAATTTGGTTTAATTCTTTTAAAGTAGCAACTTGTGCGATTTCTTTGAGCGTATTGTCTCTAAGAGCTTCTAATTGCGCTTGTAATGTCATTATGCGTTCCCCTCTATCTTTTATTTAAACTAAAAAAAAACGATAACCCATTCCTTTCAAAGGAACGAGCTATCGTGTTACCATCCTAATTCATAACAAATTGTTGTCATGCACTCATTTCATTTAACGGCAATTACCGGTTTGCTTTCTTCTTGAAAACAAACAAACTCAGGAAGTGAATTTCGCTTGGTGACTGTGTAAATCAGCTTCCAGTCTCTGGCTGACTCTCCCTAAAACACGTCAATTCAAACTACTTGTTTCCATCACTGTTTTTTTAATTATTTAATTACGTTTAGTTTACAAGAAGTTTTGCTTGCGGTCAACTGCATTCTTCGTCTTTTACCCATTTTTCTGCCCAATGTTGAATTTGTTCCATTGCTAATTGCAAGTCTTCGCCTTTTTCGGTTAGGAAATATTCTAAGCGATTTCCTTCACCGCAACGAACAGCTTTGGTGATAATTCCTTCAGCTTCTAGTTCCTTCAATCGCTCTACTAAGACACGATCACTTAACATTGGAATTTTTTCTTTTAATTCGCCAAAACGTTGAGGACCTCGTTCTAATAAAACATCAATAATTAAACCATTCCATTTTTTACCAAGTATTGAAAATGATTTTTCAAATTTGGGACAAAGTACAAACGATTCTGTTTTTACTTTTTCCATCTTCCTCACCTCTTCAATGAGTATAGCACATTCCTTACAAAATGTAAGTGTTTCTGCTTCTAATTTTTTCTACTTTATAAAATCTACAACATTTCCTGTCTGCATGTCAATAATTACTCCTCCATTTAATAAAATTAAATAGACGTGCGCCACCTCTTTATGCGTTGCCTCTTGTAGCGCTCTACGATAAAGATTCATCTGTCCGCGATACCGTTCGACAATTTCAGAAATTGCTTGGGGAGAGGTGCCTTTTACATGATCGGTTTTATAGTCATACAAAATGCATTGATTGTCTAATTCGATATAGCCATCAATAATCCCATGAATTAATAAATCATCTTGTGTCGTTTCTGGATAATTTTGAATGAGCTCTTCTGCTTCAATCAGCATAGAAAAAGGTTGTTCCCTTCTAACGGTTTGATGGTGTTGAATCAATTGTTTTCCTAAGGCGGTGTCAAAGAAGGCTACGATTTGTTCCAGATTCATTTTTTCAGCAATTGCTGGTAAAATCAATTTATTTTCCACTAAACGTTCTTGAACAGCTCGCACTTCTTCATAAGAAGGTTGTGTACTTAAATCAATTAGTTGTAATAAATAATGAGTTGCTGTCCCAATTTCAGCTGCTGAGGGCGCTTGAACCGTATCTAAAAATTTAGGCTTACTTAAATCTCCTTCAATCATTCGATTGACAATCAACGGTTGCGCTTGAATAGTATTGTCTTCCCGAACCTCAATTTTACCAATTTCTTTGTTATCGGGGTCATCAAATACTCGCTTGATTTCAGAAACAGACTGATAACTGGTGGTCCGAGTAGCCACTTCAAACGGATAGTTGAAACTTAACCGTGCAAGGCCACGATTGATTTTGTCAGCAGATAATTGCGCTTTTTCGGCTAAATCCTCTGCTTGTCTTTCTGGCAATTGTAATTGCTGAATGGCTGCTCGTAGTTGTTCTTCGTTGAACCACTGAATATGAAAGTTAGCTGGGTGCTTTTTAACTTGCGGAACGTTACTTACTACTACTTCTTGCTGATATTCAGCGGCTTTTTGATGGCGTACCAATGTCATCCCAACCCAATTCATTAAACTACTTTTACTTTGCAAGCGATTTTCAGCTGGTAGCACTAGTGTTTCTACATCGCCAACTTTCAGCCACTCTTTCCACATCGCCGCTTGGTCTTTATAGGAGCCCACCAGAAAAAGTTTCTGTTCTGCACGTGTCAACGCCACATATAACTTCCGCATTTCTTCGGATAGTAATTTTCTCAATCGTACTTGTTTAATCGCCAAAAATGGTAAAGTATCGTACATAACTCGTTCTTCAGGTTGTAAATAACGAATGCCTACCCCTAAATTTTCTTCAAAGATATAGCGTTCATTCAAATCACTGACATTAAATTCTTTGGTCATATCTAAAACGAATACCACCGGAAATTCTAACCCTTTACTAGCGTGAATCGTCATGACGCGTACGGCATTCTCTTCACTTAAAACGACTGGTTCTGCTAAATCTTTGTCTTTTTCTTGCATTTTTTCGATGAAGCGAACAAATTGAAATAATCCGCGGAAGGTTGTTTTTTCATACGCCGCGGCCCGATCCACCAACGCATATAAATTGGCTTGGCGTTGTTTGCCAACAGGCAACCCGCCAACATAATCAAGGTAGGCCGTTTCCCGATAAATCGTCCACAGCAAGGTGCTAATCTGGTTGCGTCGAGCCTGTTCCCGCCATTTTTCTAATGATTCAGCAAAACGTATAGTTTTTTCCTGAACAACTGCTTCCTCCATGGTTGGTTCCATCTTTTGATTAAACGTTAAAAATGCTTCGTAGTAACTGGTTTCCTTATTAGCCAAACGAATAAGCACTAATTCGTTTTCTTTTAATCCAACAATTGGTGAACGTAACACAGCTGCCAAAGGAATGTCTTGATAGGGATTATCAATCAATTGAAGCAAGGCAATCATTGTACGAATTTCCGTTGCTTGGAAATAATTTTGAGCATCATTGACTTGAACTGGAATTTCTAATGATTTAAAAACATCTAAAATAGTTAAATTATTTTTCTTTGTAGGCGTTAATAAGACAATATCTTGATAAGTAATCGGTCGATCCGTTTTCAGCTTTTTATCATAAATTAAGAAATTTTGGTCAATTAATTCACGAATTTTCAAAGCAGTAACGTAAAGTTCCCCTTCTGTCTTATCTTCAATCAACAACTCAGGGGATTGTAATTCTGGAAATTCAACTGATTCTGTTGCTTTTTTTTCATAAATTAGCAATTCGGTTGAATAATCAGCCGCCTCCGAAAATTGATCAAAACCATGAACCAAAGCGGCTGACTCATCGTAAGCAATTTGGCCCACTCGCTCATCCATTAATTGACTAAATACTAAATTCGTAAAGTCTAAAACGTCTTTGCGGGAACGAAAATTTTCAGCTAGAATAATTCGTTTGCCCTCTTTGCCTTGCCCATACTGATTGTATTTTTCAATAAACAATGTAGGATCTGCCAAGCGGAAAGAATAAATAGACTGTTTCACATCTCCTACCATAAAAAGGTTTCCTTCTGTGCTAAGCGGACGGCGCAACCAATACAAAATAGATTCTTGTAATTGATTGATATCTTGGTATTCATCGACTAACACTTCATCAAATTTTTCGCGATAGTAAAGAGAGGCTTCTGATGCTTGCCAGCCATCTGCCTGATTTTTCGCTAAAATAGCTAACGTATAATGTTCTAAATCGTTAAAATCCACTAAATTTTTAAGCCGTTTTTCTGCGCCATAGGCCTCCATAAATTGTTTCCCCACGTGAGCCATTTCTTGAACAATGGGCGTGGCCTCTTTCAAGACTTGTTTCATGGCATCTGGAGAAAGTGTAAACAGTTGCTTTTTCAAATCATTTAACGCTTTTTTATTTTGTTCTCGCAACTGTTTGGCTTGTTCCGCGGTTAGTTTCAACTCTTCGGCACGAACCGTTGGGTAGCGGTCAAAGCTCAACAATTCAGTCAAATTATAGGCGCTCTCTAAATCATTTCTCTCTAAAAATTGTAAAAATTGTTTTGTTTGTTCCTTTTCATTTTGAGCTAAATACCAAATCTTTTGAAGTTTCTCTTCGCCCTCTGTTAAGGTCACCATTTCTTCGTAACGCTGAAGAGTTCGTTGTAACGTCTCAACGGCTAGCGGTTTTAAATACGTCTGAAATAACGTTGATTCGCCTAGCTGATCCCCTACTTCGTAGGCTTGTGTTAAGCCATTAATCCACGCCTCTGGATCAGGATTGGCTTTGGCAAATTCATAAAAAGAAAAAATTAAGTTAGTGAGTCCGTCATCACTACGGTCATTGGAAAAATTCGCTGTTAATTGGTAAAACGCTTCTTGATTTTCCGCAAAAAATTGTTCACGTAATGCATCCCAAACATCTTCTTTTAATAACAATGTTTCTGTTTCATCTGTTAACATCCGAAAAACTGGATCTATGTCAATTAAATAATAAAAACGACGAATAACAGTTAAACAAAAGGCATGTAACGTGCTGATATTGGCTGTTGGCAAAAGAGCAATTTGACGAGAAAAATGCCGTCTTCTTTCTGGATCTTGTTCTTCATTCATTGCCTTTTGTAAAGCCACTTGGATCCGTTCTTTCATCTCACGGGCGGCGGCTTCAGTGTACGTCACAATCAAGAGACGATCGATATCGACGCCGCTTTTGACTTTTTCAATGACACGGCGGACTAAAACAGTGGTTTTTCCTGAGCCAGCCGAAGCAGAAACTAAGATATTTTCATCGCCATCAAACACCGCTTGCCATTGACTGTCGGTGAATTGCTCATTGGCTGGACGTAGTGGAATTGTTTTACTCATCTTCGGTTGCTCCTTCCTCATCTTTGTTTAACAAGCGCGCCATAATTTCCTCTTTGGATAAATTCTCAATACGATGATAATTATTTTCTTTTAACATCACATCAAAATCACAGACACTTCGAAACGGACAATAGCGACAAGCAATCCGTTCCTTGCCTTGATAAGCGGGATTAAGTTGAACTTCGCCGCCAATAATTTGGTTCCCCGCTTCAATAAATTTATTTCGGTTATGGGAAAGCAACGCGCCTAATTCTGGTTCTGTCACAAATTTATCTTCTTGGCGACGACCAGGTTTAATTTGTTCTTTGGCGGATTCTTCAATTGGAAACAGCAACGAACTTTGTTTGGCTTGCAGACTCGTATCTAAATGATCCAATAAATCTGGGTCTTTCATCAAAAGACCATCAAACTGATATTTTTTAAGCATTTGTTGTTCAATGTCGTCTTTGCCTTCATAAGATAACGTAGGATTGTGTACATGCAGATAAAGTGAGCCAGCAGGTTTAGCTTCTTGACCAACTAATTGCACAGCATCCATTAAAGCCACATCCAAGTACGTCAGCATTTGCATGGCTAAGCCGTAATACGCTTCTGTCATATTAAATTTACGGTGACTCGATTTATAATCAATCACACCTAAATAGGTTGATTCGGGGGTAACCAATTGATCAATCCGGTCGATTTTTCCCCGAACATGAATCTTCCCTTGATTTTTTAATGGTAATTCCAAACCAGAAATTCCTTTTTTAGCGGCAATTTGGCCAAATAACACTTCCGTTTGAACAGTCGTCATGCCACTTCGTTGGCTTTGGCGTTTCAGCGCCCAACTGACTTTTTTAATTGTTTGACTCAATTGATAGCGAATATAGTTCATGCGACTAGAGGTCGTTAATACAGAAAAACGCGCATCACCTAAGATGCTATTTAGTACTTCCTCCGCCAATAAATTGACTTCCTGATCGGTTAGCTCAGATAAGTTCCGTTGATTCATAATCAATAATTTAAAAAACTGATCCAATGCTTCATGGAAAAATTCCCCTGTAGCTGCTGGCGAAAGCCCAAAGACATCTCTTTCTTTCAACCGTAAGCCATAGCGAGAAAAGTATTGATATTGACACCGATAAAAACTCTCCATCCGAGAAACGGATGTATAAATATCTTTACCATATAAAGGTTCTGCTAAGACCTCATCAATCTTTTCAGGAATATTTTGATGCGTTAAACTTTCGAAAACTTGCTTGGCTAGCGGCGCAATTGATTGGTTCATTAGCGCTTTTTCCATATTTAACCAGAAAGGCAACAATCCTTCTTGTGTTTCTTTCCGTTGTCTTTTCAAACGCGTTAATTCACCGATTAACGTCCGATACGTACTAATATGGGCTAAACTGGTCGTTTCATCATCGAAAATGGTTGTTTCATTTTTTTCAAAAACGGGCAAGTTTAAATCTTTTTGGATATTTTTAAAATAAGGAGACGGTTTGACTTCTTGAGCGGTGTCTTTAACACTTGGATAGGTTAAATATAACCGTTCTCGCGCTGAAGAAAAGACGAGATACGCAACAAACGGTTCTTGCGCAATTTTGCGTCCGGTTGTCCCACGTAAATATTGGTTTTCCGTTAACGTATCATTGATTGTCTGCCGTTCTTCATCAGACAATAGTGTTTTATTTTCAATCTTTTGTGGAAAAATTTCTTCCGTCATCCCAATAGCAAAAGTAACCTTGGCAGCGCCAGGTCGAGTTAAATCCATTGCGCGAACTTGTACTTGGTCAATCGCTGTCGGCACTTTACTATAGTGCAAACCTTCCAAGCCACTAACAAATATTTCTTGAAACGTTGTAAAATCAAACGAACTTTCTCCGTAAACAGTGACGTATTCATCTAGTAACGACATCAATGCATCCCAAGTCTGTTCATGGTTACGAGCTGTTTCTAATTGACCGGCTTCGATAGCTTGTAAGCGCCACATTTTTAATTGTGTTGCCACACCACTTTGCAGTAAAAAGTGATAGAAGACGGTCGCTGCTTCCAAACCAGTTTTGGCACTTATCATTGCTTGAAAGTAACTAGGTAGCAGCCGTTGAAGCGATTGACGAATCGCATTTGACTCTTCTTCCATCGTAGCGACATCTTCTTGCTCTTCCGCTTCAAAATCATACCGAATAAATTCCCAATCTTTTTCTTGCGACCAATAATAACCTTCATAGCCGTATGCCAGGACTACATTTTCGGTAATATCAACTTTTCTGCGCCAAGCGTTCCGTTGGTTTAACCAATCAGTCAAGCTTTCTTCAGAAGTAGCGAGTTGATTCATTGGCATAAATAATTCCGTTCTCAAAAAACGGAGCACATCGCGATAACGATAATTGTACGAATGAATAGCAAATAAAGATTCAATCCATTCGACTAAAGGATGCCGATCCATAGCCATATCTCGGTCGACATAAACAGGAATCTCGTGTTCCGCAAAAATCGGTTCTAATAAATTTTCATAACAATCTAAATCACGAGTCAACACCTGAATTTCTTTGTACCGATACCCTTCTTCCACTACTAAACGGCGAATTTCGGTTGCAACATGTGTTAATTCTTCTTTAACGTTTTCAGCACGCCACAGAAATAAGCCATCGCCACTCCAGTCAGATGTGCTTAATGGAGGCAGGTGTTCTTGTGATTGAATCCAATAATCGTTTAATCCTTGCAAGTCTGGATTTGTAATTAATACCTCTTTCTTTTCCACATAATCTGAAAGAATCGGGATTTGCTTCTGCCTTGCTAGTTGATAAAGCTGATGATAGGTTTGTCCCGCTTCATAAAATAACGACCGCGGATCAGGTAAGTCATGCGGATATTGTTTGTCCAATAAAAGGGCTACTTTCACAGAACCTGCTTGCGTCATTAGCACTTCAATCAACTTTAATTCTCTGGCAGTAAACTGCTGATAGCCTGAAATAACGAATTGAACATTCGACAAATCAACCGTTTGTAAATACTCGCTTAAATGTTGAATAATCTCCGCTGATTCATAGCCATACTGACTCATTTGTAATTGGAATCGCGTAAAAATTAACGTTAAATCTTGAAACTTAAGTTGTAAATCTTGTCCTTCAGGGTTCTCCGTTTGTTTTTCTAAAAATGGATAAAGCTCCGCAATCTCAATATTGCCTTCGCGCATTTCTTGATAAAGCTGAAATAGTTGCTGAATAAAGCCAGGCTTGTTAATTTCACCTCTAAAAATTTGTAACTCTTCTTCTGCTTCTACTAAAATTTTGCGAAAAATCATCGCAGCACCTGCGTCAGATAAAACATCTGCCGAGTAAAAAGGTGTATGTTGTAAATAGTACCAAGCCAAACGATAAAAACTAAAAACCTGCAGACGGGTACTGGTTATTGAATCAGACGTAGTTGTCTGTAATTGACGTAACTTTTGCAAGACTTGAATTTCTTGCTCAAACTTAATATGGTTCGGGACTAAATAGAATACTTCATGCTGTGCGTCTTCCTCTAGCCATTGTTTTGTCGCCTGTATAAGTGGCGCTTCTAAATCTGCCACAGCGGTTCCTCTAATAAACTGCACACTCATGGTTTCACATCCTTTTCCTTTGCACTGCCTTTATTTTACCACAAAAGAAGGACGGAAACATGTGTTTGTTTTTACACATTTCCGTCCTTCTCTTTTACTCATTGTCTCTTTTATTGTTTTGACACTTCTGGTATTGGACCAAACCGTGAGAATGGCCACATCACAAATTTCACTTCACCCAAAATATCTTTTTTATGAATAAAACCAATGACACGACCGTCTTTTGAATTCCGTCGATTATCACCTAAAACAAAGTAGCTATCTGCTGGTACTTTTTCTTTTAATGAAAAATCGCCTGTCAAAGGTTGACCATCTGTTAAGGCTTTTTTAAATTCATCTAAATAGGGTTCGTCAACTTCTTTTCCATTGATGTACAACGTATCATTCTTGTACGCAATTGTATCTCCAGGTAACCCAATCACACGTTTAATATAATTTTTATCTGGTTCATCTGGCGCTGGGAAAGTAATAATATCGAAACGATTAATTTCTGTGTTTTTTAACGTAATTACCCGTTCACCATCTGCTAACGTTGGATCCATTGAATGACCTCTCACTACGACAGGCGTAAATACAAATTGTCTCAGTAAAAATAGACCCAAAGCTAAACAGGCAAAAAAGACTACTGTTTTAATTAATTCTTTTGATTTCAAACTCATTCCTCCAAAAACCTTATTATCTTATGTCTCATATTCTACCACAAAGTAAATCAATCCTATAGTGCTTAACACCCAATTAATTTTTATGTACGCTTTTTTTACAAAATGGTCAGAAAAAAAACGTATTTCTTTCAAATTTGATTCTTACTTTTTTGATCCTGCTCATAAAAAAAGCATAATCAATTCTAAAAAGGGCTGAATTGATTATGCTTCTAGCGTTTTAGCGATCCATCACAACCACGTAACAAACTTCTAAAGGACCATGCAACCCGACAACCAGTTGCATTTCAATATCTCCTGAATTAGAAGGCCCTGAAATAAAGTGAATCGCTGAGCCGATTTTTTCGCCTTTTTCTATTTTTTCTGTATAAAAAGCTGCTGGCTGAGTCGAACGTGGAACGAGTTTGCTAAACGGTATAATTGAAATGTAATGCTTCGGTAAAAAGTGTAAAGCTCTGCCTTGCCCCACATTGGACTCCACCACAATCGTTCCTGATTCAGCTAGTAAAAACTCAGCAAAGACAATCGCGATATTTGCCTGAGCAGCTGTTTGAATATTCGCTTCTCGTTGCTCACTTCCAGGTTGCCATTGCTTAACAGAAACAGCCTCTAATGACTTAGCTAAATCAGCTAATCCATAAGCTTCAAAACGTGCATCTGTTGGCAATAAAAGATTGCCTCCACCGAACTCAGCAACAATTTGCTGAATCGTCGTCAGTAAATTTTCTTGTGTAGTTTCCACTAAGTTCGTGTGAATCGTTTCCACACGTTCTTTCACAATCGTTAATAGCTCTGCTGGTGTTTTATCTGCCAACTGTTCTTCTGGTAAATGATTAACTGGCTCAAATGGATGAGCTGAAACAGACTGTTTTTCTACGCCTAATTTTTCTCGTAGATTTTGTAAAAAAGGTTCTCGATTTTGAATCGCTTCATTAGTCATTTTTTTCACCTTCTTGATGTTTTTTGAACCAACTTCTGAAGTTTTCTGAAGATTTTGGTGGTCTTGGCAAATCACGAACATCGGTCCAACCTTTTACTAACCCTGGTCCTTTATCAAGGTAGCCCCCATGATTGTACATGTTTTCAACAGTAATTTCTTTTTGTTTACTTAAAATGCCCGCTGCAGCATGATCGACTTTCATGGCTGCTTTAAACATTGCTGGTGAACCAGTGGCTTTGCCTACCATACGCATTTGGAAATCTTCAAATCCATGTTTCATTTTCAGATCATCGGTCATCACTTTACGATGTTCAATTAATAATTCGTGCAATGGAATTTTCACAGGACACGTTTCCGTACATGCCCCACAAAGACTAGACGCATAAGGCAATTCCCCAAACTGTTTATATCCACCCAAAATTGGAGAAAGCACAGCACCAATTGGGCCTGGATAAATAGAGCCATAACCGTGCCCACCAATATGGCGATAGACCGGACAAACGTTCAGACAAGACCCACAACGAATACACTGTAAGACTGGCTGAAAGGCTGTTCCTAACGCTTTTGAACGCCCGTTATCCAAAATGACCACGTGAAATTCTTCTGGACCATCGGATTCATCCGCATTTTTTTGCCCGGCAAACGTCACATACGTTGTTAAATTTTGACCAACGGCACTTCTGGCTAAAAGGTTATCTAAAACCTCTGCTTCACGCATTGTTGGTACGATTCTTTCCATTCCCATTAACACGATTTGTGTCTTAGGAATACTGATGGTCAGATCAGCATTTCCTTCATTTGTATTTAAGTTAATTAAGCCGCTATCCGCAATAGCGAAATTACAACCTGTAATGCCAATCTCCGCTTCCAAAAAGAATTTGCGCATCACTTCTCGTGCACAGCGTGCCAAATTTACCGGGTCATTATCCCCTTGATATCCTAATTTTTTCGCAAAAACCTGACGAATCTGTTCGCGATTTTTATGAATACTTGGGAAAACAATATGTGACGGTTCATCCCAGTCATCCATTTGTAAAATGAATTCCGCCAAGTCTGTTTCCATCACACTAACATCGTCTAATCCCAATAACATTGGATCTATATCGACTTCGGTCGTCACCATTGATTTAGATTTCACAATTTTTTTCGCCTTTTTTTCTAGAACCACTTGTTTCACATATTCATTGGCCTCTTCGGCGGTTTGAGCAAAAAAGACTTTGCCACCTCGTTTGGTAACGTTATCACTGAACTCTTCTAAATAGTCAGGCAGATACTTAATTGTATGTTGGCGAATTTGTTCTCCCAGTTCACGCCATTGTGGCCAATTGCCTAAAGCTTCCCGCGCACCTTCTCGTTTCTCCCATTGGGCATCTTGTGCTTTGGCGACAGCCTTTTGCATAAACACATCTTTTTTACTTTCTTCAATTCGTTCACTTAACGGCTTATTGCTCGTTGATAATCCCACAGTTCTTCCCCCTTACCCTACCGATATGATTTGTGGTTGGTCCATGCGTGCTTCATCCACTTCGTGATTAAGGACTTCTGCAATGTGCATAATCTTAATCTTTTTCCCATCACGATTGAATTTACCCCCGATATTCATCAGGCAACCCATATCCGCACTAATTAAAATTTCTGCGCCCGTATCAATCACATCGTTCATTTTTTCCGTCACCATTTGTTCAGAAATAGCTGGCATTTTCACTGAAAACGTTCCGCCAAATCCGCAACAATTTTCAAGATGTCCTAAAGGAATCATTTCTAATCCTTTCACATGATCCAACAAAACAAAGGGTGATTCTCGTTCATTTAAAATTCGCGTCATATGACAAGAACGATGATAAGTGGCTTTCCCATATAACGTTGCGCCAACATCTTTGACCCCTAAGACACGATAAAGAAACTGACTAAACTCGTAAGTTCGCTCAGCTAAACGTTGTGCTTTTGGCCCATAAATAGGATCATCTGCTAAAAATTTGTGGTATTCTTTCATCATGCCGACACAAGACCCCGCAGGTCCCACCACA
Organism: Enterococcus sp. LX10; assembly: GCF_023539285.1. NCBI lineage: Bacteria > Bacillati > Bacillota > Bacilli > Lactobacillales > Enterococcaceae > Enterococcus > Enterococcus sp. LX10. Next base: position 961,311 of record NZ_CP092784.1, on the reverse strand, counting down.
TAATCGGCACCGTCAAAACTATCAATTTGATTCTTAAGCGTTGTCGTGCTCTCTGTCACATAACCACTATTGTACGTTGGCTGACCACAACACGTTTGGCTTGTTGGTAAAACCGTTTCACAGCCATAACGTTCCAAAACCTCTACCATTGCTTGCCCTACATTTGGAAAAAGTAGATCCACCACGCATGTCGAAAATATACTCACTTTCACGCAAAATAACCTCCTCGTTTTCTACGAAAAGGCTCCATGAAATTAATTGGGCGGCTGTCATTAAAAGTCACTTGGCTGTCGTCTCTAACTACTTCACAGTGCCTTTTCAACAAATACGTTATTTGTAACAAAAATCGTTTTTTAAAATGATTCTTATACAATAATTATTTTACCAGTATCTGGTTTTAACAGCAAACGATTCCAGAAATTTTGTGCATTTTCACACAAAAAAGGAGGCTTTTTTATAAAAGTTTCTTTTAACCCCTTTGAAATTCGTTTTTTCTGAAGAAAAGAGTGACGAAATTTTGAAATTTTGGTAAACTAAGAAAAAACGAGAAATGAGGGCCATGCATGTTCATTTCATTTAACATGTTTATTCTATTAATTGTTGCAACGATCCTAATGATTTTTCTGATTATCTATTTGACAGTCACTGGAAATGATAAAAATAATAAAAAGAAACAAAAGAAAGAAACAAAAAGAACTACGCCAACTTTAAACAAAAAAACAGCTGTTCCCCCATCTCAGAAGCCAAATGTTGTGACTGATGTTGCAAAAAATAGCGAGCCGGAAAAGCAAGCCGTGCAACGTACACAGCAATCAACCACTAGAGAAGACGAGACTTCTCAATTTACACGAAGCCAACGTCATAAATGAAAATGGGACATAAGTCGAGATGACTTATGTCCCATTTTCTAATTCTTAAGATAATCAGCTGAACAAAAAATCCGCTAGTTATTTCACTTTTTCTTTTAATTAATGATAGTTTATTCTTCTTTTCAGGTGTATACTAAATGATTGAAAAGAGACTTTAACTAATTAGGAAGAGGTGATTTTTTGTCTGCAAAGCGGTTTATTCAATTATTCATTTGTTATGCTATTTCAATGATTGTCGCAATACTTTTAACGGACTTATTTAATTTCTCGAGTCCTATAGCTTATTTAGTAGTGGCTAGTATCATCGGCTATGTAGTCATTACTGTTCCATTAACAATTATGACTCTATTAAAAAATAAAAATTAATAAAAAAATTGAGCGATTTTAATCACTTAAATTGCTCGATTTTTTTATTTTCATAATATTTTTCACTTATTTTTTCATTTTAATTGACAGAATAGTTGTAATCGTCAGAAAATTGTATATAATAAAGAAAGTTATTTTCATATTATTTTTTTTCAATTAAAGGAGAATCCTATGAGTGAAACACAACAAACAACCTTAAAAAAACAATTAAGCTCGCGCCACATTACGATGTTAGCCTTAGGGGGAGCGATTGGCGCAGGTCTTTTTAAAGGAAGTGGCGAAGCAATTGGTATTGCTGGTCCTTCTGTTTTAATCGCCTTTCTAATTGGCGGTGCTGTTCTCTTCATCGTCATGAGTGGTTTAGGAAAACTTGTTTTAGATGGCGGAGACACACATCATGGTTTGTCTGGCTTAGTTCGACCATTTTTAGGTACACATTCTGCTGATTTTATTGATTGGGTTTATTATTCCATGTGGACAATTAATATTATCGCAGAAGCGGTTGCCGCAGCTTCCTTTTTACAACTTTGGTTTCCTAATATTCCTGCTTGGTTTTTTGTTTTTATTTTAGCTATTTTAACGACGCTCATTAATCTTTACTCGGTTCGTTTATTTGCAGAAACAGAATATTGGTTGGCGTTTGCTAAAATTAGTGTCATCATTTTGTTAATTATTTTTGGTGTTTATCTGGTGGGACAACAAATGCTAGGCAGTGGTGTCTTCCCTACTTTACAAAGCATCACCGATCATGGTGGCTTCGCCCCACAGGGCATGAAAGGTATTGTTAATTCTTTATTAGTAGTTATTTATTCTTATGGCGGTTCAGAATTAATCGCGATTACTGTCAGTGAAGCAGATGATCCTAAAAAAGCCATTCCTAAAGCGATTCGTGGTGTGATGGGACGGATTATTTCCTTCTATATCATTCCATTATTCTTACTTTTGATTATTTTCCCTTGGAATACATTAGCAGGCACAACGGTGAGTCCATTTGTTATGGTTTTTGAAAAAATGAATATTCCTTTTGCTGCTGACATCGTAAATTTTGTGATTATTTTAGCCTTGTTTTCTTCTATTAATTCTGGGGTATACGCCTCTTCTCGCCTTTTATATTTTCGCTTAAAAGATAAAAAAGGACCTATGAGTAAACTTGCGGTTTTAAACAAGCACCAAGTACCTCAACGTTCAGTTTTCTTCTGCGCTAGTGTTTTATATCTGGGCGTTATTCTTTCTTATTTTGTTGGCGATGAATTATTTGGTTACTTAGCCGGTTCTCTCTCTTACACTGTCTTGCTAATTTGGATTTTAATTAGCGCTGCGGCGTTTGTTCTGTCTTTAAAACGAGGGTCTCTCTTTGAAAAAAGTATTAATCTCCTTGCTTTAATCATTTTAGGCCTCATCTTTATTGGCATCTTATTTACGAATTCGTTAGGCGTCACTCTTTTAACAGGCCTATTGTACTTTGTTATTTTCTTTAGTTATCGTAAGAAAAATGATTCCTTTCTACTCTCTGATGAAAGCTAAATAGACAAAAAAACGAACAGTTTTGTAAGACAACTGTTCGTTTTTTCGATGTTCCATCTCCTTCTTCTTTTGCTATGCTATTTTTGTAAATTGTTAGGAGGAGAAAAAATGAAAAAAATCGGCGCTATTTTATTTATTGGCTTATTCATTGTTGGTGGTTATACAGGCTATCGTTATTATGCAGATACATATAAGGGTGAAAAAGCCTATGCACAAGTTCCTCTAGAAATTCCTGAACGAAAACAAACAGTAGATGACAATCAAAAAAGCATAGATGGCCAATATTCTTTACACTATCGACTAACTTTTGTTAAAAGTAATGGAAAAACACAAGTCATGGATTACGAACGGACAGACAAAAATCCCCAACCTTTGGAACCAAATGCTTACATAGAAGCAACCATTAGTAAAAAAAGAATCATCCAATCTCCTGTCAAAATTGATAAAAAAGAGATTCCAGAAAAAGCTTTCGCACAATTAAATAACCGAAAAACAACCAGCGATAATTAGTAATCGCTGGTTGTTTTTTTACATGGAATAACAATTAATTCATAAATAATGGTACGCTGATTTTGCTTAATTTCATGAGAACCAAAAATTTCTTGTACGCGTTGTTCTAAAATTGGAACTGACCATTGTTCTTCAAAATAGTTGCGGAAAAAGTCTTTTGAAATAGCTTCTGATGCTTCAAAGAAAAATTTTTTTGTGAAAAAAGGTCGCTGTTCTTTTTTTAGAAATGCTTTGTATTGTGCCATCCAATTTAACTGCGGGTTGCTCTCTTGCTCAAAAGGAGAAAACAACGAATCTTGCTCTTCCACTAGCCGAAATATAAGACACCATTCCTCACTTAATTGGCACAATGCATTAACTTTTTCCGGCGTATCCAAAGCAGGATTCATGGCTGAAAAAACGACTTGAAATTTTTTCCCAGTCTCAATCAGTCTTTCTTGGCTTTGGTGAAGAAAAACAACGTTGCTTTGTGCTTTTGCTTCCGCAATCTCCAACATTCTCTGAGAAATATCGGCTAGCGTATACTCCGTGACTTGCTCTTGAAAAAAAGGTAAGTATCGTCCTGTCCCACCTGCGATATCCAGAAATGTCTGACACGGAAAAAGACCTTCTTGGACCAAGAAATCACGTAATTCTCGGGCAATTGGAAATGGCGATTCTTGTTGAATTTCTTCATATTCTTCTGCAAATTCATCCCAAAATTCCGCTAATTCTTGCTCATTATTATTCATCAACAGTTGCCCCTTTCTCTCAATTCTTATAAAAAGCGTAGCAAAAGATGTGCCAAACAGCTAACAAGTTCACTCATTTAAATCAATAATTTCATCTACAAATCGCAGGGTTTTAGGTCGATGAGTAACCAAAATAGTCAACTTATTGTGGGTAAATTTTTGTACTTCTTGTAACACTTTTTCTTCGGTCTTTTCGTCCAATGCGGAAGTCGCCTCATCTAAAATAAGAATCTCTGCTTGTGTAAATGCTAAGCGTGTGAAAGCAATCCGTTGTTTTTCACCACCAGAAAAATTCATTCCTTTTTCACTCACAATAGTGTTTAAACCTTCCGGTAACCGTTCATAAAGTTCCCCCAACTGAAAACGATACATAGCTTCAATTACTTGTTCATCAGAAATTTCTTGATTCAATACAATATTTTCTTTCAACGTTCCTTGAAATATTGGCACATCTTGAGATAAATAAAAAACTTTTTCATAATAATCTTCCAAATTGAATTGTGTTAGAGGAAATTGATTCACATAAACTTTCCCCTCTGTCGGCTTCAATAATCCTAAAATCAATTTAATCAGGGTAGATTTGCCTGTCCCACTTTTTCCAATCAAGCCATAAGTTTTATTCATTGAAAATTGTCGATTTTGTTGGGACATAATCGTTTGACTATCTACGCTAAAACACACATCTTTTAATGAAATTGTTTGAATTTCAGGTAACGCTTTGCCTGAAACCGCTAAGTCAGGATCATCTTCTTTTTTATAAAAATCTTCCAAGCGCTGATAGGCTACTTTATCCAAATTATATTGAACAAATAAAACATTAAATATGGCTATCGGCGTATAAATTCGATCAATATACATCACTATCGCTACAAGTCCACCTAAACTTAACGTCACGACGTTAGTAAAACTAAGTACGACAATACTTACTTTGATAAGTGCGACTAACAAGGCAAAAAAGCCAAAGAAAAATTCATGGATCATAGTCATTTTTGTTATATTTTGACTATTTTCCTCTGCCATTAACGCGTAATTTTCAATCTCTTTTTTATATTTTCGATTAATTCTAAAAGTTACTAGTTCGGTCATCCCTCGTATCAAAGTAGCATTCATTGCTTCTTCAGAAATAAGTGTTTTTTCTTTCATTTTTTGTAGCGTTTTCAAAAGTATTTTGGTTAAAATAAATACAATCACATAACCAATTAGAATTGCTGGCAGTAATTTTTTATCAATCAACGCTATAAAAAATAAATTAAATAACGTCTCTGGAATTAGCTCTCGAAATAAGCGTCCATAAAAATTCAAGTGGATATTTCTCCCAGCTGCTGCACCAACTTCTACTTTTTGTAGTAAAGCTCCCGCTCCCAGTTTTAGATATTCTTCATAGGAAATCTTGCTCATTTTTATTAAACTTAATTTCTTCAAATAGAAATAGATGCCATTAGTTAAGTAAGCTTTCGGTTTCTGTTCACAGTAAGACAATAGCGGAATTAAAATAATTGTCGTTCCATACGCTACTAACAACCCTAGTTGGAAACTTTTTTGATAATGATCTAACAACTGTTGAAAAAAATAAATTGCTAAAGCACTACATAATGAAACAATCACACCAATCAAAATGTACCAAGTGAAGCTTTTCTGAAAGTGCGACCATATTTTTTTAGTCATTTACTCCCTCCTTTTCGAGCAGTACATACCTTACTGTAGCATAGTTTTTGATTGGCGCCTATCAGCAATTTATCTCCAGATAATAGAAAAGCCCCCAGCGAAAGCTGGATGGCTTTTCTATTGTTAATTCTTTCTGATTTGTAGATAACTTACACCTAAAACGGCAAATGTACTTGCCAGTGTTCCTGCTATTAGCATAAACGGTGTTTTTGTTGTGCCTGTTTTGGGAAGTTCTCGTTTCCCGTTTTCTTCATTTAATTTTTGAATTGGTTCACTAAGCAGTTGGGGAGCCAACTGTGGGCTTCCTTCATTTTTCAATGTGTTTAATGGAGCGTTTAGTATTTGTGGTTGATTTTTTGATGTAATAGTTTTATTTGTCTCCACAGTTGTTTCTGTGGATGGCTGTTTTTTCTCAGTTGTAGTAATTTCTTTTGTTGGCGAGACATGAACTTCTGGTTGGCTGCTTTCTGCGGTTTCTGTTGTGCCATTATCTTCAGTTGTTACGCTTGGTTTTTCAGGTATGATTGGTGCAATCGTGCCTAGTGTTTCACTTTCATCTGGATTTTCTTCTTCCGTTGGCGACACATGAACTTCTGGTTGACTGCTTTCTGCCGTTTCCGTTGCGCCATTCTCTTCAGTTGTCACACTTGGTTTTTCAGGTATGATTGGCTCAATCGTGCCTAGTGCTTCTCTTTCATCTGGATTTTCTTCTTCTGTTGGTGAGACATGAACTTCTGGTTGGCTGCTTTCTGCGGTTTCTGTTGCGCCATTCTCTTCAGTTGTTTCTGTTGCCTGTTCCGAAGTAGGTATCTTTGGTTCCCATTCTTCTATTGTCTCTAAAGGAATGTCTAGACTTTCTTCTGTTGGCATTTCCACATTTTGATTGCCGCTTGCCTCACCGTCTACAAAAACATTTTTAACCTGTGATGTATTTTTTTCATTCGTTGCTTCTTGATTGTTTAGTCGATAATTGATGTCATAACTATTTTCAAATGTCGCTTGATGTTGCCCCGCTTTCGTGATTGTCGAAGTGTAACGGACGATAAAGGAAGTAAAGCGTGCTTTATCTCGATAAAAACGTAAATTAAAGTCATTATCCGTCACGAAGTCAATTTTGCCATAACCTTGTTGCTCAAACTCGGCAAGTGAAATATATTTAGTTTCTTTGTCATTCACAATATCAAATGTAAAACTCTCTTTATTTAATTGTTGACCACTTCCTTGTCGATCCGCAATTGAAATATCTTCTGTGACATCGGATTTATTGAGGTTCACATTTAAAAACCAACGTACTTGATTTGACTCTCCAGCCAAATCGCCTACTTTATAAAAAAACGGATAGTCTCGCTCAATTTGGCCATTCTCTGTGCTAGTCATTCCTTCAATTGTCAAACGTTGAGTCGCCGTTGCAGTTCCGAAATCCGTTTCTATCACGTTCGGTTGCGAACTATTGGTGATAAGCGTTTTAATCCCGAAAGAAAAATGCCCGTTCACATTATGTAAAGATTCAACTTTTTCGTTAAATATTGCTACAACATGATCTTTATAGATGAAGACTTCCCCTAAACCATTTAAATTGATTTTTCGTGGTGAACCATCGTTCTCGGTCATTCCAACTAGTGCGTCTGGTAAAGTTAAAGTAATTGTATCTCCGGGTTTTATTTTCTGATTTTCTTTGTCACTAAAAGATACTTTAATGGAGGTCATCTCCCCTTGATATAAAGTAGTGTGATCTAATTCTACTTTGTCAACGATTGGACTTTTGCTCAATTCGGCGCCAAACGAAATTGGACCTATCAATAACGCCCCCGCAATTGGTAGAATCATTACCAACAGTAACACTAAAAATTTTACACTTTTTGTCATAAAAAATTATTCACCCTTCTTTTCTCTTATTTTTTCCACTTAGTGGTCTTTTTCAGAAGTTGACAATAGCAAAAAGATATGTCTCGTACAATATTAATGCTCATTTAAGTAGCCTTTTTTTTAAATTTCTAATTCACTTCCTAAGGAAAACGTTTTATTATGGTAGTTACATTAGATAACATTTGTTACAAAATATCTAGTGCTTCCAATATTGAGTTGTATAAATAACATATTTCGGATCAATAATGAATAAAAATACTTAATTCATCCACATTTTGTTTCCAAGGACATTTATTCTTGTTATAATAAAATTTATAAGATAAGGAGGAAAAGAATGAAAAATTCATATTTTGATGGTGGTTTAGCAACGTATATCGGGACTTCAATTTTAGCAACCTTGATTACTGTCTTTACATTAGGCATTTGCGCACCTTGGGGAATTTGTATGATGTACAACTGGAAAATCAAGCATACCGTTATTGATGGTAAACGTCTTTATTTTGACGGTACAGCTATGCAATTATTCGGACATTGGATTAAATGGCTTTTATTAACTATAATTACTTTAGGCATTTATGGTTTTTGGTTGAATATCCGTTTGCAACAATGGATTACAAAACATACCCACACACTTTCATAAAAAGGAGGAAGGATGAACTGAGTTGCGGTCCATCCTTCCTCTTTTTATGAATATCTGACAGAGTGTTATCCTACTCTTTGAAAAAACAAGGAATTTATGCTATACTTTGATAAGTATCAAGGGATACTTATGTTATTTCGGGGGCGTTACGGATTCGACAGGCATAGTTGAGCTTGAATTGCGTTTCGTAGGTTACGGCTACGTTAAAACGTTACAGTTAAATATAACTGCTAAAAACGAAAACAATTCTTTCGCTTTAGCTGCCTAAAAACCAGCTAGCGAAGATCCTCCCGGCATCGCCCATGTGCTCGGGTCAGGGTCCTAATCGAAGTGGGATACGCTAAATTTTTCCGTCTGTAAAATTTAGAAGAGCTTACCAGACTAGCAATACAGAATGCCTGTCACTCGGCACGCTGTAAAGCGAACCTTTAAATGAGTGTCTATGAACGTAGAGATTTAAGTGGCAATATGTTTGGACGCGGGTTCGACTCCCGCCGTCTCCATTTTTAGAAAAGTAGAGAAAAACAAAAAAGAGCTAAAACCTTATAAAATAAAGGTTTTAGCTCTTTTTTTCTATAAGCAAAAGAAGGCTCGTTACCTCCCCTTACACTTCCTATCACATTATCTTTCTAAAACCACTTCATTTTCTTTTTCTATTGGTGATTTTGGGTATTGCATAGAACATGGCTAAAAATATTATTGTTATCAAAAGAGTTTTTAAGATTTCAATTTTTCCTGAATCTATCCAAGTATACACAAAAGCGATGATAAAAGTAATTACTATTTCCGTAACATGATCTTTTAAATTCATTAGCTTAGCCCACATTGAACTGCCCATAAAGTTAGTTGTCCAGCTACAATAATAGCATTCGTCTTTAAACCATTGGCTTTAGCGAAGCGTAATACAGTCACTGCTAATTCTTTCCAGGCTTTCTTTTGTGCAGCTTTTACAATTGCACTGATACTAATCATTGCAAAAAACTCATCTTTGATTTTGTTAGCAACGCAACTTCCTAATGCATTCCAATTAAAACGTGCTTGAACTACTGTTGAAGCATCAGAAATATTTACATTTAACTCTTCCTCAACTGAAGAAATCTCTTGCTGAGCAAAATTATTTTTGACATAGTTTTTAAAGTTATCTTCCGTCACTCCATTCGCATACATTTCTTCCAGTCCTTTTGCTACAGCCTCAACTTCTGAATCCTCTAGCTGGTCAGATGCATAAACACTTGTACCAGCGCTGATAAAAATACCTAATGTCATTAGTAATGCCATCGCCAAACAAAAAAATTTAGCCTTTTTTGTCACCTGTAATTCCATAAATAAATCCCTACTTTCTTTTCCTTGTTATAATCATAACAAGGAAAAAGATAATTTATCATCAAAATCCCTATTTGATGCTTATATTTTCCTATATATCCTAGAGCTGATTTTTCTCACTAGTGATCACATCAATTTGAACTAATGATTCAAAAAAAGACACAGGTTATTTGAGGTACGTTCGAGGTAATGCTAGGTTCTATTTTGAAAACAACGCTGCTCTCTTGAAATATTTTTTGAGCTTGTCTAAACCTTCTGAAACGAATATAGAAAATAAAAAAAGAGTCCCCTTTCTCAAGGAAACTCTCAATTGCTAAGTCAAAATAACTTCACGTTATCTAAATCTTTTAAATCAATCCTATGGTTCGCGGAACAAAGGAGCTAAAAACTTAATAGAATAAATCGCACAAATTCCGACAATAATATAGATAATTTTTGCTAATGGTGTGGTTGCACCACCACTAATTGTTGCAACTAAATCAAAATTAAATGCACCAACTAATAACCAGTTTAAACCTCCGACAATCAATAAAATTAAAGCAATAATATCCAGATATTTCATTTTTAACACTCCTTCCAAATTTGATAAGTCAAGAGTAACACGTTTATTCTTTATTTACGAAAATAATGATTCAGGAAAAAAACTTTTTTCAATTATTTTCTCGAATCATTTTTTCATTATTAATAATTTTATGATATAACTAAAGAGTAGACAAAAACAGATTCATTATCTCTGATAAGAAATGATGGTTTATTATGCGTGCTAAGTTATTTTTAATTTTGCGGAATCGAGTGTTATCACGTGTTGTCTTTGTCATTCTATTTTTACATGTGTTTTTTACCACAAATGATTTCACGGTGTTGCTGCTCCTCTTACTATTGAATTATTTACTCACGCTTGAAGATAGCGCGAAAAAAACAGAAAAATCCAAACTTGGCAGGAATTTAAACAGTCGATTGATTGGCCCTTTGTCGCTTTTTATTCAGGGCTTGCTCTTTTAGTTATTTCGTTAATACTTCTGTTTCTCTGGTTCAATTATGCACGATAAGGAGGATTAAAAATTGAAAAGCTATTTTTTTACTCTTTTTTTTAGTATGTTTAGCCTTTTCGTCATACTACTTTGGTTTTCTGGATATGATAGTAAGGGATTTCTATTGGCCCTTACAGATTTTCTAGGTTTTTCTATTATTCACCAAACGCCTGTGCTGGATACTTATTATTCCCAGCAGCCTTTAACAACCAGAATGTTGATTTCTTCTGGACTTCATTTTTGTACTTATTTTTGCTTAGGTTTGGTCATTGATTTACTACGTAAAGGGTTTAAAAAAATAAAAACATAGTCACTTTTATTATACGAATCTTTAATTTCCATGCTTTCTGGTCGTCTTTTTCCGTCGCTTGTACCAGATAATGAAGCCGCTAATAATTAACGCACAGGCAATTAAAAGTAATGTCCATAATAGTAAATTTTGTTGTTGTGCCACTTTTTTCATTCCTGCTGCTGCTTTTTCTGGTTGATATGGGATACGATGCCCTCGAACTAATAACCGATGACTGTTTATCATATACGGTGTGCAAGTTAATAAAGTGACGAGATCTTGGCCAGACTCAATGTGTAAATCTTTTGTATCAGTTGGTTCAACGGTTTTTATTTGATCCACTTGATAAGCGAGCGTCTTCCCATTGACTTCGATATAAAATTCATTGCCTTTTTTTAATTCTGGCAAATCTGTAAATAATTTGGCTTGAGGGAGACCACGATGGCCTGAAATGACCGCATGTGTATTCGCACCACCTGTAGGATAGGAGGTTCCTTCTAACAAGGAGCTTCCTTTTTCCAATAGCAATGCATTCGTTTTATCAAAAATTGGTAAACGGACATTTATTTTTGGAATGGTTAAAACACCAATCGTATGACTTTCAAAATAGGATTTGTCTGGTTTTTTCGTTGTTTTTTGCGTTTCAGAAAAAGGATCTAATCCAGGATTGCTGCCTTTTTTCGCTAATTCTTGGTTTTTCTTTTCCATTTTTTCTTGAAGTTCAGCCATTTCTTTGGTGTTTTCTTGGCTTGCTTTTGCTTGATAATGAGCGATAATTTGTTGATCCAGATAGTTATTTAATGCATCGCTAACAAAAGGATACGCAAATGCACCTATTCCAATAATCAGTAAAAGAATCATAAAACCATCAATGATACGACGTTTCTTTTTTGACTTCATTGCTTCCTCCTTAAAAATAAAGCATGAAAGCCTGGGACAGTGATTGGCCCAGGCTTAAAAACTGATAAACGGCGGAAACAGAATCAACACTACGCGTTGCTCCGATCTCAACAACTTCTAAGGTGTTTTCTCGTCAAAGACTCGTCGCAGTTTTGTCCTTGAGAGTTCTCGGAGCTAAACACTTCTGTTCCGACCTCTTTGTTTTTCTAAAAATTTCTTCGGTGACGCTAGAAATTAAGCATTTTCTTTTCTACGTCTAGCAAAGTAGACTCCTGCAATAAGTAGCAAGACTGCGCCACTTCCTAAGTAAACGTAGATTCCTTTGCCACCTGTTGAAGGTAAGGTACCTTTGTGTTTGTTTGGTACTTTTTCTGGTGAAACTAGGTTTTCTGTTGTGCCATATGATTGTTCATTGACCACAAATTCAATCCGATTTGTTAACAAGACATAATCATCAGGAGCTACAGTTTCTTCTAAATAATAGGTACCGTATTTAAGCCCTGTGATATCAACTAATCCATCAGCCGTTGTTGTAAAAGTAGTTGCTTCGGCTTTTGTTTTCACCCAAGTTGCTGCTTTCGTTGTTTCATCGATTTTCAAATAATTTGCTGTGTCACTGTTTTGATCACGAACGACAAAGGAAGCTCCCGCCAAGGCTTGTGTCGCTGTCACATCGCCATCGACTTTAATGAAACGTTTCCCACCTGTCACAACTTCAACAGTTGGTGGTGTTTGGTCGTCGGTATGACCGTTATCAACATTCGCCTCATTTTTAAAGCCTTTCGTAGGATCTGCTTTTTCATTTAAATGCATAAAGTAAACGAATTTTAGTGTGCCGCCTGGCGTTAACGTAGGAATATATTCTGGATTAACGGCGACAGTGAAGCCATTTGCTTGTTCAGTCACTTGATAATTTTCAGGAGCAATCACTGTATCCCCATCATATAACGCATAGGCATACTCTCCAGAAGTCACGTTATCAAAAGTTAAGGCTGCATCATGTTTATCAACTAAATTGAATTTGACGTATTTATTAGCGTCGCCTTCTTTGTCTGCAATCCCCAATGGAATATTTACAGAAATTTGATATTTAATTTTTTCGCCAATTGCCACATCTTTACCATCTAAGTTTGGTGTTGTTTTATCAACTTTAGAGGTATCATTTTTGACTGTTTTTTCAACAGGTATTTGATTGTTTGCTTCAATTGTAAATGGTGTTTTTGTTTGATTTTCAATTAATTCTGCATTATTTGGCGCTTTTACTTCTTCTAAAATATACGAACCAACCTCAAGATTTTTAACTGTTAATTCTCCCGTTCCATTCTCTGCTTCTGTGAAATCATTTTCGCCAATTTCATAACTTTTCCCAGTAATAAAGCGTTTTGCTTGTTCTTTATCCGTTGTCCATGTATATAATCCATCTTTGACTCCTTGGATATATTTTACTGTGCCTGGTGAGCCTTCGCTTTTGGAAATAACAAATTCTGCGCCATTTAATCCTTCATTTTCAGCAGTTCCTACTTTTTTCACATGTAAACTACCATCATTGGCTACCACATTTTTAGGATAAATATGAACAACCGCTAATTCTTCTGTTCCATATTTATAGGAACCATCTGCTTGCTTGATCATTTCGTAAACTGGGAACGCCACCACCATATTCGTAGCAGCAACTACACCCTCTTTTGGTTCTTCTTTAATGGTATACACTGCATCTTTACCATTTTGTTTTTTAGGTAACTGAACAGTGACATTCCCATTTGCATCGGTGGTTCCTTGAGCAACAGGTTTCCCAGGAGTTAAACTTTGGACAGCTTGTTTAGCTGCATCGACGCTTGCGCCTGCCGCTCGTTGCTCGTAAAATTCGCTCGTCACGTTATAAATACTAAACGTCACATCTGCAAGTCCTTGATATTTATCAAATTCGCTCATTTCTTTCCCGCTATTTTGAATAAGCGGATCTGGTAAATCCGTCATTTTCTTTTTGTGAATCACGAGCTGTGCGCTCTCCCCATTTTCTTCTGCAAATGCAGTTGTTGTCCCTAATACACTCGTGAAAAGTGGCAAAATTAGTAACAAGGTACTAACGGTGTACCAAACTTTTTTTAATTGCTTCATTTTCTCTCTCCTCTTTTTTGTTTTTGATAAAATAGCCAAATGGCTACCAGCCCAATGATTAGCAGGCCTGCAATCGTCAACCAAATAGAACGTTCTTCATTTGTTTTTGGTAAGAAGCCTGACTCTTTTACTTTTTTATTGATTACATGTAACGGTGCTGTTCGTTGTCCGTTCGTTGCATAAGAATTTTTTTCCACCGTAAAAGGAATTTCTGTTTGATTCAGAAGATAACCTTTTGGTGCAGAGATTTCTTCCAAGAAGTACTGGCCATCTTTTAAGCCTTTAACTGAAAATTCGCCGGCTTGATTAGATGTGATCTTTTTAGCTAATGCTTTTTCTTTCTGCCAACGATACCCGTTTGCTGTTTCATTGAGGTATTCCCCCGCTTGATTTTTGACGATAAAAACAGCCTCTGGCAAGGTGATTTTCGCATTTTCACTATCAACTTTGACAAAAGACTTGCCACCTGTACGAACTGTGGCTCTTTTAGTCAAGGTATGTTTGTCCGTGACTAATTGTCCTTCGTTGTTAATCGCAGTGTCAGGTTCAGCGGTCTTTTCTAAACGCATTTGATACGACACAGTCATTGTTTGATTTGCAAAGTTTTGTAAGTCTTTAATTGAAAAATCAAGCGTAAATCCATGCTTTTGCGTCGTCAGTGTGTAACCTGTAGTAACTGTTTTTCCAGCCACTTTTACCTCAATTGATTCTGGTAAAAGTGTCAACGTTGTATCCGCCTTATCTGACAAACGGAATTCCTGATATCCTAAAATATTCGCTGGAATCTGAGTCGTTAACTGATAGTTAATGTGCTCTCCTTGATTAAAGCCTTGTTGCTTATCGAGTACCGTTTTTTCAAGTGGTGGTAAGTCATAGGCATTTTCTTCATTTTTTGGATATAAATGAATATGCGTTAACGATTGCCCTTGTGGATCTTGAACAGGCAAAATCACTACTAGGTTGCTAGCTTTTTCCTTTACCACTTCCGGTGCTTCCACTTCAACAAATAAATAGGCTTTATCTCGTTGCTGCGAATCTTTGCTAGCTAATGAAAAAGAAACCACTCCATCTTCTCCATTTATTGTCTGTGTTTTATCTTCTGCGATCGGTTTTCTATTTGTTGCACCGGTTTCTGCTAATTGACGCTGTGCTTCTTGGACCGTTTTTCCTTCAGAACGAAGCTGATAAAACGGATCCGTCACATCATAGACTTGATAAGTGACGTCATTTAAGCCCCGATAATTTTGAAGCAGCGTTCCCTCTTCCCCTGTGTTTTGCTGCTGTTCTGGTAATTGACCATCAGGGAACAATAATTTGTGCAACGTAACTTGAACGCTTGCTTGCGATGCTTCTGCTAATGCTTGCTGTGAAAACCCGAAAAGAGCGAGTAGCATGACGCAAATACTTAACCAACGTGCGTTTTTCATTGATTACACACTCCCTTCTGGTCGTCTAATAAAGAGATAAACACCCGCTATCACGAATGTACTAATCGCTACCAAGTAAAACCACAAGCGTCCTATGCCACCAGTTTCAGGTAAAGGAACCTTTGCTTGGTTAGTAACATCTAAAGTAATTTGATTATTCTTCTCTCCAGAAATTAAAACATCTGCTACTTTTTCCCCATCTATCGTGACTGAACCATCTTCGCGAATTATTAATTCGATTGGTTCTTTTAACCCCTGATATCCTTCTGGCGTAAAGGTTTCTGTTAGGACATATTTCCCTGGTTTTAAGTTTTCAAAAACAAAAGTATCCGTTTCTTTGCCATCTTTTGGTAATTCAATATCCGTATCTGGTCCTGTTAAACGGAATTTCGCTCCTTTAAGTGGCGTCTGATTATCGGCTTTTTTATGAACCGTTAAGTCAAAAGGTTTCAAATGATTTTGATGTGTCAGTGTCCATTCTGGCGCATTTTCTTCAATATTTTTGCCTGCATAGTGAATTTCCCCATATTTATCAACAGTAAATTCATAATTTCCAGCAAGAGTGTCGTAGCCTAATGGTCCTGATTGTTCCACCATTCGATACTCACCAGGTTCACTAATTTTAAAATAGCTCAATCCTGCAGTATCTGTTTTTTGAGTTGTCACAGTTTGGTAACTTCCTTGAGCATTTTTTCTTTGCAACGCAAAAGTCGCCTCTGCTAAGTTCACTTGTTTGCCATTTTGCATGGTGTATTTTCTAATTCTGATTGGCAAAGAAGAAAATTTATTTTCAATTTCCAATGGAATAACTTGATTTGTGGTGGTCACTTCTTGTCCATCGATGCTTACTTTGCCTTGCTCACTCACCTCAATTTGCCAAGTCGTTTTCTTGCCTAACTCATGTCCTGCAGGTGCTTTTACTTCAGTTAATGTATAGCGTTCCCCTTTTTGTAGGCGCACATCTTTTGGCAAGGAATAGCTACCATCTTTATTGTCCACTAATGTTGTCTGAACATTTTTACCACTCAATTCAAAGACGGCTCCCACTAAGTTTTTCTCACCTGAGGAAGAATTTTTGATTACTTTTAAATCTAATGGCTTGAACTGCTTCGTGTTTTTCCAAGTAGTATCGTCGATTTTTTCTTGACTGTAACCAGGAACTGCTAATTCACGGGTTGTTTGATAATTGAAAGCTTGTCCTTGATTATTATATTGGGGAAGCCCAAGAACTTCTTGATAGCTTTCATCCGCGGTTTTGGAAAGTTGGGTTACATTTTTGCGCTCCCAACTATTGCTGGTATCATTTTCTGGTTTTGATAATTTAATATACCCAGTTTGCCAGTTGGCTGTGTCAGTTACTTGCTTTCTACTAATTTCATAAATCACATTATCTGGCCGACTTGTTGGGTCTTGATCATACTCTTCCCAGATTTTTTTCACGTCTAACTTCACGCCAGGTGCTTTTCCAGAAGGAACCCCAAAATCAACTTTTTCAGGGGCCGTGGCTAATGGCTGAAACGTTGTCCGACCATTCATTTGATACCAAAAATCAGGTTTGAAGTTTTCTGACTCTGTTTGAATACGTACTTGATAATGAATTTGAATTTCTTGCCCTTTACCCAAATAAATCTCATTACTATTAATTGTAGCGCCTGTTAGCGACACTTCTGGTAATGTTTGAACCTGAACAGGACCCACACTTTTCATTGATAATGTATTTGGCTCGTATTTAAAAGGTTCAGCAATTGGATCAACTACTTTTCCGTTTACAACCGTTCCTGAAATCTGAACGGCTTTTTTCGCTAAATAATCAGAAATGTCTGGTGCATAATCCGCGGATTCATAATAAAGGTCTCCATTTTCATCGGCTGACACCATCTCGCGCATTTTATCTTCAACTTGTTGTTTAGATAAATTAGCTCGTGGATCGCTTTGCAATTGAATGCCCAATCCATGTATTTCAATCCCACGTTGTTTTAAGGCCATTGCCTCACCTATCGTGGCGATAAACGTACTGTTAATTCGTTTACTGATATTGTTTTGATCTGGCGCATTATAGCTACCAGAGATATAAGAAGTGCTACCTGGTTGATCTTGTCGATTCGTAAATTGTGTTCCGTAAAAGCGACCATCCGCCTCTGTTTGAACTCGACTCACTTTATAAGAGAAGGTTGGGACGCCATCCGTTAAAAGTACAATGACTTTCTTATGTCCATTTGGCGTTGCTAACATATCACCAGCATCTCTTAATGCTTTTTGAGTGAAAGTTCCTCCTCTAGTGCTACTTGGCGTAATATTTTTAATTGGATTTTTGACTGTATCAAACGGCCCCATTTGAATGGCGTTGTTATTATAACCGTCACTTGAGTAGCCAACATAGCCCATGTTGATGTTATTGGTAATACCGCTATCTGCCAATGTATCAACAAAACGGTTCACTCCTTTTTGTACTTCACCAATCCGATTGTTTTCATTCATACTACCGGACCAGTCAACGACTAAGACCAAATCCAATGGCGTGATTTCTTTCTGAACATTCCCACGCACATTAAGATATACATCAAAAAGCCCTGGTGTTGTTGTTTCTCTAGCATATTTTCGGATGGCATAATCGGCTTGGTCTCCTGTACCGCCATACTCAATATAAGAATTTGTGCGATTAGTAGGGTCCCCATTCCAATTCGTTTGACCATCCCATTGTGTACCACCGTCTTTATTCCCTTGATGGTTTAACACATTTTGATTGCCTGTGGGCTGCCAATTAGCTGTCGGATAAGTACCAGAATTATCCGTCGTGTATTGTGGTGCAATTAAAGGTAGTGCCAGATTCGCTCTCAAAGTGGCTGGCGCCATTCTTGCTTCTGCAAATGGATTGGTTACCTCTTCTGTTGCGGTCGGCTGTTCTGTTTTTTCTGGAGCCGAATCATTTTTGTTAGTTTCTTTCGTATTTTCTGGTACAGTTATTTTTTCTGGTTCAGTTGATTCTTTAGCAGAATCCTCTACTGTTATTTTTTCAGAAGTAACTGAAACATCATATTCGTTGTTTTCATACAATAACTTAGGTGGCTGAGCTGTTTGAAGCGAACTTTGCTCAACAGCTAACGAAAGCTGTACCGGCTTTTTTACTTGTGCGTCCAAAGTCAGATAAAGCGTACCATTAGTCACTTGGTAAGAATATCCGTCTTTTTCAATTACAGCAGTATCCATGAACTGTGCATTTTTCAATTGAATTTCTCGTTGTAATGGCTGCTCTGTTTGGTTGAGAAGATTTAACTCTATATTAATATTCGTTTTATCATTCTCATCTGTTATCATTTGAGCGGATGTAATTTCAACTTCTTTGGCTGTTTCTGCATAGCCAATGAGCGGTATGAAATAGGATGAGACAAGTAAAAAGACTACGCCGAAAACCCCAAATTTCTTTAGTAATTTAATGTCTGTTCTCTCCTTTCTTTTATGAATTAACAGTTAAATTAGAATTGCCTAGCACGTAAAATTTCATTATTCTAATCTGATAATTATTATACAGAGAAGGAGCTCATTAAATCACACCAGCTTTCATACCAAGCGGTTTCATTTCTGAAATTGCGTTATTGTTTCGATGATTGTTTCATTAAAGTAAAGGACTTGGGAGGAAACAATATGATTAGGTTTTTAGAAAAAAATTATCGGAAAATGGAAGAAATCATTCGTGTCTTATCCATTTCTGATAAATGGATGACTAAAAAAGAACTTGCAAAATATATTGGTAGTTCTGAGTCTACTTTTATTCGTTATATTGAGGAGATTAAACAGCGTTGGGGCGAAAGTTTAACCATTAAAACATCGCATAAATTAGGCTATCGTTTAGAAAACTTTAATGTGTCCTTATATTTAAACGTGCTGACGGATATGGCAAAAACGTCAACGACCACCCAATTGCTCCATGAGTTTATCCAAAATCCTGGCAAAACCATCGAATATTATTGCGATACCATCAATATTAGTCGCTCTTCTTTTGCTCGAAAATTGAAGCAGTGTAATCAGGTCTTGGAAACTTACTCTCTTCGCGTTATCGTTGATCAAGGCTATCAATTAACTAGCCAAACAGAAGAATTGCCTTTACGTATTTTTACAACCTTTTTCTTTTTAATGTATTATGGTCATTATGAATTGCCTTATCAATTAGATAAGCAGGAAATCAAACAATTAATGCGTCGTAATCAATGCCAATTAAATATTATTAGTATGGATAACAGTTATGAACACGATTTCTTTATTATGTATTTTATTGTTGATTTATTAAGAGAGCATCAAGGATTTCAACAACGTTTCCAGAAAAAAACAGATAAAAAGAGTCCAATCAAAATGGAAGATTATCTTTTACTCAGTCGTCATTTCACTGGACTCAGCCGTGAAACCTATCGGGAAGTTCTCCGGTATTTTCAAAGAGGCGCTTTTCAGCAATACTACTCCGAAGACCAAGAAGTCATCAGTCAAAGAATACGTGAAAATTTAAAATTTAATGCTTTTTCACAGATTGAACAATTAACAGAAGAAGTCGTCGACTTCGCTGTTCACTTGTTAACCTGTCTTTATTTGTTTTCTCAATTAGTGCCTTTTGACACCTCCGAATTGACACAAAGGGCCACCTTTTTCACTCGACAAATTCATTTTACTCAGCTTCACTTATATGCACGATTAAAAGCAGAATTGCATTTCTTTTCCGCTCTTTTAGAAACAAATCTATTAAACTATTCATCTTCTTATATTTTTTGGTTGCTTAATACTTTTCCAGAAATTAACCAGAGTTTCGACTCAAAAAAGATTTTGATTATTAGCGACATGGGCCTGAATCATAGTCAATATATTGGAAACTATGTCCACGATATTTTAGCTTTGCATCGGATTCGTTCAAATACGTTAGCAATTACGGAAGAACAATTAGGTGACCATCGACTCGAAGAATTTGACTTGATTATTACCAATCAACCAATTATTGAAACCAGTGTTCCAAGTATTTTAATTAATGATGCTATCTTATTTTCTAACAAAAGAGAATTGCTCGATTTATTAAACTTTTAAAGTCTTAATGGTTTTCCCTATCTACCAAAAAGATAGCCCTTTTATCAAGAACCGCGTAATGTGAGGTGCCATCATACAGAAGATATTTTTATTTTTCTGAAATAAAAAAGAAAATAGGACATAAGTCGAAATGACTTATGTCCTATTTTCACTCTTAAGATAATCAGCTAAACGAAACCAGCAAATTAAATTTCTGATTGATTTACTGGCCATCTTGTGTGACTTTTACTTGGCAAAATTAATGTAATGAAGATCACTAAAGTACCGATAAAAGGAAGTAAATAGAATAAAATCCACCAGTTACTGTGGTCGCGATCATGCAATCTTCTTGCTCGAACAGTAAAGTTTGCCAACCAAATTAAAGCAGTCAGCAAGAAAAAGATAATGGTCACCGTATTCCATTCTTTAATGATTGTTCCATCATTGGGTGTTACTTCAATATATCTGTAAACGCCCGTAATTGCTGAATAAATCCCTAACACCAAATAATTAATTAATTGTGGCCACCAATATTGTGCTCGTGTTGCTGACGCATTCATTGTTGTAATATTATTCCAGTATTCTCTATACGCGTTAAACATATTATCACCCCCGCATTAACTATTACAGAAGTCTTTCGTTTTGTCAAAGAATAACGTTATTTTATGCTGCTTAATGACACGTCCATGTGCCTTCCTTAAACTCACACGAAGCTGACTCTTCAGAAGAGGGAGTCAATGAAACTAACGGTTGCTGTTGCTTTTCTTCTGCGAGAATTTTTTGAATAGTTTGGCTGATTTTTTGTTTCGGTACTGCACCATTAATTAGATATTTTTGATTAATGATTAGTGCGGGAACTCCTTGTAAACCATAAGCAGAAGCTAGCGCAAAATCTTCTTGAACCGCCGTCCAAACAGCCTCGGAAGCAACAGCTTCTTTCCATAAAGCAAAATCAATCGTTGTCTCTTTTACTAGCTCCTCAATTACTTCTGGCTCTTCAATATTTAAACTTCTCATAAATAAACCTTCTTGTAACTTATCAAACAGTAACCAATAAGTGTCTTGGTTGCCAATGTATCCAGCTGCTTTTACTGCTAATAATGCATTCTTTGATGTTGGAAAATCAAATCGTTGCTTCCTCATCCCTTCAATATTAAAACGATGCTTTGAATCGTTTTGATTGGCATGCACCCAATGCGTCAAAACTTCTTCTTTTACTGCTGCTCGTGAGCCAAACATTGTTTCAAAATCGTTTGTGGACCACCCCAACGCAAACGACCGATGGATCAATTCAATTTCAGGAAATTCTTGTTGAATCTCATGCATGCGGTCAGACATTGGAAAACAAAAACTACAAATAACATCATGGAAAAATTCTATTTTCATCCTTACCCTCCAGTAACTCTTTTTTCAAAACAGATTGAACTAAATTTACCATTTTACTTACTAAAAGTAAACAAATGAAGCCAATTAAAAGAAAAAGGTGAAACAAAATGCGCTGTGGCTTTTGTCTCACCTGTTCTATCTACTTATTCTGATGCGTCCATTCCATTACCCGCTCACCATTCGTATCTAATTCACCATTAAATACAAAACCAAGTTGTTGATACAACCGAATTGCTGAGCTGTTCGTATCATAAACACTCAAGTATAGCTTGTTTGTTTGGTATTTTTCTATTAGCATTAACATTAAAAGTCGACAGGCTGCTTTCCCATAACCTTGTCCTTGGAACCGTTGATCAATTAAAAAGCGGTCTAGCCAAACGCGCCCATCTTGCCAATGTCCATACATGGCATAGCCGATTAATTTATTGCCGTCATAAATACCTGCCGATTCCCATTCTGGAAATTGGTCTGATTCTTTTAGATTTTCTGCCATTGATTCAATGAAGGTTTGTTGTTCAGCGAAAACTTGTAAGTTTTCCACTGCTTTACGATTATTGCTTGTTACTTTTTCAAAATGTATTTCCATTGTTTTCACCTAATTAGTTGTTATTTTCTGCATACTTGTCTTCTTTCTTGCTTCTTATTTTAACATACTTATTTCCCTTTGCTTTCTCTAACTTTCTGTGATTATACGTTTCTCTTTTTTATGGGAAATCTTCCCTATAAATGGAGACTCTTTTCAAGAGATTTCTTTTTACACCACCCGTTTCAAATGATATAAATGATATATAGAGTGTTTTAACTATGTGCAACATGATTAAAAGTTAACTGTTGGGGAGCAGTTAACTTTTTCTTTTTAACCACAAAAGAGAGGATCCGCTGTGAGAAATAACTGCAGTGGATCCTCCCTTTTGTATATTATTTATTTACTAGCCGATAGTTGAAAGCTTTCCCGTTACTCAGTAGTATCGATTTTGTCTTCTTGACTATCTAAAGAACGGTCAACTTTTTCGTCGTAACTTTCCATAGAATTTTCATTTTTATGTTTCTGCTTATCGACCGTTTTATCGACTTTTTCTTTCTGTCGATCAATTGTTTTTTCCATCTCTTCGCCAGCCGAGGTACAACCACTCAGTAAAAGGAAACTTGTGAATAAAAACGCTGACAAGATAACTGTTTTTCCGATTTTTGTTTTCATAAACTCACCTCTCGTTTAATTTAAAAAAACGCCCCGATAAAACATTGTTCCCTTGATTATTTACTCACAATTAGCGAACAACTAAGACATTGCACAAAGCATGGTTAACCACATAATCTGTAGTAGAACCAATCAAGGTTCGTTGAATAGCACCTCTTCCCGTGGCACCTATCACAATTAAATCTATGGCATAATTTTCAGAAATCGTGTTGGCAAGATAACGTTTTGGGCTCCCAAGCTCAACAATTTTTTTGACTGTTTTTACACCAATTTCACTCGCTTGTTTTGCCTTTTCAGTGAGCATCTCTTCTGACTTGTGTTTTTCTAAATCATACAATTCTTCAAAAGAAAATGGACTCGTCGTAAATTCAGCATCATTAATAATTGTAGCTAAATAAAGAGTGGCTTGTTCCTCTTTGGCAATCCTGACAGCTTCATGAAAAGCTTTTTCAGATTGATCTGAGCCATCAAGAGCAACCAAAATATGTTGATATACTGACATTTTATCCGCCTCCTTAACCAAATTAAGAATCAAAACTAACACAACAGCTGTGTTACATTTTAGTGGCTATCTGTTGTAATTTTTCCACGGTTAATGCTTGATAATTTGTTTCTTCAAGTAGTCCCGTTTGAATTTCAACAGAAACATCTTCCGTACATGTTTCTAAAAACATTGTGGCATAATCAAACTGTTGCTCTAAGAATGTTTCATACTCCCGTCGACAACGTAAAAATTCTTTCGCGGTATCTGAAACATGTAAACACATGCGGCGCTTATTCGCTTTCTTGGTTATCACAAAATAGGTTCCTTCTAAAATCGTGGTAATCTCTTCAATAATATACGCTGCATCTTTTACCATTCCGTCAATCCAGTCCTTTATTTGTTTTCAGTATCGTTGCTTTTTTCTTTGTCGTCACTTAACAGCTCTTTAATTTTTTCACGATTGTCGTATAACTTTTTTCCTACGCCCACTAAGGCACCACCAGCCAATAACTTTGTTAAAAAGCCGCCATTTGCATTTGTTTTTTTGCCATGGTGTCCTTTTAAATGATGTCCCATCCTAGCCACCTCCATAATTTTTATTTCTATTACCTATGAACATTATCTCATATGTTTTCACAAAACGCACGTATAACAATAGTTTTTTAATCAAGGCTCGACCACTTGGTAAACTCATGACTTTTAATATGACGAATATCTTCAAATAAAATATGTGTATTTCCAACTTTTGCATACTCCATTGAACTCATCCCTTCAAAAACACCAACAATTGGCGGTTGAACACGGCCATAATCATCCAATGTATTCAATTGGATTTCTAAAACCTGGTTATTTTTTAAAGACTGCTCTAAGTATTCTTCAATTTCTTCTGTTGTCTGTTGCGGTAAGCGTTCAAACGCTCTCTTAGAATATTCGTCAGAAGCTTCGATTCCTTCTTGTAACTCCCCCAATGCAAAAGCGGTCGCCCATTTCAGTTCAAAGGGCCGATCATGGTACTCATTATAAGGTGTAAATTCTTTTTTTGTTCGTTTCATGATGTTATCCTCCTAAACCGACATTTCCTCCAGCATGTCCACCGACTAATCCTGAACGATGAATTGCCGTCGCGCCTTCCAACAAAGAAGAGGCGTGGATTAAAGCTTGAAAGCCAAATTTTTGTCGGATTTTATCAATCAGATAGTTTAACTCCATTTCACTAATTTGCTCTTCTGGTTCCGAAAATAAATCTAATTGTAAAGATTCATTCCAAACTAATTTTCCATATGAAAGCCCTAATTGCCGGACATCGGTTCCCGCTAGATAATGTTCTCTAAAAAGGGCTAATACATAGGTAATCAAAACTTTTGTATTGTTTGTTGCAGGAATCGTTTGTTGTTTTCGCCAACCAGTTCGTCCTTCACGGTCAATTTGTCCTTTGGAATAACCAACGTAGACTGTGATACATTCCGTTTGACAATGCGCTTTCCTTAAACGAGCAGCCACTTGTTCTGTCAGTTCCTTTAAGACTAGTTCAATCTGATCTCTTCGCGCATAATCTCTCGGCAAAATCTGACTATTTCCAAATGATTTTTCAGCTTTATGTTCCGCTTTTTTCCCTAAAAAGGTACGATCAATCCCCCATGAATGAGCATACAATTGAAGCCCCATCACGCCAAATGTTTCTTGTAAAAGATGCGGATTCGCTTGCGCTAACTCATATACAGAATCAATTCCTAAGCGATTCAGTCGTTTAGCCATTCTGCGACCAATCCCACAAAAATCTGTCAAAGAAGGCAACTGCCAGACAGTATCTGGTACACGATCATACCGCCATTCTGCAATAAAATCTGGCGAATGTTTGGCGCCATTGTCCAACGCCAATTTAGCCAGTAACGGATTGTCCCCTATCCCAACGGTCACATAAATACCCACATGATTATAAACGACTCTTTGGATAATCCGAGCCATCTTATAGGCGGTTTCACAATGAAAATAACTTAAAGAAGCCGTTACATCAAGAAATGATTCATCTACACTAAACACAGAGTGATCTTCATCTGCGACAAACTTTTTATATAAATTATTGATTTCTTGATTTTTTTTCATGTACAAATTCATTCGTGGCGGAACCACATATAAATCAGGATGAGCGGGCACTTGATTTTTACGCGTAACATTTGAAACACCTAAAACTTTTTTTGCCATTGGCGATGCTGATAAAACTAATCCCCCCGCATTTTCGGCATTACTCATCACTACTAACATCGTTTTCAACGGATCTAACCCACGTTCTGCGCATTCTACACTAGCGTAAAAACTTTTGCAATCAATACAAAGAATATCGCGACTAGGTTCTTTTTCATAATCAAATTTCACAAACATCACCTCACTTGCAAAATCATTATACGAACAAACGTTCGATTAATCAAGCGAACACTGTTTATTTTTTTGTTTTTTTCAAGAACGGTTGGCGATCAAAAAAATAGTCCAACAACAAACAGAACCCTGTTGTTAGACAATTTACATATATTGAAAAAGAACTCTCAAATAAAATAATAGTGTATTCAGATTAATACATAGAGGATAAACTTGAATAAATACTATGTAAAACATGATTATTTTAATAGATTGGTGTAGTTTAATATCAAAATCAATATTATAGGTGATAATACACATAGAGAAATAAAAATAATCAAAAAATAGAACCATTTTTTAGAAACTAGCATACCTAATCCTATCGTTCCTAGTGTGTACAGTACTATCAAAATAAGATAGATTTTTGTTCCATTTCCTGAAAAATCCGTCTTGCTCACACTAGTTATCATTCGAAGAATAGCATATATAATCCCCAAAGAGCAAAGCATCCAAATAAAGCTACTAATATATTTAAGGAGATTCATAACCAGACCTACTTTCTATTAAATTACTAAGCTTAGCCTTTCCAAGTTTGTGTGTGCATTGCTCTAACATCAAAGTAATCAGGAAAAGCATAACACACAATTCTAGAAACCGCTATCAAAACTAATAATAACATATCTATATCATACTTTTTTATAGCATATTCTACCTATAAAAAATAAATAACGGCATCAAAAGTTAGAATATTCATCTAACTTTTTGACGCCGTAACACCCTATTATCACTTTTTACATCTTATTTCGATTTAAAAATAACGATAAAAAGCCCGTTCCTAACAGAATTACTGCTGAAACATAATAAGGGAAAAAGTGATTGATATCAAATAAAGCTCCTGCTGCCATTGGTCCTAAAATATTACCAAAACTTGTAAATGTCGAATTTAGACCGTTGATGGTTCCTTGTTGATCTCCAGCATGTTTGGATAAATAAGTAGTTACTGCTGGTCTAAACAAGTCAAACGCTAAAAAGACAATAAACGTTGAAAATACAACAACTAAATTATTTTTTGTAAAGGCAATCACGGCAATAAAAATGGCACTTGCAAAAAAGGTTAATTGGATTAAACCCATTTCACCTATTTTTTGGACGATTGCATCAAAGAAAAACAACTGACAAATCAACGCTAAAATACCACTAACCGTAATCACGATTGCTATTTCACTTGTGGTAAAGCCAAAATTAATAGTCGCCATAATACTATAAATAGATTCGAACGCTTGCAGGCCAAAAGAGGAAATTAAGATAATCACAAATAATGAGGTAAACATTGGATTTCTTAAAATATCCATAAATGAACCTTTTTTCGCTTCAACAGCGGCTAAAATTCGTTTCTCTGGCTCCTTCAAAACAGTTAATGTCAAAATAAAACCAATAAACGCTAAAAATGCGGCCGCAAAAAACGGGGCGCGAATGCCTAAATAAGCAATAAAACCACCAACTCCTGGTCCGATAATAAAACCACCACTAATTGCAGCTGACACAAGCCCCATCGCTTTCGGACGTTCAGAAATCGTGGTCATATCTGCCACAAAAGCTGTCACTGACGGCATTAATAAAGCGGCGGCAATCCCACCTAAACCACGAGAAATATAAAAACCGCTTTTCGCTTGGGCTAAACCAAATAATAACTCAGAAATTGAAAAAACCAACATGCCCGTCGCAATCATTTTTTTCCGACCAATTTTATCCGAAAGGACACCTGCGATTGGCGATGTGATTAATTGGGCAATCGCAAAAATAGAAATCATCATTCCCATTGTGGTACCAGAAAAATGCATTTCTTCTTTTAATTGGGGAATTACGGGAATGACTAGGCCTACGCCTAGAAAAACAAGAAACAAGTTAGAAATTGCTAAGTACATCATACTATTTTTTTTCGTCATAATTTGCCTCCTCCATAAAAAAACAGCCATCAAAAATGGCTATTTCTGTTTCTTTGTATGTACTTTCTTTGACAGTGTTTCGGCTAAAACACTCGTTGAGTCATTGAGATACATTTTACACTAACTCGCTGAAAATTTCACTAGTTTTTACTTATTTTTTTAAAGGAAATTGTTATTTTTAAAGACATAACTTAAGTATCCAAGTATTTAATGAATCGCTTTTGTTTTTTATCAGAAACATAGCCAATGTGTTCATAAAATTGATGTGCTGCTGTACGCTGTTCCCCTGAATTTAAGCGAATCGCAGACAAGTTACACTTTTTAGCTTCCGTTTCTAGTTTCGTCATTAATTGTTTGCCAATTCCACGGCCTTCTGCTTCTTTTGCCACTGCTAACCCCAGAACGTTCAATAACGTTTGGGAATAAATTGTTTCATACAGTTGCGCATGCACATAGCCTAAAATCTTGCCTGTCTTCGTTTCTTCATAAACATATAAAAACTCTCTGTCACTGGCTAGTAGTAATTTCTCAATCTGTTTACAGGTCACGTCAACGGGAACTTCATAGCCCAATTGTTCTTTATTAATGATAGTTAACACCGCTGCATCTGTTGGCTTCATTTTTCTAATCAAGGGTAACAACCTCCTAAATGATATTTATAGAGTATTACTTTTGCTACTCTATAGTTTTTTCGATAAATAAAGAACTAACTCATCATCATTAACACACCGATCGTTTGGTTTCAGCTGCTTATTTTGAAACCAGACTCCTGAACCATCTGGCACATATCCTTGTTTGATATATAATCTTTGCGCTGCACCATAACCAGGATGCAGGCCTACTCCCAAAGAAACAGTATCTGCATAACTTTTGGCAACATTTTCTGCACGATTTAATAATAACCGCCCCACTCCTTGTTTTTGAAATGGCAAGAATACATTGAAATCAGCTATTTCAGGATATAAATTTTTAAAAGGTCCTTCCTTAGCTAATGGCAGTAACGTAACATAACCTAACAGCGTTGCCTTTTTCTCCGCTACAAAAACCGTTCGTTGCCTGACTAATTGTTCTTCTAAATAGTTCATTAAAATCTCTTGGCGACTTGGCCAACCTTGTTGGACAAATTGAGTATCCAGCGCTAAGATATCTTTCTCTTGCATTTCTCTAATAACCACTAGCTCAGACATCAGCCTTCCCTCCCAAAAAACGTTTTCATTTTATACAACGAAGCGAATAATTCTTCGCTCCCTTATTCATTTTCAAAACCATCGAGTTGATGATATTTGGGCAAAACAGCAACACATGTTTTTTCTGAATTAACAGCAATAACGAACCCTTGCCATAAGGACCACGTCACCGCTTCACCTAATTTCTCTTTCACTCGTTGAATCATTTCAGCTTGCGTTAAGTCTCGTGCAGGAAAATGTTGAACTTTATCGTTACTGATTAAAAAAATAAATGATTCTGAAAAAGCTGTCATGACTTCAGGTGGTAAATTTTTTAATCGTTCTTGGTAATCCATTGAAACCACTCCTTCTTTTTTATCATACCACAACATCCATTTCTCTAAAAAGCGCAGCACTTACTACTGAATATCTGCTAAAATTTGCCTGATAATCTGCTTTTCAGACAGTTGTTCAGATAACCGCTGTTCTCCCGCAAGCTCTAAATAATCTTCTGGTAGCCACCAACGTTTCATTTCCACGACACCAAATTCTTGATTCTTGTTTCTCTGGCTATGTCTTTTCAACGTTTCTTCAAAAGAAATATCAAAATAATAAACCTGAACGTTTCCTTCAAAGAGATGGATTATTTCCTGAAAAAAGGAATGATAAATGGCTTTTTGAAAAATCCCTTCAACAATCACATACTGGCATTCTTGATACCCAAAAGCCAGAGGTCGGGACAGGAGTTTTTAGCTTCAAGAAATAAGAAGAAATTTCCGAAAGATGCTTTTCGTCTTTCGAGGAATTTCAGCTTATTTCCGAAGAAGCTGCTCCTCTCCCGCCGTTTATCTTAAGATTCAAGTCTAAGAAGGTAAGTCGTTTCGACTTACGTCCAAAAGACTGTTTCATCTTTAACACGAAGCATTTCTCTGCGCACCACATCTTGAGAAATCAATAACGATTGTTCTTTAAGACACTGATGAAGCGCGTTAGCTATCGTTGTTTTACCACTACCAGAATTACCACGTAAAATAATTAATTTTGGTTGCATCTGTTTCCCTCCATTTTCTTGATTGTTGAAAACCAGCACAAAAGAGCAAAAAACTTGGAAAAAACTCTCCAAGTTTTGCTGTTATTTTGATGAATGTTTCGTTGAATCTCGCTGAATGAATTCCGTTCCGACAATAATTTTTCTAGGAACTGGTGGGGTATTCAAGCATAACTCTTTCATTGTCTCAACGGCTAGCTCACCCATCCATTCAGTATGAACTTTAACTGTTGTTAATGTTGGTGAAACATATTTTGCGACACTAATATCATTAAAACCAATGATAGAAATATCTTCTGGCACACGAATGGCTGCTTCTTGTAACGCCCGCATCGCACCAATTGCCAACGTATCACTTGCAGCGAAAAAAGCGGTTGGACGAGTGTCCGCTTTTTCAATAAAGTCTTTCATCGCTTGATAGCCTTCTTCAACAGAAAAAGCTGCTTCGACAACCCATTCTTGATGATAAAGGTCCAGATCTTTTAAGGTTTCTTTAAAAGCGACAAAACGTGGATCAACCAATGCCACGCGGGACTCTTTCGTATATTCTTGCCCAGAAAGCATACCAATTTTCTGATGCCCTTGCGCCAAAAATTCTTGCACAATTGTTTTAACACTTCCAGTAAAATCAACAACAATGGAGTTTTGGTCAAAAGCCATTGCATCAAAGTCTACAAATAGAAGAGGTGCGCCTAAGGCGGCTAAGGCCGCCACTTGCTTTTCATCAAATTTTCCTAGGGCAATTGTCCCATCAAATCTTTTTTGAGAAAGGTTTGTCAGAGATTCTTTGACTAAAAGAAAACCCAATTCCTCTGCCCGCTTTTCAACACCTAAACGAATCGATAAATAGTAAATATCATCCAGTTCTTCTGGATCGCTGAACCATTGGACAAACCGAATTTTCTTTTTGCCTGCTTGTTTTTTTCTGGCTCGCTTTTTATAATTTAACGTTTCTGCTGTTTCAAATATTTTCTTCTTCGTTTCATCACTAACTGATAATGTTTCATCATAGTTCAAAACTCTCGAAACTGTCGCTGAAGAAACACCGACTTGCTCTGCTATATCTTTAATGGTTACGATGTTCCTCACCTCAAATTAATCATTTTCAATACATTGAATAAATCGTTCAAAAGCACGACGACCTTCTTCGTCACGTTTAAAGACGCCGGCATCTGTTAAAATTTGAACAAAAATTGTCCCAATTCCTTGTTGGATCACTTCTTTGACATTGGCTTCAGTGATGGTTTGCTGACTGAGTTCATCCGCCCAAGCTCGATGACTTTCAGCAATTTGATTGGGTTGCTTTAATAAATACTTTTCGACTTCTCTTAATTCTTGTGCCAGCCTTGGTGGCAAAATAGCTAGTCCCATTACTTCAATTAAGCCAATATTTTCTTGCTTAATATGTTGTACTTCTGGATGTGGATGAAAAATGCCATCTGGAAATTCCTCCGAAACATTATTATCTCGTAAAACTAAATCCAATTCAAATAATGACCCTTTGCGTCGAGCAATTGGCGTAATCGTATGATGCGGTGTACCATCTTCTGAATAGGCCCGAACTGAGACACGTTCATCAGAATAATTGCGCCATTTGGTCAAAATTAATTCGGCTGCCTCAACTAGTTCCTCTTGATGATCACTTTGAAGACGAATCACAGACATCGGCCATTTTAAAATACCAGCAGTTATCTCAGGATATTTTTTCAAAGAAAATCTTGTTTCCATTGGTGCTAAATCCATTGGAAATGTATGACGTCCTGCTTGGTAATGATCATGAGATAAAATAGAACCACCAACAATTGGCAAATCTGCATTAGAGCCCACAAAATATTCAGGGAATAACTCCGTAATTTTAAGGAGCCGCTGGAACGTTTTTTTCTCGATTTTCATTTCTCGATGTTGTTGGTCCAAGAAAATCGCATGCTCATTATAGTAAGCATATGGCGAATATTGAAAGCCCCAAGCTTCGTCCTCTAAATTTAGTCGGATAATCCGATGGTTTGTCCGTGCTGGATAATTCACACGGCCATAATAGCCTTCATTCTCCATACATAACATACACGCTGGATATTTTTTTTGACTCATTTTCTTTTCAGCCAAAATTTTTCGAGCATCCTTTTCTGGCTTCGATAAGTTAATGGTAATTTCTAGTTTACCATAGGGTGAGTCCATTGGGAAAATAATATTTTTGGCGATTGCTTTCGTTTTAATGTAGTTATTTGTTTTACATAACTGATAAAAATAATCCGTTGCTTTTCGTGGAGACTCTTGATAATAATCCATAAACTTTCGATTAATGATGGTTGGGGTCGGCGTAATAAAATCCATTAACTCCGCTTCTAGTTGTTCTGCTTCCGTAATTGAGTCATCGATTTGGTGATTGGCTTGTGCAATGTTTAAAAGCTGTTCCACCACATGCAACGGTTCTTGTTCACAAGCAACTGCTTCTGGTTGTTCAAAAAAATCACAGCCAACTAGTTTGGCAATCCGATTCGTCAAATAATAGCGGTCTGTTTCCGTCCAATCGCCATTTTCTATGATTATCTCTACAAATGCAGCAATCCATTTACTACTTTCTTTCATCATCTGATGTTCTCCTATTCATTATAGCCTTGAGGATGTTTCACATGCCATTGCCAAGCGGTGGCGATAATGTCCTTGACCTCAGTTACTTCTGGTTGCCAGCCTAAAACTCGTTTGGCTTTTTCACTAGAAGCAATTAATGTACTAGGATCCCCTGCTCGGCGTGGCGCGATTGTCGCAGGAATTTCTTGGCCTGTCACTTCGCGAGCAGCATCTAACATTTCTTTAACAGAATAGCCGTTGTTGCTTCCCAGGTTAAAGACGTCACTTTCGCCGCCATTTTTCAAGTATTCTAAAGCCAAAATATGTGCTGCAATCAAGTCTTCAATATAAACATAATCTCGAATGCACGTGCCATCTGGGGTATCATAATCATCCCCAAAAATACTTAGCTCTGCTCGTTGGCCTAATGCCACTTGTAAAATAATTGGCACAATATGCGTTTCTGGCGTGTGATCCTCACCAATTGAGGCATCTTTTTTTGCTCCCGCAACATTAAAATAACGCAAAGCAACATATTTCATTCCATAAGCGTTGTCGCACCATTTCATGATTTTTTCCATCATTAATTTACTTTCCCCATACGGGTTTTTAGGATTCGTTGGGGTTTCTTCTGTAATAGGCATTGCTTTTGGTTCGCCATAAGTGGCCGCTGTGGAAGAAAAAACAATATGTTTCACTCCAAATTCTTGCATGACTTCCAAGGCAATTTGCGTGCCGTGAACATTGTTATTGAAATACATTAACGGTTTCTCCACGGATTCTCCTACTAAAGAATTGGCCGCAAAGTGCAACACCCCTTCAATTGATTCCTTTTCAAAGACACTACGTAAAAAAGCTTTATCACGAATATCGCCTTCATAGAAAGTCGCTTGTTCATGAACTGCTGAACGATGTCCCGTTAATAAATTATCAACAACCACAACGGCATACCCTTTTGAAATTAATTGATCGACGGCATGTGAGCCAATGTAGCCTGCGCCACCTAATACTAAAATAGACATTTAAAGCCTTCCTTTCTAAAATAACTTTCTGGCACCATCATCAATTGATGCAGGATAAAAATCAGCAGCATAGCCAATTTTATCTTGATAACTCTGGCCAACAGCTTCAATAAATGCATCTATATTTTGCTTTGGTACCAAAGCAATACTACAACCGCCAAACCCTGCACCAGTCATCCGTGCGCCCAAAACGCCTGGTTGTTCTTGTGCACAAGCCACTAAGGTATCTAACTCAATGCCAGTTACTTCGTAGTCTTCTTTTAGCGAACGATGTGAAGCATTTAATAATAAGCCAAATTCTTCCAAATCCCCTTCAGTTAGTGCTTGTTTTGCCAATAAAGTTCGTTCATTTTCTGTGACGGCATGACGCGCTCGTTTAATCAACGTTGTATCTCCAATCAATGCTTGATATTGTTCAAATGTCTCGCTGTCTAATTCACCTAAAAATTCAATAGATAACTCTTTTTGAAGCAAACGAACGGCTTCTTCGCATTCTGCACGACGTTCATTATATTTTGAATCTGCTAATTCACGACGTTTGTTGGTATTCATAATGACAATCGTATACTCACCTAATTTGGCGGGAACCATTTCATAGTGCATATTATTGGTATCTAGTAGAATAGCTTGATCTTTTTCTCCCATCCCTACGGCAAATTGGTCCATAATTCCTGAATTAACGCCAATAAATTCATTCTCCACTTTTTTACCGATTTGCACCAATTCAAGCATTGGACAGTGTAAAGCATATAAATCATTACAGATCGTTCCCATTAAAAGTTCAATAGAAGCAGAAGAAGACAAGCCAGCACCATTAGGAATCGTACCGTAGAAGAGCACATCTAAGCCAGAATCAATATTGTGTCCGCTTTCAATCAAGTAATTTAAAACGCCTTTAGGATAATTTGCCCAATCATCTGAATCTGAATAGGTTAAATCTTCTAATGAAAATTCGATGAGACCAACCTCTTTAAAATTATCAGAAAACATTCGAATTTTTTGGTCGTCTCTTTTTCTTGCCACACCAAATGTCCCTAAAGTAATAGCCGCTGGGAAAACATGACCGCCATTGTAATCTATATGTTCACCAATCAAATTAATTCTTCCAGGGGCAAAATAACAGGCTGTCCCTTTCTCACCAAATATTTCTACAAATCGATTCATTAACAGTTCTTCCATCACTAATCGCTCCTTTCACTAGTAAACAAATTGTATAATATTTACTAAACTTTTGCAAATATTTACTTAACATTTTCTTAATTGTCATTTTGATTGAAAACGTGTACAATACAATTAAATAAAGATTTATTTTCTTAGCGTTTCTTTTTGACTATTTAAATAATCTAAACAACAAAGTTAAATTTACTAAATATTTACTTGAAGGAAGGATTGATTATTTTGACTATTTCAACTGAATCATTTGGACAAGGAATGCTTCTTTACACACTGACGAATAAAAATGGTGTGACTTTAAAAGCAACAGATTTTGGTGCGCGAATTGTTGCGCTTGACGTTCCTCTTACAAAAAATGAATCCCGATCACTCGTGCTAGGCTTTCCCTCAGCAGATGAATATTTGTCTAAAGACTTATATTTTGGTGCAACAATTGGTCGAACAGCTGGCCGAATTGCCGATGGCTCCTTTGAACTAGCGGGTAAAACGTATCAAACGATGATTAATACTCCTACTCAAACAACACTTCACGGCGGCACACCTGGGTTTGAAAGTAAAAAATGGCACAGCGAAATCCAAGAGGCACAAGCGAATCCTTCTGTGAAATTTTGGCTAGAGAGTCCTGCTGGTGAAAATGGTTTTCCTGGAAATCTCACTGTTTCAGTCACGTATACATTGACTGAAGAAAATGAATGGCAAATTGAGTATCAGGCAACTACAGATGAACAAACACTTTTTAATCCAACCAATCATGTCTACTTTAATTTAACTGGAAATCCCGCAATCCCCATTGATGCGCATGAGTTGCAAATAAATGCCCAAAAGTATGTCCCGCTTGATGAAAGAGTTTTACCACTTGGAGAATTAGCTTCCGTCGACCAGACAGCTTTTGATTTACAAAAACCTAAAAAATTAGCTGAGGTTTTTTCAAGTAACGATGAACAAATCCAAAAGATGAACGGCTTCGATCACCCTTTCATCTTAACCAATCATGATTTAATTAACCCAGATGTTATCTTAAAAAGTCCTACTAAAGATATCACCTTAGAAATGTTCACTGATCAACCTTCAGTTGTTATTTTTTCAGCAAATTTTGCTGATAACGGTCCCGATATTCAAGGGCAAAAATTAGTCAATCACGGAGCGCTCACATTTGAAACCCAAGTCTGTCCTGGTGCTGAAAGATTTCCCTTGTTCGGTTCTATCACCCTCTCACCTGAACAGGAATTTCACTCAACGACCCGTTTCAAACTAATTTATTAAGTGAAATGATGCTCTTAACCAAGCTTATCTTCGAACTAAAAAAGATAAGAATGGTTAAGAGCACTTCTATTATTTGACATTTTTAATCGCTCCATTTACACTATTTTCAATTAGAAAGGTGGTGATGTCTATGTATGCAATCAAATTTTTTCATGGCTATTTAACTGCAGATGGTAAACGTACGCGAGATAAATCAGGTTGTTTAGTTTACCACTCTGAAAAAGAAGCACAAAAATTAGCAGATAAAATTGGCGGGAGAGTTAAAAAAATTGGATAACCTTAGGTAAAGGATAGATAAGCAAGGCTATTTTGCTATCTGTCCTTTTTTATTTTACATATTCCTCGACTTATTGTATTGATTTGATACAATAGAGAAAAAGCCTAAAGGAGCGCTTACATGAAACAAAATGACTTTGATTATATGCAAATGTTAAAAGGTGAATTATATTACGCCCCCACCATTTTACCCGAAAATAAATCAACAAAAGGCAAGGTGTTAGCTCAAAAAATCAATCAACTTCCTATCGATAATGTGAAAGAAATTGTGGCCCTAGAAAAAGAATTATTAGGAAAAACTGGCAATGAGTTATATATCACCCCACCCCTCCATGTAGATTACGGTCGCCATATTGAGGTAGGAGAAAATTTTTATGCAAATATGGATTGCATTTTTTTAGATGTAAACAAAATCATCTTCGGTGATAACGTCATGGTTGGCCCTCGTGCTAGTTTTTATACTGCCGGCCATCCAATTGATCCAACGATTCGAACTGCAGAATTAGAATTCGGTACGCCAATTATTGTTGAAGATAACGTGTGGATTGGCGGCAGTGCCACCATTTTACCTGGCGTTACAATTGGAAAAAATGCTATTGTCGCTGCTGGTGCTGTGGTTACAAAAGACGTTCCTGCCAACACGATTGTTGGGGGTAATCCAGCAAAAGTCATTCGCAAAATTGATGAAAACGATCAGCAATTTTGGACAGAAAAGCAACGGCAGTATCAAATCGCTAAGAAGCAATTCTTTCATGAATAAAAAATCCCCAATCCAATGAAAATAACGGATTGGGGATTTTTTATTTTAATCTTCTTCATAATAATTAAACATCCAATGGATGCCAAACTGATCTTTTAAGGAACCATACTTTTTGGACCAAAAAGTTTCAGACAATGGCATTGTAACAGTGCCACCTTCAGATAATCGTTTAAATAAGCGATCAATTTTTTCATCATCATCTGTGCTAACCACGAGCGAAAGGTTATTTCCTTCCGTAACTTCAAAACCAAACATATCAGGAACATCTGAAATCATTACATAGGTTCCTTCAATAATGATACTTGCGTTCATCACTAAATCCTTTATCTCGTCGTTTATAGGATGCTGAGGATCTTCAGGTGCTTCGCCAAAAGTCATTAAATTTTGACATTTTGTATCAAAAACATCTTCATAGAACGCAATTGCTTCTTTTGCTTCACCTTTAAAATTTATATACAGCTCTAACAAATGACTCACCTTCTTTCATGATCAAATTTTATACTTTATTTTCTCATGATTTGTCAGAAAGCAAAAATAGTCTGCTTAAAAATCTGATTTTTCTAGTAACAAGGTAACAAATTTTTCCAAATACAGTTGGTCAACCGCATCATAGCTATTTGTTACACCACTATCAATATCTAAAACACCGACCAATTGATGATTTTTTACCATCGGTACAACGATTTCAGACATCGCAGCTGAGTCACAAGAAATATAATTGGCGTGTGTCTTCACGTTATCAACAATCAATGTAGCTTGTTTTTCCGCGGACTCACCACAGACACCTTTGCCCATTTTAATTCTGGTACAAGAGACTTTCCCTTGAAAAGGACCCAAAACTAATTCTTCATCTTTATATAAATAATACCCAGCAAAAACGGTATCTGGTAATGTTTGTGCAAGTAACGCGGACGAGTTTGCTAAATTTGCAATAGCATCCGTTTCTATTTCTAACAAACCGCTCAATTGTTGTAAGCACAATTCGTAGGCTGCTTTTTTGTTTTCTCTCGTTTGTTCAGTCATGCTTGGTTCATCTCCTTCATTTTGTCTTATTATAAAGGAAGATACGCAAAAGTGCTATGTTAAAGTGAGTCAAACAAACTTGAAACGCTGATACACGTTGTGAGCAGAAGCACTTTATAAGGATTAAACTGTGACGAGTAACCGCTAGACTGACACTATGCGTTGCTCAGAGCTGAACCTTGTTTCCTCTGTTTGGCTTTTTAGCATTCTATTTCTACCTAATTTTAAAGCAAGTTAAACCCATTGTCCTTTCAACATAATCTTGCGTTTCTGCGGTTTTCTAGCAATCACTTCTGCTGTAGAAGCTGCTTCTGTAAAGATAAAGTTTGCTTCGTCGCCTTCTGTAAACCAAAGACGTTCTTCTTCAAATGAAAAAGGTGCTTCTTTGCCACAGCCATGGACGTAAGCTTGAGTAAGTTGCTCTTCTGTAATCTTTCCTGTCATTTCACAAAAATTACGTAATTTTTCAAATAAATCACCTGAAACATTAGAACTCCAAGAGTCAAAAAAGCCATCACTACCTAAATGAACCGATACACCAGCTTGGCGTAACACATCAATTGGTGGCAATAAATAACGAGGATCATAGGGAATTGTAGACATAATCGCCGTTTGATGCGTTGCCAAGCGTTGGTATAGTTTTTCTTTTTCTGCTGGTCGTACATCTAGCAGCGCAAAGGCGTGACTGATAGCGGTTCGCTGAGTAAATTTTCGTTCTTCTAAAATGTCTAAAAATTTATCAATTGTATAAACGCCAACTTCCCCCGTATCATGCAAGTGGATATCGATTCCTACTTGAAATTCTTCTGCCAAATCGAAAATAGTTTCTAAAGATTCTTCAATTGCATAATCAATGCCTGCAGGATCTAAACCGCCAACCATTGTTCCACCATTTTTTAGGGCTTCTCTCATGAGTAAAACCGTGTGGGGATTTTTTAATAATCCATGCTGTGGAAAGACAACAATATCATAATCAATCACATGCGCATATTTTTCTAAGGCTCTTTTGACGCCCCAGAAGTTTTCTAGTTCTACATAAGGATCAATGTTGACATGTGTCCGAATATAAGAGGCTCCATAACCAATCAATTTTTCAATCATGGCCGTCGCTCGTTGTTCTGTTGACGGCGCTAACAATTTAAGTTCACTGGCTTCGTCTGCTAAACGCTCTTTTAAATTCTTAACAGGTTGGCTAGCACGCCAGCCTAATGAAAGGTAGGTTTTATCTAAGTGATTATGGCTCTCTTGAAAAGCGGGAATAGCCAGTTGTCCGTTTAAATCAGTGCCTTGTTGTTTTTCAGTGACTTGATTTTGCGGAATAATCGCTTGGATTTTCCCTTCTTGAATCGCTAAAGTATAGCGTGCGGTTTTAGTATACGTTAATTCGTGGTGGTCTTTAGCAAAACCAGTTTCTAAACGAACATTATTCAAATAAACAATGGATGCTGTCATTCTCTTTCCCCCTTTTGAACGGCTTCAACCAGTTGTCCTTTTAGTATCAGTTGTTGGATTGGCTGTTGGCGTGCAATCACGTGAGCAGTGCTCTCAGCATTAAATAGTAGGAAATCT
Organism: Enterococcus sp. LX10; assembly: GCF_023539285.1. Taxonomy (NCBI): domain Bacteria; kingdom Bacillati; phylum Bacillota; class Bacilli; order Lactobacillales; family Enterococcaceae; genus Enterococcus; species Enterococcus sp. LX10. The sequence continues at coordinate 921,775 of NZ_CP092784.1, read as the reverse complement.
GCAGAATCGCCGACATTAGGCCAAACTCGCTGCCCGTTAGGATCAAGAGGCGTTACAAAATTACTCGCTAAGCCCCATAAACGATTCAAGCGATACTCATCGCTAATTTTAAATCTTTGAGCGGCTGTATTTAATTTTTCTATTGTATTGCCACTGCCAAAAGGCGACCAATGATCCGTCAAACTGTCATGAGCCACGGAGATCTTAACACCTTGTTCAACCAAGGTTGGAATCGGCATGGTGGGCATTCCAATCGGTACAGTCGAAGTCAAATCAATACCTGTTTCGATGAATTTTTGCGCAATGTCTCTAATTGCTGCTTCTTCTAAGCCCCCTAAGGCTAAAGCATGACTTAAAGTGACTTCGCCAAACATTTTTGCTTGTTCTGTATAATCAACAAATTTATTAAATTCATAAAGTCCCAAAGTATCACGGGCGTGTAAATGAACATCAATTTTTTTATTAAATGTGGTAGCTAATTCAAATATTTTTGCGATTGAATGATCCACATGACGATCCACAAGGGCTGGATCAACGCCACCGACATGAGTTGCCCCCATGCGTAAGGCTTCGCGCATCAAAGGTTCGACTTGTGAGCGGAGTAATCCGTGTTGAGGAAAAGCCACAATTTCATGAGTAACGTATTGTTCATATCGACTAAATGCTTCTTTAGTAATTTCAATATGTTTCGTTCCAATAGATGGATCTACATTACAATGACTGCGAATATGATAATGGCCTTGTTGAATATACTGCTCAATAACTTGGCAAGCACGTTCTAAACTAGTTGGTAATTGTTCAGGTAACAGCCAAGTTTCTTCTTCAATACGTGTTAAAATTCCTTTCGTTAGTGGACGACAGGCCTTCCAAGGTCCCCCAAAATACGTTTTATCAATATGAATATGCATTTCTCTTAGAGCAGGTAAAACGAGTTGCTGATTCACATCGATAACTGTTTCGCTCTCTAAAGGCCTTAACTGCGGTGCGACCGCAGTACAGACCTCGTTTTCAATTCGAATATCATAGCTAGCTGTTTCTGTCGCAACAATTCGCTGATTCACAGTAGAGAATCCTGTTTCTAATTTACAGTTTTTTAAAAGCATGACAAACCCCTTCCTACCTTCATTCAATTAGTTAACATAGGCCCATTTTAAACTGTACGTAGGTCCAAATGAATGCCAATACAGATCCTTGATTTTTTGATTAGCTAATACAGAAATGCTTCGATTGTAGATTGGTGCTAAAACCGTTTCCTGATTCACCAAAATATCTTGTGCTTGAGCAAAGTCATTTAAACGAGCCTCTTGATCAGCCGCATGTGTTGTTCTAGTCTCTTGGATTAATTGATCATACGTATCACTCTTGAACGTTACGCCGCCCAAGGTACTATCCGAAGTAAAGATGCGCATAACTGTTAATGGATCACGATAATCGGTTCCCCAACCAGATAATTCTAAATCATAGTCTCTCGTTTGATCACGATCAACACGAATAGTAAAAGGTACTTGAGTAACATTCACTTCTAATCCGTCTAGATTTTCTTCCAATTGAAATTGGAAAAACTCAGCAGCTTTTTTGGCGCTGTCTGTATCATCTGTTAAAAATTCTAATTTGATTTTATCCAGCCCAATTTCTTTTTTCCCTTTTTCCCAGAATTCTTTTGCTTTCGCTGTATCGTAGGTTAAGTAGTTATTTTTCTTAGCAGCTAGTTTTGTGAAATCTGTTCCATCTGGCGCAATCGTTTGTCCCGGTGGAATTACTTGATCTGTAGCCGTTGATTGATCTTGCAAAACTTCTTTTACAAAACTTTCTTTATCAAAAGCTTGTGCCAACGCTTTACGAATATTGTTGTTCGCTAAAGCCGGATTTTCTTTTCCATCACGAACACTGTTCATTTTTAAAAAGTATGTGACGAATTGAGGAATTGAAAGAAAGGCTGGATTATCAACATAACCAGGAATAAATTCACCACTTAGCTTATTCACTACATCCAATTCATTCGAGTCAAACAAATTCACCGCTGTCGTTGGGCTCTTAATTACTGAAACTTTTGCTTCTGTTAATTTAACTTTTTCAGCATCCCAATACGTATCATTTTTTTCGTAGGTCCAGTCATCGGAAGAGGCATTATCCCATTCTTTCAATTTAAAAGGACCATTATAAATCAAATGTTCTGCATCAGTGGCATATTTATCCCCTTGTTCTTTGATATATTTTTCATTTTGTGGAAACAAAACAGGAAACGAAAGTAATGATTTCAAATAAGGGGTGGGCCGTTCTAAAGTTATTTCTAACGTTTTATCATCTAGCGCCTTAACCCCAAGAGTATTCACATCTGCGCCTTCTAAAGCAATTTCCTTAGCATTTTTAATGACATCAAAAAATAACGCTTGATGAATCGACCCTGATTTAGGGGAAGCAACTTGTTGCCATGCATAAACAAAGTCGTTTGCTGTTACTGGATCATCATTCGACCATTTGGCATCTTCTCTAATCTTAAATGTATAAACGGTTTCATCTTCAGAAATCGCTGGTTCTTCGGCAGCGACCCCCAACTCTAATTCATCTTCTTTACCTAAAACATAGAGTCCCTCATAAACTTGATTCATGACTAAAGTCGAGGTCGTATCCCCCGCTGTGTGTGGTTCCATTGTCGAAATAGCCGCTTCAGAACTAATTGCAATTTTTTGTTCCGCTGCTTTATTACTATCAGCCGAGTTTCCCGTTCCCGCCTGACAAGCCGTTAAAGCTAAAAGCAAACCGACGCATCCTAACATTTTTAATTTCTTCATACCGATCCCTCCATTTTACAAACTATAACCTTCAAAGTTACCAGAATTTTCTGATAAAATATAGAAAAAGAAGCATATCTGATAAGAGTCTCAAAAAACTTACAGATTATAGAAATACTTGAGACATTTAAAGTAGCTGAAACAATAGTAAAAGCATTAAAAATTAAGTATACTATTGCTATATCTTTAAACGATGCGTTTCTATAGGTTGTAAGCGCTGATTGTTCTTATTTGGTCACTTGTGACTACCAATCACGTGATGACTTGGAACTTTTTTCTATTAGTATAAGGATACCTTATTTTCCCTAAAATAGTTTTGTAACATCTTACAATAAATACACTTAATTTTTAGATAATTCATACAAAAGGAGGCCTTGCTAATGATGACGGTCAATGATCTACTCCATGCAGAAGAACTACCTGGTTTAACCTTATTGACACACGAGACCAATTTAGATGCGCCAATTCTACAAGCAAATATTTTAGAAAATCCTGATGCTTTTGACTGGTTAACGCCAGGAGAAATTTTATTAACTACCGGCTATATTTTCAAAGATCAGCCTTGCTTGCAAAAACGTCTTATTCAAGAACTAGCAAATATGAACTGCGCTGCCCTAGGCTTTAAAGTCCAACGCTATTTCAATGAAGTTCCACAAGAGATGATCCAATTAGCGAATGACGTCGGATTACCAATTCTCTCAATCCCTTATAATTACAACTTTTCTCAAATTATTTCATTGGTCAATCGCCGAGTCAATCAACCTGACGAAACGATTAGCCAACATTCTGTTCATATGCATAATAAATTTTATACAATTATCAAAGCTGGCGGAAAAAGTACCCAATTACTAGAAGTATTAAGTGCCGCGATTCAAGCGCCTGTAATGCTTTTAGACGAGCGTTTTCAGATTATGAATCATTTTGATTTACCTGATGCGCCAACAAGAATCACCAGTATTTTAAACAACGCGACTCTCAAAAAACAGTTTGAGACAGCTTTAAAAGCCCAGAACAATGAGCTCCTATTATTTTATAAAGAACCATTGACTGTTGAATTTTCCTTAGCGAACCATCAGTTATCTTTGCGAATTTTACCCATCAAAAAGAAAAATCTCAGCTTATCTTACTTAGTGATTTGGCAAACTACCAAAAAATTACAGACGATTGATTTATTATCTGTGGAGGTCTGTGCTCACTACCTTTTACCACAACTTCAATTAGAATCTTCGGAAAATTTAACAACGAGGCAAAAGATCGGGGCGCTGTTTCAAGACCTTATCCAAGAAAAAAATACCAATCCTCAAGCTTGGCAAGAATTTAGTAATTATCTGCAATTAAATGAAAAAGATACATTTAGTCTCTTGCTTGTAGCCATTGAACAATTGGAACAACTGTTTAATCCGACTATTCAAATGAATAGCATTGGCCATCAATTGAATCATATTTTAGAAGGATATCGACAAAAAATTACTGCCTTTCCTACACAAACTGGCTTTATTTTATTACTAGAAAATCCAGCACAAGAGGAAGCCACCTATCTTGTACAAACCACTCATCTTGCCAAGAATTTACTAGAGCAACTAATGAAACTGAATCCAAAATTATCATTTAAATTAGCGATTGGTCCAACTGTCAAAAAAATCACCGATCTGTGTGATTCTTATAAATTAGCACAAGAAACATTCCACTTAGCACAAGCAAGTCAAGAATTACAACAACGAACTATTTTGAATTATGACGACCTCTTTTTTTATCGTTTAATGATCGAAACCCTGACCAAACAAGCCAAACAAAAAATATATCAACGATTGATTGAACCATTAGAAAAAGAAGATCAAAAACATGAAAGTTCCCTACTAGAAACCATCAACACCTACTTTCAATCGAATAAAAATATTTCGTTGACTGCCACAAATATGTATGTACATCGTAATACAATTATTTACCGCTTAAAAAAAATAGAAGAGATTCTTCACTTAACTCTAGAATTTCCTGATAGTTCGCTACAACTAAGTTTGGCTGTGTATTTATATAAACAAAAATTACTATAAAAAAGCCACCACGAATAGTAAATCGTGGCGGCTTTTTTAACTGTTTCAATTTTTGTTAGCGAATAATCATTACAGAAATTGGGGCATATCGAGCCATATAAGCTGCTTGGCTACCAAAAAAGCTTTTTAATTTGCTAGTTGACTTGGAGCCAATAATTAACAAATCTGGTTTATTCAAAGGAATAAGCTTATTAATAATTAATTCCCCTGGGTTTCCTTCATTGACAATTACACTTACTTTATCGATGCCATTCGCTAACGCTTCTTGTTGATATTTTTCCGTTTGTTTCTCTAATTTCGCCAACTGTTCTTGCCAATAATTTTTATCTAACGATTGGTAAACATTAATCTCCTTCTCTTCTAAAATCGAAACAATAACCAATTCAGCTTGTTCTTCTTTTGCTTTTTGGATAGCATAATGAAATGCTTTTAACGCATCTGGCGACTCTTCAACACCAACCATAATTTTTGAAAATTTCATTATTTAACCTCCTCTACTTGTTGCTCCATAGCTGCAAGCTGCTGTGCGTATCGTTTATCGCCTTTATATAATTCCACAACCGTCCAAACTAACAAGAGGATGACGAGTGCTATGATGACATAAGCAATATTATCGGCTAACGTAATTTGACTTGCTGTCGGATTATCACCGAAGAATCCTTCAATTTGATCAGGTAAGCCTTTCATATTGAGGTAAATTAAGCCAATGACAGAAACCCAGCCTAATAATTTAATTAACCACGAGTTTTTAAAATGTTCACCCATTTCAACACGGCTATCTGTAAACATCAGTAAAGGCAACATCGAAAATGGCAAAGCAAATGCTAGAAAAACTTGTGAATTGTTCATTAAATTATTAATCGCGATATGCTCTTCCACTGTACTTTTCCCGCTGGTCATTAAAACACAGATTAAGACAGGAATAACAGATAACAAACGTGTGACCATCCGACGTAACCAAATTGGCACGCGCATATGAATAAAGCCTTCCATAATGATTTGACCAGTTAACGTTCCTGTAATTGTTGAATTTTGTCCTGATGCCAATAAGGCTACCGCAAATAAAATCGATAAAATTCCAGAACCTGCAATATGCGCTAAAATAGAATTACTCATAACCGCTGGATTTGATAAAGCATCAAACAAACCAAAGAATGAAGGATCTTTGACACTGCCGGATTTAAAAACGGCCACACCCATAATCAATAACAAAGAGTTAACAAAAAATGCCATCGTTAATTGAATATTAGAATCCCAAGTTGAAAAGCGTAAAGCGCGTTGAATATCGGTTTTATCTTTACGATCAATTTTACGACTTTGTACAACAGAAGAATGTAAATACAAATTATGAGGCATCACTGTTGCACCAATAATCCCCAATGCACCTGTCAGTGGCGTTTGCCCATTCACCGCATGTGATGTAGAAAAAGCTTCTGCACTAGGAACCAGCCCTTTAATTACATCTCCCCATACTGGATTTGACAATGCCACTTGATAAGCAAAAATCACAAAAATAACAACAATTAAAGCAACAACAATAGCTTCAATTTTTCTAAAACCAATTTTTGTCAATAACAACAAAAGTAAAACATCAAATACCGTAATGAAGACAGCCAGACCTAAAGGAATATGAAATAATAAATATAAGGCAATTGCGCCCCCGATAACTTCAGCGATATCTGTAGCCATAATTGCTAACTCTGTTAAAATCCATAATACAATACCTAACGTCTTACTAGTTCTAGCACGAATCGCTTGTGCTAAATCCATCTGTGAAACAATGCCTAATTTAGCCGCCATATATTGGAGCAACATTGCAATCAAACTGGAAATTAAAATAATCGACATCAATAAATATTGAAAATTTTGTCCCCCAGTAATTGAAGTAGACCAGTTTCCTGGATCCATATACCCCACTGCTACCAATGCTCCTGGACCTGAGTAAGCAAATAACGTTTTCCAAAAACTCATATTTTTAGGCACGTCGATGGTGCCATTAATTTCTTCAAGCGAAGGACCATTTGCATATTCAATCAAATGATGTCTTTGCTTTGGTTCATGTTCTTCTGAATTTTTCAATTCAATTCCTTCTTTCGTTTTGCAATAATTTTAAAAGGCCCTTCCCGTTAGAAGGTTAACCTCTAATATATTTTAGGTACACCTAAAATATACTGCTAAAAATAACAAAATGCAAGACTTGAAAGAAAATTTTGACAGTGTAAAAATAGATTGTCGTAAATGTGCGGTCTTAAAGTTTGAAGAAATTAGGGTAGCTGGTAGTTGATTATCTTAAGAAGTAGAAAATAAGGGACCTAAGTCATTTCGGCTTAGGTCCCTTATTTTATTTTTATTCGGTTATTCTATTAAGAATGGATGCTACAATTTCTGTCGTGTCAGCTGAATGATTTCTAAAAATCTCGGTAAACTGAATCTGACGAAAACCTTCAAGTACTTCGGGCAACTTATTTTTCCCCCATTCAAAAGTTCCATCATTTCTTTTCAATAATCTTTGTAAAATTTCTTCTTTCTCGACCGCTAACAAAAAATGATAAACGTCAATGCCTGCTCGTCTCAAATATCCAATCAGCTCTTCTTCATATTCTTTTTTATAAAGGGTCATTGGAACAATAATCGGCCGTCCAGACTCTTTGGACATTCGTTTTAATAAATGAGCATTCCAGCAACGCCATTCCTGATACTCTTGAAAATCATTTTCTTTCATTTCTTCGGGAACTAGCTCCATCAATGCACTACCAATAATTTCTGGATCATAAATGATTGCATTGGGAAGTTTTTGTTGTAACTCATGTGCAATGGTCGTTTTTCCGGCTCCAAACGCACCGTTTAACCAAATAATCATCATAATTTCCTTTCTTCTGAACAAATTTCTTTGTTGTTTAATTTAGGTGCTAGATTACTTTTAATTTTTTTATCCATTCACGTATAGTTACTACTTACATCTTTAACAGTAAACGAAACAAACTAAAAATACAACATCCTATGCTATTCACCTTGCGTTACATAACATACTCATCTGATAATTTCTCCCTAAAAAAACAGAATGTGGGCAATCTTTTTAAGAATCATTGAATAGAATAACAACAAACAGTAATTCAGGTATAACTAGCTAGAAATTGTTTTATTTTTAGTCACGAGTATGATAAGCATGTAAATCAAATAGAATCATATTAGGTGAGGTTACTCTGAAGAACACAGGTTATCGCTCGGAAATGTCGAGAGACAGTAACGAGTAAAGCAGGGATTGTCGAATTAAGGCTTTCCTAAGATAACTAGAATTTTTTTCTTACGTCTCAGAAAGCCAAAGCTCAATTATTGTGATTACCCTATAATCTTCTTCTTTTATTCGGCGACCTCTTTAATATGATTAATTGGAGGTTTTTAAATTGAAAGCTGTCACTGCATCATCTAAGAAAAATACCCTACTTGCTAAAAGTATCGGGAATCTTACCTTGCTCATCATTTTAGGCATTTTCATTTTTATCATCGTCTTCTCTTGGCTAAAAATGAATCGCCCTCTCCACACCCTTCCCTCAGAAGAATTCCTCGCAACACCAAGTAAAACAGATGATTTCTTATCTCCATCAAATCTTTTTTACTTTTCAATTCGAACCATGTTCCGAATGATTGTGGGGATGGCTTGGTCCTTCCTGTTTTCCTTTGTTTTTGGTATTTTAGCCGTAAAATATAAAACGGCACGAAGAGTCATTTTACCATTAGTTAATTTCCTTGAATCTGTTCCATTGCTAGGTTTTTTGACCTTTACAACTGCTTGGTTACTTGGTTTATTTCCAGGAAATGTGATGGGCGCAGAAGCGGTTGCTATTTTTGCCATCTTCACAGGTCAAGCTTGGAACATCATGTTGACTCTTTATCAAATAATGGAAGTTATTCCTTCAGATCTAGTCAATGTGACCGATCAGTTCAAGTACAATGCTTGGGAAAAATTTTGGCGTCTTGAATTTGTTTACTCAATTCCTGGCTTACTTTGGAACGTTATTATTTCTCAAACTGCGGCTTGGTTTGCCTTGGTGGCCAGCGAGCAAGCTTCTGTTGCCTTTCCTAAAGAAACCAACCTTTATTTACCAGGAATTGGTTCTTATATCCAAGTAGCATTAAATCGAGCCGACTTTAAATCCTGTTTATGGGCTGTTTTTGCCTTATTAATCAATGTGGTGATTTTAAACTTTTTAGTTTTTCAACCTTTAGTTCGAGCCACTTATTATTTTAAATATGAAACAGATGTCGAAAGTACGACGCCACCTAAATCCATCATTTATCATTTATTAAAAAAAGCAACTTTAACGAAATACTTTTCAAAAGCTTTTGTGAAATTCAGTCATTTTTGGATTTACGATTTACCAAAAGTTTGGTACTTTTTCAAGCTAGACTATCTCTATCGATTACTAGCAAAATTACGCCATTTCTTCAAAACATTATGGTATGTCAGCTTAACCATTATTGGGGTTTATTGTTCTATTAAGCTCTATCATTTCTTGCCCCATCAAGATTTCAGCATGATTCCTAGATTAACCCTTTATACTACACTACGGGTTACCTTGGCTATGGTCGTTGCTGGCATTATCTTTACTCCCTTAGCAATCTGGGTTGCGAATGATAATCGGCGCTTAAGTATCGTTCAACCGATTGGACAAATTTTAGGCTCCATTCCGTCAAATGTTTATACTCCATTCATTGTGTTGATTATTAGTATGGGCTTCAACAAATTAGAATGGTGGATTTTACCACTCATCATGGTTGGTTGCCAATGGTATTTTTTCTTTAATGTAATTGCTGGCTACTTAGCCATCCCTGATGATATTCGTGACGTAACCAAACTTTTTAAATTATCTAAATGGCAATGGTGGACAAAATTTTTGATCCCTTCTATTTTACCTTACCTCATTACAGCAATTATTAACGCTGCTGGTGCTGCTTGGAACGCTGATATCGCAGCAGAAAGCATTCAATGGGGCAAAAAATCAATAGATGTTACTGGCCTAGGACAATATATTGCGGCAAACGATGGCGTAAAAGATAAATCTGCCTTAGGAACCTTAGCGATGTGTTTCGTTGTTGGTTTATGTATTGCCTTTGTTTGGCAACCTTTATATCGAGCAGCAAAACAAAAATTTCACTATTAATAGCTGGACGACTCAACTCGACTAAATTTTTAAGATAAACTAGAGAGGAGAACGATAGGTGATTTCCCTTTACCTATCTAATAAGACGATGGAAAATAAAGAATTATTAAGCATAAAATCAGTATATAAAGAATTTGAAATTGAAGGACATTCAGAACATTTAAAAGTCCTTGAAAATATTGATTTAACAGTTAAAACGAATGAATTTTTAAGTATTATCGGACAATCAGGAACAGGAAAATCAACGTTGCTCAGAAGTATTGCTGGACTTCTTCGTACAACTAGAGGTGAAATTACTTTTGAAGATAAAATCATTAATGAGCCTGATGCCAATATCGGCATGGTTTTTCAACATTTTGCCCTTTTTCCTTGGTTGACAGTTGAAAAAAATATCAGCTTTGGCTTAGAAAACCGTAAAGAAATTTCTCGCGAACAAATAAATAAAAGAGTCAGTAATCTCATTGAAATGATTGGTTTAACTGGTTTTGAAAAAGCTTATCCCAGAGAGTTATCTGGTGGAATGAAACAGCGTGTAGGCTTTGCTCGTGCTTTAGCCATCGAACCTAGCTTATTGCTCTTAGACGAACCTTTTTCAGCTTTAGATATCATTACAGCCAGCCAATTATCTAACGATTTATTAGAAATTTGGCTAAACAATCAAATTGCGACTAAATCAATTGTAATGATTACGCATGACGTTCAACAAGCAGTCCAACTTTCTGATCGGGTTGTATTAATGGATGCAAATCCTGGTCGTATTGCCAAAATTTACTCAATCGATATCCCCAGAAATCAACGTTCGCCAAAAACAACCATTGATATTGTAGAACAAATAACAGAAGAAATGGTTCGTCGCATTCATTTATAAATAGAACTATTTTGACTTCTGCTTATGTCTTGACAAAGAGTTACTTAAAAGACTATTATTTCTTTGTAATAAGTTAGGTGAGGCTCCTATACAAACATAGGCTATTGCTCAGAAATGTCGAGAGACACCAATGAGTAGAACAAGACTGGTCGAGGAGAAGGCTTTTCTCAAAATAGCTAAGAGTGATCTTTACGTTGTATAGTGCTAAAGCTCAACGTTCATGTTGATGTATATTTTTAGTCTCTAGTCAATCAGTTAAGTACTTTTATTTAAAATTAAGAGAGGAGTGAAAGTATGACTACTATGTTAGCAATCATTGGAACTGTTGTAATCATCACAGTTCAAGTTATTGAATATAATATGACAGAAATTCATATTCCCACTGCAGGAACATTTAATGACGATGATGCAGAACCCCCACATTCTTCTGTAACCCTTGTATTTATTCGCACTATACTTATCACTCTCTCACTTAACTTTCCATCTCATTTTTTTGAGATGGTTTTTTTATGTATTCGAGAAAATAATAAACAAAAAAGACTGTTAAATCATTGATTTAACAGTCTTTAGTATACCGGCGGCCGGAGCTTGTTTACTAAAAATACCGTTAAATACCTTATAAAGACTGTCAATTAAGTAATTTACTTTAAATACTTTTAACTGTTTTTCTTTTTCTCGCACCATCTTTGCACCAGCTATCTTAGTATTAAATAACAAACTAAAAGAGCGAATTCATCAATCCTCGCGTTTTAGATCGTGTTCTTACTTCATATTCCTGAAAGACATGATAGTATGTTTTTCTTATTTCTTCTGGTTTATCTCCAACAATTAAAGCAACTTCTTCTACTGAATAGCCTTGATAGATTAGAAAAGAAACAAAGGTATGTCTGCAACAATGCATAGAAAATTTTGGTTTATCAGTTATACCACACGTCACAAGAATTTTTTTAATCTCAATATTGGCCTTTCGGTTGTCACAGACACCTTCTTGCCAATCAAAGAAAATTTGTTTACGTGGATTTTTAATTTGATGAAACTGGCATTTTTCCTGTTGATATTGCCAAAACTCTTTCAATAGTTCAGCCAAGTTCTGTGGCATTTCTACCTTACGATAGCTATTTTTATTTTTACAGGGAAGCCAATCGCTTGAATTAGACGGCGGATTCATATAATCGTACGTTTTGTTTATATCTACAAACCCTTGTTCAAAATTTAAATCATCGATTGTAATCCCAACTATTTCAGAAAAACGGCACCCTGTAAGTAGAGAAAAGATAATTACATAATAAATAGAAGATTCTTTATCTCTATGTTGAACAACATACTGTAAAACTTTTTTATATTGAGTATCATCAATATACTTTTGATAAATTGGTTTCTCTTTAGACTTATCTCCAAGCCCCCTCAAAGAACTACCAGAAGTAAATTCAACAGGAATATGCCCCAGTGCAAAAGCCTGTTTGACACAAGCACGCATATGAGTATGAAACTTTTCTAAAGTAGCTGGCGAATAGTCTTTAGAAAACTGATTTAACAATTCTACGTACTTATCATTTGTTAAGTCAGATAATGGAGTATCACCTAAATACTTTTTAATATATTTTTTAGTGTGCTGATAGTGTCCTTGCGTTTTTTTGGAACGGGCTTCTTTTTTATATTTTTGAAAAAACCATTCAAAATACTCATAAAAAGGGACTGTAAACGCCATACGTCGATTTTTTGAAGCGACGGATTGCGCATGTTCCACTGCTTTTACTGCTTCAAATTTGGTATCAAAACTACCTAAGGTCTTATTTCTGTATTTTCCACCTTCCTTTTTTACGCTTACAAAAGCACGCCACTTTGTTCCTCGTTTACTAATTCCCATTTAAATCGCCTCTTTTAAAAAGAGCTTTTAAATAGCTATGGTCAAGATAATTATACCGCATCTATCTGAAAACTGGTAAAAATCTCGGAAAAATACTCTTCAATAAACGTTAACATCTTACTTTCTAATATATAATATTTGCCAGCACTACCACCTTTTGGATACGAGACACAACCATTGGGATTTTCTCTTATATCTAAGATTTTTTTTAATCTCGGATTTAAAAGAATTCGTTCATTAAACATTGGTCGACTTAAACAAGTATGTTTTTTCCTAAACGCTTCTACAGAAATACAGTTTCCTTTAAAACCTGCTCTTTTTAAATGATCGTACTCCTCTCTTTGAATTAGAATGAAATTTTTTGGTAAGATTATCTGAGCACTATATTCTATCACTTGTTCCAATTTTTTCACTTCTTTCATCCATTCAGTTTAAGTTGTTTATTTTTCTTTCTATTAATAAATATCTCTTTAAATCTATCAGCTGCTTTTGTCAGAAGCATCATAGGAATTTCACCTCTCCCCTCATTATGGCGAGCCTCACGGAAGTATCATTAGTTCATTTACGAATCTTGGCCTTAATTGACAGTTAAGTTGCTTTAGAAATTATTCGCTCAAAGAATTTTTTTCTTTGTCTTGGCGTAGCTAAAACATGCTCCTCGTAGATGGAAGGTACTGGTAGATTTTTATTTAGTTGTCAAAGAACACAAGCAGGAAATTTAATGTTTTTTTCCTGTTTCATATCTATAACAACCCAGAAGGGAGGATTTTCAATATATAAAAATAAGTTTATACAAAAAAGTCAAGTATCAAACTAAAATACACCTCGATATTTGCCTATAATAACCGTGTTTCTTACTTTATCAAAGTTATAGTTCTGTAGTTTTTAAGACAACTTCTTCACTATACGCTTTATAAATTCTCAATAACAATTTCACTCACTTGATTTTCTTCTTTAGTACTTTTAAAAATAAATCCAATAATATTTTCTATTTCTTTCTTTTTCTATATTAAAAGTATTTTACAAGAATTCCTAAAAACAAAACAACTTTTAAGATCACTATCAAATTATTACTCAATTCTTTTAGCTCTTTATTTTATAACTTTAATATAAAAATCCATGGTATATTTTAAACAAATACTTCATCTTAAACGGAGTAAATTTAAAAAGATGATACCTTAACTGATCAGTTGAAAAAGTTTCATCTATAGTAATATTTTAATTTTATATTAAAAAATCTTATGCGAAATCCATTCCATCTACAAACGTTAGAAATTTGGTATTCTGTATACCAATATAAATATTCTTCACAAACAAATTATATAACTACTTCAAAACAAATAACTAAATTCTATTTTTATTCTCTTATGAGTGGTTAATTTTTCGTCATGATTAATCTTAATGGAAATAGCTTTCTACACGTATAAATTTTCTGATGACAATCTTTCTTCTCCGTTTATGCTGCCATAACTTGTAGGATGGGTGGCAACTACTTGCCCTCTTTCATTTAGTAAAGGCAAGCCAGATCGACCTGCTTTTATATCATATTTAATAACCGGTTTATTTACGTCATCTGATTGTTTTTTTGAAAGCAAATTATTTTGTTCCCATTGATAATAACCTAGTCTTGGGACTGGATATCCAACAAGAGTTAGTAAACTAATAATATTTTCAAATTGCTTTAATTCAACAGGTATAACGATAAAACCATTAGGATTATTATTTTGTTTGCTAACTTTAACTACGGCTAAATCAAAACCTCCTTCTGATAAGCCTAAATTTTTTAAATAAAAAGTTCCATAAGGTAATTGATTATCTTGGTCTCTTATTTGTGAGGTCCTAAATTACCCAGTATATCCATTATCTGTCTTTACTGCATTTTTGCCACATGCCTATTAGTAACCCTATAATCTTTGCCTACAACAATACCTATACTAGATCCTATTCCGGTTATTCTCCTCACGAATGAATATTTGTGAAAGTCTTTGACTCTAGTACATCGATCATTTCCTAGAGAAATAATTCCACGTATGGATCTTAATCTTATAGGATTCTCTGAAGTTAATGAGCCTGTTTTTTTCAATATCCTATAGAGAAATTTGCTTGCTTAACCCAATCTCATCATTAACAAAAACAGATACTCCAACTGCTGTGACACTTGCGACAATTCCTTTCAATAAAATTAATGAAGCTAGGAATGAATCATTTTTTCGAGAGGAGATTGCCTAGATGTATCTAAGAAAAAACTAACAAGTATTGTAAACACACCATCAGTATTTGACAAAATCATTCTACTATAATAGAATAATTCTACATTTATAGAAAGGGTGAATTTTATTGATAGACAAATTAATCGGAAAGAGACTAAAAGCAATACGTGAGGAAAAAGGTTATTCTTTAGAAGATGTTGCATTAATGACTGGTGTCAGTCGTCCAAGTTTAAGTAATATTGAACGCGGCATTACTTCTACTTCTATCAATAATCTGTGGAAAATCTCAAAAGGGTTATCCATTCCAATTTCTTATTTTTTTAGTGAAAAAAATAGTACCTATGAATTAGTCTCTTTAGGAGATACTACAAAAATTGACTCACAGGATGAACTAATAAACATTTTTTCAACTTTTACATGGCGACCATCTGATAATTTTGAAACATTTTATTTAGAATTAGACTCTCATGCTGATCGTCTTTCCCAACCTCATACTTCGGGCGTGCAAGAAATAATTATCGTTTTAGAAGGGGAACTTCACCTTATTATTGACAACATTACCTTAATAGTTACTCCAAAACACATAGTTCGCTTTGATGCTGATAAAATCCATCATTATAAAAATAATACGAATCATCTTTGTAAATTTATAAGTATGATGTGTTATCCCGCTAAAGGAGAGTTATAATGGCATTCATTTTAAGTATATTTGCTTCATTCTTCTTCTCAATAACATTCGTATTAAATCAATTGATGTCAGTAGAAGGTGGCTATTGGCTTTGGACCGCATCCCTTCGCTTTCTATTTATGATCCCCTTTTTTTTAGTTATTGTAAGCTTTAAAAAAAATAGCTGTCTTTCTTCAATCTTGATAGCAATAAAAAAAAAATAGTAAGTCTTGGTTTTTGTGGAGTCAAGTTGGCTTTGGACTTTTTTATATTCCTTTGTGTTTTGCCTCAACTATAGCTCCTGGTTGGCTAATTGCAAGTACTTGGCAAGTGACTATCATTATGGGAAGTGTACTTGCCCCATTCATTGAACCTAATCTTAGTATTGAAAAAAATATCACAAAAAATGATTGGTTTCTTTTTGGTCTTATTTTATTAGGTATCGCAATCATTGAATTACAACATCTTTCTTTTCACAATGTAGAAAGTATGATATTTGCTTTTTTTGCTGTATTAGTTGCTGCGGTTGCTTATCCACTAGGTAATCGAAAAATTATGATAATTAATCATTTAACTGATAAATTGAATACAGACGAAAGGATTTTGGGTATGCTTTTGTGCAGTTTACCAACCTGGCTGATCTGTTCATTAATAGGTTTAGTAAAAAGTGGACTTCCTTCAATTAGCCAAGTACATTCTTCATTTTTGATTGCTTTGTTTTCAGGTGTTATCGCAACCTATCTATTTTTTTTAGCTACACAGTATGTTCATAAAAATTTAAAGAAATTAGCAGCTGTGGAGGCAATTCAATCATTAGAAGTCATTTTTTCTATTATTCTAGGAATCACATTGCTAAAAGATCCTTTTCCAAATATTCTAACATTGTTTGGTTTAACACTAGTCATAGTAGGAATCGTTTTTAAAGTTTTGAAAAGTTAATTAAATGAATTTAAAATAAGAAATAACAATTTTTAGAGTAGACTAGTTTTATTAGGATTTAAAAATGATAAAACTGGTCTGATTATTCTTGTGTTTTTCTCTAAGAGAAGTTATCGGTAAAAAAAGATCATTAAAAAAATTATAAACATATTATTTTTTTAGTCAAATATAACGCCAGTCTTTCAATCAAATGAATTGGGATAAATAATAAGATCAATGTATTTTAACAAATTGAAACTGCAGTTCCTGTTGGAAAGTTGTCGTATAACCATTTTGAGTCTTATAGAGGAAAATCGGATACATCCTAGTAAAGCTTCTTGTCCTAATTTAATAGCTTCTTTATAGTTCTTGTAATTAGGAATGAACCACGCATTAATAAAGTCAACAGAACAAAAACTATAATTTTTTATTTATTTCAAGTTTTTAATTCCCCAACATAGCTTAGCTATATACTTGAAACTACTATTACTTTATCTCAATTAAAATTTATTGCTATAAAACTAATTTCTATGTAGTAATTTTCTTAAATAAATGAGAGTGATTTATCCTAATTATTATGCTTATTTACCATTTCTACTAATGTTGTATCACAAACCTAATTTCTAGTCTTATGCTAAAAATCTTAACATTAAACACTGTGTCTTGATTTTTATTATCTTGAACTCATATGAAATTAATCCCCAGTTTAGAACATCAAAATAAATCCATCTCAATTTGTTATACAAAAGTTAAGATGGATTTATTAAGATTGATAAGATAGTTTAAAACCAAAAGATATCTTGATTATACTCTAAGCGATCGCTAAACTTCCTTTATCTATCGAATTAATTTGTAGTGAATTTGGAAAGAAATGCAACTTCATATGATGTTTACAAAGAATCTTATAATTTACTAATTACTAAATAGTAGAATGATTGTTTTCTCTCATAACTTAAATACTAAAATATTTATTTTTATTTAGTAATATATCTTGTAATTTAAATATCTAAAAAGTACTAATGCGGGTAAAGATGTCTTTATTTTTTTAATAGAATTTAAAGAGACTTAATCGTTGTTTATCAATGGAATTACTAATTTTTCATATTTCTGATGACTCTTAGCTACTGGTTGCACAACTAGGCTTGTTGCCTCTGCGGGGATATGATTCAAGTAGCTGTCTTCACTATTAATTCGGGTAATAAATGTTCCATTTGGTGCCGTTACATCATAGTATAAGAGGTCATCTGCCATCGTCGCATGTACAAATGCTTCGCCACTATCTTTCAAATAACGGTCAACTACAAAAATTGGAGTCCCTGCAACTTGCTTATTCTTTGGAACAACACCCAACTGACCTAACAAGATAGATTTTTTACTAGTATTTTCAACCGACACTGAGATTTTGCCAATTTCCCGATCTTTGTAGGCCGCTAAATCAAGCGTTGTTTCTTCCCATTGATTACTATTTCTAATTGATAACGCCACGGGATTTGTTAAATCATCTTTAAAGTAAAGAAGAACTTGTGCTTTAGCTCCTTCAGGCACTATCGTTTCCAACGTTAGTTCTTCTTGCCCTTTTAGTACATTATCCATTTTGAATAGGTGAACAATCGCTTGTCCCTCCATGTTTTTAATTTCTAAAGAACTTCCCCCGTTCCATGCATTACTGTAATTATAAGCAATCTCTGCTTGTCCTTCTTTCCACCATTGCCAAGTTGGTAATACGTCTTGAATACCAATATTGCTCCATTCTCTAGTTGAAACAGCTTGCCCTTCTGTGTAAAAACCTAATCCATGCCCTGTATTGAAGTTTGTTACAAAAGGAATACTTTGGACACTTGACTTTTCAGCAATAAAATTGGCTACACCATCCCAATGAGCGGCATTATTCGCATCATTTGGTTGCCCACGATCAGGATACGGAGAACTATTTTCTTCCGTCAATCTGCCTGTGGTGGTCGGATCTTGCTTAGGTCCAGACCAGTACTCCCGTTCCCGCGTATTGATAGCAACTTGATTGCCATTCGCTAAATTGTCTCCAGGGTAACGGGAATAGACAAAATCCGAACCAAATAACGCCCATGAAGCCAATGGATTCGTTTTATCTGCAAAAATTTGTCGTGGATCATACGGTGGATTAAACCCATATTTTTGATTTTCAGTTCCAGCAAACATGACTTGTAGCGGATCTAACCCAATGCTCTTCGCATATTGATTGCCTTTTTCTAAGCGATTTGTATTCCAGGCATAATTCATAAAAATACTATCTGAAGCAGAACCATTTGCCGCTTGTACCCAATAACTATTCGTTGTATCAAAGCCATTGACATAGTGCAATTGACCATCTTTGGTTAACGAATCGTAGAATTGGATATATAAGTCAGGCGCTTGCTGTTTAAAGTAAACTAGCATTGCCTGTAACTGATGGGCATTTTCTTTTGAAATGGTCGCCTCCTGATTAATGAAATAGCCATCAAAGTTCATGTAATGTGCTAACGCAATCATCTTATCTGCAATAGGGAAACTGCCGTCTTCCTTTTGAACCACCCATTTTGAAAACTCTTCCTGACGTGGCCAAAACCAGCTTCCTAAACTTTTCACCCCATTGCGGTGGGCCGCATCCGTATAGGCTGGATTAGGATAATTAACAACTCCATAGGTCAAACTATGATTACTTTTAATGTCATCATAGTTGGTTCCTTCGATTGGCACCCCATTCCATGATGCATAATAGTCAACGTATTGCCAGAATTGAAACACATTGCGGGCGTAAGCGTCCACTGTTCGTGTGAAGTCAGGAATTCCTTTTTCCACACCATAGCCCGGATCACCATAATCCCCAGATAGCGTTAATAATGCTGCCTCATTTTTTAATTGCGGTTGTGCCTGCGTCGCTGTATAAGGAGCATTTCTTTTTTCCAGTGGTGTACTTGAACGGAAATACTTAGCCGTTGTATCCGTCTCAGGGGACCAATTCAACATTTGTTCCGCATTAAATCCATGAAAGTAAGGTTGATTTTCCCCCTTAACAGAATAATTATCGGCAGCTTGACCGGCTTGTGGAACTCCTGCAACAACCACTCCAACAACGATAAAACAAAATAACAGAAAATAGCTCTTTTTCATTCGTAGTTCCTCCTGTTCAAAACAAATAATCGACAGCCAACAATAATGAATCTATTTTTTGTCTTCTCCCCTTCTTTATTCCTAATTTTTGCTACTTTTACGTAATGGTTATTGATGTAAAATTCGTTCTGACTCAATCCACTTTTTCACAGAATCCGCGTACAAATGAATATAACGTTCATAAACCATGTCTAATTGAATAAGAATGGGAATCTGTGGCGAAATGTTCCCTAACGCTTCTTCTCTGGTTAATATTGCTGTAAACAAGGTTACATCAGCGAATGGCAGCAGTTCGGATTGTTGATTAGACGTGACTAATAAAACCGACAAGGATTTTTTCTTGGCTTCCCGCATAGCTTGGCGCATTTTTTCGTCTTGTCCTCTAAGGCTGGACACAACAATGAGCTCATCAGATTCTGCAAATTTTGATGCCATTGAAATAGAATTCTCATCAGAACTAATTCGAATATATTTCCCCAAACGTGAAAACTTAAATTGAAAATCTAAACCGGCAAAAGAGTTGAAGCCTTTTCCGTAAAAATGAATCATTTTGTGCTGATGGATATATTCACAAAATTTGTCGATTTTTTGTTCCACATAAATATTCTCGCTTCGTGTCGCCAACGAGTGATAAGCGGCTGTAACCACAGAGGAAACCGACAGTTCTTTTTTTGTTTTGTCTAACGATAACTTGTAGAGAAAAATCAGTTCTTTGTAATTGTTTAAATCAATTTTCTTACAAAAGCGGGTAATTGATGCTTTTGAGACCGCTAAGTGTTTCGACAATTTATCAATCGTAATCGGCTGTTTCTTCGCTAAAAAATAATCCGCGATTAACTGCTCAACATACGTCATTTCCATTCTGTATGATTCAATCAACAGAAAAATATCTTCTTGCATGTTCTTCACCCTTTGCTAAATAATGTGAATGGTTCTAATTTCACCAGGAGCAAATATGCCTAAATTGATTTGATTTCCTACTTTTCTTGATGTTGTTGGGATTCCCTTTAAATTAACCCACTCATATGCTACTTGTTGATTAAAGGTTAACATACCGCCCGGCACCTGAACATTCTTAGGGTTAAATACTCGTAAATCAAACCCTGTCAATGTCGTAGATTTTCTCAACGAACGAAAGACTAATTCTTGACTGATTAAGGCCATACCCAAGGTTTGGACGGCTGGTTTCGGCAAAGGATTAGAAACAAAATATTTTAATGGATTCGTAAAACGGTTCAGCTCTTGAATTTGATAATACGGTAATGAGACCGCATAATCTAAATAGCTCTTCTCAATTTGTGCTGGTTGATATTCACTATCCCACTGTAACGCAAACTTGAATACCAGCGATTGCTGTAATTGGCTGTCTGGCGTGGGAATGTACTTAAATTCATTCCCAGAGGCAATTCCCGGACGTCTTAATAAGTCCGGTCTGCCCAGATATCCCACTGATCGAAACAGCGTAAGTGCTATTTGGCGAAATTCCTGTCCGACAAACTGATATTCTTTAATTCCTTTCGTAAATACCGTCAAACTCCCCGTTGTATTGTGTGCGTTGACATAGTGAAGCATCGGGAAAATCGTAGTTGGTTCTTCTTTCCAACCTAACTCCCGCCAATCAACCAAGTGAGGTTCTACTACTGCCCGTTTAGCGACGCCAAATGGTGTATCGGCGTAAGAATATCGGTTCGCAAACGGTGTCTGAATATGCACTCGCATTCGATGATCTATCGCTTGATTATCAATAGTCAGCTGACACTGAACCTGTCGAGACGCTTTTTTTAGGATGATACATAAAGTATATGCAATTTCTTTCGTTACACATTTTTGTTTTCGTTCCTCTAAATTTTGTGCCACCAGCCAGACACCAGAGAGCTGTAGTCTCTCTTCCAAGTGGTGTCGAATCACATGTACTTTAGCTTCACGAAAATCATGTAACGTCGTGAAATCCTCATAAGGTGGGGAATAATCATATGTATCGCCTTCATCCCCACTGTCTTCAATTTGAAAGATATCCTCTAACCATAGTTGCTGTTCTTTCACCAGTAATTGAATTTTCCCATTCTTCATTTTCACTTGATAATAGCTATTCTCAATCTGAGAACTGGTATCCTTCACCTTCGGCACTACAGCAGTTTCTGTTGCCTGCTCTATCAATTGATATGTTTTAAAGCTAAACGCAGGTACATTTACTTCAACTAATAATGTATGGATGTAGTAAAACTTCGTTTCGTCTTGTTCTTCGAGATTTCTACGAATCGAACCACTATATTCTTTAATGGTCTTACACTGCTCTATCTGAATTTCTGAGCTATTTTCCAGAATAGTAACGCTAGGACTTTTTACGGAAACCTCAACGGTTATTACTTGCTTCATAGCCCAAGGCAACGGGTTATACACGGTTATTTCATTTTCTTGTACTTCCGTGCGAGATTCCGCTATTTTTCTCGTTAGATAGTCCACCAAGGAAGCAGAGAGTTGCTCGGCTTCTGTATACCGCTCTGAAATAATCTGGTTGGTTCGATCACTGTTACAACCACCGGCACTGTCGTGGGCTTGGTTTTTAGTCAATAATTTCCAAATTCGATCCAATACACCTTTTTTATAGGGAATGCCGACTTTTTCTGCCATAACCATTAGCGGTTCGACTTGATAAATCATTCGCCGTTCCAATCGGTCATTCATATATTTGTGGTCATAGCGAGACGAATATATTGATCGATGGATTTTTGACACTGAACTAGCTATAAACTCTCCTGAAATTGTTTGTAACTTCTGCTCATTCAATGCATCAAAAAAGTCATCGTAGGTGCTTTCTACTAGTTCATACTCCGGCAAATGTTGATTGTATAACGCAATTCGTTCACGCAAGTTCCGATCGACATATCGCTGATCCCCACCTACTGGCAAAACTAGCTGCTCACTGGTAGCACCTGCCTCAATCTCTGTCATCAATTCTTGATAGTTTTCCTCACAGATCAGACCTACACCAACAAAGTAGCCATTTTTAATATTGGACACCCGAACAGTGGATCCATCCTGACTCACCCAATTAAATTCTCGATCCGCTAACTGTTCCTCCGATAAGCCTCGCCAAAAAACAGCCCGATGAATCCCAAAACCATTATAAATTTTCGGCATGTCCTGACTTTGACCAAAAGAATCCGGCAAATAGCCAACTGCCATATATCCCCCTAAATCATCCGCTAATTCAATTCCTAAATTCAAATTGCGAATAATCGATTCTCCTGAAACGATGAGCTCATCTGTCTGTGTATACCATGGGCCAATCTGTAACCTTCGGCTTTGAACTAATTTGTTCAATCGTGGCTTTTGCTCTGGAAAACTCTGTAAATATTCATCTAAAATGCTCATTTGTCCATCTAGTAAGTAGTAATCAATTTGATTAGTTTCCAATGCATTTATTACTTCATCTAAATGGTAGACTAATTGCACAAATGATTCGTTGTTGGTAAAATACCACTCAAAATCCCAATGGGTATGATGAATAACATGTACCTTTTTTTTCATTGCCAAACATCCCTCTACTATTTTTTCGTCCGCCTCATTTATCGATCGTTAAAAATCAATTTGATTTACAATTGTGGCTAATTTTTTTGGCTCTGTTTCTGTTAAAATTCCTTCTCTAAATGTTTGATCGATTAACTTGCGCGCAATTAAACTTAGTAATTTCAGATGTTCGGTTGCTCCTTCTTCTGGAATCGTTAAGGCAAAGGCAACCTTTACCGGCTGACCATCCAACGCTTGCCAAGGAATTTTGTGGGCAAATTTAACCAAAAACATGCCTGGCTTTAACACCGCTGGATTCTTACTATGAGGAATCGCCAATTGGTCCTTAAAACCTGTTGTTGCTTTTGCCTCTCGTTCTTTTAATCCTTCAAAATACGCTTGTGCATTAGTTACAAAACCCATTTCGTGAGCAAATTCGGCAATCACTCGAAATGCCTCTTCTTGCGTGGTTGCTGTTTCATCAAATAAAATATGTTGTTGATTAAATACTTCTGCATTCATCGTGGTTTCCTCCGATTACATCTCCGTCGTTTGTTGTTCCAAAATTTCTTCCGTTAACTCTCTGTGATCTTTACGCATAACACCAATTAGAATGGCCGTAGTCAAAATCCCTGCCGAAACGGAGAATATCCATGTAATAAATGGGATTGGCTGCTCGACATAGCCAATAAAGGTGCCTAAAGGTGAACCAATGCCTCCAAAGAATTTACAACCCGTCGCAGCCGCCATGCCACCAGCGACCGCTGAACCAACTACATTAGCAAAAATCATTCGAACTGGATCAGCCGCTACAAAAGGAATCGCTCCTTCTGTCACACCAACAATTCCCATACCAAATGCTGCACTTGCCGCTACTTTTTCATCTTTTG
Organism: Enterococcus sp. LX10; assembly: GCF_023539285.1. Lineage (NCBI taxonomy): Bacteria > Bacillati > Bacillota > Bacilli > Lactobacillales > Enterococcaceae > Enterococcus > Enterococcus sp. LX10. The sequence continues at coordinate 897,714 of NZ_CP092784.1, read as the reverse complement.
AAAATTTCTTTTTAAATATTATAGTTGCTAACCAAACGCCTAAAGGCGCCACTGAAATAGCCGCTTGCGTCGCTGTTTGAGGAACAAAATTTGTGCCTTCCACCCCATATTTTGCTAACGTATCGGTGAATATGGCGGTGCCAAACACCAACGCGGTTTTATTAACTGGCCCACCTAAGTCAAAACCAATCATCGCGCCACAAACAGCTCCAATAATGACAGGCGCTCCAGCATAATTATTATTCAAAGCAGTTAAACCGTTATACATAGCATCCATGCCATTGGCAATTGGTGAACCAATAATGTATAGAACGATTAATGAAATCACCGCGGTTGCAATAAATGGAATAATCATAATAGGTACAATTGGTTGCAATAATTTGGGCCATTTTATTTTTTTCAAGCCCTTAACCATATAGCCGACAACAAACGCAACAATGATCGCACCAATAAACCCGCCACCTGCATTAGCTCCTAAGAATTCTGGATCGTTCGCTAAATATGCACCAATCATAGCTGGTGCAATTGCTGGTTTATCCGCAATTGAATTTGCAACGAACCCTGCAAATAATGGAATCATTAATTTGAAACCGACTTGACCGACATAAAAAAGTTTTGACATCAAGAATCCTAACTGAGTATCTGTATCAAATCCCCATTTAACGATACGACCTAAATCGTCTTTTTGAAATGCATATAAATTAGCAATTAAAAGAATAAGTCCTGCTGCAATAACCATAGGAATCATATAGGAAATTCCACTCATTAAATGGGTAAATATCGTTGTTTTTTCTTTGTCATTTCCTATTTGGATTTTTCCAACTTTGGATCCTTTCTTCCCAAATACTTCAGCTTCTGAAAAAGCAGTCGTGATTAGACCTTCTGCATCTTCAATCGCAGGAATGGATTTCGTTACATATAATGGTTTTCCAGAAAAGCGAATTGGGTCTATCTTAATATCTGAAGCAATAATTACTAAATCAGCCGCTTCAATATCTTCATCAGTTAAAACATTTTCTGCTCCAATTGCGCCATTGGTTTCCACTTTCATCTGATATCCTAATTTTCCAGCCGCACGTTCTAATGACTCTGCTGCCATATACGTATGCGCAATTCCAGTTGCACATGCTGTTACCGCAATAATTTTTTTCATACAATCCCTCCTTTTTATAAAACGCTTACAATTTTAGTTTACAATCTATTTGTTGGTAAATCTAGTTTACCTCGTCATTTTGTTTTTGGTTTCAAGAAAAAGCATAGTTTCGATACTTTTTTCAAAGCTTATTGCAATCCTGTTATTTAGCAGAAATATACTCAAGATTTTAATTTAAATACACATACTATTCTTTTTATAGACCTATAAGTAGTGTTTATCAAATGAATTTAACTACTCAGAAAGCTAAAAATGATAATTGATACAAATAACAAAGCTACTTACATAGTGATTGTTTTTATTTGGTTAGAATAAATAATCCTTATATGGTATTTTTTTATCTTTTTCCTTAAATATATACCGCTCTCCATATCAATTATCTAATAAAGCGTCATTGCATGTTTTTTCCTGCTTAAACAGTTATATCCCTCATATCGCTTAGTCAATGATATGATAAATTCTAATCGCTGACTACCTTACTTTCAAAAAACTAAGAAAAAGTAACAAGCTTGATGTAGTGAAACCCAAAAATTAGACTGAATATTGCCAGAGAAAGCTGGGCAGTACTTTTATAATACGAACCGTTCACGAAATTGAACGGGCCTACACTCTGGTGGTATCTTGACTCTATTGTATTTATAATAGTCAAACCATTTCTTAATTGCTTAAAACTAGAATAAATAATACTACAATAGGTTTCTTATTTTAGTAAATCGAAGAAATTTCCTATACGAGAATTGTCAAAACAATTTCCTTTACCTTTTTCGTGAATGCATAATTATATTTTGCCCAATTTAAATACGCCCCCAAAGTTAGACTTTTTGATCTAACTTTGGGGGCGTACTACATGAGACTTATTCTTTTTTTTAATTTATCTGTCTAATTTTTCATCACTAGCAATATCTTCTGCTCTTTGTTTGTAGTCATCAGTCACATTTTCTACGACTTCCTTTGTTTTCCCAGATACCTTCTCAGAAGTGCCTGTTCCTGCAATACCTGATATAGATTGTTTTAAATCCTCTAAAACTTCTTTAGAAGCTCCGATAACTTGATCCAAAGTTCCTTCTGCCTGCATTTGTTCATTTCCTATCACTTTTCCAGCGACTTCTTTTGCTTTTCCTTTAACAGAATCTTTATTAGTATTCATCTTCTGCATTTTATTAACGACAGCTAAACCAAAAGCTGTAGCTAAAAAACCAACGATAATTCCACTTTTTTTCATAGATATTCCCTCCATATTTAAGATGCCTTTATTCTACCAGAAATTGAAGTAAAACACTTGTATTATACATTTCAAAGAGTGAGGCAATTCGACTATGTTAAATCCTAAAGCCACTAGTTTTATTTCCTTGATTATTGTGCTACATTTCATCACTCTATTCACCTAAATCGCTTGATAACGAATTTATTGCAATGGTACCATCAGGTTACAATCGTTTTAGCTTTTTCTTAATGTGTATTCCTACTCACTTCTTTCAATAAATTACTTTGCTAAAAATATATATTATTTCCAAAATAATTACTAAATGGTATAATTATTCTACTTTCTTGGGAATTTTATATCTGAAATAAATTTTCTCTCTTTCTAAAATAACTGTTGATAAACGATTGTCTCTATCATATCAGTTATTCAGACAGTGGTAGGCTGACTATTTTTTGTTAAAAACTTCTGGATATGGGGATAGTCCCAAGAGAAACAACCAGATCATAAAATAATTGTGGTTTCTACTTTTATTAGTCCAAAATGTACTATTTATATATCAAAATTAGGCAATTGAACTCTAAAAGTTACAGAAAACAGGTCAAAAATTTAAAAGTTTCTGACCTAGGAATTTTCCTAATCTCTTAAATAATTTGTTGAATTTAAAAAAATGTAAAGAGCAATCTATGTGTAGTCCACCCCCAAAAGTTAGACCAAAAATCTAACTTTGGGGCCGCACTACAATGTTGACTTGCCCTTTACATTTATTTACGTTAGAGGATTAAAATGTTAGCTGATAATTATTCACTAAGATTCTTTATTTCAAATTCTACATCATATCCCAAGTCGTTGAGACGCTTAATATAACTTTTATATTTTTCTTTTTCATCTTTATCACTATCTACCATAATTTTAGTAGCTGAATTAGTTGCTAATTCGCTAATTCTAATTTTAAAATATTTACAAATCCTCAAAATTAGACATCGAAACTCATTTGATATGATTCTAAAAATTTCTTATTGATGTGATCCCGTACATTAATCGTTACATGATTATCTTCTACAACTACTTGATATCCAACTCCATCGACATGTACTTCCCCATAACTTGTATACCAAGGACAAGGAACATCAACAACATACCCATAATCTGTTTTATAAGCTTTCACTAAATCCAGACCATTGTGTACATGTCCTGTGAATATAACCGTTTGTGGGTATTCTCTTAAAATGTCTTTTAACGCTTCTTCGTGATTAAATGTTTTCTCTTCTTCTGTTGCATTTGCTGGGTATTGCTTTTCATCATAGATAACATCCTGATCAATTTGATCAGCTGTTCCTTTGAAGGTTTGGTGAATTGAAACAAAAATCGGTTTTTTTGTCTCAGCATTTTCTTTCACTTTTTCAGAAAACCATTGTAGTTGCTTTTTTGATAAATGAGCATTGTCTTTTAAATCCATTTCGGTGTTTAAAACAATAAAATGATAGCCGTCTACCCAATGATCAAAATACAATTGTTCCTCATTTTCTCGACTCCCCATATATTTCTCATTATATTTGAGGTATCTCTCTTTATATACTTTGTGTAAAGCGCTTGAATCAGGACCTTCTAACCAGCGAGCATCATGGTTTCCTAGCGCTAGCATAGGAATAATATGGTTTGGTAAGTTTTGTTCAAGTATTTTGTAAAATGTATTATACTCTGCTTCACTTCCATTATTTGTAAAATCTCCTAGATGCAATAATACTTTACTGTCTAAAAAGTTTTTTCTGATATCTTCAAGACTTTCTTTCCAATATATACTGGGAACGTCTGTTTCTGACTTTCCAACATGCGAATCACTAATAACATTAGCCAGTCGGCGGAAAACGACTGGCAATTTATCTGGTAACTTACAAAGCAAAGAGACAATCAATCAGTGGTCGATCGATTGTTGTAGCTGCTCAAACGTATAATTGAAATCGAGATGGGTTATGAGAAAAGAGGAACCCTTAGTTTAAAGGATTCCTCTTTTTTAGTCACTACAGTCCCCGAAGTAATTATTTTTTTATTTAAAATTCATTTTCCCTTTTCCACCTGGCGTTTCTCATCTGAGTTATTTTTGACATTCCTTTTGAAATTAATTTGTTAAGACTTAGGTTTAAACCCAAACAGCTTCATAAGAAGTGTACCAAAAACTAACAGTCCTCCCAATAATGAAAGTAAAATCGTATTACTTTCTCCCGTGTGAGGCAATTTATTTTTCTTATTACCAAAGTCTTTTTCTCCATCATAGCGCGGAATAGATTCCTTATTAGACGGATTCTTATTACCACTGTTATAATTTTCTTTTAATAATTTTTCTCGAATTTCATTTGGTTTTCTTTTACTATTTTCTGTATTTGTGTCTGTATTTGTGTCTGTATTTGTGTCTGTATTTGTGTCTGTATTTGTGTCTGTATTTGTGTCTGTATTTGCTTTTTCTATTAAATCTTTAACCAATTTTTCTGCTGCTTTTGCCGCCGCTTCTAATTCATCGGCTTTTGTTTCCGCTGCTTTAGCTGCTGCTTCTAATTCATCGGCTTTTGTTTCCGCTGCTTTAGCTGCTGCTTCTAATTCATCGGCTTTTGTTTCCGCTGCTTTAGCTGCTGCTTCTAATTCATCGGCTTTTGTTTCTGCTGCTTTTGCCGCTGCTTCTAATTCATCGGCTTTTGTTTCCGCTGCTTTAGCTGTTGCTTCTAATTCATCGGCTTTTGTTTCCGCTGCTTTAGCTGCTGCTTCTAATTCATCGGCTTTTGTTTCCGCCGCTTTAGCTGCTGCTTCTAATTCATCGGCTTTTGTTTCCGCTGCTTTAGCTGCTGCTTCTTTCTCTACTACTTCTTTTTCTAACTCAGCTTTTTTTACTGGGTCCGTTTCAGCTTCTGCGTCTTTCTTCGCTTGCTCTGCTTCTGCTCGTTTCGCTTCTGCGTCTTTCTTCGCTTGCTCTGCTTCTGCTCGTTTCGCTTCTGCGTCTTTCTTCGCTTGTTCTGCTTCTGCTCGTTTCGCTTCTGCGTCTTTCTTCGCTTGCTCTGCTTCTGCTCGTTTCGCTTCTGCGTCTTTCTTCGCTTGTTCTGCTTCTGCTCGTTTCGCTTCTGCGTCTTTCTTCGCTTGTTCTAAGTCTGTTGATGGTGTCACTTTCCCTGCTTCTTCTGTTGCTTTTACTCCCGCTTCTTTCGCTGCTTCTACTTTTGCTGGATCTGTAGCTTGATCAATTGTTGCTTTTGCTTGCTCTGCTGCTTGATCAACTACTGCTTTTTGCTCAGCTTTTTGTGCAGGCGTAAGCTCTGTGCTGCCATCAATTGCTTCCTTCGCCTTAGTAGCGGCTTGATCGATTGCCGCTTTCGCATCTTTCTTCGCTTGTTCTAAGTCTGTTGACGGTGTCACTTTTCCTGCTTCTTCTGTTGCTTTTACTCCCGCTTCTTTCGCTGCTTCTACTTTTGCTGGATCTGTAGCTTGATCAATTGTTGCTTTTGCTTGTTCTGCTGCTTGATCAACTACTGCTTTTTGCTCAGCTTTTTGTGCAGGCGTAAGCTCTGTGCTGCCATCAATTGCTTCCTTCGCCTTAGTAGCGGCTTGATCGATTGCCGCTTTCGCGTCTTTCTTCGCTTGTTCTAAGTCTGTTGATGGTGTCACTTTTCCTGCTTCTTCTGTTGCTTTTACTCCCGCTTCTTTCGCTGCTTCTACTTTTGCTGGATCTGTAGCTTGATCAATTGTTGCTTTTGCTTGTTCTGCTGCTTGATCAACTACTGCTTTTTGCTCAGCTTTTTGTGCAGGCGTAAGCTCTGTGCTGCCATCAATTGCTTCCTTCGCCTTAGTAGCGGCTTGATCGATTGCCGCTTTCGCGTCTTTCTTCGCTTGTTCTAAGTCTGTTGATGGTGTCACTTTTCCTGCTTCTTCTGTTGCTTTTACTCCCGCTTCTTTCGCTGCTTCTACTTTTGCTGGATCTGTAGCTTGATCAATTGTTGCTTTTGCTTGTTCTGCTGCTTGATCAACTACTGCTTTTTGCTCAGCTTTTTGTGCAGGCGTAAGCTCTGTGCTGCCATCAATTGCTTCCTTCGCCTTAGTAGCGGCTTGATCGATTGCCGCTTTCGCGTCTTTCTTCGCTTGTTCTAAGTCTGTTGATGGTGTCACTTTTCCTGCTTCTTCTGTTGCTTTTACTCCCGCTTCTTTCGCTGCTTCTACTTTTGCTGGATCTGTAGCTTGATCAATTGTTGCTTTTGCTTGTTCTGCTGCTTGATCAACTGCTGCTTTTTGTTCAGCTTTTTGTGCAGGCGTAAGCTCTGTGCTGCCATCAATTGCTTCCTTCGCCTTAGTAGCGGCTTGATCGATTGCCGCTTTCGCGTCTTTCTTCGCTTGTTCTAAGTCTGTTGATGGATTTTCTTCATTTTTTAGTTTATCAAAAATATTTTTTACCCTTGTTAACTCGTCACCATCGTTAGCTTTATCTACCTCTGATTTTAAATATTCTTTAATCTCAGGTGACAATTTTGACTGTTCAATATTCTCTTTTAATTTTTGCTTATCAGCTTCCAAGAGAGGGCGTAATGCCTCATTCACAACATCTCTTACTTCTTGAGGAGTTTCGGCATTTTTAATTTTTTCAATAGCACTACTCTTGTCTTCTGGGCTTAAAGAAGAATGATTGATTTGTTCAATCCCCTTATTTTTTGCACTGACTAAAGGTGAATTCTCTGCTCGTCCAACTTTATCTTTTAATAAGTCTTTACCTGGTCCTTCTTCTAAAGCTTCAATTTTTGCTTTTACCTGTTCAATTCGCTCACTGGTTACGCCATCTTTATATCCTTTTGAAGGATCAGATGGATCGAGTAATATTTCATTTAAAGCTTTGTTAGCTTCATCAAATTTTACTGATTCTTCATTAGCATCCGGTTTTAACTTTAATTGGTTAAGTGCATCATCATTTGCTTTTACTTGTTGTTTCGCTTTGTTCTTGTTAAAGGACGGTGTAGATAGTAAAGATTCGGTATCTGAAATTGCCTTATTTAAACTTACTAATGAATCATCTGTATATTGACCTTCTGATGCTTTCTTTTTCATGTCAGTAATTTGTTTATTTAATGTCTCTTTTAATTCTGCGGTTGTTTCATCATCGGTAAACAACTTGGCATTTTTAGAACCTAATTCAACTACTGTAGCATTACCTAACGTGTCAACTACTCCAAAGTTCATATTATAAAAACCTTTTTCAGCTTTTGGCAAGTCTACTAAGCCTAATCTATCTAAATCAATCGTTAAATAATAGTAATCAGGCGTTTGAATCGATACTTTTGCTACTACTGTATGCTTAAAAGTAGCTCTATTCGGGTATCCATCTGGACCAAAAGTAATATCTTTATCATTAAAAGATGTCCAATAAGGAATACCTATTCCACCTACACCCAAAATATTTGTGTAAGTATATGCACCAACAGCTCCTTTCTCTCTAATATTCGCCCAACCACCAAGCTTGGATAACAACTCTGGATCAATATCAAAAATGACATCCTCACTACCTACTGCTTGAACTTTAGCAAAAGAAGTAGCCATACCTGTAATTGTTAATACATTTTCTCCTTCAAAACGTCCAGTTGGATCTTTATCTACTCCCGCCTTTGTGTCCAATTGTTTTACCGCATTAATATCAACAGCATAAGCTTTTTCTGCACCCAAGCCTAAAAAGTCTATTCCAGAGATAGTAGCAGTTGCACCTCCTAATATTAGCGACGACATAAGCAACCCTTTGGCAATGTTCTTTGAAAATTTGTAATTCATTTGTTCCTCCTCCTAAAATTTTTTGTATATTATACATTCTTTTTTTTATTTCCCTGACTATGTAAAGTAAACAAATGTATATGTACATTCTTTTTTAAGCAAAAAAAGAAGATTTCATTGTATGAAATCTCTTTCGCATCAACAATTGGTATATTGTTATTTTTCATTGACATAATGTAACGTTTACATTAGTATATTTTACATAAAAAAACATTAGTAGTATACTATTATAAATAAATAAAACAATCCAATTTGCGTACAGATCTATACGTAAATTGGATTGAAAATGAGAGGGGTGTTGTTATTTTACTACGCAAAAAAACGAAAGATAAGTTGTTAATTCTTTACTTACTAAGTCATCCAAATTGGACTACAGATAGTTTAGCGTTAAAATTGAACCAATCAAAAAGATATACAAAAGATTTACTAAAGGAATTAAAAGACGACATAGTTTATCACTTAGATTCACCACTAAATATTCAAGTAGGATTTAGTGGTGAAATTACTATTACACCTCACACACCAAATGACATTTTACACTTATTCTATGCTTTAAAACTTGCTTATTTGGAACACACAAATGAATTTAAGTTATTGCACTTACTTTTACAGAAACAAACACCCTCTATTGAGGCCATAGCTAATTATCTATTTGTATCTCCTTCTTATGTTCGAAAGATAATAAATAGAATGAACGCTTTTTTTCAGCCCTTTCAGTTTCAGATATCCGAAGAAAAAAAAGTCTACGAATTAAAAGGAAATGAACTTTCTATTCGCTTATTTTTTTATGTAATTATGAATGACACTTACCAATCTATCCCTTGGCCTTACAAAAGTAAAGACTTTCCTGATTCTATTGATTACCGGCAGTCACTTCATATTATGCTCACTATTCTAAACAGTCGAAAAAGTCATAAGGTTCGTGTGCCTGCACTAAGTAAAAAAAGTGCTTGGATTATCGCTCACATGAAAGAAACGTATAATTTTATTCCACATTTGAAAAGTCAAAACATTTATTTTCATAATAGTTTAAATCAAGCTGCTATAGAAGAATACTTCATTTTTTTTACACATATTTGTGCCCCGCAGGTCATTCCGAAAGAAGTCAAAATTGTTTTGGGCGAGACATTTCTAAATGCCACTACTGACATTACTTTTTCAAGGACACTTTCTTATAAAATCATAGACCATTTTCAATTGGACTATGAAGAAGAAAAAAAATATTTACTTGCATATTACTTAACCGTTCTAGAAGGTTTTTATGACCTTATGCAAGAAACTACTATTTTATTTGAAAAACTTGTATTCCCACCTTTAGAATATTCTTTACTTTTTGAAAAAAAATATATTAAAGAAATAGTGCAGGTTTTTCAATGCTTCCTATCAGAAGAATGCCATGAAGAATTACTAAACAATTATAAATTGCAACAATACTTTTATGGCTTAATTTACACTATTTTACAAATTGAGAGACCTCCAGTTGTACGTATCTTTTTATATATAACAAATGCCCTTACAGCTCAAGATCTTATTCGGACACGTTTAGAGACAATATATAATTCTAAAACTGTCTTGTTTGTCCCATACTTTGAACAAGCAGATTTAGTTGTAACCGATTCGCTAAATTTTGGTCAAGATATTGACACAGAAATTTTTTCTTTCAATACCATTTTAAAAGAAGACCAATGGTCGCTTTTATTGCAAAAAATAAATCAATTGATTTTAACTAAAATGACTATACAAGAAAGGGATTATGAATGAAAATAGTTGGTTATGCTAGAGTTAGTACCACCCATCAACAACTTGATTCGCAAATCTATGCGTTAGAAAGTTTTGGTTGTGATATCATTTTTAAAGAACACGAAAGTGGACGCCTGAACAATCGTTCCCAGTTATCTCAGGCTTTAGAAAGTCTTTCACCAGGAGATACATTTGTTATATTCAAATTAGACCGACTTTCTCGAGGAACAAAGCACTTACTTTCCTTAATGGAGTTCTTCAATGAGAATCAGATTAATTTCATTAGCATTCAAAACAATATTGATACAAGTACATCAATAGGAAAATTTTTTTTTACTATTATGAGTGCTTTCGCAGAAATGGAAGCTGATTTAATTAGAGAGCGAGTTATTTCTGGATTACAAGCTGCGAAAGAAAAAGGTGTTACTTTAGGTAGACCTGTAAGAAACAAAAATATTGAGCAAGTAATTGATCAATACCTATACACTGATAAGTCAATTACACAGATTGCCACAGAAAACGATATTTCTCGTCCTACTGTGTACCGCTATTTAAAAACTAGAAATGTGCCTCTCAGACCCACTAAAGAGAAACAAGATACTAGGATTAAATAGATCTATATCTCCCCCTGGGTATTGGAAAGTTAGTAAAGTATTATTGGCATCTTCTTTACTTTTATGTTATAAATGTTGCATAAGAAGCAAAAGTCTCACTTCTTTACAAATCTATCTCTTTGACCAGTCGGCGGAAAACGGCTGGCTATTTATCTGGTAAAAATGAAAAAGCAATCAGTGGTCGATTGCTTTTTTCCCATTGTCCTAATGTAATTCTTTGCACGATAGATACAGCAAATAGTTTGTTTTTTCTATGAATTGATAAAGAGCCAGTTTTATTGAAACACTCAAATCCATCATCTTGTCTATTCTACTTTCTATCTCTTCCTTGTTATAAGTAAAAAAATTATCTTCCCATACCAACGCTATTACTAATTCTTCTTCATGAAAACTTATAAAGTACATACGTCCATAAGAATTTCCTCTTTCGTGTGCGTAAATTAGCATTAAAATTGTAACTCCTTTGTGTAAATTGACTTTTAATTCAATTAACGACGGTTTTCATATTACCTAAAAATTTTCTTTAGGAACACCATTTCCGCAATACTCAAAGTCATTGCTCAATCACCGTAATACAACAGTATATTTGGGCTGAGTGAATGCCGTTTCTAAATAATTCAGTTGATAATTAGACAAGGATATATAAGAAAATACTAAAATAGAACGCCTCAACAAGTTTACTTACCAACTTAATATTTAAGGTGTGTTGTAAGCTTTACTTTTCAAGTATTTTGACAAAAATTCAGTCCATTTCAAAAATAAAAACACCTCTAAATAAATTTTTTTAATTTTCAGAATTTGAATTTTTAGTTAAAATCGATATATATTAAAACTTACAACACAATCTTTCATCTCTCCTACCAAATATTCCATCATATAATTTTTTCTCTTGTAATAAACCTAAATTTATATACATTTTAATCTTTTTCATACGAAAAAATAACAGCTTTAGCAACTTGCTTTTCTTAAGAAAACAAATATCATACTTCTGTTACTGTAATTTATTTCAGGTAAATTATCCATAAGACTATACGCAACCCAAAAATTTGTTTTCTTATTTAGTGATATACCAAAAAACAGCAATCATCGCTATAACGATGACCCAAAAATACCATTTTTTGTAGTTCTGTTTCTTTTCCATTACTGTTCCCTCCTGTCATTTTGAATTCGTTCACTGTCGATAATTTAGTACAAAAAACTAAGGGTACCCATATTAACATCACTTATTTTTTAATAACAATTTTCTCTGGCTCATCTGGTAAATATTTAATAACCAATTCAGTTCCTTCTGTTATTTTAGAAAGATCTAATAACGAGATAATTGATTTCGTTACACCTGTCATATCTTTCCCATTAACCTTGTAAGAAAGTGTCAGTTCAATTTCTGGTTGCTCATTCACGTAAGTTCCTGTTTGTCGTGCAGATATAATTTTGCCTACTGTATCTACACCATTCTTTTGAATTCTCTTTCTTGACATTCCGTTATATAAAAATTCTCCCAAAATACCAACAACCTCTAAGCCAATACTTACAGTTATAGCTATAGCAAGAGTATCCATATTAGACCATTTGCTCATATCCTGCTGAAATATATATAGCGTATAACCAAAACCGGCAACCATAATTAAAACCCCTAGTATCCTAAACATTTTAAAGACTATTTTCACCTTGCTCTCCACCTCTTGAAATGTTATTTTGTTATTTAACCCGTTAGTGTACATAGTGCTTTATTAAATAAATGACTGTTTAAGTTTCTCAAATGAATATTCCAAGGGTACTATCAAGTATCGTTTTAATTGTCCAACTCCATAAACACTTTTCACTTTGGTTTCATATATTTATGAAATTTAGCATGCTTTCTATTTAATTACCCTCACTATTTAAGAAATTTTTTTCATGCATACAAAAAGCTGTTTTATTTACACCCTTTTCAAAAATATTAATTACTTTCACTGTTGTTGAATATTTCAATTCTGATATCAAAACTATCTGATCTTTTCTATTTAAATTTTCTCCAAAATCATCTGCATATAATGATTTAAGTTTTTCTAAAGATACTATTTTACCCGGATGCCCCATTAAATATTTTTCTAAATAATCTAAACATTTGCTCATTTAAAACTCCTTTCTAGGCTAAAAATTTTTTCTTAGCTTATAAAGCTTTATCGTGGTAAAATTTCACATAATAATGAATCAATTTCATGATATTTTTTAACTTTCTTTTTCTTTACAAGTCTTCCTCTTTTGAAAACCATGTCAATATTTTCAAGATTTCTAATATTTTCCAATGGGTTTTCAGATAAAATAATTATATCTGCAGTAAACCCTTCCTTAATACAACCACATTTTGTCTCAATGCCAAGCAGCTTGGCATTGTTTTGGGTAGCAATTTTTAAAACTTCTATAGGATTCATTTTCCCGTATAAAACAAAGTAATCTAATTCTCTCCAAAAATCGTAATGAGTGACATAAGACATTGATGAGTCGTTACCTATAGCTAGCTGTATATTGTTTTCTATAGCTTGTAAAAAACTTTGAACCATGTCCTCATAAATAGTTTTTCCGTTACTGTAAACAACATCTGAAACACTCGTCTTTTCTAAATTAAGCAAAGCTATAGGTGCAACAGCTTGAAATGTTGGAACCAATACTGTATACCCTCTGTAAGAATTTGGATTATTTTTATATAGAGATATAATATGTTCGTCCATAGGCGCACCGTGTTCTACTGAGTCAACGCCACCCATCAATGCGAGTCGAACTCCTTCGGTACTTTCGGCATGAGCAGCTACTAATCTCCCAACTCTATGCGCCTCTTCACATATTGCGCTAATTTCTTCTAGTGTTAACTGTAGTTCTCCGGCTTCACCAACCTTTTCGGCATCTGTCACCCCGCCCGTTACACAGATTTTAATCCAGTCGACTCCGTTGTGTAGATTTTTGCGCACGTTTTTCCTGTGCTCCCAAGGAGAGTCCCCTTCCAAAGCAAGATACGGTGCTCCGTGTCCTCCGGTAATTGTCAAAAAGTAACCTGCTGTAAATATATCTGGCCCTAATTTATCTTTTTTATATCTATTACTTAGTTTCACGTCTTGATAAAAAAATTCACCTAGAGTTCGAATAGTAGTAATACCTGACTGGAGCTGTGTATAAGCATGCTTATGCATTCTAATTCTCAATAACAATCGTCCAAGCGACGTTCCAAGAATCTTATAGAGTATCGTTTTAGCACTATCATATCCTGGAGAATTAAAAGGTTTTCCAGTTGAGAATAAGTGAGCATGGGCGTTTATTAACCCAGGTAACACATACTTACCTTCACAATCAACTATATTTATAGATGAATCACACACTATTAATTCCTCTGTAATTTTTTCAATATTTCCTTCTGTATCTATGAGAATGTTTTTCTTTAAGGGAACATTTCTATTTAAATCTATAACTAAGCCATTTTTCAATAGTGTCTTTTTCATACGCTTCTCCAATTATTGAATTTTTGTAGTGCCCTGCGCTTCAAAATATTTAGCAATATTAAATACCTGGTCCGCTGTATCTTTTTAATTAAATTTTTTTATTAAAACAATACCCGAAAAAGAAATAACTACTAATCCTAATATAGATAAATATTTATTTTTCTTATTCTCACCAGTTTGTGGTAATTTCTTACCTAAAGATTTATTTGTTAGTGTGTGCATACCATTGTTATATATTAGATTGTTCGTGTTTACTTGAAACGTTTTTTCTTCTATCGTTTCATCTCCATAGCTACTAAATGTGTAATCGATTTTCGTTACCAAAGATTTTTCTCTTTCATATACATAGACTACTTCTTGCATACTCTCTGTAAAAATACCTGTAGCATTTTTAGGTATATCTTTTAGCTTCCATTCTGGTATTTCTTTAGCACTTGTATTGTACGGCTCTCCTAACTTGCCTTGTAGCGTTTCGTTTGGAGATACTTCTTGCCCGTCTTCATCTACATATCTAATGTGTATTTGCTTTTCATTCTCAACTTTTTTTTGATATACTCCCACAATATAATTTCCTACAAGCAGATTGTTTAACGGAGTATCTAAAGGCACTTCTTTGTACTGTTTTACACCGTCTGCTTCAACTGATATATATCTTTTATATCCTACAAAATCATATCCTTCATACTGAGTTTTATTGTATCCTAACGAATTTAAATAAGACTCTTTTATTCCAGAATTATTCATGTGTACCTCAAAACTATCCATATCTACGGGCGATATACTATTAACAGCTTTTTGAAATCCTGTAATATCTAGTTCCGCCTTCAGCGCCGTATCATCTGATGGGAAAACTCCCACCCCGATTTCATCAAAATAGTTCAAATTCATTTCCACGTTCTTAACATGATATAAAACTGAAACAAGAGGATCGCCTTCAAACGGTACTATTTCATCTGCAACATATTCTTTAGAAAGTTTAATTTCAATCTTTACATTATTTGTAATATCGCTACTAACATGAAATATTTTAAAATCTATACCGCTTTCCCTAATACCGTTTAGATTTATAACGCCATCAGTCACTTCAATATCCATATATTCATTTGAAGTCATATTTTTCAGTTCATTCAGTGAATTTGGATCGATATCCTTTGAGGGTATGGATATCACTTGTTCCTCTTCAAATTCAATCGGTTCTGACAATACCCCTTCTTGAGCATTAGGCTCAAAAGTAGGTTCAATTTCAAGGTAATATTCATTTTCGTTTTTAACAACTACGCTACTTTTTATATATCCATTGTATCTTTGTCCAATTACAATTTCTTCAGAATTTCCCCGTAACTCATCAGCAAATGATTCTTCTACTGATAGCAATCCTGCACCAAAAACTATTAAAAAACCTGACATAATTTTTTTATTTAAGCTATTAAATTTCATCACTTATTGTCTCCCATTGTTTTTGTTCTAACTTCGTAAAAAAATCTTCATTAACATCCTTCAAATCTACCCATTCTATTAAATGTGCTACCGTCCCAATAAAAACTGATACTATATATTCAACCGGCCACTTTTTGATTGCTTCATTCTCAATCTCTTTAAAAATTCTATGAAAGACTGGTAACAGACCATTTAGCATATATTGCTTATTTTCATCACTTATATAGTAATTTTCATGATGTCTTAGCAAAAATCTCATAGTATCTCTATTCTCTATTGAAAATAGCACGATTCTTTTAAATAATTCCTTATGAATTTCTCTAAAATCCATAAAATCTATATATTTAATTATCGGTTGTACACTTTCTATCAGTTCCTCTGCAGAATTTATATATAATTCATTGATAATATCTTCTTTATTTTTAAAATAACGATATATATTTCCCACGCTAATACCTGCACTATCAGCTATTTGAGGAACTTTTGTTCCTTCGTAACCAAATTTTAAAAACAACACCTTAGCTTCATTCAATACTTTGGGCTTTATATTCTCATTTCTATTCATACATTCTCTCCTAATAATTATATTTTTTCATCAATAAACTGGGTTATTGATAACTCAAAGTCTATTGGATTATCCTTAGGTACGTCATGTCCACATTTAGGAACTCTTTCATAAGTAGTATCTAAATTTTCATCATTCAAATAAGGCTCCACATCACTTATTACACTAAACTTATCCATATCTCCTTGAATAATTAAAATAGGTATCTTCTCATTTCTAAGGCAAGTGCTCAATTCTTGTTCAAACATCCAATCCGAAACTTGAGCAATATGCCTAGGTTGATAACCTTTTTTTCCTAAAAATTTATATATTATTTTTAGCGGGATAGAGTCAAAGTTTCTTAATGATAAATGATTTGAGATAAAATTTTTAAAAATACTATTCCCAGAGAACTCTTTTACCATTAAGTTAAATTTATTAAGACCTTCTTTTTTATTCTTATAAACAAACGGAGAACACATTATAAGTCCAGAAAGATTTTTTGTAACATTTTTATCTTCAATTGCTAATAAAGAAATCAAACATCCGAAACTAGCAGCAAATAATATGATTTTTTTGTCTGGGAACCTTGCAAAAACACTATCAATCACTATACTAAGCTCATCCACCAACTGGTTTTTAGCAATTTTTTTTTGAGCAAAACTTACGATACATTGGTCATAATACGCAAATTGATAGTACCTTTCTATTTCTTTAATTCCTTCCATATTTCTTAAATGTACAACTCCTGCTCCAGGCCCCCCGTGAACCATCACAAACACGATGTCAGAATTGGGGTTTCCTGTATAATATAAATTTTCTATCAGACTATTTTTTTTCATATGCTAGATCTCCATTTATAAATACATTTTCTAAATTTAATTGCTTATCCACTATGATGAAATCTGCAGATCTATTTTCTGTAATCGTTCCATAAAAATTATCAATATTTACACTTTTAGCTGGAATAGAGGTAACTAAAGGAATTGCCTCTTCTAAGCTAAATATCTTCCATTCAACAATATTTTTTAAAGATTTTAATAAGGTGGTTGTGCTTCCGGCGAGATTCCCATCAGAAGTTCTACATATTCCTCCTGAAATTTGAACCGAAATGCCTTCTATATCATATGTTCCATCTGGAAGACCAGCTAACTTTGTATTATCTGAAACAAGAACTATTTTATCTTTCGGCTTAATCTTTTTAAACAGTTTCAGAACATTGTGATGAATATGATATCCATCACAAATCAATTCAGCATATACGTTATCATTAATCATTATTGCTTCTAATAATCCTGGGTCTTTCGAGTTGAACTTTCTCATTCCGTTAAATGTATGAATACCTATTTTAGCTCCTTGAGCAAACGCCTTGTCTGCTTCTATAAAATTTGCATCACTATGTCCTAATCCAACAACAATATTATTGTCTAAACAATAATCAATAAATGCTTCTGTATACTTTAATTCAGGAGCAATAGCTATTTTTTTGATTAACCCAATTTCATCTTTTGTAAGATTTTCAAAATATGATGTATACGGATGGTTAAAATACTCGTTATTTTGAGCTCCTTTATACTTTTCAGAGAAGAACGGTCCTTCTAAAAAAACACCTGGAACTTTCGCTCCTTTAATGTCTCTTTTTGCTTTGTAAATATCGTGAATAACATTTTCCATTTTATTCTTACTAGTTGACATTAAAGTTGGTATGAATGTGGTAACCCCTACTTCTAACAGTTTTTTACTCAGTAGAACAATATTGGTGTGTGTGTCATCCATTATATCTAACCCATTATATCCATGGATATGCGTATCTACTAAGCCCGGCAACACGTAAAAATCTTTATAGTCAATAATGTAGTCATCTTCACACACTTCTTTTTTAATTTTTCCGAATTTGCCATTATTTATTTCTAAATAAGCCGGCCCAACCATTTTCCCTTGGAAAAAAATTTTTTCTGCATATATGTACATAGCATTTCCTCCTTTTCACTATATCAATTTATATTAAATATCGTATAGTGAATGAATGTTCATTCACTATACGATATTTTTAATGATACGTCAACCAAAATATACTTATACAGAGATAGTATCGTTTAGTCTTTGTTCTTCTTATACAATAATCTTATATCATATTTCAAGGTCCACATAAAAATGCTAGTTTTGGGCCTTTGAAAATGTAGGTAATTGGTCCTATTATTTGTTTTTTATCTTTGTTTAACTATAGCTCTTCATTTGGTACAAAGGTCCAGTAATTTGTATAATCTTAGAATGATGGACCGACCAGTTCTGATGCAAATTTTTCTAAAAGGTTCACTTTAAGGACATACAATTTCAAAAAGATGTGATTGTTTTAACCGTAGACTACTATCTTCGCTATAACCTCGGCTATATTGAAGTTCAATAAATTCTTTATAAACTTGTAATTCATGTCTCTCATACAACCATTTATCATTGGGTAAAAGGGTACGATAAGATTTTCTATTACTTATGAAAAAAGAATAATAAACAGTCTTTTTATTCGCAGAATATGGACCAAACCTATATCAGAATCAAAGGAAAGTGATATTAATTGTATCGCGCCAGCGATGCCGATGGCTTAACGTAGGATATTAGATTGTTCAAAAAACAGGATACACAAACAGTCTGTGCTTTTTTTAAACTATTAGAGAAACAATTTGGCAAGCCAAAAATTCTCGTAACGGATAAAGCGCCATCTATCCGTAGTTCGCTTAAAAACTACAAAAATATGGTCTCTATATGAAGACATAACAACGATTCGAGAAATATACGATAAAAGTCGAAAAGAGAACATCTCTTCGGCTTTTCAGTTTATACTGAAATCATGGTATTGTTAGATACTCCAATTTAAAAATCAGTCAAAACGGAATATAAAAAAACAACAAGGATTCCCCCGTTGGCACTGTCGTAGATTTTTATGATTATCAAAAATTAATTTTTACTCAAACTCTTCTTTTATAGTTCAACCTCTTAAGTCTGAACTATAAAAATAAGAACCTGCATGTTGAGTAATACTTGCATAGTTATTTGCATAGCTATTAGCTCTTCCAATATCCTTATACCCATTTTGCCCCCAAGGCAACGTATGAATAGTCATGTTAGTATCTAAGATTATTAAAAGACAAGCAATACAAACCAAATAAAAAAAACAGAGGATTTTCTCCTCTGGTTTTGACGTGATTCTACAATTTCTCTTTATAAACATTATTTTATAAAGAATCAAATAAGTTAGAAATTTTTCAATTATGATTTTGTCTAACTATTCATGATAATTATTCTTTTGCTTTCGAAAACGTAAAACAGAAGTTATAAAAACAAGTACTAGAAGCACTGTACCTGTCCCAATACTTATCAACGTTAGCCTTTTATTTTCACCAGTTTCGGGCAAAGTATATTGTGATGGTGAATATGTTTTTATATGATTAGATTTATTATCTGATTTTGGGCTAGGATTAATTTTATCTCTCATATACACATAAGTTACTGTCTGAACTTGGTCTGTAAACTTACCCACAGGATTTCCTTGAGCTTCTTTGAAAGTATAACCATCAATCACTTTTTGTTCAGTGGTGTAGCAATCTCCAACATTACCAAATTTCACTACTTCATCTGAAATCTTGTTTCCATTTGTATCAACATATTTGGCTGTCACTTCTGCTGTTTTTACTGGGTTCTTCACGTATACATAAGTAACCGTTTGAGGTTGATCTGTGAACTTACCCGTAGGATTGCCTCGAACTTCTTTGAAAGTATAGCCATCAATCGCTTTTTGTTCAGTGGTGTAGTCATCTCCAATATTACCCGTTTTCACTACTTCATCTGAAATCTTATTACCTTCTGTATCAACATATTTAGTTGTCACTTCTGCTGCTTTTACTGGATTCTTCATGTATACATAAGTAACCGTTTGAGGTTGATCTGTGAACTTACCCGTAGGATTGCCTCGAACTTCTTTGAAAGTATAGCCATCAATCGCTTTTTGTTCAGTGGTGTAGTCATCTCCAATATTACCCGTTTTCACTACTTCATCTGAAATCTTATTACCTTCTGTATCAACATATTTAGTTGTCACTTCTGCTGCTTTTACTGGATTCTTCACGTATACATAAGTAACCGTTTGAGGTTGGTCTGTGAACTTACCCGTAGGATTGCCTCGAACTTCTTTTAGAGTATATCCCTCTATTTCTAGCCTATAATCCGGCGTTGTTGCATCAAAAGATTCACCAATATTGCCACTAATCTTTTGAGAAGGTTTCAATTCATTCCCGTCCGTATCAATATAATTCACCGTAACATCTGCAGCGGCTTCTTGATGATTGATCGAAAATTGGTGCAAGTAGGTTCCTGATGAAATGGCATAAAAACTATAACCATCCGGTTGTGCATATGACCCAGCTGGATTATTATAAAAAGCATTGTATTCCATTGTTTCAATATTTTCAAATTCACTTTGAGTAACCCCAGATACAGTAATCCCATCTTCAGTAATAGTTAATCTTGAAGAAGGTATCTGCACACCATTCAAATCAAAATATGTCTGACTAGTACTATTTGATGTTGTAAAAGGAGGCTGATACCCATCAAAGTTTGTTAATCGATTAGGCATAAAGGAAAACGGAACAAAAAATGATTGATTATTGGAATCATAATTTAACTCTTTTGCTGATAGTGAAGTAACTGCGTCATTTCTTCCTGTATTTTGACCATATGCGGCCAGACTTGATAATTTGGGGAAATCATTTATCACAGTAAAATCTGTCACACCACAAGTCTGAATTCTTAATTCTGTTAAATTTGGCAATGCAGTCAACGGTGCAATAGTCGTAATATTCATATTAGACTCAAAGCTTAGCGACTCTAGTCCTTTCATATTAACAATTTTTGAGAACACTGCATCGGTTACGTTTGCGGAACTAAGATTTAGTCTAGTTACATTGTCACCAAAGTTTGGTACATTATCATCGGTTACATTTGCTCCCATTAAATATACATAAACTAACTTATTTAAAGACTTCAAAACTGAAAAGTCAGTAATCTGATTTTGCCCGCTCATATAAAACGATGATAAATTTATTGCAAATTCTAATCCCCTCAAATCAGCAATAGCGGAATCTGCAGCGTATATATAAAGAGTCTGAAGCTTGCTCATCTGTTCCTTCGTGATTTCGGATACATCTATCCCTAGTGATTTAGCAACCACGGATTGTAGCGTTGGATCTGGCATCCAAGTTGCAAGATCTTCTGTATCATTAGCCATAGTGATTTCAGATTGATCTTTAGAAGCTTGTCCTGTTGCTTCATTTTTGACTTGATTATTTCCATGAGTTTCACCGTAATATTTTGCGCCGTTAGTAGAGTTTTCCGTAGTTGTTTCTTCTGTAGATTCATTTTTGTCTTCTGTCGAAGAATCAGAGGATTTGTCTGACGTTCTTGAAGAATCCAACGTTATATTTGCCTTATTCATTTTTTCAGAATCTTCACTAGTTGTTTGCTCTAAACTCTCTTGCTGATCATCTGCTCGAACATTCACAATAGGAGTCAAAAAAGACGTCACTATTAAACTTGCTAAAGATATATAGGAAAAAGCTTTCTTTTTCATTGTCATCTCCTTCTAGCGATTTTAAAACCACCGAAATGTATTAGTTTGTTTATCTGATACATTATAACAATATTGGGCTAAATTAACAATTCTTTAATGTACATTTACTCACAAAACTAAACTAGCTATTAGTGTAGTCCCTACAAGTATGATTAAAAAGTTTTTAATAATAAAATATAGGAATTACTAAAAATTTACAAAAATGAAATATGCCCAACTTTATTGTCCTACTACGTACCTAGTAACAATCGGATTATAAAAAAGACCAACAAGGTATACTCCAATGTCATTAAGTTAAGAGATACCCAGGTAAACATTATTATGTTTAAACAAAATAAAATTATAGTTTAGGACTTTTGTATGATTTTTTTTAACTTTATTTATGTTTTAATATAATTAGCTGTAGTTAGTAGTCATTTTGATGTGGAGGGCATTTTTATGGAAAGTTTTTGGAAGCAGAAGCATAACTTATGTTTTATTGTAGCAATATTAAGTTTAATTACTTATTTTATTAGACAGAACTCTAATAATACTATATGGTTAGTGTTATTTTTTGCATGGTTAAGTTTTGGATTTACGGCCATGGCAAGAAATAAAGATAAGGAAAAAAATAAGAATAGTAATAAATAGAGTTTGCTAAATTATTCTAAAACCTTAAGGATATGGTTGTTATTAATCTCTCTCATGAAGAATTAGATAGATTAGTTCAAGAATCTCCTTCTAATACCATTAAATCAGGGTTTTTGTCTAAAAGAATTGTTAAGTTAGTCACCTAACTATAAAATTAGATCAGTTTACCAAAAATTCAATAACATAGAAAAAAACAGAAAAATATTTAAATTTCCCTGTTTTTTTCTATGTAAAAGGACACACTCTTGATACAATTATTTTAATAATAATAATAATAAAACGTCATAGCGTTACGTATTCTGGAGGTTCCCTTATTGTCTAAGAATATCAAAAAATCACAAACACTTCAAACTTCTCACGAAATTAAACAAAATTTAGAACATCATATTCATTTTATTACAAATCAACCTGAAATTTTTGCTCAATCTCCGCTTGATTTTTCACGAAATAGAAAATTATCTTTTGAGACAACTCTCAAAATTATTCTCTCTTTCGGTGGACAAAGTTTTTCTAGTGAATTACTCTCTTACTTTGATTTTACACTTCAAACGCCAAATGCTTCCGCATTTATACAGGCTCGAAGTAAAATAAAGATTGAAGCTTTCAAACACCTCTTCTACCGAACCATTCCTTCAAGTAACCAAAATAAGCAATATAAAGGGTACCAACTATTGGTTCATGATGGATCCGATATTAATATCCCTTATGATGAAAACGATCCTGAATCTCACTGCACCATCGGAAAGTTTGACAAACCTGTAGAATCTTTTCATATCAATGCTTTATATGATCCATTAAATAAATACTATGCATCGGTAAACTTCCAAAAAATTAGACAGCTAGATGAACGGAGCAGCTTGTGTCAAATGGTTGATGAATTTACTTTTGAAAAGCCGACAATTATTATTGCAGATCGTGGTCATGAGTTATTTAACGTGTACGAACATATTAGAAAAAGTTGTCAAAAATTCGTAATTCGAGTAAAAGATACCAAAGGTAATGGTTTTCTTAAAGGACTTGGATTACCTCAAAAAGGAACATTTGATAAAGAGGTTAACAAGAAGACAGACCAATAAAATCAAAGCTGACAAAAGCTATCAATTTTTGCGTAAAAAAGCCAGCTTTGATTATCTCCCTTATGATTCAAAAGATAGTTATCCCGTTAGTTTCAGAGTCGTTCGGATTAAGTTGAGTGAGCATAGTTATGAATCTTTAGTCACGAATCTTGATTCCTTCACTTTTAAAAGCGAAGATTTAAAAGTACTTTATCACTTACGCTGGGGAATTGAAACTTCCTTTAGAGAATTAAAATATGCTTTAGGTTTAAATCAATTCCACTCAAAGAGACTAGAGTTTATTTGAGTGGAATTTACGCTCGTCTCATTATATACAACTTTTCAATGGAAATTGTTCAGGTAGTGGCGTTATCAGCTCCTTTAAAGCAGTTCTATCAGCTTAATTTCACACAAGCTATAGGTATTTGTAAAAGATTTTTTCTTGATTAAACCGTCAATGTAGAAATTTTGATAAGAAGATATCTACTCCCCATACGACAGAATCGGAGTGACCAGCGGAATATAACCAAAAAGAAATTTGTTGGTTTTTTATATCGTATTTCTTAACATTATAAATTGGACTATACCATATAGTTTTTTTGTGTTGCTCAAAAATATAAAATTAGTCAAGTTAATAAGAAAAAAGCGATATACTTGAGACTATTATTTACTTTTTTTGCCTTACCTCAATGACATTGAGGTACACCGTAGAATCAAAAGTCACTTCTTTACAAATCTATCTCTTTGGCCAGTCGGGGGAAAACGGCTGGCTATTCATCTGGTAAAAATGAAAAAGCAATCAGTGGTCGATTGCTCTTTTCCCATTGTCCTAATGTAATTCTTTATACGATAGATACAGCAAATAGTTTGTTTTTTCTATGAATTGATAAAGAGCCAGTTTTATTGAAACACTCAAATCCATCATCTTGTCTATTCTACTTTCTATCTCTTCCTTGTTATAAGTAAAAAAATTATCTTCCCATACCAACGCTATTACTAATTCTTCTTCTTGAAAACTTATAAAGTACATACATCCATAAGAATTTCCTCTTTCATGAGCATAAATTTGCATACGAACCTTTTCCTTCCCTTTTCATTAGTGGACACCAAAGGTTATTTTAACACTATTTTTTATTATTTATCTCCCCTTAATTACTTCTTGTGAGCTAATTCTAATTCATTCGCTGTTTGCCTTAACCATTTGAACTAGTCCAACTGTATCAAAGGTTAAAGCTGCTTTTTTCGTTCTATTTCTCTCGTGTGTTCCTTTTTTACTAAGTAGAATAATACTTGACCATTCTACTGATACATCAGGGGTTGCAATTACAATTGAGCCGTGGCACCCTCTTTCTTCATTTAATGAATTCAATTCTTAATTCATTAATTACACCCCATTATATAATTCCTCAGGATACAAAGCTTTCTTTTTGTATATAATCGGATATATATGTGATTTTTACCATATGAACAATTCCTATATAGGAAAGTATTTATTCTGAACACAAATTTTTCAAAACTATTGAATCCAAGTACAGCAAGATAAAACAAAGAGGTCAAAACTTTTATGTTTTTGACCCCAAACTTTATTATCTATAAATATATTTAAATCTATTACAAAATACCTATTCTTAAACAAATACTTTTATTAAAATGTAGCTTCGACTCAATCAGAATCAATCCAATTTTTTATTTCTTTAAATAGCTTCTGACTATTAGAAAATTGTATAATATCTTGAGTATTTCTATCTAACATCGATAAATCTACATAATAATCTGGCGGGACAGGTTGATTGTTAAACAACCATTGGCCCTTTATGGGCTTTATCGTCTCATAATAGCCAACAGTGTATACTAACCACCAATAATTATCGGAATTTTGATTTGTTAAAAAACGTCCTAAGTTAACTGAAGTAAACCCCGCAGAAGGCATACCAAAAACTTTTACATTTGGATTGTTCTTTAACGCTAAAAGTAAACTTTCAGCGGCACTTGCTGTGTTATTGTTTATTACAATTGCAACCTTTTTTCCTAGTTTCTTTTTGTGTAATGATAATTTATAAAGATTCAGTTCGTTAATCGTTCCTGGAATTCCACCAAATAATTTACCATTTTTTAAGTAAACAGGATACTTTTCCTTTTTATTATTAATATTGCTAAAGAGCATACCATCGGGAATTAAAGAACTCGCACCAATAATCATAGGTTCTTTCAGTCCGCCATAATTATTTGATAAATTTAAAACAATATTGCCAGAAATATTTTCGATTAAATCTGTCAACTTTGATGCATATTTAATTGAGAAGTTATCATCATTGCTATAGACACCTGGAATATTAATAATTGTAAGATCCTCATACTTTGAAATACTTGGTAACTTAAGAGTTTCCATATCTTCCATATCTTTGTCACTACTTATTTGTTTTACAGAACTATGTTTGTTAGCACCATATACTAATGTATTTAAATTATCCACATTAGTTACTTTTTTACCGTATCTTGTTAATTCTAAAATATTTCTCCACTCATCTTTATTAGTAATTACTCCATATTGAGATATCGTATGAAGTACTTCATAGCTTCTAGAATCAATCGATTTTAGAGGTAAAAAGAAAAAAATAAGAGCAACAAAAATAATGACACATGTGCTAATAATATAAAAAAGTAAATATTTTTTGATACTCATCCTGTTCATCGTCCTTAAAAAGTAATATACTTCAATATTTCACTATACATGGCTGTTCTAACTAATTTTATTTTCACCAACGTACTTCTTCCTTTATATCTATAAATTGATTCACTAGCTTCTGGTACTCTTTTAGTTGTTCCTTTAAGCAAATCGTAAATATTCCACCCATGAGACTACCAAAAAACAACGAGCCTATTAATGAACCAAAAATAATAAATTCTTTTCTTACAAAAACTTGATGAAAGTTTGTTAGCATAACAAACATGAATAAGGCATTACATATAAAAAGGTTAAGGAATAGATGAATACTAGAAAAATCATGTTTTTCATCAAGAACAATTGGTTTAAAGAAACGATACATAACATAATATTCACTGATCAATATTCCCATTAATAATATACCTTTCACTATTATCAGCCAAGAAAAATCGCTTAAAATAAGATCAAAAAAACCAAGTACTGGTATAAACACAAATAGCCATCGAAATTGATAAACATACTGGTAGAAATTATGTGTCTTAAAAAAATCCATCTGTTTTTGAAACTTTTCTTTATCCGTTATATCCATATTAGCCTCTCTCTTCTTTAACGATTACTATTGCTTATTCTATCGACTTTTTGCCTATTATTTACTTTGAATGAATCCTCTTTTTATTAGTATTGTTAATATAGACGAAGTACGACATAAAACAGCGCTTTCATATTAGACGAATGATCTCCACATGAAATCATAGTTAACTTTATTAAATGATATATGCAGTTAAAATAAATCACACAAAAATCCTAAATCATATCTTATCTTAAGCTTCTGACCTTGATTTTCCATATTTTTATCTGATAATTTAAATTAAAACCTATTTTAATATTTAAAGTAATATTGAACAAAAGTGTTAAAAGTAAAATTTACTCAAAATATACAAAAAATTTAAATCAAATTATTGACTAGCAATATAATATTTTAGCTGAAAATTTTAACAACTCCTTATTCATCAACTATATCAATATTGTTAGGGGAATAAAGAACTTCTGCATGGTTCACTTTAATTAAGGTTCGATTGATTAAAGTATTATTATTATCATAACAGTATTGATATATTTTTCCACATCGGTATACTTTATCATCTTTTTGTACAAATTTTTCTTGTTCTATTTTAACTTCATATCTTAAATTCTGAATATCAGAACTATACAGTTCACCATGAAGGTAGTTATCACTTACGAATGTTACCAATTGATAAGTACTTTTAGTAGTGTTTTTAAATCGGTAATCCAGATAATTAAAAACAATTGATGTACCACTACCAAAGGGGACTTCCCTTTTAGCATCAGGAAACATATCTATCTGCTCATGATGATGTTTTTCTACAATCTCTAAAGGTGTGTGCAATATCATCCAATGAATTAGGTTACTAAACTGACATAGTCCCCCACCTGTTCCTTTTTTTAATTCGCCATCATTGTGTATCATCAGCCCCATTTGGTATCCTTCTTTTTCTGTACATCTACCAATTAAATTCCAAAAAGAAAATACTTCTCCTGGCTTAATTATTATATTACTAATCTTCGGAGAAGCGATTCTTAGGTTTGTAACTTTTGCCTCTTCTATTTGAATAGGCACCTTGTGTAACCCACGTCTCATCAATGATTTATGGGAAAATACCTTATGCGGAAGTAATTCTTTACTTTTTTCTGTTGCAATATTTCCTGTGATTAAATCATGTACTTTCCGCTTGAAAACATGTAATTCATAGGATATTTTATAAGTTAATGGTGATACTTCACAAAATAGTTTTCGTCTAATTATCATACATTCCCCCAAAATTATTTTTTTACTTGAATATAAGCTATTATCTGAAACATATTCACAAACTTATTATTTCAGAATTAACAACGAGTTATGTTAATTTTATCCCAAAGAAAGTTGTTATACCAGTGTTTCCAAAATAAACTATGGATTTCTTTGAATTTTACACATAATTTCTACTAGTCTGTGTAACTGCTAAATAATTCACACAAACGTTTTACAATCTATTTAATCAAATAAAATATAAAAAATGACAAACTTTGTAGGTCTGTCTTTAACAGTATTATTTATCCAGTTTTTCTTTTACGTCCTCAACAACATCTTCGACTTTGTCTTTCGCATCAGAAGCGACTTCTTTTACTTTGCCAATGGTTTGATCTAAGAAGCCTTCTGCTTTTTGCTGATTATCGCCAGTCACATTTCCTGCCACTTCTTTTGCTTTTCCTTTGATTTTATCTGTCGTTCCTTTATCTGTCATAATTAATTCCTCCTGATATTTTATTTTTGTTAGTTGTTTGTATCTGAAGACTCTAATTCTCTACTAGCACCTTCAATGGCTTTACTAGCTTTTGTTTTACCTTCTTCTACTTTTTCTTTGCCTTTTTCAACTGCTTCACTGGCTTTTGTCTTTCCAGTTTCAACAGCATCACTGGTTTTATCTTTCGCTTCATCAAGCGCGCTGCTTCCTTTTTCCTTTGCCTCTTCTACTTTAGAAGAAGTAGCTGTAGAATTCTCTGTTTTCTTTTCTTTACTTCCGCCACACGCAGCTAATGAGAATACAGCTACTCCGGCAGCAATTGTCAATACAATCTTTTACAACTTTCATCGACCTCCGTGTATTAATTTTTTATGGAACAAACTAATTATAAAACAAATGCATAAAAAAATATAATAGTCTAAAGTCTGATTTTTTACCTTAAACACTAAAAAAGTGTTGTGTTTGAAAGTTCTCAAAAACAAAAGTCAAGTCCAATTTTTATATTAATCGTTAGGCATCCATGAGTAGGTGGTCAATTTCATCCCAAGGGGGAAGTACAGCTGTAATCCCTGTAAGTATGTGACAGCCTGTCTAATTATTCTTTGGCCTTTACCTTAATATATCGATTAAATCTTTTTTTGCTGCTTCTGATGCAGGCATTACAGAGAAAACTAAGCCAATAACTGAAGAGACGCCAACTGCTAATAAAATAGTAAATAGATCAACTGATACGTGGACCTTTATCAAGGAGCCAATGCCATAAGCAAAAACCATTCCTAATAAATAGCCAATTATTCCTCCTGAAATAGTTAAAATTAAACCTTCTAAAAGGAATTGTAACATAATAGATTTTCGAGTAGCTCCTAATGCTCTTCTTATACCAATTTCTTTTGTTCGCTCAGATACAGAGATGTACATCATATTCATGACCCCTACCCCCGCAATAAACAATGATATTCCTGCTACAGCTGTTATAAAATAAGTAATTGTACTGAGAATCTGACCAATTCCTTTCGTCAACATTGCTGTATCTAATACTTCATATTCTCCCAGATGTCTCAAACTACCCTTATCTTTTAATTGTTTTATTACTTTTGAAGTCACCTTATCGGGTTTAACTCCTTCTTTTAAGGTTAATGTTAGAGAGGAAGTATTTTTATCTGATTTAAAATAATAGTGATACGTATCTTTTGGAATCTCAATATTTGTATTTGACAAGGAAAACAAATTATCTTGCTCTTCTCCAGGGAAAACCCCTACCACTCTAAATAATTCTTGCTCAATTTCAATCCCTTTACCCAATGCTCGTTCTGGTGTATTAAATAACTCTTTGGCTGTAACTGAATCAATTGTTGCTACTTTATTTAATAATCCACTATCTTGATCTGTTAAATTTCTGCCAATAGAAACTTTTTTTCCTTCAGAATCTATAAGTTTAATCTGTTTATTTTTTTTATTTCCTCTAATAAACAAATCTTTGTAGATCTGCTCTTCATCAATTTTAGAATAGTCAGCTTTTTTTACCCCTTCTACATTTCTTACTGTAGATAAGTCTACATCTTGAAAAAATTTTGTATTTGTATCATATAAGGACGTATCACTCGGTGTAAAATTTAATTGAATTTCCACATTCTTAGAATCACTCTTAGTAAGATTTTTTACGGTGTCTTTCTCGAATCCTCTTCCAATAGCTAAAATTGTAATAACAGACGATATTCCTATAATAATTCCTATCATGGTTAATACACTACGTTTTCGATTATTTTTAATTGCTTTCCAAGCAGAACGCATGTTTACATAAAGATTCATTGCACCAACTCCTTATCTTCAATAATCGCACCGTCTCTAATAGTAATCAACCGGTGACAATAAGGAACGACTTCAGGATTGTGCGTAACCATAATAAGCGTTACGTCATCTTCTTTATTTAAAGTAGTAAAAAGCTGCATAATCTCCTCTGAGGTGTGTGTATCTAAAGCACCTGTCGGTTCATCTGCTATAATAAACTTAGGGTGATTAATCAATGCTCGGGCGATGGCCACCCGCTGCTGTTGGCCACCAGACAACTGCTTTGGATATTTATATTCTTTTCCTTTTAAACCAACTCTATCCAATACGGAAAAAACTTTTTCCTTCGTTTTAAAAGGAGACACCCCATTATAAAGAAGAGGTAGTTCTACATTTTCATAAACTGTGTTACTCTCAATCAAACTAAAGTTTTGGAAAATAAAACCTACTGTTTGATTTCTTACTTTAGAAAGAATGTCATCTGCTGTATTAACCAAAGATCTGCCTTCAAACAAGTATTCTCCCTCAAATTTACGATCGATAAATCCCAAAAGATTAATTAATGTCGATTTGCCAGATCCTGAAGGGCCCATGATCGCTATCATTTCCCCTTTTTTGATGGATAAATGAATATCTTTTAATACATGAAGTGACTCCTCTTCATTTGCATAGTATTTATTTATCTTATTGAGTTCAATCATTGTTTCACCGTCACTTTTTGGCCATCTTTCAGACTAGTATCTGGTTTTTCAACAATTGAATCATTTTCTTTAAGTCCAGTCTTTACTACGTATTTATCATTATCATCTTTTACTTCTATTTTCTGTTTAACAACTTTTCCATCTCTGTAAATAAAAACGAATACCTCATTATTTTTTTCTTTAACTGTATTCTTTTTAGACAACTCTAAATTATTCATTGGAACACTGATTTGGACATTATAACCATAATGAATAGGTTCTTTAGGGCTAACTATAAAGGAGAATGTTGAAATTGTACTGTTTTTAATTGATGATGTATTTTGTGGACTGACAGCCATATCTTCAGGCAGTGCATTAATTTCAGTAATTATTCCGTCCGTTGCTTTTTCTTCATTGATTTGACTAATCGTTACAGGTTGACCCACTTTTACTTTATTATAGTCATATTCTGTGACAGAACCTTTTATAACTATCTCTGGACTCACAATAGTCGCATATGGTACTGTTGCGTCTACTTTCCCTTTATCATTAATATAGACAATTCCTTTGAATGGTGCTGTTACGGTAGTGGTAATTTTCTTTTTTGTTTGTTCAATAGTATTATTGGCACTGGATAAATCAACATTCGCCGCATCTAACGCTTGTTGTGCTTGTAAAACTGCCTCTTTTTGTGCATCTAACGCTTGTTGTATAGTTTCAATTTTATTATCAGCTTCAGCTTTTTCGGCTTTTTTCATTTCATCATCCATTTTTTTATTTACAATGGTGGTTTGTTCGTTTTTAGCAACAGTTAAGCGATTTTCTAATTCTTGTTGTTTTTGTGTTGCATTATCTAGATTTATTTGAGCATTTGTAACTGCCAGATTCAACTTTTCTAGAGATTGGGTTTGTTCTTCCGCTTGATCTTCAACAGTTGTATTTTGATAAGTAGCCACTACATCATTTTCATTTATTTCTTGACCATTCTTCACGGAAATAGTATCGATTTTCCCAAGGGATTGATCAAAGTTTAAATAACTAGTTGTTTTAGGTTGAACAATTCCTTTTAAAATCAAGGGATCACTCTTTTTTACCTTGATAATTTTATAGGATTCTTCTTCTTTTGGTTCAGTGGCGTTCAATTTATAAATAAGGGTCGCGCTGATTAATAGTACTCCAACAAGACAGCCTATGATCGTTAAAGAAACTTGTTGTTTTTTAGTTAACTTTTTCAATATCATTCTCCCCTGTATTTACTTTGAATAAGTAGACTAAAACCATAATTACTGGTAATTTGAACACTAACATGAAAATAATAATTGTAATTCCGATAATTAGTCCCATAGATTGCATTTCTGAAGTATTTGTAAAACTAGGCGTTGTTAACAAAGAAAATATAATGGACACGACAGTCCATCCCAAATTTAAATAATAAGGATATTTTAGTGGAATTTGATTCTTTTTTACCTTCCTGTGTGAAATAAAAAAGAAAATCACAAAAGTAATTGAAAAAAGAACATTTAAAACTGTAAACACTTTTACTGGCATACTGCTTAATTGATTATAAATGCTCATCCCCTCTGATCCCAAATCTGTGTATAGTGTTTTATCTGGATTTAATGCAGCAGGTAGCCCAATAATTGAAAAAATTGTTCCAACTGAAGTCAATACTAGAGCAATTAAATTCCATACTTTAATTTTTTTTACTTGTTTTTTATAATTGTCCATGAACTTTAAATCCTTTCTTATCATCACTTAAAAAATCTAATTTTTAAAAATCTAGGGCGTGTTTGAAAACTATCAGTCGTTCATGTTAATCTCTATTCAGAGGTGCCTTAAAATGAGAAAAAAACGTGAATTTTCTGATGTACAACGGCTTCAAATTAAAGAATCATTTCCACCTTATAGAACTGGCCGACCCCAAAAAGATCATCGATTAATGTTTGAAGCAATCCTATGGATTGCACGGAAGGGCACACCATGGAGAGCTCTACCAGCATATAATGGACCGTTTGAAACCGTCTATTCTCGTTCTAAAAACTGGCAAAAGTCAGGACTATTGGAGCAGTTATTTCTTAAATAATCAAAAGATCCGAATACAGAAAATTTTAGTATTGATTAAACTTCTATAAAAGTCCATCAGCATAGAGTTGGTGCAAAAAAAAGGCTGAAAATTCAGAAGTGAATCAGTACATTGGTTTAAGTAGAGACGGGAAAATAACAAAATCCATGCAATTGTTGATGGATTGGAGAATCTGGTATCCTTTCAGCTCTCTTCAGGAAATATTTATGATGGTAGTTATGCCATACACACGCTATCTAATATCAATATCAACGGCTACAATATTCTAGCAAATAAAGCCTATAATTCTTCTGCAATTCGTGAGTTTATCAAACGCGAAGGAGCGACTTACACCATTTCCCCAAAGTCTAATGCAAAAGAAAAATGGACTGTCGATTGGAACATTTATAAAGAACGACACTTAATAGAACGTTTCTTTTGTAAAATCAAGCAATTCCACAGAATTGCCACAAGATACGAAAAATTAATGGAATCTTTCATAGGATTTATTTATCTTGTCACTATATTTATTCTAAAAAAATAAGTTTCAAACACGCCCTAAACTAAATTAGATTTTTTCAAAATATATTAAGATTGTAAATTTATAATCAATTTAATCTTTTATTAGAAATTTATTTTACTTTTTAATAAGTTTAAGTCTTTTTATAAAGTTTCATTTGTCATCCCTCTAAATCTACCTGGTTTGCCTGCATGATTGGCTTCATAAACAACAATTCATTTTTTTGATTACTTGATTAAATGAACTTTTTTGTCAAGATTACTTCAGTACTACCTTCCTTAACAACTAAATTGTACAATGTTGTTTAAATATTTCTTCATATTTCATTGAAATATCTACCTCGACTAAGTTGTAGTAAACTTTTAGTATCGGGCTCCTTACACCATAGGACTGATTTGTTTAACACACTAACATACGACGTTGCGGATTTAATGGCAGGGTACATGTTTTCAATATATGTTATGCATTCATCTTATAACTAAATTCAATAATCAAGACTATCTATAAAATATAGTAGGTAGTTTCAAAAAACATAAAAATTTTTAAAATTATAATTGTATAGCTTTTTTAATTCCTTGTTTCGCAATAGCTGCTTTTACAGCAGCGAATACACCAGCTAAACCAGCGGTTGCCCCACCAATAATCGAAATTATAGATCCAACTGTCAATCCTGCGTTAATTAAACCCACAATTTTTTCAGCTACTCCCTGCGCAATACCATATGCTACTAAGTCATATACCATGAATATTCCTCCTTGTTTATACATGTACCCTGCTATTAAATCCGCAACTAGTTATTACAATAAAGCTATTAACGAAAAAGAAATAATTAATATTACTTTACTCTTCAAGGACACGCTAGATATCCGGCTAAACAATTTGAAATTAGTAAGGCCAATCACTATTATCAAGAATAGTGTAACAGCCCAACTAGAAATCTGATACTTACCAACTATTAATATCAAGTTACTCACAGTGAGAACAATTAACTTGATAGAATAGTCAACAAAAAAAATTCTTTTGAATAAAATTAATGCTTCTTCTTGAAATATTTTTTTATATAAGTATTTTAATATAATATATTCTAATAGAATTATTACAATTAAAGAAACCATAGAGAATATGGCACCTAATATTATTACTCCTGTTAGTTGTTGTTGGTCGATTGACACCGCTTCTAAAGTATTTTCTGGAAGTTCAATTAACTTCAATATAAGTGTCACCCCATATATAAATAAGCTAATATAAAAAAATGTTTTAAATAGATTTTTTTCTATCTTTTGCAACGTTTCTCCTCCTAAATAAAATTAAAATATATTAATGAAGATTCTATAATCGAACTCAGTAGCAATAAAAATATGACAAATATGAAACTAACTGTAATTTTTTTCCCCTTATCATTATAAACATAATTTGATTTGTCTTTTAAATAAGCCATTAAAATATCTGATATATAATATGAAATTGCTAAAGAAATGATTATTGCAGGTAATTCTAAAATGGAATGAGGATATTTAGTAAGGGTATTCTGAATTCCATTTTGAATGGTGTTTATGGTAGCCGAATAACTAAAAATGTATAAATTCACAAAAGTTAACAGTGTTGCTCCGCTATAAAATGTTATGCTTAAAACAATTGTAATTATACTAATCCGAAGGTTATTCATAAATATCTCATATATATTATCCAAAAAATTATAACTAGTTATAATTTGAACTATATTCTCTGAAGAAGATTGTGTTTGAAAAAGCAATCCTAACATGATACCTGAAATAATACCTATAGATGATACAAAAGCTGCATATGCAATTTTGTTAGACGGAATAAAATACTTTTCAATGTGATTCAAAATGTATTTCACCGTCCTTAACTATTAATTCTTCGTTAGATAGTTCGTGAAGTATTCTTGTATGTGAAATTAAAAATATAAAATGATTATTTGACAAATCTGTAAGTTTTCTTTTTACAACTTCCATTGCATATTTATCAATATGCTCAAAAGCCTCGTCAAACAATATAATTTCACTATTAGTTATAATTGTAGCAATAAAAGCTAATTTTTGTTTATTTCCTTGAGAAAGATCTTTTATTAATTTATAATTGTAATCTATTAATTCTAGTTCGGATAATAAATTTGTTATCATCAATTCCGTAACTTTTACATTGAAAAGTAATGATATATAAACTAAATACTCTTTGACCTTTAAAAATTCATAACCCACAAATTCATCATTTATACAAACTATTTTGTCTGACCTTTTTTTAATAATAGTATTATCTATATCTACTTTGTGTACCTCAACATCGATATCTCCTAGTAAACTTTTAAATAATGTTGACTTACCTGAGCCGTTTCTTCCACTTACAAAATAAAGTCCATGTTTATTTAATTTAATGTCTACTTTTTTTAATATTATATTTTTTTTATCATAGCTGCTGTTTCTAATTTCTATCTGTAAAAGACTCATAGTTTCTCCCCATTATAAATTCATTAATTGTAAACAAGCCCCTAGAACAATCAAAAATAAAACAATAACAAATATATAGCTCAACCATTTATATTTAGACTCACTTGTTTTGTTGTACATTGTCCTAAATTTCAGTATCAAATGTATTGAATATCCTATAACGATAATATCAAACAAATAATTAAATGTGGTCATATAGTTTCCTCCTCATTTTCAAGTTAATAGTTAGCAAACACATTTTAAAACATGTAAGAACAATTAGTAGTAGAGCAGTAAATAAATAAAAGTAATCTAAATAAATTGAATTTCCTGTTCTAATAATTTGATCAACAATTGCTCCGCATAGAACTAAAACCATAATGATTAGAGCATCAAAATTAACGCTGTATTTTATTTCACCAACTATAGATACTGTTTTCCAAGTAACTATTACTAATTTTTCATCTAAGACTGGCAAAATCACTCCCAGAAATACACAAATTGCTAAAAAAACTGAATCTTTTAAAGTTATATTATTAAAACTAAAATAATACGAAAAAAATATAGTACTCATATATAAGCTTTTAGCATATAATAAAAGTTTGATTTTCCATGTGAAAATCTTCAAGTTATTTTTTTGTATTTTTTCAAACGAAATCCTTTCCCTCTCGTTAACAAAAAAGTGAAAAAAATAAGCATATTGATTTAAAAATTGTTTAGTACTCAATATAGCAAATGAACAAGCAATCATAGGGAATACAGCTTGCTTTTCTGAGTAATTCCATAATGTCAAGATAAGTATTATTACTAATAAGTCCGATGGAAAGAAAATCATTAATTTTTTTGTTGCAGGCAGGGTTTTTACGTAATTAATAAAGGATGTATATCCTCTATCTAGACCAAAATGAAATTTTTTTGTAATAGATAGACTTTGTCTTGAGTATAAAATATCTATTACGAATATTAAAACAGCCGAAATAATTACTATGCCTGTAAAAACCGGTAAAAAAGCTTCAGCATTCACATTAAGATACAACAAATATTTATTCATGTTAACTGCATCGGGAATATTCAACATATGATTTTTAATGAATATACTCAAGCTTACAATAGTAATACATAAAATAAGATATATATGCTCTTGTTTACCTTCCATCATAAAATAAATAGAAATGACTATTGATAACAGCATAAACAGATCGCTAATTGACATGAATATAATCGTTCTAGATAAAAAAAACACAATGGTTAATAAAAAAAATAATATGTCTAAAACGGTTACTACCGATAAAATTTTATATATATTACTAGAAGTCGCTCTTTTAATTTTCAAACTATAAAAACTTTCAGGATGAGAAAATTTAAATACAGAAATTTTATTTCCAGTAATGAAAATTTTCCAAAAGACAACTATTACTAATGGATATAATAATTTATTTGTTGAAAGTATTAATAAAAAAATTAACGGAACAATTGACATGCATAAAAAGAAAAAACTTATTACAAGTGATAACAGTTTAATTTTTTTATCCCCCAAATAGATTAATAACCCCGGTAAAATTTTGTTATAGTAACACTCTATCTTTCTCCTGTAGCAATTCAATAAGTAAAAGAAACTAAGTAACAATTTTTTTAAATAAAAGTAATATGTGTGATTATCAATGACAAACATCCTCCTATTCGTGTTATGGCATCTTCCAAGCAATATTTTCGATTAACCTTTAATATAATTAATTATGATAAAAATTTTAATTAATCAATATTTCCTTAAAGTGAAGTAGCTATTAATTTATTAAGCGTAGCAACATATAGGAAGATCCCATCTATTTAAGGTCTATAAGGTGCTTTGCTCCAGAAAGGTTAAAATACTATATTTTGTTATCTTTAAAATTAAATAGTCTAGTTTGCATTAAATTATTAAAATTAATTGTTTTGTTGCTAAGTTTTCCGATAAGCCCAATTTAGGATAAAATTTAGGAAACAGATAGACTGGGAAACGAATATGGATCATTTTAAAGATAAACAATTTCAAAAAGATGTGATTATTGTAGCCGGAGGCAATTATCTTCATTACAACCTCAGCTATCGTGAAGTTCAAGAAATCCTGCATGATCGTGGAATTCATGTATACTACACGACGATTTATCGTTGGGTTCAGGAATACGGAAAGAGACTCTATCAAACTTGGAAAAAGAAAAATAAGCAGTCCTTTTATTCATGGAAAATGGACGAAACCTATATCAAAATTAAAGGAAAGTGGCATTACTTATATCGAGCAATTGATGCAGGTGGATCAACTTTAGACATTTGGTTGCGTAAGAAACGAGATACATAATCCGCCTATGCCTTTCTTAAACTATTTAGGAAGCAGTTCGTAGAACAAAAGGTTCTCGTAACAGACAAAGCGCCATCAATCAAAGCAACATTCAAGAAATTACAAAAAAGGAGTTGTATCAAAAAACAGAGCACCGAACAGTGAAATATTTGAACAATTTGATTGAACAAAATCATCGTCCCATCAAATGCCGGAATAAATTTTATCAAAGTTTACGTACCGCCTCCACTACGTTTAAGGGCACGGAAGCGATTCGAGGAATCTATAAGAAAAGTCGAAAAGAAGGAACTTTTTCGGTTTTTCAGTGACGTTTGAAATCAAGCAGTTGTTGGATATTTCAACTTAAAACAAAGCCATTCTAGGAGACACTCTCTATTTTTTGAAATTTTGCAACAGAACCGTTTTATGCTTGAAAAATCATAAGTCGTTAATCTTGGCAGACTAAGATATTTTACTCGGTTGTTTTTAAAATTGACTAGAAATTCGTGTTTCTTACTATTATTCAGTATATTTAACTAACTATTCTTCACCAATCTAAATTCCTTAAATAAACCATATTTCCCCTTATATGGTATACCTCATCATCATGACCATCACGCTAAAAAAATGCTACATAACTTTTACATATCTTTTTTTATGCATGTATTCTCTGATTTTGGTATCTGGCAACAATATGTATAAAAAGAGCTCACTTCTCTCAATTTTAAGTGTCATTCAACATAATAACGAGCAAATAGTCGAAGTGTATCTAATTCTTTATCATATAAGCCAATTAGAACACCTAAATTGTCGCTTTCCCCAATAAATGGATTGAGGTAAATTAAAAAGAAGCGATTATTTTTAGATTCAATACTTATTTTAACTAGGGACATGACCTGTTCTTCCTCTTAAAAAAACCAGAATCTGTTGCTTGCTCCGTAAAAAGTTTTGAAATGTTTCGGTTGTTAGTGTCATAATTCTTACCTGCTTTCTCTTTTTTTGATTTGTTTTTTGGTACTTGTCAATGGAACTAAGGTAAGTTACACTTGTGATACATCGATTTTTCAAGTATAACTACCTTTTTAGAAATCTTTTGTTCATAGCAAGTGGTTTCTTTTTTTACTTTTCAAGGGCGTTATTCCGATATTCTTCCCACTATTTACCAATAACGATATAAAGTTCGTTCCAGTCTTTGTTCATTAATTCCAACATTTGCTCTAATTCTTCGTTAACCTCAGAGCGGACAATTCCGTTTTCTAGTTTTTCCATTGCGTAAGCTAGTGAATCTAATGTTTTAAGGACTTATTCTTTGTTCATTTGATTTTCCTTCTTTTGGTTTTGATTCTGGCTTTTGACAATTCATTTTTTTGAAGACTTAGGAAGGGATGTTCTTTTGATTTTGTTGGTTCGGCATTTTTTTGTATGAGCCTCCTTTCGTTGTTTGCTGTTATGGTGTGAGCTTGAGGTTTCGGGCGTGCAGTGAAAAGACAACGGACACAAAGTCGCTCACTGGAAAAATCATCCCTGCAACCAAGTGAAGCGGACAAAAAACATGCCACAGAACCAATGCTCTTGACCTTTTCCTTGTGAAAAAAGGCTTTCTTCAGGTGGCGGTTGTAGTAAGGAAGAAACCGCTATTTTCTTTTAATTTTTCTCTATGTAGGGGTCAATTAAATATTTGGAAGAAAAGATACGCTATGCATCTGTTTGTCATCTTTTTGTATTATTTCTCTCGTGTCCTAAAAATCCTGATTTTCTGGACGTTCAGTTTATCGTTTGCTAATACTAATAATATCGTTTAATCTAATATTATATAAAAGAATAAGTTATGGGAGGGATTTTATGAGAAAAAGTAGTTTATTTGTGTTTGTACTACTAGTTATGGGTTGTTTATTTTCTTTAAATGTAGAAGCACAAGGAATTGAGAAAAAGGAGATTTTTAATATTT
Organism: Enterococcus sp. LX10; assembly: GCF_023539285.1. Classification (NCBI taxonomy): domain Bacteria; kingdom Bacillati; phylum Bacillota; class Bacilli; order Lactobacillales; family Enterococcaceae; genus Enterococcus; species Enterococcus sp. LX10. Next base: position 857,730 of record NZ_CP092784.1, on the reverse strand, counting down.
CGGAACCTACATGGATTTTTAATGCTGGAATGAGCAAAGGAAAAAATCATGATCGGCAAGATTTAGGTTTTATCTTGCGAGAAAATACGGAATTAAAGATGAGGCAAACAAATCCTAATTTTAAAGATAAATTGACGGTTAAATTATTAGGGAATGACTCTAAAATAGAAAAGAGTGTACAAGTCGGTACAGATTGGATAACTATTCAGGCATCGGATCCCTTGGTACCGTTTGTTGACACACCTTATGGAGACAATGCTGCACAATTAGAATATGAAATTAATGATTTTAAATCACAAAAGCCTTTACCAATTTATGAATACCACAATAATAGAGATGAATTTTTTAATACATGGGATAAGTTTGATGGAAATTATGCGTTGGTTAAAGGGGTAGATTTTCAATTACTGATACCTAAAAAAGACAAAGAAAGCGTAAGAAATTTAAAAGATTTTCAGTCTATAGATCAATTAATCGAGCATTATAATGACTTATTTTCTTACTACAATCAAATTGCTGGATTCGATAGCTCTTCTGATGTAAACAAAAATGGACAAAATCGTTATTTTTTAAAAGCAGATAAGAATGGTGCGGGCGGCGCATACTATGGCACTAACTGGACAGCAAATAGCTATGATACAATCGACATGTGGTTGACAAAAAACAGTTGGGGGACGTTACATGAAATTGCTCATGGCTATCAAGCAGGATTTGATGGTGTAGGAATGTATACAGGAGAAGTATCCAATAATTTATTTGGTGTACAGTATCAATACAATAAATATGGAAAAGAAGCCGATAATATCGGTTGGTTATTTGATTATGGAAATAAAGAAAAAGTGGATACTGATCTTTACACGAAAATGATATATCAAGAAGGATCCTATGATTCGGTAGGTCTACGAGAAAAACTGATTCTGTTATCTTTGTTGAAGCAAAAAGCTGGTGATAATTCATTCACGAAAATGTATCAAGAATACCGTAAGTTAGCAAACCAGCAAAATTTCAATAGAGCAGATTATCCTTTACCAGATTTAATGAATCGTATTTATAGTGAAAATAGTAAGCAAGATTTCACCCCCGTTTTAGAAAGATGGGGCTTATCTGTTAATGATTCTCAAGGAGAAAAGAACCGCGTTTCTGGATTCCCAGCCATTGCTTCTTTAGCTGACATTGTTCCAGAAAGTGAACTTGCTCGTGCACGTGAATTAATAGACCCTTCTTATTTAATTAACTCAAATTTTGAGATGGTTAGTAATGCTGAAATATCCTCTCTTAATTTAGCTGGAAATCTTACGATACAATTAAATACAACAAATATTAATGAGTTGAATGGTGTAAAAGTAGCTTTAAAAGATGGTAAACAAGAACTAGCTACGCAAGATATTCAAGAAGGAAAACTGACATTTAAAAATATCCCTAATGGCGTATATCACTTAGAATTTTATGGTGAGCAAATGAAAAATTATGTGCCAAAAACTCTCTATGTATATGTTAAAGATGCTGAAAATACTTCAAGTCTTAACGTAGAAAAAATCAATAGGAGTTCTTTACTGAACCAACAATTAAATTTTCTTGGTTTAGGTAATGCAAACTTTGGTTCATTTTCAACTAATCTGAATAATCAAGAAGCCACTGTTTCAATTACCAATGCAAACCCACATAGTTATTTTCAAGGAGAGTTATATACGAAAGTCACTATAAAGAATTCAAAGGGAGAAACAAAATATGAAAAATCTGTCGAAGGAACGAACGCGGAAGTTGGAACAGATAAGATTAAACTAGAAGAAAGTGATGTGGTTGAAATCTTCCATGCAGAGACAAAAGGACGCTTAACTTGTTTAGAAAATATTATTGATAAAACGAAAAACACAAATAATTGGGTTGTCACAAAGTTTGGATTACAAAACCAAACGCTGAAAAATGATCCTCAGCAAGATTTAATTCGTAAAATTGATGAAAGCGGGAACGTTCTTTTAAAGCAAGAAGAATTATATCCGATATCATTTGAACTATCGTCAGAAAAAAAACAATTGTTACATGCAATTCAGGCTTTGGATGAGCCGTATAAAGCACAATATATTGAAAAATTTTCAGTGTTATTTTCGTAATACTTAATAAGGACGTTTATAAAGCTAACAGATAGCAAGCAGTATTCTTACTATCTGTTAGCTTTATTTCTCATACTATATGCAATTATCAGATCAAGAATTATCTATGCCAAATAAAAATAAAATTTTTGCCATTTAAAAAGGAAAATAGCATCCAATATAGCACTAAAAAACAAAGAGATCAAAAACTTAGAAGTTTCTGACCTGCTAGTTTTAAATTAAGAACAAGACACAACTGGGTTGTGTCTTATTCGTAGTGCCGCTTTCTGTATTTAAAAATGGGTATGGGATCGACGATACGAAAAGTCACGCTTTGAAATTAAACACAAAGGATAGAAAAGCTACCATAAATCCTTCTATCTTTTTGGTATGTGCAAAAAATGTAAAGTTGGGATTCTGACACATGAAATGTCGGTCTTATCGAAATCTAAAGTCAACTAGCACCACAGGTAATTACTTATCTTCTAATAACCACAAAATAAGAAATAGCCCCACAAAAGGATAACAATCAAGAATTTCTTGAAAGTAAGCAAAATACAAGCATACTATAGCAGCAACAAACCAATACTTTTTAAAAAATCTCCATTTTACCTTTTTCATATGCATATTAATACACCTCATAAAAATAATTTTAAAACTTAAGTGAAGCATCTTTAAACCACTCATAATTAAAATAATTACGAAGGTTCTGTTGCAAAGTTTAAAGAAGAAGTATGCTGACCCCATTCAATCAGTGCCTTAGGCTGAGATTCCCAATAAACTCTTGATTTCAATGCAAACGGAAAAACCGAAGAGCGGTCCTTCTTTTCGGATTTTTTTATAGATTCCTCGAATCGTTGCCATACCTTTGATTGTGTCTGAGGCAGTACGGAGGCTTCGATAAAATTTACTTCGCCGTTTAAATGGACGATGATCTTGTTCAATCAAATTGTCCAAATATTTCACTGTTCTGTGTTCTGTTTTGCTGTACACCCCCTTCTTTTGTAATTTTTTAAAGGCACTTCTAATAGAAGGTGCTTTGTCTGTTACCAGGACCTTAGGTTCTCCAAACTGTTTTTTCAATCGCTTGAGAAAAGAATAGGCTGCTTGTGTATTTCGCTTTTTTCGTAGCCAAATATCTAAGGTTAAACCATCCGCATCGATTGTGCGATAGAGATAATGCCACTTTCCTTTGATTTTAATGTAGGTTTCGTCCATTTTCCACGAATAAAAGGATTATTTATTTTTCTTCTTCCAAAGTTGATACAGGACTTTGCTATATTCTTGTACCCAACGATAAATAGTTGTATGACAAACATGTATGCCACGATCAAACAAAATTTCTTGCACTTCACGATAACTCAGGTTGTAACGAAGATAGTAGCCCACGGCTACTACAATCACGTCTTTTTGAAATTGCTTCCCTTTAAAATGATTCATTACTTCGTTTCTCCCAAGTCTTTTTAACTAGATTTTACACTAATTAGACTTTATTGAAAAACTTTGCAACAGAACCGGTCTGTCTTTTACGGAATTATTTATCCAGTTTTTCCTTTGCAGCTTCAACAACATCTTCCACTTTGTCTTTCGCGTCAGAAGCGACTTCTTTCACCTTACCGATGGCTTGATCTAAAAAGCCTTCTGCTTTTTGTTTATCATCTCCAGTAACGTCTCCTGTGACTTCTTTTGCTTTTCCTTTGATTTTATCTGTTGTCCCTTTATCTGTCATGGTAAATTCCTCCTGATATTTTGTTTTAGTTATTTATTACTTTTAAAGACGCTAATTCTTTGTTTCCCTGTCAATGGATTTATTGACGCTGATGCTCACAAAATTTTAAGGTTATTTTGTTATAGACAAAGTATTACTTTTTCTCCCATTTTTTTAGCAGACATCCAATGAGGAATACAATAATACTATTTGAGTATAAGGATCCTTTGATAGAAATTTTTAGAGATAGGTAGACCATTGTTCCGATTAAGTTACCGATTAACACTATTAAAAAAATAAATAGATATGGGTGGTTTTTATTAAGCTCTTTAAGTTTTTTCATAATTACTCTGTTTTGTACCTAGTCGCTACAACTCTACCTGCAGCATCACACCCACGCTGATGATAGAATCCTACCCAACCATTCCCATTTCTATCCCATTTTTTAGCAACTGCATCTCCAGGAGCACCACCTATTCCTAACCAATTAGCACCTTCTAGTAAACCAGTAACAGCACTTGCAGGAATACCTACTGTTGAAGCTACAATTCCTATTCCGCCATTAACTGCCAAATTGATAGCATGTGCCACTGTTCCTGTAGGCAGAGCTATGTTGGTGTATTCCCAACCACCCCAACGATATACTGCCGCTCTTGCAGCTCTATTTTTTTGGGTAGTACCTTCTTCATAGACAGTTACACTAGGTCCTTCTTCTGTGTACTCTAAAGTAACATTTTCTGGGAGATTATCATTAGATGGTTTCGTATCATAAATAGGATTCGTTTCTTCCTCAATATCCCATAAACTGGGTTGCTGTTCTGGAGTTCTTTCGTCAGCGTATACATTTGTGCCAGTAATTACAATCGGGGTAACACCTAGTATCACAGCTGCACCAAACAAACAAAATTTTGTTTGTTTCAACTGAATAATCCTCCTAAATATATATTAGTATAATACGCTTAAACAATAGCATATTACAAGGCAGTATATGATAAAAATCCCTATTTAACGTTTATCCCATCCTAAAAAACCACAATACTGTTAGGATTGAAGTTTCTTCGGCTCTTAGCCATTTCATTTTAACCAAAAAAATGAGTTAAATATATAATAGAGACTGTCTCTTGGGGGAAGACAGTCTCTAAGGTTATAACTTATTTTAGCCTTTCATTTCTAACGAATAATCATAGAGCTAAACGATTGATTCATTCAGTCTGTAAGAAAATAGTTAAATCTGAAATAGCTATTTTTATTTTACAGTATCTATCTTGGCCTTTCAATTGCCTTGATATTACTTTTATTTCAGGATTATTTAACATGAACAAATACTTCTGAATCTTTTACATAAATGTCATGGTAATAATTAGATTTCATTAACTCACTTTCTTCTTTATTCTATGCGTTAATATCAAAGATCTCCATGTTCACGTTTAAACCAGTGTACGTTCTAAATAAAAACTGATTTGGCCAATAAAGGGCTTCATTTGGTGGAACCAGTTCTTTTAATATAGGATAATTCTTCGAACTATTGACAAATACTGGCGAATCCTTAAATAAAGACGTACTATGCACGGTCACCGTGTCACGGTTCACTAGGTCTTTTAAATCATCGGTTAATATCATACTTTGTCGTTCAAAAGATTCCTTTTGGTGGCTTAACGCACTAGCATAAACAAATGTAAAAGATAAAAGATAAACACAGAAAAGACAAACCGCTGTTTTTGACACATATCCTAGCACGTTTTTAGAAGTATTTGCCAAAGTAAGCATGATAATTGAAACTACAAAAAAACTAAATCCATAGCCGTATCTAGGCGAAATTAACAAAAGTTTTTCCGGAAAGATTAAAAAGACCCCGTAACTCAAAATAGAGCCTAAAAATAGAAATAATACTGCGTATAAAAAGCTTTTAACAGGCGATACTTTCCCATTAAGAACCGTACTTAAAACAAAGAAAATTACTAGAATAACAAACAAAAGTATCCATAGTTTTGTACTCTGTTCAGTTATTTTTGACAGATACATTTGACTATTAACCAGGTTTGTTTTAGGTATATCCTTAACACTTGCGATTGTTGTAATATCGCGAGTGTTGCTATTCTAGGATTAAATTTCGTTTCAATAAGATAAAAGTTTCTGACACCTAAAATTAATGGTTCTAAAATTCATTGACTCCCTATTTTTATCTGAACATAGATTTTGTTACAGACTTGTGTACACGATATAAAATTACTTCCGTATAAATTTTATACAAAAAAGAGTGCCCAGAACTATTCCTTTTTCTGGACACTTTCTACTTTGTTTGCTTATCCCTTAAGCTAAACAAAACCCACTCAATTATTTTGAGTTGTTTTCATTTTTACATATTAATTAGATTTTTCTTAGTACAAAAACTCTGCCAAAATTAAGCTAACTTAAAAAAACGTCCAAATTAGTAAATCAAATTTTGGAAAGCTGTGCCATTTGAAATGAAGTATGACTGCTGTAATTTTTTCATCTCAATCCTACTATTATTTTATTCAAAGAAATCATTTCAATCAACCCTTGAGCAACATCTGCTCCCTTATTTCCTGCCTTTGTTCCAGATCGCTCAATCGCCTGTTCAATGGATTCAGTTGTTAACACACCAAACATTACAGGAATTTTTGATTCCAGACCAATATGAGCCACTCCTTTTGCGACTTCATTGCTTACCAATTCATAGTGTGTCGTTGCTCCTCTGATGATGGTTCCTAAGGTAATTAAGCCATCATACTTTTTACTTTTAACTAATTTTTGGGTTATAAAAGGAATTTCAAATGCACCGGGTACCCAATAAATATCAACATTTTCTTCTAGTACACCATGACGAGTTAGATTATCCATTGCTCCACTCAATAGCTTTGCGTTAATAAATTCATTGAATCGTGCAACTACAATACCCACTTTCATATCTTTTCCATTAAGCTGTCCTTCAAACGTTGCCATATGTTTCTTCCTCTCTTAAATAGTTAGTAAATGATGAAATTTTTGTTTTTTTGTTTTTAAATAGTTTTCATTCTCCTTCACTGCTGGAATTTCCAGAGGTATCCGTTTATTGATATTTATTCCAAGAGCTTCTAATTGCTCTATTTTTTCAGGATTATTCGTGATTAAGTCAATTTTTTCTACACCCAAAGCATCCAGTATTTCTGCTGCAAACTGATAATCTCTTTCATCTGGTTTAAAACCAAGCGCCAAATTTGCATCAAACGTATCCATGCCTTGTTCCTGTAGTTGATATGCATGTAATTTATTTTTTAAACCAATCCCACGACCTTCCTGGCGAAGATATAAAATGGCTCCTCTTCCCTTTTTCTCAATCATTCGCATTGCTTCATGCAATTGTTCGCCACAGTCACAACGATGGGAGCCAAAAACATCACCTGTCAGACATTCAGAATGCACACGAATTAGCAACGGCTCTTTAGACTGTCGAATCTCTCCTTTTGATAATAGCAAATGTTCCTTAGCTTGTTGGTCTTCAAAAAGAGTCAGGTCAAATTCGCCAAATGCAGTAGGAAGGCTCACTGTTACCGGTTCTTCTGCGTTTAGGTAGTTTACTAATTCTTCCACTGTGATAAAAGGCAGCTTATGTTTTTGGGCAAATTGTTTTAATTGCGGTCTTCTTGCCATTGTTCCATCCTCATTTAAAATTTCACAAATATAGGCTACTTCACTTTGATTTGTAAGTTTCGCTAAATCGATGGCTGCTTCCGTATGCCCTCTTCGTTCCAGAACACCGCCTTCTTTACCAATTAGTGGAAAAATGTGTCCGGGACGATGAAATTCTTCCGAAACACTCTCTTTTTTTGCCAAAATTTCAATCGTTTTTGCTCGATCATAAGCTGAAATCCCCGTTGATGTCTCTTGGTGATCTACACTAACGGTAAATGCGGTTCCGAAGCTGTCAGTATTCTCTTTTACCATTTCTCTAAGTTTCAAACGATCAGCTATTTGTTTTGAAACAGGAGTACAAATCAAGCCTCGCGCAAATGTAACCATAAAGTTGACACTTTCAGGTGAAACTAAATTTGCTACACCAACCAAATCACCTTCTGCTTCTCGATCATCATCATCTGCTACCACAATCAACTTGCCTTTTCTTAAAAATTCAATTGCTTCCTGAATATTTTTTCTACTCAACTAATTCAGCTCCTTCCATTCTATTGACTTAGATATACTTAATTGTGCTTTTACATATTTCCCGAGCATATCTGTTTCAAAATTCACATACTCTCCACGCATTAACTCGCCTAAATTTGTCTGCTTCCTTGAATGAGGGATCAGGCTAATGGAAAAATTTGTGGCAACTACTTGTGTGACTGTTAAACTGACTCCGTTGATTGCGATAGAACCTTGAGAAATAATTTCGCCCTGAAATTCTTTAGGTAAATCAAAGGTCAAAACAAGGGCATTTTCCTGCACTATTTTTTCTCTAAGACGAGTAACACCATCTACATGCCCTGCGACTAAATGTCCTTCCAATCGTCCATTATAAGGCAGCGCCCGTTCCAAATTCACCTCATCATTTATTTTCAATCGTGAAAATGTTGTTCGCTGAAAGGTTTCCGGCATAATATCCACTGTAAACTGTTGATTCGCTTTTTCAACCGCAGTCAAACAAACGCCATTGATCGCCATGCTGTCACCAATCTGATAATCTTCAAGCAACTGTCGAGAAGCTTGACAAGTCAGCTTAATTGTTTGACCCATATGCTTTATTCGAAGAATTTTCCCTTTTTCTAGAATCAAACCTGTAAACATATTACGCTCTCCTTCCAACAATCTTAAGATCACTGCCTAATTTTTCGATATTCACAAATTTCAATGGGGTTCCGGAATTGCTTACTCGATTACTCGACATACTTGGAAGACTATTTCCACCAAGAAGTAATGGTGCTACGTAACAAATTATCTCGTCCCAGTAATCACTGGCTAAAAAAGCATCATGAATGACTGAGCCCCCCTCAACATAAACAGAGTGAATATTCCTTTTGTATAGTTCATTTAGAACATTCTGAATCGTAACGGAGGTTAAAGAGAGAACCTCTACATGCTTTGGTAATTGATTTGCATGTCCAGCTTTTTCAGTAAAAATCAATACTGGGACACTAAATTCTTTAAAAATACTTAACTTAGAATTAGCCAAAATTCTTCCTCTTCTATCCAATACGATACGAACAGGTGGAAATTGAGATTTTCTTGTTGTTAAAAGTAGCGGATCATCAATTAAAATCGTTTCACTTCCTACCAAAATTGCTTGATAATCTCCTCTTTCTTCATGAACTCTTTCAAATGCCTGCTTTTGAGTAAGATTTGTTCGTTTTTGCCTTAAAGAAATTTTTCCATCTAATGACATTGCCTGCTTTAAAGAAACAAACGGACGTTGCTTCTCAAAAAAGTGGTTATAATGTATATTTAAGTCTCGTGCCTCGTTTTCAAGTATACCTATTATTACATGAACACCTTGCTCTCTTAACTTATCCACCCCTTTTCCTGAAACCAGCGGATTAGGATCAAGCTGCCCGATTACGACACATTTTATTCCTGAATCAATGATTGCCTGCGTACAGGGTGGCTGCTTTCCATAATGAGCACAAGGTTCCAAGGTTACATAAATTGTTGAATTGAGTAGTTTTTCGGGAGACTTACATGCATTAATTGCATTTATTTCAGCATGTGCTTGGCCATATTTCAGGTGTGCACCTTTTGAGATAATTTCATTTCCACTGACAATTACTGCACCAACTAAAGGATTAGTAAAGGTTCTCCCCTCTCCCATTTTAGCTTCCTTAATCGCCAGTTCCATAAACGCTTCATGCAAGAAAATTCCTCCTTTCCAAACAAAACAGCCCTACGTATACACGCAGGGCTGGTAAAAAAATCAGACTTAAAGAAGACATGACAATAGAAGACACACTCCTCCTATCATATCCACTAAGTTCTTCTTCTCCCATCCAGACTTTAACTGTCGGTTCCAGAGTTTCACTGGATCAACCGCAAAAATGCGGGTCACGGACTTCAAGTAATTACTCGTCACCGTCGGTCGGGAATTACACCCTGCCCCGAAGAAATCTATTCAATTAACATATACAGAATACAAGTTAGAAAATAACTTGTCAACTTTTCATGTATTAGTTCCTCTATCGCTAATACTGCTTCACGTTCTTCTTTGGGTTTCTATTCAATAAAAGAATGACACCGACCATACTCCAGTCCCAAAAGTTAAGATTAGGATTTTTTACAAATAAAAAACTAGCTAATAATATTGATAATGCGTATCCAAAAGACTCCCAAGCTCTTGAGTAACCGCAAGAAAAACCAATTACTCTAGAGAATCTTTCTGCTGTATCTTCTAAAATACCTACTGCAGATAAATAAACTGTCGATAAAACAAGAGCTCCAATCCATGTTACAATAAGATGAAAAAGGGGCAAATGAGAGAGACAATTACTGCACTGAATATGAGTAAACTTCGTTTAATAAAAAGTTTATCTTGCACTATGACATATATAAACATAAGTAGTACACTTAGTATCAAATTAATAAAAAAATTTTTACTTACTCGAATCCTAGATAATCCTTAAACCAGTATCAGAGGTTAATCAAACTTGGTAAAAACTCCACTAAATTCCCCAAGATGCAAAAAAGAGAAACACTGTAGCAGAGCCTTGTAAATAATACGGATTTTTGTATTATCCATGTTTACTTAATGTTTTCATATTAAATCTACTCATAAATGACAACCAGTTATCATATTTCTAGCTTAATTAGAGCATAGGACATAAAACTGATTAAAAAATTCAATGTAACCGTACCGGCCATTCCACCTAGAAAGAAATTTTGCACCTGATCTGAAGCAGTTGCTAGCGCCATCGAGGAACGTCCTACTATATGAAAAGTAAACCACAATGGCGGTATATCCTATTAATAATTTTAAAAATATATATTTAAAAATTTTATCTACAACAATAGCTCGATGACTATCAGTTTTTATATTTGTATTTTTTAAGCCTGAGGTATCTGTATTGGATTTTCTAGCTATAGCTACAAGCAAATCAGACACTTCTGTTGTTTTACTTTACCAGCTCAAATATATATTATTTAAAAACAACTTTATATGATTCGTTTTATAGGTAAACCACACTTAATATCAATTTTCTTATCTAGAAAATCTATATATCAATGTTGAATTATCTTCTTCTCTATGCGTAAATTGATTGCTTTTTAACCCGTATTAATAAAAATTCGTTCTCCTTACACTTTGATCAAGTCTGGGCGTACTAAACGGGCAACTAGGTCCAAATATTAAAGTATGACCGTATCTTTCAAACTATGGCTAGGAAAGGAGCATGGTTAGATAATTCTTCTATGGGAAATTTCTTCAGTATTCTAAATAAGAAGTATATTGTGTAAAAGTTTATCAAAGCCGAAATGAGTTTCGACAAACCAATACGAACAATATTTATTATTACAATCATTATAGAATCAAAGAATACTTAATTGGAAAAGCCCAGTAAAATTTCGACGTTTCACACAAAAAACTGCATAAAAAATAGAGTGGATTGTTCCACTCTATAAAAAGTCTAAATTTTTTTGATCAATACATTTGTTTTTGTTAACAGTCCACTTTTATAGAATCAATATGTTTACAAATTACAAAACTATAGCAAAAGATATTACAAAAATTGTTTGAATTTGAAAGCTACATATTTATCTTGACATACTTCTTCAGACTATAAAGTAATACTTATTGTATATTTTTCTAGTTTTTTATAAGTTTCGTTTACAATATTTCCTAAAAAGTAAGGCTCTATTCTGATCTTGTTTTTTTCTAAAGTAATATAATACCCTATTCCTTTCTCAATTAAACCGTTCTCAGGGTAGCTGAAAGAAGGTGTATCTACTAAAAACCCAAATTTTTTCTTAATAATCTGATTACATCCTATTCCATTGTGTATATGGCCACTAAAAAAAACAATGTTTTTAGCTTTATTTAATATTGCCTCAACTTGACTATTCTGTGGACCAAAACCACGAAAATCATTGCTTCCAGAATGAGTATTATTTAATGCCTGATGCGACAGAATAAATACTATTTTCTTTTCTTTCTTTGATTTTTCAATTGTTTTTTCTAATGAGTTCAATTGTTTTCTTGTTAAATAACAGCTATCCTTTAAAGGTCTTTCCGTACATAAAGAAAAAATTAAACAATTATCGTATTCATACTCTCCAAAATTTTTTTTGTTAAATGAAGAAAATATACTTTTTACTTGATTGAATGAATTGAACCGTGAATCATTTAAAGTATCTTTTTTTGAATCCCAAAATACTTTCCAAAAATCTATCCAACCATCATTATCAACATTCTCAGCAAGCCCATTTTTTCTTCCTCTGACATCATGGTTTCCTAAAGTAATTATTGCTTCAGGAAAAAAATTTGAAATTTCAGTTAAACAACTTTTTGTATAGATTGAATCCCCATAATTTGTTAGATCCCCTAAATGAAAAAGATTTGCTTTTTTATTTATTTTTTTCATGTTTTTCAAAGCAATAGCAAGATCTTCCATTCCCACTGCTGAATTGCCTACATGACTATCAGAAATTAAAAAGAAACCTTCTAATTTACCTGACATTACTATCACCTCTTTCTTTTTTGTTTAAATCTTTATTTTCTTTCTGCTTTAATAAATAATGTAATAATAGTGATTGAAAATAGCTAAAAATAATACCGATTACAACTGAAATTAATCCATAAGTAAGCAAGCCGAAAGCTAATACAGTGTAATTTAAAAGTCGAATAGCTTTAGCTATGGCTATTTTAGGATTTTTTTTATGGATAACTAGCGCAATTACATCCATTCCAACAGTTGACGAATTTTCCGAAAGACAACAATAGTATCCTACTGCAATAAAAATAGTTGCAAGTATAAAATCAACTGGCAAATTTATTTCTATTCTAATTGGTAACGTATAAAAAAAACTAAAAAAAATATTATAGCACACACTACTTACAATAGACCGAATAAGATTTTGCCTTCCTAAAAAGAAAAATGAAGCAAAAAGTAGAAGTATCGTTATTCCAGACGTTAAATATAAAATATTAACATCTGTTACCTTGTTAACAATCATCGCAAGGCTTGTCACTCCGCCATTAATTATTCCTCGCGGTTTCATCCATTTTGAATAAGCTATTCCTAATAAGATATTTCCGCCTATAATTTTAAATAACGACTTACTATTTTTTATAAAATTTCCCATTATTACACTACCTTCGCTTCATTTAACTAAGTTTATGATTATCCTAAGATTTTCAAATTATATAGAACAATTGATAAGATTAAAAAGAATACAATCACACGCGTAGAATTCATTTTTTTTCGTCCTAACAACCAATAAGCAAGCCCTACTAACAATACAGGAACTAAATTAGGCAAAATCATATCTAAAGTGTCTTGAATGACAAGCTTTACACCATTATGTTTATAAACAAAGGGCACAGTCGTCCGAACTATTGTAGGAGCTAATGCACCAATAACTGTTATTCCTAAAATTAGTGCTGCATCTGTAAACGCATTCAATTTATCCTTCATAACAGTTACTAGTTTCACTCCTTGTTTATAACCTAAGTGAAGTAAACGTGATTGAAAAAAAACTAATACTAAATTAGCAATAACCCAAATAAATATACCTATTGGACTACCATTCATTGCTAATGTTGCAGCTAACGATCCAAACACCGTTCCCCAAATAACATGAAACAATGAATCTCCAATTCCCGCGAATGAACCCATTAAAGCCGTTTTTAATGCTACTATTGTTTCTTTTGCTTTGTACCCATCTGCTTCTTCAATAGCTAAATCAATACCCATAATTAGATTTCCAAAAATACCATTTGTATTAAAAAATTGGTTGTGAGTGTGTAACATATCTTTATATTCTTCTGGATTGTCTTTATATAGCTTCTTTAGTCCTGGTAGCATACCAAACAGGTAACCCGAACTCATCATTCGTTCATAATTCCAATTTAACTGACTTCCTAAGATAAATCGCCAGCTCATTACATTTAAATCTTTTTCTGTTAATATTTTTTTACTTTCACTCATCGCCATCATATCCCCCTTCTAAAAGTGCATGTTCTTTTGTAGTGGTTTCTTCTTTTTTTGTAGAATTCATTTTATAAAATAGCATAGCAATTACTAGTCCTAATAAAAAAACTCCTAATATTGGTAATTTTAAATAAGAAGATAAGACGAAGCCTAAAATTAAAAATGGAACAAACTTTTTCACAGGTAAATATCGCAATAACACACCTATACCAACTACAGGAAGTACTCCTCCTGCTGTTTTTAATCCACCCATAAGCCAGTCTGGCATGCTAGTTGTGATTGATTGGATTGTCGCGGATCCGGCAAGTAGCATAATTAAAACGGGAATTGCTCTACTTAACCCCCATAGCATAGAACCAGATAAAACAAGAGGACTTATTTTTTGATCTTCTAAATTATCAATTGCTTTATCGATTCTATGCAATAGAAATACATTACAAAAACGAGCTACAACATCCAGCTGTAACATTAATAATGATACTGGAACAGCTAATCCTACTCCAAATTTTGCTCCTTGACCTGATAATACTGCAAAAACAGTTCCTAGCAACGCACCAGAAAAGTAATCCGGAATGCTTGCTCCACCGAATGCTGCAATACCTAAGCGCATTAGCTGTAGAGTGGCGCCGACTGTTAAACCTACTTTCATATCTCCCATAATCAAACCGGCTACAAAACCTGATACTACTGGCTGAGTTAAAGTATTAGTGATAAGTGAATCATTGATTGCAATAAATGAATATACTGTAAGTAACATTACTTGATAAATAGTTAATTCCATTATCTTTCCTCCAAGCTTATAAATAAAATTGATTAGTTTCCTTATAAATCAATTACTTAGTTACCGTTTTTAAGCGCTTACATAAACGTCTTTAAATTCTATGATTTAAAAATATCTTCTTCAGATAAAACCTGAATACTCTTGGTAATCTTCTCTACCCCCTTTTTAATAACTCATATTTTCAACATTGGCTACTTTAAGCAAATAGCTTATAGATTCTAGTTGATAAAAATATCAGTTAATTTTTATATTTTTCAGAACTAATTTTTTTCAAGATTTTAATTGCCAAAACAAATAATCTTATTGAATAAGTAGGCGCCATTCGTATCAATGGCTTTTATAAATGATTGATAACAGCTTTACCATTAACTAAGACTATTATTGATTGTTTAGATTAATTGTCTAAATATTTGCAATTTGTCAATACATTAAGTGTTTATCAATTAGTGAATTGACTGTATTTTATTTCCTGTGTACATACTATAAATACTTAGTCCTCACTCCTTATCCGATCTATAATTTCCAATCGGCTTTGTTCTCCTCTACTTATGCATCGATATAATCTTTTTTTGAAAGATTAATTAACTATTTTATAGATGTTTGTGGATTAACTACTGCTTCAGTCACTAGACACAAAATCATTCTATCAATAACTTCAACTCCATTTTTATTTAACTGGTTCTTTGTTGCTACGTAGAATTCCACATAAAAAACCAGCAATAATAGTCAATCTGTTACAGAGTTTCATTGTCTCGGGTACTTCTTCTTTAAATTTTAAAGATTATCTTCATTTGGTCTTAATCAAAATGCATAAAAATTCTCTTGTTTACCAATGATTATTTCTACGCTATCTTTAGTTCCTACTGCCAGTCCGCTGTGATTAATTAATACAATGTTTTTCACTGAACCCTCTCCTTGTGTCTTTATTCATCAACTGTATAATCTATATTACAAAAACACTATATCACATATTAAGTTATCAGTAAACCTAACATTTTAACATATTAAGCAAAAATAGGTCGCTATTCTTCATTTATAATTGCTTATGGCTGTTTGCTTTAAGCTTTGTGACAATTCACCATGGATTGCAATATTGTTCACTTTTTCTCCCCTTCTTATTAACACTTTTATATATGCAATTTCCGCGCCAAATTTTGTTTATGTCAAAACTAATAGAAATTCCAACGATTTCCAAAAAAATAAATTTTGTCAAAAAAAAAATTGTATTAAAAATACTACTGTCCCTTCTGGTCGTTTAATAGCTTTTTTGTAATATATGATATTTATATATGAAAAGAGAGTTGTGCGCTAATACAACTCTCTGGTGTAGAACATTTTAAAATCATAGCGAAAAAATGATTATTTTAAGAAATAACCATTTTTTCACTAAAGTAGATAATTATTTCTTTTTTATTTTTAAACAATTTCACAACAGACTTAATCAATGCAATAGTAAACATATAAAAATTTAATGCCATATGATAAGAAACTTATCATCATTAATTCTACTCAATTACTCTTATAAGAATTATAAACTTACCAAAAATTACTTTTCATATATAATTTCTTCTAAACTGCATTTCAATTGTTTGACAGCTTTCTGTCGTTGGTACCAAATACTCCCTGCGCTGAGTCCTATCGGTTCACCTATTTCTCGATCATTGAAACCAGCATAATAAAATAATAAAACTATACGTTTTAGTTCATCAGGCAATTTGTTGATTGCCTCTGCTAATTCAGGATTCGCTACTAAAATTTTCATTCCATTAGTCAAAAACACCTCACTATTTCCTATATTTAGATCTATATAAGACAACTCCTCAAATTCTCGTTCTGTGAGCTCCGTCAATGGAAACTGTCTTTCTCGGAACCTTTTATATTGCTTTTGAATATTTCTGGCTTCATTTCTAATAACCGTACGACAATAGCTATCAAATGTACACTGAATAAGATTTTTTACCGAATCATTCATTTTTATGCCTCCTGCTTTACAAATATGTTTTTTCATATCTACAACAACTAGAAAAAACTATTTTCAAGAAAACTAGTCAAAGATATGAAAAAAACGTATAAGCTCTATTGCTTATACGTCATATAAGTGTTAATTTTATTTAAAATCTATACTAAAAAAACTAGCTGTCTACTAAATTATGTTGCTCATTTTTATTTCTGACATTGATAATCAATTTAATTTTTTAACTTTATCATAGAATAGCTTTCACCATGTAAGACCATACTTTAAATCTATTATATGTATTTTTTAACTTTTTCTACTTGTACTACTTTTTGAAAAATATTTTCCAGTTAGTCCTGTATTTAAAAAGAATCAATGAATACGCATCTTGCCAACTTTAACTATATTTTTCTTTGCAGGACTAATTCTCCCTAGGTTCTTTAATAATCAACCACTACAAAATATTGATTTCCTTTATTTAGGGATCGCGTTTATCCTATCAAGTGGCTTAACGACCTTTAATCGTCTCATAGATAGACAAAAAACACTACTACCCCATTGATATCTAAAAACGATTCAGAAAGTGAACTAAATATCATTCAAACTAGACAATAAAAAATCTATCAACAGATTACAAAGTGTAGCCGGTTGCTATATATACTAGGAATATGGTTTATTATAGATAGACTATTTATTTAACAAATAATGTTTCCAATAACCTCTGTCTTTGAATTGAAAATTATTAAGGAGTGATTACTATGTTTCATGACACCATGCTATTTTTTTATTACATAATCATAGCTATCTCAATCATTTTTACTTTGAAGTATCTAGTACAATTGTTATTGTTAAATAAAAAGTATCGACCAACATTAACTCTACAACAATTGAAAATTTATAACAAAAAGATACAAAACTATTTAGAAAGTGAAAATCCAATATTTAAGATTCAAAAAAAAGTTACTCTCTGTTTATTTTTAGTAATTATTTTATTTTTAGGATTAGTCTTTCCAAATTTAATACAGTTTATTAATCAGAATAAACTAGAAAATAAAAGACTTGTTTCGCTTTATATAGGAATCGCAAGCATTATTCTCAGTATCTTAGTTTTATTTAATTTGAAAATGGATATCAATAAAGATAAAATACTCCGCCAATATTTGAAAAGACAACCTAAAAACGAGCTTGGTGTGATTCAAATTAACAAAGGAGAAAAAGAAAAAATATTAAATGTTTGTAAAAAATTTGGTATTTCGTTACTTGTATGTGGATTGCTTTTTGTAATACATTATTTTTTCTAAATGATACAAAAAACAGAGGGGTTCATGAACCTCTCTGTTTTTGTATCATTTCAGACTAAAATTTAATTGAACTAGCTAAGAAAGTTACTGCCGAAACTATTAGTGTAATAATTTCATAACTTGTTAATGCAGCTCCTGCATACATCACAGTACCCGCACAAACTATTATGAATAATACAAATAAAAACCATCCAAAGACACTATTTCCTACTGTACTTTGAATCCAATCAAGCACATCTTGGAATGGTTTACCAATTTTGCCTAAGTCAATCTCAAGATTATATTTTACAGACGTTGTAATTTCTGTACCGTCCACTGTATTTTTTGTCATATTAAAGGTAATCGAACCAGAAATGACACTATTCTTATAACCACCACTAAATTCAGCATCACCTGTTTCAATGGCACTTGTTAATCCAGAAACACTGTCTTCAAGTTTCGCCGTAATTCCAGACCCCAAAACATCTTCAATTTTTGCAGTAAAGGCTGGATCTAATTTTCCATTCATTATACTAAATTTAAGTGAAAAGTCCTGTGCATCTGGCGATTGAGCTTGAGCGGCTAATGTTTGCGTTAGTTTAAAGATACCCCATTCAAAAATAACAAATTCTTTGCCAAATTCAAATTGTTGACTATCTAATATGTCATTAATTAATTTAATTCCTAATCCTCGCAACATACTAACGGCGGGATCTTTTTTTGACACTGCTGTCACACCTGAGTCCGTACCAGATACATTCACTTTATCAATCATAACCAGTCCAGCACCAGTGCCAATACCGTCTGCTGGCTCAGCAAACTGATCAAAAGACCAAGAAGCTGGCTGCGAAAATCCTAAGTTACCTGACCAACCGGTAGACATATTGGATACATAACTAGCTACTGCGTATCCTGCATCAACTACACGCATGCACGCATTTCTTGTCCCATAAATCCCGATGTTGTAGCGTCTATTATAGTTCATCGTATCAAACAGACCGTTAAAATAAGGAATAATATTGGTAGTAATATCTGAGTCTAACGCATCAACATCCACAGCAAAATAAATAATGGTCTCCGTTGCGAACCCTAGATTGTCTGCTGCTACAAAAGCTGATCGTGCATCTTAAACCCCTTGCCCATACGTGTAATAATCAACCGTCGGAAAATTATCTTGGTAAATAGGAATAATGGCCATTCCAGCTCCGATAATATTATTCGCTTCACCAATTGTTAAATACTTAGGTTTAAATTCAGAAGCGACTGTCCCCGTTAAATAACGTTCTACATATTTAATGCCAGCCTTTTTTAAAGTTTCAATTTGAGCAGGTGTCAACTGTGCAGCAGTATCCACCGCGGTAAAACTACGATTTGGGTCTCCTGAAGATAGTAACAATGACATCACCGTTGATAAATCGGGATACCCTGTTTCGACATTCTTTAAATGCAAGAATGATTGGAATAATCCAATAGCAAAAGAAGTTTCAACGTCTAGTGATCCTGAAAAAGGGACACTACTTGGTAATACGTTGATTAGATTTTGATACAATGCATACTGGATTAATGTTACTAATCCAGGCTAATAGGCTAATTGATGATTACCTGCAATTTCTCCGTAGTCTTTTTGAGTGGTAGGACCAAACACGCCGTTAGCGATATCCCCTAGTCCTTCTTCAACTTGCACTCCATAAATCAAGGCTGTATTCGTTGCACGCTGATAAATCCCATCACATGGTAAAATCCCTGTCCATTGGTAATATTTATTATTTAAATCTTGTTGCATTTGTCTTGTTCGTTCATCACCGCCAGGCACTAATACAAAGGCACTCATATCAAATAATGCACGGGCCCACATCGAATTGAATTTACTGTCTGGTTTGCTAAATCCAGCAGCTTTTTTTATTCAGTTAAAGCTGATACATTTTCTTTTGAATAAGTATCATCAAATTTTCCAGAACCCATTCCTTTACAACGAAATCCTGCATCAATTAACTTTACAATATTTCCATTTTTATAACCGATAGCTAAGTTAGGAGTTACTTGATTATCCCAAGCAGCTACAGTTCCAGCTCCAAAATTATTTACTGGTGTATCTGTAACTTTCAGCTCTAACTGAATTGCTCGAATGATTCCATAGACTGTATCCCACCCTGTTTGTCCTGTTTCTGCTACAGTACCATAGTTTGTATTGCTTCCAAATGTTTTATTTAACCATTGTTGGACCTCTAAAACCCAAGGATCTCCTAGATTTTTACGTGTGGCCATTTTACTCTCCTCTTTTCTCTTTTTTTGTTTATAATTGGTGCCTACCTGTGTTTATTTAGTTAGTATCAGCTATGTCTTTACTGTCATTACCGAATATATTCTTTCTAAAGTAACCACTCAATAACTAATGAGTTGCGATAATTTACCACTTTCACGTTCAATTTTTCTGTTGTAACCATCGTAATTTTTCTTAATAACTCCACCGATTTCCATAAAAATTCTATTCTTTGATATCTAGTGATTAGGAACTTGATATTTCAGAATGGCTTCCATTAATTTGGTTTCCAAACTCCTACGAAAAAATTCATCTACCTGAACAGATACACTGCCTTGCTCATCATAAACCTTCTGTAAAGCAAACCGACAGATATAATTTTGATAGTGACTTAAAACCAGTGCTATAGACTCCGCATCCCCTTTCTGAGCAGATAAAATAGTAGAGACATCCAACATATGCAACTGCTTTTCACTTCTTTTTTTCACTTAGCACCTCCACTGAATTAGACTAATTAATAAATTTTCCGAAAGATAACGGCTATTAATCATTTCTCTAGCTATAATCGTTAAATGATTGATTGCATTGGTTTAATTATGGTACAAGTTTCCAATTCTTTAATACTTAACTTTAAGTCTTCAATAAAATCACCACACACTGTCATTGACATTGATGGTCTGACTACAATGCGACTGATCGTGGTGTCTTCTCGATTTTTAGGTAATGGATACGCAGGAACTTGCCAGCCATGTTTAGACAACACTGACTCTAAATCGTATAAAGACCATGGAACATCCATATCCTCTCTCAGCTTCCAACAAACGATAGGTAATTGAGACCCGTCATTTATAATTTCAAAAAATCCTGTATTTGAAATTTCGTTTGAAAGTTCTAAAGATACTTTTCGAACACCTTCCATAATTTTTTTATAACCATAATACCCAAAACGAATAAAGTTGTAATACTGTGCAACAATGTGTGCACCACTATGAGAAAAATTAATCGCTATCGAATCCACTCGATCGCCTAAATAAGCGACTTCAAAACGCATACTTTTAGGTAAAATGTCGTAATTATTTTTCCGCCAAACAATCCAACCAATTCCTGGATATACCATTCCATATTTATGTCCCGAAACATTGATTGAAACCACGTTTTCCAGTCTAAAATCCCAAGGTTCAAATCCATCCATAAAAGGAGAAAACAATCCGCCAAATGCAGCATCAACATGAATACGTAGTTCAACTTTTGCTGTTCTATTGTACTCGGAAACCAATTTATCTAATGTTGCAATATCATCCACTGCTCCTGTATAAGTTATTCCGTGAATGCCTATGACTCCGATAGTGTTCTCATCAACATGATTCATAACCGAACTAGTGTCCAAAGACATATGCTTTTTATCGACAGGTACCGCTCTTAATTCAACATCCCAATATACACAAAATTTTTCCCAGACAACTTGGTATCCAGACATAATTACTAAATTCGGCCGATGATTTTTTAAATCTAAAACATCTATTCCAACTTTTGAAGCACGCTCTTTCCATGACTTCAAAAGGGCCAAACCTCCTAACATACATCCTTCTGAAGAGCCAACTGTCGAAGTACCAATAAAATCTTTATTTAATTTTTTAGAATCCCCGATATTCCATAAATGAGCAATCATACTAATGCAAGCATTTTCTAATGCCGCAGTTTTTGGATATTCTGATTTATCGATAGCGTTTGTATTCAAACTATCTAAAATCAATGCATCGGCCTGTTCTTCCATTTGGGTTGTGCAAAATGTGGCTAAATTTTGATTTGCTTTCGCTTCATTCAAGCGAAAATGTTTGATTAAATCTCTTGCTAAATTTGCATACATTGGACCTTCTGGCAATTTAGTATTCGGTAATAACTCCTGAGAACCTTCACTTCCTAAAAAAGAAGCCTCTAAATATTTTTGATAATCTATTGATGTTGTCATCCTATTCTCTCCTTATAATGAATCATTATTTTGTAATGCTGACTTCCAACTCTTTCTTTTTTTGTACATTAAGAATGGAATAATAAGAACTATTACAAAAGCAGTTAGTAACATTAAAAGATACGCATGCTTTTCATTTGTAGGCAAGGTTTTATCAGGAACGAACGAGACAACAAACCCAAGTAGAGACAATAAAAACCCTACTATGCCAACTAAATATTTTATAAATTTAGATTTTGTGAAACTATAACTAGGAATTAATCCTTCATCTTTTTTTGTCTGGAGCACGATATAGCCAATAAACATCATCATGTACATCAAAGTATATATAGCAACCGTCAAACTCATCGCAGTTCTAAACGATAAGTTATCTTTCGAGCCGCCAGCGCCAAAAGTTAATAGTGCTCCCATTATTGAAACAATTACTCCTTGTAAAATCATGATATTTGTAGGGATATTATAGTCATTCACCTTAGAAAATCGTTTTGGTAAAAATCCTTCTTTTGCTGCTTCATACATACCAGTATTCGGGCCTACTACCCAGCTGCTAATTTCTCCTAATACACCTGTTGCAAGAAGTATTCCTGAAAGTTTTTCAATAATAATCCCATGACTTGCAATAGAATCTAATAATCCACCAAATGCATACACTATCCCGTTACTGAGTATAATTTTTTCGTTTGGAATGGTCATCGCAATTGCCATCGATCCCACAATATCAGAAACCACAGCACAGATTCCCAAAGACAGCATTACTTTGGGATATGATGCTGGATTTTTTAAATTTTTAACATGTGGCGCTGAACCTTCTGCACCTGCAAAGGCTAGAATAAATGGTACAAAACCAATTAGTGTTTGAATACCTAAGCTATGAGGCATGATTGTATGCCAATTAATCGTTATATAGTGATTATGACCTTGGATCAAATAAATAATAAACATAACTAACAGAATCAAAATTGGAAGAATCACTCCAATGGTAAAACACCATTGCGCAATTTTCCCAGTAATTCTCGTCCCATGTTGTTGTAGAGCAATTAACCCCCACAAAATAATCATCATCAAAATAAATTTAACTATAGGGTTATCATTGATAATTGGTATATTCAATGAAGCGCTAAAACAGCCAATAATAAAGTACATCATCGTATTAATTCCAACTGTTATATGGATCCATTGATAAAATAATGCTAGCCAACCATTTTTTTCTCCCAGTGTCCCTTTTACCCACGTAAATATTCCACCTTTTTCCCATCCATCAATAGAGGCCATTTCTCCTGAAGTTAGTATCACAGGTAAAAACCATAAAACAGCGGCTAAAAATAAAAAGAAAAAAGCACGTGGTCCTTGTTTCGCAAAAGCAGCAAAACCATAAACCGTCATAACCATAGATGTTGTCATTGAAAACAACTGAAGCGAGGTAATCTGGTTACGACTATCTTTTTTATTTGATTCGTTACTCATTCTTAAATTGCTCCTCTTCATGCATCTTTTTAGTTGTGCTATTTTGCAAAATAGACTGCATTACGACTTACTATATGTTTACTTCCTTTCTTTTTCATTGACATTACATTTAGTCAATTCTGATTTGAGCTGTATACTAGCTACGCTAATTATATTAGTATGGTTGAACATCTATGTATAACGATTATTTTTCATATTAAATATTCTAAAAAGGAATATTTTCTTTTTAACTAGATTTAACAGCTATGAAAAATGAAAATAAATAAGTCGAAAAATACTCTTAGATCTTTATATATCAATAAAGAAACATCAATCATAAGGATTTTTAACGGATCAAAAAATAGACAAATTTAAAAAAAACGATTCTAAATAACTAAATCAAACAACGATAAAAACTTGATGAGCATTGTTTTATTTTATCCCTATGCTATAATCAGCGCATGTATTCAATAAGTTAATAAAACGATTAATTGTTAATTTTTTCTTACATTTTTTTACGGAAGGAAGCTGGTTCTATTGATTTTCTACACAGAACAAATAAAATTCTTTATTTTATAAGAGGTAAAAATTGGAGGGATAGACTTGAGAAGAGAAAAAATAGAAATAACCGGAGAAGTTCGAGTAAGATACGCACCAAGTCCAACAGGGTTTTTGCACTTAGGAAATGCCCAGTCTGCTCTTTTTAATTATTTGTTCGCTAAACATTACAAGGGCACCTGGGTTTTAAGAATTGAGGATACTGATTTAAAAAGAAATGTACCCCACGGTGAAGAAAGTCAAATGGAAAATCTCCATTGGTTAGGTATCGACTGGGATGAAGGGCCAGATAAACCAAAAGAAGAATTTGCACCTTATCATCAAAAAGAGCGTGTTTCTTTATATCATAAGTATGTTCAACAACTATTAGATGCAGGGTTGGCCTACAAAGATTATGCAACTGAGGAAGAACTAACTGAGTTACATGCTCAACAAATAGCAGCTAAAATTGCTCCCCACTACGATGGTCGTTGGTATGGCGCAACAAAAGAACAAATAAAAAAAGCCGAAGCTGAAGGTAGAAAACCAACAGTTCGTCTTCACTTGCCTAAAAATCATGTCTATTCTTGGGATGATATGATTAAAGGGACTGTTTCTTTTAACTCTGATAATATTGGCGGAGACTTTATTATTGAAAAAAGTAACGGGATGGCAACCTATAATTTTGCAGTCGTAATTGACGACTACTTAATGAAAATCAGTCATGTACTTCGTGGCGACGATCACATCGCCAATACGCCGAAACAACTTGCTGTTTATGAAGCATTAGGTATCCCTCAACCACTATTTGGTCACATTACATTAATTTACAGTTTAGAAACCCACAAAAAATTAAGCAAGCGTGACAAAAATACCTTACAGTTTATTAGTCAATACAGAAAATTTGGTTATTTAAACGAAGCATTAGTAAATTTCATTGCTTTTTTAGGCTGGTCCCCTATTGGCGAAAAAGAGTTGTTTACTAGAGATGAGCTAATTGAAGCTTTTGATATTCATCGAATGTCTGCTTCCCCTGCTTATTTCGATCAAAAAAAATTAGACTGGATTAATAGTGAATACATTAAAAAAATTCCAATTGCTGAATTAGCCAATCGAATAGTAACTTTAATAAATGTAGCTGAAACAGATACAGCATTAAAATTAAAAGAGCTAAAAATGCAAGAGAATCTAGATTTTATAAAAAAAGTGATTCAACTTTACCGTGCTGAAGCAAAAACACTAATGACTTTTATGGAAAAAATTTATTTTATTAAAAATTCAGATAGACACAAATTTTCCTATGCAGACTTAGCAGAATTTGATAAAAATAATGTCCATAAAATTTTATTAGTTATGCAAAAAGAAATCCAAAATGCTGTTGAACCAATTGACTATGACTCCATTCTATTGGCTATACAAAAAGAAACTGGCCAAAGTGGTCGAAATCTCTATATGCCATTAAATGTTGTTTTTACAGATAATAAATCTGCCCCACAAATAACTGAACTGTTAGCTATTATGCCAAAGCAAAATGTTGAAATTATGATAACTAACGCCTTAAAGTGGTTAAACCAATAACAAATAATTATTTACGAATTAATTTAGATAAGCAATGTTAAATGGAAACTTTGACCAGTAACCAAAGCTTTCTATTTATCATTGCTTATATTTTTTCAGAAACAACTGATTTACTTGAACTATTAATTTTTAAATGAGGATGTGTTTTTATGAATCTGGAAGATATATCTATTTATTGTAAAATCTGTCAAGAAGAAACTTTTTTTAAAGCATCTGAACATGAGCATATGTCACAATCAGCAATTTCTAAAACTATTCTTAGATTGGAAGATTTTCTTGGCAAAAAGTTAATCGAGCGTAGCCGTGGAAAACATAAAATTACTTTAACTCATGATGGAGAAATCTTTTTGAATTATGCAAACAAAATTGAAGAAACAATTACTGAAATGAACAAGTATTTTCTATTAAACGATTTCAGACATATCCCGATACTTATAACCGATTACGCAATGGAACAAAATATTTCTAAAATTTTTGATCAATACGAAAAATTATGTCTGTTTAAAGAAGATACTTGTAGACAACTTAATGTCCAACAAGGAGAGATTCGAATAATAGAAAGTCCAATTAAATTAGATTCCAATCCTCATTTTGAGACAACCTTATTTTACCAAGAAGAACTCTTTTTGGTTTGTTCAAAAGATAATACATTAACTGACTATTCAGATTATCGTGCGCTATCTTTCATTCAAAGCCAGGTTAATCCCTCTCTAGCTCATAGCGTACAAATTTTTTTCGATTTGTATAAAATACCGAAAAATAATATAGTCATTCGAGAAGATTTAAAAATTGTTAAAAACATGCTGACTCTCAGTAACCGTGTTACCATTCTCCCAGCAAGTTTTATTGGCAGTAATGATGGACTTCAAAAAATACCCTTAGCCCACAAACTTTTTTACTATCACTATTTAGTCAACAGCACAACAATGTCTGCAAAAGAACAAGAAGTTTTAGAGCTGATAAAAGATAAATTATTGAGTTTGGAATCAATTACCGTTAAATAGCATTCATAGATCTTGCTAGAATAAAAAACCTCCAAACAGTATATAATTTGGAGGTTTTCTTAGTTTTGAAATGAACCTTAAACTATAGAATACAACTATGATAATTGGGAATAAAGAACTAACATAATATATCTACTTGCCATTTCTCCTGACAATTTTTTTATTCTCTACTTCTTAAAATCTAGTTCCGTATAAGAGATTTTGAAAAACTTTTTTATTAATAATAAATTGAACAATACTCCAAAACGAATAAACTTTTACCATTTTATTTTTTTCTTTTATTCTTATTTCTCTTTCTCATAAGTACTAACGTTATTTGAGTGACTGTGCCAGCTACAACTATTCCTATCACAGAAATTAAAACGGATGTGCGTTCTAAAATAATATGAAAATGATTTAATATTATTGCTAATAGTGATATCAAAATAATGACTCCATAAAAAATTTTTTGTGAAAAAACCCATTTTGTTTTTGAAGCCATGCTTTCTTTAGTTCTGAACCCAATACCAGCATTTTGACTATTATCAAAAAAAATAATATTGATTAATAACACCACCGCCACAATTAAAATAAAATAACTATAAATATTCACTATATTTCCTCCTATCTCAGAGCTAATTGTTCAATCAGTTACATTTACATATTAACTTTACTACTGGGAACATTATTAAAAATGAAGTGTATTCAACTTGAATGACCTACTAAACTTCTAAAAGTGATCACAATAAACAAAAGAACCTATAAGGCTTACCTTGTTGGTTCTTCTCTATTAATAACTTATAGCAGTTGTTTTTTTATGTTTTATTTTTATCAAAGTTTTTTAATTTTTCTTTATACTATCAGCACTTTTTGTTTGTAAATCTATATACGATACAGGTAATCCAACGTTCTTTATTTTTCATCAATATATGCTATATCCATCTCATTTAGATTATATGCCTTCATTAATATCAAAAATCACTAACAATTTGAACTCCTATAGGTATTTCTTTTTTATTGGTAATTTTTGATAAACAATACTCCTATATCGTTAATTAAATACTTCCACCGGCTAGTAATGATACAGGTAATATATAATCTTTACTTATCTTTTCACCCTTAATTTTTTTTAATAAAACGTCAACTATTAACTTTGCAATTTCATCAATGGGTTGTTTAATTGTAGTCAATTGTGGTAAAAAATCTTCAATAAATGATGTTCCGTCATACCCAATGATTTTCACATTTTCTGGAATATTTAGGTTGAGTTTCTGAACAATTTTTATAGTAAGAATGGCTGTTAAATCATCTGAAATAAAAATTCCATCTGGTTTGTTATTCGAAATGATTGATTTAATTTCCATTTCTCGACGAATAGTAGACAAGCTATTAGGAACTTTAAAGACCTTTCCACCTGGAATTTGGAAAGAAAATCCTAAAGCACGTAACCCTGTTGGAGAGTCGGTATTGTCATTTCCAGTAATCATAATAATGTTTTGACAACCACTTTTTTGTAAAATACTCGCTGCCAATTTACCACCTTCAAAATTATCTGATGCGATAATAGGAACATTTGGTGCTAAATTTCTATCAAAAGCAATAATTGGCGCTTTAACGCGCTCGTAGTCAGAAATTCCAAGATTATGACTAGAAGAAATAATACCATCGACTTGATTTGCTTCAAGCATTTCAAGATATTCACGTTCTTTTCCAGGATCATTTTCGCTATTACAAATGATTGCTTTGTATCCTTGTTTAAATAATTCAATCTCAAGATATTCAATGAGTTCCGCATAAAAGATATTACTAATGTTAGGAAAAATGAGACCTACTAGTTTAGGTGATTTTCCTTGTAACCCACGCGCTAAGTTATTTGGCTTGTATCCTAAAGTTTTCATAGCTTCATGGACTTTTTTCTTGGTTTTTTCCGACAAGTAGCCTTTGTTATTAATGACACGTGATACAGTTGTCGGGCTAACTCCAGCTAATTCAGCTACATCTGTTAATTTTGCTACCATATTAGTACTCCAATCCAAAGTATTTTCCAATAGGTTCTCCTGATTTTATTTGAATACCATTTTGATACTTCTCAGGAAATACACGACTGGTAAATACTTTCTCTCCTTTATTAATAAAAATTTCAATGATTGAGTTATCTACAAAAATATTAGCAATTGTTTCTTCAGTATCTATTAAGCATTCACGAGTCGTACCAAAATCAATTGCATATTGAGTCCCCACTCTACTACGATCTAAAACAACTTTCCCTTTTTTAGTATCTACTGTTAAGCTTAGTCCATTTCCTTTATCATCAGCAAAAAGAAGTAATTCTGATTTCTGATTGGCTGGAAAAGTCAATTCCAGTTCATAAGTATTACTTGTTTCTATTTTTGACGTAAAATCTTCGCAACTAGTTCGCAGTGTCTTAATAGCATCTACAGGGTATTGATAAAGCTTTCCATTATTGATAGAAAGCTCTTTAACAAGACTCATTGCACCTTGATAATCATATTTATCTGTAGGGTATTCAATATCAGGAAGCCCAATCCAACTAACAATTAAAGTACGTCCGTCAGGAGAATTAAATCCTTGTGTTGCATAGACATCAAAACCGTAATCAAGATTTTTAATTTCAGAAGAACCCACAAGCTTTGCATTTTGTTCATCAAAACTTTGAAAAATTTTATAAGTATTTGGATAAATATTATCATAATTAAGTTCTGATTTATCAAGTCCTTGAGGACAATAAATAAGAATTGGTGTTTCATCTACAAATAAAAGGTTAGGGCACTCAATCATGTATTCTGATCCGCCGCTACAAAAATCCAAATTACCTACCTCTTCCCAATTTTCAACATTGTTATTGGAAGCTTGATAAAGTTTTATAATTCCTTTTTTTTCAAGACTTTGTGCTCCAATAATTGCATGAAATTTTCCTTTATAATTAAAGATTTGTGGATCCCTAAAATGATCTGTGACATCCTCAGGCTGATTAATAAAAACATTCTCACATTTTGTAATACTGTAACTTGTATCCATCCATGCTCCTAGTTGAAACGAATTGCGTATCCAATTTTTATTTCGAACATTTCCTGTATAAAATAGAAGTAATTTGCCATCTACTTCATATGCTGAACCAGAGTATGCTCCATGACTATCGTATCTTGTACTCGGAAGAAGTTCTGCTCCTGTCACATAAAAATGAACTAAATCATGTGACTCAGTATGCACCCATTTTTTTAGTCCATGTGATGCTCCGAATGGCCAATTTTGATAGAAAAGTGTAAATTTTCCATTAAAAAAAGAGAATCCGTTCGGATCATTAAGCAATCCTGTTGTAGGTTCAATATGATAGTTAGTATGCCAAGGAGACTGCTTGACATGTTTATTTATTTTTATAATTTCATCTTTACTCCATTCAGAATAGGCACGATATCGTATTTCTCTAGGTAATTTCATCTTCTACTCCTTCAGTATAACTTTTTATTATAAATATAGTAAACGTTTTCTTCGAAAAAATCAATCATTCTATTACCAAATAAAAAAAATATGACAAACGTTTGACATGTTTACGAAATGTGCTAAAATATACGTAATTAAAAAAGCGCTTTCTTTAAAATAAAATGTTATAAAAGGAGCTATTAATATGGATTACACTAAATTAGCTTCCGACATAATTCAAGCAGTCGGAAAAGATAATCTTATCGCTGCTGCACACTGTGCAACGCGTCTTCGTCTCGTGCTCAAAGATGATACAAAAGTTGATCAAAAAGCTTTAGATGAAAACCCCAATATAAAAGGTACATTTAAAATCGATGGGCAGTATCAAGTTATTATCGGTGCTGGAGACGTTAATTTTGTTTATGACGAACTTATAAAAAATACTGGTCTTTCAGAACTTTCAACAGATGGTTTAAAACAAATAACCTATAAAGACAAAAAATTCAATCCAATCATGGCATTAATTAAACTACTATCCGAGATTTTCGTCCCAATTATACCTGCACTCGTTGCAGGTGGATTATTAATGGCATTGCGAAACTTTTTAACCGCCGCTGGACTTTTTGGACCAAAATCAATAGAAGAAATATATCCTGCTATTAAAGGAATTTCCTCAATGATTCAGATTATGTCAGCTGCACCTTTTATATTTTTACCCATTCTAGTAGGAATTTCCGCAGCTAAACGTTTTGGAGCGAATCAGTTTCTCGGAGCTGTAATTGGTATGATTATGACAACACCAGACCTTGGAGGGTCTACTGAGTACTGGAATATTTTTGGGTATCATGTCTCCCAAACGAACTATTCATATCAAGTAATTCCAGTACTAGCCTCTGTATATCTTTTGTCAGTACTGGAAAAATACTTTCATAAAAAACTTCCTTCATCTATTGATTTTACATTCACGCCATTATTATCCGTAATAATTACTGGGTTCTTGACATTCACAGTTATTGGTCCTGTAATGTTATTACTATCTAATGGAATTACAGATGCTATTGTTTGGCTTTATAATGCAGCTGGATTCATAGGGATGGGTATTTTTGGAGGAACATATTCGCTCATTGTAATGACTGGTCTGCATCAATCATTTCCAGCAATTGAAACACAATTACTTTCAGCATGGTCGAATGGTATTGGTCATGGAGATTTTATCTTCGTAGTTGCTTCTATGGCAAATGTAGCACAAGGTGCTGCAACATTCGCTATTTGGTTCTTAACTAAAAATTCTAAAACAAAGAGTCTTGCTTCTTCTGCTGGAGTCTCAGCACTTCTTGGTATTACTGAACCAGCGTTGTTTGGTGTAAACTTAAAATATCGATTCCCATTTTTCTGTGCTTTAATTGGTTCAGGCATTGCTGCAGCAATAGCAGCTCTATTGAAAGTTGTTGCTGTATCGCTTGGTTCAGCTGGGTTCCTTGGATTTCTTTCAATCAATGCAACTTCTATCCCTTTTTACTTGCTGTGTGAATTAATTAGCTTTGCCATTGCTTTTACAGTTACTTACTTCTATGGTAAAACAAAAGCTGCAGGTATCTTTGCAGCAGAAGAAATTACTGAACAAACTGCGGTTAATACTTCAGAAATAATAACAGAATCAACAGTTACTGTTAATGCACCTACAAAAGCAAACACTTTAGTAGAAACGGTTGTTAGTCCCCTTTCTGGTGAAGTAATTACTCTTGATTCAATAAATGATCCGGTATTTTCTTCAGGAGCTATGGGGCAAGGAATTGCTATTAAACCAAATGGAAGTACCGTTTATTCTCCAGTAGATGGCACTGTTCAAACCGTATTTGAAACAGGACATGCTTATGGACTTAAATCAGATACTGGTGCTGAAGTACTGATTCACATTGGCATCGATACAGTATCGCTGAAAGGTAAAGGATTCGCTAAAAAAGTTATTGCTAATCAAAAAGTAAAAAAAGGAGATATTCTTGGAACATTTAATAGTGCAATAATTACAAAATCAGGACTTGACGATACAACAATAGTCACTGTGACAAATACTACAGATTATTCAGAAATAACTCCAAGTTCTAAAGGTAAAATTACTGAAGGTTTATCTTTATTAACAATTAAATAGCTTTTTTGAGATTTAATAGCCCTTCTATATAAATTGTAAGGAAGGGCTATATTTTTAAGTTTCTGGCTGTTATACGGTCCTACCGCAAATACTATAAAATCATATTCATTTATATAATTACATATACTCTATAGCTTCATTACATTTTAACTATAATAATTAGGTGTCTTAAGAACGAGTTTGTTCATATCTACTATACAAATTTTATTATTTTTTATACTAATAATTTGTTCTTTCATTAATTTTGAGAGATGTCGCGTGACGTAAGATCTTGTTACGGATGAAAAAGAAGCGATAATATCATGTGTAATATAACTTGGCATATGAAAACTATTTTCCTTTACCCGCTCTCCTAAACAACAAGCCAAATTTATCAATGTGAAGTTTATTCTTTCAAACCCAACTGAAAAAGCACTTTGCCAATATAAGTATGAGATACTTATATAATATTGAAAATTTAGTCCAAGTAAAGTCAAGCTTTCTTTATAATTTTCTAACAACAATTTATTTGTAATTACTAAAATTTCTGTATCCTGTAAAACAGTTGTAGTCCATTGAATTGGTACTTCTCCAAATAAAGTTGCAAATCCTAGAATCTCATCTTTTGATAAAAGCCCCACGGCTTTTACATGACCGTCACTATCAGAAAAAGAGCGCATAACAACACCTTTTTTAATATAATAAAGGTTTCCTGGCTCAAGAATGTTATCTATTGCAAGCTTTTTTTAAAAGTGAATTTTTTTAAACATGTTTTACCATTGTGTTCTAAAATTTTGTTTAAAAAGGTTTTATTTTGTTCTTTATGAATATTTTTTATATCTTTAATCATGTTAGTACACATTTTGGTCCTCCCTGCATTCCTAAATAAGCCGAATCAACTTCGAACAATTGATTATTAAATGTTGTTACTCATTTCTTTTTGTTAATGTAACTTAAAGACACTAAAATGATACCTATCAGAATGAAATAATCTTCTGTTTTCCAATTTAATTTTGGATAATAGAGGGGCTTTTTATTATCTTCAATCGTTAGGTCAATTTTATCTTTCTTAATCAGTTTATTATTCGACGAATATATAAAGTTCGCGTAATACACACGTTCTTTAACAATTTGCTCTTTACTCCAATCAACAACCGCTCTCTCATTATCATCAGTCCATCCGCCAAAACTAAAGCCGGAATTAGGAATTGCTCTTGGTACCATATAATCTTTTATAAAATTCCCTTTTTGTAAATAAATGGAAGGTGTCCCAACTAGTACACCGTTTTCCTTTGCTTTAAACATTACTTTATATTTAACAATAGTTTTTTGCCCACTATAGATAACTACAGTTTCATTAGCATAAGTTGTAATAAGCGCACAGTTCAATAAAAAACAAAAACTAATTAATAACATTGAATAGCTATATTTTCTTATAAGTCGCACGCTTCCATCTCCTTTTAGGTCAAACTATTTATTCAACAAACAATTTAACATCCCAATAGGCCTGATTTAATTTGCGCTTTACTTTTTGTTTTGTGTATTCATTTTCTGTAAAAGTAAAGGCATGTACATCGATTTTACAAAAATATTCCCCTTTATCTATGTCTTTAAGCACGTCTTTTTCAAGTTTAGGTGATTCTAATGCTTTACCAGATTCAATAAGTTTGGATTCGTAAATTTGTTTTGTTTTACCCTCAACTACAACTGAAATCTTGTATGTAAGAAATACTTTTTTATTAATTTTAGGATTAACTAGTTTGATAGGGAGCTCCTTCTGGTCTTTATTCATCTGCAAATTTTTTTCATAGGCAGGAAAGACAATATATCCAGGTGAAACATCTCTGTACTCGGAATTATACTGAACTGCACCTTGCTCAATCTCTTTGTTCAAGAAAAAATGTTTAAAAATTAAGAAACTTGCCAATATGAGCGTCACAATCCCTATAACACTTACTAAAATCTTTATAGTTCTTTTATTATTTTTATTCATTTACATATCTCCTATTATTAAAAAAATTAAATTCTTACAAACAAATAGAAGATGTAGAAATCATTTTTATTTTTATCTACATCTTCCACTAGCTTAGACGTAATATATATTACTCTTCAATAGCTGTTCTTTGAGCTGTCCATTTCATAGTTGCATCTAAATTGTATTTTGTAAGTGAACGGCCATCTTCAACATTTTTTAAGTCGGATTCAAAACCGATATTTTGGACTGGCTTTTTAGTGCCACTTGTATCTGTTTCGAGATAAAATGGAGTGTACATAGGCAGTGGGGTAGAAGATTTTATGTGTTCAGACTCATCTCCCTGTTCATTTACTAAGCCTACGTTTAACACAGATCCTACTGGAACTTCAGGATTGGTCAACAATAACCTATCTTTTTCTGGATTTATTAGGGTATCTCCACCTGGTACATACGCAATGGTAAAGATGTTCCTTAAGTTCTCATCTTTAAATTCTCCCCCCTCGATATTTGTGATTTTAACTTTGTTAATTGCGACATACGCTTCTGGATATTTGGAATCTTTTTTCAATTCAACTGTAGCCGGTACTTCTAGCCCCCAGCCTGCTGGTTCTACTTCCTTTGTATAAAATACTTTAGTATCCGACTGCTTTTCATCATTTGCAAAAGCAGTGATTGAACCCAAATCTACAGCATTCATTCCTAAAATCGACAATGTTGCAACTCCAATAACTTTTTTGATCATTTAAGATCCCTCCAATATATATTTTTTTATTACGTAAGCATCGTATCATGAACGAATACTTACTAAAAAGTTCCTGAGGAACTAATAAACATAAAAATTGTTTAAAAAATAGACGAAAAAAAAAGTAGAAGCTTTCAAACTTCTGCTTATCTTTGTTTTTTATTGTATAAATTATTTTAGTCTAGCATAGCCAGGAGTATACTCTAAAAAATTAATTTTTACGTCTTTCTTGATGTTAACTGAAGCATTAGAAGAAAGCAACGAACATTCTTGTCAGATTTAGCTTCCTTTTTTGTCACTTTAGTTACACTTAATATCAGAAAGATAAAAACATTTAAAAAATATGTTAAATAAGTGGTATTTCCCTTCGAATCATTATAAATCCGAAGAATCCTATCATCTACTATAAAAGTCTCTGTTTTACTAATATATGAAATAAGGACAGAATATTAATGGAAGTTAATGGAAAACAATCAATTGTTAGCGCATTCATAACTACAATTTAAAACTATTTCCGTTTTAAACACATGTCAATACTTGACTGATTATAAGAAATAAAATTTCTCTTAATTATTACATTACTCGCTAATTAAAAAGAATATACAATAATATTTATAAGCTTCTATTAATCTATATTGGTATTATTTTTGAAACTCAGCTATTCCTAAATTTAAATCTAATTTATTTTATCAATCACCCAATTCTGTTTCTTCTCCAATTTCACCTGATACTGACAAACTAACGTAGCTTTTGTTTCTTGATTCAAGTACTTAACTGAAACTTCGACTCCTAATCCATCCTTATCTTTTCTAAAATCAGGTGTTTCCAGTTCTGAATACAAATAGTTCTTATTTAACGGCTGAACAGTTTTATCTTTTACGTAGTAAGCCAACTCATCCTTAGTTGCTTTCGGATACAACTTGAAGAATGTTTTCAAAAACTTCGTCACTTCATCCCGTGTCTTGGAATCAATAGTACCATCGTTCTCCCATTGTTTCGGATGAAAATTCGATTTTCCTGGTTGACTAGTAATTGTTGGATTTTGAGTAATTGCCTTATCTCCATTATCCTCTTGATGGACAGTGACTTGGTATGCAGAAGAAATAACACTTGCTTTCTTCCCTTCGATTATCCGTTGTTCTACCATGAAGTTCACTTGAAAATCTTGCTTACTTTTCTGAGTGATTTTAAAAATATGAATAGCTTGAACTTGGGAACTCGTAGGAATATCCGTACGAATC
The DNA here is from genome assembly GCF_023539285.1 of Enterococcus sp. LX10. Lineage (NCBI taxonomy): Bacteria > Bacillati > Bacillota > Bacilli > Lactobacillales > Enterococcaceae > Enterococcus > Enterococcus sp. LX10. The sequence continues at coordinate 821,493 of NZ_CP092784.1, read as the reverse complement.
AACTCTTGATTCAGCTGTTGAAGTTCTTCTGTTAAATAACCATTGATTTTCTTGGTACGATTTTCAATCGCTGCTTTTCGATTTTCCAAAGTAAAGTAGTCTTCCGCAAAACTTTCTACATAACTTTGAATACCTGTTGTATCCACTAACTTTACTTCTACTTTCACTTTTTCGTGAATTGTTTGACGATCAATCGCAGTAAAATTTTTATAAATTGCAAAGCCTAAACTAAGGCATAATACTGTCCATAAGAATAGAACAGATTTTCGTCTCTTGCCTATCACTAATACGGGGACTTTACGGTTGTTCTTAGTTTTTTTGAGCGTATTCTTTTTTACTTTCTTTTCTCTTTTTGTCTTTTCAATCGTAATCTTCATTTCTTCACACCTTTCATCTTTTCACACGTCCAGCACCAATTAAATGCGCTTGCCAATAACTATCGGTTAAATCACCATATCCAATTGGATCTCCAGCGTTATACATTTTCATCTTTCCTACATAAATTCCCACATGGGTCACGTATTCTCCAGCATCATACGTTGAGTGAAAAAAGACCAAATCGCCAGGCTTTGCTTCTTGAATGGAAAGATGTGTTGTCACATCATATTGGGCTTGTGCTGTTCTTGGTAATTGAATTCCCACTTTTCCATAACACCATTGGGTTAAGCCACTACAATCAAAACTCGTTTCTGGATTAGAACCGCCAAAAACATAGGGATACCCTTGATATTTTAAGGCTTCATCGATAATTTTTTGAACAAGCTTATCATCAAACGTTGGTGCTTCCTGTTTAAGGTATTGTTTCACCAAAAGCACATAAAATTGATTTCCATAAGCGTACCGCCAATAGCCTTTGTCCGCTGCAATTTCATTATGATAAGGAACCTTTCTACCACCTGATTTTTCTTTGGCAAAAGCTGTTGCTAACTCATAGTTATATTTTTTACCGTTTTTTATCACATAATCTAGAAAACCAGAGCCATAATTATAGCTCTGAACCACACTTTCAATATCACTGCTTTCTCGTTTCATCTTAGTCACCATTTGTGAAAAATAGATACAGGCTTGTTTAATGGATGCTTCGGGACTTAAAGAATTAGGAGCTAGACCTAATGATTCGGAACTTTGCATCACATCTTGGCCTTTTCCACCTGTCTCCACTTGCATAATCGCCAATAGGTAATCACTGTATTCACTAATATGATTCTCTTTTGCGTATTTATTAACTAACTTTTGATAGTTAAGGACTTCTTGGCTAACAGATAACTGAGTTTCAGAAGGTTCAGTGGATGCAGAAGAATCTTGATCCGTTGAAAATAGTAATAGACTAGCTAGCAACAATCCTAATAGGCTCAGAAAAAAACTACTTCCGAAACATAGTATTTTTAGCTTCATAAATCATCCCTTCTTCTTCACAGATTTTGTGGAACTATTTTTCCATTTCACTGTATTAGGTCTCATATATTTTGGAGGAGTCATTTGAGTTTTTCGTTGGTGTACTTTTTTGCCTGTACGATTTACTTGGGTCATTTTTCTTTGAGATTTAAGAAGTTGATAGGTTCTTTTTTTATCTTTTAAAGCCTTATTTTTATAGGTAATAATTGGCTGTTTTGGATGATTTTTATAATTCTTTTTGGTTCCTTCTTTAGTTAAAATTCTTCGTTTATTCTTTTGATTCGCTGTATTTAATTCGAGATTCTTTTTGGTTGAATACTTGTTTTTATCAATTGTCTTTTTATTTTTGTTCAGAGGTTTTTTGTCCTTGATTTGCTTATTTTGATGTCTATTGTTAGTAATTAGTGTTAAATTCTTACTGCTGTTTTTCCGATTAGGTGAACAAGTTTTAGAGCCTTTTTGCTTACTTGGTCGTTTTGACAGAAGAGAAGCACCTACTAACGTTCGTCCAATGTTGCGTTTTAAGCTTCGGATATTTCTTTGCGCCAGTCTTTTGGGTCTCTGGGTGATTCTTCGTCCAAAATGTTGACTATCTCCACTTTGTAAGCTAAACATTCCCATCAAGTCACTTAATTTTAGATAAATGCCACCAAATGTAACAATTTGTAAAAAAGCAACCATAAAAAATGGATAGTTTCCTGATAATGCATAAAACATGGAAGAGATACTAAAAGCTGTCGTAATAACTAACGTGATCCCCGCACGCATCATAATTGCATTGAATAGCTTTTCAATTGCCTTTTTAGCCATTCCTTGATACGTCGGTAGCATCGAAAGTAAAAAACTGATTGGTAGAAACATCGCAAAAATCACGAATAGTATTTGCGAAAAGATCATGATACCTGTTAATAAGAAGATAAAGACCGAGATTCCCAGATCAAATAGAAAGAGAAAAACCACGGTTCCTAAACGATTCATGGTTTTGGTAAGCGTTAAATTTTTATTGTTGTATTTGGTAATTTCCTTTTTGACTACTTCCTCACGTTTCTTTCCATTTTCACTGTTTGGATCAACGGCTAATAATTTATCTACTCGCTTTACACCAATTTTTTCTTTGTTAGAATCATTAAATTGTAACAATAACCAAGGCTGTTGGACTTGAATAGCAAATAAACTATCTCGAATCAAATCCACACTATCTTTTCCTTTGGTTGTCGCATCTGGTACCACTATTTTCGTACCTAAAGATAACGCTGCTGAACTAATATCCGTTGAAAAATCATTCATCTTCTTTATATAACTTGGTGCATAGGCAATAAAGGAAGCAGATAATAAAAAAACAGTCACAAAATTAATGACTGCTCGAATCCCTTTAGATGTTTCCTTTTTAATTAACCCCACATAAGTTACATAAATCCCCACAAGTAGAATAAAAATCAAAAGAAAGCCAATGTAAAAGCCTTCTTTGGCAAAACCATGGCTTGAAATCCCAGCTAAAACTTGAATATTTTTACCAATCGCATCTGCAGTATCTGAAATAAAATCGAGCCGATACGCTTCTTGAATCACATAACCGGTTGCATTGGAAATATATAAACTAACGGTCCATAAAAAATTAGTAATCGCATATAGACCATACATGACAGATTTACCTACCCCATCTGACCAATTCCATGGCAACCAATCCCATGAACTATCCACAAAAAAATCCAATTGATAATGGTCTAAGCTATACGTTGAATAGAGATTCCCAGCCTCAATTTTATTGTCTACTAAACCACTAGCATTTGCTGAAAGAGTAAAAAGACTCATTATTGCCCACAGAAAGAAGAGCATCACTACTATTCCTATGAATATTTGTTTTTTAGTTTTCTTTTTCATGAGACACACCTGCTTCTTTCAATAAAGGTGGTCGTGTATCAAAAGCTTGGAAGAGTTCTTCGAAGACAGGATGAAATTGAAGAATCCCCACATGACCATATAAATCTTGAAATAAACATTGACCATTTTCTAAATTGCTCAACCGTTTTTGATTCTCTTCATCTTCTTTATCAAGCCCAAAGAACTCTAGTGTTTTCTTAATTTCATGAATATCTGTACTACGAAAAGCAAATTTTAAGCCAATGTTATTTTTCAAGCGCTCATCCAATAAATCATCACTGTTTTGCGTAACAAAATATACCCCAGCATTCATGGAGCGCCCTGCACGAACCAGTTTATTCGATAATGTTTTTCCTTGTGCTACTTGCAAAATTGACCACGCTTCATCTAAATCAACAATTTTAAAGACTTCCCGTTGACTATGAATAAAATCTAAGGCAAAGGTACTAATAACCATCAACATAGAAACACTCAATAATTCCATCGTGGTATATTCTTCAAAATTTGTCTCCGCATCTGGCAACACTAAGTCTGCTACTTGGATAATGTTTAACTGTTTGTCTAAACTAATAGATTGCTTCACTGAACCATCAGAAAATAACAATTGAGCAAAATCGTAATCAGTAAATGATTCAATGTGATCGGCAATATTCAGTGAAATAGCACTATTTTCTTTACGTAATTCTTCAATCACACAGATTAATCCACGCTTATGACTTTGAGTAACAGAACGAATAGCTTTACGTAAGACAGGAAATTTTTCGCCATCTCGACTAGAAATTCCCGTTAAAAACGTTAAAATATCAATAGCTAAACTTTCTGAATCCTTCCTGCTTTTCATGATGACATAAGGATCTAACATTCCTTGATTTTCACTTTTACTGGTTAAATTCAAAATATTAATTTCATGGGCAATATCGGGTAATTTTTCTTGCCAATTGCCTCGTTCTGCTTTCGGGTCAAGAATCAACGCTTGACCACCAAATAATACTGCATAATAAACGATTAAATTGTTACTAAAAGATTTCCCTCCACCTAGTGAACCGAGAAAAGCCGCTGCTAGCGCATTCGTAACAGAACCCTTCACTCCTTGGCTTGCTAAACTAGGTTTTAAATAGACATTTTGTCCTGTGTCTACATTGTAGCCAACATACATTCCTTCTCTTTCCCCTAACTTTTGAGTAGCACCAAAACCTAATCCAGCTAAGAAATCTGAAGTAATATACTGAATATAATCGTTCATATACCGTTTACTAGCTGGCAAAAATTCTTGATGTAAGCCCAGCATATCGCCAAACGGTCGAACTAATTTAACATTTAAATCATCATAAAAATCCATGACCTCTTCACAACGTTGCTTTAATTCTTCTTCATTTTTAGCTGAAACTCGGACGACATAACTTAATTTATACATAGATTCTTTGGACTTATCTAAATTAGTTTCCAATTCATCAACAGAATCCAATGCTTCTACGACACTATTTGTTGTTTCATTATTTGACTCCCACGCGTGATCATCTAAATCTTTTAATTCTTTTTTCTTATTACGGACTGTCGATAACGCTTTTTTATTAGGAACAATTTCAATATTCATACTTGTATCAATAGGAAACGAGAATTGTTGTTGCTGGTAGTAAAAGACTTCTGACGACGGAAAATCTAGCTCGCCCACAATTAAGTTGATGGTTAAATAAGCCACTAGAATGGACTGCTTTTCATGCTCAATTTTTAAATAACGTTGATTCTCTGTGATTAAACAACGAGTTGGACGAATAAGATCGTAACGTTTGATTAGAGTTTCCTTGTTTAATTTCCTCTTAGGAAACGCATACTCATATTCTTCATAGGTTGCTACTTCTCCTCCATAAATATGTTCTATTAAGTAAGCAAAGTCTTTTGAGAATAATGGTTGAATTTTAAAGCGGCGTGAAATTTTAGCCGCTAATAATTTTTCCAACTTCTGATAACGAAAAACTTCCTCTTGAGGGATTGAAACAAAATCACCCATTAGCTGATGATTCACTTGATAGGTAAATGCATGCAATGTTTCTTTGAATCCCTTACCAACATTTTTAACCGTCAATTCCTGATCTGTAGATACGAGTTTAAACCCAATAAAAAAACGATAATCCAATTGATTATCGCCAATCATCGAGACCAAAGCTTCGGTCTGCTCTTCTATTTTTTCTTGGGCAATTGCCTTTAAACGTCCTGTAATTTCTGCTTTAGAACGTTCTTGCGTTGCTCGTAGACTCGTTTCGGTGGAGATTTGAAGTGCATGGATTTTTCCTTCACGATTTTGCGCAATTAATTGTTGAAATTGTTCGTGTACTTCAAATTTTTGTTCTTCTGATAAAAACGAATAGTTATACGGTAGTAATTCATAATACGCAAAACATTCACCATCCGTATTCCAGACTAAATTGTTTTCAATGTACTTGATTTGGGTCATAGACTTCACTCCTAACTGTTGTTATTTCCAGTTGCACTTTTTGTTTATTTAACGTTACTTTCTTTCCTGCATAAGTTACCTTTGGACGAACAAGATACAAAATAACTGATCGTAAAAAGCCATAAGGACGTTTTCCATCAAAAGTTTTCTTAGACATAAACCATGTCACACATGCAGGAATGGCTAAATATTTTAGAAAAGCGCCTTGAATAAATACTAGTGGTGGCAAATTCCCAAAAAGAATCATTGCCAATAAGGTTAAAACAAACCATGCCATTTGGCTAAAAGTAACAGGAAAAGGCAGTTGAAAATCGTTGATCGCATAGATCACCTTTTCAACTGCCCAGATGCTGGTGTAGCTTTTAAGTTTTTTCATAAATTTATCCTCGCAGAAAAAATAGTCGTACTCGCTTATAAAAAGTACGACTAAAAATCTATATTTATCTTAGTTATTTTTTCGTTGGTATAACTTTAAATTCGTCATCTTTCTCTGAATATGACGAAACTACCTTTAATTTTTTTAAATAGAAAAGGATCTTATTAATACTATCATTTGCTGGTACTTTAGGTCTTTTATTATTAACAAATATCGTCTGTAGTTGGCTAAGTCCAACGCTTGGCAGATAATCTTGAATTTCTTTTTTATCAAAAAGCTCTATAAAAGCGGAAAATAATTCTTGCTTTTCTTGATAACCTAGAGTATCTTTATCCAACAAATCTTTAACAAGTGATTTTTCAATCTTGTAATCAAATATAGTCTTATCAGTGACCATGTTCTCAGCTAATCTTATAATTTCTTGTTTAGCCAGTTTTTTAAAGTCACTATATTCTCTAAATAAAACAGCATACTCTTTTTCATCGATATGGTCTCTAATAATTAATGATATACCCAAATCACTAAAATTAACATCTTTAATAAGAATAGGTGCTTCCGAAATATATGAAAGTAATTTTATTTCAGTCGATTCAGACACTTCATCGAATTCTAAAGAATATATGACAGATAACATTTCATTCTCTGTATATTCCCCATCCTCTATTTCTAAATATTCAATATAAGCATGGATGTTTAGAATAATAAACTTAGTGAGTGATGCTGGATAATAGTTTCTAAAAGTAGCAAGTGTCTCATGATTCAATAAAATTTTATTAAGTTCCAATAAAATATCTATCTTTGATTCTGACAAATAATCAATAGTAAAATTGGATTCTTTATAATCTAAAATAGATAATATATTCCGATAAATATCATCATTTAAATCATTGTTATAGATTGTTTGTTTAGTAAACATTTCCTCTAGATCACTTTCAACAAGCGCATCTTTCATATTTAAATCGAATTTCTCAAAATTATTTAGATTATTATTAACAAAATTAGTCAGAGTTGAATTCCAAACCATATTATTTTTTTCAAAATATTCAATAATGTTCAGATAGTTTCTCTCAGCAAATCCATAATCTAATGCCAAAGATTGTCGTTCTATACTGTTAATATTACTTAAGAATCCTGTTGTTGTTAAATTATTCTTTAAATAACTTTCTAGTATTTCATCTGAAATTTTTTCATTATTTAAAAGATCATAAATAACATTTTCTTCATCCGAATGTTGAGAAGAGCTAATTAAAAGCAAATATTCTTCTATATTGTCTTGAATATAGGATTTGAAATTTGGCTTACTACTTTTTTGAATTAAAGTTAGATTTTTCAAATTAATGTTTTCAAGTGTTTCTTTATCATAGAATGTAAGAATAGAAAATATATTTTCTTTATTTATTTCATACAAATTTTTTTCTAACAATAATTCTCCTAAATCTCTATCTATTGTTGAAAAATCTACATGAGTAAATTTTATTTTTAGTAAAAGTACTTTACTAATAAAAACAGTATTTATGTTAGATATTTGATCTAAAAATCTGCTACTATGTTTAACATAATTTTGTAATTCTTGGGTTTCTTTTGTAATTTCCATTATTTGTTTTGGAGTTGAATATTTTAAAAAATCATAAGCAAACACGTCAAGTAACTCTTTGAAATTAACTTCTTTATAAATAGTATCAATTAAATTTGGAAGATGCATATTCGTCTTATTAATGAGAGATTTTATCAATTCATCTGTATTTTTCCAGTCTTTTTTTTCAAAGTCCCTAATGTTTTGATAATAGTTTATATAAAATTCATAGTCGTCATCAATTAAAGTAAATATGTTATTAAGTTTCTGTAAATTGCTTATTTTTTCAATAACCAAAGTAAAAAAGTCAAAATTCAGAATAGCTTGTTTTAAATAGTCTTCCGTGGATATCCTATCTAAAACTTCTTCAGCAACTTCATCGTCCTTAGTCAAAGGATGTAATCTACTCAATGGATTATTCTCAACAATACTACGAAGGAAAATTTTGTCAGTACTTTTTAAACCCTTTTCGTAAAAATATGTCATATAATCAGAATAACTTTCTGAAATATAACCTTCTGTTATCAAATAAATCAAAAGTTCAATATACTGGCTATTCTTCATATCCGCGTACTTTTCTAGTTTAGCTAAAATATCCTCTCTCGTTATAACGTTTTTTAATGGCTGAACAGATGCCTTAGCAATTTGTACTCTTAGTTCAGATATTTTTTTATTTAGCTCTTCGACTTTCACTGGATTCTTATCTAAAATAGCTTGTTTTCTCTGAATGTATTCTTTATCATTAACTATTAGCTCAAATACAGTTTCAGGTAATTCACTAGATGAACGTCCATTCATATTAAATCCTATATAAGAAGAGCTTTTAAGTTTATCCAATCGTTGTTTAGGGGGATCTTCTGGCTCAATATAGCTACGACTAAAGTTATATCCATATTTTTGAATCATAAGCAGTTCTAATTCTGCTAAATCATTAATTGTCTCCTCATCACTTTTTTCTAAACTTTTCTGTATATGATTAATATTTTCCTCTAACATTTTTATACGATTATTTATATATACTTCTTTGTCTTGAATTACTGTATAGGTAAACCCGCGCCCCATCAATAAATCAGAATAATCTGAAGGAAATATATTTTTGTATATAATCATTGCCAATAAATTATTCATGTCTAATTTATTACTAACTAAATCAATATTTGCATTGTAAATCTGATACTCATTGATAATATTCTTTAGTAACCTTAAATCATCGATATAAAGTGTAACTTTTTGAAGAAAAGTTTTATCAAAGCTCTTATCGTTTTTCAAAACTTCCCCACTATCTAGACTCTTTTTAACAGGATTTAATTTAGCCTTCTCAATATATTCTAAAATCTTTTCATAGGCATTTGCGCCAGTCATAACAGGAACAACCGAGATTAAAAAATCAAAAAATTTTGTTCTATCTTTAGAAAAAAATGTATCATCTTTAAGTAAATATAAAAAAATTTGCTTATTCTTCTTTAAACTACTGTTTTTTAGTTTATTATTTACCAGGGTATTTATTTCTTTTAGTTTTTCAAAAATTGAGTTTCCTTTAAATCTATCAATGTCCTCAAAAACTATCACATCAGCATCTGAATTAATGAACAAATATAAAACATCATCTAAATATTTATCAAAATAAGAATCTTCACTATTGTTAAATATTTCAATATTCGTTTCAAAAGATGAGTTTTTCAAACTAAATTTTTTTATAATCTTTTTATTAGTCTGGAGTTTCACAAAATAATAAATTAAAATCCCTAGGGTAGCCACTACGATTACACTATTTATAAGCACTTCTATTTCAGATGACAAAAATGGAAAAGGGAACATATTATAGACTACTCTGATTTTTTCATGTATTGGTTTTATTTCAAAAAAATTCAAAATAGCTAGCAACGATATTATAATCAATATCGTTATCCGTAAGAAAAATAACCTACTTTTTTCAGGAGATTTAACTCTAAAAATTGTTTGTGGAATTCTTTTGGAATCAACCTGATGTAAAAGCTGATTTAATATTTGGCCTTCTAATTTTACCTTCATCTTTTCTGTGCTAGAAGAGTCTTCTCCTAATTTATTATCTTTTGCTATCTTACTTACCTCAGACTCATCAAAATGAGCAAGAGAAATATGAAGAAAATTAATATTTCTACCTTCATTTTCTATAATATTTTTATAACTTTCTATTATACTACTTTTACCTGAACCATAAGAGCCAGTTACTGCCACATTTTTTATTCGTTCATCATTAATAGCAAAATCAAGTGCTTCTTTGTAACCTTTCATTTCATCTTCAGATAAGCTAGTGACAGGCATTAAATCAAAAAAATTCATTGTTTCATCAGTATTGGTCGTTGTTTTTTCATTTTGTTTATTATATTTTGATTTTAAAGTTTCAATCATTTGTTTAAATTTATTGAAAAACATTAGTATACTCACTTCCATTTCAAGTATTATTATATCATTGAAATAGAAGTAAGTTCCATCATTAATAATAATTAACAATTTAAAAATATTCTAACAAAAACTTTGATTTATCTTGCTCTATTATTGAGCTAGTACTCAAAAACTCCATTCCTAGTAATCAAAAAATTCCCTTCCAATTCCAAATCTCGTCCAAAGGCTTCATAATCAATATAATTCACCAATTTTGCTGGTATTTCGCCTAACATGCCTTCTTCTACTAAAGAAGCGGCGACATCAGCCATTGTTTCGCAATCTGAATAACAGACAATATCATCTTTATGTTCCACCATTTCTTCAAAGCTATTAAAAAAGGCTTGCTGAATTTCTTGAATAGAATCTTCAAAAGGCATGCCTTCCAACTCTTGTGCTAATGTGGCTAATCGATTTAGTTCTTCCAAAGAAGTATATTCGTCGGCTTCAAAAGGTAACTCATAATCGTGAATCGCATATTCTTCATAAATGTCATTTAAACCAATCTGCTCGGCTACTTTTTCTTCATCAACTGGTAAAGTAAACCATTCGCCAACTAGTTCTCCTTCGTTATATTTCCCTAAATTTGCAATATAGACACGCAGTTCATCCATTTTTTTTAATTCCTTTCTGTCTATGCGCCCACTATTCGGTTGAAAAGTCCTAGTAGAACATCTTTCACTCCTTGGGCATTAAAAACTAAACCAACAGCTATCAAGGCAATCACTAAAAATCCGATTAACTTGGAAAATTCTCTTTTAAAACCTAGATATAAGCCAATCACAACGATGGCTAATAACACTAAAGACTGAGCGTTACTCAAAAACCATTGATATAAATTCTGTCCAAAATTCATTCTTTTTCCTCTTTTCCTTATAAAATTAATTCATTCAGTTTGTGACTTTGTTGTTTCAAAATCTTTTGATGTTTTTCTGTTAATTCTGCTTCTACAATCATTTTTTTCACATGGTGTGTCTGCTGAAGCTGGTCTAATTTCATAGCCATTTTTAATGTAGGAACTACTTGATGGGCTAACCAGTTTAAAGTTCGTTCAATGGTATACGGTTGCGGTTCTGTCGTTAACCGTAGTTCTTGGCGATTTTTTCCAATAAACCAGAGCCATCGTTCATTGGTTGGCCACTTCGATCGCTGCTTATTTCCATCATTATCCGCAAAGCGTAAATAATGGTTAATAATGGAAAAAGCCGTTTTTTCAATGTTTCTATTTTTCACAAAATCAATTAATGCTAAATACGCACGTTCATTTTTCAAGCGAATTTCAAAACGATTTTTTGTTTCTGCTTCTTCTAGTGGAATTCCTAATTTCACGTATTGTTCGTAATTTTTTTCATACAAACAAAAATATACTTCACTTTTTAAACTACCAATGTACAAGGTGTTGCCCATACCAACTTTTTCATGATTCCTCAATAATTCACCAGAACGATAGCTTTTAAAACTACGAAATAAAGAAATACATTCTTCGTTTTTACACTTCTTCGTTAATTCAGGAATAGCTAAAATTCCTGTTCGATCATTAATGGCTAAATCCAAGCGCTTAATTACTGCACCGACTGCCAAACAATCGCAGAAAAAATCATGCCACGTTCGTTGTTGGGCTAAGAGAAACGTTTCATATTGACGACAACCACGCCCTTTTAGTTCAAGCAAAACACCTTTGTCTTTCTCCTGGGAAACCATCACAATAATATCTCCCATCACATACTGTTCTTGATAAGAATAAAACGCGTAATCTTCATGAATCATATAATCAAAACGCAAACGTAAAATTGTTTCCGTTATTTTCTTAACATTAGTCGTTGGAAAACGAATCCGGATATAATCAAACAACAAGGTTAATGGTAGTTCTGGATTAAAGCTTTCTAAATGTTGAAAGATTTCTTCTCTCAATGATTGAGAAGGTTCTATTAATCCAGTTTCGATTTTATTGAAATATTCTCGAGAAATGCCACAGGCTAAAGCTAACTTATTTTGTGATAGTCCATAGTCTATTCTCTTCTTTTTCAATTGTTCAGAAGTAAATTTTTGTGCCAAACACATTCCCTCCAAATCTGTGAACCAAAAAGTCTTTGTTCACACTTTGTATACTTGATATAAATGTTGATAAGACAATAGTTGTTTATCCTATTTACACATTTATTTGTGTTTTTCTACCCCCCTGTTAGATAAAGGGGGCTTGTGCCTCATGATTGGACTTCGTCCAATCATGAACAGGCCAAATCATTGTGAAGGGCAGTTTGCTTGAGGCAAAGCCCTCCACAATGATTGCCTATCATGGTTTTAATCCATCAATTCCTTCCTTTTGAAGTTATTCTCTTAGACCGTCTAAATGAAGACTGACATTTGGAAAAGGCGAACAATCCGAAAGTCGGGAAAGGGTCGCTAAAATAGATTGAAATTCAATGCGTACATCGTCATCCACGTCTTGTACTTCTGACTCTCCCAGTCCTTTCACTCCATTTTTACGTACCTCGAAATTTAAAGCATACAACTGTTGGAGATAAAGTAATTCTTTTTCATCTTCTCCCGTCACATGATGTTCATATTCATGGCAAATATCGTATAATTCACCGATCAACGCATCGTAATCCATTGAATTCACCTTTCTTTCAATCCTTTAATTGTCTAGCAATATCAAAAATAACCGGAACGGTGACAGAGTTTCCGGCTTGAAGGTATGCGCCACTTGTTTACCTACTCGACCTCGCCGTGTTTGAGAATTGGGATAAGATAAATTGACGCTATCTCCTGGATAGACACGTTCGACCTGTTGATTGGACTTTCGAACTAATATTTTTGGTGATTCTACTTTTGTAGTTAGCGTGGGTGAAAGACTATCCGTTGAGAAAACGCGACTGCTTTGTTGGTATTTTTCTGGTAATTTGCCTACAACAATTATTCCTTTCTTCGGATGAATAACTGGTTTGTCTTCTCTGGTGAGAGGAAATATTTGTGGGGTACGTTCTGCTCGAGAATGTCCAATAATGAATACTCGCTCTCGATTTTGTGGTACATAGGCTTTAGAGTTAAGACACGCCCATTCCACATCATACCCAAGTTCATACAGCGTTCGGAGGATTGTCTCGAACGTAGCCCCTCTTTCGTGGTTAAGCAATCCTTTGACATTTTCAAGGAATAAAAACCGAGGTCTGAGAATAGCGGTGAAGCGAGCAATTTCAAAGAAGAGAGTTCCTCGAGTATCTGCGAAACCTTGTCTTTTTCCCGCAATTGAAAAAGCTTGGCACAGAAATCCGCCACAGAGAATGTCGGTATGTCCGATAGATCGAATAAATTCGTTTGAGACACTGGTAATGTCATGTAATTCTATTTCTCCTTTCGTCTGATGTATCGCTTGATAACTCTTTCTGGCATATTTATCAATTTCACAAAAGCCAACACAATGGTGACCTGCCATTTCCATTCCTAATCGAAAGCCACCAATACCGGCAAATAAATCTAAAAATTCCACAAGCTCCTCCTTTATTGATGGTTATTTTTTTCAATAATTGTTTGAATTTCAACTAAAAAATCATGCCCTTTTGGTACAATCGGTGTATAAAATTCACTAATGACGTTGGTTCCTGTATCAATATAGCCACGGCCTTTGATTTTCTTTAAGAAAAATTGTTTATTAGTTTCGCCAAACATCATGGAATAACCTAAATCACTCATTCTTCCTAGCGCAACACGTAAATTAAACTGATCTCGGATGCCATCACCTAAATATTTCGCATCAGGACGTTGACAAGCCAATATTAAAAAGAACCCTGCTTGACGTCCTAGCATGACAGTTTGTTTCAATTTATTTAGAATATTGGCACTTTCTTTTGGCGTTAACATTTCCATAAAGGCTACATATTCATCAAAAATTAAAAAGTTAGGAGCCAAGCCTAAATAAGCATAGCTTTCTCCTGTTTTATAGTTGGGCAGCTGCTTCATGTCTTTGCTACGCTGCATCATTTGACTATAAAAATCTTCCACACATTGAGAGATATCATCTTTAGATGAAGAAACATTGGGCATCACGGTTTGTAAGTCAGCTAAATCCGCATTTTTAGGATCCAAGACAAATACCGTGGCTTGAGCTTTTACTAGAGCTTCAATCAGCGTTAAAATAAAATAGGTTTTTCCACTTCCAGTTCCTCCTGCAATTAACAAATGTGGCAAGGTATCATAGGACCAATCCAAATTTTTCATTAACTTTAAAGAACCTTTTTCTGAATACATCTCCTCACTAGAAATTCGGTTGGCAATCATGTCGTAAAGCAACGTGTATTCGACATAAGAGTCTTTTAGCTCTTTCTCTGTCAGCTCACAATAAAGCCCACTTTCTAATTTCTTTTCAAGATTCAATAGTGGTTCTTGGTATTTTCCTAGAGAAATTTCAACTAAAATATGAATCAACCCATTACTCTGTCGATAGAAAACTTTAGGAAAATAAGTTATCTTTTCTTTTGAACGTGGATTAAAATCTTTAAAAAAATGAGTATTTTGTACTTGCATAACTTCATACCAATGATTCTCCATGAACATTCGCGCCAATTTCTGACGATGCTTCAAACTTTGCCAATGATTTTGGAAACACTTTAAATACAAAATCATTACTATCCCTTGAATAAACACTGAAACAAAAAGAGACAGCCAGTGAAATGTACCTAGCTGTCTATCTAAAGATTGATTTTGAATAATTTTATTTGTCATATTGTAAAGTTGTCGGTAGTGAAAAAAGCCTACGGTAACAGTTAAAATCAACAGATTCATACTAAAGATAAAGCGATAAATTAACTGTGTATCTCTTGGATAAATCTTTTTGCCTTTTCTACGTTGGAATCTCATTATTTCTTAGGAACAGGCTTTTCTTGTTGCTGTGAAACGTTGCTATTCTTTTTCAAAATTAAATCTTCCGCTTTAATGAACCAGCTGACAGTCGTTCCTTCTCGGAAGACATAGTTAGCCACGGTATCTACAGTTGGTTGTACCAGTTCGACTTCCGCATCATAAGAAAACTCTTTTAAAGGAACATCTGCAGGGATACTAACTTGGATCATTCGCCCTTGTGTACTGGATTTTAAATTATAGGTTCGTTCTTTGATTTCTGTACTAACCGTACCATCTTCATTTTGTTTTCGAACTTCTCGACGTAATGCAGAAAACTTTAATGTCCCAAATGTTTTTTCTTGGTTAATGATAATTCCTTCAGCTAATCTCATATTTACATTCCTCCATTTACTTTCACTAAATCATCAACTGTCAAAAGATAATTCGTATAGCCACGGTTATCAATTTGATAACCTTCTACTTGGATCTTTGGATTCACTACTTTGACTAGCTCCCCATCCTTAAAAATCTTTTCACCTGCTTCTGGTGCTACAATAATTTCAATATCATCTGCTCGTTGGATATCTGAATATAAGTGATAACTCCGGCCAATAACTACCCGATTTCTGCCACTTCCTTCAGTTAGAACTTCTCCTTCTCCAGCATAGGTCAAGTGACCAAATGTTTTCTCCATATTCGGTACGACAAATTTTAATTCCATCTTTTTTCCTCTTTTCTTTTTATTAAAATAAGCACGTTATTTCCAGCAAAACTGGTGGATAACGTGCGCGCTGTAAGCCATGATTCTGTTTTTCTTTCATCCATTAGTCCCGATGGCGCCAAACATAATAGCCTGCAACAGCAAACATCAATGTAAAACCAACTACCAATAATGCAGAAGAACGTTTTTCCCCAGTATTTGGGAACGATGCTTTCCTTTGATTTGGCACAGAAATCGTTGGTTTCGATTCTTGCGGAACGACAGTTTTTTGTTCTTCTTTTGGTGTTAAAGTTTGTGTTTGTTCTGTTAGGTCTTTGTTGTGTTCACCATTTACTTTACCGTTTTTATCATAATTGGTTTCTGTAAATGTAAATCGAGCCCCTTTTGGATAACGACTCGTATCAATTTTTTCTGTCAAAATCGTTTTAGTAAACGTGGCATCATCCACTGCATAATCAATTTTTCCAGAAGACCAGATAAGTTGATTGGTGCCATTAGGGAGTAACGCATATAGTTTTGTTTCAAATGCTTCTTTGGTTCCGTCTAAAAGATCATGGGTAATTTTTACATCATCATACATAGCCAAAACATCGCCATAAGTAAAGGTATTACGACCATCTGCTCCATGTGCTTTAGTTTGAATAATTACCTGTTGTTTAGTTTTTGCTTTCACAGTTTGTGCTTGGTTATTCAAATCAGCATCAATAGCGATTGGTTTTGCTCCTTTGTCATAGGCTGCTTGATTTTCGTACACTTCATTAAATAAAACCAGCGTTTTACCCGCTGCTTGTTCTGTCGTTAATGAATGTTTCATTTCCCAAGTTCCTGTTTTTTGCTCATTTGCTAGAGTTGTTTTATCTTCCTTAACAATAATTGGTTTCGCCTGTTTATCTTTTTCTTGAGCTTTTTTCGTTGCTACAACATCTACCATTTTTGTAACAACATACCAATCTTTTTTAACCGCATTCAAGTTATAACTTAAACGGTCTACTATCGTTGGATTTTTCATTGTTTCTAAATTTTTTTCTCCTGATTGCCAAGTTGCTAAAGAAGAAAGGTGATTTTCTGTTTCTGGCTTGTCATAAAGCATAAGACGATTTAAGTGAACGGAAAAAGTTTGATTCGTTAATTCTTTATAGGGTACTTTGACTACTTTAATAGGCTCTTTCTGACCTTCTTCGGTAATAGTAAAAACGTACTGACTCGCTTCATAATTCGTAGTATTTTCTTGGAAGGTAGAATGAATTACTAATGGTTGAATCTTTTGAAAACCAGTTGGTGCTTTTACTTCTTCAAAACGGTAATCACCAAAAGGAATATTTTCAAACTTACCATAGCCATCAAAACCTAACACTTCGTTAAAGCCCGTTGTTGCTTCATCGTCTGCACCTGTAATGGGTAACGTTGGTTTAATCGGAGTTAATTTAAAGTTTAAATCATTGAAACCACTACTAGTTGAACCAGAAGCAGAATTCGCAAATTTGAAAAAATCAAAACCAAAACGAATCACTTGTTCTTTGGCAGTTACGTTTTGTGTAATCACGGCATTTTCTTGATGGTCATCTACTTTGGTAATAGTTACTGGGTATTTTGTTTGGTCTAAGGTATAACCAATAGGTGCTTTAGTTTCTTTCCAATAATAATTGGAAATGGCTAAGTGTTTCACTCCCACTTGATTTTCTTTATCAACGGTTAACGTTACTTCTTGTTCAGAGGCTTTCTCACCTTTTATAGCTTCTGGATGACTTTCATCTTGCCATTTTACAGGGGTATCTTTAGCATGATTTTGATTGGTTTCTCCATAGAATAAGGTATATTGTGCCCCTTTAAACGTAGCCCTTCCTTGCGTGTCCGCTCCTGTATCTTTGTCTTCTTTGGTTAAAGTGGTTTGTCCTGTAATTTCTTGGTTGGTCCCTTTTACATATTCTACTGAAACAGGCACAGTTTGATTTTGATAAGCTAAGACTACTTTGACTGGTTTAAACGTATTTACAAACCCTGCACTGGCTTTACTTTCAGTCACATAATAAGTTCCCAATTCTAACGCTTTTAAAACATCTTTTGACGTTTCTGCATGTCCTTTTGCATCCGTAGTTATCGTTTGAACAATCGGTCCATCTGGGGTCTCTTTACGTATCTCAAACTGATTGCCCGCTAATGAGTAATGTTCATTCCAAAGGGTGGTTCCTGTTTCAACACCTTTTTTATCTAAAACGATCTGTCCTTTTTCACGAAGGTTCTTAGATACTTTTTCAATCGTTTCACCTGCTTTGATGGTGGCAGAAAGCGGCGTTGGGTCAATCGTATACGGCGCTGGAACAGATTTTTCAGTAATAGTCACTTTTGTGTTATGAGGAATCTCCTCAATTAGACTGGTTCCATCAGCCCCTGTTGTCACTTCTTGTGTAGGAAACTTTCCGCCAAAATCTAAATGAAAGACTGTTCCTGGTAATTTTTGACCTGACTCTTTATCTATCTTTGTAATTTTTAATTTGCCTTTTGTTTCTATATCCAGTTTGACTGTATAAGTCGTTGGTTTATCAATGGCACCCGCCATCACGGTTTGTACACCAGCTTTTTTATAAGCAACTGGCGTGCCTGTTCCTTCTGACTTTTCTAGTGTGAGTATACCCGATTTTGACTGTTCATTCGTACTCAAAGTTAATTGGTTACCGTTCACATGATAGTCAATGTTCGCAGTATTTTTGACCACTTTATTAAATTCTGACAAGTTTAATTGATTCGTATCTGTTAAAACAGTCGATTTTCCTAAGTTTAGTTTGGTTGTCGTTCCATCAAAGCTTGGTTTTTTTTGATAGTCTTGGACAACTTTATTGATTTTTGCTTCAATGCTTGGAATATCTACTGTACTGCCGTCTGGACGAGTCATGGTATGGATAGTATAACCATTAGCTACTTGCCAGATGATTTTTTGCGCAACGGCTTGGGTATCAGGATCTTTACCAACCTTTTTCCATAAAATGGAAACTAATTTTGCGCGGTCTGGCATATCAGCTAAAGGATTTTTTTCATAACCTGGATTGATTGGATTAATAATATTCACTTCTGGCTCAATGCAGAAAACAGGTTGCTTCTTCCCTTTATAATTAGCATAGGTAGGGGCTGTATGCGTATTAAAAACTTTTCCATTATTATACACCCCAAAAACATTGTAAATATTATTAGCATCATACTCAATTGTTACTTCTTCAGGATAATCTCTTTCTTCTGCATGAGCGATAAGTGGTGTTATACCCGTATTTACAGTTTGGAATAGCAATACTAAAGTAGCTAGTAATTTACTATTTTTTATTTTTAGTCTTCTCATCTTT